>NZ_JBFARC010000002.1:0-1198733 GCF_040674075.1 Mycobacterium sp. NPDC050551 | reverse complement strand
CGGCGATGATGTCGCCTACCTGATCTACACCTCGGGCACCACGGGCACACCCAAAGGTGTTGCGGTCACCCATGCCAACGTGACCGAGTTGATGGCCTCCCTCGACGCGGGACTCCCTGCGGCGGGGGTGTGGGCCTTCTGCCATTCACTGGCGTTCGACGTGTCGGTATGGGAGATCTTCGGCGCGCTGCTGCGGGGCGGTCGACTGGTCGTCGTTCCCGAGATCGTGACGGGCTCACCTGAGGACTTCCAGAACCTGCTGGCCGACGAAGACGTCAGCGTGCTGACCCAGACCCCGTCGGCGGTGGCGATGCTCTCACCGGAACAACTCACGTCCTCGGCGCTGGTCGTCGTCGGTGAGGCGTGTCCGGCCGAGGTGGTGGCGCGGTGGGCGCCGGGCCGGGTGATGGTCAATGCCTACGGTCCGACCGAGACCACCATGTGTGTGGCGATCAGTGCGCCGCTCACCCCGGGTTCGGCGGTGCCGATCGGCTCGCCGGTGGCGACGGCGGCGTTGTTCGTGCTGGATTCGTGGTTGCGACGGGTGCCGGCCGGGGTGGTCGGTGAGTTGTATGTGGCGGGTCGCGGTGTTGCGGTGGGTTATGTGGGCCGGTCGGGGTTGACCGGGTCGCGGTTCGTGGCGTGCCCGTTCGCCGATGCGCCGGGTCTGCGGATGTATCGCACCGGGGATCTGGTGCGCTGGGGTGCCGACGGGCAGTTGGAGTATCTGGGCCGCGCCGATGAGCAGGTCAAGATCCGCGGGTACCGGATCGAGCTGGGGGAGATCCGGGCTGCGTTGGCCTCGCTGGAGGGCGTCGAGCATGCGGCGGTGATCGCGCGTGAGGATCGCCCGGGTGACAAGCGGCTGGTCGGCTACATCACCGGCACAGCCGATCCCGCGGCGTTGCGTGCGGTGTTGGCCGAGCGGCTGCCGCCATACATGGTGCCCGTGGCGGTGGTGGCTCTGGAGGCGTTGCCGTTGACGTCGAACAACAAGCTCGACATCCGCGCGCTGCCCGCCCCGCACTACCGCGACGCCGAGCACTACCGGGCCCCGACCGACGCGGTCGAGGAGATACTGGCCGGGATCTACGCCCAGGTGCTGGGATTGGACCGGGTGGGGGTCGACGACTCGTTCTTCGAGCTCGGCGGGGACAGCATCCTGTCGATGCAGGTGGTGTCGCGGGCCCGGGCGTCGGGCCTGAGCTGTCGGCCGCGTGATGTGTTCGTCGAGCAGACGGTGGCCCGGCTGGCCCGGGTGGTGAGGACCGCAGGCGGCGCAGTCGTCGCCGACGACGGGATCGGTCCCGTGCCGCTGACCCCGATCATCCGCTGGCTTCGCAGCGTGGACGGGCCGGTCGACGAGTTCAACCAGACCATGGTGGTGCAGGCGCCTGCGGGGGTGACACAGGCCGACGTCGTCGTCATGCTGCAGGCCCTCCTCGACCATCACCCGATGTTGCGGGTGCACGCCGACGATTGGGCGCTGCGTGTGCCCGAAGCCGGTGCGGTCAGGGCGACCGACTGCCTGCAGACGCGGGACGTGCTCACCGATCACGCCGTGGTCGAGGCACGGTCGCGGCTGAACCCGGCCACCGGGGCGGTGCTCAGCGCGGTGTGGGCCACCGAGACGGGTCAGCTGGCGCTGGTGGTGCACCACCTCGCGGTGGACGGGGTCTCGTGGCGAATCCTGTTGGAAGATCTCAACATCGCCTGGGCCCGGCACCGCGGCGGGCATCCGGTCGAACTGCCCACCGGCGGGACCTCGTTCGCGCGATGGGCCGCCGTGCTCGCCGAGCTCGCACACGCCGATGCGGTGACCGGGTTGGCGGACACGTGGCGGCACGTGGCCGACACTCCGGCGGCACTGCCCGCACCCCGGCCCGAGTCGGACACCTACGCCACCGCCGGGCAGTTGTCGGTGGAACTCGACGCCGATACCACCCGGTCACTGCTTGGCGCCGTCCCCACCGCATTCCACGCCGGGGTGCAGGACATCCTCCTGAGCGCCTACGCCGTGGCGTGGGCGGAGTTCCTGGGTACACCGGGCGCGCCGATCGGCATCGACGTCGAAGGCCACGGCCGCGATGAGGACATGGCGCCCGACGTCGACCTGTCGCGCACGGTGGGCTGGTTCACCACCAAGTATCCGGTGGCACTGACCGTCGACGGGTTGTCCTGGTCGCAGGTGAACGCCGCCGGCACCGCACTGGGGGCAGCGGTGAAGGGCACCAAAGAACAATTGCGTGCCCTGCCCGACGGCGTGACCTACGGGCTGCTGCGTTACCTCAACCCTCACCTCGATCCCGGCGTGTCCGACCCGGTCATCGGATTCAACTACCTCGGCCGCCGCGGCGGGGCGGCAGCGGAGATCGCCGAATGTCTGTGGCAGCCCGCCACGGGACTGACGGTCGGCTCGGTCGCGTCGGCGATCCCGATGCCGTTGACCCACACCGTGGAACTGAACGCCGCCACCATCGACACCGAGGCCGGCCCTCGGCTGCACGCGACCTGGACATGGGCACGGTCAGCTCTCGACGACGATGCGATCGACCGGCTGAGCCGGATGTGGTTCGACGCCCTGACCGCTATTTGCACCCACGTCCACCACGGCGGTGGCGGACTGACCCCCTCGGACGTCGCCCCGGCGCGACTGAGTCAGGCACAGATCGACGAGCTTGCGCGGCAGTACGACCTCGCCGACGTGCTCCCGCTGACGCCGTTGCAACGTGGCCTGTTCTTCCACGCCGGCGGCGTGGACGCCGACGACCACCAGAGCGACGACGTGTATGCGGTGCAGTTGGAGCTGAGCGTGCGAGGAGCGGTGGACGCGGACTCGCTCGCCGCGGCGGTGCAGGCGGTCGCCCGCCGCCATCCTCATCTCGTGGCCCACTTCTGCGACCGGTTCGACGAACCGGTGCAGATCCTCCAGGCGAATCCCGTTGCGGGATGGCGTCATGTCGCGTTGGACGACGAGAGCGACAGCGACGGACAGACGGCGCAGATCTGTGCGGCCGAACGGGCCGCAGTCTGGGACCTGGCCGACTCCCCGCCGTTCCGGGTGGCGTTGGTCCGCATCGCCGAGCACGACCACCGCATCGTGATCACCAGCCACCACATCGTGCTCGACGGTTGGTCGCTGCCGATCCTGTTGCAGGAGATCTTCGCCGGATACTTCGGACACTCGCTGCCCGCGCCGGTGCCCTACCGCCGGTTCGTGACCTGGTTGGCCGACCGCGACCTGCACGCCGCCCGGACCACCTGGCGTGAGGTGCTCGAAGGATTCGAGACCCCGACACTGGTCGCGCCGGCCGACCGGATGGAGTTCGGGCCGCGTGGGATCAACGCATGGACGGTGTCTGAGCACACGACCCGGGCCCTGAGCGACCTCGCCCGCTCGCAGCACACCACGATCAGCACGGTGCTGCAGGGGGCATGGGCACTGCTGCTGACCTCGGTCACCGGACACCACGACATCGCGTTCGGGACCACGGTGTCGGGACGTCCCGACGAGGTGGCGGGCGTGGAATCGATGGTGGGGTTGTTCATCAACACGGTGCCGGTGCGGGCGCGTCTCACCCCGCTGACCACCATTGCCGATCTGCTCGCCGCTCTGCAGCGCGCGTACAACGACACCCTGGAGCACCAGCACCTGGCGCTGCCGGAGATCCACCGCGCCGCCGGACACGACCGGCTGTTCGACACGATGTTCGTCTACGAGAACTACCCCGTCGACAACGCTGCGCCCGCCGGTGCAGACGGGCTGGCCGTCACCGGTGTCGTGAGCCGCGAATACAACCACTACCCGCTGACGATGCAGGCGCTGCCGGGCGTCGAACTGCGCCTGCGGTTCGAGTACGACACCGACGTGTTCGGTCCCCGCACCGTCGCGACGCTGGTCGAACGGTTCACACGCATCCTCACGACCATGGCCACCCGCCCCGCCGCCACGTTGTCGTCGCTCGAGCTGCTCGGCGAGGACGAACGGGCCCGGCTGGACAGAATCGGCAACCGGGCGATCCTGTCGGCGCCCGTCGACACGTCGGCGTCGATACCCGCGTTGTTCGCAGCCCAGACTGCACGCGTGCCCGAGGCGGTGGCGGTGACCTCCGAAGGCCGATCGCTGACGTATCACGCACTCGACGAGGCGTCGAACCGATTGGCGCACAGGATGATCGGACAGGGGGTCAGTCCCGGCGACTGCGTGGCACTCCTGCTGCCCCGCTCGGCCGGAGCCGTGGTGGCGATGGTGGCGGTGCTCAAGACCGGGGCGGCCTACCTCGCCCTCGACCCCGAGGCGCCGGCGTCGCGGCTGGAGTACATGCTCGAGGACTCCGCGCCCGTCGCGGCGATCACCACTTCGCCGCTGGCCGACCGCTTGGACGGCCGCGAGCTGGTGGTCGTCGACGTCGACGATCCGGCGATCGGCACTGAGCCGGTCACGCCGTTGCCCGCGCCCGAGGCCGACCTGGTCGCCTACGTGATCTACACCTCTGGCACCACCGGCACGCCGAAGGGTGTGGGGGTCACCCACCGCAACCTCTGCCACATCGCGCAGTCGTCACCTGCGGACCTGCCCGCCGAACAGGTGTGGACACAATGCCATTCCTACGCATTCGACTTCTCTGTATGGGAGATCTGGGCGGCGCTGCTCGGTGGAGGGCGGCTGGTGGTGGTGCCGGAGGCGGTGACGCGTTCACCGCAGGACTTCCACGCGCTGCTGGTCCGCGAAGGCGTCAATGTGCTGACCCAGACCCCCTCGGCGGTGGGCATGCTCCCGCACGAAGGTCTGGAATCGGTGGCTCTGCTGCTGGGCGGTGAGGCATGTCCGGCAGAGGTGGTGGATCGGTGGGCGCCGGGTCGGGTCGTCGTCAACGCCTATGGTCCGACGGAGGCCACGATCTATGTGTCGATGAGCGCCCCGTTGACGGCGGGATCCACTGTGCCCATCGGTGCGCCCGTGCCCACGGCGGCGGCACTCGTGCTCGACGGGTGGCTGCGCCCGGTGGCTGCCGGGGTGGTCGGTGAGCTGTACGTCGCCGGCCGCGGCGTGGCGACCGGGTATCTGGGTCGGTCGGGTCTGACAGCGGCCCGGTTCGTGGCGTGCCCGTTCGGGGCGGCCGGGACGCGGATGTACCGCACCGGTGACCTCGTGCGCTGGACCGCCGACGGGCAACTGGAGTACCGGGGCCGCGCCGACGAGCAGGTCAAGATTCGCGGTCACCGCATCGAACTCGGTGAGATCCGGGCGGTGCTGGCACAGGTCGACGGCGTCGAGCAGGCGGTGGTGATCGCCCGCGAGGACCGCCCCGGTGACAAGCGACTGGTCGGCTACTTCACGGGCACCGCCGAGCCCTCCAATGCCCGCAGACAACTGGCGGATCGGCTGCCGGCCTACATGGTGCCCTCCGCGGTGGTGCCGTTGACGGTGGTGCCGATGACGATGAGCGGCAAGCTCGACGTCCGCGCACTGCCGGCTCCCGAGTACCAGGCCGGCGATCACTACCGCAGACCCGTCGATGCGGTCGAGGAGGTGCTGGCCGGCATCTACGCCGAGGTACTGGGTCTGGATCGGGTGGGGACGGACGACTCGTTCTTCGAATTGGGCGGCGACAGCATCCTTTCCATGCAGGTGGTGTCGCGGGCGCGGGCGGCCGGTCTGACGTGCCGGCCGCGTGACGTGTTCGCCGAACAGACCGTGGCCCGGCTGGCACGGGTGGTCGGAACGACCGACGATGCACGCGTGGTCGACGAGGGTGTCGGGCCAGTGGCCGCGACGCCGATCACGCGGTGGTTGGAGACGGTCGACGGCCCCACCGAGCAGTTCAACCAGACGATGGTGGTGCAGGCCCCGGCCGAGGCGACCGCGGCCGATGTCGTGGTCCTGCTGCAGGCGCTGCTGGACCACCACGGCACGCTGCGGTTGCGCGTCCGGGACGACAGTGCCGGCCAGTGGGCGCTGCACGTGTCGGAACCGGGGTCCGTCGACGCGGGCGACTGCCTGCTCACGGTCGACGTCCTCTCCGAGGCGACCCTGATCGCGGCACAGGCCCGGTTGAATCCGGTTGCCGGAACCGTGCTGAACGCGGTGTGGACGGCTCGGACTGGCCGGCTGGCGGTCATCATCCACCACCTTGCCGTTGACGGTGTGTCGTGGCGAATCCTGTTGGAAGACCTCAACATCGCGTGGATGCAGCACCGCAGCGGGCAGTCGATCACGCTGCCGGCAGGTGGCACGTCATTCGCCCGGTGGTCCGTTGTGCTCAACGACCACGCGCATGATGCGACAGTGGTCGAGCAGGCCGACGCGTGGCGGGACATCACGGCGACCCCGGCGGTGCTGCCTGCGGTCCGGCCGGATCTGGACACCTACGCGTCTGCGGGCCACATGTCGATGACGTTGGACCGCGACACATCTCGGATGTTGCTCGCAGAGGTGCCGACGGCGTTCCACGCCGGGGTGCAGGACATTCTTCTGATCGCCTTCGGACTGGCGCTGGCGGAGTTCGCGGACGCCGCAGGCGCCCCGATCGGCATCGATGTGGAGGGGCACGGCCGCGACGAGGAAATGGCCCCCGACGTCGACCTGTCCCGCACGGTCGGGTGGTTCACCGCGAAGTACCCGGTGGCGCTACGGATCGGTGATCTGTCCTGGAACGACGTGAAATCCGGTGCCACGGGTCTGGGTCCGATCGTCAAGGGCGCCAAAGAGCAGTTGCGCGCGCTGCCGGACCCGCTGAGCTTCGGTCTGCTGCGGTACCTGAACCCCCAGATCGAGCTGACCGGACCCGAACCGTCGGCGGGCTTCAACTATTTGGGCCGCCTGGGTGGTGGCGCCGGGGGGCTGTCCGACGACCTGTGGCGGCCGAGTGAGGACGCGTCGCTGGACATGGCCGCGACGGCGATACCCATGCCGCTGTCGCACACCGTAGAACTGAACGCGCTCACCGTGGACACCGACACCGGCCCCCAGCTGCGTGCCAAGTGGACGTGGGCCACCTCGGTGCTGCAGCAGGAGCAGATCGAACGGCTGGGCCGGTTGTGGTTCGAGGCGCTCGCCGGCATCTGCGCGCATGTGCAGCACGGTGGTGGCGGTCTGACGCCGTCGGACGTCGCGCCGGCGCGATTGCAGCAGCAGCACCTCGACGAGCTGGCACGGCATCTACAGATCGCCGATGTGCTGCCGTTGACCCCGATGCAGAAGGGGCTGCTGTTCCTCGCCGACTCGGCGCAGGTCGGCGACGACTTGTACGCGATGCAGCTCGACTTCACGGTCGCCGGGCCGCTGGACGCCGACCGGCTGCGCAAGGCCGTCAATGCGGTGGTGTGCCGTCATCCACACCTCGTGGCCCGCTTCTGCGCACAATTCGACGAACCGGTGCAGATCATCCCGGCCGATCCGATGCCGGCGTGGCGCTACATCGAGATCGACGGCACCGACGACGTGGCCGAGCAGGTCGAGCAGCTGTCGAAGACGGAACGCGCCGCGGTGTGCAACCTCGGCAAGTCGCCGGCGTTCCGGGTGACGCTGATCCGTACCGAGTGCCACCACCGCCTGGTGCTGACCTTCCACCACATCGTGGTCGACGGCTGGTCGATGCCCATCCTGTTGCAGGAGATCTTCGCCGGCTACTACGGATTCCCGCTGCCCTCGGCGGTGCCCTACCGGCGGTTTGTCACCTGGCTGGCCGAGCGGGACCTCGACAGCGCGCGCGCCGCGTGGCGCGAGGTGCTGGCCGGATTCGACACCCCGACCCTGGTGGCGCCGTCGAACCGGCTGGAACCGGGACCGCGCGGTGCGGTGTCGTTCGAGGTGTCCGAGCAGACGACGCGATGCCTGGGGGAGCTGGCGCGCAAGGAACACACCACGGTCAGCATGGTTCTGCAGGGCGCCTGGGCGTTGTTGCTCACGTCGCTGACCGGCCTCCACGATGTGGCCTTCGGCGTCACGACCTCCGGTCGCTCCGAGATTCCCGGCGCGGAGTCCATGGTGGGACTGTTGATCAATTCGGTGCCCGTGCGGGCCACGTTCACATTGCAGACCACTGTCTCGGATCTACTCGCTCAGTTGCACCGTGCGCACAACGACACCCTGGAGCATCAGCATCTCGGGCTGGCGGAGATCCACCGTGTGGTCGGTCAGGATCGATTGTTCGACACGATGTTCGTCTACGAGAACTACCCGGTCGACACCGACGCGCCGCTGGGTCCCGACGGCCTCGCCATCACGGATTTCAGCAACCGCGAGTACAACCACTACCCGTTGACGGTGCAGGCGATCCCAGGCAGGGAGTTGACGATTCGATTCGAGTTCGACTCGGAGGTGTTCGACGAGCACCGGATCCACACGCTGTGGCAATGGTTGGGCATGGTGTTGACGGCGATGACCGACGAGATCGAGGTGGAACAGTCCGCGGGGCCTGAGGGCGCGGCGTCGGCGACTGTCCTTCGGCGGCCCTCCTCGGCCCGGCTGGCATGATCGAGACATGAGCATCGAGGTCAAGTACACGGCGGAGTCCACGGCGAGCGGCGGCGGCCGCGACGGTCACGTCAAGTCCGCCGACGGCAAGATCGACCTGGACACCCGTCCGCCGAAGGAACTGGGCGGGAGCGGCGAGGGCGTCAACCCCGAACTGCTGTTCTCGGCCGGTTACGCCGCCTGCTTCCTCGGCGCGCTGCGCCTGGTGGCGAAGAACGAGAAGGTCCAGATCGACGACGCCAGCGGCATCACCGCGCAGATCGGGTTCGGTTCCGACTCCGAGGGCGGCTTCGGCCTGACCGCCCATCTGATCGGCTACCTGCCCGGTCTCGAGCAGAGCACCGCCGACGATCTGATGCAGAAGGCGCACGGGGTGTGCCCGTACTCCAAGGCCACCCGCGGCAACATCGACGTCAAGCTGTCGGCGAAGGTCTAGCCGTGCGGGCGATCGTCGGGGCCGTGCTGGGCGCCGGGCTGGCGCTGACCGTGTCGGCGCCCCTGGCGGCAGCGCGGCCGTCGGACCCCGGCGTGGTGTCCTACGCGGTGCTGGCCAAGGGTTCGGTGGGCAACATCGTCGGCGGTCCGATGCGGTGGGAGTCGGTGTTCACCGATCCGGTGCAGACCTTCTCCGTCGACAACCCGGCATGCAACAACTGGGCCGACGTCGGGCTGCCCGAGGTGTACGCCGATCCCGACCTGGCCTCGTTCAACGGTGCGGTCGCCCAGACGTCGGCCACCGACGCCACCCACCTGGTCAAGCAGGCGGTGGGTGTCTACGCCAACCCCGACGCCGCCGACCGGGCGTTCCACCGCGTCACCGACCGCACGGCGGGGTGCGCGGGACAGACCACGGCCATGCACCTGAACAACGGAACCACCCAGGTGTGGACGTTCAGCGGCGGACCCGCCACCGCGACCGACGCCGACTGGGTCAAGCAGGAGGCCGGGACGGACCGGCGGTGCTTCACCACCACCCGCAAGCGGGAGAACGTGCTGCTCCAGGCAAAAGTCTGTCAGTCCGGCAACGGTGGTCCCGCCGTCAACGTGCTGGCCGGCGCCATGCAGAACACGCTCGGGCAATAGTCCGCCGCGCCTGTCATCAAGGTGTCACGGTGAATTCGCGAGACTTTGTCGGTCGTCTCTGGAAGATATAGGGGGTAGCGGCGATCAGCCGGTCACCGCGCACGCCCGCCAGCGGTCCAGCCCGGGCCCGAAGGGATGGTTGAGATGACTATGCCCATCAGGTCCGCCGTGCGCCGCGACCAATCCGCCGTGGAGTTCGCCTCCGCGGCCGACGCGGCCCGGCACATCACCGCCACCTGTCTGCAGGACGGGCCGGTCGGCAAGGTCGGGCTCGAGATCGAGGCACACTGCTTCGACCGCGCCGACCCGCTGCGCCGCCCGGGGTGGGATGAGATCACCGACGTCATCGCGCGCGTGCCCGCGCTGCCCGGCGGCGGCGCCATCACCGTCGAGCCCGGCGGGGCGGTCGAGATCTCCGGACCGCCTACCGACGGTCCGCTGCCCGCGATCGCCGCGATGGCGGCCGACCGCGAGGTGCTGTGCGAGGCGTTCGCCGACGCCGGGCTGGCCCTGGTGCTGCTCGGCGCCGACCCGCTGCGGCCGCCTCAGCGGGTCAACCCCGGCGCCCGCTACCGCGCGATGGAGGAGTTCTTCGCTGCCAGCGGCACCGCCGACGCCGGTGCGGCGATGATGACGTCGACCGCCTCGGTCCAGGTGAACCTCGACGCGGGGCCGCGCGCGGGCTGGCCCGAGCGGGTCCGTCTCGCCCACGCGCTCGGCCCGACGATGGTCGCCATCACCGCCAACTCACCACTGCTCGGCGGCGAGTTCACCGGGTGGCGGTCCGCCCGCCAGCGCGTCTGGAGCCGGCTCGACTCGGCCCGCTGCGGGCCCGTGCTCAGCGCCGACGGCGACGACGATCCGGCAGGCGAATGGGCGCGCTACGCGCTGCGGGCCCCGGTCATGCTGGTGCACAACCCGCCCGACATGCAGGCGCTGCCGGTCACCAACTGGGTGCCCTTCGCCGACTGGGCAGACGGGCTCGCGGTGCTCGGCGGCCGCCGGCCCACCGAGTCCGATCTCGACTACCACCTGACCACGCTGTTCCCGCCCGTGCGGCCGCGACGCTGGCTGGAGATCCGCTACCTGGACAGCGTGCCGGACGCACTGTGGCCCGCGGTGGTGTTCGCGATGACGACGCTGCTCGACGACCCGGCCGCCGCCGACGCCGCCGCCGAGGCCACCGAACCCGTCGCGACGGCGTGGGACCGGGCAGCACAGGTCGGCCTCGAAGACCGCAGGCTGCACGCGGCCGCGTTGCGCTGCGTCGAGATCGCCGCCGAACGTGCGCCCGGCGAGCTGGCGGAATCGATGACGCTGCTGCTGCGTTCGGTCGAAGAGGGCCGCAGTCCGGCCGACGACTTCTCCGACCAGGTGGTGGAGTGGGGCGTGGGACCCGCGGTGCAGCGACTCGTGAAAGGTGAGTCTTGACCTCACGACAGGCACTGGCCGACGGGATGGCCCGGGCGCGGGAGCGCACGCTGCGGTTGGTCGAGCTCGACGACGCCGAACTCCGCCGGCAGTACGACCCGTTGATGAGCCCGCTGCTGTGGGACCTCGCACACATCGGCTGGCAGGAGGAACTGTGGCTGCTGCGCGACGCGAACCCCGACCGGCCGGGGATGCTCGCGCCGGACGTCGAACGGCTCTACGACGCCTTCCTGCAACCGCGCGCCGCGCGCGTCGAATTGCCGCTGCTGCCTCCGGCCGATGCCCGCGAGTTCTGTGCGACCGTGCGCGACAAGTCACTCGACGCACTCGACCGGCTGCCCGCGGAGACGGCTGACGGCGCCGACCCCGCCTTCGCGTTCGGCCTGGTCGTCAGCCATGAGAACCAGCACAACGAGACGATGCTGCAGGCGCTCAACCTGCGGTCCGGGCCGCCGCTGATCGGGCCCGGCGGCGCGCTGCCCCGCGGCCGGGCCGGCGTCGCGGGCACCTCGGTCGAGGTGCCGGGCGGCTCGTTCGTGCTCGGTGTCGACGCCGTGACCGAACCGCATTCACTCGACAACGAGCGCGGCGCCCACGAGGTGGATGTCCCCGCCTTCCGGATCGGGCGGGTGCCGGTCACCAATCGCGAATGGCGCGAATTCATCGCCGACGGCGGCTACGACACCCGCCAGTGGTGGTCGGACCGCGGCTGGGCGCACCGGCAGGACGCCGGCCTCGTCGCCCCGCAGTTCTGGCTCGCCGACGGGACCCGAACGCGGTTCGGCCACGTGGAGCAGATCCCCGACGACGAACCGGTGCAGCACATCACCTACTTCGAGGCGCAGGCCTACGCCGCGTGGACGGGCGCCCGGTTGCCCACCGAGATCGAATGGGAGAAGGCCTGCGCGTGGGATCCCGCCACCGGCAGCCGCCGCCGATTCCCGTGGGGCGCATCGGAACCGACACCGTTCCTGGCCAACCTGGGCGGGGATGCGCTGCGGCCCGCGCCGGTGGGCTCCTACCCCGCGGGCGCGTCGGCCTACGGCGCCGAGCAGATGCTGGGCGACGTGTGGGAGTGGACGTCCTCGCCGCTGCGGCCCTGGCCGGGGTTCACACCGATGCTCTACGAGCAGTACTCGGCGCCGTTCTTCGACGGTGACTACAAGGTGCTGCGCGGCGGGTCGTGGGCGGTGGCGCCCGACATCCTGCGGCCGAGCTTCCGCAACTGGGACCATCCGATCCGGCGGCAGATCTTCGCCGGCGTCCGGCTGGCCTGGGACATCTGATGTGCCGGCACCTCGGGTGGCTGGGCGAACCGCGTTCGGTGGCGTCGCTGGTCTGCGATCCGCCGTCCGGGCTGCTCGTCCAGTCCTACGCGCCGCGCCGCCAGAAGCACGGGCTGATGAATGCCGACGGCTGGGGCGTCGGCTTCCATGACGACGAGGGAGTCGTCAGGCGCTGGCGCAGCGCCAACCCGCTGTGGGGTGACGCGTCGTTCGCCTCGGTGGCGCCTGTGCTGCGCGGCGGGTGCGTCGTCGCCGCCGTCCGGTCCGCCAGTATCGGCATGCCGATCGAACCGTCCGCGTCGGCCCCGTTCACCGACGGGCAGTGGCTGCTGTCGCACAACGGCCTGGTCGACCGGGCCGTGCTGCCGCTGTCGGAGCGGGCCGAGTCCACCGTCGACAGCGCACTGCTGGCGGCGCTGATCTTCGCGCGCGGCATGGACCGCCTCGGTGAGACCGTCGCCGCCGTCGGTGCCGACGATCCCGCCGCCCGGCTGAACATCCTGGCCGGCAACGGAACCGAGCTGATCGCCACCACCTGGGGTGACACGCTGTCGGTCCTGCGGCGCGACGACGGCGTGGTGCTGGCCAGCGAGCCCTACGACGACGACCCGCAGTGGCAGGAGATCCCGGACCGGCACCTGGTCCGGGTGAACGGCGTGCACGTCGAGATGACCGCCCTGAAAGGAACGGCATGACCTTCACCCTGTCGACCTACCTCGCCGCCGACTCGGCTGCCACCGCGCTGCGCCGCGACGTGCTCGCCGGGCTGACGGCAACCCCGAAGTCGTTGCCGCCCAAGTGGTTCTATGACTCGGTCGGCAGTGAGCTGTTCGACGAGATCACCCGGCTGCCGGAGTACTACCCCACCCGCACCGAGGCGGGGATCCTGCGCGAGCGGGCCGCCGAGATCGTCGCGGCGTCGGGAGCCGACACACTCGTCGAACTCGGCAGCGGCACCTCGGAGAAGACCCGCATGCTCCTGGACGCCATGCGCGACAACGGATCGCTGCGCCGCTTCATCCCGTTCGACGTCGACCCGAGCGTCCTGCGGTCGGCGGGCGCGGCGATCGAGCGGGAGTACCCCGGCGTCGAGATCGACGCGGTGTGCGGCGATTTCGAGGAGCACCTCGGCAAGCTCCCACAGGTGGGCCGCCGGCTGGTGGCGTTCCTCGGCTCGACCATCGGCAACCTGACCGCGGGCCCGCGGGCCGGTTTCCTCGCCGCCCTGGCCGACACCCTGCAGCCCGGCGACAGCCTGCTGTTGGGCACCGACCTGGTCAAAGACGTCGACCGGCTGGTGCGCGCCTACGACGACACGGCCGGAGTGACGGCGAAGTTCAACCGCAACGTGCTCGCGGTGGTCAACCGGGAACTGGACGCGGACTTCGACCAGTCGGCGTTCGAGCACGTGGCGCGCTGGAACCCCGACGAGGAGCGCATCGAGATGTGGCTGCGCGCAACGGGTTCGCAGCGGGTGCGGATCGGCGCACTGAACCGTACCGTCGACTTCGCCGACGGCGAGGAGATGCTCACCGAGGTGTCGTGCAAGTTCCGGCCCGACGGCGTCGCCGCCGAACTGGCCGCCGCCGGATTGCGGCGGACCCACTGGTGGACCGACCCCGCCGGAGATTTCGGCCTGTCGCTGTCCACCCGATGACAGCGCCCACCCTGGCCGAACGGTGGCGTTCGGCCCGGCCCGCCGTCGCCGGCCTGCACCTGGATTCCGGCGCGTGCTCGCGGCAGAGCCTCGCCGCCATCGACGCCGCCGCCCGGCATGCCGTGCACGAAGCCGAGGTCGGCGGCTACGTCGCCCTCGAGGCGGCGGCGCCCGTGCTCGACGCCGCCCGCGCGGCCGTTGCCGCGCTGACGGGCCTGGACGCCTCGCACGTCGTGTTCACCTCCGGGTCGAGCATCGGGCTCGACCTGCTGCTGGGGAGCTGGGTCGGTCCGCGCACGGTGGCCTGTCTGCCCGGTGAGTATGGTCCGAACCTGGCGATCATGGCGGGCAACGACTTCCAGGTGCGCGCGCTGCCCGTCGACGGCGCAGGCCGGCTCGACGTCGACGCCGCCGCACGCGCGCTGGCCGACGATCCGCCCGCTCTGGTGCACCTGACACCGCTCGGCAGCCACCGCGGGTTGGCCCAGCCGCTGGCCGCGATGACCGAGGTCTGCCACAGCCTCGGCATACCGCTGGTGGTCGACGCCGCGCAGGCGCTGGGCCATCTCGACTGTGCGGTCGCGCCCGATGCGATCTACTCGTCGTCGCGCAAGTGGCTGGCCGGTCCGCGCGGCGTCGGAGTGCTGGCGCTGAAGCCGGACTTCGCGCAACGCCTGCGGCCGCGGCTGCCACCGGCCGACTGGGGGCTGCCGATGAGCGTGGTCGACAAGCTGGGCCAGGGCGAGTCCAACGCCGCCGCCCGCATCGGTTTCTCGGTCGCGATCGGCGAGCACCTGGCGCTCGACCCGGCGCTGATCCGTCAGGGGCTGGCCGCGATCGGGCGACTCACCCGCGCCGCACTGGCCGACGTGCCCGGTTGGCGGGTGGTCGAATCCGCCGACGAACCCACCGCGATCACCACGCTCGAACCCCTCGACGGCGCCGACCCCGAGCGGGTGCGGTCGTGGCTGATCGCGAACCGTGGCATGGTGACCACCTTCGCCGGCGTCGCGCGGGCGCCGTTCGAGATGACCACGCCGGTGCTGCGGCTCTCACCTCACGTCGACACCGTCGCCGACGACCTGGCGCTGTTCGCCGCCGCACTGGCCGACGCGACGAAGCAGGCCCGCTAGCCCTTGTGGGCCGTGAGCAGATACGCCGGAAGTTTGGTGCGGCCCTTGTCGTCGGTGTCATGGGCCGACATGTCGGGTCCGCCCGGCCCGGGGAACGGGTTGGCGTGGATGAACGCCGGCCGCACGTCGTCGACCTCCCAGTGCGCCGACACCGCCGCCCGCAGCTCATCCTCGTCGACCGCGTTCGGCTTCATCTCGGCCTCGGCCGGGAACGCGCTCGTGGCGAAGACCAGCACGTAGAGGCGTGCGCCCGGAGCGGCGGCGCGGTGCACCGAACGCAGGTAGCCGTCGCGGCCCTCGACCGGCAGGGAGTGGAACAGCGTGCTGTCGACCACCGTGTTGAACCGGCCGTCATAGCCCTTGAACGCCGTGATGTCGGCCTGGGCGAAACTGGCGGTGGCCAGCCCGCGCAGCTGGGCGGCCTGGTTCGCCGCGGCGATCGCTGTCGGGCTCAGGTCGATGCCGACCACCGTGTAGCCATCGGCCGCCAGGGCCAGGGACAGTTCGGCGTGCCCGCAGCCCGCGTCGAGCACGTCGCTGCGGAACGCGCCGGCCCGGTGCAGCGCCGCCAGCTCGGGCTGCGGTTCTCCGATGTTCCACGGCGGTGGGCCCTCGAACCCGCCCTGTCCCCGGTACGCGTCGTCCCAGTCCATCACTTCAGCAGACATGCGAACCAAACTAGTCGGGGCCGTCCCAGGTGTGCACAGGCTCGTTGCTGTGCATCCGCTGGCAGTACAACCGCAGCATCTCTGCCAGCGCCGCGGGCCGGGCGAGGCCGCGTTCCTGCAGCGCACGCACGGTTTCGGTCTGCCACACCGCGCCGTTGCGGCCCGTCTTGGCACGCCCTTCGATCACACCGAGGTAGCGGTCACGCACCTCCGCGGCGACGCCCCACCGGCGCAGCCCCTCCTCGGCCATCGGCAGCAGCTGGCGCAGCACCAGTTCGTCGGGTGTCACCTCGCCGAGCCCCGGCCAGTACAGCCGTGCGTCCATGCCGTGCTGCGCGGCCTCGGAGAAGTTGTGGTGCGCCGCGGCGAAGCTCATCTTCGTCCACAGCGGCCGGTCCTCCTCGGACAAGGTGCGCAGCATGCCGTAGTAGAACGCCGAGTTGGCCATCATGTCGAGCACCGTCGGACCCGCGGGCAGCACCCGGTTCTCCACCCGCAGGTGGGGTTTGGCGTCCGCGCCACTCCCGACGATGTCGTACACCGGCCGGTTCCACCGGTACACGGTGCCGTTGTGCAGACGCAGCTCCGAGAGCTTCGGGGTGCGGCCTGCGGCGAGTTCCGCCACCGGGTCCTCGTCGGAGAGGTCGGGCAGCAGCGACGGGAAGTAGCGGACGTTCTCCTCGAACAGGTCGAAGATCGAGGTGATCCACCGCTCGCCGAACCACACCCGGGGCCGCACGCCCTGGGTCTTCAGTTCCTCCGGCCGGGTGTCGGTGGCCTGGGTGAACAGTTCGATGCGGGTCTCGGCCCACAGCTCGTGGCCGAAGAAGTACGGCGAGTTGGCGCCGAGGGCCAGCTGCGGGCCCGCCAGCACCTGGGCGGCGTTCCAGTTGTCGGCGAAATCGGCCGGCGACACCTGCAGATGCAGCTGCATGCTGGTGCAGGCCGACTCAGGGGCGATGTTCGGGGTCTGAAGGCTGAGCCGTTCGGGCCCGCTGATGTCGATTGCGATGTCTTCGCCGCGCGCGGTGAAGATCGAGTCGTTGAGCGCCTGGTAACGCGTCGACTCGCTCATCCAGTCCCCGGAGACGAGGTGTTCGGGCATCAAAGTGGGCAGGATGCCGATCATCACGATGTGCGAGCCGCTCGAGCCGGCCTTGCGCTCGGCGGCGTTGAGGCTGGCGCGCACGTCGGCCTCCAGATCGAGGCCGGCCCTGCCCGGCAGCGGCCGCGGCGGCACGTTGAACTCGATGTTGTAGGCGCCCAGCTCGGTCTGGTACGCCGGGTCGGCGATGGACGCCAGCACCTCGGTGTTGCTCATCGCCGGCTGGTAGTCACCGTCGACCAGGTTGCACTCGATCTCCATGCCGGTCAGCGGACGTTCGAACTCGAAACTGGACTGCGACAGCATCGTCTCGAACACGTCCAGGCAGAGCTGGACCTTGCGCCGGTACTCACGGCGATGCTCGCGGCTGAACTCTGTCCGCTTCAGTTCTTCGCCCACACCGCCGATGCTAGTGACGCGCGCGTAGGTGAACCGCGGATCGCGGGTGCGGTTGACCCGTGGCGAGCCGGGTAGCCGCGCGCCATGGACATCACGGTGACCTTCCTCGGCAACGCGACCACGCTGATCACCGCCGACGGCATCACGCTGCTGACCGACCCGAACTTCCTGCACCGCGGCCAGCGCGCCTACCTGGGCTACGGCCTGGTGTCCAAGCGGCTGCACGACCCCGCACTCGACGTCGACCGGCTGCCTCCGCTGGACGCGGTGGTGCTCTCACACATGCACGGCGATCACTGGGACCGCGTCGCCCAGGCCCGCCTCGACAAGCGGCTGCCCGTGTTCACCACCCCCCACGCGGCGAAGCGGCTGCACCACCGCGGCTTCGGACATGCCGTCGGACTGCCCACCTGGCAGCAGCACACCCTGACCAAGGGCGAGACCACCGTCGCGGTGACCGCGCTGCCCGGGCGGCACGCACCGACGCCGATCGACCGGTTCCTGCCGCCGGTGATGGGCTCGATGCTGGAGTTCTCCCGCACCGGCGACGCGACGCGGCGGCTGTACATCTCCGGTGACACGCTGCTGGTGGAGGAGCTGCGTGAGATACCGCGCCGGTACCCCGCGATCGACGCCGGGCTGCTGCACCTGGGCGGCACCCGGCTGCCGTTCGGCCGCCACCTGCCGATCGGCCTGACGGTCACCATGGACGGTGCGCAGGGTGCGGGTCTGACCGAACTGCTGGACCTGCCGAAGGTGATCCCGGTGCACTTCAACGACTACGGCGTCTTCGCCTCGCCGCTGTCGGACTTCCACAAGGAGATGGCGCGGCGGGGTCTGGCCGAGCGGGTTGTCGAGGTCGGCCGCGGCGAGTCGGTGACGGTCTGAGCCACGTCGCTACAGCTGGCGCAGCGGGGTCGGTTTCAGCAGCAGCGTGGCGACGACGCTGATCACCGCCGTGGTGACGAGGTATCCGCACGCCAGCCACGGTGTACCGCCCGCCGCGGCGATCAGCGCGGTGAGGATGAGCGGTGTCAGCCCTGAGGCGTACACCCCGGACAGCTGATAGACCGTCGACAGTCCGGTGTAGCGGATGCGGGCCGGGTACAGCGATGTGTAGAGCGTGCCCTGAGCGCCGTAGAACCAGGCGTGGATCACCCCGAACACGATCAGCAGCGCGATCGTGAACGCGGTGACGGTGCCCGTGCCGAACAACGCGAACGCCGGGAACACCGCAACTGCGTAGGCCGCGATACCGCTCGCATAGACCAGCCGGGGGCCGTAGCGGTCGGCCAGCAGGCCCGACACCGGCAGCAGTGCGGCCATCAGCAGCGCCGACGCGGTCACCGCGAACAGCACCGGAACCTTCTCCAGGTGCAGGGTGGCGGTGGCGTAGGAGATGGCGAACACGCCCCAGGTGTTGAATGCGGCGCCCTCACCCCACCGGCTGAGCAGGCCGAGCACCGTCGGCCGCAGCGACGGAGGACGGAAGACCTCCTTGACGGGCACCGCCGAGCGGTCGCCGTCGGCGCGGACCTTCTCGAAGGCCGGCGTCTCGGCGGCCTTCAACCGCACCACCACCCCGAAGACCACCAGCACGACGCTGATGAGGAAGGCGATGCGCCAGCCGTAGGACTCGAACGCGTCCTCGGGCAGCGCGATCTGCAGCAGCGCGAACACCCCGGTGCCCAGCGCGAGCCCGAGCGCGAGACCGACCTGCGGCACGCTGCCGGACAACCCGCGCCGCCGCGGTGCGCTGTGCTCGACCGCGAGCAGCACGGCACCGGCCCATTCACCGCCGAGCGCGAAGCCCTGGACGATGCGCAGCAGGAGCAACAGGATCGGCGCCAGCACGCCGATCTGCGCGGCGGTGGGCAGCAGCCCCATCAGCGCGGTGGCGCCGCCCATCAGCACCATCGTCAGCGCCAGCGTGCGTTTGCGGCCGATCCGGTCGCCGATGTGGCCGAACACGAACCCGCCGATCGGCCGGACGACGAAGCCGACCGCGAACGTCGCGAAGGACAGCAGCGTGCCGACGAGTGAACTCTGGTCGGGGAAGAACGCCTGGTTGAAGATCAGGCTGGCCGCGGTCGCGTAGAGGAAGAAGTCGTACCACTCGATCGTCGTCCCCACCAGGCTGGCCAGCAGGGCCGTGCGCGCGGTGGCGGGGTCGGGGGCCGGCGCCTCGGCGGACGGCGTGTCGGTGACGCTCACGCTGCGCAATGAGACCCGACGGCGGTGGGCCCGACAAGGGTTGTGCGCGTGACGATCAGAAGTCGCGGGCGCGGACTGCGACCACGAGTGAGCGCAGGGCGGCGGCGTCGACGGAGCCGGGGTCGACCGGTTCGCCGATGCGCACCTGCATCGCGGTGCGGTGGAATCCGCCGTGCTTGGGCAGCACCTCGCGGGTGCCCAGCAGCGCCACCGGCACCAGGGGAACCCCGCAGTCCCGCGCGAGATGGATCGCGCCGGAACGGAACTCACCGACCGACCCGTCCCGGCTGCGAGTGCCCTCGGGGTAGACGACGACGGTGCGGCCCCGGGCCAGTGCGGGCCGCGCGGCCGCGAGCAGCGCCGGGTAGGTGCTGCCGGTGGTGCGGCGCACCGGAAGCCCGCCGGCGAGCGCGGTGATCAGCACCCGCCGCACCGGATCGTCGAACCAGTAATCGGATGCCGCGGCGAACACCGGCTGCGCCGATGCGGGCAGGGCGGCCATCAGGGCGGCGGTGTCGGCGTGCGAGCCGTGATTGGCCACCACCACGCAGCCGCCGGGACGGCGCCACCGACCGACGACCGTCAGGCCGCCCGACAGCCGGCAGACCGTCCGCCACAGCCGGTGACGCAGCAGGCACGCGGTGCGCACGGCGAACGACATCAGCCCGCCAGTTCCCGACGGGCCGCCCGCAGCCGCGCGCTCGCGGTGAGCATCGATCCGGCGACGACGACGACGCAGATGTGCGGAATGGCCTGCGGCAGCGCCGTCGCGATCACGACGGCCAGGCAGCGCTCGGTCTTGCCGAACGGACCGCCGTTGCGCCGGGCGGCACCGGCGCCCGCACCCGCCAGGGCCGCGAAGGTGGGTTGGGTGGCCGCGAGCGCGGCCGTCAACACCCATGCGACGGGTGTGCCGTTGGCGCCCGCCCACACCGAGAGGCCGGCGAACATCAGCACATCGGAGGCGCGGTCGCCCAGTTCGTTGACCACGAAGCCCCACGGCGCGCTGATGCCGCGGGCGCGGGCGACCGCCCCGTCCAGGTTGGCGCCCGCCAGTCGCACCGCGAGGAACGCCAGGGCCGCCGGCCACCACCCGTTCGCCACGGCCACCGCCGCGCACGCCGCGGCGGCCACCCCGACAGCGGTGTAGACATCGGGCGAGATGCGGTGCACCACAGCGTGTCCCACGGTGCCCCGCAGTTGCCGGGCGTACCAGGGCTTGAGTGCGTAGAGGCCTTGCACACATTCATCGTCGCCCGGTCGACGCGGTGTCCGACACCGTAGTTCTACCTGGATCGCTCAGGCGGCGCGGCGCGCCACCACCACCTGCGGGCTCAGTAGGCCGCTGCGCAGATCGAGTTCGATCGCCGGGTCCGCGTACGCGGCCAGCGCGCGGAGCGCCGACGGGCTGTAGGTGCGCAGCGAGCTGATCACCCCGTCGTGGACGAACGGCACGAACGGCGCGAGCGGCAGCATGGTCGCCAGCCGCAGCAGGTGCAGCGGGGCGGGCGGTCGCGGGAGGTCGATGATGAGCAGCGTGTCGGCGGCCCTGGTGCCCTCGGCGAGCACCCGTGCGGCCGCCGTCGGCGGCAGGTGGTGGAACGACAGCACGAACAGGGCGAGGTCGAACGCCCGGTCCGGCGCGTCGATCGCGGTGGCGTCCATCTCGCGGACGGTGACGCGGGGGTCGGCGCCGAGGTCACCGGCGGCGATGGCGGCGACCGAATCCGGGTCGACGTCGGTGACGGTGAGCTCCGCGCTCGGATGCTGCTGGAGGATCTCGCGCGACAGGCCGCCGTGTCCGGCACCGAGTTCGAGCACCTTCGGGTCCGGCACGTCGGCGAGTTCGGCCAGGGCGATGCCCGCGAACCTCTGGTGGTTGCCGAAGATCTCCCCGGTGCGGTCCAGCGCGCGGATCACGCTGCGCTTGGTCCGGTCGTCGACGTCGTCGCGGTCGAGGTACTCGGGCCGGTCGGTCTGCAGCAGGCGGTCCAGGCACGACGCATCCGGTCCGCCGCGCGGCATCTTCTCGATACCGGTCGTCCGCCCGCCCACAACCGCCATCATGGCATGCTGAACCGGCGCGCAGGTCCAACGCACGGAGGTGGTCATGAGGGTCTTCGTCAGTTGCGCGCCCGCCGACCGCGCTCTCGCCGAACAGGTCAGCCGCGAGCTGTCCCACGCCGGGCACAGTGTCTGGTTCGACGGCGACATCAGCGGCGCCGAGCAGTGGTGGCGGCGGTGCATCGACGGGGTCCGCGACGCCGACGTGTTCCTCACGTTGTGGACGGCCAATCTGGCGGCGGCCAGACCCGCGACGGCGCTGCTGCAGCATGCAGACGCCCTCGGCAGGCCCGTGCTGGCCGTGCGGTTCGGGCAGGTGGACCGGCCTGGTTTCGGGCCGACGGTCAAGGTCCTCGAATTCGGTGACGGCGCGCTGGCTTCGACGGTGCAGGCGATGGCTCAGCAGACCGGCCCGTGGCCGAGCACGCAGGCTCCGCCGCCGCCGTGGCCGTTCGGCTACCTGGGCTCGCTTCGGGATTTCGCCGCCGCACCCGCGCTTCCCGGATACGAGCAGCAGCAACTGCTCACCCGGCTGCAGGCCGCCTCAGGTGAGGACGGGCAGTATCCCGTCGTCCGCGACGAGGTGGCGGCGATCGTCGCCGGACTGCGCACGCGCCCCGATCTCGATCCGGCGCTGCGCCCGCAGCTGGACGCACTGGCGCCTGTGCCCGAACAAGCTGCGCCGCAGCAGTACTGGGCGCCTCCGGGACCGCCGGTGTTCCAGGCCCAGGCTCAGCAGGGCTTTCCGCCGCAGAGCTATCCGGCCCAGGGCTACCCGCCGCAGGGTTATGGTCCGCAAGGTTATGCGCCGCAGGGCTTTCCGGGATATCCACCGCCGCCCACCCGCTCGACCAGCGGGCGGGCGCTCGCCGTCATCGGCGCGGTGGCCGTCGTGGTGATCATCGCGCTGGTGGTCGGCATCGTCCTGCTGACCCGCTCGGACGGCGGCTCCGCCGACTCGTCCGACGCCTCGGGCTCAGGTACTTCCGAGCCGGGCACGTCGTCGCCGGACACCGACGATCCGGCCGTCCAGCTGCTCGCTGACGGCATCTCCGTCGGCAGCCGGGTGGCGCCGGTGACCATCGACGTCTTCAACGACGCGATGTGCCCGGCCTGCGGCCGGTTCATCAGCCTGTACGGCGATGACATCCGAAGCGCCGTGCTGGACAACGAGATCCAGGTGCATTACCACGTGGTCGCGATTCTCGACGACTACTCGTCCAGCGGCGACTACTCGTCGAGAGCGGCCGCCGCCGTGTACTGCGTCGCCCAGGACGCCGACGTCGACACCTTCGAGAACTTCTACTCGGCGCTGTTTGATCCGGTCTTCCAGCCCGAGGAGGGCGGTACCAGCGACCACACCGACGACGATCTCGCCGACCTGGCCACCGAATCGCGAGCGTCCAGTTCGGCGGCCGACTGCATCACGTCGGGCAGCGACGCCAGCGCGGCGGCTCGGCGCACCGCCGCGGCGCTGAGCACGTTCGAAGGCCTGGGCGGCGACGGCGTGCCTGCGGTGTACGACGACGGTGTCGAGGTCGACATTCAGCCCGGCTGGGTCGACGCGCTCATCCGGTAGCCTCAGCCCGCATCACATCACCGAAGGAGTTGCGAGATGGCCGATTTCGTCGCCGCGATCGACCAGGGCACCACCAGCACCCGCTGCATGATCTTCGACCACGACGGCGCCGAGGTGGGCCGCCACCAGCTCGAGCACGAGCAGATCATGCCGAAGGCCGGCTGGGTGGAGCACAACCCCGTCGAGATCTGGGAACGCACCGCGTCGGTCATCATGTCGGCGCTCAACCGCACCGACCTGTCGGCAGGCGACCTGGCCGGGCTGGGCATCACCAATCAGCGTGAGACGGCACTGGTCTGGAACCGGCGGACCGGCAGGCCCTACTACAACGCGATCGTGTGGCAGGACACCCGCACCGACCGGATCGCCTCCGCACTCGACCGCGACGAGCGCGGCGACGTCATCCGGCGCAAGGCGGGACTGCCGCCTGCCACGTACTTCTCGGCGGGCAAGGTGCAGTGGATCCTCGACAACGTCGACGGGGTGCGTGACGCCGCGGAGAAGGGCGACGCACTCTTCGGCACAGCCGACAGCTGGGTGGTGTGGAACCTCACCGGCGGGCCGCGCGGCGGCGTGCACGTCACCGACGTCACCAATGCCAGCCGCACCATGCTGATGGATCTCGAGACCCTGGACTGGGACGACGAGCTGTTGTCGTTCTTCGGGATTCCGCGTCAGATGCTGCCGGAGATCAAGCCATCGTCGTACCCGCAGGCGTACGGTACGACGCTGGCCGACGGGCCCGTCGGCGGCGAGGTGGCGCTCACCGGAATCTTGGGCGACCAGCAGGCGGCCATGGTCGGCCAGGTGTGCCTGGACGCCGGTGAGGCCAAGAACACCTATGGCACAGGCAATTTCCTGCTGCTCAACACCGGGGAGAAGATCGTCCGTTCGGAGAACGGCCTGCTGACGACGGTCTGCTACCAGTTCGGAGACTCCAAACCCGTTTATGCGCTGGAGGGTTCGATCGCCGTCACCGGCTCGGCCGTGCAGTGGCTGCGCGATCAGCTGGGCATCATCAGCGGAGCCGCGCAGAGCGAGGCTCTGGCGAAGCAGGTCGACGACAACGGCGGGGTGTACTTCGTGCCCGCCTTCTCGGGGCTGTTCGCACCCTACTGGCGGTCCGACGCCAGGGGCGCGATCGTCGGGCTGTCGCGGTACAACACCAACGCCCACGTCGCACGGGCCACCCTCGAGGCGATCTGCTACCAGAGCCGCGACGTCGTCGACGCGATGGAGGCCGACTCGGGCGTGCACATGGAGGTGCTCAAGGTCGACGGCGGCATCACCGCCAACGATCTGTGCATGCAGATCCAGGCCGACGTGCTCGGCGTCGACGTCGTCAAACCCGTCGTCGCCGAGACCACCGCGCTCGGCGCCGCGTATGCCGCCGGGCTGGCCACCGGGTTCTGGGAGAACACCGACGACCTGCGTGCCAACTGGCAGGAGGGCAGGCGCTGGTCGCCGGACTGGAGCGACGACCAGCGCCAGGAGGGGTACGCCGGCTGGCAGAAGGCCGTGCAACGCACCCTCGACTGGGTCGACGTCGACTGATCTGTGGAGCCGCAGCCGCTCTCACCGCGGTTGCGGCTCCACAAATCGCTACGGGGCGAAGCCGGCGGGCAGCTCGATGTCGTCGACGGCGAGGTTCTCCTCGAGGTGGGCGACCGACGACGTGCCGGGGATGAGCAGCACGTTCGGCGCCACCGACAGCGTCCACGCCAGCGCGACCTGGGCCGGGCTGCGGCCGAGGTCGGCAGCGGCCTGCTTGACGGCGGGATTGCCCAGCACCGGATTGTCGGCGGAGAAGCCCGAACCCAACGGGAAGAATGGCACGAAGGAGATGTCGCGCTCGACGCACAGGTCGAGCACCGGCTGTGAGGTCCGGTCGACCAGGTTGTAGGCGTTCTGCACGGTGACGATCTCGGTGCGCTCGAGGGCGAATCGCAGATGATCGACCGAGATGCTGGACAGCCCGATGCCGCCGATCAACCCCTCGTCGCGGGCGGCGATCATCGCGTCGAGCTGGCGTCCGAACAGCTCGCGGTCGACGTCGCCCACGGCGGTGGGATCGCCGGAGTGGATGCGCAGGTTGACCGCGGCCAGCCGGTCGGTGCCCAGCGTGCGGAGGTTCTCTTCGATGTCGGCGCGTAGCTCGTCGGGCTGTTGCGCGGCGGTCCAGTTGCCTTGGTCGTCGCGGCGTGCGCCGACCTTGCTGACCAGCACCAGGTTGTCCGGATACGGGTGCAGCGCTTCGCGGATGAGTTCGTTGGAGACATTCGGGCCGTAGAACTGCGCGGTGTCGATGTGGTCGACGCCGAGCTCCACCGCCCGCCGCAGCACCGCGACGGCGGCGTCGTGGTCACGGGGCGGGCCGAACACGCCGGGGCCGGGAAGCTGCATGGCGCCGAAGCCGACGCGGTGCACGGGATAGGAGCCGATATGGAAGGTCGTCATGTCAGGTACTGACGTTATTCGGGCGCGATTTCATCCGCCCGGTCCGAGATCCGTACGAGTTGCTTGCCGAAGTTCTGCCCTGCGAACAGCCGTCGTAGCGCGTCAGGAGCGTTCTCCAGGCCGTCCACCACGTCGATGTGGTCCTTGATCTTGCCCTCGGCTGCCCAGCCGGCGAGGTCGCCGACGGCCTCGCCCACCCGGCCGAAGTAGTCGAAGATCAGGAAGCCGCGCATGGTGCCCCGCTGCAGCACGAGATTGGTGAGGTTGCGGATGCCGTCCTGCGCGCCGGGGTCGCTATAACCGGCGACGGCGCCGCACAGCGCGATGCGCGCGCCCGACGCGAGATTCGCGAGCACCGCGTCGAGCACCTGACCGCCGACGTTGTCGAAGAACACGTCGACGCCGCCGGGACAGGCGGCACGGAGTCGGGCGGGGAAGTCGTCGGCCTTGTAGTCGACGGCCTCGTCGGCACCGACCTCGTCGCGCAGCCATTCGCACTTGCGGGCGCCGCCGGCGATGCCGACCACGCGACATCCCTTGAGCTTGGCGATCTGGCAGACGAGCGCCCCGACCGCGCCTGCGGCGGCGGAGACGACCACTGTCTCTCCGGCCTCGGGGCTGCCTACGTCGAGCAGGCCGAAGTATGCGGTGAGTCCCGTGATGCCGAACAGCGACAACGCGGTCGCGGGGTCGACTCCGGCTGGGAGCTTGAGGGGTGCGACGAGGCCGCCGAACGCCGACCCGTCGCTGACGGCGAAGTCCTGCCAGCCGAACGCCCCCGAGACGAGATCACCCACACTGAACGACGGGTGCTTCGACTCCACCACCACACCGACGGACGCGGACGCCATCACCTCACCCAGCGGAATGCGGGGGATGTAGGTGTCGATCGACATCCAGCTCCGCTGGGCGGCGTCGCAGCTGAGCCACAGGTTCCGGATGAGGAATTCGCCGTCGCCGACGGTCGGCACCGGATCTTCCCGCCATTCGAAGTGTTCCCGACCGACCACGCCACTCGGGCGCTCGGCGAGTACCCACCGACGATTGGTGTCCGTCATCTCCGCTGCCTCTCGATCGGCGCCTGCTCACCGATCCCACCGCACGCGACGCGATTTCGGCGCGGTTTCATCCGCTGAGCGAACGAAACCGCGCCGAAGTCACGAGTTCAGTCGGATTCGCCGAGGATGCCGTAGATCTCCCGGCGGGCGTTGTTGAGGATGTCGACGATGCGCTGCTGCTGCTCGCCCGTCGCCGCGTGAGCGGACTGGGCGACCGCGCCCATGAGCTGGCCGACCGCATTGCGCAGGTTCATCGCCCCGGGATCGGCGTCCGCGGTGATGTCGTCCCACGGCGCCGTCTCGATCTTGTCGGCGGCGGTGCGACCGTCGTCGGTCAGATCGAACAGCTTCTTGCTGCCGTCGGTCTCGGTGGCGATCAGCAGGCCCTCGTCGACGAGCAGCTGCAGCGTCGGGTAGACCGAGCCGGGGCTGGGTTTCCACAGGTCCTGGCTGCGTGCGGCGATTTCCTGGATCATCTCGTAGCCGTGCATCGGCCGCTCGGTGAGCAGCTTGAGGATCGCGGCGCGGACGTCGCCGCGCCTGCCGCGACCGCCGCCACGCGGGCCGCCGCGCCGTCCGCCGGGACCGAAGCCGAAGCCGGGACCGAAGCCGGGGCCGAAGCCGCCGGGGCCGAAACCCGGACCGAAGCCGCGGTCGCCGCGGCCGTGCTCACGGACGTGGCCACGGAATTCGCGGCGGGCCTGCCGCCGACGTTCGTGCAGGGCTCGCCGGTCCTCGGGGCTGAAGCCGAAGCCGAAACCGCCCGGACCGAATCCGCCGGGATGCCCGCCGAACGGGCTGTCTTGAGGGGTGAATGGGGTGTTCATGGTGTGTTTCCTTCGTGTGCGAGGAAGCACGATGTGCGCTTCCGATACATTAACGATATATCGGAAACTATCGAGATGCAACGTCGACCGCTCGGGCCGACGATCCTACGAGACCAACGTCGCTCCCTCGGCCACCCGCAGCGCGGTCATCCGCCACGGGCCACGCGTGGCCAGCACGTAGTAGATGGCGAACGCGACACCGCATCCGATGAACCAGCTGTACTGCGCGGCGCCGGCCATGCCGAACACCTTGCCCCCGAGCAGCACGGGGATCATCGCGAGGACGGCGCCGACCAGCGTCGCGGCCACCGCCACCGGGTTGTAGCCCTTGGCGTACCAGTAGTTGGCGGTCTTGGACATCGTGAACAGGTCGTCGACGACGATCTTCTGCTTGCGCACCAGATAGAAGTCGGCGATGAGCACGCCGAACAGCGGGCCGATGAACGCGCCGAGCGTCTCCAGCGTGTAGTGGATGACCTCGGGATTGCTGTAGAGATTCCACGGGGTGAGCAGCACTGAACCGACCGCGGCGATCATGCCGCCCATCCGCCAGCTGATCCTCTGCGGGCTGACGTTCGAGAAGTCGAACGCCGGCGAGATGAAGTTGGCGACGATGTTGATGCCGATGGTGGCGATCGAGAAGGTCAACGCGCCCAGCACGATTGCGGTCACGCTGTCGATGCGGGCCACCGTCGCCACCGGGTCGGTGAGCAGTTCGCCGAACACCGGCACCGTCGCCGCCGCCGTGACGACGACCAGCAGCGAGAACACCAGGAAGTTGACCGGCAGGCCGAGGAAGTTGCCCTTCTTGACGGCCTGAAAGCTCTTGCCGTACCGGGCGAAGTCGCCGAAGTTCAGCATCGGGCCGGAGAAGTACGACACCACTAGCGCGATCGCGCCGAGCATGATCACCAGCGAATTGCCCTGCTTCTCGCCGCCGAGGGACAGGCTGACGTGCCAGCCGGACTTCCACAGCAGGTATCCGCACAGGATGAACATCACGACGTAGACGGCGGGACCGCAGAAGTCGATGAACTTGCGGATCGCCTCCATGCCGCGCCAGAACACCGCGGCCTGCACCACCCACAGCAGGGTGAAGCTGCACCATCCCAGCAGGGACAGCCCGGTGAACCCGTACTGGTCGACGTCGGCGTACGGCGCGAGGCCGGGAAAGAGCTTGAGCAGCACCACGTCCAGGGCCGCCGAGGCCAGATAGGTCTGGATGCCGTACCAGGCCACGGCGATCAGGCCGCGGATGATCGCGGGGATGTTGGCGCCCAGCACGCCGAAGGAGCTGCGGCACACCACGGGATAGGGCACACCGGCCTGTTGACTGGGTTTCGCGACGAGGTTGCACAACAGGTACACGATCACGATGCCGACCAGCAGCGCGATCAGCACCTGCCAGCTCGCCAGGCCGAGGGCGAACAGGCTGCCCGCCGTGACGTAACCGCCCACGCTGTGCACGTCCGACATCCAGAACGCGAAGATGTTGTACGACGACCAGGACTGCTTGGCCAGCGGTGCGAGATCCTCGTTGGTCAGCCGGGGGTCGTAGTGGTCCTTGATCAGACCGCCGCCCACCGGGTGGCCCGAGGCCTCGACGATGTCGCCCGCGCCGATCACGGCGCTGGGCGGTAGGTCTCGGGTGTCCGTCATGTCCGCTCCCTGCAAGAAGTCCGGGCGAATTCGATGCAGGAAAGCTAACGACGCGATGTTTCACCGCCGTTGCGCGCAGAATATGTTCTCGCGGCGACGGTCCGTGCGGTCAGCTCTCGATGTGCGCGCCGAGTTGATGCACCAGCGAGAACAGGTTGGCCACCCCCCAGTGCTCGACGATCCTGCCGTCGCGCACCCTCATCGCGTCGACGGTCTCGAACGACACGGTGCGGCCGGTCGGGGCGATGTCGAACAGCGGTCCGCGATGCGTGCCGTGATAGGTCTTGTAAGTGGTGACGATGTCATCTTCGATTGTCTGCCAATGGATCTCGGGGCGGAAGTCGGGGAATGCGTCGCGCAGCCGGCGGTACAGCACGAGCACCCCCGCCTTGTCGGGCGTGGTTCCCGGCTGCGGGGTGCGATCGACGAAGTCGTCGGCGAACAGCTCGTCGAAGAGGGCGAAGTCGCCCTGCCCCTGCACCACTTCGGTGTTGCGACGCACGATCGCCATCATCGCCTTCTGCTCGTCGGTGCGACTCATCGGTGTGGTGTCCTCTCGTGGGAGTGTTCGTGCCAGCTGGCCAGCAGCCGGAGTGCGGTCTCGGAGGTCGATCCCGGCTCGGTGGTGTACACGAACAGGATCTGGTCGGGATCGCCCGACGAGTTCAGGGCCTGGTACTGCACCGTCAGGTCGCCGACGAGCGGGTGGTGGTAGGCCTTCGTGCCGGTGGTGCGGCGCTGTACATCGTGATCGGACCACCATCTGCGGAAGTCCTCGGACTGGATGGAGAGCTCGCCGATCAGGGCGGTCAGCTTGTCGTCGCTCGGGTAGCGGCCCGCATCGAGGCGGAGCATCGCCACAGTGTCGGCGGCCACTTGCGCCCAATCGGAGTACAGCTCGCGGGCGTGCGGGTCGAAGAAGACGAATCGCGCCTGGTTGCGTTGCGCCGCGGGCAGCTCGCGGAACTCGGTGATCAGCGCGCCGGCGATGCGGTTGTGGGCCAGCACGTCGAGACGGCGACCGAGCACGAACGCCGGTGAACACACCTGGTCGAGCAGGTCGAGCAGCCGCAGCGTGGCCGGTTCCACGATCTGCGGGCGGGGGCGGCGCCTGCGCCCCGCCGGCCGTGGACGTCCGAGCTGGTGCAGGTGCTGGCGTTCGGCGTCGTCGAGTTGCAGCGCGGTGGCCAGCGCGTCGAGGACGTCGGTGGATGCGCTGCGGCTGCGGCCCTGCTCGAGGCGGGTGTAGTAGTCGACGCTGACCCCGGCCAGCCGGGCGAGTTCCTCGCGTCGCAGACCGGGCACGCGGCGGCGGACGTAGTCACCGCTCAGGCCGGCCTGCTCGGGGGTGAGCCTGGCCCGGCGGGCGCTGAGGAACTCCGCGAGTTCGGAGCCGGTGCGATCACTCACGACGACATTCTGCCGCGAGGCGGCCGGCGCCGCGGCGTCAAGGTGGCCCATCTTGTCCCCCGATAGGTGCGGCCAGGCTGACCGCGAAACGGCGGCCGCGATCGCGGTTGTGTCGAGTGCACGACCACGTGAGCACACCCGAAAGGAACCCACCATGTCCTCACTCATCACCGGCACCCCGCTGGACGGCCGCGTCGCGGTGGTCACCGGAGCGTCGAGCGGCATCGGCGAAGCCACGGCGGAACGGCTGGCGGCGCTGGGCGCACGCGTCGCCGTCGCGGCCCGCCGGGCCGACCGGCTCGAGACGCTCGCCGGCCGCATCCGGTCGGCCGGTGGCACCGCGCTCGTCCTTCCCCTCGACGTCACCGACCGGACCGCCGTCGCGACCGCCGCCGACCGGGTGGCCGCCGAACTCGGTCCCGTCGACCTGGTGTTCAACAACGCCGGGGTTCAGCTGATCTCGCCGATCGACGATCTCCGCGTCGACGACTGGCAGCGCCAGATCGACCTCAACGTCACCGGCGTGATGAACGTGATCGGCGCGTTCGTCCCGCAGCTGGTCGAGGCGGCCGCAGCGGGCAGGCCCGCCGACCTGATCAGCACGTCGTCGATCGCGGCCACCCGCGTGCTGGAGAAGTTCTCCGTCTACTCGGGTACCAAGGCCTACATCAGCCACCTGACGCGGCTGCTGCGGGTGGAACTCGGCCGCAAGATGGTCCGGGTGTCCACGATCGAACCGGGAATGGTCGACACGGAACTGCCCTCGCACGTCACCGACCCCGATGCCAGCACGCTGATGGCGGACCTGATCCGCGAGATCGAGGTGCTCTCCCCGGCCGACGTCGCCGAGACCGTGGCGTTCATCGCGTCGGTGCCCCGGCACGTCAATCTCACCGAGATCACCATCCTGCCCACCGGGCAGGCGATCTGAGGCGCATGATCGATCCGGAGGGGCGTGCCGCGCCCCTCCGGACGGCAGGAGCATCAATGACCGACACCGCCGACGCCTCGGCCCTGTCCGGCACCGAACAGTTCTTCGAGCGCGGGAACTACGCACCCGTCCCGGACGAACTGACCGCGTTCGACCTTCCCGTCGAGGGCGCCATCCCGCCGGACCTGTGCGGCTGGTACCTGCGCAACGGGCCGAATCCGCGGCAGCCCACCGGCCACTGGTTCACCGGCGACGGGATGATCCACGGCGTCCGCATCGAGAACGGTCGCGTCGCCTGGTACCGCAACCGGTGGGTGCGCACCGAGAGCTTCGAGAACGACTTCCCGGTGTTCAACGACGACGGCACCCGCAACCTGCGATCCAGCGTCGCCAACACCCACGTCGTCAACCACGCGGGCAAAACGCTGGCGCTGGTCGAATCGTCGCTGCCGTACGAGATCTCGAACGACCTGCAGACCCTCGGGGCGTACGACTTCGGCGGCAGGCTGGACGACTCGATGACCGCGCATCCGAAGATCTGCCCGGCTACCGGGGAGCTGCACTTCTTCGGCTACGGCAGCCTCATCGCCCCGCACGTCACCTATCACCGGGCCGACGCCGACGGCGTGCTGACGGTGAACCGCCCGGTCGATGTGCCGGCGCTGACGATGATGCACGACTTCGCCCTGACCGCCGAGCACGTCGTGTTCATGGACCTGCCCGTCGTGTTCGACCTCGACATCGCGATCAGGGGCGACATGCCGTTCCGCTGGGATGACGCCTACGGCGCGCGCTTCGGTGTGCTGCGGCGCGACGACCCGTTCGGGAAAGTGCGCTGGTTCGACATCGATCCCTGCTACGTGTTCCACGTCGTCAACAGCTACGACGACGGCGGTTCGCTCGTCCTGCAGGCGGTGCGCTACCCGAGCCTGTGGCGTGGCAACGGTGCTTCCGACCCCGACGGTGTGCTGTGGAGCTGGACGCTGGACCTTGCCGCGGGCACCGTGTCCGAGCGTCCGCTCGACGACCGCGCGGTCGAGTTCCCGAGGATCGACGACCGGCTGGCCACCCTGCCCGCCCGGTACACGGTGACCGTCGCCGACCACAGCCTGCTGCGCTACGACCTGACCACCGGTGCGGCCGTCGAGCACTCCTTCGGCGACGGCGGTCCCGGCGAGGCGGTGTTCGTGCCGTCGGCAGGCGCTGCCGACGAGAGCAACGGCTACTACCTCGCCTACGTCTACGACCCGGTCCGCGACGGAAGTGACCTGGTGATCCTCGACGCCGCCGACTTCGCGGCCGCACCGGTCGCGAAGATCGCCTTGCCGCAACGTGTTCCGTACGGCTTCCACGGCAACTGGATCGCCGACTGACGAAATTGCCGCACAGCGGCCTCTCCGAACGGCCATAAACTCACCGGGGTGACCAAGATCGGGCGGGCGGCGGCCAGGGTGCTGGCGGACAGCGGGCAGGTGCCCATCGCGGCGGGCCTCACCGACGCCGAGATCAGCGCCGTGGAGGCGCGCTTCCGTTTCGAATTCGACGACGACCACCGCGCCTTCCTGGCCGCCGGCCTGCCGACCGGCCGCGGCTGGCCGGACTGGCGCGGTGACGACACCGCGCTGATCTTCCACGTCGGCTGGCCGGCCCGCGATCTGCTGCGCGCGGTCAAGGAGGACGAATTCTGGGGTGTCGCCTGGGGTGAGCGACCGCATTCGGAGTACCTGCGGATACACGCGGTGAGCCGGATGCTCGGCACGGCGCCGCGGATGGTGCCCGTGTTCCGGCAGTGCTACCTGCCCGCGGGCAGGGGCGGGACGGGTTCGCCGGTGTGGCTGCTCGACGGCGCCGACGTGTCCCACGCGGGTGGGGACCTGCACGACTTCGTCGCCCGCCTCTGCGGAGGTCCGGCGGAGCCGGTGAACGCCGATGTGTCACTCGCATTCTGGAGCGATCTGCTGCCTGGCGCCCAAAAGCCGGCACCCGATTACCCGGCCCTCGGCGCGCCGCCGTTCGAACCCGACCCGGCGGTCCAGGCCCCCGCGGCCGTGCAGCCGTCCGCCGACCCCGTCGCCGCCTTCGCCGCGCACGGCGTCGAACTCGCCGAGGTGAGCCGCCACGACGGGGTGCTGGCGCACGGCGGGCCGCTGTGGACGGTGCCGGTCACACCCGGTGACGAGGCGGCGCGATTGTGGGCGCAGACCCGGATCCTGTTCCCGGAGACTGGCCTGTGGCCGGTGCTCATCACCGCGCGCACCTGGCACCGCATCGGTGTCGAGGGCGTCGAAGATCCCGCGCTGTGGACCGGCGGCCTCGACGGGGCGGCCTGGCTGGACCGCGAATACCGCTCCTACATCGAGCACAACGACGACCTCCCGCGGGCCGAGCGTGTCGAGCTGATCGGTCTGCAACGCACCCACTGGAGACAGACCTGGACCGGGATGGACGACACCGGGCGGTTCGACCGGCTGGCGCTGGTGCCCACTCCCGCCTCCTGGTACGTGCCCGCGCTGCTGCAGTGGTCCGGCGCCGTCAACTACGACATCACCGGCCGCGACCACACCGCGGTCCTGCGGCGCTGGGCGGGCACGTTCGACGCGCACGTCGCAGCACTCGACGACGAGTCGATGGTGCTGCGCGTCAACCAGCCGCCGCGGCTACCACCCGCGATGCGCTCGGCGGCACTGGAGGCGTTCCTCTACTGCGTCGACTCCGTGCTCCAGGGGTCGGGTTCGATCGACGCGTTGGCCAACCGGCTGGGCTACGACATCTGGAACTTCTGGTGGGACTGAACCCTCGGGCTCAGTTCGGGGGAGTGAATCCGGTGTCCCTCTGCGGGGCCGGCTGCGGCGCGACGGCGTACGTCGGGGGAGCGGGTGCGAACGGCGGGGGCGCGGTGAGGGGCGCGGGAGCGGGTGCATACGGAGGGGCCTGAGGGAGCGGCGGTGCGGTCTGCGCGCCGAGCCGCACCAACTCCCTGCGATGACGCTCGGCGAGGACGGCGGCGAGCACGTACTGCGGCGGTGCGCCCGGCGGTGGCGGCGGCGAGATCTGTGCGACCACGTCGGCGGCGATCCGGTGCCCCATCACCTCACGGATCCGCGGGTCGAGTTGTGGTGCGCGGTTGAGGAACTGGCGGGCCAGCTCGATCGTCTCGGCACGCAGCCCGGACAGCTGCAGGGTGCCGGCCCACCACGCCATGGACGGCGGCATCGCGGGCGGCGGACTCATCTTCGGCGCCCGCTCGCTGATCACCACGGTGCCGGCGAAGATGTCGCCGATGCGCTTGCCCTTCGCCGAGAGCAGGCTGCAGATGACCGCGGGCCCGCCGGTGAACGTCCAGAGCTCGATGAAGCCGGACAGGCCGCGAAACAGCGCCTGGCGGAACCGTTCCGGGCTGCCGTCCTCGGACACCACCCGCAGGCCGAGTGCCATCTTGCCCAGTGACTTTCCGCGCGTGGCTGTTTCGAAGACGACGGGATAGCCCACGATGGTCACGACGGTGAAGATGATGAGCACCGCCGCGACGAAGGCGGGATCGCGGTCGGTCAGCGTCAACGCCCACAGCAGCACCCCGACGAGGTAGCCGGTCAGCACCACGATCACGTCGATGGCCGCCGCCAGGACACGCACCGGCAGCTGCGCGATCTGTACGTCGAGGACGACCGCGTCCCCGGTCACCACCGGCTCGGGCTGGGAGACCATGTCGCCACGCTACTAGGCTCGGACGCGTGGATGTCGACGCGTTCGTGCTGGCCCACCGACGCAGCTGGGACCGGCTCGATGAGTTGATCAAGCGCCGCCGCAAGCTGTCCGGGGCCGAGATCGACGAGCTGGTCGACCTGTACCAGCGGGTGTCGACGCACCTGTCGATGGTGCGCAGCGCCTCGGCCGACGCGATGCTGGTGGGCCGGCTGTCGGGGCTGGTGGCGCGGGCCCGCTCGGCCGTCACCGCGGCCCATGCGCCGCTGTGGTCGGAGTTCGTCCGGTTCTGGACGGTGTCGTTCCCGGTGGTGGCCTACCGCTCGTGGCGCTGGTGGCTGGGTTCGGCGGTCGCATTCTTCGCCGTCGCGGCGGTGATCGCGCTGTGGGTGGCGGGCAACCCGGAGGTGCAGGCCACGATCGGCACGCCGGAGGAGATCGCCAAGCTCGTCAACGAGGAGTTCGCCGCCTACTACAGCGAGAACCCTGCGGGGTCGTTCGCGCTGCAGGTGTGGGTGAACAACGCGTGGGTGGCCGCCCAGTGCATCGTCTTCGCGATCCTGCTCGGCCTGCCGATCCCGTACATCCTCTTTCAGAACGCGGCCAACCTCGGCGTCGCGGCGGGGCTGATGTTCGACGCCGGGAAGGGCGACGTGTTCCTCGGCCTGCTGGCGCCGCACGGCCTGCTTGAGCTCACGGCGGTGTTCCTCGCGGCGGCGGCCGGGATGCGGCTGGGCTGGACCGTGGTGTCGCCGGGTGACCGGCCCCGCGGCCAGGTACTCGCCGAACAGGGCCGGGCGGTGATGTCGGTGGCCATCGGACTGGTCGCGGTGCTGCTGGTGTCCGGTCTGATCGAGGCGCTGGTGACGCCCGCGCCGTTCCCCACCTTCGTGCGCATCGCGATCGGGGTCGCCGCGGAGGTCGCGTTCCTCGCCTACATCGTGCATTTCGGCCGGAAGGCGGTACGGGCGGGCGAGACCGGCGACGTCGACGACGCCCCCGACGTGGTGCCCACCCGCTAGGTCTCCGCCGAACAAGCTAGAGGCGGCCGGTGGCCTTCATCGCCAGGTAGTGGTCGGCCAGCGCGGGAGCGAGGTCGTCGGGCGGCGCATCGACGACGTCGACGCCGTGCCGCCGCAGCCGCGACGCGATCGCGCGGCGGTCGTTGCGGGACCGCTCGGCCGCCGCGGCGTCGTACACCGCAGCGGCGTCGGAGCGCCCGGCGGCCAGGGAGTCGACACGGGGATCGGCCACCGCGGCCAGCAGCACCTGGTGGCGGCCCGTCAGCTGCGGCAGCACCGCCATCAGGCCCTCGTCGAGCGCCGATGCGTTCAGGTCGGTCAGCAGCACCACCAAGGCGCGGCGGCGCACACGGCGCGCTATGGCGGCCACCATCGCGGCGGCGTCGGATTCCACGAGTGCGGGTTCCAGCGGCGCCATCGCCGTCACCAGCTGCGCCAGCACTTCGGTGCGCGAGGCGCCGAACACACCGGCCCGGGTCACCCGGTCGTGGGCCAGGAAGTCGACGTGGTCACCGGCCCGCGCGGCCAGCGCCGCCAGCAGCAGTGCCGCGTCCATCGACCAGTCCAGCCGTGGCCACCCGGAGGGTTCGCTCGACGTCGGGTCGACGCCGACACGACCCGCCGACGTCCGCCCGGTGTCGAGCACGATCACCACCCTGCGGTCGCGCTCGGGACGCCAGGTGCGCACCACCACGTCACCGCGCCGCGCGGTCGCGCGCCAGTCGATCGACCGGACGTCGTCGCCGACGACATACTCGCGCAGGGAGTCGAATTCGGTGCCCTGGCCGCGGATCAGCACCGGCACCATGCCGTCGAGTTCGCGCAGCCTGGCCAGCCGCGACGGCAGATGCTTGCGGGACAGGAACGGCGGCAGGATGCGTATCGACCCGGCCACCCGGTGGCTGCTCTGCCGCCCGGCGAGGCCGAGCGGGCCGATCGACCGCGCGGTGACGAACTCCGCGCGCAGGTCGCCGCGGCGGCTCGGGCGCAGCTGGGTGACCACCCGAACCGACTGTCCAGCAGCGATTTCCAGCTGATGAGCGCGCGGCTCGCCGCGCGCGCTCGGCGGCCAGGCGTCGCGGACCCGGCCGCGGAAGCGGCGCCGCCCAGGATGCTCGACGGTCAGCACCGCGTCCACCGGCTGGCCGAGCCGCGCTGACGCCTCCCCGGAGCGGTGCATCCGGAGACCACGGGTGCTCGCCGCCAGTGCGACGTCCAGCGCGAGCACGGCCACCAGCGCGCCGAACAACACCACGAAAGCCGCTGCGGGCCATGGCGACAGGGCGATCGGCAACACGAAGGCCAGCGCGACCAGGCCGGCACGCCCGGTGAGGACCACTACCGCGGGACCGGAACGGCCGCCAGGATGCCGTCGAGCACACCGTCGGGATCGGCGCCCTCCAGTTCGGCCTCCGGGCGCATCGCCACGCGGTGCCGCAGCGTCGGCCGCGCCATCGCCTTGACGTCGTCGGGGGTGACGTAGTTGCGCCCGGACAGCCAGGCCCACGACCGCGCCGTGGCGAGCAACGCCGTCGCGCCGCGTGGTGACACACCGAGCTGCAGCGAGGGCGAATGCCTTGTGGCGCCGACGATGTCGACGATGTAGCCCAGCACCTCGTCACCCACCAGCACCTGACGCACCGCGTCCCGGGCGGCCGCGAGGTCGGCGGGCCCTGCCACCGGTCGAACGGCCGACAGATCCCGCGGGTCGAAGCCGCGGGCGTGCCGGGCCAGGATGGCGATCTCCTGGTCGCGCGGCGGCAGCGGCACGGTGAGCTTCAGCAGGAACCGGTCGAGCTGGGCCTCCGGCAGCTGGTAGGTGCCCTCGTACTCGATCGGATTCTGGGTGGCCGCGACGATGAACGGGTCGGGCAGCGGCCGGGGATGGCCCTCGACGCTGACCTGACGTTCCTCCATCGCCTCCAGCAGGGCGGCCTGGGTCTTGGGCGGCGTCCGGTTGATCTCGTCGGCCAGCAGCAGATTGGTGAACACCGGGCCGGCGTGGAACTCGAACTCCGCGCTGCGGGCGTCGTAGACCAGCGATCCGGTGACGTCGCCGGGCATCAGGTCGGGCGTGAACTGCACGCGCTTGAACTCCAATTGCAGCGCCGCCGCCAGGGTGCGCACCAGCAGCGTCTTGGCCACGCCGGGCACACCTTCGAGCAGCACGTGTCCGCGGCACAGCAGGGCCACCACCAGCCCGCTCACCACCGCGTCCTGCCCCACCACCGCCTTGGCGATCTCGGTGCGCAACGCCAGCAACGCGTTACGGGCGGAGTCCGACGATGCCGATGCGGCGGACGGGTCGGAGGTGTGTGCGGCCGGCTGAGTCACGACTGGGCGACCTGCCTTTCGGTGTCGTCGAGGTGATGGGCGAGATGGAGCAGGTCGTCGTCGGTCTCAGGGGGTGGGCCGAACAGCGTGTGACCGACCCGTTGCGGGTCCGCCCCCGTCCGCGCCGCGACGGCGGCCACGACGGCGGGTGGCGCCGCCGTGGCCGACAACCCGAGTCTGGGCAGCAGGCGCCCCAGGGTGGCGGTGCGCAGCGCGTCGGCGGCCCGGTCGCGGGCGCGTCGCGAGCGGTACAGCCGGCCGCGGCCTTCGACGGTCTCCGACGCCCGCACCACGACGGGCATCCGCTCGGCGACGAGCGGCCCGATGCGGCGGCCCCGCCACACCGCGACCAGTGCCACGGCCAGGCACAGCTGCAGCACGATCCAGATGACGGCGTCCGGGATGAGCTCGAAGATCGTTGCGGCGCCGGATGACTCGCCCTCGGGTTGTTGCCGGGCGTACCAGATGACCTGCGGCCGGGAGCCGGCGAGGTTCATCGCCAGCGCAGCGTTACCGCGGTCGGGGAGTGCGCCGTTGATCATGAACTCGGCGGTGCCGACCACGGTGACGACGCGTCCGCCGTCGCGATACCGCACGACGGCGCCGTCGTAGCAGCGCGTCAACGAGACCCCGTCGCCGGCGTCGTAGGTGTCGCTCACCCCGAGCTGCACGTCACCCGCCGTGACCGCCTCACGCAGATCGCAGTCGGGTTCGCCACCGAACGAGGTGTCTTCGCCGGGCTCGACGCCGGGGGCGAGGGCCTTCCGCACCCGCGAGCCGGGCTCGACGAGCAATCGGTCACCGGGCACCTCGGCGAGCCGGTCCAGCAGCTCGTCACCGACCTGGAAGGTCTGCGCCGTCACGAGCAGGGTGTCGGGTGTGGCGGCACGCTCCACGTCGGCCACCGAGTCGGCGACCGTGACGTCGACCCCGTGGTCGCGCAGCAGCGTGACGAGGGCGCGGGCGCCGTCGGGTGACGTCGACCCGGCATCCATCCGGCCACCCGGCCGGGGTGCGGTGAGGTACGTCCCGATCGTGGCGACTGCCACGATCACCACCAGGGCGAGCACCACCCAGCGGCCGGTGCCCCAGCGCTGCCGAAGGGTAGGGCCCGTCGCGGTGGACGTCATCGGACCTCGGCCCAGCCGCCGGCCTGCGCGGGTCCGCCACCGGTGGACGAGGCGGCGTGCGTGCGCGAGCGCAGATGATCGTCGAGGCCGGCGATCAGGCGGTACCCGGCTTCGGTCCCCGGCCGTTCGCCGTAGGTGACATCGTTGAAAGCGGTTGCCGACGACTGGAATTCGGAGTCGAGGCCGGGAAGCGTAGCGCCGGCGTCGCGGGCGAGCTCGGTGGCCGTGCGGCCCGGGACCGGCGCGAGCACGCCGGTCTGCTCGAGGTGGCGCGCGACGGCCCGCAGACGGTGCCTGATGGCCGACGCCCAGTCGCCCGCGGCGGCGAACTGCTCGGCCGTGGCCCGGTGTTCCGCGGCGCTGAGTTCCTTTCCGGTGAACAGCGCACCCTGGCCGCCGCGGTCGGTGCGCAGGGTGCGCCGGGCGATCCGGAACGCGACGACCAGCGCGACGAGCAGCATCAGGATCAGCACCGAGATGGTGAACCAGCCGCCGGGGACCGTGGAACCCTCGGCGGCGATGCGGTACAGCAGTTCGTCGAACCACTCGCTGAGCCGTTCGGTGAGCGAGGGCCGCGGGTAGATCGGCTTGCCGAGTTCCCGCTGCGCGGCGTCGTGCGCGGCGTCGCGGCCGATGTCTAGCGCAGGCACGTCACCGTTGCCGCGTCAGCCACAGGTGGTCCGTGGAGTCCTGCGGTGCGCCGGGCACCGCCGCCGCGCCGGTCTGCAGCACGAGGTCGAACGCCTCGCCGCGGATACGCCGGTCGGTGTAGAGCAGGACGATGACACCCGCGGAGAACGGTGCGGTGAGGATCTGGCCGAACACACTGCCGATCGACACGAGCACCAGTCCGAGGATCGCGCTCGAGGACTCGTCGGCCGTCGTCGTCAGCACCTGGCCGATCAGACTGAACGGCACCGACACCGCGCCGGCGATCAACGCCGTGACGATCGTGGCGAGCATCCAGATACCGAGCACCCGCCAGAAGTCCTTCTTCACCAGATCGAAGGACCGTGAGATGGCCGGGAAGACGGGAAGCCGTTCCAGCACGATCAACGGCGGCGCGAAGATCAACACGGTCGCGGCGTAGATCAGACCGGCGACGGCCAGCAGCACCAGCGGAGCGCCCACCAGGAATCCGGCGACGGCACCCCCGGCGCCGGCGGCGAGGGCGATGATGATGACGATCAGTGCGGCCGCGAGCAGGAAGACCGCGATCTCCAGAACGGTGAACCCGATCAGCGCGAGCAGCCTGTGGCGCAGCCGCTCCCACGTTTCACCGACGGTGATCGAGGCCCCGAACACCGCCCGGCCGATCACCACCGTCAGCATGCCGCTCAGCACGATCGACGCCAGCATGGTGGTGACCCCACCCACCAGCGACGAACCGGTGAGGGCCACGAAGTCGCCGAACGTCGTCGGTTCGCCCTGCACCGTCGAGAGCAGTCCACCGCTGGCCGCCAGCGGGCCGATCTGCAGGATCAGCGCCAAGATCTGGGAGACCACCACGACGATCGTGGTGAGGCCGAGCGTCGCCTTGGGATTGCGCCGGATGTAGGCGACCGCGCCGTTGAAGATGTCCGACAGGGTCAGCGGTCGCAGCGGGATGACCCCCGGCTGCAACGCCTGCGCCGGACCGCCGTACGGGTAGCCCGGTGGCGGGCCGTAGCCGGGAGGTGCGTAGCCCGGCGGCGGGTATCCGGGCGCGCCGTAGCCAGGCGGCGGGTTACCCGGCGGTGGATAGCCCGGCGGTGCATAGCCGGGTGGCGGATAGCCGGGAGTCTGGTATCCAGGTGGCGGATAGCCGGGCGTCTGATACCCGGGTGGCGGATGACCCTGGTGCGGCGGCGGCGGGCCGGTCTGACCGAACCCGTCGGCGTCGTTGCTCATGCCCACCATCCTGTCGAGCGGCGCAGGAATCGGCAACGTGTCCGCCCGGCCCGGCGCGGCCTGCACTCGGCCCGGGCGCCGTCAACCGATCGAAGATGTTGCTGCCCAACGTGTTCCGGTGGTGAACGCCGAACCTGTCGATCATGACGGGCGGCGGGCGTAGGTTGGCGGCATGGCGGAACTCAAGCAGCGCCTTCGCGCAGATCTCACCTCGGCGATGAAGTCACAGGACAAGCTGCGCACGGGGACGCTGCGAATGCTGTTGGCGGCCGTCCAGAACGAGGAGGTGGCAGGCAAGCAGGCGCGCGAGCTGTCCGACGACGAGGTGCTCAAGGTGCTGGCGCGGGAAGCGCGTAAGCGCGCCGAGGCGGCCGAGGTCTACACACAGAACGGCCGTGGCGAGCTCGCCGCCAACGAGCACGCCGAGGCGCGGGTCATCGACGAGTACCTGCCCACCCCGCTGACGGAGGCCGAAGTGGCCGACGTCGTCGACACCGCGATCGCCCAGATCGCCGAGGAGATCGGGGAGCGCCCCGGGATGCGTCAGATGGGTCAGGTGATGAAGGCGGCCACCGCGATCGCGGCGGGCAAGGCCGACGGTTCCCGGCTGTCGGCCGCGGTGAAGGCCCGCCTGTAGCGGCGGTGCCTCACGGCTGCTCGGCGGCCGTTTGCCGGTGTCGGTGACGGGCTACCCGGTGCGCATGACGCGCTTCGGCTACACCCTGATGACAGAACAGAGCGGCCCTAAAGAGCTTGTCCGTTACGCCGTTTCGGCGGAGCAGGCGGGATTCGACTTCGAGGTGTCCAGCGACCACTTCTCGCCGTGGCTCGCCGCCCAGGGCCATGCACCGAACGCGTGGACGGTGCTGGGGGCGGTGGCGCACGCCACCGAACGCGTCGAACTCTTCACCTACGTCACCTGCCCGACCATGCGGTACCACCCGGCGATCGTCGCCCAGCAGGCGGCGACGCTGCAGATCCTCGCCGACGGGCGGTTCACGCTCGGCCTCGGCAGCGGCGAAAATCTCAATGAACACGTGGTGGGTCAGGGCTGGCCGACGATCGCCCGCAGGCACGACATGATGCGTGAGGCCATCCAGATCATCCGCGAGCTTTTCACCGGCGAGGTCGTCGATTGGAAGGGTGAGTACTTCGAGGTCGATTCGGCCCGGTTGTGGGACCTGCCGGACGTCCCGGTGGCTCTCGCCGCGGCGGTGTCGGGCGACCGTTCGGTGGAGACCTTTGCCCCGCTCGTCGACCATCTCATCGCGGTGCAGCCCGACCGCGACGTCGTCGACGCCTGGCATCATGCGCGGCGCGGGACCGGGCTGTCAGGTGACGTGCGGGTGATCGGTCAGATCCCCATCTGCTGGGATCCCGACCGCGACGCGGCGGTCGCACGGGCCCACGAACAGTTCCGCTGGTTCGCCGGCGGCTGGGCGGTCAACAGTGACCTGCCGACCACCGCGGGCTTCGCCGGCGCGACGCAGTTCGTCCGCCCCGAGGACACCGCCGACGCCATCGCGTGCGGACCCGACCTCGACGCGATCGTCGAGGCGGTCAGCGAGTACTGGAAGGCCGGGTTCACCGACATCGCGCTGGTGCAGGTGGGCGACGAGGGGCAGGAGCGATTCCTGGACGAGGCGGCGGGGCCGCTCCTGGAGAAGTTGCGCAGCGCAGCCGGCTGAGGTCAGACCCCGGCGAAGGCGAAAGAGCGGTCGGGCTGCGCGGCGGCCACCAGGGCCAGCTCGTCGCTGACCTTGCGCTCGACGAGGAGCGGGATGAAGTCGCGGATCACGCTGTGCTCGAACCGGCGGTAGGCGTCGTCCACCGTGGTGGCCACCAGACCGGCGGGAATCTCAGCGAACTTCTCGACGAGCCGGTGCTCGACGTCGTCGATCATTTCGCGCTCACTTTTCTTTGACACGCTATCTATGGTCAGGCCCGGTTCAGTCGACAGTCAACGTTTGCTGCATCACACGACTTGACAGCCGTCAAGCGGGTGTATGGCCGTCGCCGGAACGGTTGGGCCGTGACGGCGACGGGTAGCCGGTCCGCGACGAGAAAGGGGCAGCCATGCCACGCGGACAGGGGATCTACGACGACGAACTCGCCGACGAGCCCAAGGGCGGCCGGCCAGGCCCGACCGACGAGGGCAAGGAGGGTGGGATGGCGACCCGGGAGGTCGCCCCCGAGGTCACCACGCCCGAAGACGCCCCGGAGTCGTCGGACTAGCCCTGCTCGGCGTCGCGGCCTTCGCGGCTACGCCGGTAGGCGGCCTCCCGGAAGTCGGTCAGCCAGCCGGGGAACAGCCGCACACCCGGCGCACTGTTGCGGGTGGGGTCGAAGGACACATCCTCGCCCTTCGGAGCGCGCGCCTGCAGCGTCAGTGTGGCCAGTGGGTGGAACTCGCCGGTGCCCGCCGCCTGCTCGATGTCGAATGCCAGCCCACCACCGGCGATCCGGTCCTCGGCCGCAGACAGCGGCAGGCCCGCGACATCGAGCACGGTCGTCATGCGGGCACGGACCCACCACAGGCCGTCGCCGTACCGCAGCGGCATCAGGCTGGTGAACGACACGTCGGACCAGCCGGCCACCGGCCGTAGCAGCAGCCGGCCGATTCCCTCGCCGAAGGTCGAGGCGAGCAGCACGTCCCAGGGCCTCCCGGACTCCGGATCTGTCATCCGCCAGGCGAGCCCGACGATGTCCGGCCAGGAGTCGGGCAGGCCGACGGCCTTGGACACCCTGCCGATGACGTCGCCGGACGGCATCGGCAGTCCCTCGTTCGGCGGGGCGAGCCGTTCGATCGTCCCGGTGGACAGCACACCGGAGGGATGGAACAGCCGGGCGTGCCGTAGCGCGGCGCCGGCCTGGACGGGAAGTGCGGCGATGTCCGAGATCTTCATCGGATCCGGGTGCCCGGACCGGCCCCGCGCAAACGCGGCGGGGGTTTAACGAATCGCACGGCGGGCATTAATCACCGCAGTGCTGTGACACACAGCGAAGCACGTCGAAAGGCCGAAGTGACCACCGCATACACCGACGAACGCGACACCGTTGTCGTGCCGGAGGGCGTGTACGCCCCGCAGGAGGATTCCCAGCTACTCGTCGACGTGATGGAGAAGACGGGGCTGGCAGTCGGCAGCCGGGTCGCCGACCTGTGTACCGGTAGCGGATTCGTCGCCATCGGCGCGGCGCTGCAGGGCGCATCGGCCGTTGCGGCCTTCGACATCTGTCCCAGGGCCGTGCGCACGGCGCGCGTCAACGCCGCCGCGGCCCGCGCCGCGGTGGACGTGCATCTCGGCTCGTGGGCACGGGCCGTCGAGTTCGGCCCGTTCGACCTCATCGTCAGCAATCCGCCGTACGTGCCGCACGATCCCGACCTCGCCGACGATGCGACCATTCCGGCCCATGCCGGCCCGCCGCGGGCGTGGAACGCCGGACCCGACGGCCGGCTGGTGCTCGACCCGCTCTGCGCCGCGGCACCCAACCTGCTCGCCGACGGCGGATCCATGCTGATCGTGCACTCGGAGTTCTCCGGGCCCCGGCAGACTCTCGCCGGTTTGGCGGCGGCCGGTCTCGACGCGGAGATCATTGCCTACCAGTGGATTCCGTTCGGCCCGGTGCTGTCGGCGCGGGCCGCGTGGCTCGAGGAGGCCGGGCTGCTCGAACCGGGCCGCCGCGAGGAGGAGCTCGTCGTGATCAGAGCCGACAAGCCGTGAGTGAGGAAGCCCGTCTCGTCAGGGTGGTGCCGAACGGGCCTGTGATGGTGCAGGGCCCGGTCCGCATCGAGATGCCCGACGGCAGCGTCGTGGAATCCGACCGCTTCATGGTCGCGCTGTGTGTGTGCAAACGCTCGAAGAACTACCCGCTGTGCGACACCAGTCACCGGCGCCGCCGCAGGAGCGGCGCCGGGGAGAAGGTCGAGAACTCAGTCCAGCGGCCGGCGTAGCGAGCTCTCGCCCGCAGCCCAGCTGCGCATCACGTGGTCGGCGAGGCGGTCCTCGACGAGCGCGTGTGCCCTGATCCCGAATACGACGTCGGCGTCGAGATGCGGTTCCCGCGCGACCAGGTCGCCGACCACGTCGGTGCGCACCACCTGTTCGTGCACTGCGTCGGCCTCCACGTGCTCGCGGTAGAACGCCACGCACGCCTCCGGGGCGGCCATCCGCTCGAGTGCGTCGACCAGCCTGCGTGATCCGGGCGAGGACGTGATCTCGGTGGACGCGAAGTGGCCGACGGCCGCGCCACGCAGCGCTCGGTGCAGACCGAACATCGACATCAGGTTCACCGCGGCCAGCGCCTCGGCGGGCACGTGATCGATGTACCCGAGATAGGTGTTGTCCAGGCCCGCCGCCGCCATCAGATCGGCGAACAGCTGCTGATGCAGACGGGGACCACGGCCGCCACCGAACTCGTCGAACTCGACGGCGACGAACGACGCCTTGGCCTGGCCGGTCAGCCGCGGGATTGCGAAGGCGTGCGGGTCGCCCTCCTTGAGGTGGTACAGCGAGCGGTGCACGAAGTACTCCTGCATCTGCTCCCAGGTGCCCTCGTCGCGCAGGTAGTAGGACGGACCGGAGCCGTCGACCGGCTCGACGGCCAGCGCGTCCATCTCCGCGGCAGCCTTCTCGTCCTCGGAGATCTCGCCCACGTCATTGCGCACCGCGGTGAGGAACGCGTGCTCCAGCTGACCGCGCAGATGCAGCAGTCCGGCATTCCACTCCCACGCCGCGTCGACGCCCGCGAAGCCGCGATAGTGCAGCTCATAGCAGGTGTAGAGCGCCAGGTGCAGGTCGAGACCGTACGGATCGGAGTCGCCGACGGATGCCTCGACACGGGACAGGTGATTGCGCGGAGCACGCTCCGACAGCAGGTTCACCACCGCGAGGGACAGCGGGCCGCGGGCGTCGGGAAGCGTCGGTTCGATCAACAGAGGAGCAAGTGTCACGCGTGTCTTTTACCCCGTCACGACGTGGGCAAACACCCGGCGCGGCGAGATCAGAAGCGCCAGAGGGCTTCTTGGGTGGTGCTGGCCACCAGAGCGCCGGACATGTCGTACAGCGAGCCGACGGCCAGCCCCCTGGCGTCGCTGTTGTTGACGCCGTTCACCTCGTAGCGGTGCCACTGGTGCGGGACGAACGGCCGGTGGAACCACACCGAGTGGTCGAGGCTGGCCGCCATGCCGGCACCGGGCACCGCAGGCGCCCCGGGCGGGCGGGCGGACGGCACCGGGCCGAAGTCGGACATGTAGGTCAGCGCGCAGGCCCTGATCAGGGGGTCGTCCTCGATGTGCTCGACGGTGCGGATCCAGAACGGCGGCACCGCGAAGGGGGAGTCGTCGTCGGGGTGCGTGCGGATCTCGAAGTGCTCGACCGACTCCAGGTCCGGGGACTTCGGCACCGCGTCGGCGAAGGCGATGCCGGGAGTGCGCGGCGGATGCCAGTCGGTGCCCGCCTCGGGCCGGTGGAACGACGCGATCATCTCGAGGATGGCGGTGCCCTGCTGGACGGCCGTGACGCGGCGGGTGTCGAACGACCGGCCGTCGCGGGTGCGCTCGACGTGCAGTTCGACGTCGACGCCGTAGCGGCCGCCGCGCACGAAGTAGGCGTGCAGCGACTGCGGCAGCTTGTCCGGCTCGACGGTCGCGCCTGCGGCGCCGAGTGCCTGGGCGGCGACGAGCCCGCCGAACAGCCTGTACTCCGGACCGGTGCTGACCTGCGGCGCGACGAAGGTGTCACCGTCGCGGCGGTACTGCAGCAGCTCAGCGATCCAGCTGCGGCCTGCGGCCGTGGCGGCGTCTGTCTTGTCGTCGTCGAGAGCGGTCATCACCGGTGAGCCTATCCACCGCTTGGTTGGGCGGCGGGCCGGGGAGGTGTTGCTATCGTCGCCGCATCGCTGCCACACGCTGCTCGCGGTCCCTCGCGGCGGTCGTGACCGCGCTCGTCCTCGCCGGGTGTTCGGAGCCGACCGCGCCGGATCCGGTGACCCCGACGCCGGCTCGATCACCGGCGCCGACGGCCGAGCCGACTCGGACTCCGGCTGCGCCCGAGCCCGCGCAGCCGCGCTTGACTGCCGACCCCGCCGCATTGGCCGACGACCTCGTCGCCGACGAGCAGGCGCTGCGCGACCCGTCGCTGCCCGAGGATGTGCTGCGGGCGGCGGCGCGGCGCCAGCAGGCGGCCTACCGCGCCATCGGCAGGCATCCCGAATGGGACGCCGTCACCCGTCCCCGTGTCCCGCCGTCACTGCTGGCGGTCTTCGACCTCAACGTCTCCGCGCGACGCGCGCTGGACGCGCTCCTGCACGGCGAGGCGAAGGACACGTTGCCCGCCTGGCGGATCGATCCGCCGCGACCGGCGCAGGAACTGCTGAGCCACTACCGGGAGGCCGAGGCGGCGTCCGGCGTGGGCTGGAACTACCTGGCCGCGATCAACCTGGTCGAGACCCGGCTCGGCAGCATCGTGGGCACCAGCACCGCGGGAGCGCAGGGTCCGATGCAGTTCCTGCCCTCGACGTTCGCCGCGTACGGCGCCGGAGGTGACATCTACGCCCCGCGCGACAGCATCCTGGCCGCCGGGCGCCACCTCGCCGCCAACGGCTTCGCCGCCGATCCCGCACGTGCGCTGTTCCGGTACAACAACTCCGACGATTACGTGCAGGGCATCACGGACTACGCGGCCGTGCTCGCCGCCGACCCCGCCGCGTTCAACGGCTACCACCGGTGGGAGGTCTACTACCGAACGACGGCCGGTGACGTGCTGCTGCCCGTCGGATACTCCGCGACATCGCCGGTCCCCGTCGGGGAGTACCTGGCGACCCATCCACAGTAGGGGCCCCCGAACTGCACCTTTCGTTTCCTTGGTGGGCGACTACCGTAGGAGTGCGCCCAGAGAGTGGAGTTCCGACGTGGCTGACTCTGACGATCCGATGGCCGCGGTGCTGCGGTACGTAGAAGCCTTCAATCACGGCGACTCGAGCGCCATGTCCGCTGAATGCGCAGACCCCATGCAGATCCTCGATGGGATGCCGCCTCATGTCTGGCACGGGCCGACAGCCGCTGCAGACTGGTGGCGAGACGTGCTCGTAGAGGGTGCCCACCTAGGGGCTTCGCAGTACCACATCGCGCTCGGCGAGCCACAACACGTCGATGTCGCCGACGACCACTGCTATGTCGTTGTCCCCGCGACCATGACGTTCGACCTTCGCGGTCAGAAGGTCACACAGACGGGAGCTTCTTACACGGTCGCGCTTCAAAGAATTGGCGCGGACTGGCGTCTGGCAGCCTGGGCATGGGCCAAAGGCGCTGCCCGCCCCACAGCGCGATAGCCGGAGCCGCCGCTCGAAACGCCCTGGACTATTGCATCTGGTCGAGCATGGTCGAGAAGGACGCCTTGAGTGTCAGCGCCTTCTTGATCTCATCAGCCGTCACGAAGGGATATTCGCCGTACTCGAGGAAGCTCGGTACGTGGTGCTCACGAACGAACTGGACGAATCCCTCGGGACGCTCTCGCCAGTCCTTCGGGAAACCTTCGAGATTCTCGAACGTGGTCGCGATGCCTGACTGGCTGAACAACGCCACCGCATCCTCGGTGTATTTGTCGAAGTCGGTGTCGAAGATGCCCTGGTACTGGAAGTACAGGTCCTCGCCGATATCGAACAGCTGCCACCGCAGATAATGCAGCTTCAGCGGAGCGAGAACCTCTGGATCCTTCTCGACTGCAGCTTGAATCGTCCTCCCGTGCTCGCGGATCGCCTCCTCGCGGCCCGGTATGACCTTGGCGATGATGGTGAAGCCGTAACAGGCCGGCGTGCGCGGAAACACCGGTCCATACCTGCCCCGCTCCATCGCGAAATACCCCACTTCGGGGATGGCGAGTGCCGCCGGCTTGGTCCAGTCATGATCGGTCGCGGGCATGTCGGGCTCCTCTTCTCGAAGCTGATGAAGCGGACACTACGCCGCTGTTCACGACACCTGACCCACACAGAAAAAGACCCTGACCAGAAGTCAATGGTCAGGGTCTCTCGACTGCACCGAGTCGGGGTGGCGGGATTCGAACCCACGACCTCTTCGTCCCGAACGAAGCACGCTACCAAGCTGCGCCACACCCCGCGTGAAGCTTTGACAGGGTATCGCACCGGCAGGCCGTTAAGCCAAACGGATACCGCGACCGGCCAAGCGGCGCAGATCACTTCCGGACGCGGGAAGGAAGTGGGTACCCCAGACGTTAACCACGGTGACGGCAGAGCGCCGACCGAGAGGCAGAATCGAGGCACGACATGACCGGGTTGGGAGCGTCCATCTATCTGGGGTTCTTCGTCCTCGCGGCAGTATGGCTGTTCCTGACCTCAGACGGCCCGCTGATCAAGGGCTCCGACGATCAGGCCCAGCGGCAGGACCGCTCGAACTCCACCAATTCCGAGGCGGACTTCGACGGGTCGATGCCCTGGCTGGTCAGCCAGTCGTCGCAGAAGTAGGTGTCGGCATAGCGGTCGCCGCTGTCGGCGATCAACGTCACCACCGACCCGCTTCGCCCCGCCGCGGTCATCTCCGCCAGTAACCCGAACGCGCCCCACAGATTCGTTCCCGTCGACGGCCCGACGCGTCGGCCGAGTACCGCGCTGACATGGCGCGCCGCCGCAACCGATGCCGCATCCGGCACCACCGTCATCCGGTCCACCACACCGGGCAGGAACGACGGTTCCACGCGGGGCCGGCCGATGCCTTCGATGCGTGACGACGAACCGGTCACGTCGTCGCGATCCTGGGCGTAGGCCGGGAAGAAGGCCGAGTTCTCCGGATCCACGACGCACAACCGGGTGGCGTGCCTGCGGTAGCGGATGTAGCGACCGATCGTCGCGCTGGTGCCGCCGGTGCCCGCACCCACCACGATCCATTCCGGGATCGGGTGGGCCTCGTCGCGCATCTGCTCGTAGATCGACTCGGCGATGTTGTTGTTGCCGCGCCAGTCGGTGGCCCGTTCGGCGTTGGTGAACTGGTCGAGATAGTGCCCGCCCGTCTCCTCGGCGAGCCGCTCCGCCTCCGCGTACACCTGCGACGATTCGGCCACGAAATGGCAACGCCCGCCCTGGGATTCGATGAGCGCGATCTTCGACGGGCTGGTCGACGACGGCATCACGGCGATGAAGGGGAGGTTGAGCAGCGCCGCGAAGTACGCCTCGGACACCGCCGTCGACCCCGACGACGCCTCGATCACCGTGGTGTTCTCGCCGATCCAGCCGTTGCACAGCGCGTAGAGGAACAGCGAGCGCGCCAGCCGGTGCTTGAGGCTGCCCGTGATGTGAGTCGACTCGTCCTTCAGGTACAGCGCGACGTCGGCGTCGCCGCACCAGGCCGACGGCAGGGGGTACCGCAGCAGGTGGGTGTCCGCACTGCGGCGGGAGTCGGCCTCGATCAGCCGGATGGCGTTGTCCAGCCACTCGCGCGGCTGGCTGCGGGCCGCGGTCGCGGCCCGGTCGATCACCGCGCCGACACGGCGGGGTGCGACTGGCCGGCGCGGCTGCCCACGTCCTTGCCGCCGATCGGCGCCGCCACCAGTGTCAGCATCGTGGCCTCGGGCCGGCAGCAGAACCGCAGCGGGGCGAACGGCGACGTGCCGATGCCCGCCGAGACGTGCAGCTGCATGCGGGCGCCCCACCGCGAGGCGCCCTTGGCCCGTGACCGGTCCAGTTCGCAGTTCGTCACGATGGCGCCGTAGAACGGCAGGCACAGCTGTCCGCCGTGCGTGTGCCCCGCCAGCACCAACTGGTATCCGTCGGCAGCGAAGCGATCGAGCACTCGCGGCTCCGGGGAGTGCGTCAGCCCGAGGGTCAGGTTCGCCGTCGGGTCGGCCGCGCCGGCGATCGCGTCGTAGCGGTCCCGCTTGAGGTGCGGGTCGTCGACCCCGCCGAGGGCAATCTTCAGGCCGGACACCTCGAGCTCGCGCCGGACGTGCGTCATGTCCACCCAGCCGCGCTCGGTGAAGGCGGCGCGCAGGTCCTGCCAGGGCAGCGGCTGACCGTGCACGCGGTGCGAGGGGTTGGTGATGTAGTTCAGCGGGTTCTTCAGCCGCGGCGCGAAGTAGTCGTTGCTGCCGAACACGAACACGCCGGGCACCGACAGCAGATCGCCGAGTGCCTGCACCACCGCGGGCACCGCCCGGGGATGGGCGAGGTTGTCGCCGGTGTTCACCACGAAGTCCGGCTGCAGCCGCGCCAGGTCCCGCAGCCACCCCTGCTTGCGCCGTTGACCCGGGCGCATGTGCAGGTCGGACAGGTGCAGCACCCGCAGCGGCGACGAGCCCGGCGTCAACACCGGCATGGTCACCTCGCGCATCACGAACGCATTGCGCTCGATCAACGACGCGTAGCCGATGCCGGCGGCCAGGCTGCCGACGGACACGGCGGCGGCGTTCTTCAGAACCGTCGAAGGGTCGGGCATGACTCGCAGCCTACTGCGAGTCGTGCCCGCTCACTGCTCCGCGCCCCGCGGTCGTAAGCAATCGCACAGGTCGATCACGGTGGCGGCGGCGGTGGCGGTGGGGGCGGCCCGAGCACCGGCACGGTGATCGGCGGCAGTCCGGGGATCTGGACGACGGTCTGGCCGACCGGCGCCGGCGGACCGCCGGGCACACCCGGGATGCCGACCGGCGGTGGCGGCGGTGCCGGCGGGATGCCATTGCTGACCTGGATGGTGACGATCGATCCCGGGATGGTCTGCCCGCTCGGCGAGGTGCCCACCACGGTGCCCGACCGGGAGTTGCTGTTCACCGAGCTGATCTGGTCGGCCACCTGGAATCCGGCGTCCTTGATCCGCTGCCGGGCGCCGTCGGTGGTCAGGCCGGTCACGCTGGGCACCTGCGACCCCGGGCCGCCGTCGACGTAGCGCGGGTCGGTCGGCGGCAGCGCGACGTCACCGAAGTTGGTGGCGATCGGCTTCATCGCCGCGAACCAGGTGCGCGCCGGTTCGTTGCCGCCGAACAGGCCGCCCGACCCGCACTGGCGCAGCGGGAACGAGCACAGCTCGCTGGGCTCGGTCGAGTCGTCGTAGATGTAGTTGGCCGCCGCGTACTGATTCGTGAAGCCGAGGAACGCCGAGGATCGGTTGGACTCGGTGGTGCCGGTCTTGCCCGACATCGGCAGGTCCCAGCCGACCGAACCGGCGGCGCCTGCCGCGGTGCCCGAACCGCTGTCGTCCTTGCTCAGCGCGTTGGCCAACGTGTTGGCCAGGCCTTCCGGCACCGCCTGCTCACAGGTCTCCGTGGTGACCGAGACCTCGTTGCCCACGCGGTCGAGGACCTGGGCGATCGGGTTGGGCGGGCACCACATGCCGCCGGAGGCGATGGTGGCGCCGACGTTGGACAGTTCGAGGCCGTTGACCTCGATGGGGCCGAGCGTGAACGAGCCGATGTTCTGCCGCTTGACGAAGTCGGCGAGGCTCTCGTTGCTCTCCGGGTCGTAGTCGCGGGCGGTGCCGGGCAGCGCGTAGGACCGCAGGCCCAGCCGCACGGACATGTCGACTGCCCGCTGCACGCCGACCTGCGAGATCAGCTTGGCGAACGCGGTGTTGGGGGACGTGGCCAGCGCGTCGGTCACGTTCATCGTGCCGCGGTACCCGCCGGCGTTGCTGACGCACCAGGTCGCCGCGGGGCAGCCCGGCCGGTCGCTGCTGCCCAGGCCCTTGGCCTGGAACTGCCCGGGGACGGACAGCTGGGTGTTGATGCCCATGCCCATGTCCATCGCGGCGGCGACGGTGAAGATCTTGAACACCGACCCCGCGCCGTTGCCGGCCAGTGAGAACGGCTGGGGCTGCATGGTCTCGCCCGCCTCGGTGTTGAGGCCGTAGGTGCGGTTGGACGCCATCGCCAGCACCGGGTGCGACTCCCTGCCCGGCTTGATCACGCTCATCACGCTGGCCACGCCCTCGAGGTCGGGGCTGGCGAACTGGTTGATCGCCGACTTCACCGGGGCCTGCACGTCGGGGTCGAGCGTCGTCCTGATCAGATAGCCGCCGCGGGCCACCTGCTCCTTGCTGATCCCGGCGCGCGCCAGGTAGTCCAGCGCGTAGTCGCAGAAGAACGCCCGGTCACCCGCGGCGATGCAGCCGCGCGGGAGTTCGTTTGGCACCGGCAGGATGCCGAGCGGCTGCTCCTTGGCCGCCCGCAACGCTTCTGCCTCGGCCGGGATGTTGTCGATCATGGTGTCCAGCACCAGGTTCCGCCGCGCCAGCGCACCGTCGGGATTGGTGTAGGGGTTCAGCGTGCTCGTCGACTGCACCATGCCCGCCAGCAGCGCGGACTGCTGCCAGTTCAGCTCGGCGGCGTTCACCCCGAAGTAGGTCTGGGCGGCGTTCTGGATGCCGAACGCGCCGTTGCCGAAGGACACCAGGTTCAGGTAGCGGGTGAGGATCTCCGGCTTGGTGAACGTCTTGTCCAGCGTGAGCGCCATCCGGATCTCACGCAGCTTGCGGGCGGGCGTGGTCTCGATCGCCGCGCGCCGCTCGGAGTCGGTCTGCGCGACCACCAGCAGCTGATAGTTCTTCACGTACTGCTGCTCGAGGGTCGATCCACCGCGGGTGTCGGAGTCGCCGCGCATGTAGCCGGCGAGGCCGGTCAGGGTGCCCTGCCAGTCGACACCGTTGTGCTCGGCAAACCTCTTGTCCTCGATGGAGACGATCGCCAGCTTCATGGTGTTGGCGATCTGCTCGCTCGGCACCTCGAACCGGCGCTGCGAATACAGCCAGGCAATCGTGTTGCCCTTGGCGTCGACCATCGTCGAGACCTGCGGGATCTCGCCCTCGACGAGCGCGGCTGAGCCGTTGGCAACCACGTCGGACGCCCGGTTGGACATCAGCCCGATGCCGCCGACCACGGGAAACAGCAGCGCCGCCGTCAGCACACTGGCCAGCAGGCAGCACCAGGCGAGCTTGATGAGCGTGACGGCTCTGGGGGGGCGCTCCGGCATGGGTACAGAGTAACGAGGCCGTCGGAGGACATCCCCTGACCGGCATGATTGCCCGTTCGGACCACGTCAGCGGAATCCGCTCGACCTGGCAAAGCGGGCGTGTCGGCACGGGAGTGCCAAAAAAGTGCCCGACAAACTGTTGCGTAAATACCCGCTGACCACCTAGCTTGGACACACAGTGCGATCCAGGACACACTTTCTGGCGCAGTGTGGCGTAGATCGCAGCAGTGATCTACTCGGGTGGACTCGCCGACCGGGGCGGCGGCAGAACGAAGGGATCGCTGGTGTCAAAAAATGGGCTCGCGGCGCAACGAACTACCACTATTCTCTCCTCCCCGACACCTTTACCGGGCGCCGAAGCCGAGGCGCGGATCGCCTGGGTATCGCAGGCACGCTGTCGTCAGGCCGATCCCGATGAGCTCTTCGTTCGTGGCGCCGCCCAGCGCAAAGCCGCCGTCATCTGCAGGCACTGCCCGGTGATCCTCGAGTGCGGAGCCGATGCACTCGACAACCGCGTGGAGTTCGGTGTCTGGGGTGGACTGACCGAACGGCAGCGCCGCGCCCTGCTCAAGCAGCATCCCGAGGTCAACTCCTGGGCCGAGTTCTTCTCCGCTCAGCGCAAACACCGCAGCGCCGTCTGACGCCTGCCCTCAGGCCTGTTCGGCCTGCTGGTTCACCGAGCCGGTGATCTGATCGGCGATCGCGCGCAGCGCGTCGAGATCCGACACGTCGAACGGCAGTGACGGCACACCGACGATCGCCACGTGCGGGTTGGCGCCGGTGAAGCGCGACAGCAGCCGGATCTCCCGCTTGGCGGTCGACGCCCTCGCGGCGTGCACCTGCAGCACCGCCGCGGGCAGCGAACCCGAATCCTTTGCCAGCAGCTCCTCGGCGGCCTCGGACGCCTTGTCGGCATGCAGGTCGCACAGCATCGGATGGGTGCGGTTGAGGATCAGGCCTGCGAGCGGCATCTTCTCCTGGGACAGCCGGTCGACGAAGAACGACGCCTCACGCAGTGCGTCCGGCTCGGCCGCCGACACCACCACGAACTGAGTGCCCCGCCGTTTGAGCAGCGCGTAGGTGCGGTCGGCCTTCTCCCGGAAACCGCCGAACGTCGTGTCGAGCATCTGCACGAAACCCGCCGCGTCCGACAGCATCTGTGAGCCGAGGATCGTCGACATCGCCTTCATCGCCAGGCCGACGGCGCCGGTCACCAGCTTGCCGATGCCGCGGCCGGGCGCCAGCAGCATCCGCCACAGCCGGCTGTCCATGAAGCTGCCCAACCGCTTCGGTGCGTCCAGGAAGTCCAGTGCATTGCGGGAGGGTGGGGTGTCGACCACCACCAGGTCCCACTTGTCCTGTCCGAGAAGCTGACCCAGCTTCTCCATGGCCATGTACTCCTGCGTGCCCGCCAGTGACGTCGCGACCGTCTGATAGAACTGGTTGTCCAGGATCGCTTCTCCGCGTTCGGGTCCCGAGTACTGCATCACCATCTCGTCGAATGTCCGGCGCATGTCGAGCATCATCGCGTGCAGTTCGCCGGTCACTTCCGGCGCCAGCGGCACCCGCTGTGGCGTGTTTCCAAGGTCCTTGATCCCCAGCGCCTGAGCCAGCCGCTTGGCCGGGTCGATGGTCAGCACCACGACGGTGCGGCCGTACTCCGCGGCCCGCAACGCCATCGCGGCGGCGGTGGTGGTCTTGCCGACACCGCCCGCGCCGCAACACACCACGACGCGGTTGGCCCGGTCGGACAGGATGGCGCCCAGGTCGAGGACGGGCGGGGTGGTGCTCACTATCGACTGACCTCCATGGTGCTCTTCTCTTCGTTCATCGCACGCCTTGCTGGGCGAGCTCTTCGGCCAGTTCGTAGAGGCTGCCGAGATCGACGCCGTCGGGCAGTGCGGGCAGTTCGAGCCGCGGGATGTCGAGCCCGTCGAGCTGCTCGGCGCTCTCCGCACGTGCGGCGATGCGGGTCGCGTGCTGGATGGTCTCCGTGAGCAGGCCGGCGAACTCGTTGTCGGACAGCGTGATTCCGGCATCGGCAAGCCCGGACCGGACGGCGTCGGCGTCGATGCCGCCCTCGGCGGCCCTGGTCAGGTCATCGGCATCCAGGTACGTCGGGATGTTGCGGTTGACGATGACGCTGCCGATCGGCAGGTCGAGCGCCTTGAGCTCGTCGATGGCCTCCAGCGTCTCCTGGATCGGCAGCGCCTCCAGCAGCGTGACCAGATGGATCGCGGTGAGTTCGGAGTGCAGCACCTTGACCACGCTCTCGGCCTGCGAGTGCACCGGGCCGCCCTTGGCAAGGTCGGACACCGCCTTGGTGACGTCGAGGAAGCGGGCGATCCGGCCGGTCGGCGGTGAATCGACCACCACCGCGTCGTACACCGGCTGCTTGCCCTTCTCGGCACGGGTGACGATCTCGCGGATCTTGCCGGTGAGCAGCACGTCGCGCAGGCCGGGGGCGATCGTGGTGGCGAACTCCACGGCGCCGATCCGGCGCATCGCCCGCCCGGCCAGCCCGAGGTTGTAGAACATGTCGAGGTACTCGAGGAACGCGGCCTCGGTGTCGATGGCCAGCGCATTGACCTGTCCGCCGCCGTCGGCGGTGGCGATCTTGACCTCTTTGTAGGGCAGCGGCGGCACGTCGAAGAGCTGCGCGATGCCTTGTCGCCCTTCGACTTCGACGAGCAGCACCTTGCGTCCGCCTGCCGCGAGGGCCAGCGCCAGCGACGCCGCGATGGTCGATTTGCCGGTGCCGCCCTTGCCGGTCACGAAATGCAGCCGCGCCTTGGTCAGCCGCGAGGGCCAGCCGACGGGTCTACCGCCGTTGGTAGTGGATGCCACTCCTGCATGCTAGCCATGCGGGCATCCCGGACCGAGGGCACGGACCGATAAGCTCGGCACATGAGCGAACCGACCCGCTGGGAATACGCCACGGTGCCGTTGCTGACGCACGCCACCAAACAGATCCTCGATCAGTGGGGGGAAGACGGCTGGGAGCTGGTGTCGGTGCTCACGGGCCCGACCGGTGAGCAGCATGTCGCGTATCTGAAACGGCCCAAGTGACCCACTCCGAGAAGCTCGCCGAACTCGGGATCGAGCTGCCCGAGGTGGTGACGCCGCTGGCGGCGTACGTCCCCGCGGTGCGGACCGGCAGCCTCGTCTACACGGCCGGCCAGCTGCCGATCGTGGCCGGTGAGCTGACCGCGACCGGCAAGGTGGGCGCCGAGGTCAGCCCGGAGCAGGCCAAGGCGCTGGCCCGGTTGTGCGGGCTCAACGCGCTGGCCGCCGTGCACGCCCTCGTCGGGATCGACGCGGTGGTGCGGGTCGTCAAGGTGGTCGGCTTCGTGGCGTCCGCGCCGGGTTTCCACGGCCAACCCGGTGTGATCAACGGTGCCTCGGAACTGTTCGGCGAGGTCTTCGGCGAGGCCGGCGCGCACGCCAGGTCCGCGGTCGGGGTCTCCGAACTGCCGCGCAACGCACCGGTGGAGGTCGAGATCGTCGTCGAGGTCGCGTGAGCGACGGGGCCGCCGCGCTCGCGCATCCGGCATACGGGCAGCTGCGCCCGGTGACGGCGACGGCGTCGGTCCTGCTCTGCGACAACCCGGGCATCATGACGCTCGACGGCACCAACACCTGGGTGCTGCGCGGTCCCGGTAGCACCGAGATGGTGATCGTCGACCCCGGTCCCGACGACGACGAGCACGTCGGCCGGCTGGCCGAGCTCGGCCGCATCCCGCTGGTGCTCATCAGCCACAAACACGGCGACCACACCGATGCGATCGACAAGCTCGTCGAGCGCACCGGCGCGGTGGTGCGCTCGGTGGGCAGCGGATTCCTGCGCGGACTCGGCGGACCGCTGACCGACGGCGAGGTGATCGACGCCGCGGGCCTGCGCATCACGGTGATGGCGACACCGGGGCACACCGCCGACTCGCTGTCGTTCGTCCTCGACGACGCGGTGCTGACCGCCGACACGGTGCTCGGCCGCGGGACGACGGTGATCGACCACGAGGACGGCAGCCTGCGCGACTACCTCGAATCGCTGCGCCGCCTGCAGGGGCTCGGCGGGCGCGCGGTGCTACCGGGCCACGGCCCCGATCTCGAGGACCTCGCGTCGGTGACCGCGATGTACCTCGCCCACCGTGAGGACCGGCTCAACCAGGTCCGCGAGGCGCTGCGCACGCTGGGCGACGACGCCACCGCGCGTCAGGTCGTCGAACACGTCTACACCGACGTCGACGAGAAGCTGTGGGAAGCCGCGGAGTGGAGCGTGCAGGCCCAGCTGGACTACCTGCGTTCGTGATTCGGCGCGCAAACGATCGCTTGGTGAACGTCAGCGCGCCGAAATCGCAGAACTATCGAGCTCGGCGGGCCAGCCGTTCGGAGTCGCTGATCAGCACGCTCTTGCCCTCCAGGCGGATCCAGCCGCGGTGGGCGAAATCGGCGAGCGCCTTGTTGACGGTCTCGCGGGATGCCCCGACGAGCTGCGCGATCTCTTCCTGCGTGAGGTCGTGGGTGACGCGCAGCGCGCCGCCCTCCTGGGTGCCGAAGCGCTGCGCGAGTTGCAGCAGCTGCTTGGCCACCCGGCCCGGGACGTCGGTGAAGATGAGGTCGGCCAGGTTGTTGTTGGTGCGGCGCAACCGGCGGGCCAGCACGCGCAGCAGCTGCTCGGCGATCTCGGGGCGGTCGGCGATCCAGGCGCGCAGCGCGTCACGGTCCATCGAGACGGCGCGCACCTCGGTGATGGTGGTGGCGCTGGACGTCCGCGGACCGGGGTCGAAGATGGACAACTCACCGAACATGTCCGACGGGCCCATGATGGTCAGCAGGTTCTCCCTGCCGTCCGGCGAGCGACGGCCGATCTTCACCTTGCCCGTGATGATGATGTACAGCCGGTCGCCGGGCTCACCCTCGGCGAACACGGTGTGCCCGCGCGGGAAGTCGACGGGCTGAAGCTGCTTGGTCAGCGCGGATACGGCGCTGGGCTCGACTCCCTGGAAGATTCCGGCCCTGGCCAGGATCTCGTCCACGTTGCCCCTTAAGCTGTTCGGTGATATGACATGCGCTATCGAACCCTCGTACTGAATAGCGAGCTCAGTGTAGAGGTACGCGCTCTCGCAACGTGCCAACGCTACACAGGATTGGCGTGGCGAGTCGGCTGAAATTGCGGATTGGGCCGATGCGTCAGATGAAGGCGTGTCGGCAAACCCGTCGGGGCGAGCCGGGTCGGCAGGGTCTCGACCGACGGCTCGCGGTCGTGACGCCGCCGCTGCTGGCCGTTGATCGCCTCACTCATCCCGTCGCGGGCCAGCGTGTTGACGTCGGCGGCCTTGGCCTGGGCCAGGAATTCGGCGACATCGGTGGCTGACACCGTATCTCGACTGAGTCCGGACTCCAGCCGCTCGAGCCCGAACGTCGCCAGCATCAGCAACGCCGGGATGAAGGCCACGAGCAACCAGGACACACGGAGAAGTAAACCTGCCGAAGGTCTCAGCAGGATCACGGTTTGTCACCGGTACGAACCGCCCCGAAACAGGCTCCGAGCAGGCCGGGAAGCGCTTCGGACGCGGCCGTGTCGGTGACGGTCAGTAGGCTTGCCGTCGTGACTACAGGTGCGTCGTCGGCCGAGAAGCCGACGCGGTCCGCGCCGTCTCGGCGCCCGTCGGCCAAGAAGTGGGACAACGAAACCCGTCTCGGCCTGGTGCGGCGCGCCCGCCGAATGAATCGTGAACTGGCCGTTGCCTTTCCGCACGTCTACTGCGAACTGGACTTCACCAATCCACTCGAGCTGACGGTCGCGACCATCTTGTCGGCGCAGAGCACCGACAAAGGGGTCAACCTCGCCACGCCGGCACTGTTCGCGACGTACCGCACTGCACAGGACTACGCGCAGGCCGATCGCACCGAACTCGAGGAGCTGGTCCGCACCACCGGCTTCTACCGCAACAAGGCCAACTCGCTGATGCGGCTGGGTCAGGAACTGGTGGCGCGGTTCGACGGCGAGGTGCCCGCCACCCTCGAGGAACTGGTGACGCTGCCGGGCGTGGGCCGCAAGACCGCCAACGTGATCCTGGGCAACGCGTTCGACGTCCCCGGCATCACGGTCGACACCCACTTCGGCCGCCTGGTGCGCCGCTGGCGGTGGACGGCCGAGGAGGATCCGGTCAAGGTCGAGCACGCGGTCGGCGAACTCATCGACCGCAGCGAGTGGACTCTGCTGAGTCACCGGGTGATCTTCCACGGGCGCCGCGTCTGCCACGCCCGCAAGCCGGCGTGCGGCATCTGCGTGCTGGCCAAGGACTGCCCGTCCTACGGCACCGGACCCACCGATCCGCCGACGGCCGCCGCGCTGGTCCGCGGTCCGGAGACCGAGCACCTGCTGGCGCTGGCCGGCCTCTAGCGGTTCTGCCGGAATTACCGTGAGCACGTCGACCCGCTGGACCGTCGTGGTGCTCGTCGTCGTCGCGGCACTCATCGGCGCGCTGTGGCTGCAACTGCAGGACGACGACACCGCGCCCGGTGCCGGTCCCGCGGCGGCCCGGGACCGCCGGGACGCCGACACCGCAGAGGCCCTCGCCGGTCCGCGATCGCGCGCCGACCTGAGGCCCTGTCCGGCGCCGTCCGGGTCGCCCGGCCCGGCTCCGCTGCGGGGCGTCACCCTCGAATGCGCGGGCGACGGCATGCCGGTCGACGTCGCCGCCGCGCTCGCCGGTCGCACGGTGGTGCTCAACCTCTGGGCGTACTGGTGCGGGCCGTGCGCCGACGAGCTGCCCGCCATGGCCGAATACCAGCGGCGCGCCGGCGACCGGGTGACGGTCCTGACCGTGCACCAGGACGAGAACGAGACGGCGGCGTTGTTGCGCCTCGCCGAGCTCGGCGTGCACCTACCGACCCTGCAGGACGGCCGCCGACTCGTCGCGGCGGCCCTGCGCGTGCCCAACGTCATGCCCGCAACGGTGGTGCTGCGCAGGGACGGTAGCGTTGCCGAAATCCTGCCCAGATCCTTCGCCGACGCCGACGAGATCGCGGCGGCGGTGGACCCGGTGATCGGCCGGGAGACAGGAGGAGGGCCGGGGTGAGCACCGCGCGCGACCAGGGTGTGCTGCGCCCTGATGCCGCGCCCGGCTGGCTGCGCCCGCTCGTCGACAACGTGGGCCGGGTGCCCAGCGCGTACCGCAGGCGCGTCCCGGCCGACGTCCTCGCCACCATCACCGCGGCCAATGCCGCCGCGACTCTGACGGGATCCAAACGCGACGCCGCCGTGCTCGTGCTGTTCTCCGGTCCGCAGGACCACCCGGCGGGCGGACTGCCCGACGACGCCGACCTGCTGCTGACCGTCCGGGCGTCCACGCTGCGTCACCACGCCGGCCAGGCCGCCTTCCCCGGCGGCGCCACCGATCCCGGCGACGACGGCCCGGTCGGCACGGCGTTCCGGGAGGCCACCGAGGAGACCGGCATCGACACCGCCCGGATCACCCCGCTGGTCACCCTCGACAAGATGTTCATCCCGCCCTCGGGCTTCCACGTCGTCCCGGTGCTGGCCTACTCCCCGGACCCCGGCCGGGTGACCGTGGTCGACGAGTCGGAGACCGCGGTGGTGGCCCGGGTCCCGCTGCGCGCGTTCGTCAATCCGCAGAACCGGCTGATGGTGTACCGCCAGGCCAACACCCGGCGGTTCTCCGGGCCGGCGTTCCTGCTGAACGAGATGCTGGTGTGGGGCTTCACCGGGCAGGTCGTCTCGGCGATCCTCGACGTCGCCGGGTGGGCGGAGCCGTGGAACACCGACGACGTCCGCGAACTCGACGAAGCGATGGCGCTTGTCGGAGACCACGACGGCGCCGCCGACGGCTACGGTGAAGGCCAATCATGACTTCGTCACAGTGGCTCGACCTCGCCATCCTGGGCATCGCGTTCGTCGCAGCCGTCTCCGGCTGGCGCTCCGGTGCACTCGGGTCGCTGATGGCGTTGCTCGGCGTCGTGCTCGGCGCGGTGGCCGGCGTGCTGCTGGCTCCCCACCTCGTCGAGGCGTTCCCCGGCCCCCGCCAGAAGCTGTTCGTCACCCTGTTCCTGATCCTGGCGCTGGTGGTGATCGGCGAGATCGCCGGCGTGGTGCTCGGCCGGGCGGTCCGCAGCGCGATCCGCAACGGCCCGATGCGCCTCTTCGACTCGGTGGTCGGTTCCAGCCTCCAGCTGGTCGCGGTGCTGCTGGCGGCCTGGATGCTCGGCTTCCTCGTGCAGTCCTCGGACCAGCCGAAGCTGGTCTCGGCGGTCACCGGTTCCAAGGTGTGGACCGAAGTCGACCAGGTGGTCCCGGAGCAGCTGCGGACGGTGCCCGGCCGGCTCAAGGCGCTGCTCAACACCTCCGGCCTGCCGAACGTGTGGCAGCCGTTCGGCCGCACCCCGATCGCGGACGTCGAGGCCCCCGACGTCGCGCTGATCACCGATCCGGTGGTGGAGCGGGTCAAGCCCAGCGTCGTGAAGATCCGCGGGTTCGCGCCGGGCTGCCAGAAGGTGCTCGAGGGCAGCGGATTCGTGATCTCACCCGGCCGGGTGATGTCGAACGCGCACGTGGTCGCCGGCTCCGAGACCGTCACCGTCGACGCAGGCGGGCAGGAGTACGAGGCGTTCGTGGTGTCCTACGACCCGGCCGCCGACATCTCCATCCTCGACGTGCCCGACCTGCCCGCACCGGCGCTCGAGTTCGTCACCGAGGACGCCCCCGACGGCACCGACGCGGTGGTGCTGGGCTATCCCGGTGGTGGCGACTTCACCCCGACCGCTGCACGGGTGCGCGAGCGGATCGAGCTGAACGGCCCCGACATCTACCAGAAGTCGACCGTGTCGCGGCACGTCTACACGATCAGAGGACAGGTGCGGCAGGGCAACTCCGGTGGCCCGATGATCGACCGCGAAGGCCGGGTGCTCGGCGTGGTCTTCGGCGCTGCCGTCGACGATCCCGACACCGGATTCGTGTTGCGCTACAGCGAGATCGCGCGTCAGCTGATGAACGTGAACAACACCGCGCCGGTGACCACCGGCGCCTGCGTCGGCTGACCCGTCAGGTCCCGTAGACCTGCGCCAGGAAGCGCGACAGCTGTTCGTTGACCTCTTCCGGCGCCTCCTCGTGGGCGAAGTGCCCTGCGCCGGCGATGGATACGTACCGGCCGTGCGGGGCGTACCGCTGCGTGCGGTACACCGGGTCGGCCAGCACATAGGGATCGGCATCGCCGCGCAGATGCAGTACGGGCACGGCGATCGGGCGCTTCATCGAACGCATGAACCGCCTGCCCTCACCGCGCAGCTGACTGCGCACCGCCCAGCGCTGGTACTCCAGCGCCGAGTGGGCCGCCGATGGGATCTGGATGGCGCGGCGCAGGTGGGTGACGGTCTCCGCGAAATCCTCCGACGTCTGCCAGTGGGCGGCGGAACGGCGACGCACCAACGCTTCGAGTTCGTCGGCGTCGTGACGGGTCAGCGACCGTTCCGGCCACACCGGCACCTGGTAGCTCAGCATCGAGGGCAGCAGCGCGCGGCCCTGGTCGCGGCGCCGCATCGCCGAACTGCGCAGCGCCACCGGATGCGGCGAGCTGACCACCGCGATCGCCCGCACCGCCCGCGGATGCAGCACGGCCGTCGCCCAGCACACCAGCCCGCCGTCGGCGTGGCCGACGAGCGTGGCGTTCTTGTGGCCGAGCGCCCGCACCAGGCCTGCGGTGTCGCCGGCCAGCGTCCAGCCGTCGTAGCCGCGCGGAGGCTTGTCGCTGCCGCCGTATCCGCGCAGGTCCACCGCGACGACACGGGCCCCGGTCAGACCCCGGAGTTGATGGCGCCATGACCACCAGAAGCAGCCGAAGCCGTGCAGCAGGATCACCAGCGGCCGCTCGCTCATCGGCACCGGTGACGGTGCCGCGTCGTCGGCTTCCACGACATGGAACCGGATGCCGTTGGCGTGCACCTCGAGATGCCGCCACGGGCCGTCGATCCTGGTGACCGACGGATCAGGCGGGGGCCGGACGTCGCCGCCGCGGCGGCGGGGCACTACCAGCCCGACGGGTCGGTGGTCGGCTGACCGTTCGGAGATGTGAGCGCCTTGGCCGGATTCTTGTCGTGTCCGGGGGTGAGCGCCTCGCGGGTCTCCTTGACCGACTCGATCGTCTTCTGCGGTCCGCGGATGCGGCGCACCTTGAGGTATCCGAACAGCGCCAGCACCCCGGTGACCAGCACCATGATCCCGAAGACGATGAGGAAGGCGGCCCAGCGCCAGATCCAGGTGTCGAGCAGTTCGGCGACGAAGAAGAAGAAGAAGAACGTGGAGTAGAACAGCACGACCAGAGCGAGGATGAAGAAGACGCTGCCGGTGAGCCCCTTCTTGACGTCGCGGGTGATCTCCGCCTTGGCCAGCTCGACCTCGGCGCGCACCAGCGTCGACACCTGGGAGGTGGCGTCCTTGACCAGGTCGCCGATGGACGGGTCGGGCTTCGGCGCGTGCGGATCCACCAGGGGGATCGAGGCGACGGTGGTGGGCACGCCGTTCTTGCGGTCGCTCACGGTGACATCCTCTGCGCTTTGATTCTCGGTCGCGCTTCATGTTGCCATGCTGTGACCGGCTAAACGATCCCGGCCGCCATAGACTGGTGTCAGTTCAGCAGCGTTGGCGGGTCGGGCCGCATCGACAGGGGATTGGTTTGTACTCCAGACACCGCCGCCACGTTTTCGTCGTGGTGATCACCGCCGTGCTCGCACTGGCCGCAGCGGCGGTACCGGCGCAGGCCCAGTCCCCGGTGGTGCTCGGGGGCGGCTCAGGCATCGTGGTCAACGGTGAGTCGCTGTGCACGCTCACCGCGATCGGCAACGACAACCGCGGCGCTCTGGTCGGATTCACCTCCGCACACTGCGGCGGGCCGGGCGCCACCGTGGGCGTCGAGGGAGTCGAGGCGGCGGGAGTCGTGGGCACCATGGTCGCCGGCAACGAGGCGCTCGACTACGCCGTGATCGAGTTCGATCCGGCCAAGGTGACGCCGACCAACAACGTCAACGGCTTCCAGATCGACGGCATCGGCCCCGACCCGGCGTTCGGCGAGATCGCCTGCAAGCTGGGCCGCACCACCGGCCAGTCGTGCGGGGTGACGTGGGGCCCGGGGGAGGACCCCGGCACCATCGTCAACCAGGTGTGTGGTCAGCCCGGTGACTCCGGGGCACCGGTCACCGTGAACAACAAGCTGGTCGGCATGATCCACGGCGCCTTCACCCAGGGCCTGCCGACATGCGTCGTGCAGTACATCCCGTTGCACACCCCGGCCGTCACGATGTCGATCAACGCCCAACTCGCCGACATCGTCAGCAAGAACCGGCCGGGCTCCGGGTTCGTCCCGGTGGGCGCCCGAGCGGCCTGACTCCTTCGAGCTACTTGCTGGCTCGGATCGCCTCGAAGACGCTGGGGTCCACCAGCGTCGAGGTGTCGCCGAGTTCGCGACCCTCGGCGACGTCGCGCAGCAACCGGCGCATGATCTTGCCGCTGCGGGTCTTGGGCAGCTCGGGCACCACGTGGATCTCGCGCGGCCGGGCGATCGGCGAGATCTCCTTGGCCACCTCGGCGCGCAGCTCGTCGACCATGTCCTCGGCGCCACCCTTGGCGCTGGCCTTCAGGATGACGAACGCGCAGATGGCCTGACCGGTCTGCTCGTCGGTCGCGCCCACGACGGCAGCCTCGGCAACGCCCGAGTGCCCGACGAGTGCCGACTCGACCTCGGCGGTCGAGATGCGGTGCCCGGAGATGTTCATGACGTCGTCGATACGGCCGAGCACCCAGATCTCGCCGTCCTTGCCGTACCGGGCGCCGTCACCGGCGAAGTACCAGCCCTGTTCGGCGAACCGCGACCAGTAGGTCTCCTTGAACCGCTCCGAGTCACCCCAGATGCCGCGCAGCATCGACGGCCACGGCTTGTCGAGCACCAGGTAGCCGTTGGCCTGCTCGCCGTGATCGGTGCCCGGCTCTAGCTGGTTGCCGTCGTCGTCGACGATCTTGGCCGAGATGCCCGGCAGCGGCGTCATGGCCGAACCCGGCTTGGCGTCGGTGACGCCGGGCAGCGGCGAGATCATGATGGCGCCGGTCTCGGTCTGCCACCACGTGTCGACGATCGGCGTCTTGTCGGCACCGAACACCGTGCGGTACCAGCGCCACGCCTCGGGGTTGATCGGCTCGCCCACCGAGCCCAACAGGCGCAGGCTCGACAGGTCGTGCTCGGCGGCGATCTGCCTGCCCAGCTTCATGAACGTGCGGACCAGGGTCGGCGCCGTGTAATAGATTGTCACGCCGTACTTTTCGATGACCTCGAAGTGCCGGTGCTCGGTCGGTGACGTGGGCGTGCCCTCATAGACCACCTGCGTCACGCCGTTCGACAGCGGGCCGTACACGATGTAGGTGTGCCCGGTCACCCAGCCGATGTCGGCGGTGCACCAGTAGACGTCGGTCTCGGGCTTGACGTCGAAGACGTTGTAGTGGGTGTACGACGACTGCGTCAGGTAGCCGCCGGTCGTGTGCATGATGCCCTTGGGCTTGCCGGTCGTGCCCGAGGTGTAGAGCAGGAACAGCGGGTGTTCGGCGTCGAACGCCTCGTAGGCGTGGTCGGTGGACGCGCGATCGACGACCTCGTCCCACCACAGGTCGCGACCTTCGGTCCACTCGACGTCGATCCCGGTGCGGCGCACCACCAGAACGTTGGTGACGGTGGTCTCGCCCTCGACGGCCTCGTCCACGGCTTCCTTGAGCGACGCTGCCTTGCCGCGGCGGTACTGCCCGTCGGTGGTGATGACGATCTTCGCCTCGGCGTCCTCGATGCGCGCCCTCAGGGCAGACGCGGAGTAGCCGGCGAACACGACCGAGTGCATCACGCCCAGCCGGGCGCACGCCAGCATCGCGACGATCGCCTCGGGCACCATCGGCATGTAGATCGCCACCCGGTCGCCGGCGGACAACCCGAGATCGGTCAGCGCGTTCGCCGCCTTGCACACCTCGTCCTTGAGTTCGGCGTAGGTGATGGTCCGCTGATCGCCGACCGGCTCACCCTCCCAATGGATTGCGACCCGGTCGCCGTTGCCGGCCTCGACATGGCGGTCGACGCAGTTGTAGGCGACGTTGAGCTTGCCGCCGACGAACCACTTCGCGACCGGGGCCTCCGACCAGTCCAGCACCTCGTCGAACGCGGTGTCCCACGACAGCCGCTCGGCCTGCGTCGCCCAGAACGCCAACCGGTCGGCTTCGGCGTCGCGGTACAGCTCGTCGGTCGCATTCGCCTGCGCGGCGAACTCGTCGGGCGGCGGGTAGGCGGAGGGAATGTCGGTGTGCGTCTCGGACATAGGTGTGAGCGTAGTCACCACACGCGCCGCTCACGGGCTGACCTCACATCCTCGGCTGCGGGCGGCGGATCCGGCGCGCCGAGCGTCGCGGAACGGTAGGTCAACGGTCGGCTAGCGTGGGCTGCCATGACAGGGGCACGCGATCCGCTGGCGCCGCTGGCCGCACTTCCGGGCGTCGCGGAGGCCGCCGAGGAGGCCCGCGAGGCGCTCGGGCGGGCGCATCGGCACCGCACGAATCTGCGCGGCTGGCCGGCCACCGCCGCCGAGGCCGCCGTGCGGTCAGCCCGCGCGTCCGCGGTGCTCGACGGCGGCGCGCTGGCGATCGCCGAGGACGGCGAGCCCGACCCGGTACTCGCGGGTGCGCTGCGCGTGTCCGAGGCGCTGGAAGGGGGCGCCACCACCCTGGTCGGGGTGTGGCAGCGGGCACCGCTGCAGGCGCTGGCGCGGCTGCACTCGCTGGCCGCGGCCGACCTCACCGACGACGAGCACCTGGGCCGTCCGCGGGCGGACCCGGAGGTCGGACCACGGCTCGAACTGCTGGCCGGCGTGCTCACCGGCGGATCGAAGGTGCCCGCGCCGGTGCTCGCCGCCGTCGCGCACGGCGAGCTGCTCACGCTGGCGCCGTTCGGGTCCGCCGACGGGGTGGTCGCGCGCGGGGTGGCGCGACTGGTCACCATCGCCACCGGCCTCGACCCGCACGGGCTAGGCGTACCGGAGGTGTACTGGATGCGCCGATCCGGCGACTACCGGGCGGCCGCGCGCGGGTTCTCCTCGGGCACGCCCGACGGGCTGACGGCCTGGCTCGTGTTGCACTGCACCGGTTTGCACGCGGGGGCGCGGGAGGCGCTGCAGATCGCTGCCGGGGCGTCGGGGTAGCGGCGCGCCGGAGGGCTGCCAGCAAAATGAAGCGGGCGGCGCTCCGAACAGAGTTCGGCTCGCCGCCCGCTAGCACGGAGACCGGTTACCAAGCGTGCTCGGTATGGCTGCGTGGGTTGGCCTCGGCGTCTTGGCGATGCGCTTCGCCTGCAACCCCACCCAAGGAGTCGTCGTGGTCGTCCGCTTCTCGCTATTACGCAGGCCCGCAACACTTTTGCCTATTTCGCGGCATGTGCTCCGCGTGGGTGCCGGGATCCGTGCTGGGTAGCCTGGTTCGGGAGATCCAGCCTTCTCTTCCGACTGGGTCTTGGCCTCTCCGGGCTTCCGTGCCTTCCTTTGTACTCCGTGACCAGCGTCACATCAAGGGCTGATTCTCGGCGATTCCGGATCGTTACGCCTCGCGTCCAGCTACTACACGGCGTAGCGGTGCGCGGCGATTCTTTGCGGTGTGTGCGTGTCAGAGCGCGAAGCGGCGCAACAGGGAGTACGTCAGTGCGCCTGCGGCCAGCGCGCTCATCCCCACCACGGCGGTGGTGGCGACCGCGGCGCCCGACGGCGCGGGTATCCGGTCGCGCAGAGACACCGGCCGGGTGAACGTCAGCACCGGCCACCCGCGGCTCGCGGCCTCCCGGCGCAGCGTGCGGTCGGGGTTCACCACGGCCGGGTGGCCGACGGTCTCCAGCATCGGCACGTCGGTCGCCGAGTCGGAGTAGGCATAGCAGTGCTCGAGCGCGTAACCCTCGCGTGCGGCGAGCGCCTTGATCGCCTCGACCTTGCCCTCGCCGTAGCAGTAGAAGGCGATCTCACCGGTGTAGCGGCCGTCCTCCACCACCATTCGGGTGGCCATCGCGTGCGTCGCGCCGAGCGCCCGGGCGATGGGCGCGACGATCTCCTCACCGGAAGCCGACACCACCACCACGTCGCGGCCGCACAGTTTGTGGTCGGCGATCAGGTCGGCGGCCTCGGCGAACACCAGTGGGTCGACGATGTCGTGCAGTGTCTCCCCGACGATCGACTTGATCTGCTCGACATCCCATCCGGCGCACATCGTGGTGACGTAGGAGCGCATCCGGTCCATCTGTTCATGGTCGGCACCGGACATCATGAACAGGAACTGGGCGTAGGTGGACTTGAGCACCGCGCGCCGGTTGATCAGGCCCTGATCGAAGAAAGGTTTGCTGAACGCGAGCGTGGATGACTTCGCGATCACCGTCTTGTCCAGATCGAAGAAGGCTGCGGTACGCACCGGGCGGTCGCTTTCGGGCTCGGCCCGCGCAGCCGTCGCCGGCTCTGCGGACCGCTCGGATGCGGTCACATCGCCAGCATAAAGGCCCGACTGCGTCACTATTCGGATGAGTGTGTGAATTGGCAGATCTAGACAGCTGACTGTGACTGCAAATTTTCCTCCTATCTGGTTGTTTCCCGGGCAAGCACTACTTGCCATCCTCGGCAGATCCGTGTGTATAGTGAGCATTACTCGGCTTATGCCGGGTGTGTATCAGCCCGACCCCCCGGGGCTGATACACGACGACCTCCGCCTCCTCCCCCCCTGGCGGGGGTCGTCCCTTTTTCCGGTCCTTTCGCATTCAGGACAACTCTTCTTTCGCCCGACGGCGTCCTCCGCGTAAATATCCGGACCGCGCCGTGACGGCAGCCCCACGTTGTCCACAGTTGCCAGTTCATCCACATTCGGTGCAATTGCGATGGCGGCGCCGTAGCTCCGCGCCCGATGCTGAGGTCGTGACCACGACGACCGGGGTGCTTGCGCTGCTGACCGATCCGTCCCTGCGTGACGACGTCGACCGCGTCGCCGCCGCGGCAGGCGTGACCGTGGTGCACGCAGGTGAGCCGTCGTCGCGCAAGGCGTGGACCGCCGCGGCGGCCGTGCTGCTCGACACGCCGAGCGCCCGCCGGTGCGCGCAGCGCGCACTGCCGCGCCGGGGCCGGGTCGTCCTGATCGGGCGGGCAGATCCGCAGGAAGGCGATTGGCAGGCCGCCATCTCCGTCGGGGCCCAGCATGTGATCACGCTGCCCGCGCAGGACCGGGCGCTGGCCGCCGAGCTCGCCGACGCCGCCGAATCGCGCCGCGGCGACACCCGCCGCGGAACGGCGATCGCTGTGATGGCCGGCCGCGGCGGGGCCGGTGCCTCGCTGTTCGCGGCGGCGCTGGCGCACGTCGCGCCGGACGCCCTGCTCGTCGACGCCGACCCGTGGAGTGGCGGCATCGACATGGTGCTGGGCGCCGAATCGCAACCGGGCCTGCGGTGGTCGGACCTCTCACTCGAGGGTGGCCGCCTCGACTTCCCGGCGCTGCGCGAGGCGCTGCCGCGTTCGAACGGCGTCAGCGTGCTCTCGAGTGGCCGGGCCGGAACCGAGATCGACGCCGCGGCGCTCGCGGCGGTCGTCGATGCCGGCTGTCGTGGTGGCGCGACCGTGATCTGCGACGTGCCACGCCGTCCGACCGCCGCCGTCGAGGTGGTGCTGGACGCCGCGGATCTGGTGGTGCTCGTGGTCACCGCCGACGTGCGGGCGTGCGCGGCGGCGGCGGCCGTCACGCCCTGGCTGACGGGGATGAACCCGAACGTCGGGGTGGTCGTGCGCGGTCCGGCGCCCGGCGGCCTGCGGCCACGGGAGGTCGCGCGGGCAGCCGGTCTGCCGCTGCTCTCGGCGATGCGGCCGCAGCCAGGCGTGGCCGAGCGACTCGAGCAGGGTGCGCTGCGGCTGAACCGCCGGTCGCCGCTGGCCGTCGCCGCCGGCCGGGTTCTCGCTGTGCTGCACCACCACCCGGCGGCGGAGGCGGCATGACGGCCTCGCTGCTCGACCGGGTCCGTGAACGGCTGGCGACGGAGTCGGGCCCACTGCACCCCACTGTGGTCGCCGCCGCCATCCGTGCGGAGTCCGGGGGCGTGCTCGGTGACACCGAGGTGCTGCGCAATCTGCGGCTGCTGCAGACCGAGCTGACCGGTGCGGGCATCCTGGAGCCGCTGCTCTGCGCGGAGGGCACCACCGACGTGCTCGTCACCGCACCCGACGCGGTGTGGGTCGACGACGGAAAGGGATTGCGGCGCAGCGCTGTCCGCTTCGCCGACGACGCGGCGGTGCGCCGGCTGGCGCAGCGGCTGGCACTGGCCGCGGGCCGTAGGCTCGACGAGGCGCAGCCGTGGGTCGACGGTCAGCTGTCCGGCCTCGGCGCGGGGCGGTTCACCGTCCGGCTGCATGCCGTGCTGCCGCCGATCGCCGCCGGGGGCACGTGCCTGTCGCTGCGGGTGCTTCGCCCCGCGACGCAGGACCTCGCGGCGCTGACGGAGACCGGCGCCATCGCCGCGCCCGCGGCCGCGCTGCTGCGCGACGTCATCGACGCCCGGCTGGCCTTCCTGGTCTCCGGCGGCACCGGCGCGGGCAAGACGACGTTGCTGGCGGCGATGCTCGGGGCGGTCGCCGCCGAGGAGCGGATCGTCTGCGTCGAGGACGCCGCGGAACTCGCCCCACACCACCCGCATCTGGTGAATCTGGTCGCCCGGTGCGCGAACGTGGAGGGCGTCGGCGAGGTCACCCTGCGCGACCTGGTCCGCCAGGCACTACGGATGCGGCCGGACCGGATCGTGGTCGGCGAGGTCCGCGGGGCCGAGGTCGTCGACCTGCTCGCGGCACTGAACACCGGCCACGACGGAGGCGCGGGCACCGTGCACGCGAACAATCCGGCCGAGGTCCCCGCCCGGCTCGAGGCGCTCGGCGCTCTCGGCGGGCTCGACCGGGCCGCGCTGCACAGTCAGCTGGCGGCGGCCGTCCAGGTGCTGCTGCATGTCGGCCGTGACCGCTCCGGTACTCGCCGGCTGACCGAGATCGCCGTCCTGCAGTCGGCCGACGACGGCCGGGTCCGAGCCGAGTCCGCGTGGCGAGTCGACTCCGGATTCGGTAGCGGCGCAGCGCGGTTGCGTCAGCTCGTCGACGGGCGGGGGAGAGCGTGACGGCGGCGGCGCTCGCGCTGGCGGCAGCCGTGCTGATCGCGCCGGTGTCACCGCGGCGGCGGTTGGTGGCGCTGCGCGCCCGGCCGGTCGGTCCGCGGCGCGTCCGGCCGGCGTGGTGTCTCGCGGTGGCTGCGGCCGCGATCGCGATGCTCGTCCCCGTCACGGTGGCCATCGCAGGGGCGATCGTGGGCGGGACGCTGGTGCTCCGTCGTCGCCGGCGCGGCGCCCAGCGCCTGCGGGTCGCGGAATCTGCTGCGCTGCAGGCGGCGCTGGACGTGCTCGCCGGTGAACTACGGGCCGGTGCTCACCCTGTCGCCGCGTTCGGGGTCGCGGCCTCGGAGGCGGACGAGGCAGTGGCACCCGCGCTTCGTGCAGTGGCGGCCCGGGCCCGTCTCGGCGCCGACGTCGCCGCCGGACTGCGCAGCGTCGCCGCCCGCTCGTCGCTGCCCGGGCACTGGGAACGCGTCGCGGTCAGCTGGCGGCTGGCGCAGACACACGGTCTCGCCATCGGCACGCTGATGCGGGCTGCCCAGCGCGATGTCGCTGAGCGGCAACGGTTCTCGGCACGGGTGAACGCCGGTATGGCCGGCGCGCGCACCACCGCGACGATGCTGGCCTGTCTGCCCGTTCTCGGCATCGGCCTCGGCCAGCTGATCGGCGCCGAGCCCGTCCGCTTCCTGCTGTCCGGTGGGACGGGCGGCTGGCTGCTGGTGGTCGGGGTCTCGCTGGGCTGCGCGGGCCTGCTGTGGTCGGACCGCATCACCGCCGGGGTCGTCGCGTGAGCTGGGCGGCGATGCTGCTCGCGGTCGCCGTCTTGATTGCGGCCGATCCGCTGCGGGTCCGCGTCCGTGCGGGTGTCGCGGCGCCGCGCACCCCACGGCGTCACGCCTCGTCGAGCCCCACGGCCGACCCACTCGCGGCGGCATCGGCGTTCGACGTGCTCGCGGCGTGTCTGTCGTCGGGTATGGCGGTGTCGACCGCCGCGGCGGCCACAGCGCCGACCGCACCGCCCACGCTGGCGGCCGTCCTCACCCGGGCGTCGGATCTCCTGGCGCTCGGCGCCGATCCGGCGACAGCCTGGTCGCACCCCGGCGCCGAACCCGATCCGCACACGAGGGCGCTGCTTCGACTGGCGCGACGGTCGGCGTCGTCGGGTGCCGCCCTCGCCCAGGGCGTCGCCGAACTGGCTGTCGAGTCGCGGAGCGCAGCGGCCGATGCCGCCGGCGCGGCCGCCGAGCGGGCCTCGGTGCTCATCGCCGCTCCGCTGGGGCTGTGTTACCTGCCGGCCTTCCTGTGCCTGGGCATCGTGCCCGTGGTGGCCGGACTGGCCGGCGACGTCCTGCAGACGGGCGTGCTGTGACGACGGCGGTGCGTGGACCGGCCACGGATGCCGATGGTGATCCAAGAAGGGGAAACGATGCTGGAGAACATGATTCGCGATCTACAGGTTCGGGCGACGCTGCTGGTGATCGACGAGGAGGGGATGTCGACAGTCGAGTATGCGATCGGCACGATTGCCGCCGCGGCGTTCGGCGCGATCCTGTACACGGTCGTCACCGGCGACTCCATCGTCAGCGCGCTCACCAACATCATCAGCCGCGCGCTGAACACCAACGTCTAGCCGGCCGGTGTGGTGGCGAGGCGGGTGCGGTCACCGTGGAGGCGGCGTTCGCCATCGCCGCCGTGGTCGCGGTACTGGTGCTGTGTGCGGCGGGCGTGTCCGCCGTGGCGATGCAGGTGCGCTGCCTCGACGCAGCGCGTGAGGCGGCGCGGCTGGCCGCGCGCGGCGACGACCGCTCGGCGTCGGACATCGCTCGCCGCATCGGGCCCGACGGAGCGGGCGTCGAGGTGCGCCGCGACGGCGACCTGGTGGTCGCGCGGGTCACCGCACGCCCGGTGCTGCTGCCGGGCGTCACCGTCACCGCCGAGGCGGTCTCGGCGGCCGAACCCGGCGGGCCTTGACGACGGGTCGGCGACTCTGGTCGCGGTGGTGGCGATCGCGGTGCTGATCGCCGTCACCGGCGCGGCCCTCTATGTCGGTGCGGCGGTGATCGCCCGGCACCGCGCCCAGGCCGCCGCGGACCTCGCGTCGCTGGCGGCCGCGGGCATGTTGCCCGCGGGTGGCGACGCGGCCTGCGTCGCCGCGTCGCGCATCGCGACGGCAATGGACACTGCGCTCACCGACTGCGCGGTGCACGGCCTCGACGTGCTGGTCACCGTCGACGCCGCGGTGGCGCTGGGCGCGTGGCGGGTCGGCCCGGCGCGGGCGGTGGCGCGCGCCGGACCCGCCGATCAATCGGCGATGGGCAGCCCGGCCGCGGCGACTTCCTCGGATGTGGCCCGCCGCAACGCGATCAGACCGGCGAACGTCCCCGGTTCGAGTTCGATCCGGTTGATCGTCATGTGCACCGGCGCCCACTGGCCGTCGACGGCCTTGAGACGCAGCACCGCGACGGTGGTGCCGGTGGTGAACTCCCGCGTCATCTGGTCCATGTGCGCCGCGTCGTCGGGGTGCACCTCGCTGGTGCGCCAGTCGTAGAAGTCGGCGGGCTCGTCGAGCCACTTGAGCAGCTTCCACGACTCCAAATCGACCAGCGCCCGGTGCACGCCGGGCTGGGCCAGGCCATTGAGGATCCGCTGCGCCAGGTAGTCGGGCGGCGTCACCGGGCTGTCCCGCTCGCCGCGCCAGTTCATCGCCCGGCAGATCAGCCGTTCTTTGCCGTCCTCGCCGTCCTCCAGCACCGCCCGCGCAGCGAAGCCGACCGTGATCTGCTCGCCGCGGAAGTCCGTGACGTCCCACGTGCTGCACAGCGTCCGGCCGGGCTCGGGCTTGATCGCCAGCGACAGCACCTTCGTCTCGTCGGCATTGAGGTCGCGCATCGGCAGGTCCTCGGCGAACGCCCGGCCGTGGGTGTCCTCGTTGTCGGCGTCGCGGCCGCTGTTGATCAGCGACTGCTTGGTATCCGTCGCGACCCCGCTGGACAGGTCCCACGTCAACGGCCCGGGCAGCGGCCGCTCCGGGGGTTCCTCGTCGGGCGGTCCGATCCACACGTGCACCCCGTGGATCCGCCCGTCGGACATCTGCACCACCTCGGTGCGGATCACGCGGTCGTGTTTGGGGGTGATGCTGCTCAGGCCCTTGCCGACCCGGACCGTCTCACCAATGGCACTCTGCACCGCCATCAGGTGCGGATTTCGTCGCAGAAAAGCGCTGATCGGCACCAGATTCTTGGTCTGGCGGCCACGCGCGACCACGACGGGCTCGTCACCCAGGGTCTCCACGAGCAGCCAGTCGTGGCTCATGGCTGTGATTTTAGCCAGGGGCACTCGCCGGCCGACGCGCAGCAACCGCCGACGGAATCCGTCGTCACTTGACGGCCGTCAGCTTGCGAGCGCCCTCAAACCGTGGCGCATGAGTTGCACGCATATACGGGGACAAGGTATTTTTCGGTTCGCGCCCAGCTTCCGGGGCTTGGAACGGATCGCGTTGTCCGACCGTTCGTCGCAGCGTCTGTGTGACCGGCATGCCCGGGACACCGCCATTCGCCTTGACCCCGTGGAGTCGACCGTCGAGGGGTCGGTCGTCACCACGCCGTCAGCGACTACGAGCGCCTCGCGGATTCCCCTCGACCGGCTGCCAACTCCTCGAGCACCAGACGCAGCACGCGCACCGCCCCCGCCTTGTCCAGCGGATCATTGCCGTTTCCGCACTTCGGCGATTGCACGCACGACGGGCAGCCCTGCGGGCATTCACACGCCTCGATGGCCGAGGCCGTCGCACCCCACCACGTGGCGAGCCGGCGGAAACCGCGGTCGGCGAAGCCCGCACCGCCGGGATAGCCGTCGTAGACGAAGATCGCGGGCAGCCCGTCGACCGGCCCCACCGCCGTCGACACCCCGCCGATGTCGCCGCGGTCGCAGCTGGCCACCAGCGGCAGCAACCCGATCGCCGCGTGTTCGGCCGCATGCAGTGAGCCCGGCACCCGCAGCATCTCGATCCCGCTGCGCTGCAACGCTTCCGGTGTGATCGTGCACATCACTGCCATGGTGTCCAGCGACCGTGTGGGCATATCGAGTTCGACAAAGTCGATCACCTCTCCGGTGAGCCGCCGCCGCAGGTAACCGACGACGGTGTTGCTCACGCACACCGGGACCCGTCCGACGGTCACCGGGCCGTACGACAACCGCTCGCCCTCACCGGTGACCGTGATGTCGGTCAGTTCCCGGGCGAAAGTGGTGTAGCCGGGGTCCTCGGCGTGCACGAACGCCACCCCGTCCTCAAAGTCCAGCGAGTCGACGACGAAGCTCTCACCCTGGTGCAGATAGACCGCGCCCGGATGCACCGTCGCCGGCGCCCGGCCTGCGTCCGCACTGCCCAGCATCCGGCCCGTGCCCGCCTCCAGGATCGCGATCTGGCCGCCGGAGGACCCCCTGATGTCGACCGCCGGGTGCGGGTCGATGCCGGGCACAGGGAAGTAGCCCGCAGGCCGCCGGCGCAGCAGCCCGTCGTCGACGAGCGCCGCCGCCACCGACTCCGCGTTCCACATCCGCACCTCGGCATCGGTCAGGGGCAGTTCGGTCGCCGCGCACAACAGCTGAGGACCCAGCACGAACGGGTTGGCCGGGTCGATGACCACCCGCTCGATCGGCTTGTCGAGCAGCGCCTCCGGGTGGTGCACGAGGTAGGTGTCCAGCGGGTCGTCCCGCGCGACCAGCACGATCAGCGCGCCCTGACCGCGCCGCCCGGACCGCCCGGCCTGCTGCCAGAACGACGTGACGGTGCCCGGGAACCCCGCGAGCACCACCGCGTCGAGGCCGGCGATGTCGACGCCGAGCTCGAGTGCGTTGGTGGTGGCCATGCCACGCAGTTCGCCCTCGGCAAGGGCCCGTTCCAGTTCGCGCCGGTCCTCCGACAGGTAGCCCGCGCGGTAGGAGGCCACCAGGCCGGCCAACTCGGGCGCGACGTCCTCCAGCCTGGCGCGGGCGGCCAGTGCGGTGAGTTCGGCGCCGCGCCGTGACCGTACGAAGGTCAGCGTGCGCGCACCCTCGGCGATCAAATCGGCCATCACCCGCGCCGCCTCGGCGCCCGCGGCCCGCCGCACCGGAGCACCGTTCTCGCCGACCAGATCGGTGCGCAGCGCCGGCTCCCACAGCGCCACCGTGCGGGCGCCGTGCGGCGAGCCGTCATCGGTCACCTCGGTCACCGTCTCGCCGATCAGCTCGGCCGCGGTGGCGGCCGGGGCGGCGGTGGTGGCGCTGGCGAAGATGACGGTCGGGCTGGCGTGATAACGGGTGCACAGCCGCAGCAGCCTGCGCAGCACCATCGCCACGTTGGAACCGAAGATGCCGCGGTAGTAGTGGCATTCGTCGACCACGATGAATCGCAGATGACGCAGGAAGACCGCCCAGCGGGCATGGTTGCGCAGCAGCGAGAGATGGATCATGTCGGGGTTGGAGAAGATCCACCGCGAGCGTTCCCGCGCGAATCGGCGCACCTCGGTCGGGCTGTCACCGTCGTAGGACGACGGCGCCACGTCCCGAAGGGCGGGCACCGCGTCGGTGAGCGCCTGCGCCGTGCGCAACTGGTCGTGGCCGAGCGCCTTGGTCGGCGACAGGTACAGCGCCCGCGCCCGGCGGTCGACGGCCATCGTCGACAGGATCGGCAATTGATAGGCCAGCGACTTGCCCGACGCGGTGCCCGTACTCAGCACCACGTGGCGCCCGCCGTGGGCGAGGTCGGCGGCCGCGGCCTGATGCGACCACGGCGCCGAGATGCCGCGATCGACGAACGCCTTCACCACGTCCGGCTCGGCCCACGACGGCCACTCCTCAGTCCTGCCCCGGCGCGGCGGCAGATCCGCGACGTGACGCAGCGGGTGCTCGTTGGGGGGTGTGCCCTCCACCGCGCAGGCGAGCAGTTCGCGGCCGAAGTCCGACCCCCGATCCGCCACCGTCAGCCCTCCTCGACCACCCCTGGGACAACCCGCCGGATACCGGCCGTCAGCCATCAGTTGAATTGTTCCCCACGGAACTGCGCCGGGACTGTTGCGGCTGGCCAGAAACGTGATTGACTGATGGCGGTCGCAGCTTCTGTGTTCGTGTTCCAACACTCGCAGGATCGACGTTGCGATCGCGGTTCCTGCGAGGTTGTGAGTCGGGTCAAGTTCCGACGACTCCACGAGGTATGGCGGTCGGAACGGGCCCGGTGCGCCGGAAGTCGGCGGGCCGCACCCGGTATAACAGAAGGAAAGTACGAGAGATGCCACAGGGAACTGTGAAGTGGTTCAACGCGGAGAAGGGCTTCGGCTTTATCGCTCCCGAGGACGGCTCCGCCGATGTCTTTGTCCACTACACGGAGATCCAGGGTTCGGGCTTCCGCACGCTGGAAGAGAACCAGAAGGTCGAGTTCGAGGTCGGCCAGAGCCCCAAGGGGCCCCAGGCGACCGGCGTTCGCGCAGTCTGATCACCGACTGAGAAACACCCCTCGGCACGTCCGTCAGCGGACAGCCGGGGGGTTTTCTCGTCCTGGCGGCCCGGCGCGCGCATCGACGGCACCGGACTGCCTTACTGTCGATGCGTGAGCCAGCTGTCGTTCTTCTCGGCAGAGTCGGTACCGCCGGCTGTCGCCGACCTGACGGGCTTGCTGGCCGCGCCGGGGCAGGTCGTGCTGTCCGGTGCCGCCGGCGGCCAGGCCGCTCGGCTGTCCATCGTCGTGGACCGGTCGTGGCGGGCCGAGGCGCTGGCCGAGATGATCGACGAGGTCGGGCTGACCTCGGAGATCGCCCGCACCGACGAGAACAATCCGCTGGTGCGCACGGCGCCGGACCCCCGGTTGGTCGCCATCGCCGCCGAATGGACCCGTGGCGCGGTCAAGACCGTCCCGCCGCAGTGGCTACCCGGCCCACGCGAGCTGCGGGCCTGGACGTTGGCCTCAGGCACCCCGGAGGACGACCGCTATCTGCTCGGCCTCGATCCGCACGCGCCGGACACCCACACGGCGCTGGCGTCGGCCATGATGCGGGTCGGCATCGCACCCACTCTGATCGGCACCCGGGGCTCCCGGCCGGCGCTGCGAATCAGTGGCCGCCGGAGGCTGTCGCGCCTGGTAGAGAACGTGGGGGAACCTCCGGACGGCGCCGAGGCGTTGTCTCAATGGCCTCACCTCTGACGGCCCGCGACGACGTGGAACGGCCTGAGTCAGTTTGCGTCGGCAGGCCCGGGGTGCGAAATTGTCAGTTGCCTGGCAAGCCGGTGAGCGGTTTCGGCACGGTCAGGCAACTCAAGAAGTGGAGCGTGCGCACAGTTGGCTGACCGGGACCGCGGCAGCGGAGGCAACGGATCGATTCGGCGACTCGTGATCGTCGAGTCGCCGACCAAGGCGCGCAAGATCGCCGGATACCTCGGCTCCAATTACATCGTCGAATCATCCCGCGGGCACATCCGTGACCTGCCCCGAGCGGCCGCTGACGTGCCCGCGAAGTACAAATCGGAGCCCTGGGCGCGCCTCGGGGTCAACGTCGACGCGGACTTCGAGCCGCTCTACATCGTCAGCCCGGACAAGAAGGGCACGGTCACCGAGCTCAAGAGCCTGCTCAAGGACGTCGACGAGCTCTATCTCGCGACGGACGGCGACCGCGAGGGCGAGGCCATCGCCTGGCATCTGCTCGAGACGCTCAAGCCGCGCATCCCCGTCAAGCGGATGGTGTTCCACGAGATCACCGAACCGGCCATCCGCGCGGCCGCCGAAAGCCCCCGTGACCTGGACATCGACCTGGTCGACGCGCAGGAGACCCGGCGCATCCTGGACCGCCTCTACGGCTACGAGGTCAGTCCCGTGCTGTGGAAGAAGGTGGCCCCGAAGCTGTCCGCCGGCCGGGTGCAGTCGGTCGCGACTCGCATCATCGTGCAGCGCGAACGCGAGCGGATGGCCTTCCGCAGCGCCGGCTACTGGGACGTCACCGCCGAGCTGGACGCCAGCGTGTCCGACCCGCAGGCGTCCCCGCCCCGGTTCACCGCGAAGCTCAACTCGGTCGACGGCCTCCGGGTGGCCACCGGCCGTGATTTCGACTCGCTGGGCCAGGTCCGCAAGCCCGACGAGGTGCGGGTGCTCGACGCGGCCGCCGCCGGCGCACTGGCGACCGGCTTGCGGGGCGCCCAGCTGGCCGTCACGTCGGTGGAACAGAAGCCCTACACCCGCAGGCCGTATCCGCCGTTCATGACCTCCACGTTGCAGCAGGAGGCCGGTCGCAAGCTCCGGTTCTCCTCGGAGCGCACGATGAGCATCGCGCAGCGGCTGTACGAGAACGGCTACATCACCTATATGCGCACCGACTCGACGACGCTGTCGACCAGCGCTGTCGAAGCCGCACGCAACCAGGCCCGCCAGCTCTACGGCGAGGAGTACGTCCACCCGACGCCGCGGCAGTACACCCGCAAGGTGAAGAACGCGCAGGAGGCCCACGAGGCGATCCGGCCGGCCGGCGACGTGTTCCAGACGCCGGGCCAGCTGCATGCCGCGCTCGACACCGACGAGTTCCGGCTCTACGAACTGATCTGGCAGCGCACCGTCGCCTCGCAGATGGCCGACGCGCGCGGCACCACGCTGAGCCTGCGGATCGGTGGCCAGGCGTCCTCGGGCGAGCAGGTCGTCTTCAGCGCCAGCGGCCGCACCATCACCTTCGCCGGCTTCCTCAAGGCCTACGTCGAGAGCCTCGACGAGCAGGCCGGCGGCGAGGCCGACGACGCCGAGAGCCGGCTGCCCAACCTCACCCAGGGCCAGCGCGTCGACGCCGCGGACCTCACCGCCGACGGCCACCAGACCAGCCCGCCGGCCCGCTACACCGAGGCGTCGCTGATCAAGGCGCTCGAGGATCTCGGCATCGGCAGGCCCTCGACGTACTCGTCGATCATCAAGACCATCCAGGACCGCGGCTACGTGCACAAGAAGGGCAGCGCGCTGGTGCCGTCCTGGGTGGCGTTCGCGGTGATCGGACTGCTCGAGCAGCACTTCGGCCGTCTGGTGGACTACGGCTTCACCGCCGCGATGGAAGACGAACTCGACGAGATCGCCGCGGGCCACGAGCGACGCACCAACTGGCTCAGCAACTTCTACTTCGGCGGCGACCACGGCGTCGAGGACTCCATCGCGCGATCCGGTGGCCTCAAGAAGCTCGTCGGCGGCAATCTCGAGGAGATCGACGCCCGAGTCGTCAACTCCATCAAGCTCTTCGACGACGACCAGGGTCGCGCCATCAACGTCCGGGTCGGCCGCAACGGCCCCTATCTGGAACGCATGATCGTCGACCCGGACAGCCCCGACGGTGAACTCAAGCCGCAGCGGGCCAACCTCAAGGACGAGCTCACCCCCGACGAGCTGACGCTGGAGCTGGCCGAAAAGCTTTTCTCCACACCGCAGGAGGGCCGCTCGCTGGGCGTCGACCCGGAGAGCGGACACGAGATCGTCGCCAAGGACGGGCGGTACGGACCGTACGTCACCGAGGTGCTGCCCGAACCGCCCGAGGACCCCGACGCCGGGTCGACGGCGAAGAAGGGCAAGAAGCCGACCGGACCCAAGCCGAGGACCGGTTCGCTGCTGCGCACCATGGACCTCGAGACGGTCACCCTCGAGGATGCGTTGCGGCTGCTGTCGCTGCCCCGCGTCGTCGGTGTGGACCCGGCGACCAACGAGGAGATCACCGCGCAGAACGGCCGCTACGGCCCATATCTGAAGCGCGGCACCGATTCCCGATCGTTGGCCAACGAGGAGCAGATGTTCACCATCACCCTCGACGAGGCGCTCAAGATCTACGCCGAGCCCAAGCGCCGGGGCAGGCAGGCCGCCGCCGCGCCGCCGCTGCGCGAACTCGGCAACGACTCCGCGTCGGGCAATCCGATGGTGATCAAGGACGGCCGGTTCGGGCCCTACGTCACCGACGGGGAGACCAACGCGAGCCTGCGCAAGGGCGACGACGTGCTGTCGATCACCGACGAGCGCGCGTCGGAACTGCTCGCCGACCGGCGGGCCCGCGGCCCGGTGAAGAAGGTCGCGAAGAAGGCGGCCAAGAAGGCGCCCGCGAAGAAGAAGGCACCGGCGAAGAAGGCCGCCAAGCGCAGCTGAGGTGTCCGCTACTCGGGCGGCGTCAGCCGGCCCAGTTCGGCGCGCGACCGGATGCCGAGCTTGCGGTAGATCCTGGCGAGGTTGGCCTCCACCGTCTTCGGGCTGATGAACAACGCCGCGGCGACCTCACGGTTGGTCATCCCGGTGGCGGCCAGTTCGGCCACCCGCCGCTCGGACGGGGTGAGACCGCCGGTGCGCCGCGGCGCCACGTTGGCGCGACCCAGCTCCGCCCGGGCGCGGTCGGCCCACAGCGGGACACCGAGTTGCTCGAAGGTGACCAGCGCCTCCTTGATGGTGGCGGCCGCCGCGTCCTTGTGGCGGCGCCTGCGGTGCAGCTGGCCGAGCAGCAGCTGGGTGCGGGCGCGTTCGAACGGCATGGGCACGCGATCGTGGTGACCCATGGCGATTTCGGCGCTGCGCGCGGCGTCGTCCACGTCGCCGCGGGCGGCCAGCAGCATCGCGCGGCACCGGGCGCCCACCGCCGACGCCCAGGGCCGGTCGAGCCGATCGCCGTTGCGCTCCAACAGGGTTGCCAGGCGATCGGCGGGTTCGAGTTCGCCGAGGCCGATCATCGCCTCGACGGCGTCGGGGATGAACGTGGCACCGATGACCTCGGTCGCGTCCGGCGCCATCTCCGGCATGACGAGCAGTGGCGCGATGGTGTCGAGCGCGGCCCGGTGATTGCCGAGTGACACCTCGAGGAAGCCGACGGCGGTGACCGGCCACTCCATCAACCGGGTCGAACCGCACCGCCGGCCTGCGGCCAGCGCCTCGAGGGCGTCGGCACGCGCGGCGTCGGCGCGTCCCGCATAAGCGGCGAGCAACGCCCGGGCGGTCAAGGCCACCGACAGCGGCAGGTCGGTGCCCAGCTGCAGCGCCCGCTCCATGAAGTCCTCGGCGATCAGCGCCGCGGCCGAGAGGTCACCGGCCCAGACGTCGGCCATCACCTGGTGGAAGGCGACGAAGATGAGCTCGCTCTCGTCGCCGCGCTCGAGGCACTGCCTGCGGATGGCGGCGAGTTCTCTGCGCGATTCGTCGAGACGGCCGATCCAGGCTTGCAGGAGGGCGTACTGGGCGCGGGGGCGGAACGCGACCGGCGTGTGTGCGTCGCTGTCCTCCAGTTCGAGCGCGCGGGCCATGGCCTGCTCGTCGTAGCCGTCGCCACGCATGAAACTCAGAACCACAGTCATGCCCAGTGCCTGGCTCAGTAGATGGTCGTCGCCGAGCAGGGTCGCTTCGTCGATCGCCGTCCTGGCGCGGGCGATGGCGTCGTCCATCCGACCGGAGTTGACGAGCGCGAAGCTCAGCGTGATCAGCATCGGCACCCTCGCGGCGAGGCTGTCATACGCCTCGGCGAGAGCCCGCTCCAACAGCGCGGCCGACTCGACGAAGCTGTCGGCGAACAGGAGCACGATGCCGAGCATCCGCAGCGCCTCGGCACGCACTTCGCCCGGCGCGGTCTGCGCGACGGCCCGCTCCAGTGCGGCGCGGGCCCGGGCGTTGTCACCGGCGTTGAAATGCATTGTGGCAGATCGCACGCGGCGCTCCGGGGTGTCGCCGCCCAGGCTGATGGCGAGGTCGATGAATTCGGCCGCGGCCGCGGGTGCGCCCCGGTTTCGGGCGGACTCGGCGGCCTCGTCGAGCGCCTGCAGGGTCTTCTGATCGATCGTGGTGGCGCCCAGCGCGAGATGACGGGCCCGCAGTTCGGTCTGCTCGACGATGCCGGCCAGCCGCCGGTGCATCGCGCGGCGCTTGCCGGGTGCGGCCTCGGTGTAGACGCCGTGTGACAGCAGCGGATGAGCGAATCGCAGTGTGAGACCGTCGATCTCGATCAGACCCTTGCTCTCCGCCTCCTGCATCAGGTCCACGACGGCGGCCGGGTCGCTGCCGACGGCACGCGCCACCGTCTCGACGGTGGGGCTGGCCAGACATGCTGCGGCGAGCAGGCATTCGTGCAAGGCCGGGTCGAGATCGCCGAGCCGGCCGCGGACCAACTCGGCCAGCGTGGTGGGCAGGTGAGCGGCGGCGCCCGCGCCGCCGCTCATGGTCCGGGCGAGCTCGAGGGCGAAGAACGGGTTGCCACCGGAGATGTCCCTGATCCGCGCGATCACGGGCCTGGGGAAGGAGCGGCCGAGGCGTTCGGACAACACAGCGTGCAGACCGCCGAGGCTCAACGGCCGGACGACGACGTGGCGCACCGCGTCAGGGGCCGCCAGCTGCAGCCAGTCGATGGCGGCACTGCCGTCGGCGCCGGTGCGGACGGTCAACAGCATGCGCGTGCGGGCAGGAAGTCTGCGCGCGACGAAGCCGAGGACGTGTGCGCTGGACGGGTCGAGCCACTGTGCGTCGTCGACGACCAGGAGCACCGGCGCGCGGTCGGCGAGGACCTCGACGAGGGTGAGGAATCCGGCGGCCACCGCGCGCTGATCGGTGGCCGGGCCCGTCGAGTCGTCCCAGAGCATCACCCGGTCCACCGCGTGCCGCTGCGCCGGCGGCAGCTGATCCCACGCAGAGGCGTCGACGTCACCCAGCAGGTCGGTCAGTGCGGCGTAGGCGAGTACCGACTCCGCCTGAGCGGGATGGGCTACCAGCACTTGATATCCCAGGCCGCGGGCCTGCTCCACCGCCGCGACCAGCAGGGTGCTCTTACCGATTCCGGCGTCGCCCTCCAGCACCAGCGCGCCGCCATCGCGTCGCGCGGAGTTCAGGAACTCGTCGACGGCCGCGGTCTCGGCGATCCGCGATGCCATCCGGTTGGGCACCGACTGAGAATCTCAGCAAAGCGGACCACTGTCCACCTAGAGCGGGACGATCAGCGGGAAAGCTCCGAACGCGCCTCGCTCGGTGACACCAGGTTCACCGGGCGGGCCAGCTGTGTTGGGGCGGAACGCCCTCGGAGTTCGACGATTTCGCCGACGTCCCAGCACAGCGCCTCGGCGTCGAGGGCGCCGCTGACGGCGATCGAGGACGCCAGCACGTGGCCCCGCTCGAGCTTGGCGAGCTCGGTCAGCCGGGCCGCCTCGTTGACCGGGTCGCCGATGACGGTGTACTCGAAGCGGGCCTGCGCGCCGATGTGGCCGGCGATCGCCCGCCCGGCCGACACCCCGATGCCGAACTCGGTCTGGCCGAGCACCTGGATGAGCTCGTCGTGCAGTTCGCGCGACGCCGCCAGCGCCGCGCCGCAGGCGTCGGGATGCTCGATGGGCGCGCCGAAGATGGCCAGGGCGGCGTCACCCTGGAACTTGTTGACGAAGCCGCCGTGCCGGTTGACGGCGTCCACCACGACGCGGAAGAAGTCGTTGAGCAGGTTCACCACCTCGGAGGCGGGGATGGTCGACGCCAGCTGGGTGGAGCCGACGAGGTCGACGAACAGCACGGCGACGTCGCGTTCCTGACCGCCGAGTTCGGTGCCGCGCTCCAGGGCGCGGCGGGCCACGTCCTCGCCGACGTAGCGGCCGAACAGGTCACGCAGGCGCTGCCGTTCGGACAGGTCGCGGACCATGTCGTTGAAGCCGGCCTGTAGCAGGCCCAACTCGCTGGCGTCGTAGATCTGCATGTGGGCGTTGTAGTTGCCGCGCTGCACTTCCCCGAGCGCCCACCGCAGCTGGCGCAGCGGGTCGGCGATCGACATGGCCACCAGGACCGTGCCGGCCAGCCCGATCAACAGGGCGGCGACGGCCATCAGCAGCAGCGGCATGGTGAGCCGCTCTGCGGGCGCCGTCAGCACCTGGAACTGGCTGGCCACCAGCGCCAGCACGATGGCCAGCAGCGGCACGCCGGTGGACAGCACCCAGGTGAGGACCTGACGCAGGATGACCCCGGGCGCGCGGAAGTTCGCCGGGACGCCGCCGCGCAGGGCCGCGACCGCGACGGGCCGCAGCACGCGTTCGGACTGCAGGTAGCCGATGATCGCGGTGGCGGTGGCGCCCAGACCGGAGGCGACGGCCACCACCGGCGCGGCGTGGCTGGCGACCGGCCAGCTGGCGACGATGAAGACGATCGAGCCAAGACACCAGTTGGTGACGCTGATCAGCGAGCGGTAGAACGGCATCCGCAGGGCGCGGGTGCGGGCCAGCGCGGTGATGGTCGGGTCGCCGTCGGTGAGCAGGGTGTCGCGGCGCTGCCAGCGGATGACGGGCAGCAGCAGCCGCAGGCTCAGATAGGCGCCGACAGTGAACGCGACGAACAGGTAGCCCAGGAAGATCGCCAGGTTGAATGCGGGCAGATCCTGCAGCTGGACCCGGTCCTCCGGGGGCAGGCCGAACCGCAGGAAGCCCAGCACGAACAGAGCGCCGATGATGTCGGACTGCAGCATGCCCAGGGAGAACACCGGCCACGGCGTACGCGCCACCCACTGGACGAATGCGGTGATTCGCCCGATCGGTAGCGCGCTCGCGGTCACGTGATTACCGTATCGGGCCGCGGCGACGCCGTGCGCCGGTGTGAGCGACCCGTGTCGGCCTGACCACTACTGTTGGCTGCGATGAGCGGTGTTTTCTCCCGATTGGTGGGCCAGCACGCCGTGGAGGCGGAGCTGGTGGCCGCGGCACGGGCCGCCCGCGGTGACGCGGCTCACTCGGCGGCCGCGATCGGGACCATGACACATGCGTGGCTGATGACGGGGCCGCCGGGTTCCGGCCGGTCGGTGGCCGCGCTGTGCTTCGCCGCGGCGCTGCAGTGCACGTCAGAGGGCGTTCCGGGGTGTGGCGAGTGCCGGGCGTGCGCCACGACGATGGCCGGCACGCATGCCGACGTGCGGCGGATCATCCCCGAGGGGCTGTCGATCGGCGTGGACGAGATGCGCAACATCGTGCAGATCGCGTCGCGGCGGCCCGGGACCGGGCGGTGGCAGATCGTGGTGATCGAGGACGCCGACCGGCTCACCGAGGGCGCGGCGAACGCCCTGCTCAAGGTGGTGGAGGAGCCGCCACCGTCGACGGTGTTCCTGCTGTGCGCGCCGTCGGTCGATCCGGAGGACATCGCGGTGACACTGCGGTCGCGGTGCCGGCATGTCGCGCTGGTGACCCCGCCTGTCGAGGCGATCGCGCAGGTGCTGGTCGAGCGGGACGGGTTGTCGGAGGCCGACGCCCAATGGGCGGCGTCGGTGAGCGGCGGTCATGTCGGCAGGGCACGGCGGCTGGCCACCGACACCGATGCGCGGGAGCGCAGGCAGCGGGCGCTGGGGCTGGCGCGGGACGCCGCGACGCCGTCGCGGGCGTATGCGGCGGCCGAGGAGCTGGTGGCGACGGCGGAGGCCGAGGCCCGGGCCATGACCGAGGGCCGCAACGAGTCCGAGACCGAGGAGCTGCGGACGGCGCTGGGTGCGGGCGGCACCGGCAAGGGCACCGCGGGCGCAATGCGGGGCGCCACGGGTGCGATCCGCGACCTGGAGAAACGGCAGAAGTCGCGGCAGACGCGGGCGTCGCGGGATGCACTGGACCGGGCGCTGATCGACCTGGCGACCTACTTCCGGGACGCGCTTCTGGTGTCGTCAGGGGTCGGCGGGGTGGCGCCGAACCACCCGGACATGGCCGACAAGGTGGCGTCGATGGCCGAGCACGTGCCGCCCGACCGGCTGCTGCGGTGCATCGAGGCGGTGCTCGAATGCCGCGAGGCGCTGGCCGTCAACGTCAAGCCGAAGTTCGCGGTCGACGCGATGGTGGCCACCGTCGGCCAGGCGCTGCGCGGCTGACCCGGGCGCTTTTGGCGGCCGATGGTGGCTGCCGCTAGACTCGTCCCGCTTGGTTCGCCGGGCACGCCGCCTTAGCTCAGTCGGTAGAGCGATTCACTCGTAATGAATAGGTCAGGAGTTCGATTCTCCTAGGCGGCTCTCTTTTTCGGTCTCGTTGTCCACGCCGAGTGCACGCTTGTTTGCACGTGTTCTCGGCGTTTGCGTTCATCTTCCGTACGTTCGCGCCAGGAATTCTCGTACCAGGGGCACGACCTCGTCGAGGTGGGTCTCGAGCAGCCAGTGGCCGCCGCCGAGCAGGTGCAGCGGGGCGTCGGGCAGGTCTCGGTGATACGCGCGGGCGGATTTCTCGGGCATGTAGCCGTCGTGCGGTCCCCAGACGATGAGCGCGGCGGGCCGGCGCTCGCGCAGGTAGGCCTGTTCGGCCGGGAACCACTGCAGGGTGTTGGGCTGGTCCTCGAGCAGGCGGATGAGGTTGGCGATGCGCTCGGGGGTGTTCATCAGCGACCAGTGCAGGGTCCACAGGTCGGGGCTGATGCGGTCGGCGACATCATCGGGCAGCTCGCCGCGGAACTCGGACTCGAAGCCTCTGAGGGTGACGTGGTCGGCGATCTTGCGGCGCGACTGCGGGCCGGGGTTGTTCCAGGACTCCTTGAGGAAGTCGTACTTCGGCCCGAAGGCGTCCTCGTAGATATCGCCGTTCTGCATGATCAGGCCGGCGACGTTGTCGGGTTTGGCGAGCGCGAGTTGGAAGCCGAACTGCGAGCCGTAGTCGTGCAGCCAGATGACGTAGTGGTCGAGTTCGAGCGCCTCGACGAAGCGCTGCAGGAACTGCGCGTAGCCGGCGAAGGTGTAGTCGAAGTCGTCGGCCGAAGGTGTTGCGCTGTAGCCGAAGCCGGGCAGGTCGGGTGCGATGAGGCGATAGGTGTCGCCGAGGGCAGCCATCAGATTGCGGTAGACGTAGGACGACGCCGGGTATCCGTGGGGGAGTAGGACGACGGGCGCGTCGGCGGGACCGGCTTGGCGGTAGAAGGTGTCGACGTCGTCGACGACGGTGCGGTGGTGGGTGATTGGTGAGGTCACTTTTTCTGCAACACGTGGGAGGTGGGTGTTATTGCGGGTGTCGCAGTCGACCTATGTGCTGGACCCGTCGGGCCAGCCAGGGCTGGCGGGCGCGGTCGGGAACTCGCTGCGTGGATGCGTGCCGTCGATGATTGCGGTCCGGACAGGCGTTGGATCGGGTGCGTTTTCGACGCAAGCAGTGTTATCGGCCTCGTAGGTCGGCCACGCCTCGCGGAAGCCCGGCGCATCACTCAAGAGGGAGTCGAGCATGCCGCGGACGTGCCATTCACCGAATACGTCGTTGACAGGGTCAGGCCGCGGACCGGCTTGCGGAGGAATTGGTGAAGAGGATCCAGTCAACCCAATCAATACAACATGGATCCCACGCTCGTCTTTCGGGCCGACGCGTGCGACGCTCCGGTATGAGCCATCCTCGACCTCATACGCGAGGCGGTATGTGTAGCGACAGACCACCGCTGTGACGGAATCGTCGGTGCGCTCGACCGACGCGATATGGTGCAAAATGTTGCCTACGGCCTCCTTCTTACTCGGCACATCCAGAGCCGGCCTAGTAATCCATACACCAGAATCGGTCTCGGGCACCGCTCGTTCGAATCCTGGATAGGCATAGGCCAGGTCCCCTGCTTGCTGACTGAGCATGAAGGATTCGACGAATGCGCGAATGGGTACCGCCGGGCCGGTCAAGATGTCGATTCCTGGCCCAGCAGTCCATGAGTATCTCTCGTTCGCGACAAGACCCTGCCATCTCTCGACGCGGTGATCTGTCTTGCAAGCACTCAATAGGGAGGTGGCACAGAGAACTAAGACGAGGACTAATCGAACTCTCGGCATAGCTACTGGCCGCCCGGAATCTTGGTGATCATGTTATACCAATACATAAAATCGTCCGACGGATTGGAACCCGACCCGCGTAAGGCTTTCTCGATGTAATTGTTTAGGAAGTAGTTGTAATCAGTGTCTTTGGGGACTCGTCTTTTGTCTTCATCGAGTTCTTCGCGAGACGCCAGCTTATCGTCAATCAAGTAAGTTCTGTCGACATCATCTGGCGTCAACGCCCCTGTTGCCAGGAGGGCATTGGCGGCGAAACGGGCCGCTTCGTCCGGCTTCATGTCGGGCACGGTCTTGGTCGATGTGTCTATCGCCTGTCCCACGAACGAGTTCTCCATGGCGGCGCCGAACGTGCTTGCGACGGGTCCACCGATCGGACCGGCCAGCCCGCTCAGCGCCTCGATTCCCGTTTTATACGCTGTCGCCCGCCACTGCTGGGCCTCCGCGGCGTTCTGCTGCATCTCGTGCGCCGCGTCCGCTGCGCCGGCAGCGACGAGTCCTTTCAGGATCGCTGCATCTGCCATTCGCGAGTCATTTTCCGACAAGGGAACGCCATTCTTCACGTCAGTGGCCCAGCTTAGTGAGCGTTCGACCGCGGCGGCGTCAGCGGCACTGTTGAACTCAATATAAGCGTCTTCCTGCGTGCTTAGAACCGAAAACACTCCCTTCGCGATTGGACGTTCGGAGTTGCTTCCATCGACGTCGTCGAACAGGTCCCCGTCGTCGCCATCCACCCCGGCGATATCGCCCACGTAGGGCGAGAGGCCGTGGGCATAAGCTTTGACAAGTTCCGGGTTGTATTCGCCCAGCGTCTGTCCAGCGATATCCATCAAGTCGTCATCGCCACCCAAGTAGCGCGCGTACTCGGCCGCTGTCGCCGCGGCGATATCGGGCTCGAGTTCGTTGTCGTGTGTCCAACTGAACAATGACCCAGCTGCCTTGCCGTCGTCGTTCCACGGCATGTGGTTGACATCGTGGAGGAAGTCCTGCCCATCACTTCCGTGCGTGCCCAATACGTGATCATGGATTATCTGGTGGTCAGGTGCTGCTGCTTCGAAGATCTTTTGCGTCACTTCGGACGCGTGGGCCGCAGGTACATCACTATCCATCACGGCATCGGCCGCCCTGAGAAGTCCGCGATCAATCTCCGTACCCGTCTGCAGCTTGTCATTGCCGTCGGCAACGATCTCCGAAATCATGCGAAGGTCGTTGTGGTTCTCGAGGATGCCCGAATCGTCAATCTGCTCGACGTCACCCGCATTGTTGAGCACGTCTTGCACGCTCTGTGGCAGGCGGTCGAAACTGCCCGGCGGAGTCTCGTTTTCGTTGTTCGGGTCAAACGGTGCGTTCGGGTCTTTCGGATACCTCACGTCATCGTTACTCATCAGCTGCCAGGAGTCGCCGATCACGTCCTTGTGGTCACCCAGCTTCTGCTCGACCTCATGAAGTCGATCGACGCTCATACCTTTCTGCTGGCTCTGCATTTGACCGAGGTAGAGCGCCTGCTCCTGCGTCAGGGGCTTGCCCGGTTCGATCTCGCCGAGGACGCTTTCCACCTTGGCAGCTGCTGCCGGATCGCTGGCATTGAGGGTGTTCCGGACGTCCTCTTCCGCCTTTCGCTGAGCCTCTTCCTCCTCGGCATGCTTGCGCCTGTCTTCGATCAGATCGGGTATACCGTCGCCTTTCTCCTCCTTGAACCCGATCGCCTGGAATTCCGGCTTGAGCCTGTTCATGTTGTCGCGGATGGTGTTGTTGGCATCGTTCGAGGTCTGCACGATCTCGCTGACCTGGCCGAGGCCGCTGTTGGCGATCCTCATCAGCAGTTCGTCGCGTTGCTTGCCGGGCGGAACGCTGTTGGCCGCGTCGGTCACCCATTGCCGGACGGCGTCGAGATTGCCGCGGCCTGTGGTCACCACATCAGCGGCCTGGTCGAGTTGGGTGGCCAGCCGTCGGTCGAGGTCGGCGAGCTTGGTCAGGTTCTCGCCGTGCTTCTTGTTGGCTCCGCCGTAGGCCTCGGAGGCCGCTCCGGTCCACGTGTTGCCGGGTGCTGCGGCCTGGACGTCCTCGCCAAGCTTGGAGAACGTGGGGCTGGCGTCGACCAGCGCTCCACCCTGGGGCGTGCCTTCACCGAAGGTGTTCCTCGCGTCGTTCCACGTCGCATAGAAGCCGTCGAGTGCACTCACGAGCGCCCCCACTCGCCACGTCGCAAACTCACGTGCTCAGTATCCCGCACCCGTAAGGGCGTCTGTGTCACGAATCCGACCGGCCAGGAGTGGTCGCCGAAGGCGGGATCTACCTCGTCGGAGTCGCCGGCGAGGACGTCGGGCTGGGCGCCTTCTGAACGAACGGCTCGGGTTTGAACGGATCACACACCCCGGCGACCTGCTCCTTCGTCATGTACTGGACGGCGCCGACGTCCAACAGCAGCCAACGGGGCTCCTGAGTCGTCGATCCGTCGGCTGCCGGGCGATTCGTCCACTGGATCCGCGGTCGCCACAGGTTGATTGGGCCCGTTGACGGCGCAGCAATCAGCTCGCCATCCTCCTTCATCACGTACAGGCCCGGGGTGTCGAACAAACAGATCGACACTTCGGCCGCTCCGTCGGGCAGCTGCTGAACGGCGACGGCGCGGTGCAGTGCACCGCCCGTCTGGCCCACGTACGGGCCCGGATCGCGAGGCGGTTCGCTGTCCGCCTCCGGTGCCAGCCTGCTTCGGTATTCCCGGTACAGCTGCTCCTCATCGGGATCGTTGGTCAACCGCGCGTCGACGGACATGTCGAGCGCGAACTCCGCTGCGCCCAGCAGTGGCTGGTCCAGCGGCACCGCCACGTCGGTCCGAATCTCGAACGGCGGGTAGGGAAACGGCGGTCGCGCGGAAGTCGACGGCGCTGACGGTGTGCCGTCCTGCATGCGGCACCCGCCCACAAGAGCAACCGAGCACAGCACGAACACGGTGACGGCTACGACTATGCGACGCCCACCGACGCCCGCGTTAGCCGCCGACATCGATCTTGTAGCTCTGTCCATAGTTCTCGACATACGGATTCAGGCCGCGGCTGTCCAGGAAGTTGTCCAGCGCGATGGCTTCCGGACTGCCGGGAGCCAACGGTTGCCCGGAGAGGTTGATCGGCTGTCCGTTGGGCGCCAATTCCGGAGGGAGCTGCCCCGCGTCGTAGGCGGCCTGCAGAATGGCTTGCTGCGCTTGTCGATTCGCGCCCGCGCCCAAGTCGTCCTGGTGAGGCGCCGAAATCCCCTCGTACTGGGCCGTGCCGATCGCCTCCTTGATCTGATTCTCCACCAGATCCCCAGGTGCGAGACCCGTGACATCCGTGATCGTGCCCGCGCCCGGGATCTTGCCCGCCAGTTCGTCGGTGGCCACGCCGGCCAGTTCGGCGCCGAGGATCTTGGCGCGGTACACCGCGTCCCGCTGCTGTTCCTCGGTCATCTCGTTCTGGAACACCTCGTTGTGGTGGCCGATCGCATCGAGCATCGCGTTGTCGATGCGGCCGGACAAGCTGCCCGCCGGACTGTTGTTGACGTCGTCCTGGATGTTGCCCGGGTTGTCGCGCATGGCCGCCGCGAGTTCGTCGATGCGGGCCGTCTCGGCGGCGTGCGCGAGGGTGACCCGGCCCTCTTCTGAATAACTGCCCAGTTCCAGCAACCGGTTGGCCTCAGACGCGGCGAGGACGGGGTTGCCAGCGGAGTCGAACGTCGTCTCCGGGTACCCGTTCGCGTACGTCCCGGGCCCTGCCAGTGAGCCCGTATTCTCCGCAAGGAGTTGAGCCATCTCCGTCGACACCGCATCGTTGTGCGCGAACGAATCCCGCATCGTGTTGAACACCGGATCGTTGTCGCCCGGCGCCAGCATGTGGGGCACCTCGGTGAATGCCTGCCTGGCCCGGTCGCCGATCGGGTCACCGACCGGCCGGTCCATGTCTTCGTTCATCCAGTCGAGCAGCGTCGCCGCACCCGTGCCGCCACCGGCGTTGGACCAGTCCTGGCCCATCAATGTCCGGACGGTGTGCTCTGCGTTGTACCCCGGTTCCATCCCATCGCCAGACCAGATCCGGTAGGACGCTTCGTTGTTGCGTCCGGCGACATCCGCGTAGTTGTTCGCCGCACGTTCGTAGGACTCCACCGACGTCTCGCGGAACCCCCAGCCATCGCGGTTCGGTTCGACCATGTCGGCCGCCTTCTGATACATCTCGGTGCCCAACTGGGTCCCGGGTTGGAAACCGGGGTTCGCCTCGCCGAACAGTTCGCCGAGCTGGGTCATGTCGGCGACGTTCTGCTCCTGCGCGGCGACGGTGCCGAGTTCGAGTTCGTTGGGAATCGCGTCGCCGTTGCGCCACTCGATGAAGTCACGCAGTTCGGACGGCAGTTGGTCGTACCCGCCGCGGGCGGCGATGCTGCCGTCGGGGTTCTTCTCGACGATGTTCTCGTTGCTCGTCATCATCAAGCCGTTGGAGAGCCGGTCGCGCTGCGCCCCTGCATCGGTGTCGCCTGCGGCCTCCTGAGCCTCGAGATGTCGGTCCAGCGCCAGCAGCCCGTCCTTGCCCGCCGCTTGGTAGAAGTCGCGGTAGTAGTCCAGCGTTTCCGGCGGGACGTCGGACACTTCCTCGCCGCGTGCGAGTGCATCGATCTGGGCCTGGGTGAGCTGAGTCTCCGGAAGATTGTCGGCCACCTGGTCGAGCACCGCGGGATCCTGCTGATCGGGCGGCAGGTCGGCTTGCTCGGCCACCGCCTCGCCGTCCTGCTCTCCCTCGCTCTCCGACTCGCCGGTCGGTGTGCCGCGCGGAAGCCTGTCGCGCTCCTCGGTTTCCTTGTCGTCGCCGGGGTCGCCGGACGGGCTGCCCTCACTGCTGAAGTTGACGGACTCGAACTCCGGCTTGAGCTTGTTCATGTTGTCGCGGATGGTGTTGTTGGCGTCGTTGGACGTCTGCACGATCTCGCTGACCTGGCCGAGGCCGCTGTTGGCGATCTTCATCAACAGTTCGTCGCGCTGCTTGCCGGGCGGGACGCTGTTCGCCGCGTCGGTGACCCACTGGCGGACGGCGTCGAGGTTCGACCGGCCGGTGGTCACCACGTCGGCCGCCTGGTCCATCTGGGCGGCCAGCCGTCGGTCGAGGTCGGCGAGCTTGGTCAGGTTGTCACCGTGCTTCTTGTTGGCTCCGCCGTAGGCCTCGGAGGCCGCCCCCGTCCACGTGTCGCCGGGAGCCGCGGCCTGGACGTCGGTTCCGAGCTGACCGAGCTTGGCGCTGGCGTCGATCTGCGCGCCGCCCTGTGGCGTTCCCTCACCGAAGGTGTTGCGGGCGTCGTTCCACGTTGCGTAGAAGCCGTCGAGTGCACTCACGAGCGCACCGGCCCGCAACGTCGCAAATCCATGTGCTCAGTATCCCGTACCCCTGACTACCTCGGTGCCACGAATCCGACCGGCCCGGGGGAGATGCACACCGACAGCGCCGCGGTGTTCGCCCGGACCTCGATCGCGTCGCCGGCCCCGGGCAGCCGCACGAACACCCGGTTCAAACCGGGCCGCACCGGCACCCGGGCTTCGCGTCCCTCCGCCAGCGACATCGTCAACGACCCGTCGCTGTTGGCGAGGTAGTTGATCTCGGCCGTCCAGTCCGCAGGCAGCAGCGGCCCATCCAGCGGGATCCGCACCGGGGCGTCGGGCTGCACCAGGTATCCGCACTGCGGTTGTGGCCCGGGCCGGATCGCCCGCACCCACGTCACCAGCGCGTCGACCACTCGTCCCGTCCGGTCCAGCATGCGCAAGTCCGTTGCGGCGTCGGCGAATTCGGGTCGGTCCCGAACCAACGCGAACATGTGACTCACCAGGTTCTCCGGCCACGCCACCCGCTGCAGGATCAGCGGATCGACCTCCTGGTCGAGCATCGTCTCGCCCGGACCCACCGCGGCCAGCCCCGCGCGGGCGTTCGCCACATACGCAGGCACCGGGCTGTCGCGCCACACCGTGAAGAACGTCGCCGTCGAATACAGGCTGCTGCCAACGAAAGCCGCCACCGCGCCGACCACCACCACCGACCGCACCCGCGACGCGTCGAGCCACGCCGACACCCGGTTCGGCGCACAGAGCCCCACCGCCATCAGCATCGCCAGCACCACCACCAGGTCCGGGAAGTACCGCAATGTCTGCGCCAGCTCCAGCGCCGTGAACTGCGACGAGCGCATCAGGTAGATCGGCACTTGGCACGCGACGGCGTAACCGACCGCCACCGCCCACACCGGCGCGATCCGCTGCTTGCGGGCCAGCGACACCGCCACCACGGCGGTCAGTGCCAACCAGCCCAGCACCATCGCCGCCACCGACGGCGTCCCCCACGGCGACGCGGGCGCCCAGCGCTGCCACTCCCACGGCCCGCCCACCAGACCCGGCACGATCCCATGGGTGATCGAGCGCACCAGCAGGTCCCACGTCATCGCCAGATCGAGACTCCACCGCTGCTGATCGACCACCAGCACGTAGAGCGCGATCCACGCCGCCACCAGCGCCAGCGACGCGATCCACAACCGCTGTCCGCGCCGCCACACCGCCGCCACCGGCTCGCCGCGCACGTGTGCCAGCAGCGCCGTCACCGCGAACGCGACGAACGGGATCACCGCCGCTTTCTCGAAGAACAGCAGTCCGCCGAAGAACACCAGCACGCCCGACACCGCGTAGCGCGCACGCCCGGTGCGCACCAACAGCACGGCGTCGGCGCTCACCCAGGCCAGCGCCGCCAGCATCGGCAGCGAGTTCAACGCCGCCGCCCACCAGGCGAACCCCGGCACCGCCAGCGGTGTGAACAACGCGAACGTCAACGGCAGCAACAACACCGGCCGCCACCCGAGGATGACGTGCAGCACCCGCAGCAGCGCCAGCGACGCCAGTGCCTGCAACACCACCAGGCTCAGTGCCGGAAGCACCCAGCTCCACGGCGCCACCCGGGTGATCGCCCCGGAGAGCAGGAAGGCCGCGGGCATCACGTGCCCGTCGTGGTCGTCGAACAGGAACGACGGCGACAACAGGCTCGACGTCCCGGCCCGTCCGATGAGGATCAGGTCGTCCCAGTAGAAGTAGCCGCCGAAAGCCAGCACTCCGCGGAGCACCAGCTGCGCCGCGATCAGCGCGGCGGCGAGACGCGCGACCCGGTTCAGCCGGCCCACTCCGCACCCGGCGCCGCCGCCCGCGCCGACAGGCTGGCCCGCCACGCCGACGACACCATGTCCTGCAGCGAGTGCCGCATCTGCCAGTCCAGGTCGCGGCGCGCCAGTTCGCCGGTCGCGACGATGCGGGCCGGATCGCCGGGCCGCCGCGGCATGATCTCCGGTTCGAACTCGATTCCGGTGACCTCGCGGATCGCGGTCATGATCTCGCGCACCGACGTGCCCGCCCCGCTGCCGAGGTTGTACACCGGTTCGACGGGCAGGCCGTCGGCCAGCCGCCGCGCCGCCGCGACATGCGCCAGCGCCAAGTCGGTGACGTGGATGTAGTCGCGGATGCAGGTGCCGTCGGGCGTCGGGTAGTCATCACCGTTGATGCGCGGGAGGCGGCCCTGGTGCAGCATCTCGAACACGACGGGGAACAGGTTGTGCGGGCTGGCGTCGTAGAGCGCGTCGGACCCGGAGCCGACCACGTTGAAATACCGAAGGCTGGTGTGCTGCAGGCCGGCGGCCCGGCCGAGGTCCCGCAGTATCCACTCGCCGATCAGCTTGGTCTCGCCGTAGGGCGATTCCGGCCGGGTCGGCGTCTGCTCGTCGACGACGTCGGTGTCGGGCGTGCCGAAGGTCGCCGCACTCGACGAGAACACCACCTTGTCCACGCCCGCGCTGTCGGCGGCCTTGAGCAGCGTCACCATCGCCGACACGTTCTGCTCGTAGGTGTGCAGCGGGCGGGTCACCGACACCCCGGCGTACTTGTAGCCGGCGATGTGGATGATGCCCCGGACCTCGTGGCGGCTCAGGGTGTCGAACACCAGGTCCTCGTCGAGCAGGTTGCCGCGGACGAACGGCACCGGGTCGGGCACGAAGTGCGCGATTCCGGACGAGAGATCGTCGATGACCACCACCGGCATGTCGGCGTCCAGCAGCGCATGCACGACGTGCGAGCCGATGTATCCGGCCCCACCCGTCACCAGCCAGGTCATCGGCCCTCCTCTGTCCCGTCGATCGGTCGGGCGCCAGGATATCCGGCAGAAAAGATTGCAAGTGCTCACTATCTGGCCTACGGTGAGCCATGCCCTACGACGTGATCATCCGCGACGGTCTCTGGTTCGACGGAACGGGAGCCGCCCCGCGCGTGCGCACCCTCGGCATCCGCGACGGTGTCGTGGCCGCCGTGTCCGTCGGCAGCCTCGACGAGACCGGCTGCACCGACGTGATCGACGCCAGGGGCAAGTGGGTGGTCCCGGGCTTCATCGACGTGCACACCCACTACGACGCCGAGGTGCTGCTCGACCCCGGCCTGCGCGAATCGGTGCGCCACGGCGTGACGACGGTGCTGCTGGGCAACTGCTCGCTGTCGACGGTCTACGCCGACTCCGAAGACGCCGCCGACCTGTTCAGCCGGGTGGAGGCGGTGCCGCGCAAGTACGTGCTCGGAGCGCTGCAGGCCCACAAGACCTGGTCGACGCCCGCCGAGTACGTCGCCGCCATCGACGACCTGCCACTCGGCCCCAACATCGCCTCGATGCTCGGGCACTCTGACCTGCGCACCGCCGTGCTCGGACTGGACCGCGCCACCGACGAGCGCACCCGGCCCACCCGGACCGAGATGCGCACGATGGTCGGGATGCTCGACGACGCCCTCGACGCCGGCCTCCTCGGCATGTCCGGGATGGACGCCGCCATCGACAGGCTCGACGGTGAGCGGTTCCGTTCCCGGGCACTGCCCTCGACCTTCGCCACGTGGAAGGAGCGTCGCAAGCTGATCGGGGCGCTGCGCCGACGCCGCCGCATCCTGCAGAGCGCCCCCGACGTCAAGAACCCGCTGACCGCGCTGTTGTTCTTCCTGGCCAGCAGCCGCATGTTGGGCCGCCGCGCCGGGGTGCGGATGAGCCTGCTGGTCTCCGCCGACGCGAAGTCCGCGCCGGGTGCGGCCCGCGTGTTCGGACCGGGCACCCGCCTTCTCAACCGTGTCCTCGGCGCCAGCGTGCGGTTCCAGCATCTGCCGGTGCCGTTCGAGTTGTACTCCGACGGCATCGATCTGCCGGTGTTCGAGGAGTTCGGCGCAGGCACCGCCGCGCTGCACCTACGGGAACAGCTGGAGCGCAACGAGTTGCTCGCCGACCCCGATTACCGCCGCCGCTTCCGCACCGAGTTCGACCGCCGCATCCTTGGACCCACCCTCTGGCACCGCGACTTCCACGACGCGAAGATCGTCGCCTGCCCCGACCCGTCACTCGTCGGCAAGAGCTTCGGGGAGATCGCCGACGAACGCGACTGCCATCCACTCGACGCGTTCCTCGACGTGCTCGTGGAGAACGGTGAGCGCAACGTGCGCTGGACGACGACCGTGGCCAACCACCGGCCCCGCGAACTCGACCGCCTCGCCGCCGAACCGTCTGTGCACATGGGCTTCTCCGATGCCGGAGCGCACCTGCGCAACATGGCGTTCTACAACTACGCGCTGCGGCTGCTCAAGCGCACGGTCGAGGCCGACCGGGCGGGCAGGCCGTTCCTGTCGGTGCAGCGTGCGGTGTACCGGCTCACCGCCGAGGTCGCCGACTGGTTCGGCGTTCCCGCGGGCACCCTGCGCGACGGCGACCGCGCCGACTTCGTGGTGATCGACCCGGCCGGCCTCGACGACTCCGTCGACGGCTATCACGAATCCGAGGTCGACTTCTACGGCGGGTTGAGCCGCATGGTCAACCGCAACGACGCCGCGGTGGCCGCCACCGGTGTAAACGGCGTCGTTGTGTTCCGCGATGGCGAGTTCTGCGACGGCTACGGCACCACGGTGCGGGCGGGACGCTTCCTGCGCGCAGGCGCAGAACCGGTCAGTCGCGTGAAAACGCCTGTCTGACATGGCGAGAACGCAGCAGCAGCGACGGGCGGAAACCGTCAGCCGGCTCCTGGACGCCAGCATCGAGACGATCATCGACGTCGGCTACGCGCGGGCGTCGGCCAAGGTGATCGCGAGCCGGGCACAGGTCTCCGACGGCGCCCTGTTCCGGCACTTCCCGACCATGGGCGACTTCATGGCGGCGACGGCCTACGAGGTGATGCGGCGCCAACTCGACCTGTTCACCAAGCAGGTCGCCGAGATCCCCGCCGACCAGCCCGCGCTCGAAGCCGTGCTGACGATCCTGCGTGACGTCACCGGCAACGACACCAACACGGTGATGTACGAACTACTGGTCGCCGCACGCACCGACGACAAGCTGCGCGCCACCCTGCGCGACGTCCTCACCGTGTACGCCACCAACATCGGTGACATCGCCCGCTCGCTGCCCGGCGCCGACGAGTTCCCGCACGACATGTTCGGCGCGCTCGTCGCCATGCTCACCAACACCTTCGACGGGGCGGCGCTGGTGCGGCCCGTCCTGCCGCAGCCCGAGATCGAGGCGCAACGCATCCGGCTGCTGGCCGCCCTGCTCAGTCCGCAGCCACCGGGCTGACGTCCGACCGGGCCAGCGCCACCAGGTGGACGGCGATGCCCACCACCGGTCCGCACAGCAGCGCCACCACCGTCCTGGTCTCCAGATCCAGCGGCAGCAGCAGCAACAGCACCGACGCGACCGTGGCGCCCACCCAGCCCACCGCGTACGCCCGGTGCAGTGCCGCCGCGACGGTGGCCGCACCGGTCAGCGTGAGCAGTGCGATCGCCACCGCCGCCGCGGTCAGCCACGCCAACAGTGGGCCGTCGGCCCGGTATTCCGCCCCGAATGCGTTCTGCAGCAGCCACGGTCCCAGCAGGCCGGCGGCGATCACCCCGACCGTGCCGAGTGCGAGCACGGCCACCGCGGGCGTGACGAGGGCACGCAGCCGCCGATCCTGCTGGTCGACGAAGTGGGCGATCAGATTGCCCTGCATGGCCGTCAGCGGCACCAGCAGCGGCGCCCGCGTCAGCGTCACCGCGAGGATCACCACGCCACCCGCCGCGCCGAGATCCTCCGAGGTGGCCTTCAGCAGGACCGGGAAACCCATCACCAGGATGGCGCTCGCGCCTGCGGCCGTCACCGAATGTGCCGCACCGCGAAGGAAAGTGACGACTCCACCGGGGGTGAGCAGCCGGGCCGCCGCCCGGGTGGACGGCGACGCCGCCAGCATGATCAGCCACGCCACCGCGCCGGCCACCGTCGCCCACAGGAACCCGACCAGGCCCCAGCCGAGCACGAACGTCGCCACCGCGACCACCACCCGGATGACGGCGTCGGTCACCATCAGCGACCCGTACTGCGTCCAGCGGTTCACCCCGGCGAGCATCCCGAGCAACGTTGCGTGCAGGCAGAATCCGGCGAGGCCGACGCTGAGCAGCGCCACGCTCAGCCCGCCCGACTCGACGAACACGTGCCCCGACCACAACGGCGAACTCCCGGCGATCAGCAGCGCCGTCACCACTCCCACCATCGCGGCCACCCGCATCGGCGGTGTGCGTTCACCGGTGGTGACCTCGAGGTGCCGCGACGAGCGGACCTCCCGGGTGGCTTCCTGCAGCAGGCCGTTCGCCGCGCCGGTCACCAGTCCGAAGGCGCCCCAGAACACGCCGAACACCGAGAAGCCCTCGGGTTCGAGTGCACGCGCGGCCAGATACAGCACGGTGTAGCCGCACAGGGCGGTCAGCGCCGTCGCCACCCCGACCCGGGCCACGCTGCCCCGGGTGACGGGCCCGGTCGAGGGCGCCCCGCCGACGTCGGTCACAGCTTCGGCAGATCCTCGGAGTACAGCCACGCATCCCACAGCGGCCGCAGCGAGTCCTGCGCGTAATTCGCGGCGAGGCCGGTGAAGTCGTCGGTGAACGCGGTGCTGTGGCGGTGCCGGGCCGTCCAGTCCTGCAGCAGCGCGAAGAAGGCGTCGTCGCCGAGATGTCGGCGCAGCACGTGCAGCGTCAGCGCACCGCGCTTGTACACCCGGTCGTCGAACATGTCCCGCGGACCGGGATCGGCCAGCAGCAGGTCCTCCGGCGAATCCGCCAGCCGGTGGTGGTAGTGCCGTGCCCACTCGTCGGCCGAACGGCCGCCGGAGTTCTCCGACCACAACCACTCCGCGTAGCAGGCGAATCCCTCGTGCAGCCAGATGTCGCGCCACCGCCGCACGGTCACCGAGTTGCCGAACCACTGGTGGGCCAGCTCGTGGGCGATAAGGCGTTCCGAATTGCGGTGCCCGTCGCAGTGATTGGCGCCGAAGATCGACATGCCCTGCGCCTCGAGCGGGATCTCGAGGTCGTCGTCGGTGACCACCACGGTGTAGCCCGACGACAGCGGATACGGCCCGAACAGCTTGACGAACAATTTCATCATCTGCGGCTGATGGTGGAAGTCGTGGTCGAAGTGGTCGCGCAGCCGCGGCGGCAGCGCGGCGTGGATGGGCACCGGCGATTTGGCCATCCGGTGCCGTTCGTACATCCCGATCTGCAGCGTCACCAGGTACGTCGACGTCGGCTCGGCCAGCTCGTAGGTCCACACCGTGTGCGCGGCCCTGGTCCGCCGGGAGACCAACTCGCCGTTGGCCAGCACCCGGTAGGGGCTGTCGGCGCTGACCTGGATGCGGTAGCTGGCCTTGGCGGCGGGATGGTCGTCGCACGGGAACCACGACGCCGCGCCGTTGGGCTGCCCCGCGACCAGTGCGCCGTTGGACAGTTCCTCGAAACCGACGTCACCCCAGTGGGACCGGATCGGCCGCGGGTTCCCGCCGTAGCGGATTTCGACGGTCATCGCCGCACCGGCGGGCAGCGCCGCAGGCAGCACGATGCGCAACTTGCCGTGCGCACTGCCGAACTGGGCCGGCCGCTTCCCGTTGACCGACACCTTGCTCACCGACAGCGCGTCGGACAGGTCGAGGGTGAAGTCGCGCAACGCCGCGAGCGTCACCGCGGTGACGGTCACCGTGCCCGACAGCCGGTTGATCGCGACCTTGTACTCCAGGTCGAGTTCGTAACGCGACACCCGGTAACCGAAGTTGCCGTTGCGTGGCAGGTACGGGTCGATCACCGGCGCCGACGACTTCTTGGCGGCCTTCTTCGCACGCGTCACGCGGCGCTGTCCTGTCGACCGTCGGTCGCGTCCCGGCGCTTCTTGCGGGAAAGAATCCACGGCGCAATGGGATTGCCCTGCCAGCGGCTCGACGCGGGCACCTCGTCACCGCGCATCACCAGCGAGCCGGGGCCCACGGTCGACCCGGCGCCCAGCCGGGCCGCGGGCAGCGCCACGCAGTGGGTGCCCAGCGTCGCACCCCGCTCCAGCACGACCGTGTCCATCCGCATGATGCGGTCGTGGAACAGGTGCGTCTGCACCACGCAGCCGCGGTTGACCGTCGCGCCGTCGGCCAGCGTCACCAGGTCGGCCTCCGGTAGCCAGTACGTCTCGCACCACACGCCGCGGCCGATGGTCGCGCCGAGGCCACGCAGCCACAGGTTCATCACCGGGGTACCGCTGGCGGCCCGCGCGAACCACGGCGCCGCCACGGTCTCCACGAACGTGTCGGCCACCTCGTTGCGCCACACGAACGACGACCACAGCGGATGCTCGATGGCCGTGATCCGGCCCACCACAAGCCATTTGGCGAGCACCGCGATCGCCCCGGCCACCGCGCCCGCGATCAGCAGCACCACGCCGCAGGCGAGCGCCGTCCACAGGTAGCCGAACCGGATCGCCAGCGCCTGCAGCGTCAGCAGCACCGCCACTCCGATCCCGAACGACACCAGGACGGGGATCAGCCGGCACGTCTCCACGGCGGCCCGCATCAGCTTGAGCCGCGGCGGTGGGTGGAAGGTGCGCAGCGCGTCGGCCGCGGTCGGCTTGCGCCGCAACCGCACCGGCGGGCTGCCCAGCCATGACGAGCCCGCCTTCGCCTTGTGCGGGGTGGCCGAGAGCACCGCCACCAGCCCGTCGTCGGGGACTTTGCGGCCCGGCTGGGTGATGCCCGAGTTCCCGAGGAACGCCCGCTTGCCGATGGTCGCCTTCGCGATGTGGATCCAGCCGCCGCCGAGTTCGTAGGAGGCCACCATGGTGTCGTCGGCCAGGAACGCGCCGTCCTGCACTTCGGTGAACTTCGGGGTGAACAGCGCCGTGGATATCTCGGTGCCGCGGCCGACTCTCGCGCCGAGGATGCGCAGCCACGATGGTGTCAGCAGGCTGGCGTACAGCGGGAACAGGTAGGTGCGTGCGGCGTCCATCAGTCGCTCGGTGGCCCACACCTGCCAGCCCGTGCGGCTGCGCACCGGGTGGTAGCCCTCGCGCAGACCCAGCGACAGCAGCCGCACCCCGGCGACGGTCAGCGCCGCGTAGGTGAGCACGGCGGCGAGCATCGCCACCGGAGTCCACAGCGCCGCCACCGGCACCGCGGCTCCCAGCGAATCGGTGTGTCGCACAGCCCAGCCCAGCACGGTGAGGCCCACCGCCAATGCGGCCAGCGGTAGCGCGCCGAGCAACACCGACGTCACGCCGTAGACCGCCACCCACAGCGGCGCGCGGCGCGGCCGGTGATCGGGCCAGGGGTGGCGGGCCTTGCCGGACTTCACCGCCGGTGATCCCTTCCAGTACTGGCCGTTCTTCACCTTGCCGACCACCGCCGACCCGGGGGCGACGTCGGCGTTCTTGCCCACCACGGCGCCCGGCAGCAGCGTGGTGCGGGCGCCGATCGTGGCGTCGTTGCCGACGGTGATCCGGCCGACGTGGAAATGGTCGCCGTCCACCCAGTGGCCGGACAGGTCGACCTCGGGCTCGATCGAACAGCGATGGCCGAGTCGCAACAGGCCGGTCACCGGCGGCGAGGAGTGCAGGTCGACACCCTTGCCGACGGTGTTGCCGAGGGCTCGGGCGTAGTAGACCAGCCACGGCGCCCCGGCGAGGTTCTCCGCGCCGCTGGCCTCGGCGAGCCGCTCGGCCAGCCACACCCGCAGGTGTACCGGCCCGCCGCGGCGGTAGGTGCCGGGTTCGAGGCTGCCGATCAGCATCCGCGCGCACAGCACCGCGATCGCCATCCGGCCGGGCGGCGACACGAACAGCAGGAACCCGGCCAGCAGCCACCACCAGTTCACCGGCGTCACCCACGGCACCAGGTCCGCCGCGGCGGCGAGGTTGTTGACCAGGGCCAGCCACACCACCCACTGCAACCCGGTCAGCGTGGCCAGCGGCAGTGACAGCCCGACCTGCACCAGCTGCGTCAGCCGGGGTGTCGGCGCGACGTCGCGGGTGACGACGGCCGGCGGCGGGTCGAGTTCGTCGAGGTAGCCGGCCAGCGACCCGAGCCGGGGGTGGTCGTAGAGATCGGCGACCGTGACGTGCGGGTAGCGCTGCCGCAGTGCGGCCACCAGCTGCGCCGCCGACAGCGACCCGCCACCGAGGGCGAAGAAGTCCGCCTCCGGCCCGTCCACCGGTGCGCCCAGCACGTCGCGCCACAGACCGGCCAGCCATCCGGTGGTGCCGCCCAGCTCGGTCGCGACGTCTGCGGGCTCACCGGGCGGGGGCCACGGCAGGGCGTCGCGGTCGACCTTGCCCGACGTGCGGGTGGGCAGCTCGTCGAGCAGCACCAACCGCGGCACCAGCGCCGCGGGCAGCGACTCGGCCAGCGCGGCGCGAGCGGCCGAGACGTCGAAGGCGGGGTCGGCGCTCGCAACGTAGCCGACCAGCAGGGGAGTGCCGCTGGTGGTCCGGCGCACGGCTGCCGCGCCGCCGCTGACGCCGGGCAGATTGACCAGTGCCGCGTCCACCTCGCCCAGTTCGATGCGCCGCCCACCCACCTTGACCTGGTCGTCGGCCCGTCCGACGAAGTACAGGCCGTCGGCCTGCAGCCGCACCAGGTCGCCGCTGCGGTACGCGCGCGACCAGCCGAGCGTCGGCATAGGGGCGTACTTCTCGGCGTCCTTCTCCGGATCGAGGTAGCGGGCCAGGCCGACGCCGCCGATCACCAGCTCGCCGACCTCGCCTTCGGCGACCGGGACACCGTTCTTGTCGACGACGGCCAGGTCCCAGCCGGCCAGCGGCAGCCCGATGCTCACCGCCGAGCGGCCGTCGAGGCGCGCCGCGCAGGCGACGACGGTGGCCTCGGTGGGGCCGTAGGTGTTCCACACCTCGCGGCCGTCGACCGCGAGTCGTTCGGCGAGCTCCGGCGGGCACGCCTCGCCGCCGAAGATCAGCAGCCGCACCGCCTCCAGCGCCTCGGCAGGCCACAGCGCGGCGAGCGTCGGCACCGTCGACACCACGGTGATGTCCCGCGACACCAGCCACGGGCCGAGGTCCATCCCGCTGCGCACCAACGACCGCGGGGCGGGCACCAGGCAGGCGCCGTGCCGCCAGGCCAGCCACATCTCCTCGCAGGACGCGTCGAACGCCACCGACAGCCCGGCCAGCACCCGGTCACCCGGACCGAGCGGATTGTCCTGCAGGAACATCCGGGCCTCGGCGTCGACGAACGCCGCCGCGTTGCGGTGGGTGACGGCCACACCCTTCGGTGTCCCGGTCGATCCCGAGGTGAAGATGATCCAGGCGTCGTCCCGGCTGAGCGGGGCGGCCGCGCGCCAGCCCCGCGACGATCCGGTGGCGCGCACCAGTCCCTCCTCGGTGATGACGGCCACCACCCCGGCCTCACCGAACACCAGGGCGGCGCGCTCGTCGGGGTCGTCGGCGTCGACCGGCACGTAGGCGGCGCCCGTGGCCAGCGTCGCGAGGATCGCCACGTAGAGCGCGTAGCTGCCCGACGGCATTCGGATGCCGATCCGGTCACCGCGTCCGATCCCGCGGGCCGCCAACCACGCGACGCTCTCGTCGATGTCGGCGACGAGCTCGGCATACGTCAACTGCACGGTGCCGTCGTCGAGGGCGGGCGAGTCCGGGAACCGGCCCGCCGTCTCGTGCAGGATGTCGATCAGCGTGCGCGGCTCCGGAGCGAACGGCGACAACGCGTATTGAGCGGGTATTTCGTGCCGCGGGTCCGCTGCTGTCACGGGTACAAACTACTCAGCGCGGCGGCCCCCGGTCGGCGGCGCGGCGGCGTGTGGTGACGTTTGGCCGTTGCGGGGTATCCCCCCTTGGATCGCGACAGTGATCGACCGGCAGGACCCCGATTGGCCACGACCGTCTCGGCCAGGCACAATCGGTTCCGGAGGGGAGTATTCCTTCGCCGCGGTGTCGTCATTACGTCGGCCGTCATCGGCCGACCGGTGCTGCGGGCCCCGCGTGTCATGCGCGGCGGCGGAAGAGACCTCCGGCGTGTTTGACGACCGGAGGTATGTCGAGTGAACGTTTCCGCCCTGGAATGGGGCATCACCATCGCGGTGACGGTGGCGGTGCTGCTGTTCGACGTGGTGGCCATTGCCCGCAACCCGCACGAGCCGAGCATGAAGGAATGCTCGATCGCGCTGTCCGTCTACGTCTCGCTGGCGGTGGTCTTCGGGGTGTGGGTGTGGTTCTTCCACGGCGGTGACTTCGGGATCGAGTTCTTCGCAGGCTGGCTGACGGAGTACAGCCTCTCGGTGGACAACCTGTTCATCTTCCTGATCATCATGGCCAGCTTCAACGTGCCGAAGAAGTATCAGCAGGAAGCGCTGATGGTCGGCATCATCCTGGCGCTGATCTTCCGCGGCATCTTCATCGCCCTCGGCGCGGTGGCCATCGAGCAGTTCTCCTGGATCTTCTACATCTTCGGCGCGTTCCTGGTCTACACGGCGATCAACTTGACCCGTGACAGTGATCACGAGGACGACGGCGACAACCGGGTGGTCAAGTTCGCCCGGAACCACCTGACGCTCACCGACAAGTGGGACGGCCTCAAGCTGTGGGTCAAGGAGGACGGCAAGCGGCTGATGACGCCGATGTTCCTGGTGATCGTCTCGCTGGGCACCACCGACCTCATCTTCGCGCTCGACTCGATCCCGGCGATCTACGGCCTGACCCAGGAGCCGTACCTGGTGTTCACCGCCAACGTATTCGCGCTCATGGGTCTGCGGCAGCTGTACTTCCTGCTCGGCGGCTTGGTCAAGCGCCTGGTGTACCTGTCCTACGGCCTCGCGTTCATCCTGGCCTTCATCGGCGTGAAGCTGGTTCTGCACGCGCTGCACGAGAACGAGCTGCCGTTCATCAACGGCGGCGAGCCCGTGCCGGTGCCGGAGATCCCGACCCTGCTCAGCCTGGGTGTCATCATCGTGACGCTGATCATCACGACGATCGCCAGCCTCTACCGGACGCGTGGCAAGAGCGCCGAAGAGGTCGAGGGGATGCAGGATTCGAAGCTCGTCACCACAGACGAACCCGCGGCCGACACGGCCGAGGGCGACAGCTCCGACGACAGCGGTTCGAAGAGCTTCGATTCGCGCTGAGCGCAAGCCTCGACGCGGTGGCAGGCCGCTCGTACGGTGGCTGCCGTGCGCCTATATGTGGTTGACGGTGACTGGCAGGAACTGACGACCGGCGAGCAGCGGGCCGTGCGGGTGGCCGCGACCGATCTGCAGCAGGCGCGCCGCGCCAGGAGCCAGATCAGGGCCGACCGGGCAGACGTCGCGGTGATCCTCGACGTCACGGTCGCGGTGGCCGCCGACTTCCGGGCGGCGCGCGGCGCGCTGGGGCCCGCCGAGGCCGCGACGACGCTGCAGTACGCGGGCACCGTCGACGGGTTGACCGGACTGGTGGCCGACATCGAGACGGCAGGCGTGGCCGACGGCGTCACCCTCATCGCTGCGTCGGCGGATCAGGACGTCCGGGCGGTCGGGCGCGACGTGCTGCGCCGGCTCGCGGCGCGGGACGAGCCAAGGGCTTCGTAGCGCTCGTCGAGGCGTCGTTTTTGCGCTGAGGGTCGTGATCTCGTCCGCGCAACGACCCAGGGTGCAAAAAGGAGCGAGTCGCAGGGCCACACAGCGGCCGGCGATTCAATGCAGGCATAAGTCGACCCCAAAACGGACTTAGACAAGCATTTATCGGCGTTCTACCGTGGGACCATGACTTCCACAGTGACGGCTGGTGAACTCACCGGCCAGCTGCTGATCGCAGGGCAGGCGGTGGACGGCTCCGGCGCGGAGATCCGCGGCTTCGACCCCAACACCGGTTCCGAACTGGAGCCCGCCTACCGCTACGGCGACGCGTCGCACGTCGACGCCGCCTGTGCCGCGGCCGCCGACGCCTTCGCCGAGTACCGCAGCGCGCCCGCCGAGAAGCGGGCCCAGTTCCTCGAAGCGATCGCCGAGCGCATCGAGGCCGTCAAGGACACCCTCGTCGCGCGGGCGCACGCCGAATCCGGCCTGCCCGAGGCACGGCTCACCGGCGAGGTCGGCCGCACCACCGGGCAGCTCCGGCTGTTCGCCGCGGTGCTCCGCGAGGGCAGCTGGAACGGCGCCCGTATCGACCCGCCACTGCCCGACCGTGCGGTGCCGCGCCCCGACATCCGCCAGCGCTTCGTCCCGCTCGGACCGGTGGCCGTGTTCGGCGCGAGCAATTTCCCGCTGGCCTTCTCCGTCGCCGGCGGCGACACCGCCTCCGCGCTGGCCGCCGGCTGCCCCGTGGTGGTCAAGGGCCACGACGCCCACCCGGGCACCTCCGAACTGGTCGGCCGGGCGATCACCGCCGCCGTCGCCGACGCAGGCTTCCCCGCGGGCACCTTCTCGCTGCTGTTCGGCGATGGCCCGGAACTCGGTGGTGCACTCGTCAAGGACCCGCGCATCAAGGCCGTCGGCTTCACCGGCTCGCGCGCCGGCGGCCTGGCCCTGGTCGCCGCGGCCGCAGGCCGGCCCGAGCCCATCCCGGTCTACGCCGAGATGAGCTCGATCAACCCGGTGTTCCTGCTCGAGGGCGCCTTGGCGACCCGCGCCGCCGATCTCGGCCGCGAGTACGTCGGCTCGCTCATCATGGGCGCCGGTCAGTTCTGCACCAATCCGGGACTGGTCATCGCGATCGACGGACCCGACCTCGACATTTTCATCGCCGCCGCCCGTGACGCCCTCAGCGCGAGCGCGCCCGCCGCGATGCTCACCCCGCGGATCGCCGACACGTACCGCCAGGGCGTCGACGCGCTGGCCGCCGAGGCCGACCTGATCGCCCGCGGGTCGTCGGACAACGCACCGAGCGTGTCCTGCCGTGCGGCGCTGTTCTCCACCGACGCCGCCGGCCTGCTGGGCTCGGAGGCGTTGCAGGCCGAGGTGTTCGGCGCCTCGGGGCTCATCGTCCGGTGTGCCGACATCGGCGAGATGCAGCGCGTGGCCGCCGGCATCGAAGGCCAGCTGACCACCACGGTGCAGGCCGACGACTCCGACGTCGAGCAGGCGGGCGCACTGCTGCCCACGCTCGAACTGAAGGCCGGCCGGATCCTGTTCAACGGCTGGCCCACCGGCGTCGACGTCGGCCACGCGATGGTGCACGGCGGACCCTTCCCGGCCACCTCGGACTCCCGGACCACCTCGGTGGGGTCCCGGGCGATCGAGCGCTTCCTGCGCCCGGTCTGCTATCAGAACGCACCGAAGTCGTTGCTTCCCAGTGCGATCGCGGACGGCAACCCCGACCGGCTCTGGCGCCGCATCGACGGCGAACTCACCCGCGACTGACCCCCTCTCGATCGATCTAGGAGCAACCCATGCTTGACGGCGTCCTGTTCTTCCCCGTCACCCCGTTCACCGCGGCAGGCGAGGTGGACACCGAGCGCTTGGCGCAGCACATCGCCACCGGCGTCGACGCCGGACCCGGCGGTGTGTTCGCCGCCTGCGGCACAGGCGAATTCCACGCGCTCGACACCGACGAGGTGCGCACAGTGGTCCGCACCACCGTGGACGTGGTCGGCGGCCGAGTGCCGGTGTACGCCGGCGCCGGGGGATCGCTCGCCCAGGCCAAGGCGTTCGCCAGGGCCGCCGCAGAGGCGGGCGCCGACGGACTGCTGCTGCTGCCGCCCTACCTGGTGGAGATGCCGCAGGCCGGACTGGTGGCCTACACCCGTGAGGTCGCCGCGGTCACCGACCTGCCGCTGATCGTGTACAACCGCAACAACGCCCGTTACACCGAGGCCTCGGCCATCGAGGTCGCACAGATCCCTAACGTCGTCGGATTCAAGGACGGCACAGGCGACTTCGACCGCGTCGGCCGGATCGTGCGCGCGGTCTACGATGCGCTGGCGCCGTCGGGCAAGCCGTTCCAGTTCTTCAACGGCCTGCCCACCGCCGAGGTCTCGCAGCAGGCGTTCCGCGCCATCGGCGTGACGCTGTACTCGTCGGCCACCTTCGCGTTCGCGCCGGATCTCGCACTCGCCTTCTACCAGGCGCTCGAGACAGGGAACGAGCCACTCACCGAGGCGCTGTCGCGGACCTTCTTCCACCCGCTGGTGCGGCTGCGCGACAAGGTGCCCGGTTACCCCGTCGCGCTGATCAAGGCCGGCGTCGCCCTCGAGGGCCTCGACGCCGGACCGGTGCGGCCACCGCTGATCGACGCCGCCCCCGAGGATGTCGAGGAGCTCCGCGCGATCATCGCCGCGGGCCGCGCGGTGCTGGCCGAGGCACTCGCCGCCCCCGCGGTGCGCTGATGCCGGACCGCCCGATCCGGATCACCGGCGCGCGCATCACCCCGGTCGCGTTCGCCGACCCGCCGCTGCTGAACACCGTCGGCGTGCACCAGCCGTACGCACTGCGGGCGATCATCCAGCTCGACACCGATGCCGGCCTGACCGGACTGGGCGAGACGTACGCCGACACCAAGCACCTGGAGCGGCTCAGCGCGGCCGCGGGCGCCGTCGTCGGCCAGGACGTGTTCGCGCTGAACGCCATTCGCGCCGCCATTGCCGACAGGCTGCGCGGCGACGACGCCGCGGTGGGGACGGCCGGGATGATCACCTCGGCCAGTGCGGTCGACCAGGTGCTCTCGCCGTTCGAGGTGGCGTGCCTCGACGTGCAGGGCCACGCGACGGGCCGGCCCGTGTCGGATCTGCTCGGCGGATCGGTGCGCGACGCCGTGCCGTTCTCGGCGTACCTGTTCTACAAGTGGGCGGCCCATCCCGGCGGCGAGCCCGACGGCTGGGGCGAGGCGCTGTACCCGGATCAGCTGGTCGCCCAGGCGCAGAAGATGATCGCCGAGTACGGCTTCACCGCCATCAAGCTCAAGGGCGGCGTCCGGCCACCCGAGGAGGAGATGGCCGCCATCGAGGCGTTGCGGGCGGCCTTCCCGCACCACCCGCTGCGGCTCGACCCGAACGCGGCGTGGACGCCCGAGACGTCGGTGAAGGTCGCCACGGGCCTGGCCGGCGTGCTGGAGTACCTCGAGGACCCCACGCCCGGCCTCGACGGCATGGCCGAGGTCGCCCGGCAGTCCCCGATGCCGCTGGCCACCAACATGTGCGTGGTGGCGTTCGACCAGCTGGCGCCCGCGGTCGCGAAACACTCTGTCGGCGTTGTGCTCTCCGATCACCACTACTGGGGCGGGCTGCAGCGGTCACGGCTGCTCGCCGGCATCTGCGATACCTTCGGGCTCGGCATGTCCATGCACTCGAACTCGCACCTCGGCATCAGCCTGGCGGCCATGGTGCAGCTCGCCGCCGCCACGCCGAACCTCACCTACGCCTGCGACACGCACTGGCCCTGGAAGACCGAGGAGGTCGTCGAGCAGGGCGTGCTGCGGTTCGTCGACGGCGCGGTGCCGGTTCCCACCACGCCCGGACTCGGCGTCCAGATCGACGAGGACAGCCTCGCCGCCCTGCACGAGCAGTACCTGCGCTGCGGCATCCGGGACCGTGACGACACCGGCTACATGCGCAGCATCGACCCGACATTCCGGGCGGGCAGCCCGCGCTGGTGACCCCCGCGGGTCTACGCTGATGCACTGACGCCTCCATGGCGGCGGCGGTGATTCAAGGAGTGCATCGGTGTTCTCGCTCGCCCGGTTGTCGTGCTTCATCGCGGTGGCCGAGGAACTGCACTTCGGCCGTGCCGCGGAACGGCTGCACATGACCCAGCCGCCGCTGAGCAGGCAGATCCAGCAGCTGGAGAGCGAGCTCGGCGTCCACCTCATCGACCGCACCACGCGGTCGGTGACGCTGACCCCGGCGGGTGTGGCGTTCCTGCCCGACGCCCGCCGCATCCTGCAGCTCGCCGAGGGTGCCGCGCAGACCGTGAAGCGGATTCCCGCAGGCGATCTCGGCACCGTGGTCGTCGGCTTCACTGCCGCGTCGGCGCACGCGGTGCTGCCCCGGCTGCTGGACCGCACCAGGGAGCGACTGCCGGACGTGAAGCTCGACCTGCGCGAGATGGTCACCGCCGCACAGGTCGAGGGGCTGATGACCGGTGAGCTCGACCTGGGCATGGCCCGTCCGCCGCTGAAACGGCCCGGCCTGGTGTCGCGGCCGCTGCTGCACGAGCAGCTGGTCGCCGCGCTGCCCAGCGGCCACGACCTCGTCGGCCTCGGCCGTCAGCTCACCCTCAACGATCTCGACGGCCAGGACGTGGTGATGTATTCGCCCGTGCAGGCCAGGTACTTCAACGAGCTGCTGATCAGCACGTTCACCATCGCGGGCGCGACGCCGCGGTACGTGCAGTACGTGACGCAGGTGCACACGATGCTGGTGCTGGTGCGGTCGGGCATCGGCATCGCGCTGGTGCCCGCCTCGGCGGCGACGCTGCATCCGGAGGGCGTTGTGTTCCGGTCGATCGGCGCGTTCCGGGAGCGGCCCGTCGAACTCGACGCGGTGTGGCGTGGCGACAGCTCCAACCCAGCGCTGCTGCGGTTACTCAAAGACGTCTTGCCGCAACGTGAATGGACCACCGACGACCTGCTGGTGACCTGGTCTACGGCGTAGCGGGGAGCAGTTCAGGGCGCGATGCGCACGGGTGGGTCGTTGAAGCCGGGATCGCCGCCGGGCTGACCGGGACCCATGAGGTTGCAGTGCTTCACGGGCACCAGATGGGAACTGAGGCCGCTGGGCACCCACTGGGCGACCGCCACGCACCGCTGCCAGGTCCCGCCGGGCTGGACGGGTCCGTCGCACTTGCTCATGACAGGTCCGCCGTAGAGGCAGCCGGCGGCGGCCGGGGGAGCGGCGGTGATCAGCGATGCGGCCATCAGCAGGGCGGCCGATCCTCCGGCGATCCAGCGTTTCATGGTGGCCTCCCGTCGCGGTACCCGACGACAGTCGACGCTACCGACTCGGCCGCCGGGTTTCGGCGGTACTAGCCGATCGCCTCGATCGCCGCGGCCATTGACTTGTCCAGGCGCTCGCGGTCGTCACCTAGGCCGACGAGTGTGTCGATGGTGAGCGGCGCGAGGATCTGCGTGAGGCCGTGGTCTTCGTGGCCGAAGAAGCCGGCCATCTCCAGCAGTACCGTCCCGTGAGTGATGCTCCACAACCGCCCCGCGATCACCGACACCCCGTCGTCGCGGATCCGGCCCGCCGCCATCATCCGGCGCACCACGGTCAGCAGCGCCTCGAACGACACCGCGAACTCCGGCCTGTTGCTGGAGTTCCCGGTGACGGTGAGGTCGGCGTGGTGGCGGTTCAATGACTGCGCCGAGGTGCCGAACATCATCTGGTAGCGCTGCGGATGGGCGAGCGCGAATTCGCGGTAGCGCACGCCCATCACGAAGAAGTCGGCCACCGGGTCGTCGGTCTGGGCGATGTCGGTGAGCGCCCGGGTGAAGCGGGTGAACGTCTCGGCGGCGATCGCCTCGATCAGCCCGGGCATGCCGTTGAAGTGCGTGTAGACCGCCATGGTGGACGTCCCGGTCTCGGTCGCGACGCGGCGGGCGCTCAGGGCGGGCAAACCGTCGCGCTCGAGGATCAGGATGCCCGCCTCCACCATCTGATGCTTCGGGTCGGCGTTCATCATTGCCATCGTCTCATAACGGTGTTATACATAGGGCGACCGCGAAATAACACTGTTATAGGGGCATGGCATGGGAAATCGCTATCTCGAGGGTGCTCTCGCGCCGATCGACGAGGAGTACACACTGACCGACCTCGAGGTGCAGGGCACGATCCCCGGCCACCTCGACGGGCGGTACCTGCGCAACGGGCCGAACCCGATCGGGGAGATCGACCCGGCGCTCTACCACTGGTTCATCGGGGACGGCATGGTGCACGGCATCCGACTGCGCGACGGGAAGGCCGAGTGGTACCGCAACAGGTGGGTGCGCGGGCCGCACGCCAGCCGGATGCTCGGTGACACCCCGCCGTCCGGCGACCCCGGCGTCTCGGCGATCGGCGCGAACACCAACGTGATCGGGCACGCAGGCAGGACGCTCGCGCTGATCGAGGGTGGCGTGGCGAACTACGAACTCACCGAGGAACTCGACACCGTCGGCGTCTGCGACTTCGACGGCACTCTGCACGGCGGATACGCCGCACATCCCAAGCGCGATCCCGACACCGGCGAACTCCACGCGGTCACCTACAGCATGCATCGCGGAAACACGGTGCGGTACTCGGTGATCGGTGTCGACGGCCGGGCCCGCCGCACCGTCGACGTCGAGGTGAACGGCAGCCCGATGATGCACGACTTCTCGCTCACCGAGCGCTATGTGGTGTTCTACGACCTGCCGGTGACCTTCGACAACCGCCAGGCCGCGGAGATGACGGTGCCGCGCGGTCTGCGCCTGCCGGCCCGGCTCCTGTTGTCCGCGTTGATCGGCCGCGTCCGCATCCCCGATCCGATCGCGGCCCGGCAGCCGGGGTCGATGACCGCCGACCGGCGCTTCCCGTACTCCTGGAACCCGCGCTATCCGGCACGGGTCGGGGTGATGCCGCGCGACGGCGGCAGCGCCGACGTCCGGTGGTTCGACGTCGAACCGTGCTACGTCTTCCACCCGATGAACGCCTACGAGGACGGTGACACGATCGTCCTCGACGTGGTGCGTCACCCGAAGATGTTCGACACCGATCACCTCGGGCCGAACGAAGGCCCGCCCACCCTCGACCGCTGGACGGTCGACCTCGCCGACGGCAAGGTGCGCGAGTCCCGGATCGACGACCGCGGGCAGGAGTTCCCGCGGGTGGACGAACGGCTGGTGGGCAAGCGGCACCGGTACGGCTACGCGCCCGCCGTCGGTGACGGCACCGCCCCCGAGGGCACGCTGTTCAAGCACGACCTGATCGGCGACGGCAGCCTGGCCCGGTCCTTCGGGACCGGAAAGGGGCTCGGCGAGTTCGTGTTCGAGCCGACGTCCCCGGACGCCGACGAGGACGAGGGCGTGCTGATGGGTTACGTCTACGACCGCGAAACCGACCGCAGCGAGTTGGCGATCCTGGACGCGCAGACCCTCGAGGATGTCGCCAGGGTCAGACTGCCCCATCGGGTGCCCGCGGGCTTCCACGGCAACTGGGTGCCGACGGGAACCTAGTCAGCCCGCGGCGGGCACCGGCATCGGCACCGGCGTGACGAGCGTGCCGTCGGCGAGGAACGAGTCGAGGTTGCGCAGCGTCAAGGCCTCCATGGCGGCCCGGGTCTCGACGGTGCCGCTCGCCACGTGCGGCAGCAGCACCACGTTCTCGAGGGCGATGAGCGCCTCGGGCACATGGGGTTCGTCGGCGAACACGTCGAGACCGGCGCCGGCCAGGCGGCCGTGCGTCAGGGCCTCGACCAGTGCGTCCTCGTCGACGACGCTGCCACGGGCGATGTTCACGAGGTAGCCGTCGGCGCCCAATGCGTCGAGCACGTCGCGACCGACCAGCCGCCGGGTGCCCGAACCGCCCGCCGCGGCGACGACCAGCACGTCGACGGCACCGGCGAGTTCGACGGGCGACGCCGCGTACGCGTACGGCGAGCCCTCGACGCGGTTGCGGTTGTGGTAGGAGATGGTGCAGCCGAATGCGCTGAGCCGCTTGGCGATCGCGCCGCCGATGCGGCCCATGCCGAGAATGCCGACCCGGGTGTTGCTGACCTGACGGGTGAGCGGGTAGTTGCCGTCGACGGGCCAGCGACCGTCGCGCAGGTAGCGGTCGGCGGCCGAGAAGCGGCGCAGCGTGTCGATCATCAGCCCGACGGCGGTGTCGGCGACGCAGTCGGTCAGGACGTCGGGCGTATTGCTGACCAGCACACCGCGTTCGGCCGCGGCGTCGACGTCGGTGGTGTCGTAGCCGACGCCGAAGTTGATCACCGCGCCGAGTCGCGGCAACGCCGCCATCAGTGCGGCGTCCACACCGGTGCGGCCCGAGGTCACCACGACGGTGACGTCCGCGGCATCGGCGCCGAGGAAACGCTCACGTTCGCCGGCATCCACGGGCAGCACCTGGGCGTCGTAGTCGGTGCGCAGCGTCTCGGCGAGGGAGGGTTTCAGCGGGCCCACCTGCAGCACACCCGGGCGGCGGGAAGGATCACGGCGGGTGGCGGTGTCGTCGGTGCTGGGCACGGTTCTCCTCTGTCGGGTCTGGTGTCACCGTAGGCCGGGCCGCGGATACCCGTCCAACTCGGAATTGGCATGGGTTTATACGGAACCTGCATGGATCGGCTTGCGGAGTAACCGGCAGCGCATCACCGACCGCGCCGCCGCGACGTCTCTGCAGCTCAGGCCCATGATTACCGTGCCCTAACCCGCCGCGGCGACGTGTGCCGCGCGTCACTTCGGTGCCGTTCGGGGGGCTGTAAGACGGTTGACCCGGTCACGGCCCGTCCTTAGCGTGTGGTTGCGATCACACAGCCCATCCACATACGTGGACGCCACATTCGGAGGATTCATGAGGTCCACAGCCCCGACCACGCGGCGGCCGCGCCGCGTGCTGGCCCTCACCGCCGCCGCCGCGGCGACGTGTGTGACAGCCGCCGGCTGCACGGTGGCCAACAGCGGCCACGGCGGCTACGACCCCAACACCCTGCGCATCGTGCTGCAGCAGGAGCCGCCGACGCTGGAACCCTGTGAGAGCTCGCTGACCTCCACCGGCATCGTGGTCCGCTCGAACATCAGCGAGCCGCTGATCGAACGCGATCCGGGCACCGGCGACCTCGAGCCGCTGCTGGCCACCGGCTGGCGCCAGGACTCGCCGAACGTCTGGAGCTTCGACATCCGGCCCGGGGTGACGTTCTCCGACGGGGCGCCGTTCACCGCCACCGACGCCGCCTTCTCGATCGACCGAGCGGTGAACTCCGACCTGCAGTGCAACGTCGACGGCTACGTGTTCGGCGACGACGAACTGGTGCTGGACACCCCCAGTGACACCAAGCTGACGGTCACCACCGAGACGCCCGATCCGATTCTCCCGCTGCGGCTGTCGTTCGTGGAGATCGTGCCGCGCACCACCAGCATGACCGAGAAGGTGCGCGAGCCGATCGGCACCGGCCCCTACGTCATCGCGGACTGGGACTACGGACAGAAGCTGGTGCTCGAGCGCAACGAGAACTACTGGGCGGAGAAGCCGTCCTTCGCCCGCGCCGAATACCAGTGGCGCAGCGAGGGCAGCGTCCGCGCCGCGATGATCACCGGCGACGAGACCGACATCGCGACGGGCCTCGGCCTCGAGGACGGCGCAGGCGACCTCGGCGTGGAGTTCCCCAACAACGAGACCACCGCGCTGCGCATCACCTGCACCGACGCCCCGCTCAACGACATCCGCGTCCGGCAGGCGATCAACTACACCGTCAACCGCAGCGGAATCGTCAAGGCGCTCTTCCGCGACATGGGCGAGCCGGCCGCGCAACTGATCCCCGACGGCGTCGTCGGCCACAACGCCGAACTGGCCGCGTGGCCGCACGATCCGGACAAGGCGAAGCAACTCGTCGACGAGGCCAGGGCCGACGGGGTTCCGGTGGACCGTCAGATCCGGCTGATCGGCCGCACCGCGCAGTTCCCGAAGGTCGTCGAGACCGTCGAGGTGATCCAGAGCGAGCTCGCCGACGTCGGCCTCAACGCCAAGATCGAAATGATGGACACCGCCGGTCAGCTGCAGTTCCAGCTACGGCCCTTCCCGGAGAACGCCGGCCCGTTCGTGGCACTGATCATGCACGGCAACCAGGCCGGTGACGCCGCGTTCAGCGTCGACCAGTACATGCGCACCCACGGCGCCCAGAACGGCTGCGGAACAACTGAATTCGACAAGAAAATCGACGCGGCGGGTCAGCTCACCGGCCAGCAGCGCCAGGACGCCTACGCCGAACTGTTCGCCGAGGAACCCGACGAGGTCGCCCAGTTCGCCTACATCGCGCACATGACCGGCATCCTCGGCAAGTCGCCGCGCGTGGACTACACCCCCGACTCCGCCACCGGCGACGAGATGCGGCTCGCCGAGATGACACCGGCCCGCGACGGCGCCGCCGACCGCACCGACGCCCAGTAAGGAAGGCCGACACCATGTTCCCTTTCGTCCGGCGCCGGATGTACACCAGCGCCCTGCCCCTGATCATCGTGCTGCTGGGCGTGTTCCTGCTGGCCCGGCTCACCGGCGACCCGACCAACCTCTACCTGCCGGAGTCGGCGACCCCCGAACAGCGGGCGGAGTTCGCCGCCGCCAACGGCTTCGACAAGCCGTGGCTCACCCAGCTCGGCGACTACTTCTCCGGCGTGCTGCATCTCGACTTCGGATCCTCGCTGCGCACCGGTGAACCCGCCGCGGAGATGGCGCTGCGGGCCTTCCCCGCCACCCTGCAGCTCGCGCTGGTCACCATGCTGCTGGCGATGGTCGGCGCCGTCGTCATCGGCTGCTGGGCGGCCTACCGGCCCAACTCGCTGGCCGACCGGTTCTCCAGCCTGCTGTCCATGACCGCCGCCAGCATCCCGGACTTCTGGTTCGCGATCACCGGTGTGTGGCTGTTCGCGGTGCTGCTCGGCGTGCTGCCCACCTCGGGCACCGACGCGGGGATGTTGTCGTGGATCCTGCCGATCGCCACGCTGATGATCCGCCCGCTCGGCGTGCTGACCCAGGTGGTGCGCGGCGCCATGGTGTCCGCGCTGTCGGCGCCCTACATCCGGCTGGCCCGCAGCAAGGGCGCGGGCGACTTCCGCGTCGTCACCCACCACGCGCTGCGCAACGCCGCCGCCCCGGCGCTTACCGTGGCCGGCGACCTGGCCGTCGGCCTCATCAACGGCGCCGTCGTGGTGGAGGCGATCTTCGGCTGGCCCGGCATCGGCAAGCTGATGATCGACGCGATCCTGCAACGGGACTTCGCGGTGCTGCAGGCCGCCGTGCTGCTGACCGCCGTGAGCATCTTCTTGCTCAACATCATCATCGACGCCTGCTACGCGCTGCTCGACGCCCGCGTCCGGGAACCCGCGAAGGTCTAAGGAGCACAACATGACTCAGATCGATATGGTGCCGGTCAAACCGACCACCGCGATCGTCGGCGAGGCCGACACCGAGCTGTCGAAGGGCCGCAACCGGTCGACGTGGTTCCGGCTGCTGGTCAACGACCGCGTCGCCGCGGTGGCGGCCTGCGTGCTCGGCCTGGTTTTCCTCACCGCCGCGTTCGGGCCGATGCTCGTCGGCGATCTCGCCACCGACATCGACCTGGACAACTCCAACCAGGCGCCGTTCACCCTGTCCCACGGCTGGGCGAACATCCTCGGCACCGACCCGCTGGGCCGCAGCATGCTGGCCCGGCTCATCGTCGCCAGTCAGACCACGCTCTCGGTCGCGATCCCCGCGGTGGTGATCTCGGCCGTGATCGGCTCGGCCGTCGGCATGTGGGCCGGCTACCACCGGGGCTGGCGCGAGACCATCGCGATGCGCGTCGCCGACGTCATCATGAGCTTCCCGTCGCTGCTGCTGGCCGTCGTGGTGCTCTACGTGTTCTCACCGAGCGCCGCGAACATCGTTCTGGTGCTGGCGATCACCCGCATCCCCGTCTACCTGCGGACCGCCCGCGCCGAGTCGGCCGAGCTGCAGAGCCGGCTCTTCGTCGACGCCGCAAGGACATTCGGGGCCAGCGCACACTCCATCATCTGGCGCCACGTGCTGCCCATCGTGCTGCCGACACTGCTGACCGTCGCGACGCTGGACTTCTGCTACGTGATGCTCGCCGAGAGCTCGCTGAGCTTCCTCGGCATCGGCATCCAGCCGCCCGACATCAGCTGGGGCCTGATGGTGTCCCAGGGCCGGACGTATCTGCACAGCGCCTGGTGGCTGTCGTTCTTCCCCGGCCTCGCCATCGTCATCACCACGGTGTCGGCCACCATCCTGGCCGCGTGGGCACGCATCGCCACCGATCCCGCCCAGCGGTGGCGGCTCACCGTCCCGCAGAAGAAACTGTCCCGCTTCACCAAGCGCACCTCGCGAATCTGAAAGGGCGCCCCAACATGACCGCTGTCGCAGACCATCCGCCGCTCGACAAGGTCGACGCCGACCCGGCGCTGGAGGTCGACGGCCTGACCGTCGACATCCGCACCATCACCGGCACCGTCCGCGCCGTCGACGACGTGACGTTCTCCGCCCACCGCGGCGAGACGCTGGCGCTGCTCGGTGAATCCGGCTGCGGAAAGTCGATGACCGCCACCGCGCTCGTCGGCCTGCTCGAACCCGTCGCCGAGGTGGTGGCCGGCTCCGCCCGCCTCGGCGACGACGACCTGCTGGCAGTGGACCGCAAGACGCGGCGCAGGCTGGCGGGCACGGAGCTGGCGATCGTCTTCCAGGACGCGCTCACCGCGCTCAACCCGCTCTACACCGTCGGCACCCAGCTGTCGGAGCCGTTCCGCATCCACGAGGGGATGAGCGCCAAGGACGCCAAGCGGAAGGCGGTGGAGCTGATGACACGGGTCGGGATCCCGCAGCCCGAGTCGCGGCTGAACTCGTACCCGCACCAGTTCTCCGGCGGGATGCGGCAGCGACTGCTGATCGCGATGGCCGTTGCGCTCAACCCGACCGTGCTGATCGCCGACGAACCCACCACCGCGCTGGACGTGACCGTGCAGGCACAGATCATGGCGCTGCTGCGCGACCTGCGCGCCGAGTTCCACATGGCGGTCGTCCTGATCACCCACGACCTCGCGCTGGTGGCAGAGGAGGCCGACCGGGTGGCGGTGATGTACGCCGGCAACATCGTCGAGACCGGGCCCGTCGCCGAGGTTTTCGCCGACCCGCGACACCCCTACACCAAGGGCCTGCTCGACTCGGTGCCCGTCAACGCGGTCCGCGGCGAGGCGCTCAAGTCGATCGGCGGGGCGCCGCCGGACCTGCACTCCATCCCCGAGGGCTGCGTCTACCAGGCCCGCTGCCCCATCGCCCGCGACGTCTGCGTCACCACCCGCCCGGCACTCGAGGCCACCGGCACCGCCGGCCGGCGGGCGGCCTGCCACTTCCCAGAGGAGGTCCGAAATGCCTGACCCCGCAACGGACGGCCAGCTGCTGACCGTCCGCGACCTGCGCAAGTCCTTCCGCGTGCCCGGCGGGGGCAAGAACCGGCTGACCGCGCTGGACGGGATCAACCTGGACCTGGCCCGCGGGGAGACGCTCGGCCTGGTCGGCGAATCCGGCTGCGGCAAATCGACTCTCGCGCGCACGCTGATGATGCTCGAGCGCCCCGACTCGGGCACCGTGACCTTCGACGGCGTCGACCCGTTCGGGCTGCGCGGCAAGGACCTGCTGAAGTTCCGCCGCCGCGTACAGATGGTGTTCCAGGATCCCTACGCGTCGCTGAACTCCCGCATGTCGGCGGGCGAACTCATCGCCGAGCCGTGGCGCACCCACAAGTCGTTGCACCCGAACCGCAAGGACCGCGACATGCGGGTGCGCGGCCTGCTCGACCTCGTCGGGCTTGGCGCCAAGGCCGCGGGCAAGTTCCCACAGGAGTTCTCCGGCGGACAGCGCCAGCGCATCGGCATCGCCAGGGCGCTGGCGCTCGACCCGGACGTGATCATCTGCGACGAACCGGTGTCCGCGCTCGACCTGTCGGTGCAGGCGCAGGTGCTCAACCTGCTCAACGATCTGCAGGATCAGCTCGGCATCTCCTACGTCTTCATCAGCCACGACCTGTCGGTCGTCCGCCACGTGGCCGACCGCGTCGCGGTGATGTACCTCGGCCGCATCATCGAGAACGGCCCCACCGAGGCGGTGTTCGACCGACCCACCCACCCGTACACGGCCGCGCTGATGTCGGCCGCGCCGAAGCTCGACGCCGCACAGCGCGGCGAGCGGATCCTGCTCACCGGTGAGGTGCCCTCACCGCTGAACCCGCCGTCGGGCTGCCGCTTCCGCACCAGGTGCTGGCGGGCCACCGACATCTGCGCCGAGCAGACGCCGCCGGTGGCCGCCGACCATCAGGCCGACGGCCACACCGCTCTGTGCCACCACCCGCTGCAGTCCGAGCAGAGCGGGTTGGCGACGATGTCGGCGTGAGTGTCGCCGCGTACTGCGTGATCGCCGCGGCGATCCTGTTGGCCTCGTGCATGCAGGGGTCGATCGGCTTCGGGATGGGAATGCTGGCCGCGCCGTTCGTGGCGCTCGTCGATCCGAGCCTGATCCCCGGGACGCTGATCATGCTCGCCACCCTCGTCACCATCCTGGTGGTCGCGCGCGAACACCAGCAGATCGATCTACAGGGCACCGGCTGGGCGCTGGCCGGCCGGGTCCCCGGAACGGTCGCCGGGGCGCTGCTGCTGGTGATGTTGCCTGATAAGGCACTCGCGCTCGTACTCGCGGGCGTGGTCCTCGGCGGTGTGCTGCTGACCAGCGTCGGTTGGGCGCCGGTGCCGCACCGTCGCAACCTGGTGCTCGCCGGTGCGGCGTCCGGCGTGCTCGGCACCGCGACCGCCATCGGCGGCCCGCCGATGGCGCTGGTGTGGCAGAAGGTGACCGGCGCCAGGCTGCGCGGCACGATGAGCGGTTTCTTCCTGGTGGGTTCGGTGCTCTCCCTCGTGGTGCTCGCCGTCGGTGGGGAGATCGACCGGCATTCGGTGACGTCCTTCCTGCTGCTGAGCCCTGCCGTGGTGATCGGCTACCTGCTGTCCCGGCTGATGAACCGGGTGCTCGACCGGCAGCGGCAACGGTGGCTGGCGATCTCCGTCTCCGCGGTGGGCGCCGTCGTGCTGATCGTCCGTCAGATCACGGGATGAAGGGGGACGCGATGAGCGAGGGTGAACCGGTACGGGCGGCCGACCGCAGGGTGAAGTCCGCGGTGCGCACCGTCGAACTGCTCGAATACCTGGCCGCCCGGCCGGACCGGCCCGCCCGCATCCGCGACATCTGCGGCGCGCTCGACATGCCGCGCAGCAGCGCGCATGCCCTGCTGCGCACGCTGGTCGCACAGGGCTGGGTGCGCTCGGACCCGACGGGCAGCCAGTACGGCATCGGCGTCCGGGCGCTGCTCGTCGGCACCAGCTACCTCGACTCCGACCCGTACCTGCCGGTGATCGCGCCGTTCCTCGACGATCTGCGCAACGACCTCGACGAGACCTTCCACATCGGCAGGCTCGACGGCGGTGACGTCGTCTACCTCGCGACCCGTGAATCCCGCCAGTACGTCCGCACGTCGAACAAGGTCGGCCGGAGGCTGCCCGCCTACACCTGTGCGCTGGGCAAGGCGCTGCTGGCCGAGCGGTTCGGTGCCGAGCGCGACGCCCACATCCCGGCGGCGCTCTCGCCGCTCACCCCGCACACCATCACCGACCGGCCGGCGCTCGACGCGTCGCTGGAGGAGGCACGGGTGCGCGGGTACGCGACCGAGTACGAGGAGAACACCCCGGGCGTGCGGTGTTTCGCCGTGCCGCTGCGCTACGTCACGCCCGCGCAGGACGCCATCAGCGCGTCGGTGCCGCTGGAGCGGCTCACCGGCGAACGGGAACGCGAGATCGTCGACGCGCTGCGGATGGTCTGCGACAAGGTGTCCCGGGTGGTCCGGCCGCTGGTCAACGGCGATCGGTGGTTCGCCGGATGAGCACGCGCACTGATGCGATACAGGCATTGGTCCATGCCCCATTGGTGTTGGACATGCATAGAACGGCGATCCTAGGGTGAGAACATCATGAGCACGCAGAACCGCACCCCCGTCGTCAGCGAGATGAAGGTCGTGCCGATCGCCGGACACGACAGCATGCTGCTCAACCTCAGCGGTGCACACGGGCCGTTCTTCACCCGGAACCTGGTGCTGCTCACCGACTCCGACGGCAACACCGGTGTCGGTGAGGTGCCCGGCGGCGAGCAGATCCGCCGCACACTCGAAGACGCCGCCCCGCTGGTGGTCGGCTCGTCGCTGGGCGCCTACCACGCGACGCTCGCCGCGATCCGGACCCGCTTCGCCGACCGCGACAGCGGTGGCCGCGGAGCGCAGACGTTCGACCTCCGCGTCACCGTGCACGCCGTCACCGCGGTCGAGTCGGCGCTGCTCGACCTGCTCGGCCAGTATCTCGACGTCCCGGTCGCGGCGCTGCTCGGCGACGGGCAGCAGCGAGACCGCGTGCAGGCGCTCGGCTACCTGTTCTTCGTGGGGGACCGCACCCGCACCGATCTCGCCTACCGGTCGGCCGCCGATGAGGACGCCGACGCCGACGAGTGGCTGCGCATCCGCCACGACGAGGCGCTGACGCCCGAGGCGGTGGTCCGCCTGGCCGAGGCCGCCCGCGATCGCTACGGCTTCCACGACTTCAAACTCAAAGGCGGCGTACTGCCCGCACCCGACGAGGCCAAGGCCGTCATCGCCCTCGCCGACCGGTTCCCCGACGCGCGGATCACCCTCGACCCCAACGGTGGTTGGCTGCTGCAGGACGCCATCCGCACCTGCCGCGAACTGACCGACGTGCTGGCCTACGCCGAGGACCCCGTCGGCCCCGAGGGCACGTTCTCCGGCCGCGAGGTGATGGCCGAGTTCAAGCGCGCCACCGGCCTGCCCACCGCGACCAACATGATCGCCACCGACTGGCGCGAGATGGGCCATGCGATCCGCACCGGCGCCGTGGACATCCCGCTGGCCGACCCGCACTTCTGGACCATGAACGGCTCGGTGCGCGTCGCGCAGCTGTGCGACGCCTGGGGACTGACCTGGGGATCGCACTCCAACAACCACTTCGACGTGTCGCTGGCGATGTTCACCCACGTCGCCGCGGCCGCACCCGGGGAGATCACCGCGATCGACACCCACTGGATCTGGCAGGACGGCCAGCGGATCACCAAGGAGCCGTTCACGATCGCCGACGGCTATCTGACGGTGCCGGACCGTCCCGGCCTCGGCGTCGACATCGACCACGACGCCGTGGCTGCCGCCCACGAGCTGTACCTGAAGGAAGGCCTCGGCGCCCGCGACGATGCAGCGGCCATGCAGTTCCTCGTCCCGGGCTGGACCTTCGACAGCAAGCGCCCGGCGCTGCACCGGTGACGCGCCGATGAAGGTCGTCGTCGGCGACACCAACCTCGTCCCGCACCGCGACAGGTTCGACGCCGCACTGCCCGACGGGGTCGACGTGTGCTGGCCCGACGGTGCCATGGCCGACGCACTGGGCGACGCCGACGTCTTCGTCGGCGGTCGGTTCACCGCGCAGCTGGCCGCCGCCGCGCCGAGACTGCGCCTGGTGCACGCTGCGGGCGCGGGTACCGACAAGATCGACTTCGACGCGCTGTCACCGGACACGCTGGTGGCCAACACCTTCCACCACGAACAGTCGATGGCCGAATTCGTCGTCGCCGCATCGGTGATGCTGCGGCGCAACTTCCTCGAGCAGGACCGGGCGCTGCGCGCCGGCCGGTGGGCGAACTCGGTGTACGACCGCTCGATCGCCCAGCCCGCGTCGCTGCAGGGCGCCAGGATCGGCTTCGTCGGCTTCGGCCACATCGGCCGCCGCAGCTGGGAGCTGTTCCGCGCGTTCGGCGCAGACGGCGCCACCGTCACCGGCCGCGGCAACCTCGACGCGGCCGCCGAGGGGCTGCGATGGGCGGCGGGCACCGACCGGCTCGCGGACCTGATGGCCCAGTCCGACGTCGTGGTCGTCTCGGCCCCGCTGACCGAGCGGACCGTCGGCATGGTGGGCGCCGCCGAACTCGCCGCACTCGGGCCGCACGGCGTGCTGATCAACGTCGGGCGCGGGCCGCTCGTCGTCGAAAACGAACTCTACGAAGCGCTTTCGTCTCGCACGATCGCCGCCGCGGCCGTCGACGTCTGGTACCGGTACCCCGATGGCACCGGTTACGGCGCCCCGAGCGCGCTGCCGTTCGCGGACCTGCCGAACGTGCTGATGACGCCGCACTCGTCGGGGGTCACCCGCGACACCTTCATCGGCCGGGCCGACGACATCGCCGCCAACATCGGCAGGCTGTATCGCGGCGAAGCGCTGCACAATCTCGTCGCCCGCTGAGTCAGCCCGACAGGCTCCAGTTCTCGGCGACCCGCTGCAGGCCCTGCCCGGTGAGGCGGCCGAACAGCCGCAACCGCGCCATCCCGCCGTCGGGGAAGATGTCCAGCCGGGCCTGGGTGACCGGCCGGTCGTCGCCGATGACGAACCGGTGCCGGGTGTCGGGCTGCAACTCGGTGCGCGGCAGCAGTTCGAACCAGTCGCCGTCGGGGTCGTCGCGGCCCCGCAGGGTGGCGGCGCCCGGGGCGTTGCCGAGGAAGTAGGACGTGTCGAGTTCGGCGAAGTCGAGCACCCCGTGGCCGCCGAGCTGGACCTGCACCCAGTCGTTGCCGGAGTCGCGGCGGCGTGAGGTCTCCCAGCCGTCGCCCATGTGCCGGGCGGTGCCGGGCAGCAGCAGGTTGTTCGGCGAGCTGTAGAACATGTTGGAACACGCGGTGATCCGCCCGCCGTTCTCCAGCGCCGCCAGGTCGAGCGGCAACTCCGCGTACTGCGGGTCGAGCAGGCCCTCGCCGTGCACCCGCAGCCGCGCCACCCCGCCGTCGGGGTAGATCGACAACCGCACGTGCGTCCACCGCCGGGATGTCGCCACCGGGAACAGATTTCGGGTGTCGCCGTCGACCCCGGTGCGTTCGACGATCGTGGTCCAGTGCGTGTTCTCGACGAGTTCGGACACCGGCGGATGGCCGTAGACGAACGCCGCCTCGACCGAGACCTCGGGCGGATAGTTGCCGGTGAAGCACGCCGTGTCGACCACCACTCCGCGCACGATCCCGGGGACCCCGAGCCGCACGATCGCCGCGTCGTGCGCGTCGGGCCCCGCGCCTCGGCGCCTGCGGGTCTCCCACCCGTCGTAGACCTGCCCCTTGTGGCCGAACGTGGCGGGCCGGTACGACGCCGGGCCGGGGGTGATCAGGTTCTCCTTCTCGGCGAACAGGTCGTCGTTGGCCCACACCACCGCCCCGCCCGCAGAGCGGACGGCCAGATCGGGCAGCGAGAGGAAGTGTGCCTGCGACACGGGGCCTGCCGGGGTGCTCACGCACCGAGACTAGGCCAGTGACCTACCAGTTGTGGTAGCCGCCTTCGGGTCCCAGCATCCGTTCCAGGCGGCTGCGGTTGATGCGGGCCAGCTCGTTGCGCACCACTTTGCGCTCGGTGTCGACGTCGTTGTGCAGCCGGTCGGTCAGCGCGGCCAGCACCTCTGTCGCGCCGTAGCCGTTGACGTACATCACGAAGCTGAAGCCGAACTGCTGCTCGTAGGTGCGCGCCTGCGCGTCCAGCCGGGCCATCACCTCGGGCCGCTCGTCCCACACCGCGCACTGCTCGCACTGTGACCGGGTGCTTCGCGGCCGCCGGCCGACGCTCGGATACGCCTGCAGGATCGCGTCGATCGACACCTCGGCCATCGCGAACAGCAGCGCGTCGGCCTGGCGGAACAGTGCGTCGTGGTCGCGGTAGGGCCGGTCGCGGGCCAGGTCGGCGGCCAGCGACACGCTGCCGCAGCACTCGTAGACCGCGTGCACCGCCCGGCGCTGCGGCATCGCGTTGTAGGCGTCGAGTCCGATGCCCTGGTGCATCAGCATGTGCCCCATGGTCCAGCGGCGATGGGACGGTGACGTTACGCCGTGTTACGGGCAGGCAAATTCCGCGGCGACGGCGCCGGTCAGTGGCCCTGAGACTTGAAGCGCTCCACCGACCGCTGCACCTCGGCCTCGGCTTCCTCGCGGCCCACCCAGTTGGAACCCTTCACGAACTTGCCCGGCTCGAGGTCCTTGTAGTGCACGAAGAAGTGCTCGATCGCCTTGAGCTCGAAGTCGTCGATGTCACCGAGGTCGCGGATGTGCTCCCACCGCGGATCGCCCGCGGGCACGCACAGCACCTTGTCGTCTCCGCCGGCCTCGTCGGTCATCTGGAACATCGCGACCGGCCGGGCGTCCAGCGCCGCGCCGGGGAACAGCGACTCGGGCAGCAGCACCAGCGCGTCGAGCGGGTCGCCGTCCTCGCCGAGGGTGTCCTCGATGAACCCGTAGTCGGTGGGGTAGCCGAAGGCGGTGTAGAGATAGCGGTCGAGCTTGACCTTGCCGGTCTCGTGGTCGACCTCGTACTTGTTGCGCGACCCCTTGGGGATCTCGATGACGACCTCGAACTCCACGGCCCGGCTCCTTTGAACGTCGTTTGCGATTCGGGGCGTCGTGACGACGACGCGGGACAACCCTAATGGAGCGGATACCCTCGTTGATTAGGTGCCCGGGGGGTGCCTCGGGTGAGTTCCACCCGGGCGAGAGTGGCGAAGGCAGGAACCACGGACGTGATGCGGCCCGCGCGGTGGAAGCGCTCCACCCATGTGGTGATCGGGGCGGCGGTGCTGTTGCTGGTCGCCGCCGTGGTCGCCGTGGCCGGTGTGCTCACCGCGGGCCGCGGCGGAGAGGCCCAGGCCGCCAAACCGCTGCCCGCGCCGGTCACCGCCGACCCGGCGGTCAAGCCGGTCGCCGACGACGCGCCGCGGCCGACGTCGCGCGGGATGGCCGCCGCGCTGGCCCGCGCGCTGGCCAACCCGGACCTCGGGAACTTCACCGGCCGCATCACCGACGCGCTCACCGGTGGCGAGGTGTGGGCCAGGGGCGCCGATGTCCCGATGCAGCCCGCGTCGACGAACAAGACGCTCACCGCGGCCGCCGCGCTGCTCACCCTCGACCGGGAGGCCCGCCTCACCACCACCGTGGTCGCCGGCGATCAGCAGCGCGACCCCGGCCTGGTGGTGCTCAAGGGCGGCGGCGACGGGACCCTCTCGGCGGCGCCCGAGGGCACCGAGACCTGGTACAAGGACGCCGCCCGGATCAGCGACCTCGCCGGTCAGGTGCGCCGCAGCGGCATCAACGTGAAGGCCGTACAGGTCGACGTCAGCGCCTACAGCGGGCCCGACATGGCCGTCGGCTGGGATCCGCTCGACATCCCCGGCGGCGACATCGCGCCGATGGCGCCGGTGATGCTCGACGCGGGCCGCACCCAGCCGGTCAGCGACGAGTCGCGGCGGTCCACCACTCCGGCGCTGGACGCAGGCCGTGCCCTCGCCGACGCGCTCGACATCGACCCGGCCGTCGTCCGGGTGCGGCCCACGGCCTACACCGGTGGCAGCCAGATCGCGGCCGTGCAGTCGCCGCCGCTGATGGAGAGGTTGCGCACGATGATGAACGCGTCGGACAACGTGATGGCCGAGGCCATCGGGCGTGAGGTCGCCGCCCAGGTCGACGAGCCGCAGAGCTTCGACGGCGCGGCGCGGGCCGTCCTGGACCAGTTGGAGGACGCCGGTGTCGACACCCGCCGCGCCGTGCTGAAGGACTCCAGCGGGCTGTCCGTCGACGACCGGCTGACCGCGCTGACCCTGGACGGGGTCGTCACCGTCGCGGCCGGCGACGACGAGCCGAAGCTGCGCCCGCTGGTCGACCTGCTGCCGATCGCCGGTGGCAGCGGCACGCTGTCGAACCGCTACCTCGACACCGACGAGGGCCGCGCCGCCGCGGGCTGGCTGCGCGCCAAGACCGGCTCGCTCACCGGAACCAATTCGCTGGCCGGCATCGTCACCGACGCGAGCGGTCGGGTGCTGACGTTCGCGCTGATGTCCAACAACGCCGGCCCCACCGGCCGCACCGCGCTCGACGCGTTCGCGGCCACCCTGCGCAGCTGCGGGTGCACCGGATGAGCGGCGCCGAGCTGACCGTCGGGCGCGCCGTCGACTGGCAGTTCGCCGCGAATGTCGGCGCGAAGCTGGCCCGGCCCGGCCCGGTCACCACCGACTACACCCGCCGCCAGGCCGTGGACCAGCTGGCCGCCGCCGCCCGCGAGGCCGAACTGCCGGTGCGCGAGGTGACCGGACTGAACGAGGGGCAGGCCGTCACCGAGGCCCGCATCGTCGACCGCGCGCAGTGGGTCCGCGCGGCCACCGGGTCCATGCGGGTGATGACGGGCGGCGGTGACGCGCCGCGGGGGTTCGTCTCCGGACACGTGACGGGCGCCCAGACCGGGGCGGTGCTGGCGTTCATCTCGTCGGGGATCCTCGGCCAGTACGACCCGTTTGCGACAGGCGGGGGTGAACTGCTGCTGGTGTGGCCGAACGTGATCGCCGTCGAGCGGCAGCTGCGGGTCTCACCCACCGACTTCCGGCTGTGGGTCTGCCTGCACGAGGTCACCCACCGGGTGCAGTTCCGGGCCAATCCGTGGCTGGCCGACCACATGTCGCAGAGCCTGGCCGTGCTCACCCAGGAAGCCGGTGAGGACGTCACCGAGGTCATCGGCCGGCTGGCCGAGTTCGTCCGGGCCCGGCGCAACGGGGCTGACGCGGACCAGGATCCCAACACCACCGGGGTGATCGGGCTGATGCGCGCCATGCAGGGTGAACCGCAGCGCGAGGCGATGGATCGGCTGCTGGTGCTCGGCACGCTGCTCGAAGGACATGCCGACCACGTGATGGACGCCGTCGGCCCGAAGGTGGTGCCGTCGGTTGCCACCATCCGGCGCCGGTTCGACGAACGGCGCACCCGCAAGCAGCCGCCGCTGCAACGGGTGGTGCGGGCGCTGCTCGGGGTGGACGCGAAGATGAGCCAGTACACCCGCGGCAAGGCGTTCGTCGACCACGTCGTCGGCCGGGTCGGGATGGCACGCTTCAACACCGTCTGGTCGGGGCCCGACACGCTGCCGCTGCCCGCCGAGATCGACGAACCGCAACGATGGATCGACCGGGTGCTGTAGCCGCCTTGCGGGCGGCGGTCGCGGCCTTCGCGGCCACGTACGCGACCGGCGACGAGCGGTGGTGCGTCGCCCTGTCGGGTGGTCCCGACTCGCTGGCGCTGACGGCGGCGGCCGCCGAACTGAGGCCGACCACGGCCCTGATCGTCGACCACCGGCTGCAAACCGATTCCGCGCGGATCGCCGACACCGCACGTGAACAGGCGCTGCGCCTGGGATGCGTTGACGCACAGGTGCTTCGGGTCGACGTAGGCGCCGTGGGCGGGCCGGAAGCGGCGGCACGGTCAGCCCGCTACGCAGCGCTGGAGACAGCTCGCGACTCGGCGCCGGTGCTGCTCGGCCACACCCTCGACGACCAGGCCGAGACGGTGCTGCTCGGTCTCGGCAGAGGCTCCGGCGCCCGTTCGATCGCCGGCATAAGGCCGTGTGACCCACCGTGGTATCGCCCGCTGCTCGCGGTCCGCCGGGCCACCACCGTGGCAGCGTGCGCCGAGTGGGGACTCACGCCGTGGCAGGACCCGCACAACACCGACCCCCGCTTCACCCGCAGCCGGCTGCGCGCCGAGGTGCTGCCGCTGCTGGAGGACGTCCTCTCCGGTGGTGTCGCCGAAGCGCTGGCCCGCACCGCCACCGCCCTGCGTGAGGACAACGACGCGCTGGACGACCTGGCCCGCGACAGCCTCGATGCGGTGGTCACCGATGACGGACTGAGCACGGACGGACTGGCCGCCCTCCCGGAGGCGATCAGGCGCCGGGTGATCCGGCTGTGGCTGCTGGCCGGCGGGGCCCGTGGGCTCACCGACAGGCAGATCCGTGGGGTCGACGCCCTGGTCACCGGCTGGCGGGGGCAGGGCGGCGTCGCGGTCGGGTCCTCGCTACCGGCGCAACGGCTGGTCGCGGGGCGTCACGACGGTGCGCTGACCCTGCGTGCCGAACCGGTCAGTCGTTAGCGCTGCAAGAAGTCGAAGGGGCCGACGGGCGACGGCTCACCCTCCAGGATTCGCCATCCCACTTGGACCTGCCTGTTGGTCGCGCCGGTGCGACCGGCGAAACCCTCGAAATAGGTGTGGCAGACGTTCATGTCCCACTTGACGTCGGGTTGCAGGCCCCAGCCGCCGACGGGCAGCGGCTGTCCGGGGCACCACACTCGGCTGCACATGCTCAGCGAGTTGCACTTGGCTTGCGCGATGCCGGGCGTCAGCGCGACGCCGGTGAGGGCGAGGCCGCCCGCGAGCACGGCGCCTGCGAGGATCCGGGTGCCCATCTTGTGAGTGGTCATGTGCGTCCTCATCTTCTCCTGCGCCACACCGTGCGGCGTCGTTGAGGCAAGCTGACCCGACCCGCTCGGCTACCGATCCCAGAAATAACGGCCGGACTGCGGGACCATCCCGCTTTTCGACCCCCTTGCGCTGGTCGGCGGCCCCGGCTTCTGGCACGCTGTGGGCGTGTCTGCGCAATCAGCCGAGTTGTATCCCGGGGACATCAAGTCGGTGCTGTTGTCCGAACAGCAGATCCAGGAGCGCACGGCCGAACTCGGCGCGCTGATCGCCGAGAAGTACCGCGACCACATCGGCCCCGACGGGCAGGACCTCCTACTGGTGACGGTGCTCAAGGGCGCGGTCATGTTCGTCACCGACCTGGCCCGGTCGATCCCGCTGCCCACCCAGCTCGAATTCATGGCCGTCAGCTCCTACGGCTCGTCGACGTCGTCGTCGGGCGTGGTGCGCATCCTCAAGGACCTCGACCGCGACATCAACGACCGCGACGTGCTGATCGTCGAGGACATCGTCGACTCGGGGCTGACGCTGTCCTGGCTGCTGCGCAACCTGGCCCAGCGCAGGCCGCGGTCCCTGAATGTGTGCACACTGCTGCGCAAACCGGACGCTGTGCGCGCCGATGTCGAGATGGCCTACGTCGGCTTCGACATCCCGAACGAGTTCGTGGTCGGCTACGGCCTGGACTACGCCGAGCGGTACCGCGACCTGCCCTACATCGGCACGCTCGACCCGAAGGTCTACGAGGTCTAGACGATGACCGGCACCGCGCTCCGGATCTGCCCGCTGTGCGAAGCCACCTGTGGACTGACGCTGACCGTCGACGACGGAGTCGTCACCGCTGCCCGCGGCGATCGCGCCGACGTGTTCAGCGCCGGCTACCTGTGCCCGAAGGGCGCCGGCTTTCCCGAATTGGACAACGACCCCGACCGGCTCACCGCACCGCTGGTGCGCCGCGACGGCGAACTGGTCGAGACCACCTGGGCCGGGGCGTTCGCGGAGGTCGCCGACCGGCTGGGCGCGGTGCTGCGCGAGCACGGTGGCCCGTCGGTCGCGGTGTACTTCGGCAACCCGAGCGCGCACAGCATCGCGGGCGCGCTCTACGTCCCGTTGCTCGTCAAGGCGCTCGGCACCCGCCAGGTGTACTCGGCGAGCACGCTCGACCAGATGCCGAAGCACGTCTCGGTCGGGCACCTGTTCGGCAACCCGATCGCCTTCCCGGTGCCCGACCTCGACCGCACCGACCACCTGGTGATCATCGGCGCGAACCCGCTGGTGTCCAACGGAAGCGTCACCACCGCAGCCGATTTCGGCGGCAAGCTCAAGGCACTGCGCAAGCGCGGCGGGACGCTGACCGTCATCGACCCGGCGCGCACCCGCACCGCCGAACTCGCCGACCGCCACCTCGCGCCGCGGCCGGGCACCGACGCCGCACTGCTGATGGCCGTGGTGCACGTGCTGTTCGACGAGGAGCTGACCACCCCGGGGCCGGACGGTCTGGTCGCCGGTGTCGACGCCGTCCGCGCGCTGGCCGCCGACTTCGCACCGGAGGTGGTCGCCGCGCACTGCGGCGTGGCCGCCGACGAGATCCGCGCGCTGGCCCGCGACATCGCCGCCGCGCCGAGCGCCGCCGTGTACGGCCGCCTCGGCACCTCGACCGTCGAATTCGGCACCGTCGCCAGCTGGCTCGTCGACGTGATCAACATCCTCACCGGCAACCTCGACCGGCCCGGCGGGGCGATGTTCCCGCAGTCGCCGGTGTCCCCGGCCCCGCGGCCGCACCGGCCGGGCCGCGGCTTCCGCACCGGCCGCTGGCACAGCCGGGTGTCCGGGCATCCCGAGGCGCTGTCCGAACTGCCCGCCACCGCGCTGGCCGAGGAGATCGAGACGCCGGGCGACGGCCAGGTGCAGGCGCTGATCACCGTGGCGGGCAACCCGGTTCTGTCCGCCCCTGACGGTGACCGGTTGAGCCGCGCCCTCGACGGCCTCGGCTTCATGATCTCGATCGACCCGTATCTCAACGAGACCACCCGGCACGCCGACGTCATCCTGCCGCCACCGCCGCCGTCGCGGACCGCCCACTTCGACGTCGCGCTGAACAACCTGGCGGTCCGCAACACCGCGCGGTACTCGCCGCCCGCGCTGCCCCTGCCCGACGGCAGGCCCGGCGAAGCCGAGATCGTGGCCCGGCTCGCGCTGATCCTCTACGGGCTGTCGCCCGACGGCGATCCCGGACTCGTCGACGACCAGGTCATCGCGACCACGCTGGGCAGGGAGACCGCCGACCCCGACTCCCCGGTCGCCGGTCGCGACGCCGCCGAGCTGACCGCGATGCTGACACCCGGCCCGGGTTACGAACGGCGCCTCGACATGATGCTGCGCCTCGGCCCCTACGGCGACGCATTCGGCGCCCGGCCCGGCGGGCTGACCCTCGACACGCTCAAGGCGAACCCGCACGGCGTCGACCTCGGCCCGCTGCGGCCGCGACTGACCGAGGTGCTGCGCACCCCGTCGGGCAAGGTCGAACTCGCTCCCGAGCCGTTCGCCGCCGATGTCGGCCGTCTGCTGGACTCGCTGCAACGCCGCGACGCCGCGTTCGTCCTGATCGGCCGCAGGCACCTGCGCTCCAACAACAGCTGGATGCACAACCTGCCCGCGCTGGCAGGCGGCACCAACCGCTGCACGCTGCAGATCCACCCGGCCGACGCCGCCGAACTAGGGCTCACCGGCGCCGCGGTGATCAAGGGGCCCGGCGGCGAGGTGGAGGCGCCGGTCGAGATGTTCGACGGACTGCGCCGCGGCGTGGTGTCGCTACCGCACGGCTGGGGTCACGACGTGCTCGGCACCCGGCTGACCGTCGCCGCCGAGCGGCCGGGCGTCAACGTCAACCGGCTCAACGACGGTGCGCTGCTCGACCGGCTGTCGGGCACCGCGGTGCTCAACGGCATCCCGGTCGACATCAGCCCTGCCGGCTAGGACAGCTCCCACACCGCGGTCACCGTGAAGCCGACGGACTGCTGACCCGGCTCCAGCGGCACCGACTCCATCGCCGCGCGCGGCGCCTGCATCGGCACGGGCGGCGTCTCGCCGGCCAGCTCGGAGATCGAGATCACGTCGCCCAGGTCGAGTCCCGAGAGGCCGGCGTACTGCTCGGCGCGGCTCCTGGCGTCCTCGAACGCCCGCGCCCGCGCGTCGCGGATGAGCTGCGAATCGTCCTCGATCGAGTAGTTCACCGAGTTGATCCGCGCGGCGTCACCGCCGGTGCCGACGATCAGCGCCAGCACCTGCGACGCCTTACCCAGGTCGCGGATCTTGACGTCGAGCGAGTTGCTGGCCCGGTAGCCGGCGATGGCGACGCTGTCCGCGCCGAACTGCGGCTGCAGGCTCACCTGCGTGGTGTTGATGTCCTTGCGCTCGATCCCGGCGTCGACCAGGGCGTTGATGACAGCCTGCTGCCGGTCACTGGACTGGTTCATCGCGGCGGTCACGTCGGGCGCGATGAACTCCATGGAGACGTTGGCGGTCAACAGGTCCGGGGTGCCCTGCACCTGGCCTTCGCCGACCACGGTGACCTGACGGGAGTCCGTGTTCGCCGGGGCGGCGGGGCCCGCTGTGGCGTCGCAGGCCGACAGCGCTCCGACGGTCAGCGCGGCGACGGCGAGGGTGGTCAGCAGGTTCTTCGCGCGCGCGGCGATCGGCATGCCTGGCACCCTACCGTCAGGGTGTCACGAGGATTTTGCAGTGCTGGTCGGGGTGCGCCAGGTCGTGGAACGCGGCGCCGACCGCGTCGAGTGGCACCTCGCCGGTGATCAGCGGGGCCACGTCGATGGCTCCTTCGGCGATGGCGCGCAGGGATTCCGCGAACTCGGCGGGCTCGTAGGCGAACACGAACTGGATGGCGATCTCCTTGGTGGCGGCGAAGAACGGCAGCATGGTGTCGGGTTCCATGCACACCCCCGCGACCACCAGCCGGGTGCGGGCCGGCGCGCGGCGCAGCACGTCGTTGATGATGCCGGGTGCGCCGACGGCCTCGAACACCACCGCGGGGGCGACCGTGTCGAACGGCGACTCCTGCGCCGGGTCGACGGTCTCGTGTGCGCCGACGGTCGCCGCGAGTTCGCGGCGCTTCGCCGAGAAATCCGATCCCACAATGTGTTCCACGCCGCGGTGCCGCAGGGCCGCGATAATCGCCACGCCGATCGGCCCGCACCCCAGCACCAGCGCGGTGTCACCCGGCGCGATCGCAGACCTGTTCACCGCGTGCAGGCCGACCGCCATCGGCTCGGTGAGTGCGGCATGCCGCGGGTCGAGCCCGTTGGGCACCGGCAGCAGCAGCGGCGCCGAGAGCAGCATACGTTCGGCGTAGCCGCCGATCGTGGTGTTGGAGTAGACGATCGGCTCGACACCCGAACCGGACAGCAGCACCGGGATGGACGTGACCACGGTGCCAGGGGCGGGCGCGTCGGTGTCCGGACCGGCTTCGAGGACCTCGGCACTGAACTCGTGGCCCATGTAGACGTCGGCGGCCAGATCGAGTGACGCGCCGCCCAGTGGTGAGCCCTGCATCTGGGCGCCCAGCTCGAGCACGGTCGGGCCGTGCTGGGCGAAATGCAGGTCGGAGCCGCATATCCCGCACGCCTTCACCGCGACGAGAACCTGCCCGGGCCCGGGCACCGGGTCGGCGACGTCGTCGCGCAGCACCATGCGGCCGCCGCGCAGCACCGACGCCCGCATCAGCTCTTGGCCTGCATCTCGTCGGTGTGCGCGGTGATGGCGTTCACGATGGCCTGCCCGGCGCTGCCGAGCAGTTGGTCGCGCATGCCCTTCGCCCACTCGTGCGACGCCTGCGGCGCGGTCAGCTGACCCTTGAAGTGCGGCATCACTTTCCGCGCGAACAGCTCGTAGGAGTGGTACGTCGCCTCGGGGTCGGCCCAGTCGTGTCCCAGCAGCAGCAGCGTGCCGAAGCCGCCGGACTGCTCGAGCAGGCCGGTGATGTACTCGATCGCGTCGTCCGGGGTGCCGATGCAGCAGTTGCCTCCCGCGGCGTACTCGGCGACGAACTCCCGCGGCGTCTGCTGTTCACCCTCGACGGTGTTGGACAGCGGGACGAAGCCCGCGGCGCCGAAGTAGTTCGCGAAATCCTGCAGCCCGTAGGTGCAGTCCTCGATGGCCTGCTCGCGGGTGTCGGCGAGGTGGAAGATGCCCAGCACGCGCCAGCCCGACCGGTCGGGGGTCTCGCGGCCTGCCTTCGCGGCCTGCTCGGTGACCACCTGCCAGGTGTTCTCCAGCGCGGCGAAGCCGCCGGGCACCGACATCGACAGCGACAGCAGCGACGTGCCGTGCTGCCCGGCCAGCCGGGGCCCCGACGGCGAGACCATCGCCGCGGTGGAGATCTCGGGGTACGGCCAGGTGTAGGGCCGGATGTGCAACTGGGCGTCGCGCAGCGTGAACCAGTCGGTCTCGCGGGTGATGCGCTCGTCGGGTCCGGCGCGGAACAGGGCGAGGATCGCTTCGAGCGACTCCTGCATCATCCGGCGCTGGTCCACCGGGTCGATGCCCATCATGTAGGCGTCCGACGGCAGGGCGCCCGGCCCCGTGCCGAACACGACCCGGCCGCGGGTCATGTGGTCGAGCAGCACCCAGCGGTCGGCGACCATCAGCGGGTGGTGGTAGGGCAGCGACACCACGCCGGTGCCCAACCTGATGTGCTTGGTGCGCTCGGCCGCCGCGGCGATGAACACCTCGGGGCAGGCGATCAGCTCATAGCCGCCGGAGTGATGCTCGCCGAACCACACCTCGTCGTAGCCGAGCCGGTCCAGCGCCACGGTGCGCTCGAGGTCGTACTCGAGGGCAACGGTGGGGGACTGGCCGACGGGGTGGAACGGCGTGATGAAGACGCCGAAGTTCAGGGGACGGTTCACGGCAGACCTCCGAGGAATTCGAGCAGGGCGGTGTTGACCTCGTCGGCGCGTTCCTGTTGCAGCCAGTGGCCTGCGCCGTCGAGCAGGATCTCGCGGTACGGGCCGGTGACCACGTCGCCGATGCGGTCGCGGGGGGTGAAGGACAGCACCGGATCGGCGGTGCCCGCGATGAACAGGGTCGGCACCCCGATCGTGGTCGCCGGGGTGTCCGCGGTGATCTCCCAGTTGCGGTCGAAGTTGCGGTACCAGTTCAGGCCGCCGGTGAAACCGGTGCGGGTGAACTCCGCGATGTAGTGCTCGACCTCGTCGGCCGTGATCCACGACGGGATGCCGTCCGGCTCGGGGATGCGGTCCAGGAATCCGCGCCGGTCGGGTGTCGCCATGTCGACCAGTGCGGTCGCCTCGGCCGGGTTCTTCAGTCCGCCCAGCATGCGCCGTATCGTCCGGCGCGGGTCCTCGTTCAACTCGGTGTCCGCGGGGCCGACGTCCTGGAAGTAGAGGATGTAGAAGAAGTTGTCGGCGAAGATCTTGCGCCAGATCTGGGTGGGCGGCCTCGACGACCGCGGCACCGGCGGCGCGCTCATGGCCACCACCGCGGACACCCGGTCGGGGTGCAGCAGCGCGGTGTGGCTCACCACGGGAGAGCCCCAGTCGTGGCCGACGAACACCGCGGTGTCGGCGCCGACGTCGTCGAGCAGCCCGATCAGGTCGCCGCTGAGATGGACGATGTCGTAGTCCTGCACGTCCGCCGGCCGCGACGACCCGCCGTACCCGCGTTGATCGGGTGCCAGTACGTGGTAACCCGCGGCGGCCAGCACCGGGATCTGACGGCGCCAGGAGAAGGCCAGTTCGGGGAAGCCGTGCGCCAGCACCACCACCGGGGCGCCGCGCTCACCGGCCTCCATCACCCGTAGCCGGACTCCGTTGGTGTCGACGAGACGTTCGGCCGGGGTGGTTGCGTCGGTGCCCACCGGCTCACCCAAGCACACGGGCGGCGGGCAGCGGAAGGCTTCTGGCGACGTGTGTAGCCAGAATCCCCACGAAGTCACCCGTCTGCCGTCGGGAACTTCCGCACGTTGGTCTAGCGGTAGCCTGAAGTGATCCCAGCTGCGCGTATCGGAAGGACCTGGCCGACAGACTCATCGCTGGCCGAAAAATGATGAACCGGAAAAATGTGATCCGCACGCTGACCGTGATCGCGGTCGTGCTGCTGCTGGGCTGGTCGTTCTTCTACTTCAGCGACGACACCCGGGGCTACAAACCCGTCGACACCTCGGTGGCGATCGCCCAGATCAACGAAGGCAACGTCAACAGCGCCCAGATCGACGACCGCGAACAGCAGTTGCGACTCGACCTGAAGAGCGGCAAGGGCGAGACCGAGGACAGCGACAAGATCATCACCAAGTACCCCACCGGGTACGGGGTGACGGTCTTCGAGGCGCTGCAGGGCAAGAACGTCAAGATCAACACCGTCGTGAACCAGGGCAGCGTGCTCGGCTCGCTGCTCATCTACATGCTGCCGCTGCTGCTGCTCGTCGCGCTGTTCGTGATGTTCTCCCGCATGCAGAGCGGCGGGCGGATGGGCTTCGGGTTCGGCAAGTCGAAGGCCAAGCAACTCGGCAAGGACATGCCGACGACCACCTTCGCCGACGTCGCCGGCGTCGACGAGGCGGTCGAGGAGCTCTACGAGATCAAGGACTTCCTGCAGAACCCGAGCCGCTACCAGGCGCTGGGCGCGAAGATCCCCAAGGGCGTGCTGCTCTACGGCCCGCCTGGCACCGGCAAGACGCTGCTGGCCCGTGCCGTCGCAGGCGAGGCCGGCGTGCCGTTCTTCACCATCTCCGGTTCGGACTTCGTCGAGATGTTCGTCGGTGTCGGCGCCTCCCGCGTACGTGACATGTTCGAGCAGGCCAAGCAGAACAGCCCGTGCATCATCTTCGTCGACGAGATCGACGCGGTCGGCCGCCAGCGCGGCGCAGGCATGGGTGGCGGGCACGACGAACGCGAGCAGACGCTGAACCAGCTGCTCGTCGAGATGGACGGCTTCGGCGAACGCCAGGGCGTCATCCTGATCGCGGCCACCAACCGGCCCGACATCCTCGACCCGGCGCTGCTGCGTCCCGGCCGCTTCGACCGGCAGATCCCGGTGTCCAACCCCGACATCGCGGGGCGGCGTGCCGTGCTCAAGGTGCACTCTGCGGGCAAGCCGATCGCCCAGGACGCCGACCTCGACGGGCTGGCCAAGCGGACCGTCGGGATGTCCGGCGCGGACCTGGCGAACGTGATCAACGAGGCGGCCCTGCTGACCGCCCGCGAGAACGGCACCGTCATCACCGGCGCCGCGCTCGAGGAGGCCGTCGACCGCGTCGTCGGCGGGCCCCGTCGCAAGGGCCGCATCATCAGCGAGCACGAGAAGAAGATCACCGCCTACCACGAGGGTGGACACACCCTGGCGGCGTGGGCGATGCCCGACATCGAGCCGATCTACAAGGTGACGATCCTGGCCCGCGGGCGCACCGGCGGCCACGCCGTTGCGGTCCCCGAGGACGACAAGGGCCTGATGACGCGGTCGGAGATGATCGCCCGGCTGGTGTTCGCGATGGGCGGACGCGCCGCGGAGGAACTGGTGTTCCGGGAGCCGACCACCGGCGCGGTGTCCGACATCGAGCAGGCCACCAAGATCGCCCGCGCGATGGTCACCGAGTACGGCATGAGCTCCAAGCTGGGCGCCGTGCGCTACGGCACCGAGCACGGCGATCCGTTCCTCGGCCGCACGATGGGCACGCAGGCCGACTACAGCCACGAGGTCGCCCAGATCATCGACGACGAGGTGCGCAAGCTCATCGAGGCCGCGCACACCGAGGCGTGGGAGATCCTCACCGAGTACCGCGACGTGCTCGACACCCTCGCCGGAGAGCTGCTGGAGAAGGAGACGCTGCACCGGGCCGAGCTCGAGGCGATCTTCGGTGACGTCAAGAAGCGGCCGCGGCTGACCATGTTCGACGACTTCGGTGGCCGGGTGCCGTCGGACAAGCCGCCGATCAAGACTCCTGGAGAACTCGCGATCGAACGCGGCGAGCCATGGCCCCCGCCGGTCAAGGAGCCCGCCTTCAAGGCGGCGATCGCCGCGGCCTCCAAGGCTGCCGAGGAGGCGGCCGCCAAGAACGGCGGAAGCGCGCCGGGCACCAACGGCGCCGGCGGCAACGGCGTACCGGCGAACGGCGCTGCGACGCAACCGAATTACGGCGCACCCGCCGGCTGGCACGCACCGGGTTGGCCGCCGGGCGGTCCGCCCGGAAGTCAGCCGCAGGGCCACTGGTACCCGCCGCCGCCCCATCCGTCGGGCTGGCCGGAGGCGTATCCGCCTGCGTACCCCCCGCCGTACCCGAACTACCCGCCGCCCGGGCAGACCGGCTCACAGGCGAGCGGCCCCGAGGACCAGCAGGCGCGAGACGCCGGCCGGCCCAATCCACCGACCCAGAACTGACAACTTCACAACGGGAGGCCCCGATGACGCGGTCGCACAACTCGACGGCCACGGGCGTCGAATTCGATGAGGAGCGCGCCGTAGCGGCGGTCCGGGAGCTGCTGATCGCGATCGGGGAGGATCCCGACCGCCACGGCCTGGCCGACACGCCTGCGCGGGTGGCGCGCGCGTACCGGGAGATGTTCGCCGGATTGCACACCAATCCCGACGACGTGCTGAACACCACGTTCGACGAGCAGCACGACGAGATGGTGCTGGTCAAGGACATCCCCATGTACTCGACGTGCGAGCACCACCTGGTGGCCTTCCACGGGGTGGCTCACGTCGGCTACATCCCGGGGGAGGACGGCCGGGTGACCGGGCTGTCGAAGCTGGCCCGCGTCGTCGACCTGTACGCCAAGCGGCCGCAGGTACAGGAACGGCTGACCACCCAGATCGCCGACGCCCTGATGCGCAAGCTGGACCCGCGCGGCGCGATCGTGGTGATCGAGGCCGAGCACCTCTGCATGGCGATGCGCGGTATCCGCAAGCCCGGCGCCGTCACCACCACTTCGGCGGTGCGCGGACAGTTCAAGACCGACAAGGCATCTCGCGCCGAGGCGCTGGATCTCATCCTGCGCAAGTGAGTTCACCCGGCCTTCCGGTCCCGGCGCCCGGCGGGACGCGCGTGCAGGTGATGGGGGTCGTCAACGTCACCGACGACTCCTTCTCCGACGGAGGCCTGTTCCTCGACCGTGATCGGGCCGTCGAACACGGCGTGGCGCTGGCCGCCGAGGGCGCCGCGATCGTCGACGTCGGGGGCGAGTCGACCCGGCCGGGCGCGACCCGCGTCGACCCGCAGGTCGAGGCGGGCCGCGTGCTGCCGGTGATCGACGGCCTGGTGGCCCATGGCATCACCGTCAGCATCGACACCATGCACGCGAAGGTGGCCGAGCTCGCCCTCGAACACGGCGCGCGAATCGTCAACGACGTCTCAGGCGGCCGGGCTGACCCGGACATGGCGCCGCTGATCGCCAACGCCGGGGTGCCGTGGGTGTTGATGCACTGGCGTTCGGTGCACGCGCAACGGCCACACGAGGTGCCCCAGTACGGCGACGTGGTCGCCGCGGTTCGCACCGAACTGCTGTCCGCCGTGGACGCCGCGGTCGCCGCCGGTGTGGACCCCGCCAGGCTGGTGATCGACCCCGGCCTGGGCTTCGCCAAGACGGCGCAACACAATTGGGCGCTGTTGCGCGCGTTGCCCGAATTCGTCGCGACGGGGATCCCGGTGCTCGTCGGCGCGTCGCGCAAGCGCTTCCTCGGCACCCTGCTGGCCGGCGCCGACGGCGAGCCGCGGCCGCCCGACGGGCGGGAGACCGCCACCGCCGTGGTGTCCGCACTGGCCGGGCTGCACGGCGCCTGGGGGATCCGGGTGCACGACGTGCGTGCCTCGGTCGACGCATTGAAGGTGCTGCAGGCCTGGACGGAGCGGAATGACTGATCGAATCGAGTTGCGCGGGTTGACCATTCGCGGACACCACGGTGTGTACGACCACGAACGGCAGGACGGCCAGGACTTCGTCGTCGACATCACCGTCTGGATCGACCTGGCGGCCGCCGCGGCGAGCGACGACCTCGCCGACACCCTCGATTACGGCGGCCTCGCGCAGCGCGCCGCCGACATCGTGGCCGGACCACCCCGCAACCTGATCGAGACGGTGGCCGCCGAGATCGCCGACGACGCGATGGCCGACGAGCGCATCCACGCCGTCGAGGTGGTGGTGCACAAGCCGTCGGCGCCGATCCCGCTGACCTTCGGCGACGTGGCGGTGGTGGCGCGGCGGTCGCGTCGGGCGGGACGGGCATGAGGGCCAGCGAGGAGCCGGAGGCGGATCGCGCATGAGCAGAGTCGTCCTGTCCATCGGGTCGAATCTCGGCGATCGGCTCGGGCGGCTGCAGTCGGTGGTCGACGGCCTCGGCGGCGCCGTCCGAGCGGTGTCGCCGGTGTACGAGACCGAGGCGTGGGGCGGCGTCGAGCAGGGGCCGTTCCTCAACGCGGTGCTGGTCGCCGACGACCCCGCCCTGGACGGGCACGGGTGGCTGCGCCGTGGCCAGCAGCTCGAAGAAGCGGCGGGCCGCGTGCGCGGTCAGCGCTGGGGCCCCCGCACCCTCGACGTCGACCTCGTCACCTGCCACGACGGTGACACCGAGGTGACGTCGCGCGACGACGGCCTGACGCTGCCGCACCCGCTGGCGCACCTGCGGGCGTTCGTGCTCATTCCCTGGCTGGCGGTCGACCCGGAGGCGACGCTGACGGTGTCGGGCCGGGAGCGGCCGGTGGCGCGGTTGCTCGCCGACATCGACCCGGCCGAGCGCGACGGGGTGGTGCTGACGCCGTTCGTGCTCGAGACCGGTACCGCCTGATGGGGCCGACCAGGCTGCGGGACCTGGCGCTCGCCGCGGTGGCCGCAGCCGTGGCCGGTTACCTCGCCGCCGCAGTCGGTTATCCCCGAAGTTTCCCGCCGGTCACCGTCTGGAGCGGGCTGTCGTTGCTCGCTGTGGCGATCGCCGTCGGGGGGTGGGCTTTCTATGTGCGGGCCAAGATCAGCGAAAACGAGATCGGCGACGGCGCCGGACGGCTGCACCCGTTGGCCGTCGCCCGCTCGGTGACCATCGCCAAGGCGTCGGCCTGGGTGGGAGCGCTGGTCACAGGCTGGTGGCTCGGCGTGCTGGTGCACGTGCTCCCGCAGCGCGGCGTGCTGCAGGCGGCGAACGACGACACGGCGGGAATCGTGGTTGCGGCGGTGAGCGCGCTGGCACTCGCCGTCGCCGGATTGTGGTTGCAGCATTGCTGCAGGTCTCCGCTGGAGCCACCGGACAACGGCGACAACGCCTCCGGCTGACATCACGCCCGCGACGACGCGCCGAATCGCCGGATGGTCGACACGCTGAGTGACCTGTGGCGGGTACAGTCGCCCCATGACCGTTCTGTCCCGCGGCGCGCGCACCCGGCGCGGCGGACGCAGGCCGGGCTGGGTGCTGTTGACGGTGTTGCTGGTGCTCGCCATAGTGGCGAGTTCGGCCCTGGTTTTCACCAACCGGGTGGAGCTGCTGAAGCTCGCGGTGATCCTCGCGCTCTGGGCGGCCGTGGCGGCCGCATTCGTCTCGGTGATCTACCGCAGGCAGAGCGACGCCGACCAGGCGAAGGCGCGTGACCTCAAACTCGTCTACGACCTGCAGCTCGATCGCGAGATCTCGGCGCGCCGCGAGTATGAGCTGACGGTCGAGACGCAGCTTCGTCGCGAACTCGCGTCGGAGTTGCGGGCACAGTCCGCCGACGAGGTCGCCGCGCTGCGCGCCGAGCTGGCGGCGCTGCGGACCAACCTGGAGATCCTGTTCGACACCGACCTCAACCACCGGCCGGCGATCGAAGGTGAGCGCACCACCGTGCGCGCCTTCGCCGACTGGGCCCGCGACGCGGAGACCACCGGGCGGGTCTCCGACTTTCCGCTCTCCTTCGACGGCGACACAGACGATCCGGATCCGCGCACCGAGGAGAGCCCGATCATCGACGTGCCCGCCGAGCCGCAGCCGGCCGAGGCGGACTGGCCGCCACCACCGCACGGAGGTGCGCACCGCAGGCCCTCGGAGACCGAGTCCGCGGTCAACGGCCGCCGACACCGGCCCGAAGAGGCCCGTGGGCAGCGGCGTCGCGACGGGACGCCGCCACCGCCGCCGCCGCAGACGCCTCGCGAAGCCGCGCAGCGGTGGGCGGCACCGACCCCCCAGGCCCCGCCGCCACCGCCACCCGAACCGGCGCCCGTCGTCGAGCCCACGCCCGTCGCGCAGGCGGCACCGGTGCCGCAGCCCGAAGCCGAGCCGGTCTCCCAGCCCGAAGCCGTGCCGGTGTCCCAGCCCGAGGCCGAACCGCTGATGCCGTGGCTGCCGCCGCAGGAGCCGCCCCAACCGCCCCGCCAGCCCGTGCAGCAGGCGGAGCCGCCTCGGCCCACCGAGCCCCCGCAGCCACACCGCTTCACCGCGCCGGAGGCACCGCCGCTCCGCGAGCCGGGCGATCCGCAGTGGCAGCCCGCGCCGGCTGAGGGGCAGTGGATCCCGGCGGGCGTTCCGGGCAGCAACTGGGCCGCTCCAGAGGCCGAGACCAGCACCGAGTCGTCGGAGTACGTCGGGCGCCGCCGCGCGCCGGAGCCGACGATGTCCGCGCCTGCGCCCGAGCCGCGGCGGGGCAAGCACTCGGCCGCGGCTGAGGAACAGGACGGCGCCCGTCCCGAGCCGGCGCTGGCCGCCGAACCCGCGGGTCCGCCACCACCTCCGGAGCCCGTGAGTGAGCCGGACCCGGAGCCGGAGACGGCCGAGGAGTCCGCCGCCCGCCGGCACCGCAGCATCGAGGACACCGGCGGACAGTCGGTCGCCGACCTGCTCGCCCGGATGGGCACCGCCCCGTCCGGAGGCGGCAGGCGCAGGCGCCGCGAAGAGTGAGCTAGTCTGCTACAGACCGTCCGGTACCCGCAGAGCGGGACCGGAACGTAGAAATCAACGACAAGTTGCGAGGTCGTCTGCGATGGAGCAGCCCCCTGCGCGTGCGTCGGACGTCCCCGACGGGCTGCGTCCTGCCCGGCTCACGGTCGGCCTGATCTCGGCCGGCCGGGTCGGCACCGCGCTCGGCGTGGCGCTGGAGCGCGCCGACCACGTCGTCGTCGCCTGCAGCGCGATCTCGCAGGCGTCCCGCAAACGCGCCGAGCGCCGGCTCCCCGACACCGCGGTGCTGCCCGTCCAGGACGTGGCCGCCCGTGCGGAGCTGCTGCTGCTCGCGGTGCCCGACGCCGAACTCGCCGGCCTGGTGGCGGGCCTGGCGGCCACCGGGGCGGTGCGTGCGGGCACGATCGTCGCGCACACCTCGGGAGCCAACGGGGTGGCGATCCTGTCGCCGCTGACCGAGCAGGGCTGCATACCGCTGGCCATCCACCCGGCGATGACGTTCACCGGGGCCGACGAGGACATCGCCCGGCTGTCGGAATCGTGCTTCGGCGTGACTGCCGCCGACGAGGTCGGCTACGCCATCGCGCAGTCGCTGGTCCTCGAGATCGGCGGCGAGCCGTTCCGGGTCCGCGAGGACGCCCGCACGCTGTACCACGCCGCCCTGGCGCACGGCAGCAATCACCTGGTCACCGTGCTGCTCGACGCTGTCGAGGCGCTGCGGTCGGCGCTGTGGGGGCAGGAGCTGCTCGGGCAGGAACTGGTCGGTGGGGCGCCGGGCGGCATCGCCGAACGCGTCGTCGGTCCGCTCGCGCGGGCGGCGCTGGAGAACGCGCTGCAACGCGGCCAGTCGGCGCTGACGGGTCCGGTGGCCCGCGGGGACGCCGCCGCCGTTGCCGGCCATCTGCGCGCGCTCGGCGAGGTCGACCCCGCACTGGCCGCGGCGTACCGGGCCGACTCGCTGCGTACCGCGCAGCGCGCACACGCTCCCGAGGAGGTCTTCGCGGTGCTGGCCGAGGTGAACAGATCGTGATCGTGCGCAAGCCGCCGAAATTCGCGGCCAATCAGCTCAACGTCTACGCCCGCCCGGCCGACGTCGCCGACGTCAGCCGCGCGCTGCGCACCACCGGCAGGCGGGTGATGCTCGTGCCGACGATGGGCGCCCTGCACGAAGGCCATCTGACGCTGATCCGGCACGCGAAGCGGGTGCAGGGCGCCGTGGTGGTGGTCTCGATCTTCGTCAACCCGCTGCAGTTCGGCGCGGGTGAGGATCTCGACGCCTATCCGCGCACCCTGGACGACGACCTGGAGGCACTGCGCGCCGAGGGGGTCGAGGTGGCGTTCACCCCGACCGCCGCCGACATGTACCCCGCCGGGCCGCGCACCTCCGTGCACCCCGGGCCGCTCGGCGGCGAGCTCGAAGGTGCTTCGCGGCCCGGGCATTTCGCCGGTGTGCTGACCGTGGTGCTCAAGCTGCTGCAGATCGTGCGGCCGGACCGGGCGTTCTTCGGTGAGAAGGACTACCAGCAGCTGGTGCTGATCCGTCAGATGGCCGACGACCTCGACGTCGACACCCGGATCGTCGGCGTGCCGATCGTGCGCGAAGGCGACGGCCTTGCGCTGTCCTCACGCAACCGCTACCTCGACGACGTCGAGCGCGAGCAGTCCCTTGCGCTGTCGGCGGCGCTGCTCGCGGGCATGTACGCGGCGTCCGGCGGTGCGGCTGCCGTGCTCGACGCCGCCAGGGCGGTGCTCGACGAGGTGCCGGCCATCGACGTCGACTACCTCGAGCTGCGGGACACCTGGCTGGGCCCCGCGCCCGCCCACGGGCCGGCTCGACTGCTGGTGGCCGCCCGGCTGGGCCGCACCAGGCTGCTGGACAACATCGCCGTCGACATCGGCGCGAGCGCAGGCATCAACGGCCATCCCGGGATGGCGGGGCCGGACGACAATCACGAATTGCCATGGAGGAACTGATGATACGCACGATGTTGAAGTCGAAGATCCACCGCGCCACCGTGACGCAGGCCGATCTGCACTACGTCGGCTCGGTGACCATCGACGCCGACCTGATGGACGCCGCCGACCTGCTCGAGGGCGAGCAGGTCACCATCGTCGACATCGACAACGGCAACCGGCTGGTCACCTACGCGATCACCGGTGAGCGTGGCAGCGGGATCATCGGGATCAACGGCGCCGCAGCGCATCTCGTTCATCCCGGCGACCTGGTCATTCTCATCGCGTACGCCACGATGGAGGACGCCGAGGCCCGCCGGTACCGCCCGCGGGTGGTGTTCGTCGACGCCGACAACCGGCAGGTCGACCTGTCGGACGACCCCGCATTCGTGCCGGACACGGCGGCCGACCTGCTGTCGCCACGGTAATCACGTGCTCCTGGCGATCGACGTCCGAAACACCCACACCATCGTCGGCCTGGTCTCCGGCGCGGGCGAACATGCGAAGGTGGCGCAGCACTGGCGGATCCGCACCGAGTCGGAGATCACCGCCGACGAGCTGGCGCTGACCATCGACGGGCTCATCGGTGACGACTCCGAACGGCTGACCGGGGCGGCAGGCCTGTCGACCGTGCCGTCGGTGCTGCACGAGGTGCGGGTGATGCTCGAGCAGTACTGGCCGTCGGTGCCGCACGTGCTGATCGAGCCCGGTGTGCGCACCGGGATACCGCTGCTGGTGGACAACCCGAAAGAGGTCGGCGCCGACCGGATCGTCAATTGCCTTGCGGCCTACCACAAGTACGGCGGCGCGGCGATCGTCGTCGACTTCGGCTCGTCGATCTGTGTCGACGTGGTCTCGGCCAAGGGCGAGTTCCTCGGTGGTGCGATCGCGCCCGGCGTTCAGGTGTCCTCGGACGCGGCGGCGGCCCGGTCGGCAGCGCTGCGCCGGGTCGAGCTGACCCGGCCCCGGTCGGTGGTCGGCAAGAACACGGTGGAGTGCATGCAGTCCGGTGCGGTGTTCGGCTTCGCCGGCCTGGTGGACGGGCTGGTCAGTCGCATCCGCGCCGATGTCGACGGCTTCGCGGGCAACGACGTCACGGTCGTCGCCACCGGTCACACCGCCCCGCTGGTGCTGCCCGACGTGCAGACCGTCGGCACCTACGACCGGCACCTCACGCTCGACGGCCTGCGGCTGGTGTTCGAGCGCAACCGCGACAACCACCGCGGCCGCCGCTAGGCCGGTCCCTCGGCGATTTCGGCGCGCAAACGATCGCGCACCGAGCGAAACCGCGCCGAAATCGCTCAGAAGAAGGTGCGGACCAGGTCGACCACCCGGTTCTGCTCGTCGACCACCGGGATCACCGGCCACTTGTCGAACACCGTGCACGGGTGGGATACGCCGAACTGCACCCAGTCCCCGACCTCGGCGCGGTCGGCGGCGTCGAGCCGCAGGTAGGCGTGCTGGTCGTTGAGCTTGGTGACGGCGCTGCCGGTCATGCCGTAGGGCACCGGCAGATCCTGGTCGAACGACACGTCGCGGCGGCCCATCGTCAGCAATGCCAGGCCCGGCTCGGGCCGCGACACCACCTGCGCCCACACGCTCAGCGCGGCCTCCAGTTCGCCGTCGCTGGTGCGGCCCAGCGGTGAGGTCCGGCGGTACAGCCCGTCGTCGTGGGTGAGATAACACCCGCTGCGGATGACGGTCCGCACGGTCAGCCCGCCGGGCCAATCGCCGGTGAGGACATCGGCGACGAGGTCGAAGTACGTGCTGCCGCCGGCGGTGACCACCACCTCGTCGGATTCGAACAGGCCCGCCAGCCGCACCACGGCGGCCCGCAGGTCGCTCAGGTAACCGGTGACCACGGCCAGCGCGTCGGCGGTGACGGCGTGGCCGACTGCCGCCTCGTAACCGGCCACCCCGACCAGGCGGAGCCGCGGCGCCGCGACGGCCGCACGGGCGACCGCGTCGACGGTCTCCGCGTCGCGGCAGCCCGTCCGCCCGCCGGCCATGCCCAGCTCGACGCACACGTCGACCGGCCGGCCCTCGGATCCGAGCGCCGCGGACATCAACTCGACGCCGCGCACCGAGTCCACCCAGCAGACCACGCCGAAGCCCGGGTCGGCGTCCAGCTCGGCGGCCAGCCACGCCAATCCGGCCGGGTCGACCAGCTCGTTGGCCAGCACCACCCGCCGCACCCCGAACGCCCGGAAGACCCGGACCTGGCTGATGGTGGCGACGGTGACCGCCACCGCCCCCGCGTCGAACTGGCGTGCCAGCAGTTGCGGAGCCATGTGCGTCTTGCCGTGGGGGGCGAGCTCGACACCCCGGCGTCGGCACCACCGCGCCATCGTCACCAGGTTGTGGGTCAGCGCCGACGCCCGCAGCACGCACACCGGTCCGACGGCCCCCGCGCCGAACAGATCAGGGGTGCGGCGACAGATCTCGGCCGGACGCAGACCCCACCACGGCGCGGGGATGCCCTTGAACCGCCAGTCCAGCGGTTCGTCGGACAGGGCTGCCACCCGCTGCGCGTCGATTTCACCCGGCATTCGTTCATTTAAGCTGGCACCTCGTGATGGCAGCCGATGACCGCGCCGACGCGGCGCACGACGGACCCGACCTCCCCGAGCAGTTCCGGATCCGGCAGGCGAAGCGGGAGCGGCTGCTCGACGAGGGCCGCGATCCCTACCCGGTCGTGGTGGCTCGCACCCACACACTTGCCGAGGTCCGGGCCGCGCACCCCGACCTCGTGGCGGACTCCGCGACCGGCGAGATGGTCGGCGTCACCGGCCGGGTGGTGTTCGCCCGCAACTCGGGCAAGCTCTGCTTCGCGACGCTGCAGGAAGGTGACGGGACCCAGTTGCAGGCGATGATCAGCCTGGCGCAGGTGGGGCAGGAGTCCCTTGACGCGTGGAAGGCCGACGTCGACCTCGGTGACATCGTCTTCGTGCACGGCGAGGTGATCAGTTCGCGCCGTGGGGAACTTTCTGTGCTCGCCGACAGCTGGCAAATGGCGTCGAAGGCGCTGCGCCCGCTTCCCGTCGCCCACCGTGAGATGAGCGAAGAGGCCCGGGTGCGGCAGAGGTACGTCGACCTGATCGTCCGCCCCGAGGCGCGCACCATCGCCCGGCAGCGCATCGCCGTGGTGCGGGCGGTGCGCTCGGCGCTGGAATGTCGCGGCTTCCTCGAAGTCGAGACGCCGATGCTGCAGACCCTGGCGGGCGGCGCCGCGGCGCGCCCGTTCGTCACGCACTCCAACGCGCTCGACGCCGATCTGTACCTCCGTATCGCACCGGAACTCTTCCTGAAGCGCTGTCTGGTCGGTGGATTCGAGCGGGTCTTCGAACTCAATCGAAATTTCCGGAACGAAGGTATTGATTCCACGCATTCACCGGAATTCGCGATGCTCGAGACTTATCAGGCCTACGGTGACTACAACGATTCGGCCGTCGTGACGCGTGAGCTTATTCAGGAGGTGGCCGACGAGGCGATCGGCACCCGACAGGTCCCATTGCCCGATGGCGATGTCTACGACCTCGACGGCCAATGGGACACGCTGGAAATGTACCCGTCGCTGTCCGGGGCGCTCGGTGAGGAGATCACCCCGCAGACATCGGCCGAGACGTTGTGGTCGATCGCCGACCGGTTGGGCCTCGAGATTGCCCGGGATCGCGGCTACGGCCACGGGAAATTGGTCGAAGAACTGTGGGAGCACACTGTCGGCGAGACGCTGTGGGCGCCGACCTTCGTGCGCGACTTCCCCGTGGAGACAACCCCACTGACCCGGCCGCACCGCAGCCAGGCCGGCGTGACCGAGAAATGGGATCTCTACGTCCGGCGGTTCGAACTGGCGACGGGATACTCCGAACTGATCGACCCGATAATCCAGCGGGAAAGGTTCCAGGCCCAGGCCGCCGCGGCGGCCGCCGGTGACGACGAGGCAATGGCGCTCGACGAGGATTTCCTCGCCGCTCTGGAGTACGGCATGCCGCCGACGACGGGCACCGGAATGGGCATCGACCGGTTGTTGATGGCATTGACGGGCCTGTCGATTAGGGAGACTGTTCTTTTTCCCATAGTTCGTCGGCACGGTGGTTGAGCGACTGGGTCTTGCACTTCGTTTAATGACGTACACTGCGAGCACATAACTGTTGTGGTCGAGAGACGAACAACTCGTCAATGCGCAGGCAGAAGGGTCAGTGTGAGCTGATGGCTAAGAAGGTCACCGTCACTTTGGTGGACGATTTCGACGGGTCGGGTAACGCCGACGAAACGGTTGAATTCGGGCTCGATGGAGTCAGCTATGAGATCGACCTTTCTGCGAAGAATGCGAAGAAGTTGCGCGAAGACCTGAAGCAGTGGGTCGAGGCCGGCCGTCGCGTCGGCGGCCGCCGCCGGGGCCGGTCCGCCGGTTCGAGCCGCGGCCGCGGCGCGATCGACCGCGAGCAGAGCGCGGCCATCCGGGACTGGGCGCGCCGCAACGGTCACAACGTGTCGACGCGCGGCCGGATCCCCGCCGACGTCATCGACGCCTTCCACGCGGCAACCTGATTCGGCGTTGCCAGAACCGCTGATCCTGGTTTTTTCGGGCCCGGCCGCGGCCTCACGCTGACGTTTCGCTGACGGCGAAGCGCTCCGGCCGCGCAGGCGGAAACGAATGCGCTGACCGCGGCGTTGATGCAGGCAAGCACCGGGAACAGGGCAGACGCGGCGGGCGGAGACACTCGCGACGGCTGCGGGCCGGATGGGGAAGGGACCGCCAACCACGGCACCCGGGGCAGCCGCCCGATACAGTGGACGGCAGGTGCGATGCGGCTCGGAGCACGCCTTCGGGACGCGGGGCGCCACTTATGCGATGGAGAGCAGGTAACCACCGATGTTCGAGAGATTCACCGACCGTGCCCGCAGGGTCGTCGTCCTGGCTCAAGAAGAAGCCCGGATGCTCAACCACAACTACATCGGCACCGAGCACATCCTCCTTGGACTCATCCATGAGGGCGAGGGCGTAGCGGCCAAGTCATTGGAGTCGCTGGGCATCTCGCTCGAAGGCGTGCGCAGCCAGGTCGAGGAGATCATCGGCCAGGGCCAGCAGGCGCCCTCCGGCCACATCCCGTTCACGCCGCGCGCCAAGAAGGTGCTCGAGCTGTCGCTGCGCGAGGCGCTGCAGCTCGGCCACAACTACATCGGCACCGAGCACATCCTGCTCGGCCTGATCCGCGAGGGCGAGGGTGTCGCCGCGCAGGTGCTGGTCAAGCTCGGCGCCGAACTGACGCGCGTCCGCCAGCAGGTCATCCAGCTGCTGTCGGGCTACCAGGGCAAGGAGGCCGCCGAGGCGGGCACCGGAGGCCGTGGTGGCGAGTCGGGCAACCCGTCCACCTCGCTGGTCCTCGACCAGTTCGGCCGCAACCTGACCGCGGCCGCGATGGAGGGCAAGCTCGACCCGGTGATCGGCCGCGAGAAGGAAATCGAGCGGGTCATGCAGGTGCTGAGCCGCCGCACCAAGAACAACCCGGTGCTGATCGGCGAGCCCGGCGTCGGCAAGACCGCCGTGGTCGAGGGCCTCGCGCAGGCCATCGTGCACGGCGACGTGCCGGAGACGCTGAAGGACAAGCAGCTCTACACCCTCGACCTGGGGTCGCTGGTGGCGGGCAGCCGGTACCGCGGCGACTTCGAGGAGCGCCTGAAGAAGGTGCTCAAGGAGATCAACACCCGCGGCGACATCATCCTGTTCATCGACGAGCTGCACACGCTCGTGGGTGCGGGTGCCGCCGAGGGCGCGATCGACGCGGCATCGATCCTGAAGCCGAAGCTGGCCCGCGGTGAGCTGCAGACCATCGGCGCCACCACTCTCGACGAGTACCGCAAGTACATCGAGAAGGACGCCGCCCTGGAGCGACGCTTCCAGCCGGTGCAGGTCGGCGAGCCCACGGTCGAGCACACGGTGCTGATCCTCAAGGGGCTGCGCGACCGCTACGAAGCCCACCACCGGGTCTCCATCACCGACGGCGCGATCGTGGCCGCGGCGACGCTCGCCGACCGCTACATCAACGACCGCTTCCTGCCGGACAAGGCGATCGACCTGATCGACGAGGCCGGCGCCCGGATGCGCATCCGCCGGATGACCGCTCCGCCGGACCTGCGCGAGTTCGACGAGAAGATCGCCGACGCCCGCCGGGAGAAGGAGTCCGCGATCGACGCGCAGGACTTCGAGAAGGCGGCGAGCCTGCGTGACCGGGAGAAGACCCTGGTCGCTCAGCGTGCCGAGCGGGAGAAGCAGTGGCGGTCGGGTGATCTCGACGTGGTCGCCGAGGTCGACGACGAGCAGATCGCCGAGGTGCTCGGCAACTGGACCGGCATCCCGGTGTTCAAGCTCACCGAGGAGGAGACCACCCGTCTGCTCCGCATGGAGGACGAGCTGCACAAGCGGATCATCGGCCAGGAGGATGCCGTCAGGGCCGTCTCCAAGGCGATCCGCCGCACCCGTGCCGGGCTGAAGGATCCGAAGCGCCCGTCGGGCTCGTTCATCTTCGCCGGCCCGTCCGGTGTCGGTAAGACCGAGCTGTCCAAGGCGCTGGCCAACTTCCTGTTCGGCGACGACGACGCGCTCATCCAGATCGACATGGGCGAGTTCCACGACCGCTTCACCGCCTCGCGGCTGTTCGGTGCCCCTCCGGGGTACGTCGGCTACGAGGAGGGCGGCCAGCTCACCGAGAAGGTGCGTCGCAAGCCGTTCAGCGTGGTGCTGTTCGACGAGATCGAGAAGGCCCACCAGGAGATCTACAACAGCCTCCTGCAGGTCCTCGAGGACGGCCGTCTCACCGACGGTCAGGGTCGCACGGTCGACTTCAAGAACACCGTGCTGATCTTCACCTCGAACCTCGGTACGTCCGACATCAGCAAGGCGGTCGGCCTCGGCTTCACCCAGGGTGGCGGCGAGAACAACTACGAGCGGATGAAGCAGAAGGTCAACGACGAGCTGAAGAAGCACTTCCGCCCGGAGTTCCTCAACCGCATCGACGACATCATCGTCTTCCACCAGCTCACGACCGATCAGATCGTGATGATGGTCGACTTGATGATCGGCCGGGTCTCCAAGCAGTTGAAGGCCAAGGACATGACGATGGAGCTGACCGACAAGGCCAAGTCGCTGCTCGCCAAGCGCGGGTTCGACCCGGTGCTCGGGGCCCGGCCGCTGCGCCGGACCATCCAGCGCGAGATCGAGGACCAGCTCTCCGAGAAGATCCTGTTCGAGGAGATCGGCCCGGGGCAGCTCGTCACCGTCGACGTCGAGAACTGGGACGGCGAGGGTGCCGGCGAGGACGCGAAGTTCACCTTCAGCGGTGGGCCCAAGCGGCCGGAGGCCGTCGAGCCGGACCTGGCGAGCGCCGGTGCGGCAGGCGCCCCCAGCGTCGTCACCGAGTAGCAGCGCACGACCTGCACGACGAAGCGGGCGGCTTTCCCTCACGGGAAAGCCGCCCGTTTTGCGTCACGCGTCGCCAAGGAGCGCGCCGAGTGCTTACGATGCTCAGGTAATCGGCGGGCGAAGGAATCTGGTGAGAGTCCAGAACGGTCGCGCCACTGTGACAGTCAGACCCGACGTCCGCCATCTGCTAACGGGACGCGACATCCCGAAAGGACTGGTCAATGACATCTTCTGAGGCTCGCCGGAGCGCAGCACCCGCACTCGACCTCTCGGCCACCCGGGCCGCAGTGTGGCTTTCGGCCACCGCATTCCTCGCCCTGCTGGTGCTGTACTTCATCGGCCTGGACCAGGGCGCGACGTCGGTGTTCGGCAACAGCACCGCGATCCACGAGTTCGTCCACGACGCACGCCATCTCCTCGGGTTCCCCTGCCACTGACCAGCCGTAGGGAGAACAAGTAAACATGGAGAAGCAGATCATCGGTCGCGGCCTGTTGGCCGGGGCCGCTGCGGGCGTGCTCGCCTTCGTCTTCGCCCGCATCTTCGTCGAACCCGTGATCCAACGGGCCGTCGGCTATGAGGAGGGTGTGGGCGCCGCACGCGAGGCACTCGAGTCCGCTGCGCACTCGGGCCACAGTCACGGAGCGGACGGCGGCGGGTTCAGCCGTACCGTGCAGATGAACATCGGCATGGGACTGGGCGTGCTGCTGTTCAGCCTGGCCATCGGCGCCATCTTCGCGGTGGTGTTCGCCGTGGCCTACGGCCGGGTGGGCACGGTCTCCGCCCGGCTGCTGTCGGTGTATGTCGCCGGCGGCATGCTGTTGAGCCTGTACGTCGTGCCGTTCCTGAAGTACCCGGCGAGCCCGCCCGCGCTCAGCCTCGACGAGACGATCCGGCAGCGCACTCTGCTCTACCTGCTGATGGTGGTGCTGTCGGCGGCGTTGCTGGTCGGCGCGGTATACCTGGCCAGGAGGCTCACCGACCGGCTGGGCACCTGGAACGCCACCCTGGCGGCCGCGGGCGCCTACCTGGTGGCGGTCACGGTGCTGATGCTGGCGCTGCCTGCCATCCACGAGACGCCGGGCCCGCTGACCGACGACGCGGGCACCATCGTCTACGAGGGCTTCCCGGCCGACGACCTCTACGAGTTCCGGCTGTTCTCGCTGGGCACGCAGGTGGTCATGTACGTGACTCTCGCGCTGGTGTTCGCTGCTCTGGTGTCGCGGCTGCTCGACGGCAAGCGTCACGAGGCGCTGAGCCGACAGTGAGTGAGGTCGTCCGGCTGACCTTCGTCTCGCACGCGATGACCGATGCGATGGCAGCCGGACGATTCCCCACCGACGAACCGCTGAACTCGACGGGTCACCGGCAGGTCGACGCGTGTGTCGAGCTGGGCCGCACCGACGCGGCCTACTGCGGGCCGGAGAAGCGCGCCCGGCAGACCGCCGAGCTGCTCGGCCTGCCCGCCCTCATCGAACCGCAGCTGGCCGACCTGGACTGCGGCCGGTGGCGCGGTGACGTGTTGGGCGGGGTGCGCCCGGCCGAGCTGGCGATCTGGCTGACCGATCCGGCGCGGGCGCCGCATGGTGGCGAGTCGGTGGTCGACCTGATCGCCCGGGTGGGCACCTGGATGGAGTCACTCACCAGCCGGCGGGGCAGGCTGGTGGCCGTCACCCATCCGTCGGTGATCCGCGCCGCAATCCTGATCGCCCTCGACGCGCCGCCGAAGTCGTTCTGGCGCATCGACATCGCGCCGGTGAGCCGCACGGTCATGCACTTCCGCGGCCACGCCTGGACGCTGCGGTCCGCCGTCTGAGGCCGGCTAACGCCCGACCGGAACCAGTGCGAAGGTCTGGTGCACGATCGACAGCAGCCACGTCGCTGCGGTGGTACTGCGGTATCTGGGCCAGTTGAGCTGGAAGCTCACCACCCACGGCTGGCCGGTGTGGTCGACCGCGTACCAGGAGAACGTCAGGTCGCCGGGCAGGTTGCCGCCCTTGGCGCCGATGTAGGTCCACTTCTTGCGGTCCAGGTCGACGCCGGGGATGGCCGACAGGATGTCGCGCACGGGCGCGGCCGGTCCGGTAGCGGCCGCCTGCAGCGCCAGGTGCACGCGGCAGATGTCGGCGGCGCTGCCGTACCACTCGGCGCCGTAGGTCGACGCCGGCGTGTGGGTGCGGGCGGGGTCCGGCTCGTAGGGCCGGGACTTGGTCTGCCGCAGCAGCTGTGCGCGACGCGGGGGGTCGGCCTTCTTCCACTCCTCGCGCAGGTCCGGCTCGCCCCAGCCGACCGAGAACAGCTCGTGCATCGTCGGGAACGGCGTCATGCTGGCCGGGTCGTGGTGCCCGGCCGTCTTGAGCGCATGCTCGACGGCGCCCGGCCCCAGCCGGTCGATCAGCAGGTCGGTGGCCATGTTGTCGCTGGCGGAGATCATCTGTTGCGCCGCGTCGCGCACCGACACCTGCGAGCCCGGCGGCAGCTCGTCGAGTCCCGCCGAGCCGACCGCCTTGGCCTCCTCGGTGATGGTCAGCGAGTCGTCCCAGGAGACCCGGCCTGCGGTGACGGCCTCGGCGACCGCGAGCAGCACGTAGAGCTTGAAGATCGACGCCAGGGGCAGCGACAGGTCGAGGTTGGTGCCTGCGACGGTGTCGCACCTGGCGCCCGTTCCGGCGTCGCCGGGCACCACCCGGGACACCTGGTAGGAGTACCGGGCTCCCGACGCGGACAGCTCCCGGTCGATGTCGGCCCAGTTCCGGATGACCGTGGGCTGCAGTGACACGTCGAACTGGTCGACCAGGCCGGCGTCGTCGGTGCGCAGCACGATGTCCTGGGCGACCCCGTAGGACGTCTTGACGTGCAGGGTCGCGGTGCCCGCGCCGATGTCGACGCCGGTGACGGTGATCGGCCGGTCCCACCACAGGTTGCCCATGGCGTCGATGATGTGGTCCACCTGACCGGGTACGGCCATGGTGCGCACGTTGACGTCGCCGATGGGCCAGTCCGAATTGACCATGTCCATGGTCTGTCTCGCGCGCAGCCCCTGCGGGGTGGTGGTCCCGATGTGGGCGCCGTAGGCGGCGTCGGCGGGCGCGGTACCCGCGTCGCCGCAACCTGAGGCGATGGTGACGACGAGGGCGGCAGCGGTCAGCAGGCCGGTGGCCCGGCGTCCCGCCCGCCTCGCGTCAGCTCTTGTCGCTGCTGCCGGCAACGTCCAACACGACCTCGAACTCCAGCAACGATGCCCCGGTCGCTACGGGGTTGTTCTGCTGGCCCTTGTGCGCCTCGATGGCCGGGCCGGTGGCCCAGGCCTGGAACGCCTCTTCGGTCTCCCACTGCGTCACCACGAAATAGCGATCCTCGCCCTTGACCGGCCGCAGCAACTGGAAGCCGAGGAAGCCGGGCTGGTTGTCCACCGCGTGCGCGCGGTGGGCGAACCGTTTCTCCAGCTCGGGGCCGGCGTTCGGCGGCACCTCGATTGCGTTGATCTTCACCACGGACATGCGGTCAGGCTACCGCCTCGCCGGCTGGGCAAGATGGCGGCATGCGCTCCGAACTGCTCACCCCGCGCGGCGGCCCGCCCGATGCCGGGGGCACACCGCTCGTGCTGGTCCACGGTCTGATGGGCCGTGGCAGCACCTGGTCGCGGCAGTCGCCGTGGCTCGCGCGCTTCGGCGCGGTGTACACCTACGACGCGCCGTGGCACCGCGGCCGCGATGTCGTCGACCCTCATCCGATCAGCAGCGAGCGGTTCGTCGCCGACCTCGGCGACGCCGTCGAGGAACTGGGCCGGCCGGTGATCCTGGTGGGCCACTCCATGGGTGCGCTGCACTCCTGGTGTCTCGCGGCGACGCGCCCCGACCTGGTCAGGGCGCTCGTGGTGGAGGACATGGCCCCGGACTTCCGCGGCCGCACCACCGGTCCGTGGGAGCCGTGGGTGCACGCACTGCCCGTCGAGTTCGGTACCGCCCAGCAGGTTTACGACCAGTTCGGACCGGTGGCCGGCCAGTACTTCCTCGAGGCGTTCGATCGCGTCGCCACCGGCTGGCGCTTGCACGGGCACCCGCGGCAGTGGATCGAGATCGCCGCCGAGTGGGGTGTGCGCGACTACTGGCAGCAGTGGTCGGCGGTGCGGGCGCCTGCGTTGTTGATCGAGGCGGGCAACGGCGTCACGCCCGCAGGCCAGATGCGCCGGATGGACGAGACCGGCCATCGGACGACTTACCTGCTCGCGCCCGACGCCGGTCACCTGGTGCACGACGACGCGCCGGAGCTGTACCGGCAGGCGGTCGAGACCTTCCTAACGACGCTCACCGACCGCGCCTGAGGCCGGCCACGCGGGGTGCTGCTCGAACCGGGTCCGGATGGCGTCGACGTCGTGGGTGACGCGATGGAAGTCGCGATCGTCCTCGAAGAGCCGGCCCATCATCGGGGCCGACACCCGGAACTGGTCGAGGTGCAGTCGGAGCACGCCGGACCGGTGGGCCGCCCAGCCGAGGGCTGCGGCCAGCGCGAACGGTGCTGACAGGATGAGGATGGCGAGTGCAATGGTCATGGCAGTAATTCTTCGCAACGCCACATACCGCCAACAGTGGCGGAACTGACACCATGCGATAAGATGCTGCCATGGCGATCAAGAGCGTGTCGGCGATGGTGCTGGACGGTCTGGCGGTCTTCGAGTTCGGTGTCATCTGCGAGGTCTTCGGCATCGACCGGTCCGGCGACGGCGTCCCCAACTTCGATTTCAAGGTGTGCGGCCCGGTGGCAGGCGTGCCCGTCCGGACGTCGATCGGCGCGTCGTTGACCCCCGACCACGACTTCAGTCAGCTGGTCGGCGCCGACCTGGTGGCGGTGCCCGCCATCTCGGCCGGACCCAACGGGTATCCGCCGGAGGCGCTCGAGGCCCTGCGAACGGCCAGTGCGGCCGGTTCGATCATCCTCACGGTGTGCTCCGGCGCGTTCGTCGTGGGCGCCGCGGGCCTGCTCGATGGCCGCCCCTGCACCACACACTGGATGCACGCCGACGAGCTGGCCCGGATGTACCCGACCGCGCTCGTCGACCGCAACGTGCTCTACGTCGACGACGGTGACCTGATCACCAGCGCCGGCACCGCGGCGGGCATCGACGCCTGCCTGCACCTGGTGCGGCGGGAACTCGGCAGCGAGGTCACCAACAAGATCGCGCGGCGGATGGTGGTGCCGCCGCAGCGCGACGGCGGCCAGCGCCAGTACATCGACCAGCCGATCCCTGTGCGCTGCTCGGAGCGGTTCGCCCCGCACCTGGACTGGATCCTGGCGCACCTCGAGAAGCCGCACACCGTGGCCACGCTGGCCCGGCGCGCCAACATGTCGGCACGGACCTTCGCCCGCCGGTTCGTCGAGGAGACCGGCACCACCCCGATGCAGTGGGTCACCGATCAGCGCGTGCTCTACGCCCGCCGGATGCTCGAGGAGAGCGACCTCGACATCGACCACATCGCCGAACGGTCGGGCTTCGGCACCGCGACCCTGCTGCGGCACCACTTCCGCCGGGTGATCGGGGTGACGCCGTCGGACTACCGCCGCCGCTTCTGCTGCACCGGCAACGACCCTGCGGGCGCGAGCGAACTCGACAGCGAATTCGCCGCGGTGGTAGCCGAATCCGAGCAGACGGCGTAGCGCTCAGCCGCCCTCGCCTGCGAGCGCGAAACGGCCGTCGGCGGTCTGCTCCACCAGCCCGTCGACCAGCAGCGAGTCCAGCGCCCGGTCGCGCTGGGCGGTGTCGGTCAGCCAGGCCAGGTCCAGCTGCGCACGGCTGACCGGAGAGTCGTTGCCGCGCAACACGTCCAGTAGCCGGCCGCGGCACTGGCGGTCGGTGCCTGCGTACTTCTGCGGCCGCCGCGCCGGCGCGATCGCGGCGGGATAGCCCAGCGTCCGCCAGGTGCACGCGCTGAGCGGGCACAGCCCGCACCGCGGCGCGCGGGCCGTGCACACCGTGGCGCCGAGTTCCATCAGCGCCACCGAGAACACCGGCGCCCGGTCCCCGTCGGGCAGCAGCGCCTCGACGTCGGCGAGGTCACGGGTGCTGGCCGGGGCGTCGGCGCGGCCGTGCACCGCCCTGGCCACCACCCGCCGAACGTTGGTGTCCACCACCGGAACCCGCTGCCGGTAGGCGAAGCAGGCGACGGCGCGGGCGGTGTAGGCGCCGATGCCCGGCAGCGTGAGCAGCGTCTCCACGTCGGCGGGCACCTCGTCGCCGTGGTCGGTGGCGATCACCGTCGCGCACTCGTGCAACCGCTTGGCCCGGCGGGGGTAACCCAGCTTCCCCCACGCGCGCAGCACCTCGCCGACGCCGGCCGCGGCGGTGGCCGACGGGGTGGGCCAGCGCGCGATCCAGTCGCGCCAGATCGGCTCCACCCGGGCCACCGGTGTCTGCTGCAGCATGAACTCGCTGACCAGGATCTGCCATGCGCTGACGCCCGGCCTGCGCCACGGGAGGTCGCGCTGCGCGTGGCCGTACCACGTCAACAGCTCGGCCGGTGCGATCACCGGGAAGCCCTCGGGCAGAATGTCGGCCATGCCCAATTCGAGTCCGAAGTCGGCGTGGAAGGCACTCACCGAGGGTAACGAGCGCTTCGTTGCCGGCCGTCCACAACACCCCAGCCAGAGCATCGAGCACCGGGCCGGCCTGGCCGCAGGTCAGAAGCCCACCGCGGTGGTGTTCGGCTGCGCCGACAGCAGGGTGGCCGCGGAGATCATCTTCGACCAGGGGCTCGGCGACATGTTCGTGGTGCGCACCGCGGGTCACGTCGCCGACTCGGCGGTGCTCGGCTCGATCGAGTACGCGGTCACCGTCCTCGATGTGCCGCTGGTGGTCGTCCTGGGCCACGACAGCTGCGGTGCGGTGAAAGCCACCCTCTCCGCGCTCGAGGACGGCGAGGTGCCCGGCGGCTACGTCCGCGACATCGTCGAACGGGTGACGCCGTCGATCCTGCTCGGCCGCAACCAGGGCCTGACCCGCGTCGACGAGTTCGAGGCCAAGCACGTCATCGAGACCGTGCAGCAGCTTCGGTTGCGGTCGGCGCCGATCGCCCAGCGCATCCTCGACGGCACGCTCGCGATCGCCGGGGTGACCTACCATCTGGCCGACGGCCGGGTGGTGCTGCGCGAACACGTGGGTGACATCGGCGAAGGCTGACGACGACACGCCGGGTCACCTCGGACAACTATGCGTGACCTGCCCTTACCGTGAACTTGTGCTGGACGTTGAACCGCAGGGCCCGCTGCCCCCTGAGATCTACCGGCGGCGCAGAGCGCTCGCGCTCGGCGTCGGCGTACTCGTCGTCGGCATCATCGCCGCCCTCGTCATCATCATCGTGACCAGCGGTTCCGGTGGCGACACCGCAGATCAGCAGACGCCGACCACCGCCGCCGCGCCCACTCCGCTGCCGGGGGAGAACCCCGAGATCAAGACCCCCGTCGTGCCTCCGGCGCAGGCCGCCCCGCCCCCGACGCCGACACCGACCGCCGCGGTGGCGCCGCCGCCGGTGCTCAAGGAGGGCGACGACTGCCCCGACTCCACGCTCGCGGTCAAGGGCATCACCAGCCAGCCCGAGTACGTCGTCGGCGACCAGCCGAAGTTCACCATGGTCGTCACCAACATCGGCCTGGTGGCCTGTCAGCGCGACGTCGGCGCCGCCGTGCTGGCCGCGTACGTGTACGCACTCGACAACACCCGGCTGTGGTCGAACCTCGACTGCGCGCCGTCCAACGAGACCCTGGTCAAGACGTTCGCGCCGGGTGAACAGGTGACCACCGAGGTCACCTGGACCGGAATGGGATCGGCGCCGGACTGCCCGCTGCCGCGTCAGCCGATCGGGCCCGGCACCTATAACCTGATCGTCCAGTTGGGCAACCTGCGGTCCGCCACGGTGCCGTTCATCCTGGCCGCTCAGCCGGGCTCCCCTGCGCCTGTGGGTGCACCGCCCGGACCTGTACCGCCCGTCGGCTGACGCCGGGTCAGGCCAGCCGGTCGGCGATCGTCGACTCGGCCAGCAGCGAAAGGCCCTCCCGGATGTGGCGGGCCCACATCGAGCCGATGCCCTCCACCGACTGCAGGTCGTCGGCGCTGGCGGCGAGCAGGCCCTGCAGCGATCCGAACGACCGCACCAGCAGGTCGACGTGGGCGAACTGCAGCCGCGGGATGCCCGCCATCGCCCGGTAGCCGCGTGAACTCATCGCCGAGTCCTGCGCCTCCGGCGTAGACGGGTAGCCGAAAACTCTTGCGAGAGTGGTGAAGTCGAGCAACTCGGCGTCGGAGAGGCTGTCGAGCTCCTCCAGCGTGGCGCCGACCTGCGCGGGGGACGGCGGATCGGGGTTGGCGTGGTAGTCGCGCACGATCAGCTCACGGGCGGTGTCGTTGTCGCCGACGAGTTCCTCGAGCTGGAGCTTGAGCTGACGGCCGTCGGTGCCGAGTTCCACCACGTCCGCGTCGATCTCGAGGCTGATCCGGCGCACCATCTCCAGCCGCTGCACCACGGTCATCACGTCGCGCAGCGTCACGAAGTCCTCGATCTCGGCGGTGGACAGCTGCCTGCTCACCTCGTCGAGCCGGGTCTTGTAGCGCTCCAGGGTGTCGATGGTCTGATTCGCCCGCGACAGGATGGTCGGGGTGTCGGGAACCACGTGCCGCTCGCCGGCGACGTAGACGGTGACGATGCTCATCGAGTGGCTCACCGAGATCACCGGATATCCGGTCTGGATGGCGGTGCGCTCGGCCGAGCGGTGCCGCGTGCCGGACTCGTCGGTGGGGATCGACGGATCGGGCACCAGTTGCACGTTCGCGCGCAGGATGCGGCTGCCGTCGGTGGACAGCACCACCGCGCCGTCCATCTTGGACAGCTCGCGCAGCCGGGTGGGGGCGTAGCGGATGTCGAGTTCGAAGCCGCCGTCGCAGATGACCTCGACGCTGTCGTCGTAGCCGAGCACGATCAAGGCACCGGTGCGGCCGCGCAGGATGCGTTCGAGGCCGTCGCGCAGTGGTGTCCCGGGTGCGAGCCTGCCCAGCGTCTCCCGCAGCGTCGGACGCGTCAGTGGCACCACGTTGCGCCCGGTGCGGCCGGTCCGGCCGGTCGACTTCACTGCCATGGCTACTCCTCGGATCGGGCGCTATTGTCCGCGATCCGGCGCAGCACCCGCAATGCCGCGCCGATGTTGTCGGCCTGCAGCACGCGCATCCCGGTCGGAACGGACTTCAACCCGGCGGGCACCACGGCCGAGGTGAAGCCCAGCCGGGCCGCCTCGGCGAGGCGGCGGTCCATCCCGGTGACCCGGCGCAGGTCACCTGCCAGGCCGACCTCGCCGATCACCACCGAATCGGCGGGCATCGCCAGGTCCTTGCGCGCCGATGCCATCGCGAGCGCGATGGCGAGGTCCGCGGACGGATCGGTGAGCCGCATGCCGCCGACGGTGGACAGATAGATGTCCTGGCTTCCGACGCCGAGGCGGAGGTGCTTGTCGAGGACGGCGGCGATCATCGCGGCGCGGGCCGAGTCGATGCCGCTGACCGCCCGCCGCGGCATCGCCGCGGTGGGTGCACCGACCAGCGCCTGCACCTCGCCGATCAGCGGCCGCTTGCCGTCGAGCGTGACGGTGACGGCGGTGCCCGGCACGGGTGTGGTGCGCTGGTCGCGGAACAGTCCGGACGGGTCGGCGACGCCCTCGATCCCGGTGTCGTGCAGCTGGAAACAGCCCACCTCGTCGGCGGCGCCGAACCGGTTCTTGACGCCGCGGACCATCCGCAGCGTCGACGCCCGGTCCCCTTCGAAGTGCAGCACCACGTCGACCAGGTGTTCCAGCGACCGCGGCCCTGCGATGGCGCCCTCCTTGGTCACGTGGCCGACCAGCAACACGCCGACGCCGCTGTTCTTGGCGTAGGAGGTGAGCGCGGTGGTGACCGCCCGCACCTGGGTGACCCCGCCGGGGACGCCGTCGGTCTCGCCGCTGGTCATGGTCTGCACCGAGTCGACGATCACCAGCGTCGGCTGCACCGCGTCGATGTGGCCGAGCGCGGTCGACAGATCGGATTCGGCGGCCAGGTACAGCTCGTCGTGGGTGCAGCCGGTGCGTTCGGCGCGCAGCCTGACCTGGCCTGCCGACTCCTCGCCGGACAGGTAGAGCGCGCGCCGGCCCGCCGCGGCCCAGCGATGCGCGACCTCGAGCAGCAGCGTCGACTTGCCGACGCCCGGCTCGCCGGCCAGCAGGGTCACCGAGCCCGGGACCAGCCCACCGCCCAGCACCCGGTCGAGTTCGGGGACGCCGGTGTGTTCATGGCGTGTGGTGCCCGCGGCGATGGCGCTGATGGGCACCGCGGGGGAGGCGGGCATCCGCAGCGCCGTACCGGCCTGGCCGAGCTGCCCGGTCCGGATGGGCGCGAGCACCGCGATCTCTTCGACGGTGCCCCAGGTGCCGCACTCAGCGCAGCGCCCGACCCACTTGGCGGTGATGTGCCGGCATTCCGAGCAGCGGTACTGCGCGCGCGCTCTTGCCACGGGTCGACGGTATCCCGCGCGACCGACAGAACGTCAGTGTCCGGCGCCGTGTCCCTCGTCGCCCTCGTTGTCGAGTTGGCCGGGGTCGTCGCGGCGCTGCTGCTCGCCCGCGGAGATCGGCACCGCGACCGTGGCCTTGCCGCCGCGCTCGAAGGTGAACTCGAAGTCGTAGGTCAGGCCGTTGGAGATCGGCTTGGTCAGCTTCACCTGGGCGGTCACGGTGTCTGCGGCCTCGACGGCCTCCAGCGGCGCGATCTGGCCGTCGGGCTCGCCCACGATCAGGGCGCCGCCTGCGGGTATCTGCGCGTCACCGGCGAGGGTGACCGTCGCGATGTCGGAGCGGATCGACACGAGCTTGTCGTTGACGTCGGGGGAGTTGTTGGCGGCGACGAATAGCAGTTCGGCATCGGTGCCCGGGCGCACGTAGTCCGACGTCTGCGGGGCCCGCAGGTGCACGTTGCGCAACGCGATCTCGCCGGCGTTGGCGCTGACGCCGTTGATCGCGGGTTCCTGGGTGGCCGTCTGGGCGATCTGCCCGGCGCTGCATCCGCTGAGTGTCAGTGTCGCGGCCAGCCCGGCGACGGCCAGGCCGGAGGTGACCGCCGAAGCGCGCAGTCCGAAGCGGTTCACTCGAGCCTCCTGGGTGCGGGTCCGGCGATGACGGACCGACGACATGCCGTTCGACTATGCAGAGTAGTAGGTGCGGTGAGCGGGCGGTACCGCAGGGCGGAGCGGGTTTGCGCGGCGGGCCGCGAAGGGCCCTCCCAGACACCATTCGGGGCCGTCACAGGTTCGCCGGACAACGCGGCCAGGCAACCCTCGCCTTGCACGGATTCTTGGCGGTGTCAACCCCTGGTCTTCCCGGTCAACGCCCCTGACCTGCATCGTTGATCCCCGCCTGTCTGGGCGTCGTGTTAACATGGACACGTGAAAGGGGCTCGAAACTGATGATTTTCAAGGTCGGAGACACCGTTGTTTACCCGCATCACGGTGCTGCGTTGATCGATGCGATTGAAACCCGGACGATCAAGGGTGTGGCGAAGGAATACCTCGTCCTGAAGGTCGCCCAGGGTGATCTGACCGTTCGAGTGCCCGCTGACAACGCCGAATATGTGGGCGTTCGCGACGTGGTCGGACAGGAGGGCCTCGACAAGGTCTTCCAGGTGCTGCGCGCCCCGCACACCGAGGAGCCGACCAACTGGTCGCGCCGCTACAAGGCCAACCTCGAGAAGCTGGCTTCGGGTGACGTGAACAAGGTCGCCGAGGTGGTTCGCGACCTGTGGCGCCGCGATCAGGAGCGCGGCCTGTCGGCAGGCGAGAAGCGGATGCTGGCCAAGGCCCGGCAGATCCTCGTCGGCGAACTCGCACTGGCCGAGAACACCGATAACGAGAAGGCCATGAACATCCTCGACGAGGCGCTTGCCACCGCGTCCTGACGCCCGATGACCACGGTGGCCGTCGTGCCTGCCGCGGGATCCGGTCAACGGCTCGCGGCGGGCGCGCCCAAGGCGTTCGTCCATCTCACCGGTCGGCCGATGCTCGAACACGCGCTGGCCGGCCTGCGGGATTCTGGTGTCGTCGACAGCGTGGTGGTGGCTGTGCCGCCCAACCGCACCGACGAGGCGAAACTGGTCTTCGGCGCGCATGCGGTGATCGTCTCCGGCGGGGCCGATCGCACCGAATCCGTGCGGTTGGCGCTCGACGCGGTGGGTGACGCGGAATTCGTGCTCGTCCATGACGCAGCGCGCGCGCTGACCCCACCATCGCTGATCGTGCGGGTGGTGCGCGCACTGCAGGACGGCCACACCGCCGTCGTGCCTGCGCTGCCCCTGACCGACACGATCAAGGCCGTGGATGCCAACGGCGCGGTGCTCGGCACGCCCGAGCGGGCGGGGCTACGCGCCGTGCAGACCCCGCAGGGCTTCCACACCGACGTGCTGCGGCGCGCCTATCGGTCCGCCGCCGGCGGCGGCGGGTTCACCGACGACGCGTCGATGGTCGAGCGCATGGGCGGTCAGGTGCAGACCGTCGACGGGGACCCGCTGGCCTTCAAGATCACCACGCCGAACGACCTGCTGCTGGCCGAGGCCCTGCTCGGCGCCCGGGTGTGAGGGGCCGACCGTGAACCTGCCGCGCGTCGGTCTCGGCACCGACGTCCACCCCGTCGAGCCCGGCAGGCCGTGCTGGCTGCTCGGGCTGCTGTTCCCTGACGACGACGGCTGCGCGGGGCACTCCGACGGCGATGTCGCCGCACACGCGCTGTGTGACGCGCTGCTCTCGGCGGCCGGGCTCGGCGACCTGGGCTCGGTGTTCGGCACCGGTCGCGAGGAGTGGCGGGGCGTCGGCGGGGCGGACATGCTGCGCCACGTCCACGGCCTGCTGCACGCCGAGGGCTTCCGGGTGGGTAACGCCGCGGTGCAGGTCATCGGCAACAGGCCCAAGGTGGGGCCGCGGCGGGCGGAGGCTCAGCGCCTGCTGACGGAACTGCTCGAGGCACCGGTGTCGGTGTCGGCGACCACCACCGACGGCCTGGGGCTGACCGGGCGCGGCGAGGGGCTGGCGGCGATCGCGACGGCTCTTGTCGTCGCCGATGCCGGAATGTCGTAAACCTGCCGGTAAGCTGGCGCGTCGTGACCGAAGCCCGCGCCGGAGGCGACCTCCGCCTCCACGACACCTGGACCGGTGGCGTGCGTGACTTCGTCCCGCTGCGCGACAGCCACGTGTCCATTTATCTGTGCGGCGCAACGGTTCAGGGCCTCCCGCATATCGGCCATGTCCGCAGTGGCGTCGCCTTCGACGTGCTGCGCCGCTGGCTCACCGCCAAGGGCTACGACGTCGCGTTCATCCGCAACGTCACCGACATCGACGACAAGATCCTCAACAAGGCCGCCGACGCGGGCAGGCCGTGGTGGGAGTGGGCCGCCACCTTCGAGCGGGCGTTCTCGGCCGCTTACGACGCCCTCGGCGTGCTGCCGCCCTCGGCCGAACCCCGCGCCACCGGGCACATCACCCAGATGGTCGAGTTGATCCAGCGACTCATCGACCAGGGGCATGCCTACACCGGTGACGGCGACGTCTACTTCGACGTGGCGAGCTACCCGGATTACGGCAGATTGTCGGGGCACCGCATCGACGACGTACACCAGGGTGAGGGCGTCGCCACCGGAAAGCGCGACCAGCGCGACTTCACGCTGTGGAAGGGCGCGAAACCCGGCGAGCCGTCGTGGCCCACGCCCTGGGGCCCGGGCCGCCCGGGCTGGCACACCGAGTGCGTGGCGATGTGCGAGTCCTATCTCGGCGCGGAGTTCGACATCCACGCCGGCGGAATGGATCTGGTGTTCCCGCACCACGAGAACGAGATCGCCCAGGCCAAGGCGGTCGGCGACGGCTTTGCGCGGTACTGGCTGCACAACGGCTGGGTCACCATGGGCGGCGAGAAGATGAGCAAGTCGCTGGGCAACGTGCTCTCCATTCCCGCTGTGCTGCAACGGGTCCGGCCTGCCGAGCTGCGCTACTACCTGGGCAGCGCGCACTACCGGTCGATGCTCGAGTTCTCCGAGAACGCGCTGCAGGACGCGGTGAAGGCCTACACCGGCATCGAGGACTTCCTGCACCGGGTGTGCAGCCGCGTCGGCACCGTGGTGCCCGGTGACTGGACGCCGAGATTCGCCGCCGCCCTGGACGACGACCTGGCGGTGCCCGCGGCGCTGGCCGAGGTGCACGCCGCGCGCGCCGAAGGCAACCGTGCGCTCGAGTCCGGGGACCACGAGACGGCGATGGGCCACGCCCGCGCCATCCGGGCGATGATGGGCATCCTCGGGTGCGACCCGCTCGACGAGCGCTGGGAGTCCCGCGACGAGACGACGGCCGCGCTGGCGGCGGTCGACGTGCTGGTGCAGTGGGCGCTCGCGGGCCGCGCCGAGGCTCGCGCCACCCGGGACTGGGCCACCGCCGACCAGATCCGCGATCGCCTCAAAGAGGCCGGCATCGAGGTCACCGACACCGCCGACGGTCCGCAGTGGACGCTGCTCGACGGCCACAGCAAGGACGACTGACCATGGCGGGTAATTCCAAGCGGCGCGGGGCGGTACGCAAGGAAGGCACGAAGAAGGGGCCGACGGTCGGTTCGGGCGGGGTGCGCAGACGTGGCCTCGAGGGCCGCGGCGCGACGCCGCCCGCCCATCAGCGGCCGAGCCACCCGGCGGCGAAACGTGCGGCCAAGACCGCGAGGTCACAGCAGGGCAGGCAGAAGAAGCCCGAGGACACCACCGAACTCGTGCTCGGCCGCAATCCGGTGGTGGAGTGCCTGCGGGCCGGCGTGCCCGCGACGGCGCTGTACGTGGCGCTGGGCGCCGACAACGACGAACGTCTGACCGAGGCGGTGCAGATCGCCGCCGACGCAGGCATCTCCATCCTCGAGGTGCCGCGTTCCGACCTGGACCGGATGAGCGGGTTCACCCTGCACCAGGGGCTCGGCCTGCAGGTGCCGCCCTACGACTACGCCCATCCCGACGACCTGCTCAAGGCGGCCAAGGCCGCAGGCGCGCCGCCGCTGCTGGTCGCGCTGGACAACATCTCCGACCCGCGGAACCTCGGCGCGATCGTGCGGTCGGTGTCGGCGTTCGGCGGCCACGGTGTGCTGATCCCGCAGCGCCGCTCGGCGTCGGTCACCGCCGTCGCGTGGCGCACCAGCGCGGGCGCCGCGGCCCGGCTGCGGGTGAGCCGGGCCACCAACCTGACCCGCACGCTGAAGTCGTGGTCGGACGCCGGTCTGCAGGTGGTCGGGCTGGACGCCGACGGCGACATCACGGTCGACGAGCTCGAGGGCACGGGGCCGATGGTGGTGGTGGTCGGTTCCGAGGGCAAGGGGCTCTCCCGACTGGTCCGCGAGACCTGCGACGCCGTGGTGTCGATCCCGATGGCCGGACCGACGGAATCGCTGAACGCATCGGTGGCCGCGGGCGTGGTGCTCGCCGAGATCGCCCGCCAGCGACGCAGCTGAGATCTCGTCAGCCGACGCTGACGAGCGTGCTCGACTTCGGTTCGATGCCCGCTCCCGGTGTCATCCGCCGCAGCCGCCGGATCGCCCACGGTGCGGCGAACGAGATCGCCCACCGGACATTGGTGTACACGTCCGCGCCCGACGTGGGCGCCGGGATGAAGTTCGGCACCGGCGCCGCGCGCGACCCGGTGTCCGGCAGCGCCTCGAGCACCCGCGCCGCCATCACCTCGTGGCCGAGCGGTGACAGGTGCACCCGGTCGCCGTCCCACAGCAGTGGGTCGCGGAACTCGTCGAACCGCCAGAAGTCCACCAGGCCGATGCCGAGGTCGTCGGTGGTGGCGCGCAGCAGTTCGTTGTAGATGGCGGCCCGGCCGCGCAGTCCGCGGAACAGCGGCTTGGCGCCGAGATCGGGTGCGGTGAAGGCGAGCACTACCGCGCCGGTCTGCTGCAGCGCCTTGAGCCCCTCGGCGTAGCGGGCCATCACCGCGTCGGTGTCCACGGCCAGCGCCATCAGGTCGTTCATGCCCGCGTAGACGGTGACCAGGTCGGGTTCGAGCAGCGCGCACAGCGGGATCTGCTCGGCAACGATGTCGTCCATCACCCGGCCCCGCACAGCGAGGTTGGCGTAGCCGAATCCGGAATGGCCGTGCGCGAGGTGGGCGGCCACCCGGTCGGCCCAGCCCCGCAGTCCGTTCCTGCTGCCCGGATGCGGGTCACCCACTCCCTCGGTGAAGGAGTCTCCGATCGCCACGTACCTGCTGAACCTCGGCACGGCCCCAATTGTGCCCAGTCGCCGCCGGATCCGCTCGGTACGCCACGGCTCACACGCCGAACAGCCGGATGCCGGCCCACAGCGCGACCACCGCGGCGACCAGGGTCAGCGGCACGGTGACCACCCCGACCCGGCTGAACTCGATCGCACCCGCCGGAATGTCGTGTCTGCGAACCACATTGCGCCACAACAGGTTTGCCAGCGAACCCACATAGGTGAGATTGGGTCCGACGTTGACCCCGATCAGCACCGCGAGCACGGCGGCCGGACCGGCGCCCGCGATCAGTGGAAGCAGCACCAGCACCGCGGGCAGGTTGTTGACGACGTTGGAGAGCACCGCGGCGACGGCCGCGAACCCCAGCAGCGCGGGCAGGCTGTGGCCGCCGGGCAGGATGTCGCGCATCGCGTCGTCGAGGCCGTGCACCATCACCGCCTCGACCACCACACCCAGCGCCAGCACGAACGCCAGGAACGGCACGTTCACCGCCCGCGCGATACCGGCCACCGAACTGCGGCGCCGTGCTAGGCCGCGCACGCCGAGCACCCCGGCGCCGGCCAGTGCCGCCCACGCCGGTGACAGGCCGGCCAGCGAGGTCAGCGCGAACCCGAGCAGCGTGAGCGCCAGCACCACGAGCACGAACACCGGCACCTCCGCAGGCGGCGGGTGATCGGACCGTTGCGGTGCGACGGCCAGGTCGCGAGCGAACAGCCAACGCAGCAGCAGGAACTCGACGAGGACCGTCACCAGCCACGGTAACGCCATCAGTGCGGCGAACCGGGTGAACGACAGCCCGGCCGCCGCGAACGCCAGCAGGTTGGTCAGGTTGGACACCGGCAGCAGCAGCGACGCGCTGTTGGCCAGGTGGGCGGTCGCGTAGGCGTGCGGCCGCGCCGGTATCGACAGCGTCGCCGCGGTGGCGATCACCACCGGCGTCAGCAGCACCACGGTGGCGTCCAGGCTCAGGACCGCGGTGACAGCGGCCGCGACGACGAACACCATCCTCAGCAGGCGCCGCGGATCGCCCGCACTGACCCGGGCCATCAGCACGCCCGCGGCGTGGAACAGGCCTTCGTCGTCGCACAGCCGCGACAGCACAAGCACCGCCGCCAGGAACCCGACCACCGGCAGGAGTTCGCGGATCTCGGCGGCGGCGTCGTCGACTGAGATCGCGCCGACGCCGACGAGCAGCGCCGCGGCGGGCACGGCGACGACCGCCTCGGGCAGGCCCCGCGGGCGGATCACCGCGAACGCAAGCACGACGGCGAGCAGCAGCAGGCTCATGACCAACGCGCGTGACATCCCTTCGAACTCTCGATGACGAAACTGCGTTGGTCCGCCTCGACTCCGCCTGCTGCAGCGCCGACGCGGATAACGTCTTCAGCCATGCGCAGAGCTGCCACCCTCATCATGCTCGTCGCCGCTGCGGTCGCGTTCGGCGTACCCCCTGCCGCCGCGCAGCCGTCGGGTTTCGATCTGCAGGCGCACCGGGGCGGGCGCGGGGAGACCACCGAGGAGTCGCTGCGCGCGTTCACCAAGGCGCTCGAGTTGGGGGTCAGCACACTCGAACTCGACGTCGTCATCACCAGGGACAACCAGCCGCTGGTGTGGCACGACCCGAAGATCGCACCGGAGAAGTGCGCGGACACCGCCCCGGCGTTCCCCGCCGACCCGCAGTATCCCTACGTCGGCAAGCTGGTGCGTGACCTCACCCTCGCCCAGATCCGCACGCTCGACTGCGGCAAGATGCTGGCCGACTACCCGAATGCCGAAGTCGTGCGGGGCAACAGGATCGCCGTGCTGCCGGAGGTGTTCACCCTCGCCGACGACTTCGGGGCGGGCGTGCGGTTCAACATCGAGACCAAGGTCGAGGCCGAACATCCCGAGCAGTCGGCGGCCCCGGAGGTGTTCGTCGACGTGATCCTCGCGGCGGTGCGGGCGGCGGGCAAGGTCGGCCGGGTCGACATCCAGAGCTTCGACTGGCGCACCCTGCCGATGGTTCGCCGCGCGGAGCCGTCGATCCCGCTGGTCGCCCTGTGGGACGAGACCACCTGGGTGCCGGGGTCGCCGTGGCTTGCCGGCATCGACCCGGCGGTGACGCCCGACCCGATCGCGGCCGCGCAGCAGGTCGGCGCGAACATCCTGTCGCCGGGCTATTCGGTGCCCTACGGGCAGACGCCCGCCGATCCCGGCTTCCGGCTGGTGGCCGACCGGGCGTTCGTCGACCGGGCACACGCGGCGGGCCTGCGGGTGATCCCGTGGACGATCAACGACGAGGATGCGATGCGCGCGCAGATCGCCGCGGGCGCCGACGGCATCATCACCGACTACCCGACCAGGCTGCGCGCGGTGCTGGCCGGCCTCGGGATGCCGCTGCCGCCGGCGTATGTCCGGATCAGGTGAGCCAGGGATCCTCGCGCTGCCACAGTGTCGGCAGATGCAGCGGCACGCCGTCGGCCTCGGCGAGGCGGGTGAGCACCCGCACCGAGAAGTCGAGGTCGTCGCCGGCGAAGGGCAGCGCCCGCAACGGCCGGTGTAGCGGCCGGAAGAAGTCGTCCCAGTGGATGAGCACGACGCGGCGGGCGCCGACGGCGCGCACCACGTGGGTCCAGTAGTCGACGACGTAGCGCTCGGGCTGCACGCCGAGCTGGCCGACTCCCAGGTAGACCACGTCGGCCTGGCTGCCGTCGAGCGCGCCGGGCACGAAGCCCGCGCTGCCCACGATCAGCAGCCGCCGGCCGGTGGGGGAGTGCTCGATCATCGTCGACCACGCCTCCCCGCAGCGATAGGCCGACGCTCGCACCGGCGGCCTGACGGGTTCGGTGATCTCACCCGGGAACCGGTCGGGTGGGCAGTGTTCCGACTCGAGCAGTGTGACGCGGTAGGCGCCGAGCGTCATCGTCGTCCCGGGTTCGGCGATCAGCAGCCGGTCGGCGGGCAGTCCGTGACCGCGCCCGACCTGGGCGGTCGAGGTACCGCCGACCAGCGTGGCGCCGGTGCGCTCGGCGACCAGTGCGGAGTCGAGTGCGTGGTCGAAGTGGGTGTGCACCGGCAGCACGGCGTCCAGGTGCTGCACGCCGAGCCGGCCGAGGCACCCGTCCACCCGCGGCGGTGACGGCGCGATCCGGCCCAGCCCGACGGACAGCAGGCCGGGCCGGGAGAAGAAGCCGTCGGTCATCAGGGCCGACGTGCCGTCGTCGACCAGCAGGGTGGTGACGCCGGCCCACGTGACGGTCAGGGGGCTGTCGGCGGCCGCGGCGGGCGCGTCGAACAGGTGGGCGTGGGCATCGAGGTCGGGCCGGCCGGCGCGTAGGCGCATGGCTCGACTCTAGAGCGGTGCTGCTCCCGCTAGCCGCGGGCGGCGGCCCGGGTGCTGCGCATGCCGAAGGCGGCGGCCACCAGGCAGGCCGTTGCGACAGCGCCGGCGAACCACGGGAACACCGCGGTGATGTCCCAGCGTGTCGCGGCCCATCCGGCCATCAGCGTCGGCACCGCCATCGCGGTGTAGGCCAGCAGGTAGTACGCCGACATCGTCTCGCCGCGACGGTCGGCGGGCACCACGTCGGACAGGTGGCGCAGCGAGCCGCCGAAGCCGAGCCCGAAGGTCGCGCCGAGCAGCGCAGCCGCGACGAACACCAGCTGCCACTGGTGCGACATCAGCACCGGGATGGTCACGAGGAGCGCGACCGCCATGCCGACGTCTCCGACGACGGCCGCCCGCCGGGCGGGCACCCGGGTGGCGAAGAGCTGTGACAGCGCGGCGGCGAAGGCGGTGGTGCCGACGACAGCGCCGCCGAACACCAGGTTGTCGATGTGGGTCTGGCGGGCGGCCAGCGACGGGTACAGCGACAGCAGCACACCGAGCACCGACCACGACGCCATCACGCCGAGCGCGGCGAACCAGAAGTCGGCGCGGATCTCGGCCGGCACGGCGGGACGTGCGATGCGGATCGGTCCGCTGCTGCGGGCGAGGTGGGGTTCGCGCAGCGCCAGCAGGCCGACGCCGACGATCAGGCACAGGACGGCCACCACCGCATACGGGGTCCGCAGCGGGTGCGGCGCGTACTGGGCCAGCAGCGCGGAGCCGACGATGGCGATCGTCATGCCGATGTTGAAGCTGACGCCGCTCAGCTGGCCGGAGCGCACGCCGTGGTGGGGACGGAGGTCGAGCAGTGCGGCGGCGCCCGCGACGACGATGGAGCCGACGGCCGCGCCGTGAATCGTGCGGGCCACCAGCAGCAGCGCCATGTTGTCGGCGATCAGGAACACGCCGAGTCCGACGAGCAGGGCGATCAGTGCGCCGACCAGGACGGGCTTGCGGCCCACCACGTCGGAGATGCGGCCGGAGACCAGCACGGCGGCCAGCGCCGCGACCGCGTAGACCCCGAACACGACGGTGGTGGCCAGTGGCGAGAGGTGCCACACGGACTCGTAGATGCCGTAGAGCGGGGCGGGCAGTCCGGAGACCCCGAGCGCCACACCGCTGAGCACCAGCAGCAGCGGGTATGCCCAGCGCTGCGTGTCGGTGCGCGGGGGCTCGATCGCGACCACTCCCGATCCCTCCTGACGATTGGTTTGACAGGCATCGAACTTCAATCGAGAGTACGTTAGGTTCGATCGACATCAAACTTCGCGTGGCAGAGGACACATGACACCGACGACCGCCGCCTACCCGACCCATCCGGTCGGGTCCGTCCAGCAGGTGCTGGGCGCCATCGGTGACCCGGTGCGGCTGGAGATGGTGCGCCGGCTGTTCAACGCAGGCGCCCCGGTGCAGTGCGGCGGGCTCTACGACGGCATCAACAAGTCGACGGCCGCCCACCATTTCCGGATCCTGCGCGAGGCGGGGCTCACGGAGCGACTCGTGCTCGACGGGCACACCTGCCAGCGACTGCGCATCGAGGAGGTGGACGCGGCGCTGCCGGGTCTGCTCGGCTCCGTCGTCGCGGGCGCCAACCGGGAGGCGGCCCGCTAGCCGGTGAACGGTGCGACGGTGATGCCGTCGTCGGTGAGGCGGCGCCGCACCGCCGTGGCGATCTGCACCGCGCCCGGTGAGTCGCCGTGCACGCACACCGAGGCGACGGAGATCGGGATCGTCGACCCGTCGACCGCGTCGACGCGGCCCTCGGTCACCATCGACACCACCCGTTCGACGATCTCGCCGACGTCACCGAGCACCGCGTTGGGTTCGCGTCGCGACACCAGTTGACCGTCGGCGCGGTAGGCCCGGTCGGCGAACGCCTCGGGCACCGTGCGCAATCCGAGTTCCTCGGCGGCGGTGAAGAACACCGACCCGGACAGGCCCAGTACCGGCAGTCCCGGGTCGACGGCGTGTACCGCGGCCGCCACCGCCCTGGCCTGGGCGTGATGGCTGACAATCGAGTTGTACAGTGCACCATGGGGTTTGACGTAGGACACCCGTGACCCCGCGGCATGGGCGAGCGCCTGCAGCGCCCCGATCTGATACATCACGTCCGCGGTGAGGTCGTCGGGGGTGACGTCGATGAACCGGCGGCCGAAGCCGGCGAGATCGCGGTAGCTGACCTGCGCGCCGATCCGGACGCCGCGCTCGGCGGCGGCGCGGCACACCCGGGCCAGCCGGGCCGGGTCGCCGGCATGGAAGCCGCAGGCGACGTTGGCGCTGGTGACGATGTCGAGCATCGCGTCGTCGTCGCCGAGGTCCCAGACCCCGAAGCCCTCGCCGAGGTCGGCGTTGAGGTCGACGGACAGTTCGGCGCGAGCCGTTGGCATGCCGTCAGCCTAGTGCGGCGGCATCCGGTCCGACACGATCACCGAGTGGTCCGGAGGGCCAGGAGTTCTCGCTGACGAACTCGGCCAGTGGGCGACCGTGCGTCCACTCGTCGATCTCGAGCGCGGGCCGGTCGGGGAACTCGGGCACCGGGCCGAGGCACAGCACCGCCACGGCCTGCGCGTCGTCGGGCAGTCCGAGCAGCGCGCCGAGCCGGTCCGGGTCGAAGATCGACACCCAGCCCATGCCGAGGCCCTCGGCGCGGGCGGCCAACCACAGGTTCTGGATCGCGCACGACACCGAGGCGAGGTCCATCTGCGGCAGGGTGCGCCTGCCGAACACGTGCCGCGCCCGGTCGTCGCCGAGTGCGACGACCAGCAGTTCCGCGCACTCGAGGATCCCCTCGACTTTCAGCGCCAGGAATTCCGCCGCGCGCGGACCGAGCGCCTCGGCGGTCCGGAGCCGCTCCTCGTCGACCACTGCGTGAATCCGGCGCCGCAGTGTGCCGTCGGTGACGCGGATGAAGCGCCAGGGCTGCATCAGCCCCACGCTGGGCGCGGCGTGGGCCGCCTGAAGCAGCCGGCCGAGCACCTCCTCGTCGACCGTCGCGCCCGCCACGAACCGGCGCATGTCGCGCCGCTCGGCGATCACCCGGTAGACGGCACGCCGCTCGGCGGCGCTGAACGCATGGTCGGTCACCGGCCCAGCTTAGGGATGGCACCATCGAGTGGTGGCCCGTGCCGACGTCCTCATCACCGCCGACGAGCTGCTCGGCCTGCTCGCCGATGGGCGGCCGGTCACCCTGCTCGACGTGCGCTGGCAGCTCACCGAGCCCGACGGCCGCGACACCTACCTTCGCGGTCATCTGCCCGGCGCGGTGTACGTCTCGCTCGAGGACGAGCTGTCCGACCACGGCGTCACCGGCCGGGGTCGCCATCCGTTGCCTGCCGGCCGCGCGGTCGAGTCGGCGGCACGCGGGTGGGGTGCGCGCGACGGTGTACCGACCGTCGTCTACGACGACTGGAATCGCGCCGGGTCGGCCCGGGCGTGGTGGGTGCTGACCGCCGCAGGAATCTCCGGCGTGCGAATCCTCGACGGCGGGCTGGCCGCGTGGCGGCAGGCGGGCGGTGCCGTCGAGTCGGGCCCCGTCACCCCGGCTCCCGGTGACGTCACCGTCGCACACGATGATCTGTACGCCGGCGCGCTGCCGACGCTGACCGCCGACGACGTCGCGGGCTACGGCGGGGTGCTTCTCGACGCGCGTGCACCTGAACGCTTCCGCGGCGAGGTCGAACCCGTCGACCCGGTGGCCGGTCACATCCCGGGCGCGCGCAACGCACCGAGCACGGCCGTGCTGGACGACGCCGGCACGTTCCTGCCGACGGCGGACCTCACCCGGATATTCGAATCACACGGCGCCACAGTGGCTCCCGGGGTTGGCGTGTACTGCGGCTCCGGTGTCACCGCCGCGGTGACGATCGCGGCGTTGCGCGCCGCGGGCGTCGAGGCGGAGCTGTTCCCCGGTTCGTGGTCGCAATGGTCGTCGGACCCCACCCGGGCGGTGGCCACCGGACACTGACGTGCACTCGGTTCGCCACCGATAATGCAAACCGTTATCATTATCGGGTGACGACGAAGCGCGCTGTGGTCCGCACACTGGCCGCCGGTGCACTGCTGGTCCTGCCCCTCGGGACGGCGGCCTGTGGCAACGGCGACGAACCCTCCGCCACCCCGGCGCAATCCGCCGCGCCCGCGTGCCCCACCGATCCGGTGTCGGTGGTGGTGAGCGTCGACCAGTGGGGCGACATCGTCTCCGACCTCGGCGGACAGTGTGCGAAGGTCACCACGGTGCTCGCCGGGTCTGGTGTCGATCCGCATGACTTCGAGCCCGCTCCCAAGGACGCCGCGCTCTTCGAGGACGCCCAGCTCGTGGTCGTCAACGGCGGTCACTACGACGAGTGGGCCACCAAGCTGGCCGCCGGCTCGGCGCCGGACGCGCCACTGATCGACGCGCTCGAGGCAGGCGGAGGCGAGGACCACGCCGACGAGGCAGGCCAGGCCCACGCCCACGAGGACGGCGAACCGAACCCGCACGTCTGGTACAGCCCCACCGGCGTCACGGCGGTCGCCGACGCGGTCACCGCCGAGCTCGGAAAGCTCGCCCCGGACGCCAAGGGCTACTTCGGTGAGCGGCGGGCCGAATTCGGTCAGTCGCTCGCGCCGTACGACGACCTGATCGCGTCGATCAAGGCAGGCGCATCCGGCAAGACCTCCGCCGCCACCGAGAGCGTCTTCGACGACATGGCCACCGCCGTCGGCCTGACCGACCGCACGCCCGAGGGCTACCGGGCGGCCTCGGCTTCCGAGAGCGACCCGTCACCGGCCGACCTCGACGCGTTCCTGCGGCTGCTGGGCGATCGCCGAGTGGACGTCCTGGTGTACAACGTGCAGACCGAAGGCTCTGTCCCGCAGCAGATCCGGACGGCGGCCGAACAGGCGGGCGTGCCGGTGGTCGAGGTGACCGAGACGGTGCCCGCAGACGCCCAGTCGTTCCAGACGTGGCAGGTCGACCAGCTGACCGCACTCGCGAAGGCGCTCGGTGTCCCCGCCTGATCCGGTGACCGCTGAACCGGCGCTCACCTTCGAGGGCGCCGCCGTCGCCCGCGGCGGGCGCACGGTCTGGTCGCATGCCGACTTCGAGATCCCCGCGGGCGGGATCGTCGCGGTCATCGGCTCCAACGGCACCGGCAAGACCACGCTGCTGCAGGTGGTGCTCGGAGTGCTACCGCTGTCGGCGGGCCTGGTCCGGGTGTTCGGCCGCCCGCCCGGCACCGACAACGAACGCATCGGCTACGTGCCGCAGACCATCGGTTCTCACACCGGTGAGGCCATCCGGGTGCGCGACGCGGTGACGCTCGGTCTCAACGGACACCGCTGGGGATTCGGCGTCGCCAACCGTGACCAGCGCAGGCGTGTCGACGAGGTGCTCGCCGCCGTCGACGCGACCGAGCTGGCCGACAAGCGGCTGTCGCAGCTCTCCGGCGGGCAGCGGCAGCGCGTCGCGCTGGCCGAGGCACTGGTGAGCGACCCCGAGATGCTCATCCTCGACGAACCGCTGGCCTCACTCGACCTGCGCAACCAGCGCGAGATGGTCGCACTGCTCGGCCGGATCAACGCCGAGCTCGGCGTGACCATCCTGGTCGTCGCCCACGACCTCAACCCGCTGCTGGGAGTGCTCACCGGCGCGGTCTACCTGCTCGACGGGCACCCGCACTACGACACCATCGACGGCGTCGTCGACGAGGACCTGCTGACCCACCTCTACGGCACCACGGTCGAGGTCGTGCACACTCCACAGGGCGACCTGTACGTGCGGAGGACCTGAGTGACCACGACATTGGTGGCGTTGGGCTACCAGGAGAACTGGTGGCAGATCCTGACGTCGAGTTTCATGCGCAACGCCCTGATCGGCGGCACGCTCGTGGCGCTGGCCGCCGGGCTCATCGGCTACTTCGTCGTCGTCCGGAACACGGCGTTCGCGGCGCACGCACTGGCGCACATCGGTCTGCCCGGCGCGACCGGCGCGGTGCTGCTGGGGCTGCCGGTGGTATTCGGCCTCGGGGTGTTCTGCGTCGGGGGAGCGCTGGTCATCGGCGCGCTGGGGCGCCGCGCCGCCGACCGCGAGGTCGCGACCGGAACCGTGCTGGCGATGGCCACCGGTCTCGGCCTGCTGTTCAACTCTCTGGCCACCCGCAACTCGAGCACCCTGACCAACGTGCTGTTCGGCAACCTGCTGGCCATCACCGATCAGCAGCTGGTCACCTTCGCCGCGCTGCTGGGGATGGTCGTGCTCAGCATCGGCGTCATCTACCGGCCGCTGCTGTTCACCTCGATCAACGCGCAGGTGGCCGACGCCCGCGGCGTCCCGGTGCGCGGGCTGTCGATCACATTCATGGTGCTGCTGGGCCTCACGGTGACGATGGCCGTGCAGGCCGTCGGCACGCTGCTGCTGTTCGCGCTCGTCGTCACTCCTGCGGCGGCGGCGATCATGCTGACACCGCGGCCTCCGGCGGCGATCGGCGTCGCGACGCTGATCAGCCTGGTGTCGGTGTGGCTCGGGCTCGGGGTGTCAGCGATGTTCAACGCCCCGCCGAGCTTCGTCGTCATCACCATCGCCTGCACCGTCTGGGCGGTGGTGTGGGCGGCGCAGCGAGGGCTGCGGTCGTCGGCGAACCGCGTACTGGTGACCTGACCTGCCCGCACCCACCTCGCGATCGACGGTGCGTCCGCTAACCTGACACAGCATGTCCAGGAGTCCGCACCCGCGCCGGCGGGCGACCCTGGCCTCGCTGGCCGCCGAACTCAAGGTGTCGCGGACCACGATCTCCAACGCCTACAACCGCCCCGACCAGTTGTCGTCGGACCTTCGTGACCGAATCTTCGCCGCCGCCAAGCAACTCGGCTATCCCGGGCCTGATCCGGTGGCCCGCTCACTGCGCACCCGGCGGGCCGGCGCGGTGGGGTTGATGATCACCGAGCCGCTGAATTATTCGTTCAGCGATCCGGCGGCGCTCGATTTCGTTGCCGGCCTTGCCGAATCGTGCGAGGAAGCCGGACAGGGCCTGCTGCTGGTGGCCATGGGTCCCAACCGCAGCGTCGAGGACGGTTCGGCCGCGGTGCTGGCCGCCGGGGTCGACGGCTTCGTGGTGTACTCCGCCTCCGACGACGACCCGTACCTTCCGGTGGTGCAGCAGCGGCACCTGCCGGTGGTGGTGGTCGACCAGCCCAAGGACGTGCCAGGCCTGTCGCGGGTCGGCATCGACGACCGGTCGGCGATGCGCCGGCTCGCCGAACACATTGTCGGGCTGGGTCATCGGGAGATCGCTCTGCTGACGATGCGGCTGGGCAGGGAGCCGCCGAACGGCAGCGTCCAGCCGGCGGTGGCCGACCCGCAGCGGTTGTCCACACCGCACTTCCACGTGCAGCGCGAACGCGTCAACGGGGTGTACGACGCCCTCGCCGCAGCCGGACTGTCACGCGAATCGTTGACCGTGGTGGAGAGTTACGAGCACATGCCCTCCTCGGGCGGGGCCGCCGCCGAGGTGGCGCTGGCCGCCAATCCGCGACTCACCGCGTTGATGTGCACCGCCGACGTGCTGGCGCTTTCGGCGATGGATCACCTGCGCGGCCGCGGCATCTACGTGCCCGGCCAGATGACCGTGACAGGTTTCGACGGCATCCCCGACGCGCTGCGCCGCGGCCTGACCACCGTGGTGCAGCCCAGCATGGACAAGGGCCGGCGCGCAGGCAGGCTGCTGCACCACCCGCCGCGCTCGGGACTGCCGGAGGTCGAGTTGCTCGACATCGAGCTGATCCGCGGCCGCACGTCCGGCCCACCCGCCTAATCGCGCGGTCGCGAACGCCACTCGTCGACCGTCGGCCGCAGCGCGTCGGCGAGCATCGGCAGCTGCGGCGCCAGCGCCAGGACGGCTACCGCGGCGAGCCGGCCCGCGGCCTCGGTGAGCGCGAGCACCCGTTCGTCGAGCTTCCGCATACCCAGCCGCGCCGCGGCCGCGTCGTAGGCCGCCACCCCCTCGGCGCCGGCGAGCGCGAGGTCGGATTCGACGGCCCCGAGCGTGACCAGCTCGAAGTCCGACCAGTACTCGCCCGACGGGGTGGCGATCATGTTGTAGAAGGGGGCATCGCCGTGGATCGGTTGGACGTCCACGCCGGGGAATTCACGCTCGAACGCCGCGCGCGATGCGAAGACCGGCGCGATGTCGGCCCACTCCCGTTGCGCGCGAGCCACATCGGCGGTGTCGAGCAGGTCCGGTCGCCGCTCGAGCTCCGCGAGGCCCTCGGGGATGTAGGTGCTGAACTGCGTCCAGAATCCCAGTTCCGCTGCGTCGCAGTCGCGCAGCGCGGCATGCAGCCGCGCGGTCGCCGCGAAGCGCCGCGGCCAGTCCGGCTCGGCATCGGGTAACTCGTCGAGATACCGCCAGAACGTCATCGAAAAGCCATCGCGCTGAACGGGTTCGCGTGCTACGAGTGGGGACGGCGGCACGACCGGATGTCCGTGGTCGGCCAGCCACCCCGCCACCGCCAGCTCCGAGCGCTGCTGCGTCGCCTGCCGGTCGGGATCGGCGGCCAGCGACCGCGGCAGCACCGTGGGGACGCGAACCACCACCGGCGCAGGCGCCAGATGGACGATCACCGAGAAGACGTCGTAGAGCACTCTCGGTTCGTCGAACCGGATTCCGAGTGCGCGGCCGGCCGCGGAGGCCGCCGCGACGGCACGGTCGGTGCGCGCGGCGATGTCGTCGGGAGTCAGCATCGGCGCCAGTATGGCCGCCGAAGCGGCCGGGGTCGAACCGTTTTCAGCCGCGCCGCGCGGCCAGCAGATACCCGAGCGCCTCCGCCACATCCTCGGGTGAGTCCACCCGGAAACCCGCCAGCGAGTCGCCCGGCCCGACCTTCACCCCGACATCGCCGTCGCACATCCGGCGGAAGGCCTTCTCGTCGGTGACGTCGTCGCCGAGGAAGATCACCCCTGTCGCACCCGTCTGCTCGCGCAGGATGTCGACCGCCTCGCCCTTGTCGGTGGAGATCACCGCGAACTCCAGCACGGCCTTGCCCGCAGTGGCCTGCGCATCCCACCGGGTGGCCGCCTCCTGCGCGGCGGCCAGTGCGGCCTCACCGTCGGCCGGGCTCGCGTTGCGGACGTGCAGCGCCACGCTCGCCGGCTTCGTCTCCACGGTGACCCCCGGCCGGTCCGCGGCGATCTCGCGCAGTTCGGCGACGATCCGCTCCAGCAGGGCTTCGTCCACGTCATGGGCGAAGCCGGTGACATTCCCCGAGTCGCTGCGCTCCTGCCCTCCGGTGTCGAACTCAGCGCCGTGGCTGCCCACCAGATGTATCGCCGCGGGCATCGCCGACAGGTCGCGCAGCACCGCGAGCGCCCGCCCGGACACCAGCGCCGCGGCGGTTTCGGGGAGGTCGGCCAGCGCGGTCAGCGCCTCGGCGGAGGCGGGAAGCGCGCGAGCGGCGGACGGGTCGCTGACGATCGGCGCCAGTGTCCCGTCGAAGTCGGAGACGACGAGCAGGCGTGGGGTGGCGGCGAGGCCGTCGAGCGCGCGGGTCAGGTCGGCAGGGAGCACGGAGACCATCATTCCCGCGACCGCTCCGCTCAGATCTTCGGGTGGTCCCCGTCGCCGATCAGCAGCCGCACCGCGAGGTCCAGCCGCTTGCTGACGTCGGTGGCCGACGCCCGGCGGGTCAACCAGGCCAGCAGGTTGGACAGCCACACGTCGGAGATGACGCGGGCGATGTGGTACTGGTCCTCGGTGGGTTCGCCGTCGCTCATCGCGCGGGCGAACATCGAGTCCATCAGCTTGCCGACGTGGTCGACCTCACCGGCGGCCGAGGCGTCGGCGAACACGAACGCGCGGGTCATTGCCTCGGTCAGCAACGGGTTGCGTTGCATGGCGCGGTTGAGCTTGCCGACCATGAAGTTCAGCCGCTGGTACGGGGTGCCGCCGGACAGCGCGGCGCGGTCGGTCTTGGCATCGATGCGTTCGAACTCCCGGCCCAGGGCCGAGACCAGCAGATGCACCTTCGAGGGGAAGTAGCGGTAGAGCGTGCCGACCGCGACGTCCGCGCGTTCGGCGACGGCGCGCATCTGCACCGCTTCGTAGCCGCCCTTGGAGGCGATGGCCAGGGTGGCGTCGAGGATGCGTTTGCGGCGCTCCCGCTGCGCTTCGGAGCCGAGTTCGGATTCCGCGAGGACCGACACAGTCATCACCTCACGCGGCCGCGAGTCCGAGCCCGAAGATTGTGCTGGCGACGACATGCAGCGGAAAACCCCTTCATCTTGCGTATCCACCTGAAACGATACGCATGCCCAACCCCATTTTCTCACCTCAGTGTCGCTTCGGCAGCGACCTGTCCTGCTGTGATGCCGGTCGACTTGACGGTCGAACGCTGGCACCATTAGAACACGTTCTAGTGAGAAGTGAGTCCTTCTCGCCCTAGGCTAGGAGGCCGGTAGATGACCCAGTCGGTCATGTCGGGGTCGGAGTCCGGTACCGACGAGCAGTTCGCTGCCCGTGAGCTGGTACGGAGCTGGGCCGCCGGCTCGAATGCGGTGGGCGCGGCCCGTGACGTGGAGCAGGGTGACCGCGACGCCTGGAAGGCGCCGTATGCGGGCCTGGCGGAACTAGGCATCTTCGGTGTCGCGGTCGACGAAGACCTCGGCGGCGCCGGCGGCACGATCGCCGACCTGTGCGCGATGGTCGACGAGGCAGCGGCCGCCCTGGTGCCGGGGCCGATCGCCACGACAGCGCTGGCGACACTCGTCGCCCCCGGTGAGTGGCTCGAGGCGCTGATGTCGGGCGAACGCACCGCGGGCGTCGCGCTGGACACCGACGTACAGGTGGAGGGGACCCGGGTCTCCGGCGCTGCAGGCCACGTGCTCGGCGCCGATCCGGCCGGTCTGCTGCTGCTCACCGCGGGCGACCAGGTGCTGCTGATCGACGCCGCCGCGGACGGTGTGACGGTGGAACCGCTGACGCCGACGGACTTCTCCCGCCCGCTGGCGCGGGTGGTGCTCGACGGCGCCTCCGCCACCGAACTGCCGGTATCCGCGCGGCGGTTCGCCGACCTGGCCGCGACGGTGCTGGCGGCCGAGGCCGCAGGCCTGGCCCGGTGGCTGCTGCGCACCGCCACCGACTACGCCAAGGTGCGCGAGCAGTTCGGCAAGCCGATCGGCAGCTTCCAGGCCATCAAGCACATGTGCGCCGAGATGCTGTTGCGTTCGGAGCAGGCGTCGGTGGCCGCGGCGGACGCTGCCCGGGCCGCGGCCGAGGCCGACGACGACCAGCTGTCGATCGCCGCGGCGGTGGCGGCCGCCACCGGGATCGAGGCGGCGAAGGCCAACGCCAAGGACGGCATCCAGGTGCTGGGTGGCATCGGCATCACGTGGGAACACGACGCGCACCTGTATCTGCGTCGGGCGTACGGCATCTCGCAGTTCCTCGGCGGCCGGCCACGCTGGTTGCGGCGCGTCGCGACCCTCACTCAGCAGGGCGTCCGGCGCCGGCTGCGGATCGATCTCGACTCGGTCGAGCATCTGCGAGCCGAGATCGCCTCCGCCGTCGCGGACGTCGCCGCGCTGCCGGAGGACCGGCGCCAGGCCGCGCTCGCCGCGGCCGGCCTCCAGGCGCCGCACTGGCCGCCGCCGCACGGGCGCGGGGCCGGTCCGGCCGAACAGCTGCTGATCGACCAGGAACTGGCCGCGGCCGGGGTGGACCGGCCCGACCTGGTGATCGGGTGGTGGGCGGCCCCGACGATCCTCGAGCACGGCACGCGAGAGCAGATCGAGCGGTTCGTGCCGCCGACGCTCAGTGGCGAGCTGATCTGGTGCCAGTTGTTCTCCGAACCGGGCGCCGGCTCCGACCTGGCCGCGCTGCGCACCAAAGCCGTTCGCGCCGAGGGTGGTTGGAAGCTGACGGGGCAGAAGGTGTGGACATCCTCGGCGCACCGGGCGCAGTGGGGTGTCTGCCTGGCGCGCACCGATCCCGATGCTCCGAAGCACAAGGGCATCACGTACTTCCTCGTCGACATGGCCTCGCCCGGCATCGTGATCCGGCCGCTGCGCGAGATCACCGGCGACGAACTCTTCAACGAGGTGTTCTTCGACGACGTGTTCGTGCCCGACGAGATGGTGGTCGGCTCGGTCAACGAAGGCTGGCGGCTGGCGCGCACCACGCTCGCCAACGAGCGGGTGGCGATGGCCGCGGGCACCGCGCTGGGCAACCCGATGGAGGAGTTGCTGCGCACGGCAGGCGAACTCGAGCTCGACGTCGCCGAGCAGGACCGCCTCGGCACCGTGATCCTGTCCGCTCAGATCGGCGCTCTGCTCGATCAGAGGATCGCCCAACTCGCGGTGGGCGGTCAGGATCCCGGTGCGCAGTCCAGTGTCCGCAAGCTGATCGGGGTGCGACACCGGCAGGCGCTGGCGGAGTTCAAGATGGATCTGTCGGAGGGCGCAGGCGCCGTGCACAGCCCGCAGGTGTTCGAGTTCCTCAACACCCGCTGCCTGACCATCGCGGGCGGCACCGAACAGATCCTGCTGACACTGGCCGGTGAGCGCCTGCTGGGCTTGCCGCGCTAGTTGAACGAGGCCTGCGCGCAGGCGTCCGGCGACGTCAAGTTGACGCCTGCGTACACGACTTGGATGTGGGCGCACACGATCAGCGGGACGTCGTTCCTGTGCTGTCCCGTCCGCCAGTCCGTAGGCCAGGTGTTGCCCTGCAGAGTGAACTTCTCGGGCGGCCCGCCGCCGAAGTAAACCGTCGACATCTCGACGTAAGTCTGCGACTTGAACAGCCGGGTATTCGGCCCGACGAACTGAGTCTCGACCCAGACCCCGCGGTCCATGGTCCGCACCGTGGTGGTCTGCCGGCCGTACACGTCGCCGGGAAACCCGATCACACCCTCGGGGGTGCGCAGGTTGGCGGCAGTGTTCCACAGGCAGTTCGATTCGGCCGCAATGCAGTTCGCGGTGACGTGCATCTCGAGCGTGGTGGTGGGATTCACCGGAATGGAGGAGTGGGCCGTGTCGATCGCAGCGGATGCGGCCGGACTCGGTGCGATGAACATCAACGCCGACATCCCCGCCAGCCAGCCCGTCAATCGCTTGGTCACGTTGTTCCCTTCGGTGCGACGGATGATAGCCCTTCGTTACTCGTCGTAAGTGACTTCAACCGATTCCGACCGCGGCAGCGCCTGGCATCCCAGGATCAGGCCCTCGTCGAGGTCGGTCTGCTCGAGCACGTCGTTGATCGGCATCTCGACGTCCCCGCTCTTCTTGAGCACCGCGCAGGCGCCGCAGTGACCCTCGCGGCAGGAGAACGGCGCATCGAGTCCCTTGTCGAGCAGGACGTCGAGCAGCTTGGCGTTGCGCGGCCACGTCACCTCGTGGGTGGCGCCGTCGAGTGTCACCACCGCCGTGGCGGGGCCTTCGTCGCTGTCGTCCTCCTCGATCACCACCGCGGCGAACGGGTCGGACTCGAGCGACTTGAACACCTCGAGGTGGATGCGGTTGTCGGCGGTGCCCGCGCTGCGCAGCGCCTTCTCCGCGGCGGTCATGAACGGTCCTGGGCCGCAGATGTACGCGTCGTGGCCGGCGTACGGGGCGATGAGGCCGGACAGCGCGGCCGGGTCGGGCAGGCCCTGCACCGTCTCGAGCCAGTGCACGACGGTCAACCGGTCGGGGTACTGCGCCGCGAGGTCGCGCAGCGCGCCGCCGAATATCACCGACTTCTCGTCGCGGTTGGCGTAGAGCATGACCACCTTGCCGTTGCCCTCCACCAGCGCCGACTTCAGGATCGCCAGCATGGGGGTGATCCCGCTGCCCGCGGCGAGCAGCAGGAAGTCGCCGTCCAGCGTCTTGGGCACGAACGTGCCCGACGGCGCGAGCACGTGCAGCCTCATGCCGGGATGCGCGTGGTCGCACAGCCAGTTCGACGCGTAGCCGTCGGCGGTGCGCTTCACCGTCACGGTCAGCGGGTCATCGGTGAACGGCGAACTGCACAGCGAGTAGCAGCGAGCGACCGAACCGGTGCGGTCGCTGGGTACCCGCAGGGTCAGGAACTGCCCGGGTGCGTACCGCAGCCGCTCGGCGGGGATCTCCGGGTCACCGGGCCCGTCGGGCACTTTGAACACCAACGAACGCGCGTCGGCGGTCTCCTCGATCACGTCGGCCACTTCGAGCTCGAGCACGTGGCTGCCGAGCGGCTCGTCCGTCACGTCGCCTCAACCCTTCCGTCGCGTAGAATTAGAACAGGTTACAGAAATGCATGTGCGCAGGTCCAGCCGCCACAGGAATACGCTGCTCGACACAAATCGTAACGTGTTCTAATCTTTGTCCAGCCCTACTTCCGGGAGGCACTCCAGTGACGTCCATTGAACAGCGTGACGTGCAGTCGGTCCTAGCCGGCATCGACGATCTGCTGCCGCTGATCGCCAAGCGCGCCCAGTCCGCCGAGGAACTGCGGCGCCTCCCCGACGAGACGATCAACGAACTCGACGAGGTTGGCTTCTTCAAGCTGCTGCAGCCCGAGCAGTGGGGCGGCCTGCAGTGTGATCCCACCGCCTTCTACGAGGCCGTCCGGCGGATCGCCAGCGCGTGCGGGTCCACCGGCTGGGTGAGCTCGATCATCGGCGTGCACAATTGGCATCTGGCGCTGTTCGACCAGCAGGCCCAGGACGAGGTGTGGGGCAGCGACCCGACGGTCCGGGTGTCCTCGTCGTACGCCCCGATGGGCGCGGGCACCGTCGTCGACGGCGGCTACCTGGTCAGCGGTGCATGGCAGTGGTCGTCCGGCTGTGATCACGCCACCTGGGCGTTCCTCGGTGGCCCGGTGATCAAGGACGGCAGGCCGGTCGACTTCGGCAGCTTCCTGATCCCGCGCAGTGACTACCGCATCGACGATGTCTGGAACGTGGTGGGGCTCAAGGGCACCGGCAGCAACACGGTGGTCGTCAAGGACGTCTTCGTCCCGCGCCACCGGTTCCTGTCATACCGTGCGATGAACGACGGCACCGCGGGCGGCTACGAGAACAACACCGCGCCGGTCTACAAGATGCCATGGGGCACCATGCATCCCACCACGATCAGTGCGCCGATCATGGGGATGGCCTACGGCGCCTACGACGCGCACGTCGAGCACCAGGGCAAGCGGGTGCGCGCGGCGTTCGCAGGCGAGAAGTCCAAGGACGACCCGTTCGCCAAGATCCGGATCGCCGAGGCCGCAAGCGACATCGACGCCGGCTGGCGTCAGCTGATCGGCAACGTCCGTGACGAGTACCAGCTGCTGCAGGCCGGCCAGGACATCCCGTTCGAGCTGCGCGCCAGGGCCCGCCGCGACCAGGTGCGCGCCACCGCCCGCGCCATCGCCTCGATCGACCTGCTGTTCGAGGCCTCGGGTGCCACCGCGCTCAACCTCGACCAGCCCGTGCAGCGATTCTGGCGCGACGCACACGCCGGCCGCGTGCACGCCGCCAACGAGCCCGAGCGGGCCTACCTGATCTTCGGCAACGACGCGTTCGGGCTGCCGCCGCAGGACACGATGGTCTAAATGACGTCGTACATCAAACAGGTCGAGACCCAAGCCGAGGTCACCTTCGAGTCGACATCGCGGTACGCGCAGGTGGCCGACGACATGAAGCTGCACTACCACGAGGCGGGCGTCGGCAACGGCGAGACGATCGTGCTGCTGCACGGCGGTGGTCCCGGTGCGTCGAGCTGGTCGAACTTCGGCCGCAACATCGCGGTGCTGGCCAGGCACTTCCACGTCCTCGCCGTCGACCAGCCGGGGTACGGCTACTCGAGCAAGCACACCGAACACGAGCAGTACAACCGCTACAGCGCGAACGCGCTGCTCGGCCTGTTCGACCACCTCGGCATCGAACGCGCTGCGCTGGTGGGCAACTCGCTCGGCGGCGGCACCGCCGTGCGCTTCGCGCTGGACAACCCGAAGCGGGCAGGCCGGCTGGTGTTGATGGGCCCCGGCGGTCTGAGCGTCAACCTGTTCGCTCCCGATCCCACCGAGGGCGTCAAGCTGCTGGGCCGCTTCACCCAAGACCCCACCCGCGAGAACATGGAGCGCTTCCTGCGCATCATGGTCTTCGATCAGAAGATGGTGACGCCCGAACTGGTCGACGAGCGGTTCGCCATCGCCAGCCAGCCGGAGTCGCTGGCCGCCGCGCGGGCGATGGGGAAGTCGTTCGCCGGGGCGGACTTCGAGCTCGGCATGATGTGGCGCGAGGTGTACAAGCTGCGCCAGCCGGTCCTGCTGATCTGGGGCCGGGAGGACCGCGTCAACCCGCTCGACGGAGCCCTGGTGGCGCTCAAGCAGATTCCCCGCGTGCAGCTGCACGTCTTCGGGCAGTGCGGCCACTGGGCGCAGCTCGAGAAGTTCGACGAATTCAACAAGCTCACCATCGACTTCCTGGGAGGTACACGATGAGCATTCGTTCTCTGGGGTACCTGCGCATCGAGAGCGCCGACGTCGGCGCCTGGCGCGAGTACGCACTCAAGGTCCTCGGCATGGTCGAGGGCAAGGGTGCCACCGAGGGCGCCCTCTACTTGCGGATGGACGAGTTCCCTGCCCGCCTGATCATCGTTCCCGGCGAGCAGGACCGGCTGCTGGAGTCGGGCTGGGAGACCGCGAACGCGGCTGCGCTGCAGGAGATCCGCAACCGGCTCGACATCGAGGGCACGCCGTACAAGGAAGCCACGGCCGCCGAACTCGCCGACCGTCGCGTCGACGAGATGATCGTCTTCGACGACCCGTCGGGCAACACCCTCGAGGTGTTCCACGGGGTCGCGCTGGAGCATCGTCGTGTCGTGAGCCCCTACGGCCACAAGTTCGTCACCGAGGAGCAGGGGCTCGGCCACGTGGTGCTGACCACCCGCGACGACGCCGAGACGCTGCACTTCTACCGGGATGTACTCGGCTTCCACCTGCGCGACTCGATGCGACTGCCACCCCAACTGGTGGGCCGTCCCGCCGACGGCGCGCCGGCGTGGCTGCGGTTCCTCGGCGTGAACCCGCGGCACCACAGCCTGGCGTTCATGCCCGGCGAGACACCCAGCGGCATCGTGCACCTGATGGTCGAGGTCGAGAACGCCGACGACGTGGGCCTGTGCCTGGATCGCGCGCTGCGGCGCAAGGTCAAGATGTCGGCGACCCTCGGCAGGCACGTCAACGACAAGATGCTGTCGTTCTACATGAAGACCCCCGGCGGCTTCGACGTCGAGTTCGGTTGCGAGGGGCTCGAAGTGGAGGACGACGACAGCTGGATCGCTCGCGAGAGCACCGCAGTCAGTCTGTGGGGGCACGACTTCAGCGTCGGCTTCAAGTAGCGATGAGCGCTCGCGCGAAGATCCGAGGTCTGTGATGGCGGCCGAGCCCATCGATCCACGCACGTTCCGTCATGTGCTCGGTCAGTTCTGCACCGGCATCACGATCATCACGACGGTGCATGAGGACGAGCCGATCGGCTTCGCGTGCCAGTCATTCGCGGCGCTGTCGCTCGACCCGCCGCTGGTGCTCTTCTGCCCCACGAAGGTGTCGCGGTCCTGGCAGGCGATCGAGGCCAGCGGGAAGTTCTGCGTGAACGTGCTGCACGAGAAGCAGAAGGACGTCTCGGCGCGGTTCGGGTCGAAGACCCCGGACAAGTTCGCCGGGATCGACTGGCGGCTCTCCAAACTCGGCTCGCCGGTGATCGACGGCACGCTCGCGCACATCGACTGCACGGTGGCCTCGGTGCACGACGGTGGCGATCACTTCGTGGTGTTCGGCGCGGTGCACTCGCTGTCCGAGGTGCCGAAGAAGAAGCCACGTCCGCTGCTGTTCTACCGCGGCGAGTACACCGGCATCGAGCCCGACAAGAACTCGCCGGCGCAGTGGCGCGACGACCTCGAGGCGTTCCTCACCGCCACCACCCCCGACACCTGGCTCTAGCCCGCACCTGATTCCCGCGAGTGTGCGTGTCTGCCGGCGACACGCCGCGCGGAATCCAGCAATTGCGCACGCTCGCACAGTGATGACAGTGCGCCTCGGCAAAGACGTGCGGCGGACGGACTCTGTTGTGTCAGCAAACGAATGCCCGATCGGGTAGCCGATCCTCCTGCGCCGTTGCCCCACGGACGCCGAGACGTAACCGCGGCGTCATGCATGTGCCGGTGTGCGGGCGAAGCGACCCCGGCCCGTTCCGGATCGTTTGCATACTGGCCTCTGCAAATAGCAACGCGCAGTGGCGTTCCCGACGCTTGTGTCGGTGCGGTGCTGCTGTCAGCCTTATGGCAGTAGGGCAGGGGAACACAGGTATTCAGGGGGCATCGAAATGACTATTCTTGCAACGCAATCCGAGGAGCCGGACGAAGCCGTCGACACCATCGAGATGGCCGTCGTCGTACAGGCAACGGCCGCAACGGTGCTCATCAGTGAACAGCAGGTGCTGTTCGCAACATCGGCGGCCGGGTTGGATGCGCCCCGTCGCAGGCGGCGGTGGTCGGTGCTGCACGCCTGGCTGACCTCGACGCCGACGCCGCGCACGCCGCGTCGGCGCCACCACCCCTCTCGGCGTGCGGCTTACATGGAGCACGCTGCGATGTCCCGGGAGATGCACCGGCTCTGACGCCCGGCTACAGCTGCGCGTCGATGAACTCGATGATCGCCGCCGCCACCTCGCGGTGCACGTTCTCGTTGAGGATGTCGTGGCGGCCGGCGAACTCCTGCAGCTGCAGCGGATCGATCTGCTCGGCATACGCCCGGACCGCGCCGATCGAGGCGATCGGATCGGCGGTACCGTGCACCGCCAGCGTCGGCACCTCGAGCCCCGGCAGGTCCGCGCCGAATCTGTCCCAGCCGCGGTCGAGTTCGCGGGCCAGCGCTGTGGTGTCGGCGTCGACGAACGCGAGCGGATCGTTCTCCAGCGTGTCCAGATAGAACGGGTCGGCCGACAGCCAGTCCGGGTCCAGGTGCACGGACGTGTCGGCATCGAGTAGTTCGGCGACGGGCACGAGCGGCGCGCCGGAGATCACCGCGGCGGCCGCCCGGGCGTCGCCGCCGAGCAGGCGGAACAGGGTGACGATCGCGCCGAACGAGTGGCCCTGCGCGATCACCGGCACACCGGACTCGGCGGCCAGCGCGGTCAGCGAATCGGCGAGGGCGGAGCTGTCCTCGATCGAGCCGAAGTCACCACGGTCGCCCGGGCTCAGGCCGTGGCCGAACTGATCGACCGCCCACAGGTCGATGCCCGCGGCATTCAGCGCGAAGCCGTAGCGGTGGTAGACGCCGGTGTGCTCGCCGAAGCCGTGCAGGAACACGACCGCGGCCCGAGGCTCGTCGGTCGCCCAGTGCCGGTAGTACGCGCGGCCGCGCTCGTGGTCGAGGAAGGGCATGGCTGACTGCACCACGCGCGCAACTGCAGGCGCAAGGTGTCGTCAATGCCGCTGCGCCGTGTCGAGGATCAGTTGCACCGTTTCTTGCGGTCGGTCCCAGTGCGGAAAGTGCCCGCAGTCGTCGAACCAGTGCATCGTGGCATCCGGGAAGCACTCCTGGGCGCGGGCGGCCTGGCTCGGTGGCGTCACCCGATCATTGCGACCCCAGCCGATCACCACCGGAGCCCGCAGCGTTCCGGTGGGTGTCCCCTGCTGTTTCGGCCCGTGTACCAGAGCATGCATCGCCGCATCCAGGCTCGGGGAGCGCTTGAACGCCCGCAATTCGGTGCGCACCAGGTCGGCGGGCAGGCGCCAGGGCTTGGCGGAGAACTGCAGCAGCAGCGCCGTGCGGGTCAACGGGGTGGCGGCCAACGCTGGGATGAGTGGGTCGATGGCGCGCACCAGCTTCAGCGACGGGCCGACCGTCGCGCCGAACATCCGCACCTGGGCATCGGTCCAGAACCCGCCCGGGTTGAGCGCCACCACCGGACCACCGTGACCGCGCCGCGCCATCTCCAGTGCGATGCGGGCGCCCATCGAACTCCCGACAACGGTGACGTCGCCGAGGTTCTGTTCGACGACGAATTCCTGCACGGCGTCGGTCAGCGCGGCGACGGTGACCTCACCGGGTAACGGCGCGCTGTCGCCGAAGCCGGGCAGATCCACGGCGACGACCTCGTGCCCGGCGGCCAGCGCCGGGATGACGGGATCCCAGTTGTGCAGCTGCGAGATGCCGTGGACCAGCAACAGTGGGGGACCCGAGCCGTACCGACGAGAATGCATGGGGGTGGACTACCCACGCCGCCGGTCACGGCGGTGACGATCCTATGAACCTCCCAGCAGCACGTCGCGCTGCTCGGTGACGCGGGCGCGGATCGCGGTCACCACGGCCGAGACCTCGGGCCGGCGCATCGTCTCCGCCCGGGTCACCAGCCAGTAGCTCAGCCGGACGGCGACGGCGTCGGGCAGCACCCGCACCAGGTCGTCGTGGCGATCGGCCATGAAACACGGCAGCAGCCCGAGCCCGGCTGCCGCCCGGGTGGCCTCCACGTGGACGAACACGTTGGTCGACGTCACCGACTCCCGCATCGCCGGAGCGAAACTCGTGGCCACGTCCAGGTCGTCGACCTGCAACATCGAGTCGATGAAGTACACCAGCGGGTAGTCGGTCAACGCGTCGATGCCGCCGGGTGTCCCGTGCTCGGCCAGGTATGAGCGGGCGCCGTACAGCCCGAGGCAGTAGTCGCCGAGCCGGATCGCCTCGGCCCGGTGCACCTGCGGCTCGCCGACGACGACCTCGATGTCCAGCCCGGACCGCTGTTGGGTGACCCGCCGGGTCGCCGCGACGATCTCCACCGCCACCCGCGGGTGACGCCGCTGCACCTGGGCCGCGGCGGGTGCGGCGATGTAGGCGCTGAACCCGTCGGTCGCCGACAGGCGCACCACCCCCTCGAGCGCCCGCTCACCGCCGGGATCGGCCTCCAGCGAGCGCACCGCCGTCTCGACCGCTTCGGCCGCGGACAGCGCGGCTCTGCCCAGGTCGGTGAGTTCCCAGCCGCCGGCCACCCGGGTCAGCACACGCCCGCCCATCGACTGTTCGAGCGCGGCGATCCGCCGCGAGATGGTGGTGTGGTTGAGTCCCAGTTCCTCCGCCGCGGTGGTGTACCGGCCGGACCGTCCGACGGCCAGCAGCACCAACAGGTCGTCTGCGCTGGGACGGCGGCCGGGCACGCTCACGTCTGCAGTTTTGCAGATCGAAGCTGCAGATTTGACCATTGCGGCGATGTCTAGGTGCATGAATACTCACCTGCAGAGTGTGGCCGGTCACAGTGCGACCCCCCATATGTCCTGCGTCATGAACGGAGCGTGCGATGAGCGTGCAGGAACCGGTACAGCCGGACACCAGTCCTCCGAGCTCGATCACCCAGGGGTTGAAACGGGTCGTCGTGGCGTCGATGGCCGGCACCGTCGTCGAGTGGTACGAGTTCTTCCTCTACGGCACCGCCGCCACGCTGGTCTTCAACAAGATCTTCTTCTCCGAGACCACCAGTGAACTGAACGCGATCTTCCTGGCGTTCGCGACGTACGCCGTCGGCTTCGTCGCGCGACCGGTCGGCGGCGTGGTGTTCGGGCACTTCGGCGACAAGTACGGGCGCAAGAAGCTGTTGCAGTTCAGCCTGGTCCTGGTGGGCGCGGCGACATTCCTGATGGGCTGCCTGCCCACCTTCGGGCAGATCGGCTACTGGGCGCCGGGGCTGCTGGTGGCGCTCCGGTTCATCCAGGGCTTCGCCGTCGGCGGTGAGTGGGGCGGCGCTGTCCTTCTCGTCGCCGAGCACAGCCCCGACCGCCAGCGCGGGTTTTGGGCCAGTTGGCCACAGGCCGGCGTGCCTGTCGGCAACCTGCTGGCCACCGTGGTGCTGCTGGTGCTCACCACGACGCTGCCGGACTCCGCCTTCCTGTCCTGGGGCTGGCGCGTGGCGTTCTGGCTGTCCGCGGTCGTGGTGCTGGTCGGTTACTACATCCGGACCAAGGTCACCGACGCCCCGATCTTCCTTGCCGCCCAGCAGGAGGTCGAGCGGGTCAAGGCCACCTCCTTCGGTGTGCTCGAGGTCCTGAAGCGTTACCCGCGTGGTGTTTTCACCGCGATGGGCCTGCGCTTCGGCGAGAACATCATGTACTACCTGGTGGTCACCTTCTCCATCACCTACCTCAAGACGCAGGTGGGCGCGGACACCACGTCGATCCTCTGGTACCTGCTGGTGGCCCACGCGGTGCACTTCGCGGTGGTGCCGCTGGTCGGCTGGCTGTCCGACCGCTACGGCCGCCGGCCGGTGTACATGGTCGGCGCGGTCACCGGCGCCACCTGGGGGTTCTTCGCCTTCCCGATGATGAACAGCGGGAACTACGTCATCGTCACGGCGGCGGTCACCATCGGTCTGGTGTTCCACGCGTTGATGTACGCCCCGCAGCCGGCGATCATGGCCGAGATGTTCCCGACACGGATGCGCTATTCCGGTGTGTCCCTGGGCTATCAGGTCACGTCGATCGTCGCGGGCTCGCTCGCGCCGCTCATCGCGGTCAAGCTGCTCGACATCTACGGTTCCGCGGTGCCCGTCGCGATCTACCTGGCCGCGGCGTGCGCCATCACCCTCGTCGCGGTGCTCTTCACCAGGGAGACCCGGGGCATCGACCTCGAGTCGCTCGACGAGGCGGACCGCGCGGACCTCGCCCGCGAAGCCGAGGCTGCCCGCCGATGACGGATCTCGATGGGCGCACCGCCCTCGTCACCGGCGGCGCGAGCGGCATCGGCGCGGCCTGCGCGCGCGAACTGGCCGCCAGGGGCGCCGCGGTCACCGTCGCCGACCTCGACGACGTCGCCGCGAAGGCGGTCGCCGACGAGATCGGCGGAAAGGCTTGGGCCGTAGACCTTTCCGACGTCACCGCACTCGAGGACCTGAAGCTCGACGTCGACATCCTGGTGAACAACGCCGGCGTGCAGCACGTCAGCCCGATCACCGACTTCCCGCCCGAGAAGTTCCGCTTCATCCTCACGCTCATGGTGGAGGCGCCGTTCCTGCTGGTTCGGGCGGCGCTGCCGCACATGTACGACGGGGGTTTCGGGCGGATCGTCAACATCTCGTCGGTGCACGGCCTGCGGGCGTCGGAGTTCAAGTCCGCCTACGTCACCGCCAAGCACGCACTCGAGGGTCTGTCGAAGGTGACGGCGCTCGAGGGCGGTCCGCGCGGGGTGACCAGCAACTGCGTCGACCCGGGCTACGTGCGTACCCCCCTGGTCACGAAACAGATAGCCGATCAGTCCAAGGCGCACGGCATCGCGGAGGATGAGGTGGTGACACAGATACTCCTCAAGGAGGCCGCGATCAAACGCCTCGTCGAACCCGGCGAGGTGGCCTCGCTGGTGGGTTGGCTCACCGGGCCGCAGGCCGGCATGGTCACCGGCGCCTCGTACACGATGGACGGCGGGTGGAGCGCACGATGACCGACGTGCCCGATGTGATCGAACCGCAGTGGGTGCCCACTGACCGGGATGTCGCCGAGTCCACCATCACCGACTTCGCCGGTTTCGTGGCTGCGCGCACGGGGCACGACATGCCCGACTACCAGACCCTGTGGCAGTGGTCGGTCGACGACCTGGGCGGCTTCTGGTCGGCGCTGTGGGAGTACTTCGACCTCGGCGACGCACCGGCCGAGGTCCTCGCCGACGACGAGATGCCCGGTGCGCAATGGTTTCCCGGCACCCGCTGCAACTACGTCGACCAGGTCAGGCGGCAGGCCCGCGGTGAGCGCACCGCCATCATCCACGTCGACGAGGACGGCCACGGCACCGACATGTCGTGGGACGAACTGCTGGGTCGCGCAGCGGCGTTCGCGCAGACGCTGCGCGACCTCGGCGTCGGTCCCGGTGACCGCGTCGCCGGATACCTGCCCAACGTCCCCGAGGCCGTGGTGGCATTCCTGGCGACGGCGGCGATCGGCGCCGTCTGGAGCGCCTGCGGCCAGGACTACACCGCACGGGCCGCGCTCGACCGCCTCGGCCAGCTCGAGCCGACGGTGCTCGTCGCCGCCGACGGCTACCGGTTCAACGGCAAGGTCCACGACAAGCGCGACGAGATCACCGCGCTGCGCGCCGGGCTGCCGACATGCAAGGCCGCCGTGCTGGTACCGCGCCTCGGTCTCGACGCCCCGGACGACTGGCTGGACTGGGCCGCCGTCAGCGCCCCCGGCGATGCGGAACTGAGCACCGAGCAGGTCGAGTTCGGCCACCCGCTGTGGGTGCTGTACTCCTCGGGCACCACCGGCCTGCCGAAGGGCATCGTGCACGGGCACGGCGGCGTGCTGGTGGAGCATCTCAAAGCCGTTGCGCTGCAGTCCGACATCGGTGCTGACGATGTGTTCTTCTGGTACACCAGCCCGAGCTGGATGATGTGGAACTACCAGGTGGCCGGCCTGCTCGTGGGGGCGACCATCATCTGCTACGACGGCAGCCCCACGTGTCCGACGCCCGACGCGCTGTGGGCGGTTGCGGCCCGGTTCGGCGTGACCGTTCTCGGCACCAGTCCCGGTTACGTGCTGGCATGCGCCAAGGCCGGGGCGGTGCCTCGCCGCGACCACGACCTCTCGGCACTCAAGACGGTCGGCATCACCGGATCGTCGCTGCCGGCGTCATCGTCGATGTGGTTGCACGACAACGTCGGTGAGCATGTACAGGTGTCGTCGATCAGTGGCGGCACCGACGTGGTGTCGGCCTTCGCCGGCGGGGTGCGCACGGTGCCGGTGTGGCCGGGCGAGCTGTCGGCGCCGTTCCTCGGGGTCGCGCTCGACGCCTGGGACGAGTCCGGTGAGCCCGTCCGCGGCGAGGTCGGCGAGCTCGTCATCACCAAGCCGATGCCGTCGATGCCGGTGTCGTTCTGGAACGACGACGACGGAAGCCGTTACCGCGACGCCTATTTCGAGATGTACCCGGGGGTGTGGCGGCACGGCGACTGGATCACCCGCACCGAGCGGGGCAGCATCGTGGTGCACGGCCGCTCGGACTCGACCCTCAACCGGCACGGGATCCGGATGGGCAGCGCCGACATCTACCAGGCCGTCGAGGGGCTGCCCGAGATCGCCGAGGCGCTGGTGATCGGCGTCGAACAATCCGACGGCGGCTACTGGATGCCGCTGTTCGTCACCCTCGCCGACGGCGGTGAACTCACCGACGACCTGCGCGCCACGATCAAGGACACCATCCGCGCCGACGTGTCACCGCGCCACGTGCCGGACCAGATCGTGCTCGCGCCCGGCATTCCGCACACCCGCACCGGCAAGAAGCTGGAGGTGCCGGTCAAGAAGCTGTTGCAGGGCGCCGATCCGGCCAAGGTGGTCAACCCGAGTGCGGTCGACGACCCGGCGCTGCTGCAGTGGTACGCGCAGCAGAAGCCCTAGCGTCCGGCCAGCCACGGCCCGATCCGGCGCAGCGCCTCGGTGATGTCTGCGGTGGGCCCGGCAAAGGAGAGCCGGACGAACGAGCCGCCGTGCACGGTGTCGAAGTCGATTCCCGGTGCGATCGCGACACCGGTGTCCGCCAACAGCTTCGAGCAGAACGACATCGAGTCGGTGGTGTAGTCGGACACGTCGGCGTAGACGTAGAACGCGCCGTCGGTGGGGGCGACCCGGTCGACGCCGACCTGCCGCAGGCCGTCGAGCAGTAGCCGCCGGTTGTCGGCGTAGTGCCGTAGCAGGCCGTCGGACTCCGCGATCGATCCGGGGGTGAAGGCGGCGACGGCCGCGTGCTGGGCCAGCGCCGGCGGGCAGATGGTGAAGTTGCCCGTCAGCCGGTCGACGGCGCGCCGGAGTTCCTCGGGCACCAGCAGCCAGCCCAGCCGCCATCCCGTCATCGCGAAGTACTTCGAGAAGCTGTTCACCACCACGGCATCTCGCGATGTCTGCCAGGCGCAGCTGGTGGCGGGGGCGCCTTCGTACACCAGCCCGTGGTACACCTCGTCGCTGATCAACCGCACGCCTGAGGTGGCGCACCACGAGGCGATGGCCGCGAGTTCGTCGGGGGGGATCACGGTTCCGGTGGGGTTGGCCGGGCTGGCCACGATGACGCCCTGCACCGGCGGATCGAGATCGGCGAGCTGGCGGGCGGTGGGCTGGAACCGGGTGTCCGGCCCGCACGGGATCTCGACCACCTCGCAGCCCAGCGCCGAGAGGATGTTGCGGTAACAGGGGTAGCCGGGGCTGGCGATCGCGACCCGGTCCCCGACGTCGAAGCACGCCAGGAAGGTCAGCAGGAAGCCGCCAGACGAGCCGGTGGTGATCACCACGTCGTCGGGCTGAACCGCAAGGCCGTACCGGTCGTCGTAGCGCTGTGCGATCGCGGCCCGCAGTTCCGGGATGCCCAGTGCGACGGTGTAGCCGAGCTGGTTGCCCTGCAGTGCGGCCACGGCCGCCTCGCGCACCGCCGTCGGAGCGCCGGCACTGGGCTGACCCGCCGACAGGTTCACCAGGTCGCCGTGCGAACGCTGCCGTTGCGCGGCGGCCAGCCAGACGTCCATCACGTAGAAGGGCGGGATGCCTGCCCTCAGTGCCACCCGGTCACCCATGGCGCCAGGCTACTGAAGCGGGTTGCGGTGCTTGCGCGAGGCGGCCGAGCGGGGCGGCCGGTCGCGCATGTGGTCGCGGACCCGGCTCATCAGATCACCGAGGGTCTGCACGTCGGCATCGTCGAGCGCGCCGTAGAGCAGGTCGCGTACCACCTCGATGTGACCGGGCAGGACCTTGGCCACCCGGGTCCGGCCCGTCCGGGTGATGGCGACGACCGTCGCCCGCTGGTCGTGCGGGCTCGCGGTGCGGGTGATCAGCCCCGCCTTTTCCAGCAGGCCGGCCTGATGGGTGAGGCCGCTGCGGCTGTAGACCACACCGTCGGCCAGTTCGGTCATGGTGAGTGGTCGTTCGGCGTCGACCAGCGTGGCCAGCACCTCGAACTGCACGTAGCTCAGGTCGCCTTCGGCCTGCAGCTGCTGGCGCACGGCGTACTGCAGCAGGCTCACCGCCTCGGTGAGGGCGAAGTAGGTCCGCATCTGTGCGGGCCCGAGGGGTTCGGCCATGGCACCAGCCTAGTGTTTCGAGCTCGAAGCAAGTTCTCCGATGCGGGAATGTTTCGTGTTCGAAGCAAGTTACTCGGAGTGCAACTGCTTCGATATCGAAGCACCCGACAGAGGAGGGCATCATGAAGGCAGCGATCTACCACCGGTACGGCGACAGCGGGGTCTTGCGGTATGAGGACCTGCAACGACCGGCGCCGGGCGCCGGGGAGGTTCTCGTCGAGGTCGCCGCGACGTCGTTCAACCCGGTCGACGCGGGCATCCGGGGCGGCTACCTGTCCCAGGTGTACGCGATCACGTTCCCGCACACGCCGGGCATCGACGTCGCGGGCACCATCGCCGAACTCGGCGACGGAGTGGACGGCTGGCACGTCGGCGACGCCGTGGTGGGCATGCTGGCACTCGATGCCGACGGAGCCGCCGCGGAGTACGTCGTCGCGCCGGCCGAGGCACTGACCGCCGCGCCGCGCTCGGTACCCCTGGCCGACGCCGCGGCACTGCCCACGGTCGGCCTGACGGCCTGGCAGGCACTGTTCGAGATCGCCGGACTCGAGGCCGGGCAGACGATCCTGATCAACGGTGCGGGCGGAGCGGTCGGCGGTTACGCCGTCCAGCTCGCCAAGCGCGCCGGGGCGATCGTCACCGCGACCGCATCCGCGCGCAGCGCCAACCGGCTGCGCCATTATGGCGTCGACCGGCTGATCGATCACATCGATTACGCCGCAACACCTCTCGCCGTCGACGGACAGCCGTTCGACGTCGTGCTCAACCTGGTCAGCACCTCACCGGAGGAGACGGCGGCGCTGGTGAGCGTGGTCGCGGACGGTGGATTCCACGTCGGCACGATGGCGTCAGGGGAGGACAATCCCCGGGTGCGCACGCAGCGGGTCTTCGTCCGCAGCGACGCAGCCCAACTCGCCGGCCTCGTGGCCCGTGTCGACGCCGGCGAGCTGCACATCGACGTCGCCGATCGCCGCCCGCTGGCCGAGGCCGCCGCGGTGCACGACGAGTCCGACGCCGGGCGGCTGCCCGGCAAGACCCTCCTGATCCCCGGCGCATAGTGATTTCGGCACGGAAACGATCGCTCAGCGAACGTTTCCGCGCCGAAATCGCTACAGGACCTGGGACTCGAGGCGACGCAGGTGTTCGCGCGGCGGGCCGAGCAGCTGTGCGCTGCCGTGGGCGCGCTTGAAGTAGAGCTGGATGTCGTGTTCCCAGGTGATCGCGATGCCGCCGTGCATCTGGATCGCCTCGCCGGCCACCGCGCTGAACGCCTCGCTCGCGGTGAACCGGGCCAGTGCGGCCGACGTGGCCGACGGCTCGGCGATCGCCTCGGTCACCATGGCCCGCGCCGACTGCACCAGCACGTAGAGGTCGGCCATCCGGTGCTTGAGCGCCTGGAAACTGCCGATCGGCCTGCCGAACTGCACCCGGTCCTTGGTGTAGGCGACGGTCAGATCCAGACATCGAGCCGCTGCGCCGATCTGCTCGGCGGCCAGCAGCAGCGCGGCGATGTCGGCCAGTCCCGGGTCGGCGCCGAGGTCCGCATCGGCCCGGCCCTGCACGCGTGCCAGCCGGCGCGTCGGGTCCATCGTCACGTGCGCCTCGGCGGACACATCCGTCCAGCGCACGAGCCGCTCACCGTCGACGGCGATCACCACGTCGGCGACGTCGCCGTTCACCACGTACTCCGGGTCGAACACCACCGCGCCGATGCGGGTGCCCTCGGCCAGCCCCTCGAGGGCGTCGGTGTCGGGTTCGTCGGCGGCGAGCAGCGCCAGTTCGGCCAGGGTCGTGCCCAGCAGCGGCGTCGGCACCAGGGCCCGGCCCAGTTCCTCGATCACCACCGCCGCGTCTTCCAGTTCACCGCCTGCGCCGCCGAGCTCCTCGGGCACCACCAGCGCGGCCGCACCGACCTGCTCGCACAACAGCTTCCACAGCGCCTCGTCGTAACCGCGGTCGGACGCCATCGCCTCGCGCACCGCGGCGGGGGAGGCGTGCTTGTCCACCAGTGCGGCGACGGTGTCGCGCAGCAGTTCCCGCTCTTCACTCATGCGCCGGCCCCCTCTGTCAGTGCCTCCAGCACACGCCTGCGGTGCCACGCCGGGTCGCCCCACGCCGAGCGCAGTGCCTGCACCCGCAGCAGCCACAGCGACAGGTCGTGTTCGTGGGTGAAGCCGATCGCCCCGTGGGTCTGCAGCGCCGATCGCGCGGCCAGCAGCGCGGCGTCGGATGCGGCGGCCTTGGCGGCGCTGACGTCGCGGGCGGTGTCCGGTGAACCGTCGGCGAGCGACAGGGCCGCGCCGTAGACGAGGGGGCGGGCCAGTTCGACGGCGATGAGCACGTCGGCCAGCTTGTGCTTGATCGCCTGGTACGAACCGATCGCACGGCCGAACTGGTGACGCTGCTTGGCGTACTCCACCGACTGGTCGAGCATCGCCTGGCCGGCGCCGACCAACTGAGCCGCGGTGGCCAGCGCACCGAACTCGTAGGCGCGGGCGACGTCGGCGGGGCGGGACTCTCCGGAGGCATTGACGTCGAACAGCTTTCGTGCCGGGTCCACCGACTCGTGCGGTGCGCCTGCGGACCCGTCACGCACGCCGTCGTCGTCGGCGAACAGCACCAGTCCCGCGGTGTCGGCATCGACGGCCCGCGGCACTAGCGGCGGCAGCGCGACGGTCGCGATCAGCTCACCGGACGCCAGTGCGGCGCTGCGCTCGTCGCCGGCCAGTAGCACCGGGGCCACCGCGATGGACTCGGTGACCGGCCCCGGCACACACCAGCGGCCCAGCCGCTCGGCGGCCACCACGAGATCGACCGGGTGGGCGTCGATGCCGTCGAACTCCTCGGCGACCAGCAGCGCGGTGACGCCCAGGTCAGCCAGCTGCGCCCACACCTTGCGGCCGGGCCCGGCGTCTCCGGCGGCCCAGGCGCGCACCGCACCCGGTACGTCGGCCGCCCCGAGCGCCGCGTCGATGCTGGCTGCGAAATCCCGCTGCTGCTCGTCGATCTCGAAGTTCATTTGGCCTGCCCTTTCGGCTCGCGGGGCAGACCCAGCAGCCGCTCGGCGATGATGTTGCGCTGGATCTCGTTGGTGCCCGCATAGATCGGCCCGCCGAGCGCGAACAGCAGTCCGTCGGTCCACGACTCGGCGAGTTCGGCGTCGGGGCCGCGCAGGTCGAGCGCGGTCTGGTGCAGCTCGACGTCGAGGTCGGACCAGAACACCTTGGTGACCGACGATTCCGCGCCCAGCTCACCGCCACCGGCGACGCGGGTCACGGTGCCGAAGGTGTGCAGCCGGTAGGCCTGCGCCTTGATCCAGGCGTCGGCCACCCGGTCGGCGACCTCCGAGGGGCGCCCACGCTCAGTCCATTCCGAGACCAGTCGTTCGGCCGGCGCCAGGAACCGCGCCGGGCTGCGCAGCGACATGCCCCGTTCGTTGCTCGACGTGCTCATCGCGGCCCGCCAACCGTCGTTCACCTCACCGATCACGTCGGCGTCGGGCACGAAGACGTCGTCGAGGAAGATCTCGCCGAACCCGGTGTCGCCGCCGAGCTGGACGATCGGCCGCACGGTGACGCCGTCGGCCTTCAGGTCGAACATCACGTAGGTGAGGCCCTTGTGGCGTTGCGCCTCGGGGTCGGAGCGGAACAGCCCGAACGCCCTGTCGCCGAACGGCGCCCGCGAACTCCAGATCTTCTGCCCGTTGAGCAGCCAGCCCCCGTCGGTGCGCGTCGCCGTCGAGCGCAGTGAGGCCAGGTCGCTGCCCGACTCGGGCTCCGACCAGGCCTGCGCCCAGATCTCCTCACCGCTGGCCATCTTCGGCAGGATGCGATCGAGCTGTTCGGCGGTGCCGTGCGCGAATAGTGTCGGGGCCAGCATCGAGGTGCCGTTGGCGCTGGCCCGGCCCGGCGCACCGGCGCGGAAGTACTCCTCCTCGTAGACCACCCACTGCAGCAGCGAGGCGTCCCGGCCGCCGTACCGCTCGGGCCAGGTGATCACCGACAAGCCTGCGTCGAACAGCACCTTGTCCCACTGCCGGTGCTGCGCGAAACCCTCGGCGTTGTCGTAGGACGTCGTCGGGAACGCATCGCGATGCGCCGCGAGGAACTCGCGCACCTCCGCGCGGAAGTCCTCGGCGGAGTCGTCGAATGTCAGGTCCATTCAGGCTTCTTCCTTCTCGGACATCCCCCGGAGCGCAGGCTTGACCACCTTGCCTCCTGGATTGCGAGGCAGCGCTTCGAGGAACTCCACCGATCGTGGTGTCTTGAAGTTGGCGAGATGTTCACGGGCGTGGGCGATCACGGTCTGCGCGTCGAGCGTGACGCCGGGCTTGGCGACGACGAACGCCTTGCCGACCTCGCCGAGCCGCTCGTCGGGTACGCCGATCACTGCGGACTCGGCCACCCCGTCGAGGCGCGCCAGCACCTGTTCGATCTCGGCGGGGTAGACGTTGAACCCGCCGCAGATGTACATGTCCTTGAGCCGGTCGGTGATCCGCAGGTTGCCCGCCGCATCGACGGTGCCGATATCGCCCGTGTGCAGCCAGCCGTCGGTGTCGATCGCCGCCGCGGTCGCCTCGGGGTCGTCCAGGTAGCCGAGCATCACGTTCGGGCCACGCAGCAGCACCTCACCTTCAGGTCCCTCGCCGTCGATGCGCAGTTCGAAGTCGGCGATCGGCCGTCCGCAGGTGTTGGCGACGGTGACCGCGTCGTCGTCGGCCCGGCACATGGTGCCGAAGCCGCTGGCCTCGGTGAGCCCGTAGCCGGTGAGCACGATGTCGATGTCGAGTTCGGCCTGCATGCGCTCGATCAGCACCACCGGCACGACGGCCGCGCCGGTGACCGCGAAGCGAAGCGAGCTCAGGTCGTGCTCGGCGCGGCGGGGGTGGTCGAGCAGCGACTGGTAGATCGTCGGCGGTCCGGGCAGCACGGTGATGCGGTGTTCCGCCACGGCGGCCATCGCCCGTTCGGGATCGAACGTCAGCTGCGGGATCAGCGTCGCGCCGGTCTGCAGGCAGGCGAGGATGCCCGCCTTGTAGCCGAAGTTGTGGAAGAACGGGTTGATGCACAGGTAGCGGTCGGCGCTGGTCAGCTCTCCGCAGGCGGCCCACGCGGCGGGTGCGTCGAGGGACTGCCGGTGGGCGCACAGCGCGCCCTTGCTGCGGCCGGTGGTTCCCGAGGTGAACAGGATGTCGGACACGTCGTCGGGCCGGACGGCGGCGGCGCGGGCGTCGACCGCCGCGAGGTCGGTACCGCGGGCGACGAAGTCGTCCCAGGTGCCGTCGGCCTTGTCGACGGGCACCCGCACGATGTGCCGCAGTGCGGGCAGATCCGCACCGTCCAGCGATGCCGCCTTGTCGACGCCGAGGAACTCTCCCGAGGCGAACAGCAGCGGTGCGCCGGTGCGGCCGAGGACGTCGGCGGCCTCACTGGCGGTGTAGCGGGTGTTGAGCGGGACGACGACGCCGCCGGCGTAGTGGGTGGCGAGGCAGGCCACCACCCAGTGCCAGGTGTTGGGGGACCAGATCGCGACGCGGTCGCCGGATGCGACGCCGAGGTCGATCATGGCCGCGGCCGCGCGGCGGACCTCGTCCCTCAATTGGGCGTAGGTGATCCGCCGGTCGTCGGTGACCAGCGCGTCGTGGTCGGCGAACTGGTCGGCGATCCGGTCGAGAACCTGGGGAATGGTCCTGCCGTCGGACCGGTCTTGCCCGCCGGGCGTCGTCATCGATGCTCCTCTAACAAAGCAAGTGCTTGGTAGGTTAGCCTACAGGGGTGATAGAGGTCCAGGAGTTCCGGGCCGAGGTCCGGCAGTGGCTCAGCGACAATCTGGTCGGTGACTTCGCCGCGCTCAAAGGCCTCGGCGGCCCCGGCCGCGAGCACGAGGCCTTCGAGGAACGGTTGGCGTGGAACCGCCGTCTCGCCGAGGCCGGCCTGACGTGCCTGGGCTGGCCGGAGGAGCACGGCGGCCGCGGCCTGACGGTGGCGCACCGGGTGGCGTTCTACGAGGAGTACGCGATCGCCAACGCGCCGGCCAAGGTCAACCACCTCGGTGAGGAACTGCTCGGCCCGACGCTGATCGCCTACGGCACCCCCGAGCAGCAGCAGCGCTTCCTGCCCAGGATCCTCGACGTCACCGAACTGTGGTCGCAGGGCTACTCCGAGCCGGGCGCGGGCAGCGATCTGGCCAACGTGTCGACCACCGCCGAGCTGGACGGCGACCAGTGGGTCATCAACGGCCAGAAGGTGTGGACGTCGCTCGCGCACTGGGCGCAGTGGTGCTTCGTCATCGCCCGCACCGAGAAGGGCTCCAAGCGTCACGCCGGCCTGTCCTATCTGCTCGTGCCGCTCGACCAGCCGGGTGTCGAGATTCGGCCGATCATCCAGCTCACCGGCGATTCTGAGTTCAACGAGGTGTTCTTCGACGACGCCCGTACCGACGCCTCGATGGTGGTCGGCGAGCCGGGGGACGGCTGGCGGGTGGCCATGGGCACGCTGACGTTCGAACGCGGCGTCTCGACGCTGGGCCAGCAGATCGAGTACGCCCGTGAGCTGTCCGCGCTGGCCGAGGTGGCCAAGCGCACCGGCGCGGCCGACGACCCGCTGATCCGGGAGCGGCTGACCCGCGCGTGGGTCGGCCTGCGCACGATGCGGTCGTTCGCGCTGGCGACCATGGACGTGGAGCAGCCCGGGCAGGATTCCGTCTCGAAGTTGTTGTGGGCCAACTGGCATCGTGACCTCGGCGAGCTGGCGATGGAGATCGTGGGCGGCGAGGGACTGGCGCTGCCCGGCGGCGAGTTCGACGAGTGGCAGCGGCTGTACCTGTTCTCCCGCTCGGACACGATCTACGGCGGGTCGAACGAGATCCAGCGCAACATCATCGCCGAGCGGGTGCTCGGCCTACCGCGGGAGCCAAAGGGAACATGACGCTGACCGAAGCGCCGAAGGAGATCGACGGGCACGGACTGCTGGCAGGCAGGGTGGTGGTGGTCACCGCCGCGGCGGGTACCGGCATCGGATCGGCGGTCGCCCGCCGGGCGCTGGCCGAGGGCGCCGACGTCGTGGTCTCCGACTACCACGAACGCCGGCTCGGGGAGACGCGCGACGAACTCGCCGCACTCGGGCTCGGCCGCGTCGAAGCTGTGGTCTGCGACGTGACGTCGACCGCGGCCGTCGATGCGCTGATCAGCACCGCGGTCGAGAAGATGGGCCGGATCGACGTCCTGGTCAACAACGCCGGGCTGGGCGGTCAGACACCGGTGGTCGACATGGACGACGACGAATGGGACCGCGTGCTGAACGTGACCCTGACGTCGGTCATGCGGGCCACCCGCGCGGCACTGCGGTACTTCCGTGACGCCCCGCACGGCGGTGTCATCGTCAACAACGCCAGCGTGCTCGGTTGGCGCGCACAGCACTCGCAGTCCCACTACGCCGCGGCCAAGGCCGGGGTGATGGCGCTGACCCGTTGCAGCGCAATCGAAGCCGTGGAGTTCGGCGTGCGCATCAACGCGGTGTCGCCGAGCATCGCGCGGCACAAGTTCCTGGAGAAGACCAGTTCCTCGGAGCTGCTGGACCAGCTGGCCGGCGGCGAGGCCTTCGGCCGGGCCGCCGAACCATGGGAGGTTGCGGCCACCATCGCGTTCCTCGCCAGCGACTACTCCAGTTACCTGACCGGCGAGGTCATCTCGGTGTCCAGCCAGCGGGCGTAGCGAGCATCTCCACCGAATCTTCACAATCGCTGCCGGGAAGCCCCACAACCGGCCCCTACAGTCGGACGTGTGAAGCGCATCCTGGTGGTCGACGACGAGCCGACCATCCTGGCCCAGGTGGCCACCCGGCTGCGCGCTGAAGCCTTCACCGTGGTCACCGCGGTCGACGGGCCGTCGGCGGTGGCGACCGCCGCGGCCACCGCACCCGATCTGGTGGTGCTCGACGTGATGCTGCCCGGATTCGACGGGCTCGAGGTGTGCCGGCGGATCCAGGCCGAACGTCCCGTCCCGGTGCTGATGCTCACCGCCCGCAGCGACGAGACCGACATGCTCATCGGGCTGGGTGTCGGCGCCGACGACTACCTGACCAAACCGTTCAGCATGCGCGAGCTCGTCGCGCGGGTACGGGTGCTGCTGCGCCGGATGGACCGCGCCGGTGACGATCCGCAGCCGCTGCTGGTCGGCGACTGCCGCATCGACATGCAGGCACGGCGGGTGCACCGCGGGGACGACGAGATCCACCTGACCCGGACCGAATTCGACCTGCTGGCATTCCTCGTCGGCCGGCCGAGGGCCGTGGTGTCGCGCGACGTGCTGCTCGAGCAGGTGTGGGGCTGGGCCTCCGGGGTGGAGACCCGCACGGTGGACAGCCACGTGAAGGCGTTGCGTCGCAAGCTGGGTGCCGAACTGATCAGGACCGTGCACGGCGTGGGGTACGCACTGGAGACGCCGCGGTGACCGTCCGCGGCCGGGCCGTCGCCTTCTGGGAGCGACTGCCGAGGCCGTTGGACCCGTTCGCGTCCTTCAAGGTCAAGACGGGGCTGCTGGTGGCGGGCGCCATCACGCTGGCGTCGTTCACCTTCTGGATCGGCGCGAGTTGGCAGTTCCGGTATGCCCTGCTCGCCGCGCTGGTCACCGCCCTGGTGGTCACGCAGTTCCTCGCCCACGGGATGACGTCGCCGCTGCGGCAGATGACGGCCGCGGCGCGGGCGATGGCCCGCGGCGACTACAGCATCCGGGTGCGGGCCACATCGCGTGACGAGATCGGGCAGCTGGCAACGGCATTCAACCAGATGGCGGCTGACCTCGGTGCAGCTGACGAGTACCGGCGCGGTCTGATCGCCAACGTCTCACACGAGCTGCGGACGCCGATCACGGCGCTGCACGCGGTGCTGGAGAACGTGATCGACGGTGTAGCTCAACCCGACTCCGACACCATGCGGATGGCGTTGGCGCAGACCGAACGCCTCGGCGAGCTCGTCACCAACCTGCTCGACCTGTCGCGCGTCGAGGGCGGCGCGATCCCGTTGCGCCACGAGCGGTTCGACGTCGGCGCCTTCCTGCGCGACGCGGTCGCGCACGTGGCTGCGGGTCAGTCGATCGTCGAGGTGCGGGTGTCCCCGCCGACGCTGACCGCGGTCGCCGATCCGGCGAGGTTGCGGCAGGTGGTGGTCAACCTGGTGCAGAACGCGATCCGGCACAGCCCGCCGGGCGGCCGGGTGTCGGTGCTGGCGTGTGCGGCCGTGCCGTCGGGCATCCGGCTCGACGTGTGCGACGAGGGCCCCGGTATCCCGGCCGCCGAACGCGAGCGCGTCTTCCAGCGCTTCACCCGTGGTGCCACCTCCGACGGCGGCACCGGGCTGGGCCTGGCCATCGCCCGGTGGGCCGTCGAATTGCACGGCGGCGCCATCTCCGTCGCCGACGTCCGGGCGGGCTGCCGGATCAGCGTCACGATCCCCGAACCGACAGAACAGGTGCCCACATGACCTCAGGCATGACTCAGATGGTGCCCGGCATGCAGTTGATGCCGCCCCCGCCGCCGCTTCTCGGCCCGCTGCTGCCGCGCCACGGCGAGCCCGGTTGGTCGGTGTGGTCGCGCAAGGTCTGGCCGATCGACCCGCTGGCCGCGGCGCCGCCCCGGCTGCTGGCCGCCGCGCCGTTGGCGGCGCTGCTGGGCACCGCGCTGTGGCGTCCCTCGGTGCTGAGCATCGGCTACCTCGTGACCGGGCTGATCGTCTTCGGGGTGGTGTACGCGACGGCGCAGCGCAGACCCACCCGGCGGGAGTGGTGCGGCATCGCCCTGACGATGGCGCTGCTGACGGTGCCGGGAGTGCTCGCCGCGGACTGGCTGGGCGTGCTGTGCGTCATGGCCGCCTGGATCACCGGGTGGCTGACCATCGTCGGCGGACACACCTGGACCGCGGTCTTCACCGGACCGTTCGTACCGTGGGCCTCGCCGGCCCGGGTGCTGGGCTGGGTCCGGCGCGGTGCGAGTGGCTCGGTGGCGCACCGGCGGATCCCCGACATCGGCCGGGTGGCCGTGGTGGCGGGGGTGACTGTGGCCGTCGCCCTGGTCTTCGGCGGTCTGTTCGCGGCGGCCGACGTCGCGTTCGCGCACGTGCTGGGCAGCGTCACCCCGGCGCTGCAGGTCGACGAGTTCATCGCGCGCAGCGGTGTCTTCCTGATCGTCGCGGCGTTCGTGCTGGGCGGCGGCTACCTGCTGCGATTCCCGCCGCGGCTGGACGCGTTGGCGCCCGCGCCGGGAAAGCCGGTGCGGCGCTGGGAGTGGGCGGTGCCGCTCGCCGTGCTCGACGCGCTGTTCCTGGTGTTCGTCGCCGTGCAGGCGACGGTGCTGTTCGGTGGTCATGCCCACGTGCTGGAGACCGAGGGGCTGACCTACGCGGAGTACGCCCGGCAGGGATTCTGGCAGCTGCTCTGGGTGTCGGCGCTGACGCTGCTGGTGCTGGCCGCGGTGATCAGAGTGGCGGCCCGGGTGACCGACGCCGATCGCCGGGTGCTGCGGGTGCTGGTCGGAATCCTGTGCGCCACATCGGTGGTCGTCGTCATCTCGGCGATCCACCGGATGTGGCTTTACCAGGAGGCCTACGGGTTCAGCGTCCAGCGGCTGATGGTGATCACCATCGAGCTGTGGCTGGGCGCGGTGTTCCTGCTCGTCGCGGCAGCGGGTGTCCGGATGACGGCGCGGTGGCTGCCGCAGGCGGTGCTGGTGGCCGGTGTGCTGGCGCTGCTCGGGCTGGCGGCGCTCGACCCTGAACGGCTGATCGCCGACCGGAACATCGACCGCTTCGAGCGGACCGGTGAACTCGACGCCGAGTACCTGTCGACGCTGTCGTCGGACATCGACCCCGCGGTGCACCGGCTGCCCGAGCAGGTGCAGCTCTGCATTCCCTCGCCGCATCGCGACCCGGAGCCGTGGTACCTGTTCAACCTGTCCCGGTCGCGTGCGGACCGGCCGATGGACACCGATCGCCCGGAGCTGTGCCTCCAGTACGGGTGGGCTGACTACCGGTACTGACGGCGGACTCGACCTAGCAAGTGCTTGGTTGGTAGTCTGCACTGATGGACAAGGTGGCGCCGACGCGTCGCGAGGAGCTGCTCGAGCTCGCCGCGACGATGTTCGCCGACCGCGGGCTGCGGGCCACCACCGTGCGCGACATCGCCGACTCGGCGGGAATCCTCTCCGGCAGCCTCTATCACCACTTCGCCTCCAAGGAGGAGATGGTCGACGAGGTGCTGCGCGGCTTCCTGGACTGGCTGTTCGACCGCTACCGGCAGATCGTCGACACCGAACCCACTCCGCTCGAACGCCTCAAGGGCCTGTTCCTGGCGTCGTTCGAGGCGATCGAACACCGCCACGCGCAGGTGGTCATCTACCAGGACGAGGCCAAACGACTCTCCGCGCACCCGCGCTTCTCCTACGTCGAGGAGCGCAACAAAGAGCAGCGCAGGATGTGGATGAGCGTGCTCAACCAGGGCATTGAAGAGGGCTGCTTCCGCCCCGACCTCGACGTCGACCTGGTCTACCGCTTCATCCGCGACACCACCTGGGTCTCGGTGCGCTGGTATCAGCCCGGCGGACCGCTCACGGCCCAGGAGGTCGGGCGGCAGTACCTCGACATCGTGCTCGGCGGCATCACCGTCGCGGGCGCTTCGAACACCACGAAAGAGAGCTGAACATGGCTGAGGCGTACGTCATCGACGCTGTGCGCACCCCCGTCGGCAAGCGCGGCGGTTCGCTCGCCGGTGTGCATCCGATCGACCTCGGGGTGCATGCGTTCCGCGGCATCTTCGACCGGGTCGACGTCGACCCCGGCGCGGTGGACGACGTCATCGTCGGCTGCGTCGACGCGATCGGCGGACAGGCAGGCAACATCGGCCGCAATGCCTGGCTGGCCGCCGGCTACCCCGAGGAGGTTCCCGGCGTCACGGTGGACCGGCAGTGCGGGTCCAGCCAGCAGGCCATCTCGTTCGGCGCGCAGGCGATCCTGTCCGGAACGGCGGACATCATCCTGGCGGGCGGCATGCAGAACATGAGCCAGATCCCGATCGCGTCCGCGATGGTGGTCGGCAAGGAGTTCGGATTCACTTCGCCCACCGGCGAATCGGAGAACTGGCGGCACCGCTACGGCGACCAGGAGATCTCGCAGTTCCGCGGCGCCGAGATGATCGCCGAGAAGTGGAACATCTCCCGTGAGGAGATGGAGCAGTTCGCCTACACCAGCCACCAGCGGGCGTTCGGCGCGATCCGCGGCGGCCATTTCGAGAACGAGATCCTCGCCGTGGGTGACTTCCGCATCGACGAGGGCCCGCGGGAGTCGACGCTGGAGAAGCTCGCGTCGCTCAAGCCGCTCGCCGAGGGCGGCCGCCTGACCGCGGCTGTGGCCAGCCAGATCTCCGACGGCGCGAGCGCGGTCCTGCTGGCATCGGAAAGCGCAGTGCAGGCCCACGGACTCAAGCCGCGCGCCCGGATTCACCACATCAGCGCTCGCGGCGCCGACCCGGTGTTCATGCTCACCGGTCCCATCCCCGCCACCCGCTACGCGCTGGAGAAGACCGGGCTGTCGATCGACGACATCGACACCGTCGAGATCAACGAGGCGTTCGCGCCCGTCGTGCTCGCCTGGCTCAAGGAGATCAAGGCCGATCCGGAGAAGGTCAACCCCAACGGCGGCGCCATCGCGCTGGGTCACCCGCTCGGCGCCACCGGCGCCAAGCTGTTCGCCACCATGCTCAACGAGCTGGAGCGCACCGGTGGCCGCTACGGCCTGCAGACGATGTGCGAGGGCGGCGGCACCGCCAACGTCACCATCATCGAGCGCCTCTAGTTCCTCCCGCGAGGAATGGCTAGGCCGCGACCGGCATGTCCGCGGCGGCTGCGGCGACGAACTCGTCGATCAGGCCTGCCACCGTCTCGGGGCGTTCGGTCGGCGGATGGTGGTGCACACCGGCCATGATGTGCAGCCGGCTGTTCGGTAGCAGCCGGTGGGCCGCGCGGGCATGTTCGACGGGAATCACCCGGTCCTCGTCGCCGCTGATGATCAGCGCAGGCATGGTGTCGCACAACTTGTTCAGGGCCGACACCGCCTGACCGCGGAAGTCGACGACCGATCGCAGCGTGCGCAGGAAGGCCTGCCGGTGATCCCGGTTCGACAGGGACGGGCGGGCGGTGAAGCGGTCGGCGGAACCCGTCATCGCCCGCACCGCGTTGCCGGCGAATACCGCGGCCCGCGATGCGAGGACCGGCAGGACGAGTTCGGAGCCCGGCAGCGACAGCAGGCGCAGCACGCGGCCGACGTCGCCGCCGAAGCCGCCGCTGCTGATCAGCACCATCCGGTCGCAGTACTCGCCGTGCTGATGGGCGAACTGCATCGCGATGCCGCCACCGAGGGAATGCCCGACGACGGTGACGCGGGAAACGCCGAGGGTGTCCAGGAAGTCGCGGAGCAGTACGGCGAACGCGCCCACCGAGTAGTCGCCGCGCGGCTTGTCGGATGCTCCGTGGCCGAGTAGATCCGGCGCGATCACCCGGTACTTCCTGGCCAGCAGCGGGATCACGCCGCTCCAGGTCTGCGAACTGCCCCCCATGCCGTGCACCAGAAGCACCACCTCGCCTGCACCCTCGTCGCGGTACGCCAGGCGGTCGCCGTGCAACGTCATGGTCTTCAGCCGCTCGTCCACCGCGCTGATCACGGCGGCCGGCTGGGCGTCACGCCCGGGCAGTGAGGCGACGGCCGGGGCCGCCGCAAAGGCTGCGCACGCGGCTGCGCCGACCAACAGGCTCTTCATGGCGTTCATACGCTTGCTCCGATTGTGCGGGTTCCCGTGTGGGGAACGTCTGTCGATCAATTTCTACGATATGGGTTGTCGGTCAACACTTCTCGCTTGTGCTCACTACCCGCCACAAGCAACGATGTCCGCGTTCTGTGCATTGTGTGCGACGAGTGTCAGGTGCCGTTTCGTTCTGCCGGACAGGGAAGTCCGTGACGTACGGCGCATCTCGATCGCGCGGGCGATGACATCGCTGACACACTCGGCCGCCTCTTGCGGCAGCAGGTGGCCCGCGGTGGGGTGGTGCAGATGGACAGCACCCGGGATGGCGGCGGCGATCTCCCGGGAATGCACTGCCGGGGTGAGGATGTCGGCGCCACCGCTGACGACGAACGTCCTCGCGGTGATCGTTCCGAGAGATCCGGACACGTCGTAGCTCCGCAGGCTCGGCAGGAAGCCCGCCGCCGTGGTGAGCAGGGTTCGGCGGACGGCCGCTGCAGTGACACCGCTGACCGTGGTGTCGTCGCCGGCGAACATCCCCAGTGCGTCGCCCAGTGGCCGCATGATCGCCTGCACGGCAGTGTCCACGGCCGGGATGCGGCGGACGAGTCCGAACAGTGCTCCGGTGGCGGGTGTCGCCAGCAGCCGTGGGACGCCGTGTCCGGCGAGTCCGCCTGCGGCGGTGCCGACCAGCACGAGCGCGTCCGGATCGACGGGCCGGTCGTCGGCGGGCCGGGCGAGGTACGCCAGCGCGGTCATCCCGCCCATCGAGTGGCCCGCGACCGTGAGTGGGCCGGTGATGTCGGATGCGGCCAGGATCTCGGCGAGATCGGTTGCCAGCCGCTCGATCCGGTAGGTCGGCATCGGTGCGGCGGCCGATCGGCCGTGACCGCGGTGGTCGTAGGTGATGATGCGAATGCCGCCGCCGAACCTACGGCGCAACCGGCACACCTGAGGAGCCCAGCTCTGTTGCGACAGGAGCAGACCGTGCAGCAGGACGACCGTCGGCGCGTCGGCGTGGTCGGCGCGGTGGTCCCGCATCGCCAACCGCACTCCGTCGCTCGTCACGACGGTGCGTTCGACCACCGTGTGTTCGACATCGTCGGCACCGCCTGACGTGTCCGGCCGAAAGACGTTGGGCGTCAGCTCGTGCTCGGGTGCGATCGACATGGTGGGCTCCTCGACATCGTTGATGTCCTGAACCTACGGGCGGCCGATCATGTTGGCGCGCTTGTGCTTACAACCCACGTTGAACGCGAATTCACGCTTCTGCGCATTGCGCTCAACGGGTGTTCCGACGCACGAGAGGAGGGCCGCCCGATGGCGGCCCTCCTGTGCGGCTATCCGGCGGGGCCGGTCACCTACGGTGCCGGGCCACCGTGCCCGGCCTCGCCGGCCACCAGTTCGCCGGCCCGAGCAGCGTGGCGAGCGCAGGCACCGTGATCGTCCGCACCACGAAGGTGTCGATCAGCAGGCCGACACCGATGATGAACCCGGTCTGCACCATGGTGCTGAGGCTGCCGAACAGCAGTCCGAACATCGATGCGGCGAAGATGATCCCGGCCGATGTGATGACGCCACCGGTGGACCGGATGGCGCGGATGATGCCGGTGCGGATCCCCGATCCCGACTCTTCGCGGATCCGGGTGATCAACAACAGGTTGTAGTCGGCGCCGACGGCCACCAGCACGATGAATGCCGTCGCCGCGACACTCCAGTGGATCGACTGTCCAAGCAGGACCTGGAAGAACAGCACACCGACGCCCATCGCCGAGAGGAACGACAGCACCACGGAGACGATCAGGTAGAGCGGTGCCACCAGCGCCCGCAGCAGGAGCACCAGGATGAGGAACACCACGGCCAGCGTGACGGCGATGATCAGCTCCACGTCGCTGTTGTAGTCGCTGCGGATCGTGCTGTACATCGCGGTGGTGCCGACCATCGAGATCGTGGCGTCCGACAGGGAGGTGTTGGGCTGTGCTCCGCGGGCGGTGTCCAGGATCGACGACACCTGGTCCATCGCGTTGGTGCTGAACGGGTCGAACGTCGTCTCGACCGTGTACCGCGCCGAATGCCCGTCTGGCGAGATGAACAGCTGCGCCGCCTTCTTGAAGTCGTTCGAGTCGAGCACCTGGCTCGGGATGTACATGCCCGCCATGGCCGGCGACGTCGCGTTCTGCTTCATCGACAGCAGCAGGTCGGACGCCTGGTTCAGGCCCGCACCCATCTTCTTGGTCTGGTCGACCAGGGTGTGCACGCCCGCGGCCAGTTTCGCACTGCCGTCGGCCAACTGATCGGCGCCACTCTGCACCTGGGAGACCTCCGACTGGATGGTCGCTGCGCCACTGCCTGCGGCGTTGCGCAGCGTGTTGATCGCGGTGTCCAGCTGGCCGCTCAGGTTCTGCACCGTCGAGAGCATGCCCGGCGCGGCCGTCGAAGTGCTCGCGGGGATCACCTGGCCCAGGGCGGAGCGCCCGGCGCTGCACAGCGGATTGGCGGTGCACTGCGGCCCGTTCAGCTCGGACTGCACCTGGTCCACCGTCCCGGACGCCTGGGTGAGCGCCGCGGTACTCGAATTCGCCATCCCGCGGATCGAATCGACGAGGTTGGCCGCGGCGTTGAGCTGGCCCTGCACCTGGCCCAGCGTCGAGGTGAGCCCGCTGACCGAACCACTGGCACTGTGCACCTGGTCGCGCACCGAGGCCAGGGTGGCGGCCAACTGGTCTGCGCCACCGGTCAGCGCATCGAGATCGCGGTCCTTGTCCGAGATCTGCGTCGATGCGCCGTGCAGCGCGTCGCCGACCTGGCCGGCCTGATAGCTCAGCTTGGTCTGGTCGAGCGGCTTGCCGTCGGGCCGGGTGATCCCACGCACCGCGGCGACGTTCGGTAGCTGGGACACCCGCTGTGCCATCTGCTCCATGTCGGCGAGGCTCTGCGCGGAGCGCAGATCGTGCGGCGAGTGGATGTAGATGTACTGCGGCAGCAGCGCGCTCGTCGAGAAGTGGTCCTGCATCGCCGCGAATCCCACGTTGCTCTCCGCGGACTGCGGGAGCTGCAGCCGGTCGTTGAACGTCGGATGCAGGAACGCCGCACAGCCTGCCAGCGAGATCAGCACCACCAGGCTGGCCGCCAGGTGCATCTTGGGCTTGCGGACGATGTTGACGGCCGAGCGCTGCCACAGCCGGCCGGTCAGCGAGCGTCGCGGCTTCACCCAGCCGCGCCGGCCTGCGAGCACGAGCACCGCGGGCAGCAGGGTGATCGCGGCCAGCAGGGCGACGGCGATCGAGACGGCAAGGGCGGGGCCGACACTGGTGAACCAGGGCAGCTTGGCGAAGATCATGCCGAGGAACGTGACCGCGACGGTGGCCGCCGACGCGGCGATGACCTTGCCGATCGAACTGAGGGCCTTCCGCACCGCGGCGTCGGAATCCATTCCGTCACCGATGTACTCGTGGTAACGGCTGATCAGGAAGACGGCGTAGTCGGTGCCCGCGCCTGCGACCATCGTGGTCATCAGCACCATCGTCAGCAGTGAGACGCTCAGGCCCGCGTGGGTCAACGCCGAGACCGCGCCTTCGGCCGTCGTCACCGAGACGCCGATCACGATCAACGGCAGCAGCACCGTGACGGGACGCCGGTAGATCACCAGCAGGATGGACAGCACCAGGATCATGGTGGCCAGTTCGATCAGGTGCATGTCGTGCTCACCGATGTTCGACAGGTCGCCCATCATCGCGGCCTGGCCGGTGACGTCGGCGGACAGCCCGGTGCCTTCGGTGGTGTGCTTGACGGTTTCGGTGATCTGCCGGTAGGCGGCCGACGACTCGGGTGAGCCGGCAGGCGCCTTGAGTATCACCGCCATGTACGCGGCCTGATTGTCCTTGCTGACCATCAGCTGACGCAGGGGCGGGGTGGTGAGGTAGTCCTGGACACTCGCCACCTGGTCGGTGTCGGCGCGCAGCGTGGTGGCCACCTTGCGGTAGGTCGCCTGGTCGGCGGGCCCGAGGTCCTTCTTGTCGTTGTCGGTGAGGACGACGACCATGATGTTCTGGGCGGACTCGCCGAATTCCTTGGCCATCTGGTTGGTCGCCGCCATCGCCGCGGGCGGCAGCGGCTGCACCTGCTGGCTCTGCACCACCTTCGCCAGCGGCGTGCAGAACACGCTCAGCACGATCAACAGCGCGACCCAGGCGCCGATCATCACCCATGGGGCGCGTACGACGAACCGACCCAGCGCGGAGAACGCGTCACCGGACGGCTTGGACTCGGCCCTGTGGGTGCCGGACTTTGTGAACACGGTGCGACCTTTCGCTGCGGTATGTGCTGGTAGAGCGAAGGTATGGCGCCGAGTACCCCCGGGTCGCGCTTGTGAGCGATAGTCGCGACAAGCGACGATTACGGTGTTCTGCGCATTGCGCTCAGCGGGCCGCCGGTGCCGGCGAGGTGTCGACGCCGGTGAGCGAGAAGTCGCTCAGCGTGTCCGCCAGCTGCCGGCGCACCTCGGCGTTGGAGTTGGTTCGACCCGGCTGATATCCGGCGACCGAGAGGAAGATCCGTCCGCCGACCCGTCCCGCGAGCATCGCCATCATTCCGCCCGTGCGGTGCATGAGCGAGCGGGTCATGCCGGGGCAGTTGGACTTGATGACGAAGCTGTCGGCGGCGGTGCCGTCGGGCCGGTAGACGTCGCGGTCGACCTCACCGAGGTTGGACGCGACGACACCCGTTGCGGCCCCGGCGGCCACCCCCGCCATCCGCTTGAGCAGCCACCGGGGGATCAGCGGCACCAGGGGCAGCAGCACCCAACGCTCGTCGGGATTCGCATCGCGCTGCGTGATCGCCTGTTTGGTCGCGGCGCGGATGGCGCGCAGTTCGGTCGTCGCGAGCGCGGGGTCGACCGTGAAGTCGACGTTGGTCACGGCGTTGGCGCGGGTGTCGTCCGGGGTGCGCTCGTTGACGGGCATCCCGACCGTGACCGCACCGTCCGCGGTGATTCGCCCCGCGCGCCGGGCGAGGCCCGCGGCGACGGCCGCCAGCAGGCTGTTGCTTGTGCCGCCGAGGGATTCGGCGCGGGCGTCCCAGTCGGCGGCGTCGATGAAGACCGTCGCCGTCGACAGTGTGATGGCCTCGTCGTCGCCGGTGAACTGCGCGGGCGGGGCGGTGGTCTGGGCCGCGGCTGATCCCTGGTCGCCGGTGCGTGCGCGCCTGGCCATGCGTGCTGCCGTGACGATGGCGCGGCCGATGGCGGGGACGTCACGCGCGGTCTGGCGGGCGTCCTCGCGGACGGCCCGCCATCGCGGACGGGAACCGGCGGCGGGCCAGGCGATGGTGTCGTCGCGACCGCACGCCGCGTCGGCCAGTGCCCGGAACAGCCCGACACCGTCGGTGAGGCTGTGCGAGATCAGCAGGCTCACACCGGCTCCGCCGTCGGTGAACGGCAGCACCGCGAGGTGCCATGCCGGGCCGTGTTCGGCGTCCAGCGGAGTGCCGGCCTGCTCGCGCAGCCACGCGTCGAACTCTTCGCGCGGCCGCGGGGTAGCGACGATCTCGAGCTCGGAGTGCGTGTCGGCCGCGACCCAGCGGTACCGGCCGAATGGCAGCGGTGAGCGTTCGATGAGGCGGGAGATCCGGCCGCGCTGCAGGTGGTGATGGAACCGGCGCACGCCGTCCAGGTCGATCGCGCGGTCGTAGACCCATACGGTCTGCAGCAGACCGGTGGCGCCGGTGACGCGTTCGCCGCTGAAGAAGGCCTGGTCGAAGAGGCCGAGTGTGTTGTCCATGATCCTGTTTCCTGTCTGTCGGTTCGGTCAGTGCGTTGCGGGCGCGGTGGTGGGCCAGCCGATGGTGGCGGGCAGTGCGAAGTCGTCCATGATCTGCGAAAGCATCTGACGCAGTTCGATGTTGGTGGTGACGCTGTCCGGCTGGTAGGCGAGGACGGAGACGAAGACCCGTCCGTTCACCTCGGCCGAGATCAGCGCCATCATCCCGTTGGACAGCTGCACCGTCGCCTTGGTGACGCCGGGGCAGACCGACAGCAGGGACATGTAGTCGGCCGCGGTGCCGTCCGGGCTCGCGACGATCGAGGGTGCCGTCCCGAGCTGTGATGAGGCCACGCTGGTGGTGCTGGGCGTGTACACGTTGACCCAGCGCCGGACGAGCCGCCTGGGAAGCAGCGGAACCAGGGGCAGCAGGGCCATCCGCTCGTCGGGCGTGTCCTGGCGATGGATCAGCGCCTGCTTCGTCGCGGAGCGGATCTCGCTCAGATCCGAGGTCGCTCGCGTCGCATCGACCGTGACGTCGACGTTGGTGACCGCGTTCGCGCGGGTGTCGTCGGCGGTCCGCTGGTTCACGGGCACCCCCAACGTGACCGTCCCCTCCGGGGTGACCCGTCCGGCCCGTTCGGCGAGCCGGGCGGCGACGCCCGCGAGCAGTGAGTTGCCGGTGCCGCCCAGCTCGGCGGCGCGGGCATTCCAGTCGTCGGCGTCGACGAAGATGGTGGCCGTCGGGAGCGTGACGAGTTCGTCGGCTCCGGTGAGCGGCGCGGGCGGGGTCGGTGCTGTCGCACCGGTGCGGGCGCGGCGGGCCGCGCGGGCCGATCGCGCCGCGGCGACCAAGGCCCGGCGGACGGCCGGGATGTCGCGCGTGGTCTGACGGGCGTCCTCGCGCAGCGCCTGCCACCGCCGGCGCGAGCCGGCCGCGGGCGCGTCGATCGCGCTGTCGTAGCCCGACGCCGCCTCCATGATGGCCAGGCAGCCGCCCATGCCGTCGGCGACGATGTGGGAGACGACCAGGCTGACCCCGGCTCCGCCGTCGGTGAAGGGCAGCACGGCCAGATGCCATGGGGATCCGTGCTCGATGTCCAGCGGACGGTTCGCCTGTTCGGTGAGCCAGGCGTCGAATTCCGCACGCGGTCGGGGGGTCGCCACGAACTCGAGGTCGGACTGCGCACTCGACACCCAGCGGTGCCGGCCGAAGGGCAGCGGCGAACGTTCGATGCGGCGCGACAGCCGGCCGTTGGCGAGGTGGTGGTGAAACCGGTGCAGACCGTCGACGTCGACGGCGCGGTTGTAGATCCAGACCACCTGGCCGCGGCTGTTGGCGCCGGTGGCCCGCTCGAAGTCGAAGACGGCCTGGTCGACCAGGTCGAGTACGTTGCTCATCGTCGTCATTCCTTTTCTGGATCGTGGGTTATGCGGAGAGTTCGGACAGTCCGGCCGTCAAGCCGAAGGAGGCCGCGAGACCGAAGTCGATCAGGGCATGCGAGATGTGTTCGTGCAGGGCGTCGTTCGAGTTGTCGCTGCCTGGCTGGTAGGAGAGCACCGAGACGAAGACCGTGTCGTCCGTGCGTCCCGACAGCAGGACCAGCAGGCCGCCGAGGCGGTGCATGACCGCTTCGGTCACCCCCTTGCCCAGTGACCTCATGACGAAGCGGTCGGCGGGTGTGCCGTCCGGCCGGTGGGCGGCCGGGTCGACGTCGCCGAGGTTCGACGAGACGACGCTGGTGGGGCTGCCGGCCGACACGCTCACCAGCCTCCGGATCAGCCACTGCGGTAGCAGCGGAGCCAGGGGCAGAAGTGCGAACCGCTCGTTCGGCTCCTCCTGGGAGCGGGTCAGCGCTTCTTTGATCGCCGCCCGGATGCCGCGCAGATCCGTCGTCACCGGTTTGGGGTCGACGGTGAAGTCGACGTTGGTGATGGCGTTGGCGCGGGTGTCGCCGGCCTCACGCCGGTTGACGGGCAACGTGAGATCGACTGCGCCATCCGGGGTGACGCGTCCCATCCGTCGGGCCAGGTGTGCCGCGAATCCGGCGAGCAGCCCGTTGCTGGTGCCCCCGAGCGACGCCGCGCGCCTGTCCCAGTCGTCGGCGCCGATGAAGATCGTGGCCTTCGGGAAGGTGACGGGGTCGTCGGATCCGGTGGACGGCGCTGCGGCCGGTGCGTCGGAGGCACTGCTGCGCGCGGCGAAGCGTGCCGCGGAGACGGCGGCGCGGCCGATGTCCGGGAGGTCGCGTGCGGTCCGGCGGGCGTCCTCGGCCAGGGCCTTCCACAGCGGACGGGCACCGGCCGCCGGCCAGGTGATCGGGTCGTGTCGGCCGCATGCCGCGTCCGCCAGCGCCTCGCACAGCCCCACACCGTCGGTCAGGCAGTGGGAGATGACCAGGCTCACGGCGGCGCCGCCGTCGGTGAAGGGCATTGCGGCGAGGTGCCATTCGGGCCCGTCCTCGGCGTCGAGGACGGTCGCGGTCTGCTCGGCCGACCATGCGTCGAGATCTTCGCGCGGCCGCGGCGTCTCGACGATCTCGAGGGTCGAGCGGCCGCTCGCCGACACCCAGCGGTGGCGGCCGAACGGCAGGGGGGAGGGTTCGATGCGGCGCGACAGCCGGCCCCGCTGGAGGTTGCGGTAGAAGCGTCGCAGTCCGTCCATGTCGAGGGCGCGGTCGTACACCCAGACGCACTGCAGCATGTTCGTGGTTCCGGTCGCGCGCTCACCGGCGAAGGTCGTCTGGTCGTAGAGGTCGAGAACGTTGCTCATTTTCCGTAAGTCCCTTCCGGTGAACTGAATTCGTTCAGTGAGATCGAACCTACGGCGGGCCGGAGCGGGAGTCGCGCTTGTGGGCGATAGTCGGAATTAGTCTCGATTCCCGTGGTTGTGCGCATTGTGTGCAGCGGCCGTCGCGCGGTGCCATCCAGCGGTCGGCGTCAACGCGAAGTCGCTGAGTGCACCCGAGATATGCTGCTGCAAAATCGCATCCGACTCCGGCTGCTGTGGCTGATAGCCCACCACCGAGACGAAGACCCGGTCACCGGCGCGTCCGGACAGCACCGACAGCACCCCGCCCTGCCGTCGCAGCATCGCCGTGGTCATCCCCGACTGCAGCGATCGCATGGCGAAGTGGTCGGCCTCGGTGCCGTCGGGACGACTGACGGCGGGGGTGACGAGGCCGACATTGGATGCGCCGACGCTCGCCGCACTGTTGGTGGCCGCGCCCACCCATTGCCTGCGCAGGCGCTCGGGGGTCAGGGGGATGAGGGGCAGCAGTGTCCACCGCTCGTCCGGCTGCTCTGCCGAGCGTGTCAGCGCCTGCTTGGTGGCGGCGCGGATGGGGCGCAGATCCGTCGTTGCGGACGAGGGGTCGACGGCGATGTCGACGTTCGTGATCGCGTTGGCGCGGGTGTCGCCGGCGCAACGCGTGCTGATCGGCATCGTCAGCGAGACCGAACCGTCCGCGGCGACGCGGTCCACCCGCTGGGCGAGGCGGGCGGCGACGGCCGCGAGCAGCGTGTTGCTGGTGCCTCCGAGCGCTTTCGCGCAAGCATCCCACTCGTCGGCGTCGACGAACACCGTGCCCGCCGGAACGGTGACGGGTTCGTCGACCTCCGCTGCGGCAGCGACCGGCTCCGCTGTGCCCGAGCCGCTCCTGATGAACCGGGCCGCCGCGGCGGCGGCACGGGCGACGGCCGGCACGTCGCGCACGGTCTGACCGGCGTCCTCGCGGATGGCGCGCCAGCGCGTACGCGACTGCGCCGACGGCCAATTCACTGCCGCGTCGGTACCGGATGCCGCATCCGCGACCGCCTCGCACAGGCCGACCGCATCGGTGACGCAGTGTGAGACGACCAGACTGATTCCGGTGCCGCCGTCGGTGAACGGCAGCACCGCGAGATGCCACCCGGGCCCGTGTTCGGCGTCCAGAGCGGTATCGGCCTGCTCGGCCAGCCAGCCGTCGAACGCGGCCCTGGGGCGCGGCGTCGCGGCGACCTCCAACGGGGAGTCCCCACCGGGGGAGACCCAGCGGTACCGGCCGAACGGCAACGGAGACACCTCGACGCGACGTGCCAGCCGGCCCCGCCCCAGATGACTGTGGAAGCGCCGCAGTGCGGCGATGTCGACCGGCCGGTCGTACATCCACACGCACTGGATCAGGCTGGTGGTGCCCGCCGCCCGCTCGAGGCTGAAGATGGTGTGATCCACCAGGTCCAGGACGTTGTTCTGCTCTTCGGCGCCCATGTCTGCTGCGTTCCTCTCAGTTCGCGCCCGTGCACACGACGCACGAGTCGCTCGTGTTGGCGTGATGGGCGACCTGCTCGATCCACTCCACGGTGGTCTGCGCGGCGTCCGCGAACGCCCGGCTCAGGGTCGCGATGTAGCGGTGCACCGACTTCCGCGCGACGGCGTTGTCCGGATATGACACGGTGATGGTGGTCTTGGTGGCGTGCCGGTTGATCCAGATGTTGATCTCGCCGTAGTTCAGGTTGTCACCGTAGGTGCCGAAGTTGGTCTCGTCCCACAGGGCGGCGACGGGGATCTTGCGGAAGTCCATGTAGGACAGCATCATCAGCGGCCGCCGAGGCGGCTTGATGTCGATGCCCGCCGCTGCCGCCAGCTCGAGCATGCGGTCGATCGGCACGCCTGCGAGGTGCTTGGCCGCGTCGAACGATGCCTGGGCCGCACGGGCAGCGTCGGAGAACACCCGGCTCGCGGACGGCACGGTGACGGGGAACAGGCTGGCGAACCAGCCCACCGTCATTGCGTCGACGCCCGGTGTGCGGGTGTCGTAGGGCGTGAAGCCGCGGAAGATCCCCGTTCCCGCCAATTGGCGCTCGGCCATTGCGGCGCAGGCCATCACGCCGCCGACGAATCGGGCGCCCGCGGCCTGGCACGCGGTGTCGAACGCCTCGGTGGCGGTGTCGTTCAACATCTCGACCGTCACGAAGCTGCCCGTGTTGTCGCCGTGGGTGTCACCGATCGGCAGGGGGAAGCTCGGCCAGTCGCCGTCGGCGTCCTGCGCGAAGTCGATCCATTCTTCGACCTCCGCCGAGGACTCGGTCAGGGCGTCCAGCGCGGCGTGCTGGCGGACGGCGAAGTCGCGGTAGCTGCTCACCGGGGCGAGGGTGCCGTCCACCTGGCCGTCACCCGATGCGAGGTGGTGGTAGAGCAGGTGGATGTCGAAGAAGATCAGCCCGGCCGAGGTGCCGTCGATGTGGAGATGGTCGATGCTGGCGTAGAACGTGAAATACCCGGCATGCTGCACGATGCCGAAGGTGAAGCAATCCCACTGCAGCGTCTCGGGTGTCGTCGTCAGTGCGTGCGAGCGCACCTGCTCTTCGGTCATGTAGCCGAAATCCACCGGGACGAGCTCGATCGCCTCGGGATCGTCGATGGTGCGGCGCACGAAGGCGCCGTCGGCATACTCGAACCAGTCGTGGTAGGCGTCGTGCCTGCGGATGTGCGCATTGATCGCGGTCGTCATCGCCGCGATGTCGCAGACGCCGTGGATATCCCAGGCCACCACCATCAGGCGGGGGAGCTGCCGGCCGGAGGCCTTGCTGTCGTGGGCCTTCCGGAGGTGATGCGCCCGCTGGTACGTCGGCGGGATGTCACTGCGGCGGGCGGCCCGGGCCGCGGCGCGAGAGGCGGGTGAGGCCATCCACGTGGTGACCGGGCCGTCCGACGGCTGCCAGCCATTGATGTTGCCCAGTGCGACCATTTCGAAACTCCCTGCCTCTGAGTGCCTTTGCGTGTGCTGCTGATCTGAACCTAGGACGCTGCGTGCGGTGTGGCCCGCTTGTGCGCACAAGTCGTTGAAGTGGGCGATTAACTGCTTTCGTGCGTTGTGCTCATCGCAGCGCCCATGGTCTCGGGCAGCAGGGAAGTGCTGACGAGGCTGGTGACGACGAGGACTCCGAGAAGCGTGCCGATGCCGACGGCGCCGAAGGTGGCCGTGAGAGGTACGGCGATCAGCGGCGGTATCGCCCCGCCGACCAGCCCGGCGATGTTGAGCGCGAGGCCCGCGCCGCTGTAGCGGTACCGGGTCGCGAACGTCTCGGTGATGAAGGCCCCCATCGGACCGTAGGACGCGCCGGCGATCGCGTAGGTGCCGACGATCGCCACGGTGTACCAGACCGTGTTGCCGGTGTCGACGAGCGGGAAGAGCGCGAATGCCCACGGCACGCCCGCGGCGAACGCAGCCATGATGATGCGGCGGCGCCCGAAGCGGTCGCAGGCGATCGCCGACAGGGCGCAGAACGTCATCGCCGTGATACCGCCGAGCACGTTGACGCTCAGGATCAGGTCGGGGGAGAAGCCCAGTCCGGTATGGGCGTAACCGGTCAGATAGGCGTTCGCGATGTAACCGAACGCGAAGAATCCGACCATGCTGCCCGCGGCCAGCAGCACCTCACGGCGCTGATGGGTGAACAGGGCGGCGACGGGAGTCCTCGCGGGTCCACCGTGGGACAGCTGTTCGGCGAACACCGGCGTCTCGGCGACGTTGAGGCGCACGTACAGCGCTATCGCGACCAGCACGACGCTGAACAGGAACGGCACTCGCCAGGCCCAGTCGAGGAACGCGTGGCTGGTCTCGCCGATCGTCGAGTTGACGGCGAGGAACACCAGGCTGCTCAACGTCAACCCGCTGCCTGCGCCCAGCGAGGTGAACATGCCGTACCGGCCGCGCGATCCGGCGGGCGCGTGTTCGGTGGCCAGCAGCGCGGCGCCCGCCCACTCCCCGCCCACGGCGAAGCCCTGGGCGAGTCGCAACGCCAGCAGGATCACCGGCGCCGCCACACCGATGGTCGCGGCGCCGGGCACCAACCCGACCGCGACCGTCGACAGGCCCATGATGAGCAGCGTGGCAGTCAGCGTCGCCTTGCGGCCCAATCGATCACCGAAGTGACCGAAGAACGCCGCGCCAGCCGGACGCGAGACGAAGGCCGCCGCGAAAGTGGCCATCGACGCCACCGTCGCCATCGTCGGGCCGAGGTGCGGGAAGAACACCCTGGGGAACACCAGCGCCGCGGCGGTGCCGTAGACGTAGAAGTCGTAGTACTCGATCGCCGAGCCCACATAGCTCGCGACGGCCACCCGCTTCATGGACGCCGGCCTGGTCAGTGTGGTCATGCGCTGAAGTTATGGGCGGCGCCGACGCGCGTCGCGGTTGCGCGCACAACACGCGTAGCGGGCGATCTGCGAGTTGTGCGCGTTCTGCTCAGCGACTAGTGGTCGTGCACCACCACGCCGCGGATGATCCGCCCGGCCAGCATGTCGTCGTAGGCCTCGTTGATCTCGCCGAGCTTGTATTCGTGGGTGACGGTCTCGTCGAGCAGCAGCTGCCCCGTGCGGTACAGGCTCAGCAGCCGTGGGATGTCGGCGCGCGGATTCGCCTCGCCGTACAGGCTGCCCAGCAGCCGCTTCTGGAACAGCGTGAACATCGCCATCGGCAGTGTCGGCGTCACGTCGGCCATCGCGGCGATGCCGGTGAGCACCACCGCGCCGCCCTTGCGGATGATCTCGAGGGCCTCGCCGATCATCGGCCCTTCGACGAGCCCGACGGTGAGGATCGCCGAGTCGGCCATCACGCCCTTGGTCAGGTCCGCCACCAGCGCGGTGGCCTCCGCCATCGACGTCGCGAAGTGCGTGGCACCGAACTCGTGGGCCTTCTCCCGCTTGTCGGCCACGATGTCGACGACGACGATCCGCTCCGCGCCGGCCAACCGGGCGCCCTGGACCGCGCCGCTGCCGACCCCGCCCAGGCCGATGACCACCACGGTGTCGCCGGGACGGACGTCGGCGGTGTTGACCGCGGAGCCCCAGCCGGTGGTCACGCCGCAGCCGATCAGACAGGCCCGCGACAGCGGCAGGTCGTCGTCGATCTTGACCACCGACGCCTCGGAGACCACGCCGTACTGGGCGAACGTGCCGAGCAGCAGCGCGACGTTGACGTCCACATCACCGATGTGCCGCCGGTAGGTGCCGTCGAGCTGGGTGCCGTTGAGGATGTACGCGCCCAGGTCGCAGAGGTTCTGCCTGCCGCTGGCGCACCAGCGGCAGCGGCCGCACGCGGGCAGGAACGACGCCACCACGTGATCGCCGGGTTTCAGGTCGCGAACGCCCGGGCCGACCTCCTGCACGATTCCCGCGCCCTCGTGGCCGCCGATCACGGGCATCGGACTCGGGAAGTCGCCGGTGCGGCCGTGGTGGTCGGAGTGGCACAGCCCGGTCGCCTCGAACGAGACCAGGATCTCGCCGTCCTGCGGTGGATCGAGGTCGACCTCCTCCACCGTCCAGTCGCCATTGACTTCCCACAGGACCGCGGCGTCCATCTTCATGGTCGCCGAGTCTAGGAACGCCCGGCGCGCTACATCGGCGATTGGCCATCGCGGGTCGATCGGAGCCCGCCGCGGCGCCACCTACGCTGGTGTCGTGCTCTTCATCTTCGGCTTCGGCACCAAACAGCAGCACCTCGGCGCAGGCAGCGTCCGGACCTGCCCGCGCTGCCACAACACCACGCAGTGGGCGCGGATGCGGGAGTTCAAGCAGTTCACGCTGTTCTTCGTGCCGGTCGCGCGGTGGAAGCGCAGGCAGTTCGAGGCCTGCGGCATCTGCGGCGCCGTCGTCGCGGTCTAGCCGGCTCTCGGTTGCCGCGAGTGTGAACGTCACGACGATTTCGGCCCGATTCCGTCGTGAGGGTCACACTCGGGCCGGCCGCGAGCCCGCAGCGCCTCCTCGACCCGCAGCACGTAGGTCGCGCGGCGGTAGCGGAGCAGGTCGCGGCTCACACGAATCACGTTCCAGCCCAGTGCCGTCAACTCGAACTGCTTGTCGATGTCCCGTTGTCGCACGGCGGGGTCCGTCCAGTGCTGCGGACCGTCGTACTCGATGCCGACCTTGACCCCTTCGTAGGCCAGATCCAACCGGGCGACGAACGTCCCCCATTCGTCGAAGACATTGACTTGGGTTCGGGGTGCAGGCAGCCCGGCATCGACCAGTGCGAGCCGCGCAACGGTCTCCTGTGGCGACTCGGCGCCGCCGTCGACCAGTGGCAGGACGGCGCGCAATCGCCGGAGGCCGCGCACGCCGGGGTGCGCCGCCGCCAACCCCTCGACGGCCGCAGGGTCGAGCCTCGTGGCCGCGGCCAGCGCGTCGAGCCGCTGAACAGCCTGAACGCGGTGGATGGTGTGCCGCCCGATGTCGAATGCCGTGCGCGCCGGACCGGTCACCGCCATGCCGCCGATCTCGATGCGCTCGTCGTCGAGGAGTGCATCGGAACGGACGATCAGCATCGGCGGTGTCTTGCGGTTGTCGTGGACCAGCTCGGCCGGCTGCCGCCCGTCGATCCATCTGGTCCCGAGCATCGCTGCTGCGGACAGGCCGGCGACGACCCCTCGGCGCTTGGACCACAGCCAGGCCGCCTCTGAACGCTCACGCGCGGACGGCTCGGAGCCCGCCGGCAGGTAGACGCCCGGATAGAGCTGCCGGTACCTGCGGCGCAGCGTCCGCTCCGGGATCACCCGCGCTGCGATGGCTTCGGCACCGACGATGGGGCGGCACGGGGCGGACATGTGTTGCAGCGTGCGGACCGCGACCGACACCGACGGCGCCGGGTGAGGGAGTTGTCCACAGGTCGGGAGCTGCGAGTGTGAACGTCACGACGATTTCGGCCCGAAAACGTCGTGAGGTTCACACTCGAGCGGCTTACTGCACGTAGGAGACCGCGGCCTGCAGGTGTTTCACGGCATCGGCGACGATGGTGTCGATCAACTCCGCGCACGACGGCAGATCGTCGAGGATCCCGGCCACCTGTCCCGACGCCAGCACACCGGCGTCGGTGTCGCCCTCGACCAGGCCGGCCTTGAGCAGCATCGGGGTGTTCGCGGCCATCACCACCTGCGACCAGGTGAGGTCCTTGCCCTTCCGCATCGCCACACCGTCGCTGATCATCGACCGCCAGCTCATCTGCGTCATCTTCTTGAACTTCTGCGCGTTGCCCACCGCCGCGGCAAGACCCCGCACGGGAGATCCGCTCTCGAGCTTCTCGACCAGCCCGGTGCGCAGCACCCGGTGCGGCATCCCGTCGACCCGGGTCGACACCACCGTGCCGTCCAGCGCGGCCTCGAGGTAGCGCCGCTTCACCGCCTCGGGCACCGTCGAATCCGAGGTCAGCAGGAAGCGGGTGCCCATCGCGACGCCGGCCGCGCCGTAGGACAGTGCCGCGGCCAACCCGCGGCCGTCGAAGAACCCGCCGGCGGCGATCACCGGCATGCCGGTGTCCTTGACGGCGTCGAGCACCGACGGCAGTAGCAGCGTTGTCGCGACGGGGCCGGTGTGTCCGCCGCCCTCGCCGCCTTGCACGATCACCGCGTCGGCGCCCCAGCCGGCCACCTTCTTGGCGTGCTTGGCGGCGCCGACCGACGGAATCACCACCACACCGGCGTCCTTGAGGCGGGCGATCAGGTCCGGCTTGGGCGCCAGCGCGAACGACGCCACCTTGACACCTTCGCGGATCAGCAGGTCGACCCGTTCGTTGGCGTCACCGGCGTCGGCGCGGATATTGATGCCGAACGGTTTGTCGGTGGTCGACTTCACCTTGGTCACCGCGGTCTGCAGTTCGTCGAGCGTCATCGTCGCCGAAGCGAGGATTCCCAGCCCGCCTGCGTTGGCCGTCGCCGACACCAGCCGCGCACCGGCGACCCAGCCCATGCCGGTCTGCACCACCGGATGTTCGATACCGACCAGCTCCGTCAGCGGCGTCTGAAGCCTGCTCACGACCGGATCTCCCGGTCACGCAGTGACTTCGGGTCGATCACCTCTCGGATCAGACGCAGTTCGTCATCGGTGGGAAGTCGCGTCGGCTCGGCCGAATCGAGGCCGTGCACCTCGAAGCCGGTGTTCTCGGCGACCTCGCCGGCGTCGACGCCGGGGTGCAGCGACACCGCGCGCATCTGCCGGTCCGGGCCGTCGAAGTCGAACACCCCGAGGTTGCTCACCACCCGGAACACGTTGGTGAACCGGTACGCGGGGTTCTCGGGATCGACCTTGTCCCAGCCGATTCCGGACACGATGTCGACGGACTCGCCGAACACCCGCGAGCTGTGTCCGCCGACCCAGTAACTGGTCGCGTGGTTGATGGTGTTGCCGGGTGCGCCGCGCACGCCGAACATCTGCCGCTTCGGCTGCTGGATCGGGCCGAACGCCGAGAGGTTCTGGTTGCCGTACCGGTCGATCTGGTTGGCGCCCATCACGACATGCCGCCGCCCCCATGTCAGGGTCTCGAAGACCCGGCCGAACGGCATCCACCCCTCGATCGCCCCGGTGGCGCCGAGTGCGGGCGTGTCGGCGAGCAGCCGGGCCTCGCCGTCGGTCAGCAGGATGTCAGGGGAGAACGTCAGCCGCGCCAGGCGCGCGCCGACGGACACCATGTTGGCCATCGGGCTGACCATGATCTCGCCCGCGTCGCGGAACAGTTCGGCGCACGCGACGGCGCACACCTCGGCTCGGGTCGCGGATGTTGTCTGGCTGGTCATGCGTTCCGCTCCTTGAAGTCGCGCACCGCGGCCTGGTAATCGGCTTCGCTGCCGGACAGATAGGTGGCGACGAACGCCGCCCAGCTCTCGTCGGATCCGGCGGCCTCGGCGTAGTGCCGCTGGAACTTCTCGTCGCGCCGGTAGTCGGGTTCGGCCGTGGTGAAGTGGGCGCCGTTGGGTGCTTCGACCACCGAGTCGACCATCATCCGGTTGATCAGGAGTGCCTGCGGCGGAACAGCCTTGACCAGCTCGTCGGTGGCCACCACCCGCTCGACCGACAGCAGCCGGCGCTCGGCCGACATCAGGAACAGGTCGTCGAAGTAGGGGTCGATGCCGGTGTAGGCCGCATTGCCCGCGGCGTCACCGAGATTCATGTGCACCAGCGCCGCATCGAGATTCAGGGCGGGCATGGCGACCAATTCCTCGAACGCCCCGTCCGTCTCATAGGGCGAGCGCACGGTCTTCAGCTCGTCGCCCCAGAACGTCCGCACGTCGCTGCCGAGGCCGGCGCGGATCGGCAGGAACGGCAGCCGTTGCGCCGCCGCCTGCAGGCCGCAGCGCAACATGCCCTCGTCCATCTCCCGGGCCTCGATGGCCCCGGACGTCCGGGCCTTGGCGAACCACGGGTCGTAGAACGGCGGGGAGTCCAGCGACACGAAGCCGTAGTAGACCCGCTTGACCTTGCCCGCCGAGCACAACAGTCCGAGGTCCGGTCCGCCGTAGGTGACGACGGTGAGGTCGGTGACGTCGGTGCGCAGCAGCGCCCGCACCAGCGCCATCGGCTTGCGCCGGGAACCCCAGCCGCCGATGCCGATGGTCATGCCGCTCTCGATCGAGGCGACGGCCTCGTCGAGCGTCGTTCGCTTGTCTGTCATTTGGATCCCTTGTCGGTTCCCGCGAAGGCGTCCCGGTGCTCGTCGGACACGCCCGCGAGGTTCAGCTCGAAGGTGAAGCCCTGCTCCATGCGGTACCTGGCGTTCACCGGTTGCACGTCGATGAAGTTGAGCGCCTCTTTCGCCGCGCGGATCACGCGGGTGTCCTTCGACGCGATGTCGCGTGCGACGCGCAGTGCGGCCTCGTCCAGGTCTGCGCGCGGCACCACCTCGTGCACCGAGCCGAAGTGGTGCAGCGTGGCTGCGTCGACTCTCGCGGCGGTGAAGAACAGCCGGCGCATCATGTGCTGCGGCACCAGCCGCGACAGGTGGGTCGCCGCGCCGAGGGCGCCGCGCTCCACCTCCGGCAGCCCGAACGTCGCGTCGTCGGACGCGACGATGACGTCGGCATTGCCGACCAGTCCGATGCCGCCGCCGACGCAGAACCCGTTGACGGCCGCGACGACCGGCACCGCACACTCGTACACCGCCCGGAAGGCCTCGTAGCAACCGCGATTGGCGTCGATGAGTGCGGTGAAGCCCTGCGTCTTCTGCATCTCCTTGATGTCGACGCCGGCGTTGAAGCCCTTGCCCTCGGCACGCAGGATCACCACGTGAGTCGCGGTGTCGCGGCCCGCCGCGGTCAGGACGTCGGCGAGTTCGAACCAGCCGCGCGACGGGATCGCATTGACCGGTGGGTAATCGACGGTGACGGCGACGATGCCGGGTTCGACCGTCTTGGATGTGATCGTCATCGAGTCTCCCGAATAGGGGTCGCTACCTAAGCAAGCACTTGCTTGGTACGCTAGCACAGTGACCGACGCCGCTGGAATCAACCTGCAACTGGCCGGCCGGGTCGTCCTGGTGACCGGCGGGGTGCGCGGAGTGGGTGCAGGCATCAGCGCCGTGTTCGCCGGTCAGGGCGCCACGGTCGTGACGTGCGCGAGGCGGCCCGTCGAGGGACTGCCCTACGAGTTCCACCCGTGCGACGTCCGCGACGACGACTCGGTGAAGGCCCTGATCGACACGATCGCGGAACGCCATGGCCGCCTCGATGTCGTGGTCAACAACGCGGGCGGATCGCCGTACGTGCCGGCCGCCGAGGCCTCGGCGAAGTTCAGCGCCAAGATCGTCGGGCTGAATCTGCTGGGCCCGCTGTCGCTCTCGACGCACGCCAACGCGGTGATGCAGACACAGGACCGCGGCGGGTCGATCGTCAACATCGCCAGTGTCAGCGGCCGGCGCCCGACCCCGGGCACCGCGGCCTACGGGGCGGCGAAGGCGGGCATGGAGAGCATGACCACTACCCTCGCCGTCGAGTGGGCGCCGAAGGTGCGGGTGAACTCCGTGGTGGTGGGCATGGTCGAAACCGAGCAGTCCGAATTGTTCTACGGCGACGCCGATTCCATCGCCGCCATCTCACGCAACGTGCCGCTCGGCCGGCTGGCCACCCCCGCCGACGTCGGCTGGGCCACCGCGTTCCTGGCGTCCGACGCCGCGTCCTACATCAGCGGCGCCTCACTGGAAGTACACGGCGGTGGTGAGCCGCCGCACTACCTGGCCACCACCACCGCCGACATCAAGCGATAAGGGAGACAACAGGAATGGGACTTCTCGACGGCCGCGTGGTCATCGTGACGGGAGCCGGCGGCGGGATCGGCCGCGCGCACGCGCTGGCGTTCGCCGCCGAGGGCGCGCGTGTGGTGGTCAACGACATCGGAGTCGGCCTCGACGGGTCACCGGCGGGTGGCGGCAGTGCGGCGCAGGGCGTCGTCGACGAGATCACCGCTGCCGGCGGCGAAGCCGTCACCAGCGGAGCGAACGTCGCCGACTGGTCGCAGGCCGAGGGCCTCATCCAGACCGCAGTGGACGCCTTCGGCGGCCTCGACGTGCTGGTGAACAACGCGGGCATCGTCCGTGACCGGATGTTCGCCAACACCAGCGAGGAGGAGTTCGACGCCGTCACCGCCGTGCACCTCAAGGGCCACTTCGCGACCATGCGGCACGCAGCGGCCTACTGGCGCGCGCAGTCCAAGGCCGGCGACACGCGAGACGCCCGCATCATCAACACCAGCTCCGGCGCCGGCCTGCAGGGCAGTGTGGGACAGGCGAACTACAGCGCCTCGAAGGCCGGCATCGCGGCCCTGACCCTGGTGGCCGCCGCGGAGATGGGACGCTACGGCGTCAGTGTCAACGCCATCGCCCCGTCCGCGCGCACCCGGATGACCGAGACGGTGTTCGCCGACATGATGTCGACGCAGGACAAGGACTTCGATGCCATGGCGCCGGAGAACATCTCGCCGCTGGTCGTCTGGCTGGGCAGCGCCGAATCCAAGGACGTCACCGGCAGGGTCTTCGAGGTCGAGGGCGGCATCATCCGCGTCGCCGAAGGCTGGGCGCGTGGCGCCGAGATCGACAAGGGCGCCCGGTGGGATCCGGTGGAACTCGGACCGGTCATCAGCGATCTGCTCGCGAAATCGCGTACGCCGCTACCGGTGTTCGGCGCCTGACCGCGTCGTTCCTCAGGGTTCGCAGACCACCAGCGGGATGACCCGGTCGGTGGCGTCGCGATAGTTGCGGTACGGCGGATAAATCTTCGTCAGGTAGCGCCAGTAGCGTTCGCGCTCCTCTTCGGTGGCATCGCGCGCGGTCATCTCCCGCTGCTGCGGCCCCACCTGCACCTGCACCTTCGGATTCGCCTTCAGGTTCAGGTACCAGACCGGATCCGTGGCGCGGCCGCCGAATGTCGCGGGCAGCACCACCTTGTCGCCGTCGCGCAGATACAGCGTCGGAGTGGTGCGCGGTAAGCCCGACTTGCGTCCGGTCGTCGTCAACAGGGCTGCCGGAAACCACAGCAGCCGGGAGCCGAGCCGTCCGCCGGTGTTGCGGTACACCCAGATGTGGCCACGGGCGAATGACTTCATCGCCCACTTGACCAAGCCCGAATTGCGGATCGGGTGCGAATCGTCGGCCATGGCGGGTAGATAGCCCGCGACGGCGGCTCGCAAACGCGCCGGACGGCGTTACGCCGGGTCGCAGATGACGATCGGGATCTTGCGGTCGGTGTAGGACCGGTAATTCGCGAAGTCGGCGTACATCGCATCCAGCTTCGGCCAGTACTTGTCGCGTTCGGCGTCGGTGGCGTCACGCGCGATCAGGTCGGACACCCCGGCCTTGGTCTGGAACCTGACCTTCGGGTCGGCCTTCAGGTTCAGGTACCACATCGGGTTGGTGGCGCGGCCGCCCTGCGAGGCGACGAGCACGATGCGCCGGCCCTCCTGCAGGAACAGCAGCGGGCTGTCCCGCGGCTCACCGGACTTGCGGCCGGTGGTGGTCAGGATGCCGACCTCGGCCCCGCGCAGGAACTTGTTGCCGAGCTTGCCGTTGGACTTCTTGAACAGCCAGGTCTGAGCTTTCGACATCCACTTGATCGCGGTGCCGACCTTGGCGGAGTTCAGGCTCTCGATCTGCTTGCCGCTCAACGGGCGTGAGGGTTCGGCCATACCGGTCAACCTATCTGATGATGAACGGGCGGATGCGGGCGTCGATGCGGTGGATCAGACCGTCGGCGGGGATGTGGAACGTCTCGTCGATGTGGGCACCCACCCGCACTCCGCCGACATGGGGCTTGGTCACCAGGTCGAAGCGGGCACGCACCCGGTCGCCGTCGACGGTGAACTCCGGTGGGGTGGAGGATTTGATCACCTTGTACTGCGGTCCGCCGTTCAGGCTGCGCCGTAGATGATCTCCGGAGAAGCCGGTCTTGATGCCGATCTCGACGCGGGTGCAGCCGGGGGCGAACGGGACGGCGTCGGCCTGGTGGCTGACCAGCGCGTCGATGTAGGACTGCGCGGCCGCGATCCGGTCGGTGTCGGTGATGGGCACTAGATCCGCTCGATGATCGTGCCGGTGGACAGCGCCCCGCCGGCGCACATCGTGATCAGCGCCGTCGTCTTGTCGGTGCGCTCGAGCTCGTGCAGCGCCGTGGTGATCAGCCGGCTGCCCGTGCTGCCCACCGGGTGACCCAGCGCGATCGCTCCGCCGTTGACGTTGACGCGGTCCATGTCGGGCTCGTGCACGCGCGCCCACGACAGCACCACCGACGCGAACGCCTCGTTGATCTCGGTGATGTCGATGTCGCCGATCTTCATGCCGGCCTTCTCGAGCACCTTGGCCGTCGACTGCACCGGGCCGTCGAGGTGGTAGTAGGGCTCGGCGCCGACGAGCGCCTGGCTGACGATCCGTGCCCGCGGGGTGAGCCCCAGCGCCCTGGCCTTATCCTCGTCCATCCACAGCACCGCCGCGGCCCCGTCGGAGATCTGCGACGACGTCCCCGCGGTGTGAATGCCGCCTTCCATCACGGGTTTCAGCGCGGCGAGGCCCTCGGCGGTGGTCTCGCGCAGACCCTGGTCGCGGGTCACCACGTGGCGCTCGGCGGTGGGCTGCTTGTTCTCGTCGAGCACCGGCGCCTCGATGCCGCTGATCTCGCGGTCGAACCGGCCCTCGGCCCACGCCTGGGCGGCCTTGCGCTGCGAGGCCAGCCCGAACGCGTCGATGTCCTCGCGGGTGATGCCGCGCCGCTTGGCGATGCGCTCTGCGGCCTCGAACTGGTTGGGCATGTCGATGTCCCACGACGCGGCGCGGATCCTCGACCGGTCCGGCCCGGCGTTGGCGCCGAGACCGACACGGCTCATCGCCTCGATTCCGCAGGCGATGCCCACGTCGATGGCGCCCGCGGCGATCAGGCCCGCGATCAAGCCGTTGGCCTGCTGGCCGCTGCCGCACTGGCAGTCGATCGTGGTGGCGCCCACCTGCTCGGGCAGCCCCGCGGTCAGCCAGGCCACCCGGGTGATGTTGTTGGACTGTTCGCCGTACTGCGTGACACAGCCGCCGATGGCCTGTTCCACCTCGGCGGGATCGATGCCGGCCTTCTCGACCAGAGCCCGCTGCGTGGCGCCCAACAGCTCGGTGGCGTGCAGGCCGGAGAGCCATCCGTTGCGCTTGCCGATGGGGCTGCGGGTGGCTTCGACGATGACAGGGTTACCCATTCCGCCAGGCTAGAACACGTTTCATTAGTCTGACAAGCGGGGATCGACTGGTGCCTTTGATCTGCGGTGTAGCCGTGTTTTACTGGCACTAGAACACGTTGCAATTAGGAGCGCACACCTATGGCACCCCCGAACATCCCCGCCGACTTCGACTTCCTCGATCCCGACGTGAACCTCGAGGCGTTGCCCGTCGAGCAGCTGGCCGAATTGCGGAAGTCCGAGCCGATCCACTGGGTTGACGTACCCGGCGGCACGGGCGGCTTCGGTGACAAGGGCTACTGGCTCGTGACCAAGCACGCCGACGTCAAGGAGGTGTCGCGGCGCAGCGACGTCTTCTCCAGCTGGCAGAACGGGGCGATCCCGGTCTGGCCGAAGGAGATGCAGTTCGAGCAGATCGAACTGCAGCGCAGCGTGATGCTCAACATGGACGCGCCGCACCACACCCGGCTGCGCAAGATCATCTCGCGCGGCTTCACGCCGCGGGCGATCGGGCGGCTGGAGGAGGAACTCTCGCAGCGCGCGCAGAACATCGCCAAGACCGCCGCGTCGGCGGGCTCCGGCGACTTCGTCGAGCAGGTCAGCTGCGAGTTGCCGCTGCAGGCCATCGCCGGCCTGCTCGGCGTGCCGCAGGACGACCGCGACAAGCTGTTCCGCTGGTCGAACGAGATGACCGGCGGCGAGGACCCCGAGTTCGCCGACGTCGATCCCGCGCAGTCGTCGATGGAGCTCATCATGTACGCCATGGCGATGGCCGACGAGCGGGGCAAGAACCCGACCGACGACATCGTCACCACGCTCATCCAGGCCGACATCGACGGCGAGAAGCTCTCCGACGACGAGTTCGGCTTCTTCGTGATCATGCTGGCGGTGGCGGGCAACGAGACCACCCGCAACTCGATCACCCACGGGATGATCGCGCTCTCGCAGAATCCCGACCAGTGGGAGCTGTACAAGAAGGAGCGTCCGTCCACCACGGCCGACGAGATCATCCGCTGGGCCACGCCGGTTTCGGCGTTCCAGCGCACCGCCCTCGAGGACACCGAGCTCGCGGGCGTCCAGATCAAGAAGGGCCAGCGGCTGGTGATGTCCTACCGCTCGGCCAACTTCGACGAAGACGTCTTCGAGAACCCGCACAGCTTCAACATCCTGCGCGACCCGAATCCGCATGTGGGCTTCGGCGGCACCGGTGCGCACTTCTGCATCGGGGCCAACCTGGCGCGGATGACCATCAATCTCATCTTCAACGCGGTCGCCGACCACATGCCGGATCTCAAGCCCGTCAGTGAGCCGGAACGGCTACGTTCGGGGTGGCTCAACGGCATCAAGCACTGGCAGGTCGACTACACCGGGGCCACTCGCTAGCTTCATGCGCTGAATCAAGGAGGATTCGGGTGGATTTCAGCCCAGACGAGGGGCAGCAGGCTGTCGCCGACGTGGTGACATCGGCGCTCGGCAGGGACAACAGCTGGCAGGCGCTGGTCGACGGCGGCGTCGTCGCGTTCGGGGTGCCCGAGCGTCTCGATGGTGACGGGCTCGGTCTGCCCGAGATCACCACCGCGCTCACCGAGATCGGCAGGCACGGCACCGTCAGCCCGGCGCTGGCGACGCTGGGCCTCGGGCTGTTGCCGCTGCTCGATCTGGCGTCCGACGAGCAGCAGGACCGCTTCCTGGCCGGCGTCGCCAAGGGTGGCGTGCTCACGGCGGCAGTCAACGAGCCGGGCAGTTCGCTGCCCGAACGGCCCTCGACCCGCCTGTCCGGCGGCAAGCTCACGGGCACGAAGATCGGCGTTCCGTATGCCGAACAAGCGGATTGGCTGATCGTCACGACCGACAGCGGAGCCGTGGTGGTGTCGGCGAAAGCCGACGGGGTGACGCTGACCAGGACGCCTGCCGCCAACCACTCCGACGAGTACGTGGTGACGTTCGACGCCGTCGCCGTACCCGAGTCGGACGTGCTCGGGGCGACATCCGACTCAGTGCACCGCGTCAACCAGCTGGTGCTCGCGGCGACGGGTGCGTTCGCCGCGGGACTCGTCGCAGGCGCCCTCCGGCTGACCGCCGATTACGTGGCCAACCGGCACCAGTTCGGCCGGCCGCTGTCGACGTTCCAGACAGTCGCCGCCCAACTCGCCGAGGTCTACATCGCCTCTCGCACGTTGGCGTTGGCGTCGACGTCGGTGGTGTGGCGGCTCGCCGAGGGCAGGGACGCCGACGAGGATCTCGACGTGCTGGGCTACTGGCTGACGTCACAGGCGCCGCCGGTGATGCAGACGTGCCATCACCTGCACGGCGGCATGGGTATGGACATCACCTACCCGATGGACCGCTACTACTCCACGATCAAGGACCTGACCCGCCTGCTGGGCGGTCCCTCGCATCGTCTCGAACTGGTGGGAGCGCAATGTACATCGAACTGACCCCCGAGCAGCGCCAGCTGCAAGCCGAACTGCGGCAGTACTTCTCGACGCTCATCACGCCCGAAGAGGCCGAGGCGATGGAGTCCGACCGGCACAACGAGGCCTACCGCGCCGTCATCAAGCGCATGGGCGCCGACGGCAAGCTGGGCATGGGCTGGCCCAAGGAGTTCGGCGGGCTGGGTCTGGGACCGGTCGAACAGTCGATCTTCGTCAACGAGGCCGCCCGCGCCGACGTGCCGCTGCCCGCCGTGACACTGCAGACCGTCGGCCCGACGCTGCAGGTGTACGGCACCGAGGCGCAGAAGAAGAAGTTCCTCCCGGGCATCCTCGCCGGCGAGGTGCACTTCGCGATCGGCTACTCCGAGCCCGAGGCGGGCACCGACCTGGCGTCGCTGCGCACGTCGGCGGTGCGGCACGGCGACGAGTACATCGTCAACGGCCAGAAGATCTGGACCACCGGCGCGCACGACGCCGACTACATCTGGCTGGCGGTGCGCACGGATCCCGAAGCCGCCAAGCACAAGGGCATCTCGATCCTGATCGTGGACACCAAGGATCCGGGCTACTCGTGGACCCCGATCATCCTGTCCGACGGCGCCCACCACACCAATGCCAGTTATTACGAGGACGTCCGGGTGCCCGCCGACATGCTGGTGGGCGAGGAGAACGCCGGCTGGAAGCTGATCACCACCCAGCTCAACCACGAGCGCGTGATGCTGGGCCCGGCGGGCAAGGTCGCCGCCATCTACGACCGGGTGCACGCGTGGGCGTCCAAGCCGGGCGGCGACGGCGTCACCCCGATCGACCACGACGACGTCAAGCGTCTGCTCGGCGAGATCAAGGCCATCTGGCGGATCAACGAACTGCTCAACTGGCAGGTCGCGGCCGGCGGCGAGACCATCTTGGTCGCCGATGCCGCGGCCACCAAGGTGTTCGGCACCGAACGCATCCAGAAGGTGGGCCGGATCGCCGAGGAGATCGTCGGCAAGTACGGCAACCCGGCGGAGTCCGGGACCGGTGAGCTGCTCGACTGGCTGGACAGCCAGACCAAGCGCAACCTCGTCATCACCTTCGGCGGCGGGGTGAACGAGGTGATGCGCGAGATGATCGCGGCGGCCGGCCTGCAGGTGCCGAGGGTGCCGCGATGAGCGATTTCTCCGCTGCCATCGACGAGATCAAGGCGGCGGGCCGCAGCGAGCCGCGCGTGGGACCCGATCCGGTGAACCAGCCGATGATCCGGCACTGGGTGGACGCGATCGGCGACACCAACCCGATCTACGTCGACGAGGCGGCGGCGCAGGCCGCCGGGCACCCGGGGGTCGTGGCCCCGCCGGCGATGATCCAGGTGTGGACGATGGCCGGGCTGAACGGTCGCCGCTCCGACGACGACCCGCTGAGCAAGATGATGAATCTGTTCGACGAGGCGGGGTACGTCGGCGTGGTCGCCACCAACTGCGAGCAGACCTACCATCGCTACCTGCGCCCCGGCGAGGACGTCAGCATCAGCGCCGAACTCACCGACGTGATCGGGCCGAAGCGCACGGCGCTCGGCGAGGGCTACTTCATCAACCAGAAGATCACCTGGACCGTCGGTGACGACCACGACAACCCCGTCGCCGAGATGAACTGGCGCATCATGAAGTTCAGGCCAGCGGACCAGGACGCAGCGGCCGCCGCGGCGCCGGTGCCCGACGATCTGGACGCCGATCAGATGATGCGGCCGTCGTCGTCGAAGGACACCAAGTTCTTCTGGGACGGCGTCAACGAACACGAACTGCGCATCCAGAAGCGCGGCGACGGCACCCTGGTGCACCCGCCCGTGCCCGCACTGTGGCTGGACAAGGAGCAGCAGACCGACTACCAGGTCGCGTCCGGTGCCGGCACGGTGTTCAGTTTCGTGGTGCACCACGCACCGAAGGTGCCGGGCCGCACACTGCCCTTCGTCATCGCACTGGTCGAACTGGAGGAGGGCGTCCGAATGCTCGGCGAACTCCGCAACGTCAACCCCGCCACCGTGGAGATCGGAATGCCTGTTCGCGCAACGTACATCGACTTCCCCGCCGGTGACTCCGGTCCGGCGTGGACGCTCTATGCCTGGGAGCCGGCCGCATGAGCGCCGCGGAGGTGGTGTCGGGTCTCGAGGTCGGGACGAAACTGCCCGAACTCGCGTTCTACGGCGACCCGACGTTCATCGTGTCGACCGCGATCGCGACGCGCGACTACCAGGACGTCCACCACGACCGGGACAAGGCGCAGGCCAAGGGGTCCAAGGACATCTTCGTCAACATCCTCACCGACACCGGTCTGGTGCAGCGCTACATCACCGACTGGGCGGGTCCGGACGCCAGGATCAAATCGATCGGACTGCGGCTCGGCGTGCCCTGGTACGCCTACGACACCGTCACGTTCCGGGGTGAGGTCACCGCCGTCGAGGACGGCCTCATCACCCTGAAGATCGTGGGCAGCAACAGTCTCGGCGACCACGTCATCGCCAACGCCACGCTCACCGTCGGGGGCGGCGCATGAGCGGGCCGCTCTCGGGCAAGGCCGCGATCGTCGGCATCGGCGCAACCGACTTCTCCAAGAACTCCGGCCGCAGTGAGCTCCGGCTCGCCTCGGAGGCGGTGCTCGACGCGCTGGACGACGCGGGCCTGACCCCTGCCGACGTCGACGGCATGACGACGTTCACGATGGACTCCAACACCGAGGTCGCGATCGCCCGTGCGACCGGCATCGGGGAGTTGAAGTTCTTCTCCAAGATCCACCACGGCGGCGGCGCGGCGTGCGCGACCGTCCAGCAGGCGGCGATCGCGGTGGCAACCGGGGTCGCGGACTGCGTGGTGGCCTACCGCGCGTTCAACGAGCGGTCCGGGATGCGGTTCGGCCAGGTGCAGATGCGGCTGGTGGAGAACGCGGACGCGACCGGCGTGGACAACTCGTTCTCCTATCCGCACGGCCTGTCGACACCGGCGGCGCAGGTGGCGATGATCGCCAGGCGCTACATGCAGCTGTCCGGCGCCACCAGCAGGGACTTCGGCGCCGTGTCGGTCGCGGACCGCAGACATGCGGCGAAGAACCCGAAGGCGTACTTCTACGAGAAGCCGATCACGATCGACGACCACCAGAACTCGCGGTGGATCGCCGAGCCGCTACGGCTGCTGGACTGCTGCCAGGAGACCGATGGCGGTGTCGCGCTGGTGATCACGTCCGCGGAGCGGGCCAAGGACCTCAAGCACCGGCCCGCGGTCATCGAGGCGGCGTCGCAGGGCTCGAGCCCCGATCAGTACTCGATGACGAGCTACTACCGGCCGGAGCTGGGGCTGCCCGAGATGGGACTGGTCGGCAGGCAACTCTGGGAGCAGTCCGGCCTGACGCCCGCGGACATCCAGACCGCGATCCTCTACGACCACTTCACGCCGTTCACGCTGATTCAGCTCGAGGAGCTCGGCTTCTGCGGCCGGGGCGAGGCCAAGGACTACATCGCCGACGGCGCCATCGAGATCGGCGGCCGGCTGCCGATCAACACCCACGGCGGCCAGCTCGGCGAGGCCTACATCCACGGGATGAACGGCATCGCCGAGGGCGTGCGTCAACTCCGCGGCACGTCGGTGAATCCGGTGCCCGACGTCGAGCACGTCCTGGTCACCGCAGGCACCGGGGTGCCGACGTCGGGGCTCATCCTCGGCTGACCGCCCGCCCCGGCGGCCGGAAATTGCTGCGCAGCAAACACCCACGCGCACGGTAGTGTCGGATGACACGGCGGATGAACGCGTAAGGGGGCCGTTGCAGTGGCGATCCAGCCGGAGAGCAGTCCGTTCGGATCACAGACGGTGACGGGGCCGGGCTGGCCCAACGTCGACGAGGAACAGCTCGCCGCGGCCGCGGCGAAGTTCGAGGCGCTGGCCGCCAAGATCACCGGCACGGTGGTGCCGCAACAGCAGACCCAGCTGATGGGCCTCTCGGAGAAGTGGATGGGCGGTGGTTCGCTGGCCGCCCAGGGTGAGGCGACCACGATCATCGGCGGCCACGAGGCCAACGGCGCGCAGGCGGCGGCGATCGCGGCGAAGCTGCGCGCCATGGAGGCCACCGTCGTCAAGACCAAGCTGCTGGCCAACGCCACCGCGGTCGAGGTGCAGCGCGAGTGCGAGGCGCTGTCGATGATGCCGTTCAGCAACGCCCAGGAGTTGGTGCAGAGCCGCATCAAGATGGGCCTCTCGCAGAACATCGCGTTCGTCACCGCCAACACCACCGAGCTCGCCAACACCCTCGCCGTGCCGCCCAGCATCCCGATGGTCGGCGCCGCGCCCGGGACGCAGGGCAAGGACGAAGCCGAAGATGCGGCCAAGGCCGCCGGCGAGGGCGGCGGCCAGGGCATGCAGCAGATGATGCAGATGGCCACCCAGATGGGATCGATGGCGGCACAGTTGCCCCAGCAGATCGGTCAAATGGTCACCCAGGTGCCGCAGCAGATGATGCAGACGCTGTCGCAGCCGCTGCAGCAGCTGACGTCGATGTTCGGCAAGGGCGGCAAAGCGGACGCGATCGGTCCGGCGGGCTCGCCGTTCTCGCAATTCTCCAAGCATCCGCTGGCCGGCGGCGGTGGGCCCGGCGGCGGCTCCGGCATGGTCAAGGCCGCGTCGACGCCCGGATCGGGCGGGGTGTCGCCGCAGACACCGCTGATGTCGTCGCTGGTCAAGACCAATCCGGTGAGCACGGCGCCGGCGGAGGCCGCAGCGGCCACCGCCGCGGGCGGGTTGGCCCCGGTGGCCGCCGGTGCCAGCGGCATGGGCGGCGGCATGGGCCCCATGATGGGCGCCGGCCAGCGTGGCACCAGCGGCGGGACGACGGCGTCGCTGGCCATCCCGGCGCCTCTCGAGTACGACGACGACATCGACGACGACGACGAGTGGTGAGGGAGTAGCTGTGGGCAGCCCATTGGAGAAGCCGGAAGGCATCAACTGGAACGCCGCCTCGGTCGAACTGCCCGAGGTCCCGATGATCCAGCCGGGTCAGGACGCGATGAGCATGACGATCGCCGGGGTGCTGCCCACGATGGCCGCCTCCCTGACCGCGAACGTCGCCACGCTGCAGGCCAAGGAGAACATGTTCTCCGGCAAGCTGGTGGCGGCCGAGTCCGCCTACACCAACGCCGACGACCAGGGCGGCCAGGCGGTGGGGCAGCTGAGCGGGATGCTGGGGCAGCTCGGCCAGATGAGTCAGATGGCCGGTCAGGGCGGCCAGCAGGCCAGCGGTCTCACCGGCCAGTTCGGACAGTTGATGCAGCCCCTGATGAAGGCCTTCGAGGGGATGAAGCCCGAGGGCGGCGGGTCGCCGGCGGCCGGTCAGCAGGCTCAGCCGCAGGGCGCTGGCACGCCCGGCGCCGGGGCGCCCCAGGCGACGGGCGCCGGCCAGGCGCCCGGCGGCCAGGGCACGCCCGGTGGCGCGGGCGCACCGCAACAGGGCCGCGACGACGCCGGCGAGTCCCGGCCGGAGGCGTCGCGCCCCGACGAGTCGCGCAACGAGGAGGCCGACCGCGAACGCGAGGCGCGCGAGAGCCGTGATCGCGAGGAGCGCCAGCAGGCCGCTCCGCCCGCGGCGGCCGGGCCCTCGGAAACCCGCCCGGGTGCCGGGCCGGTGCCGGTCGCACCGGACCACCCGCGGCAGACCGGCGGCGGCGACGACCTCGCCCGCCGCATGTAGGACCCGTTTTCGGACACGCCCCCTTTGCCTTGCTGCAGCGGGCGAATGAAATATCCGGTCCCTTGTCGGTCCGGCTGCGCGCTTCCCCACCCGCCGGACGATCGTGACCCATGGCATGCTGGACGCCATGGGTGCCGAGCGTTTCACAGCGGACAACCCGCGGATCGACCGCCGCGGTTTCGCCCGGCTGTCACTGGCCGCGGCTGCGGCGGTCGCCGGCGGGTGCGCGTCCCGGCCACCTGCGGAGCCCTCAGCCGCCGTCGCGCCGTCGGGGCCACCGCACCGGATCATGGAGGTGAGCCGGGAGCTCTGCTACCTCGGCGATTACAGCACAGGGGATTTCCGGCAGTGGCTGGTGCAGTGCGCCGGATACAACGGACCCGGCGCTGAGTTCCCCGGCTCGTACTCGGCTCGGGTGGTGCCCGACGCGGAGTACGGACACGCCGCTCGATTCGAGGTTCGCACCGGTGATGTGCCGCCCTTCGGTGGTGGTGAGCGTTCCGAGGTGAGCGGGGACGACAGCTCGGGCGGAGGTGACGGTCAGGAGCGCTGGTACCAGTTCGCGACTCGATTCGATCCCGGGTTCCCGAGCAATCATGCAGATCTTGGCTGGGGCCTGACGAATCAGTGGCACGGCGACGCCGATGTGGGGTCGCCGCCCCTCAACTGGAGTGTGAGCGAGCAGAACGGGCAGTGGACGCTGCTCGCCGACCGGCAGTCCGCACCGGGGCAGTATCTCGACAAGGTCGCGTTGTACCGGACACCTCTCGATGTCGGGTCGTGGCACGACGTGAAGATGCACGTCCGCTGGTCGACGTCGGACGAGATCGGGTTCGTCAGACTGTGGCACAACGGTGCGCCTCAGACGTTCACCGACGGATCACAGACGTATCGGGTGCGAACCCTGATCCCCGGCACCGCGGCGCCTTCGGTGTACTACAAGGAGGGGTACTACCGGCAGAACGGCATCGGGCCCACCGGCGTCGTCCATCATGCCGGGTTCCGCTGCGCGGAGACCGAAGGCGCTCTGTGACCCGGAGGCCGCGCGTGCTGCGAGCGGATCAGGACTGCGGACAGTCGGTGTACGAGTCCAGGATGGCCGCAACATCTTCCAGGCCCGCCCAGGCCTGCGACTGCTGAGCTGCCGCCCTGTCGAGCAGTAGCAGCGTGGACCCGCCGCGGACGTCGTCGCCCTCGGTGTCGCGAAGCGTGCCGTCGGCGTCCTGCACGACGGTGTAGAGAATCCGGTCGGCGAGCCGCGGGTCGGCCTGCACCTGGAGTTGCGGGCGGTACGACCCTGCGACGACGTACGTCGACCGGTCCGGTGAGCCGTCGAGTCGCTGCACGACGACGTCGCCGACGCAGCTCCGTTCGTCTTGCAGGCGGATCTCGTTGATCACGGGCCCCGCCACCGCGAGCGCGCCGCCGTCGCCGTCCTTTTCCACGGTGAGGAAGAAGCAGGAGACTGCCAGTGCCGTGGCGAGCAGCACGGTGCCCCACTCGGTTGCGTAACGGCACAGCAGCCAGTACAGACCCAGCAGCGCTGGAATCAGATAGGCCGACTCGTCTGGTATCCGCAGGAACAGCAGTCCGTACACGACGAGGACGATCCAGGCCCAGCGGTCGAACCCGTGACCCGCCGGCTCGGGCACGAGAACGCCGCGTCGCCTGTTGCGCACTGCGAGCAGCGCCACGGTCGCGACGGCGACGGTGCCGATGACGCCGAACAGCCCCACCGACCCGTTGGCGAGAATGTGTCGCCAGCCGGTGTAAGCCGTCGGCAGCTGGACCCCGACGGCCAGGAATGCGGGCATGAAGAAGGCCAGCGCGACCAGTCCCGAGCTGGCAGCGAGTCCGGCGATGCGCCGGCGGGTCCCGTGGTCGCCGTGACGCTCCCGATGCAGACTGTGGGCCAGCAGTGCCAACGGGATGATCGACAGGGCGTAGCTCGGCCGAGAGGCTGCCGCCAGGCCGAGCAGGACACCCGCGGCCCACATGCGGTCGGCCCGCAGGCACAACGTCGCCGCCAGGAAGAACGTCAGCCCCCAGACGTAGTCCATCGCGCCCAGTGAGGCGACGTACACCGCCGGCGTGAACGCGAGCGCCATGGCACCCGCGATCGCACGCGTCCTGCCCAACGGCATCAGCAGCCGGAAGAACAGTGCCGCAGCGACTCCCGACAACAGGGCGGACAGGAGCCCGATGGTCCAACTCGAACCGAGTCCGACCTGGATCAGCGCGGCGTCGACGTATTCCGGGAGCGGATAACCCGGAACCCTGGACGGTACGTAGGAACCGGTGTCGAGCAGGTGGCGGGCGGCCGAGATCGCCCGCCAGCCATCCGGATCGCCGCCGTAACCGTGACCCAGCAGAGGCACTCGGCTCGCGATGACGACACCCGCGATGGCGAGGGTGACGGCGATCGAGCCGTCGTCCTGGAGGCGAGTTCGTCGGATCAGTTCGCTCGGGCGTCCGGTGATGGGCATGTCTCAGGCCTCGGCAGGGCATTCGTCGCGTGCGGCGAACACGTCCCGGTAGAACGTCAGAAGATTCTCTCGCGATGTCTCCCAGGAAAGTTCGCGCTCGACGCGGTCCCGTCCGTATCTCCCCATGGCCGCGCGCCGGTCAGGCTGGTCGAGCAGTTCGCCGATCGCGACGGCGAAGGCGATCTCGTCGTTGGCGGGTACGTAGACGGCCGCATCTCCTGCGGACACTCGCGCCTCGACCAGATCGAAGGACACCAAAGGCTTTGCCATGGCCATGTATTCGACAACCTTGTTCATCGTCGAGACGTCGTTGAGGGGGTTCTTCGGATCCGGTGACAGGCAGATGTCGGCACTTGACAGACAACGCTGGACGTACTCGTCGGGCACCCGGCCGGTGAACTCGACGACGTCGGCGATGCCCAGTTCCTCCGACAGCGCCACCATCGTGTCGAACGCATCGCCTGCCCCCATGAAGACGAAGTGGACGTCGTCACGCCCCAGTTCATGGCGGAGGTGGGCGATCGCCCGCAGCGCGTAGTCGACGCCGTCCTGGGGTCCCATCACGCCCAGATACGCGCCCAGATAGCTCTTTCCGTTGCGTAACCCCGGGTCGGCGGCTCGCTGGACGAAGCGGGCGAGGTCGGGGGCGCTCCTGACCACCGTGACCCGGTCCGGACGCATCTTGCCGCGTTCGATCGCGACTCGCCGGTAGCTCTCGTTGGTGGAGATGACAGCGTCGGCGCACAGGAACGTCAGACGCTCGAGTGCCCGGGTGAACCAGTACAGCGTCCTGCCGCCCGAACCGAAGCGCGACAGGAACAGTTCGGGAACGAGGTCGTGCTGGTCGAACACCGACCGGGCACCGCCGAGGATCCGGAGCATGACGGCGACCACGAAGAACAGGTCGGGCGGATTGCAGGAGTGGACGACGTCGACGGGATGGCGACGGTTCACGGCGAGGGCCAGTCGCATGGTGTGCCACAGTGCGACGGAGTACTCGCGGAGATAACCCACCGGACCCCCGACGGCGGGACGCAGGGAGTACCGCAGGATGCGGACGCCGTCGATGGTCACCTCGTCCTCGGTGTCCTGTTTCGTACCCCGGGGGCAGATGACGGTGACGTAGTGGCCGGCGTCGACCAGGGCCCGGCTCTCCTGCCAGACCCGCCGGTCGAACGGCACCGAAAGGTTCTCGACCAGGACCAGGATGTGCCCGTTCATCTGTTCATCCTCTTCGTGCCACGACATCGGTCAGCAACTCCTCGTATCGGCGGGCGGTGTTCTCGATGCGGAAGTCCACCTCTGACCGGCGCCGTCCATTCCGGCTCAGGCGTTTTCGCAGCAGCGCATCGCCGGCGAGCAAGTGGAGTCGATCGGCGAAGCCTGCGACATCCCCGACGGGCACCACGAATCCGTTCTCGCCGTCGGTGACCACGTCGCGCACCGATCCGCAGTCGGTGGCCACGATCGGAAGGCCGGCCGCCATCGCCTCGATCAGGGTGATCGGCACACCTTCGTGCACCGACGAGAGACAGGCCACGTCGAATCCGGGAAGCAGGTCGGGTACGTCTCGGCGGATACCGAGAAAGTTTGTGCGCGTATGGATGTCGAGGGCATGCGCCAGCTCGCGCAGCTCGCCGTCGCGTTCCCCGCCACCGATCACGACAAGGCGGATCTGCGGCACAGATGCGGCGCACTTCGCGACCGCCTCGAACAGCACCTGGTGCGCCTTCTGGGCGCTGAGGCGGGCGACGACACCGACCACGACATCTCCGTCCTCGGCATCGAGGAGGCGCCGTGCGCGCGCCCGCTGGTCCGGGGTGACGGCAGCGGGCAGTGCGATCCCGTTCGGGATGACGACTTCGCGTGTGGTCGCGAGCAGGCGATCGCCGACGCCTTCCTCGCGGTGCAGATAGTCCCCCTGGCCGGCAGACAGCAGGACGAGCGCATCCGAGATCGCGAGTGTGTTGACCGCCCAACGCGGAAGCACCCGCTGACCCGATGCGACGAGGTCCATGTCGTGCGCCGCCACCAGGTTCGGAACCCGTGCCAATCGCGCGGCGATGCGGCCCAGCGCGAGGGATGCGCGGTGGTGGTGTGTCACGAGGACCGCGTCGGTCTGCGCCCGGCGCAGTGAGCGGACGAGGCGAGGCAGGGTGCGTACATCGAATCTGCCGGATCTGTGCAGCACCTCGACCTCGAACCCCGCCGCCAGGAAGTCGGCGGCCAGCGGTCCCGGTTCACGAAGACACACCAGCCTCGGTGCGACGACGTCCGGGTCGAAGTGCTTGAAGAGATCCAGGAGCAGCATCTCGGCGCCGCCGACGAAGGTGACGTCGAGGATCGCGGTCAGGCGAAGGGGGGCTTTGCGCGCACAGGATTCGCCCACGAGGGCGCGGAGGGCGTGTTCGGTCGCCGCCACGCTGGCCCGCAGGCTGAACGACTCCTCGACGCGGGTGCGCGCCGCACGACCCATGCGGTGTGCGAGCTCCCGGTCCGACAGGACCGCGACGAGCCGCTCGGCGAGCGCACCGGGATCGCGGGGCGGTACCAGGTAGCCCGTGGTGCCCTCCTGGATCATCTCGGGCACGCCACCCACCGCAGTGCACACGGCGGGCCGCCCCGCAGCCATCGCCTCCAGCAGTGAGATCGGGAAACACTCCACCGTCGCGGAGCTGAGCACGAAGACGTCGATGGCGCGCAGCAGCGCAGGCACGTCGGTGCGGGCACCGGTCAGCACGACATGATTCGTCAGTCCGAGTTCGACGACGAGGCGTTCGATGTCCGGTCGTGTCGCGCCGTCGCCGACGAGCAGGAACTTCGTGTCCGGTAACCGGTCGACCACCAATCGTGCTGCCCGCACCAGGGTTTCGTGGTCCTTCTCCGGTCGAAGCATCGCGAATGTGCCGACCACCCTGTCGGCCTCGCCGATCCGTGATTCGTGGATCGCGCTGCGGTCATCGGTGGAGTCGAAGGCGTCCGGATCGACACCGTTGTGGATCAGGTGGATCTTCTCCGCCGGGTATCGGAGGTCGTTCACCAGATAGTCGACCTGGGTTCTGACGAGGCCGTAGTAGGCACTCGTGACGCGGTCCAGTGCGCGATCAGCCAGACGGCGGATCAGCCCGCGCGGTGTGGTGTCGCCGTGGTTGTGGACCCAGACGACACTGTGCGGAACCCGCGCCAGCCGCGCCGCGATCCGGCCGAGTGTCTCGGCGTTGTACCCGCGGGTGAGCACCACGTCGGGTGCGAAGGCCCGCATCTCGCGGGTCAGGTCGCGCACCGCCCGCACAGCCTGGCGCTTGTTGCGGTTGAGTGCCACTGCATGGATGGCGGACCCTGCGAGTTCGCCGAAGAGGGCGCCTTCTTCGCCGATGCACACGACGGCGGTGTCGAAGTGGGCCGGATCGAGGTTCGGCATCAAGGCGACGGCGTGGCGCTCTGCGCCTCCGACCCGGAGATCGGGCACGACGTACATCACGCGGATGTGCCGGGCTGTGGTCGACTCAGGGCGGCGCGGCAGATCGCGGACATCACTCGCTGGCATGCTCGGCGCTTCCCCCGTCTGACGAGTCCCCCGGTTGCGCGCGTCGTCCGGCACGCGGTCACATTTGCCGCTGATGATAGAGGACGGGTAAGCGAGTTGGCCAATGCAGATATGGCAAAGCTTATCGAGTCGAGCGCTCGGCGCGAGAAGCTGCAGGATTTGCGAGCACAGCACCAGCAGGCGCGAAGATGGCAAATAATCATCCCGACGACTTCCATGACGGCGTTCTCAGGATGTGGTTAGCTCCGCCGCTGATTCTCCTGGACCTGCAGCGATTCGCGGGGCGGGCGCCGACGAACCGCTGCGATCCTGACCCCGCTGTCCTGCCGTGTGTCCATAGATTTGCCAAGAGGATGGCATCAGTGCATGTACGCATTTGCGAGATCTTCACCACTGGGGCGATCCGTCTGCTGTCAGGGGTATCGGCGCGCAGGTCGCCGACTCGTTCCCGGTCCGCGTACTACGCCGGTAGCACGTATCGCCAATGTGTGCCATGGTGTACCACATGCAGCGGAAAAAGCCGCACAACGCCTTGCAAACGTAACTCGCAAAATTTGCCAGGTGAGTCGGCCTCGCTAGTATCTGCCATCGTTCGCTGCTACTCTGATCGCGGGGCACTTGCGTCGTGGTCGTCCGATCGACATGAAGGCGCTCAGGGTTGCAGGGGATCTGGATTCGTATCGGTGGATCGGTCGCCGAAAGGGGATGAGAGTGGAGCTCACGTCGAAGTACCGCCTGGAGCAGATCCGCAGGAGATGGTGGGTCGTCGTGGCCGGCGTCGCCCTGGGTGTGCTGACGGGGCTGCTGGTCTCGTGGAACACCGGAACCACGTACGTGGGGAAGTCCACCCTGATGCTCTCCGGCCGGGCACCGGAACAGGATGCCGTGATGGTCATCGGCTACCTCACGCTCTTCAACGATCCGGGCACCGTCGAGCGACTCAAAGACGCCAACGCCGTCCCGGCGGACGTGGACGTCGAGGGCCGGACGGCGGGCGCCAGTCCGATCCTGTCGATCGACGCCACCGCCCGCGATCCGAAGACCGCCCAGGACGCCGCCGAGACGATGGCCAACGCGTTCAGCGGTGATGTGAACAAGGGACCGCGCGCCGGCCGGGATCAGCTCCTCACCGACCTGCAGGAACAACTCAGCGGGGTGGCGCAGCTCGCGCCTGACGGCTCGGCGAATCCGTACTACACGGCCCTGCTGACGCAGATCGACGAGCTGAGGGCGAACACCACCAACGAACTCCTCAGCCTCAATGCCCGCGCAGGTGTCACCGAGATCTCGCCCGCGACCACATTCAACGTGCTGACGGGCGCGGTCGGGGGACTGGCGCTCGGGATCCTCGCCGCGCTGGGGCTGGCCGTGTTGTCGAGCCGACTGGGCACCCTGTCCGACATCCGGAACCGGACGGGCGTCCGGCCGCTGGTCGAGCTCCCGGCAGGCGCACACACGCAGGCGGGAACCCCGGTGCGCGAAGAGCGGGTGCGCGAGCTGGCGAACACCATCGACGCGCAATGCTCGCCGAAGCCGGGCGTCGTCGTGGTGACCGACGCACACGGCGGGGCGGAAGCGCGCGGCGTCGCCGAAGCGCTCGCGGAATTGTCCGCCAAACGCCGCGTGCGAACCATTCTCGTCCATGCCGACGGCCGGGCGAGCACCGCCGCTTCCCCGATGATCGGCGACGCAGGCTTCAACGACGCCGTCATCGGCAGCCGCTCGATCGACGAGATCCTCGAGGATCGGGACGCCGAAGGCCCTTCGGTGATCCGCAGCGGGATGGTGGTCGACGACCGTGAACGTCTCACGTCGCCGACCAGGGTGATCGAGCTGTTCGAGGAGTTGCGCAAGAAGGGGGACGCGATCTTCATCGCCGCGCCGCCGATGTCGCCGTCCACCGACGCGTCGGTCTTGGCGGCGTTCGCGGATGCCGCCATCCTCGTCGCAACGCGGCACGAAACCCATGTCGTCGACTTCATCACCGCCGCATCGACATTGGCGGGCACCCGGGCTCGTCTCGTGGGCGCCGTGTTGGTCGACACCGCCACACGTGCGCGCTGGACCTCCCGATCGCGCGAGCGGCGGGCGTCGGCGCAGGCGAACGATCACCGGTCGGCCTCCGAACGGCAGCCGGCGCCCGAGGAGCCTGCGTACCTCGGCCTCAATCGCCACAACTGACGGAAATCATTGCATGACAGCGCTCTACGGCCGGGGTGACGCCAATGTCGGCGCGGAGTCGACGGCGGCGTCCGCCTGCCCTGACTTCGCCTCGTCAGGGAAGGCAGCGCCGAGCGGACCGGCCGTGGCGCCGGTCGCCGCGGCTCTCGTTCTGCTGCTCACGACGTTCCTGCACCTGGCGCTCAAACCGTATCTTCCCGACGGCATCTTCGTGGTGCTGTTCGCCGTCGAAGTCTTCGCCATGGCCCTGTGGTTCGAGCGCGCCAAGGTGCGACTGCGAGGCGTCGGGGCGGTCGAGTGCGCCTTCGCGCTGTATCTGCTGTGGAACCTCTACTCGATGTACTACCCGCACAAGTACCCCGCCGCCGATCCGCTGACCGGACAGGTGTTCTCGGTGCCCCGGTTCATCATGACCGGAGTCATGGTTCCGTTCCTGATGTACGTGGTCGGGCGGTACGCGTTCAACCGGGAATCCTTCGTCCGGCTGCTGCTGTGGGTCGTCGTCTTCATGGCCGGTTACTCGGCCGCGGTCAGCATCATGCAGTTCACGGGTCCGAAGGCGTTGGTCTGGCCGCGGTTCATCGTCGACGGGTCCCTGACGCCCGGTGTCGACACCTGGGCCGATCGCGCGCTCGGCGTCTTCAATCAGCCTGTGGTGAACGGCATGACGATGGTGCTCGGCTTCGCCATCGCCATGATGCTCGCCTCCCGCCGAACCGAGCCGGTGATCCTGCGATGGGTCGCCGCGGTGACGGCGATCGCCTGCGGGTTCGGCATCTACTTCACCTACACCAGAGCGGTGTGGCTGAGTGCCGTGTTGGCCATCGTCCTCGGCGCCCTGCTGGCCAAGGGCAGCCGCCGGGGGTTCGTCGTCTCGATCGCCATCGTGGCGGCGGCTGTCGCGACGAACTGGTCGACCTTCACCAGTGCGGATCGCAATGCCGGTGGGATCGGCTCGGCCAGCGAGGTCGACGACCGGATGAACATCATCCAGACGGCCCTTTGGGCGGCCGCGCGAGAACCGTTCACCGGATGGGGGATCCAGCGATTCCAGGCCATCAACACCTACCACCATCAGCAGTGGTCCCCCGAGGTGCCGTGGGGCAACGGTTACGGGATCGTCTCGCACACGAACGAGATGGGAATGCTCGCCGAGTTGGGACTCATCGGGCTCGGGCTCTGGGTGACTGTGCTCCTGCTCATCGTGCGCCGGCTGTGGACGGCCTACCGCACGATGCCCGATCGGACGCTCTGCGGAAAACCGCTCGTCGTGATCGCGTCCATCGCGCTGGCCGTGATGTTCTCGTCGGGCCTGACTGTCGACCTGCGGCTGTTCGACTTCCCGACCGCCGTCGTGTTCCTCATCGTGGGCACCGCCGTCGGCTGGTCTGACCGTGCGAGAGCGGCGGATGCGTCGAGACCGGCGGTTGCGCAGACCGTGTCGGCCCATGGCTGATCGGCGCGCACTGTGGGTCTCCACGAGTATGCGCACGAGAGGCGGAATCGCTACCTACGTGCGCGAATTGAAGCAGACGTCGCTGTGGGACGACTGGCAGGTCCGGCACATCGCCACCCATGTCGACGGGTCGAAGGCGGCGAAGCTGCTCGCGTTCGCGGGCGGCGTGCTCCGCTTTGGCGCCGTACTCGTCCGGTTCCGGCCTCACGTGGTACACCTGCATTCCAGCGCCGACGCGAGCTTCTTTCGCAAGGCGATCCTGTTGTGGCTGAGCGCGGCCGCGCGCGTGCCGGTCGTCGTGCACGTGCATGGGTCGGACTTCCAGGGCTTCCATGATGATTCGCCGCGGCTCATCCGGACGTTCATCAGTCGCACGCTGAGCCGGGCGGCCGTGGTGATCGCGCTCGGCGAGGTGTGGGCCGGGCGCCTGCGTTCCATCGCGCCGTCGGCCCGCGTCACGGTCGTCCCCAACGCCGTGAGATCCGCTCGGCAGGTCACTCAACCGCGGCCCGGTGAGCCCGTCGAGGTCGTGTTCCTCGGCCGCATCGGCGATCGAAAGGGCGCTTTCCGGGTGCTCGAGGCGTGGGCGCGACTCACCGCCGCCGGTGATGTGCGGGTCGCAGCGGCGAAGCTGACCCTCGCGGGCGACGGAGAGACCGACCGCGCCCGGACCCGCATCCGCGAGCTCGGTGTGGGCGACACCGTCATAACCCACGAATGGCTCTCCGAGCAGGCGGTCGCCGATCTGCTGGATCGCAGTCACATCCTCGTCCTCCCGTCCCGGAACGAGGGCCAGCCGATGGCGGTGCTCGAAGCGATGGCGAGGGGGATGTGCGTCGTCGCCAGCGGCGCGGGTGGCCTACCGGAGATGGTGGGTGGAGGCTGCGGGCTGATCGTCGCGCCGGACGAGGTGGACTCGATCGCAGCCGCGTTGAAGCAGGCGATCGACGACACCGACCTGCGCGTCCAGCTCGGATCAGCGGCTCGAGACCGGTGTGCGAACACTTTCGACGTGGATGCGGTGGCCCGCCAGATCGACTCGCTCTACCGGCAGGTCATCCGCACGCCGTCGTCCGACCGAGCGGATTAACGATCCGGGAGCACCACCACGGCATCGCCTGCCGTTCCCGACGGCAGCACGAGCACGCGTGTGCCTGCGGGCATGACGTCTGAGCCGAAGCCGAGCATCAGGTGCCTCCCCGGCGTGGGCTGCGGCGCACCCGGCCCGCGCAGTGCCTGCACGTAACGCGCCAGATCTCCTTCGTTGGTCGGAGGCCGGTGCATCCGATCGACGGCATTGGCGGAGTCGGTCGGATTGTCTCTCTGCCCGACGAACCGGAGGTCGTAGTCGTCGTAACCCGACGCGACGAGCCAACGCACGATCTCCTCCATCTGGAAGGTCTTCTGCTGCTCGGCGACCAGAGGCGCAGCTAGCCGGGAGATCACCGGCACGTCGACGCCGAAGCGCAGGACGACCACGAGCACCGACGCCGCGGTGACCACGACCATGGCCGCGACCGGCTTGCGAGTGCCGATGCGTTCCTCGAATCGGCCACAGCCGTAAGGCAGGACGGCGCAGCACACCATGAGTGCGAACACCGTGTACGTCGGCGAGCCGGTGGCTGTCGGCGCGGGAAAGGCCGCGGCGCAGGCGAGTACGAGTCCGATCCACCACTTCTTCATGACGGCGGCCTTGACCAGGCAGACGGCGATCCACACCAGGACTACGGGTAGCCCGGCGAGGTGACACACCGCACCGGCCAGCACCGCGGCGGCGGTCAGGCCGAAACGTACCCGATTGCCCAGCGGAACGGTGAGGGCGGTGACCACCGCAAGGCCGAGCGCGACCACGGAGATCAGCGGGTTGATCTCCACCATCCGGTAGGAGACCAGTAGTCCGTCGAACATCTCGCCGAGCGTCCTGGGGTCCGTTCGGCGCTCGGACACGATCAGCACGACGAACAGGGCGGTCGCGGCGCCGGTGACACCCGTCATCATCGCCCGGGGGCCGTCGTGGGATCCGCGTCGTTCCAGCGCCATCCCCGTCAGCGCCGCGATCAGCACCACGAGCGCATAGGGATGGAAGAAGGCCGCCACCAGCGCACCGGCGGCCACGACGAGCAGACGGCCGCGGGTGAGGTCACGGTCGGCCCAGAACATCGCGGCCACCAGCAGCAGCAGCGGACTGTAGAAGACGCCGTGGAGGTGGAACAGATAGATGTACCCGGTGAAGAACACACCGCCGACCAGGAGTGCGGTGACCGCGAACGCTCTGCGCTCACGCACCGAGGCGAGCAGGAGCAGCCATGCGGCCACCGCGACGACGTAGTTGAAGACCTGGACTGAGGTGATCGTGCCGCTCGACCGGTACCCGAGCCAGGCGACCGCCTGACCCAGCGGACGGTAGTTCGCCACCGGATAGGCGATCTGGGTCAGTGCGTCGGCGAATCCCATCTCCCGTAGCTGCGCGACGATGGCGAAGGACTCGTTGTGATTCGCGTACGGGAAGCCCAGGAAGAACCAGAACGACAGTCCCGTCACCGTCAGGAGCGAGTAGACGACGCGCTCGCCGGCCGTCATCCGCAGGCCTCGCCGGGTTGCGGCCCCGGCTCCTGCAGGGTCGACGGAATCGGCCGTGTCACCGGTGTCGGAGCCCGTCGCGGATCGGTGATCCGCGCCGAGCAGGCCACCGGACTGTCGTGACGCCATCTGCGGTCGGTATCCCTCCACTGGAAGCTGCAAACGTACTCTAGTACGCTTTGCTGAAATTGCATCGGCGAACCAAGTGGTTCACGAACACCAGGGGCGAAGTGTCCAGTCTGACGTGGTACGCGGATCGGCTATCCGCCATGTCTGCCAGGGAGATCGCATGGCGAGCCAGGCAGATGGGCGGACGCCTGTCGTCCCCGGGCAGTCGATATGAGCGAACTGACAGGGAAGTGCTGAATCTCGCTGAGGTCGACTGGTCCGAGGCGCTCCGGCGTTTCCGGCGCGGCGACGACCGCCCGGTTCTGCTCGACCGGGTCCATGCGGAGGCGATCGCGGCCGATCATCCGTCGGAGGTCGAGTCGATGGTCGCCGAAGCCGATCGCTGCGTCGCCGGTGAGCGGTCCTACTTCGGCTATCCGACCGTCAACGTGGGGACGGTCGTCGACTGGCACCACGACCCGATCGCGGACTACCGCTGGCCTGCGACGCCCAGTGACCGGATCGACCATCGGGTGGCGCCGTGCGATCCGAAGTGGATCTGGGAACTGAACCGCCTGCAACACCTGCCGGCACTGGCAGAGGCGTGGCTCTTCACCGGTCGGCCGCACTATGCGGAGACGGCGTTGAGTCAGCTCGACGGCTGGCTGGAGCAGAATCCCGTCGGCTGTGGAATCGCCTGGCGGGGCGCGTTCGAAGCGGGTCTGCGGGCGATCTCGGTCGCCGTCGCACTCCAGGGCCTGCGGGATTCGCCGGCGCTCACCGAGGCGCGGTTCCGGCGGGTGGTCCGCATGCTGGACGCCAGCGCCCGCTACTGCTGGCATGGCCAGTCCCGCTTCAGTTCGGCGAACAACCACCTCGTGGGCGAGATGGCCGGGCTGGCCGTCGTCCACCTGCTGGTGCCGGAACTCGCCGCTCCCGCCGAGCTGTTCGAGAGGTGCATCGCCATCCTCGCGACGGAGGCGGACCGCCAGATCCTCCCCGACGGCGCGGGCGCCGAGCAGTCGGTCGCATATCAGATCTTCACGGCCGAGCTGATGTCCATCGTCATCGCCCTGCTGCGTCTGCGCGGTGACGACGTGCCGCCGCAGCTCGCCGACGCCGTCGCGCGCAGTTCGCGCTACCTGGCCGGCCTGGTCGGCGAGGGGGATCCCGACCCGCGTTACGGCGACGATGACGACGGCGTGGCGCTGCGACTGGGCGTCGAGCCGAAACAGTCGGTGCGTCGGCACCTCGGCGTCACCGCCGCGCTCACCGGCACCGCGACGACACCGGTCGAGACGACGCTCACCGCGGCGTGGTACGCCACCGCGTCCGGAGCCGACTTCGAGCAGATCCTGCGGGCGCAGCGCCCGGCGCACGCGAACTTCTTTGCTCCGGACGGCGGACTGGTGGTGCTGAGGTCGGGCGGACGCCGGCTCACGATGGACGTGGGTCCGCTGGGTTACCTCTCGATCGCCGCGCACGGGCATGCCGACGCGCTCGCCGTCACACTCAGCGCGCACGGCACCGACCTGATCGTCGACCCGGGTACCGCGAGCTACTACGGGAATCCGAAGTGGCGCACAGCGCACCGGAGCACCCGGGCACACCCCACCGTGTGCGTCGACGGACTGGACCAGTCCGTGATGGCGGGGGCGTTCCTGTGGAGCAGGCACGCCGGATGCCGGGTCCGGTCGGTCGACATGGCGGGCGGAGTCGTCGACGCCGAACACGACGGCTACCGCAGGCTCGACGATCCGGTGGTACACCGACGGTGGTTGATCGCCAGGCCCGACGATCCGACCATCGCGGTGATCGATCTCATCGACGGTGCCGCCGAGCACGACGCGGTGGTGTCGTGGCCGCTGGCGCCCGGTCTCGACGTGTGCTGCACCGGCGACGGCCACGATGTGACGCGGGCCGGGAGGCCGGTGCTGGGTCTCCGCTACGCCGCCACCCGTCCGCTGTGGACGGAGCAGGTCAGGGCGGATACGCACGACCATCTCGGATGGTGGTCCGATCGCCTCGAGTCGAGGACACCCTCGTGGCTGCTCGGCGTCAGATGCGCTGCGGTTGCGCCGATGACCGTCCTGACTCTGATCCGGACCCGCGACATCGACGCGATCACGCATCCGACGATCACCGTGCACTCCGGCCGCACCACTGCCACGTGGCAGGAGAACGGGGTGGCCCGAGAACTCATCATCGACCGGATCTTCTCCGGCGCCATTGTGCGAGGCCCTTTTCCATCATCAGGAAGGACGGTCAACGCGCCGTGAACCAACAGAAGTCAACGGTCAGTGTGTTCGGCCTGGGGTATGTCGGGTGCGTGTCGGCAGCCTGTCTGGCGATGCGGGGGCACACGGTCATCGGGGTCGACGTGAGCCCCGAGAAGTTGCAGCTGCTGCAACAGGGCCGGTCACCGGTGGTCGAGGAGCGAATCGGTGACATCGTCGCCGATGTCGTCGCCGCGCAGACCCTGACGGTGACCACCGACTCGCACCGAGCCGTTCTGCGCTCCGACATCTCGCTGGTCTGCGTCGGCACGCCGTCGGGGTCGGGCGGGGGACTGTCGACCCGGTACCTCGAGCAGGTGACCGACGAGATCGGCGCGGCGCTGGCCGTCAAGGACGGCTGGCACGTCGTGGTGTACCGCAGCACCATGGTGCCCGGCACCTGTGAGGACGTGCTGATACCGCGACTCGAAGCGGCGTCTGGCAAGCGTGCGGGCACCGACTTCGGTGTGTGCGTCAACCCGGAGTTCCTCCGCGAGGGGTCCAGCGTGCGGGACTTCCTCGATCCGCCCAAAACCGTTGTCGGGCAGACCGAGCCACGCAGCGGCGAGATGGTGATGGAGCTCTACGAAGGCCTGCCGGGACCGCGGTTCAACGTGCCGATCGGTACCGCCGAGATGACGAAGTACGTGGACAACAGCTTCCATGCGCTCAAGGTCGGCTTCGCCAACGAGATCGGGGCGATCTGCTCGTCGCTGGGTCTGGATTCCCACGACGTGATGGACGTCTTCCTGGCCGACACCAAACTCAACATCAGTGCGGCCTACCTTCGCCCCGGATTCGCGTTCGGCGGCTCCTGTCTGCCCAAGGACGTGCGGGCCCTCACCCACACCGCACGCCGCCACGACATCGACGTGCCGCTGCTGGCGAATCTCCTGACGTCGAACGAAGTCCATCTGCGCCGCGCGGTCGACATGGTGGTCGCGAGCGGTCGCAGGAACGTGGGCATGTTCGGGCTGTCGTTCAAGCAGGGCACCGACGACCTGCGGGAGAGTCCGATGGTGGAACTCGCCGAACGGCTCATCGGCAAGGGCTTCGACGTGAAGATCCACGATGCCAACGTGACCTTGTCGCGGCTGATCGGCGCGAACAAGAGCTACATCCGTCAGCAACTCCCGCACATCGGAGACCTCCTCACCGACGATGTCGATGCGGTCCTCGACCACGGTGACGTGCTGATCGCCGGATCCCGCGCACCCGAGGTCGTGGAGGCGGTGGCCCGTGCCGACGCGGAGACGCTGATCATCGACCTGGTCCGGTTACCCAACGCGGCGGAGTTGCGGACCCGGCCGAATTACTGCGGAATCGGTTGGTGATGGTCGAGGCGCGTGGCGAGGACGACGGCGGACGCCCGTTCGTCAGCTTCTTGACGACCGCGTTCGAAACGGAGCAGTACGTCGGCGAGATGATCGAGAGCGTGCTGGCGCAGACCGACGGCGACTGGGAACTCGTCGTCGTCGACAACGGCTGTTCGGATGCGATGGCGGACGTCGTACGGCCGTACACCGCGGATTCCCGCATCCACCTGGTGCGGCAGGAGAACGAGGGGTACACCGGCGGCGTGAGCGCGGCCGCGGCGGCAGCGTCGGGCCGCTACCTCTGCGTGCTGGACAGTGATGACGCGCTGGCGCCGCGGTTCTGCGAGCGTTCGCGTTCGTTGGTCGTCGCCGATCCGGGCATCGACGGGATCGGTTGCAACGCAGTGATGTTCCGCGATCTCGACAGCGATGGCGAGCTCGAGGACTTCTTCACCTCGACCGGACGCCGAACCAGGCCCGACCCCTCGCGCGCGGTGACATTCAGCGAGCTGCTCGCCGAGGGCGCTCCGCCGTACGTCGGACTGATCCGGCGGGAGGTGTGGGACGACCTCGGCGGGTACGAGTGCCCGGCCGACATCGAGCCGGATGTCATCCTGTGGCTGCGGCTGGTCAGCACCGGCCGCGATCTCCGCATCCTGCCCGACTCCCTCGTCAAGACCCGTTTCCGGCCGGAGTCGCTCTCGCACCATCCGGACAAGGTCGACGCGTTCCAGCTGCGGCTCCAACACTCGTACCTCACCGTCGCCCGCGAGCACGGCGTGGGCGACGCCGTGGCGGCGCGCTCGGACGTGGTGCGGCGACTTCGGTACCACCACGCCCTGCGCACGGCGAGATCAGCGCTCATCGACGGCGAGATCCTGGACGCGCGCCGGGCGGCGCGCGATGCGTTCCGGCAGCGACGCACGCTGCGGGCGGTCGTCGCCGTCGCGGCGACCCACCTCGGGCGCGATGTCGCGCTGCGCCTGCGGGCGGTCAAGAACGACGTCGGCGACGGGATGCGACGCAGGACCCGCCGCAGGCACGCAGGGTCGGTCGGGTGAGCGAGTCGGCCACCGGCCTCGCCGGCGTGCTCAAACGCGGTGCGACCATGTCGGCGGTCGGTCTGATCGTCGCCCAGTCCGCCACGGTGGTGCAGACCATCGTGCTGGGCCGCCTCCTCGGACCCACCGAGGTCGGCATCTTCATGGCCGGCTCCGTGCTGATCGGATTCCTGGTCACGTTCTCGCAGGGCTCCCTGGTGCAGGCGCTCGTGCACCGCGACGGGGACATCGAGCAGGCCGCCAACACGGCGCTGGTGGCGACCTTCGTCACCGGCCTGCTCGGCACCCTGGTGGTGCTCGCCGCCGCTCCGGTCATCGGCATGCTGTTCCACAGCTCCGAGGTCGCCCTGATCGCGGCGGCGACGTCCGGTGTGATGCTGCTCCACGTGTGTGCGAGTGTGCCGGACGCGTTGATGCAGAGGCGTTTTCAGTTCACCCGGCAGATGATCATCACGCCGGCGGTCTCGATTGCGTTCGCGGCGGTGTCGATCGTGTTCGCGACGATGGGTTACGGCGCGTGGGCGATGGTCATCGGGTGGTACGCATCGACGGTCACCGCGGTGGTCCTCAGCTGGTGGATGGCGCGATGGCGGCCCTTCGCCGAGCGGTTCTCGTTGCCGGTCTGGCGCGAGATGGCGCGGTACTCCTTTCCCCTGCTGCTGGACTCCATCGCCGAACGGCTGCGGGAGGTGTTCGAGCAGTTGGTCGTCGGCCGGGCGATGGGGACCGAGGTGCTCGGGCAGTACCGGTATGCGTACCGCCTGGCGTCGCTGCCCTCCCTGGCGGTCGTCACCGTGTGCTCGCACGTGCTCTTCCCCGCCTTCTCCCGGATCTCCGACGACAGTCATCGGTTCAAGGACGCGTATCTGCGTGCGCTGGGCTGGATCTGGTTCGCCGCAGCGCCTCTGGCAGCGGTGCTCGTGGTCACCGGCGAGGCACTGGTGGTGCTCCTGCTCGGTGAGGAATGGCGCGGCGCAGGCGTCGCGACCGCCGCCATGGCGGGTATCGGCCTCGGAGCGGCGCTGAACTCGGTGAACGGCGAGGCGATCAAGGGTGCGGGCCGGTCCTCACTGCTCGTGTGGTCGCCTGCGCTGGCCCTCGGTGTCGGTGTGCCTGCAGTCCTGCTGCTCCTGCCGTACGGCTTGTTCGGTGTCAGCATCGCCATCTCGGCGACGTGCCTCGTCGTCGGCGCGGTCAATCTCGCGCTCGCTCACGGCGTCGTCGGCACGACACGCCGCGAGATCATCGGTTGTCTCGTGCCGCCGACGATTGCGGCGCTGATCGCCACCGCAGCGGTGCTGCCGCTCGAGCAGTTCGTCATCGAGTCCGACCGGCAGGCAGTGGCCCCCGGCCTCGCCTGGGTCGTCGCGGAGTGCGCACTGCTCGCCGGCGTGTATCTCGTTGCGCTGCGCCTGGTGTCACCGAGCCGGTTCCGGTCGGTGTCCACCGCGGTGGCGGGCGTGGTCACGAAGGCTGCGGCGAGATCTCGCCGGTCGTCGTGAGCGGCGCTCCGACTCAACACCCGGGTTGTGCGACCGCCCGTAGATAGCCGGCGGTCTGGTACGTGTACTGCCACGCCCATTCGGCCGCAGACGTGCCGGTCGGGCTGGCCACCATCGTCAGTTCACCGTCGAAGCACTGTTCGAGGATGAAGCGTGCGCGCGAGATGTGCGGGCGGAACGTGACGACGATGACGCTCTTCCAGCCGTGGCGGTCCGCCAGCCGCCGCAGTTCGCGGCCCTCGCCCTTCGTGGTCCCGGGATCCGGCACGAAGCAGTGCATGGTCACCCGTGGCGGCGGACTCGCGCAGTAGTCCCTTCGCCATGCGATCGCCGCGTCCTCGGGATTGGACACCACGAGGTCGGCCGCCCACCCTCGAGAAGCGAGGTCGAGACCGACCCGGTAGCGGCTGCCGCCCTGGCCGCCCAGCACGAGGATCGCGTCGGCGTGGCGCAGCGGGTCGGTCTGCGGCCTGACGTACACGGGGATGCCTGCGGCCACGGCGATGAGGAGTGCCAGACAGCCCGCGATCAGCAACCGGGTGGCTCGGCGGCGGTCACCACGCATCAACGCGCGCAACCTCCACCATCGGCCCCGGACGGGGCGCTGCCCGACCCGCGACCATGCTACGGCGGGCGTGGGCGGCGCTACTTCGGGATCAGCTCCACCCCGGTGAGCACCGCGGCGTCCTCGCGGCCGGGCGCGACGACCGTCGCGACGTAGCGTCCGTCGTCCTTCCAGACGTTCGCCTTCAGCGTCTCACCGGGGAACACCACGCCGGCGAAGCGCGCGCCGTAGGTGTCCACGGCCGCGGCGTCGCCGTCGAGCACCCGGTCGGTGATCGCCTTGCACGTCATGCCGTAGGTGCACAGCCCGTGCAGAATCGGCTTCGGAAACCCTGCGGCCGAAGCGAATCCGGGGTCGGAATGCAGCGGGTTGCGATCGCCGCAGAGCCGGTACAGCAGCGCCTGCTGAGGCAGTACCGGGATCGACAACTCGAAGTCGGGTGCCCGCTCTGGCGGCGCAATGCTGGTCGACGGACCGCGCTCTCCGCCGAAGCCGCCCTCGCCCCGCGCGAAGATCGACCGCTTCTGCGTCCACAGCAGCGTGCCGTCGGGTGCGGTGACGGTGGTCTCCGACCAGATCACCGCGGCCTTGCCCTTGTCCCAGATGTCGGTGAACCGAGTGACTGCCACACCGGTGCCGCTCGCCGGGATCGGTCCCGGCGCCGAGATCGCCTCGCTGGCGTGCAGCACCTTGGACAGCTCGATGTCGATGCCCGGGAACTGCACCGTCGGGGGCTTGGTCATGTGGAAACTCTGGGCGACGTTGCCGAACGTCGGGAGCACCTGCGGGGTGTCGTCGATCAGGTAGCGCAGTTCGCGCGGGTCCATCGGGTCGCCGCCTGCGCCGAGGCCGAGGTGGTACAGCTGCACATCGCTGCTGCTCCAGGAGAACTCGTCGGGCTCGAGCTCGGCCCCGAGTGCCTCGTCGAGATTGATCGGCATCAGTTCCCGCCCCTGCTGGACGTCGCCGGCTGCTCGACTCCGGCAAGGTGCAGGGCCGCGAGATAGCCGAAGGCCATGGCCGGACCGATCGTCCCGCCGGGCCCGGGGTAGGTGTGGCCCATCACCGGGGCGCTGACGTTGCCCGCGGCATAGAGCCCTTCGATCACCGAGCCGTCGTCGCGCAGCGCGCGGCCGTGCACGTCGGTGCGGATACCGCCCTTGGTGCCGAGATCGCCGGGCACCATCTTGGCCGCGTAGTACGGGCCGTGGCTGATCTCGCCGAGGTTCGGGTTCGGCTTGTTGGTCGGGTCTCCGTAGTAGCGGTCGTAGGCGCTCTCGCCGCGGTGGAAGTCCTCGTCGACCCCGGCGCGGGCGAAGCCGTTGAACCGCGCGATCGTGGCCTCCAGCGCGTCGGCGGGCACCCCGGTCTCGGCTGCCAGCTCGGCCAGTGTGTCGGCCTTGACGATCACGCGCGACTCCAGCCACCTCTTCGGAATCCGCTGTCCGGGCTGCAATCCCGCGAAGATGTAGCGGTCACGGTACTGCTGGTCGAACACCAGCCAGGCCGGGATGTTCTCGCCCGGTCCTGCGCCCTGGCCGTACACGCCGCCGTACATGTGGTGGCACGCCTCGACATACGGCATCGATTCGTTCATGAACCGCTTGCCCGACATGTTGACGATGATCGAACCGGGGGAGTTGCGTTCCGACAGCGCGAACCACGGCGCGCCGACCAGCGGGACGGTCGGCCCCCACCAGGCGTCCTCCATCACGTCGAGGGCGGCGCCCAGCTTCTCGGCCGCGACGATGCCGTCGCCGGTGTTCGCCTTCGCGCCGACGGTCCACTCGGTACTGATCGGCGCGCGCTGGTACTTCACCCGCATCTGCTCGTTGTGTTCGAACCCGCCGCTGCCGAGGATCACTCCGCGGCGCACCCGGATGAGCTCGGGCTCGGCGCTTGCGGAATCGCGCGCATCGACAACGTAGACGCCGCGCACCACCCCGTCCTCGACGTAGAGGTCGGTCAGGGCGGTGTTGAGCCGCACCGGTACTCCGGCCTGCTGCAGCCCGATGCGCAGGGGGGCGATCAACGCGCGGCCCATGCCGACGAGGTTCTTGCCGGTCGCCTTCGCCCAGGTCGCCCGCATGCCCACCTTCAGACTGCGGAGCACGCCACGCGGGTGGCGCTTGAGCTGGTTGAGCCGGACGTAGTCCTGCTGCATGACGACCATGTTCATCGGCACCTTGCCGTACGGCGGCTCGAGGCCGTCGAGGTCGGCGCCGAGCTTCTTGGCGTCGAACGGCTTGGGCTCCACGGAGCGACCGGTGGGCTTGCCGCCGGGTGCCTCCGGGTAGTAGTCCGAGTAGCCCGGCACCCAGCACAGCTTCAGCGGGGAGTGCTTCAGCACGAACGACAACATCTCCGGCGCCCGGTCCAGATAGGTGTCGATCCGCTCGGCGGGCACCACGTCGCCGATGATGGCGTGCAGGTACTGGCGGGCCGCATCTGGGCTGTCCTTGACGCCGTCACGCTTGAGGATCTCGTTGTTCGGGATCCAGACGCCGCCACCTGACCGCGCAGTGGAACCACCGTAGTGCGCGGCCTTCTCAACGACTACTGTGGAAAGGCCCTGGTGAGCGGCGGTGAGGGCGGCGACCATGCCGGCTGCGCCGCTCCCCACCACGACGACGTCGTACTCCTGTCCGGTCATGTAGAACACGTTATAGAATCGCCCGGCCGACCCACAACTGCGCCGGTCGACGAAACGAGGGGAATTCAGGTAGATGCTCTCTGCCGAGGTGCGTGACTGGCTCGCCGCCGACCTGGCGCAGGCCGAACGAAGCCGCGTTCCGATCACGCCGCTGACCGCCCGCGAATCCGACATCGACGTGGTCGATGCCTACGAGATCCAGCTCATCAACATCCGTCAGCGGGTCGCCGAGGGAGCCCGCGTGATCGGCCACAAGGTCGGCCTGTCGTCGGAGGCCATGCAGAAGATGATGGGCGTCGACGAACCCGACTACGGCCACCTGCTCGACGAGATGCAGGTCTACGAAGACGTCCCTGTCCAGGCCGCGCGGTATCTCTATCCGCGGGTCGAGGTGGAGGTCGGCTTCATCCTCGCCGACGACCTGCCCGGGGCGAACTGCACCGAGGAGGACGTGCTCGCCGCGACGGCGGCGTTCGCGCCGGCGATCGAACTCATCGACACCCGGATCACCGACTGGAAGATCAAGTTGTGCGACACCATCGCCGACAACGCGTCGTCGGCGGGTTGGGTGCTCGGCGAGGCCCGGGTGTCGCCGAAGGACATCGACATCAAGGCCATCGACGCGGTGCTGACCAACAACGGCGAGGTCGTGGCCGAGGGGCGCAGCGACGCGGTGCTCGGCAATCCGGTCACCGCGGTGGCGTGGCTGGCCCGCAAGGTCGAGAGCTTCGGGGTCCGGTTGAAGGCGGGCGACATCGTGCTGCCGGGCTCGTGCACACGTGCGATAGATGCACCACCCGGCAGCCATTTCGTCGCCGACTTCGCCGGGTTAGGTTCAGTCAAGCTGAGTTTCGAATAAGCCAGGGGAGAAGCAATGCCGCAGAAGCTGCAAGTCGCGATCGTCGGGTCGGGCAACATCAGTACCGATCTGCTGTACAAGCTGCTGCGGTCGGATGTGCTGGAGCCGCGGTGGATGGTGGGGATCGATCCGGAGTCCGAGGGTCTGGCGCGGGCGCGCAAGTTGGGTCTGGAGACGACCCACGAAGGGGTGGACTGGCTGCTGGCGCGGGATGAGAAGCCGGACATGGTGTTCGAGGCCACCAGCGCCTACGTGCACCGCGACGCCGCCCCGCGCTACGCCGAGGCGGGTATCCGCGCAATCGACCTGACGCCGGCCGCGGTCGGGCCGGGGGTGATCCCGCCGGCGAATCTGCGCGAGCATCTGGACGCGCCGAACGTCAACATGGTGACCTGCGGTGGGCAGGCGACCATCCCGATCGTGCATGCGGTGTCGCGCGTGGTGGAGGTGCCCTACGGGGAGATCGTGGCGTCGGTGTCGTCGGCGTCGGCCGGGCCGGGGACACGCGCCAACATCGACGAGTTCACCAAGACCACGAGCGCCGGGGTGCAGCACATCGGCGGCGCCAGGCGGGGCAAGGCGATCATCATCCTCAATCCGGCCGATCCGCCGATGATCATGCGCGACACCATCTTCTGCGCCATCCCCGAGGACGCCGACCGCGACGCGATAGCGCAGTCGATCCGAGACGTGGTGGCCGAGGTGCAGACCTACGTGCCGGGCTACCGCTTGCTCAACGAGCCGCAGTTCGACGACCCGTCGATGAACTCCGGCGGGCAGGCGGTGGTGACGACGTTCATCGAAGTGGAGGGTGCGGGTGACTACCTGCCGCCCTATGCCGGGAATCTCGACATCATGACCGCCGCGGCCACCAAGGTCGGCGAGGAGATCGCGAAGGAAAGTCTTTCCACCACGGGAGCGCAGGCATGAGTACCGACGAGATCTATTTCGACCCGATGTGGGACATCCGGATGACGGACACCTCGTTGCGGGACGGCAGCCACCACAAGCGCCATCAGTTCACCACCGACGAGGTCGGCGCGATCGTCGCCGCGCTCGACAGTGCCGGCGTTCCTGTCATCGAGGTGACCCACGGCGACGGGCTGGGCGGGTCGAGCTTCAACTACGGGTTCTCCAAGACCCCCGAGCAGGAGCTGATCAAGCTGGCCGCCGAGACGGCCACCAACTCCAAGATCGCGTTCCTGATGCTGCCCGGGGTTGGCACCAAGGAGGACATCAAGGCCGCGCAGAACAACGGCGGGTCGATCTGCCGCATCGCCACCCACTGCACCGAGGCCGACGTCTCGATCCAGCACTTCGGGCTGGCCCGCGAACTCGGGTTGGAGACCGTGGGGTTCCTGATGATGAGCCACACCATTCCGCCGGAGAAGCTGGCCGCACAGGCGCGCATCATGGCCGACGCGGGATGTCAGTGCGTCTACGTGGTCGACTCGGCCGGGGCGCTGGTGCTCGAGGGTGTGCGTGACCGGGTGGCCGCGCTGGTCGCCGAACTCGGTGACGACGCCCAGGTCGGTTTTCATGGCCACGAGAACCTCGGGCTGGGCGTCGCCAATTCGATCGAGGCGGTACGGGCGGGCGCCAAGCAGATCGACGGCTCCTGCCGCCGGTTCGGCGCCGGTGCGGGCAACGCTCCGGTCGAGGCCCTGATCGGGGTGTTCGACAAGATCGGTGTGAAGACCGGCATCGACTTCTTCGACATCGCCGACGCGGCCGAGGAGGTCGTCGCGCCTGCCATGCCCGCCGAATGCCTGCTGGACCGCAACGCGTTGATCATGGGCTACTCGGGCGTTTACTCCAGTTTCCTCAAGCACGCCATTCGCCAGTCCGAGCGCTACGGGGTGCCCGCGCACAAGTTGCTGCACCGCGCGGGTCAGCGCAAGCTGATCGGCGGGCAGGAGGACCAGCTCATCGATATCGCGCTGGAGATCAAGCGTGAGCAGGACGCCGCCGCCGAGGTGGGCTGAGAGATGTCTCGATTGTGACATCACAGCCTGTCCGGTTCTGACGCGTAGTCGTTTGCGGGTATGGTGTGCATCGCTGTCGCACCTGCGATGGTTGCCGTGAGCACACTCGGCTTACTGTGACATCGGAGACGCCCTGAACGATCGATCTGTGGTGACTGGAACGCTTCAGATGCCGGAGCCCGTTGGCGGTCCGGTCAGCGATGTGTTCCTCGCACCCCGTGCCCGCGGCTGGATCCACGTGGTCGCCGCGTTCGTCGCCGTGCTCGGCGGCGCGGCGCTGATCGGGGTCGCGTGGACCGGTGACCGGCCGGCAGAGGCCGGCTGGGCCGCGCTGGTCTACGTTGCCGCGATCATCACGATGTTCAGCGTCAGTGCGGTGTACCACCGGATGCGGTGGACCTCGCCGGTCACCCAGAAGTGGATGATGCGCGTCGACCATTCGGTGATCTTCGTGTTCATCGCAGGCACCTACACACCGCTCGCACTGCTGGCCATGCCGCCGTCGATCGGGACCGAGGTGCTGGTGGTCGTGTGGACCGGCGCCGCGGCCGGCGTGCTGTTCAAGATGGCCTGGCCGTCCGGCCCTCGGTGGATCGGCGTCAGCCTGTACCTGGCCTTCGGCTGGGCGGCGATCTGGTTCGCCGAGACGCTGCTGCTCGGTGCCGGCCTGACGGTCGTCGCACTGCTGATCGCCGGCGCGGTGCTCTACAACATCGGCGCCGTCTGCTACGGCATGCGCTGGCCGAATCCGTGGCCGACCACGTTCGGGCACCACGAGGTCTTCCACGCGTTCACCGCGGTCGCGGCACTCTGCCATTTCGCCGCCATCTGGCTCGTCATCGACTAGCTGCCCGTCCGCCTGTCACCGCGGCCGGGCACGATGGCGGCATGGCGACGCGGACCGAGGCACAGGCCCTTCTCGAACAGCTGGCAGGACCGCACGCCATTCTGCGTGACGACCAGTGGCGGGCGATCGAGGCACTCGTCGTGCACCGGCGTCAGGCGCTCGTGGTGCAGCGCACCGGGTGGGGCAAGTCCGCGGTGTACTTCATCGCCGCGAAGCTGCTGCGCGCTGCCGGGCACGGCCCCACGGTGATCGTGTCGCCGCTGCTGGCGCTGATGCGCAACCAGGTGGCCGCCGCCGAGCGCGCCGGGGTGCGGGCCGCGACGATCAACTCGAGCAACGTCACCGACTGGGACGACATCCACGCCCGGGTGGCCGGCGGTGACCTCGACGTGCTGCTGGTCAGCCCGGAACGGCTGAACAATCCCGACTTCCGCGACCAGGTGCTGCCCGCACTGGCCCGCGACGCCGGTCTCGTGGTCGTCGACGAAGCGCACTGCGTGTCGGACTGGGGCCACGACTTCCGGCCCGACTACCGCCGGATCCGCACCCTGATCGCCGACCTCGGCGCCGACATCCCGGTGCTCGCCACCACCGCGACCGCCAACGACCGGGTCGTCGACGATGTGGCGAGCCAGTTGGGCGTGGGCGGCCGGGACACCGTGGTGCTGCGCGGCGGCCTCGACCGGGAGTCGCTGCGGCTGTCGGTGGTGCATGCGGGCAATCCCGCCCAGCGCGCGGCGTGGATCGCCGCGCACCTCGGCTCGCTGCCCGGGTCGGGCATCGTCTACACGCTGACCGTCGCACAGGCGCACGACGTGGCGGCCCTGCTGCGGGAGCACGGTCACCCGGTCGCCGCGTACACCGGTGCCACCGAGGCCGCCGAGCGCGAACAGCTCGAGGCAGACCTGCTCGCCAACGAGGTAAAGGCCTTGATCGCCACGTCGGCGCTGGGCATGGGCTTCGACAAACCGGATCTGGGCTTCGTCGTGCACCTGGGCGCGCCGTCGTCGCCGATCGCGTATTACCAGCAGGTCGGCCGCGCGGGCCGGTCGACGGCGGAGGCCGAGGTGATCCTGCTGCCCGGCCGGGAGGACCAGGACGTGTGGCGCTACTTCGCGTCGGTGGCGTTCCCGTCGGAGGCGATGGTGCGTGACGTGTTGCGCGCACTCGAGCCCGACCGTCCCCAGTCCACACCCGCGCTCGAACCGCTCGTCGATCTGAATCGCGCGCGGCTGGAGATGGTGCTGAAGGTGCTCGACGTCGACGGGGCCGTCCGGCGGGTCAAGGGCGGCTGGGTCGGCACGGGCGCACCGTGGACCTACGACGAGGAGCGGTACCGCAACCTCGACGCGGCGCGCCGGCGTGAGCAGCAGGCGATGCTCGAGTACCAGTCGACCGACGAGTGCCGGATGACGTTCCTGCGTCGCCAGCTCGACGATCCGGAGCTGGCCGACGGCGAGCGCTGCGGCCGGTGCGACAACTGCGCGGGCAGTCGCCACGACGCCGGCGTCGACGACGCGACCGCCCAGGCCACCCGGCAACGGCTGCTGCGGCCGGGCGTGGAGATCACCCCGCGCAAGCAGTGGCCGTCGGGGCTGGCCAAACTCGGCGTGTCGCTGACGGGCCGCATCGCCGACGGACCCGCACCGGGACGGGTGATCGGCAGGCTCACCGACCTCGGCTGGGGCGCCCGGCTGCGCGCGGTGCTCGACGCGCCGGACGACGAGGTGAGCGACGACGTCGTGCGCGCGGCGGTCGACGTGCTCGCCGCGTGGGAGTGGCAGACCCGCCCCGTCGCCGTGCTGGCCATGGATTCGGTGGCCCGGCCGCGGCTGATCGGGTCGCTCGCCGGCCGGCTCGCCGAACTGGGCCGTCTGGAGAATCTCGGCACGCTGCGGTACCGCCCCGGCCGTCGCCAGGTGGCCGCCGCGAACTCGGCTTATCGCGTTGCGGCGCTGCATGATTCTTGGGAGACGCCGGATGTGTCGGCGGTGGGCGGGCCGGTGCTGTTGGTCGACGACCTCACCGATACCGGCTGGACCCTGACGATGGCCGCCCGGGTGGTGCGGGACGGGGGAGCGGCTGCCGTGCTGCCGTTCGCGATGGCCGCGGTCAGCTGACCGCCGGCCAGGGTGGCTTCTCGCCGCCCAGTTGAGCGGTCAGGGCGTCGGCGGACGACATCAGCCTGCGCGCCCGCCTGATGATCTCGGCGGCGCTCAGTGACCGGCCGACGTGCAGGGAGACGACCATGGCCTGGCGCTGATGGTGGTCGTACACCGGGGCGGAGATCACGCTGACGTCGTGACGTTGCCGCCCGTCTCCTGCGGATTCACTCCGCAGGTAGACGCGCTCGCCGATGTCGGACACCATCTCGCCGAGCAGCGCCCGCAACTCGTGCGGGAGTGTGCTGGGTATGCCTGCGGTCAAAGCGTAGAGCCGCTGTCCGGCCGCGGTCTGGCGCTCCACCAGGTAGCCGTCGGCCCGGCACTCGGCGATCACCCGTTGCAGCCGGTCGTCGTCCGTGCGCAGCGGCACCGTCGGCTCCTTGGCCAGCCAGGTCCGCACGGCGTCGTCGTCCCAGAGCACGAACATCAACCCGACGGGAGGGGCGAACGGATAGCTCTGGCCCACGTGCACCGGGGCCGCCACCTCCGGTGGCGACACCAGGTCCAGGACCGTGATGCGGTCCTGCACGACCGCCGACAGCGCGGCCGTCGCCGCGTAGGCCGCCGAGAGCCGACGCAGTTCGGCGCGCGCGGCGGGGTTGACCCGAAGCGACTCCTGAGCCGTGTGCCCGAGCGCGATGAGCGCGGGGCCCAGCCGATAGGTCTTGTCCTTCGCGTCGCGCACGAGGTAGCCCGCCGACGTCAGGGTGGTGACGATGCCGAGGCACGTCGGCTTGCTCAGCTGCAGGCGCCTCGCCAGGTCGGACAGGCCGAACCTGCCCCGCGGGTGGCCGGCGAGGTAGTCGAGCACGGCGACCACGCGTTCGGTGGGTGGCGACGTGCGAGCCGTGGACATGTCAGAAATGTACCTTGACGTTCCAAATATGAACCACGGATCGGGTCACGGCCATTGACTGGCACTAGAACGCGTTCTAGTTTCAAGGCGTGTACTCCACACCCTTCGCCGAGGCGATCGCCGAGGCCGAGCGCCTCGTCACCGAAGCGCCGTTCATCGAATCCGAAGCCGATCTGCTCGAAGGTCTGCAGTACCTCGCCGGCGGGATCGCCGCCTGCACGCATCTGGCCTTCGACTACGACCGTGACCATCCGTTCCTGCAGTCCGGCACCGGCCCCTTCACGAAGATGGGGCTGGACAACCCGGACACCCTGTACTTCGGCACCCGGGTGCACCCGGGCCACGAGTACGTCGTCACCGGCAAGCGCGGCACCACCACCGACCTGAGTTTCCAGATGCTGGGCGGCGACTACACCGACGACAACGTGCCCGCCAGCCAGGCCGCATTCGACGACCGCGAACTCGAGATCGCCGACGACGGCACCTTCGAGTGGCGGGTGACGCCGAACAGCCCGTCGCAGTTGCTGATCCGTGAGGTCTACAACGACTGGTCGGCGCAGCGCGGCTACGTCAACGTCGCACGCACCGACACCGCGGGCACCGCGCCGCGGCCGCTCACCAAGGAACTCATCGAGAAGCGCTACGCCGTGGCGGGCAAGCAACTCGTCCAGCGGGTCAAGACCTGGCTGCAGTTCCCGCAGTGGTTCTACGACAACCTGCCGGTGAACACGATGGTCGCGCCCCGGCTCACACCCGGCGGCCTGGCCACGCAGTACTCGTCGGTGGGTCGCTTCGACCTGGCGCCGCACCAGGCCATGGTCATCACGCTGCCGGTCACCGACGCGCCGTACCTCGGCTTCCAACTCGGCAGCCTGTGGTACATCTCGCTGGACTACATCAACCACCAGACGTCGCTCAACGGCACACAGGCGCAGGCCGATCCGGACGGCAAGATCCGCATCGTCGTCGCCGACGCCAACCCGGGTGTGACGAACTGGTGTGAGACGCTCGGCCACCGCAAGGGGTACCTGCAGTTCCGGTGGCAGCGGCTGTCGCGCGAACTGACCGAGGCCGACGGCCCGACGGTGGAGATCGTGGACGTGGACAAGGTGGCCGACGCGTTGCCCCATCACGACTCGAACAAGATCTCCGAGGACGACTGGCGCGACCGTATCGCGCTGCGACAGAAGCAGATCCAGAACAGAATGGTGGGCTGAGCCGATGACCGGACTGCTCGACGGCAAGGTGGTCGTGATCAGCGGTGTCGGACCCGCGCTGGGGACGACGCTGGCCCGCCGCTGCGCCGAGAACGGCGCCGACCTGGTACTGGCGGCGCGCACCGTGGAACGGCTGGACGACGTCGCCGGGCAGATCACCGGCCTGGGCCGGCGCGCGGTGTCGGTCGGCACCGACATCACCGACGATGCCCAGGTGGCCAACCTGGTCGAGAAGACGCTCGAGGCCTACGGCCGGGTGGACGTGCTCATCAACAACGCGTTCCGCGTCCCGTCGATGAAGCCGTTGGCCAACACCACCTTCGAGCACATGCGCGACGCGATCGAACTCACGGTCTTCGGTGCGCTGCGGCTGATCCAGGGCTTCACGCCGGCGCTGGCCGAGGCGAACGGATCAGTGGTCAACGTCAATTCGATGGTGGTGCGGCACTCCCAGGCCAAGTACGGCGCCTACAAGATGGCCAAGTCCGCGCTGCTGGCGATGTCACAGTCGCTGTCCACCGAACTGGGCGAGCAGGGCATCCGGGTGAATTCGGTGCTGCCCGGCTATATCTGGGGCGGCACCCTGGAGAGCTACTTCACCCACCAGGCCGGAAAGTACGGCACCACCGTCGACGAGATCTACAAGGCCACCGCGGCTGCGTCCGACCTGAAGCGGCTGCCCACCGAGAACGAGGTCGCCTCGGCGATCCTGTTCATGGCCAGCGACCTGTCCAGCGGGATCACCGGACAGGCACTCGACGTCAACTGCGGGGAGTACAAGGCGTGAGCTTCCACGAAGGCGAACGCGAGTGAGGATCGCAGCGAGGTACGAGCGAGGACCGGAGCGAGCGAGAGTCGAGACATGAGCACACGCACCGATGTCGGCACCGTCGAGGATCTGCACGCGTCGGCCACCAAGGCCTGCGGCCTCGACGATTTCGGCTCCGACGACGACAACTACCGCGAGGCACTCGGCGTGCTGCTCGAGGCCTTCCAGCGCGACGCCGACCTCACCGAGTTCGGCAGCAAGATGCAGCGCTTCTTCGTGCGCAACGCGCTGGTGGCGCGGTTGGTCTCGGAGGCGGCGTGGAAGCAGTATCCCGAGCACGCCGACGTCGCCATCGAACGGCCGATCTTCGTGACCGGACTGCCCCGCACCGGCACCACCGCCCTGCACCGGCTGCTGTCCGCCGACCCGGGGCACCAGGGCCTCGAGCTGTGGCTGGCCGAGTTCCCGCAGCCGCGTCCGCCGCGCGAATCGTGGGCGGACAATCCCGTCTTCCAGCAACTCGACGCCCAGTTCACCAAGGCCCACGAGGAGAACCCCGACTACACCGGGCTGCACTACATGACCGCCGACGAGGTCGAGGAGTGCTGGCAGCTGCTGCGCCAGTCGCTGCACTCGGTGTCCTACGAGACCCTCGCGCACGTCCCGACGTACTCGCAGTGGCTGGCGCGTCAGGACTGGACGAAGCCGTACCAGCGGCACCGGCGCAATCTGCAGCTGATCGGCCTCAACGACGCCGAGAAGCGCTGGGTGCTCAAGAACCCGAGCCACCTGTTCGCGCTCGACGCGTTGTTCGCCACCTATCCCGATGCGCTCGTCATCCAGTGCCACCGGCCGCCGGAGACGCTGATGGCCTCGATGTGCTCGCTGGCCCAGCACACCACCGAGGGCTGGTCGCACCGTTTCGTCGGCGAGCAGATCGGCGCCGATTCGCTGGAGACCTGGTCACGCGGCCTCGAGAGATTCAACACCGTTCGTGCGCAACATGACTCGTCGCAGTTCTACGACATGGACTACTTCGACTTCATCGCCGACCCGGTCGCGGAGGTGGAGCGCATCTACCGGCACTTCGGCCTGCCGTACACCGACGCCGCGCGCGGCGCGATGGAGCAGAGTCACGCCGAGAGCAAGAAGGGGCCGCGCGCGCCCAAGCACACCTACTCCCTTGCCGACTACGGGCTGACCGACGACATCGTCAAGGAGCGCTTCGCAGGCCTCTAGACGGTCACACCGTCATGTCGGCCAGGGTGTTGATGCGCTGCAACGCTTCCCGCGCGACGGACAGCACGTCGAAGCCGTTCTTCTGGGCGCACGCGGTGAGCTCGATCGCCGCGTTGTGCGCGGCGACGAACGCGTTGTCACACGACCACCCGCCGGTGATGGACCACAGCACGATCTGAGGCGAACCCGAATCCCGCGGCGGCAGCAGGCGGAAGTCGATCGTCTTGCCCTCCATGGTCGTCACCGCCAGGGTGTCGTCGCGGCAGGAGTCGATGGCGCGTCGCACCGTGTCGACGGCTGCGGCGGTGTCGAAGTCGGCACGGTAGACCGCGGCCATCTGCTGGACGGAGACGGTGCGTGCGGCGTCGCCGTAGAACTGGCCGCCGTCGTGCGCGGCCGGGGTCCTGGCGAAGATGAAGGGCGGATCGACCTCCTGGGCGAGACCCGCACACTTCTCGGGTTCGGCCGTCACGAACAGATTCGACTCGTGCTCCGGTGCGGTCTTGTCGCTCAGCAGTCCGCCGACCTGTCCGGCGGTGATGGGAGCGACGGGCACCACGGCGCGGGGGCGCGCGTCGTCCACCACCTGGGTGCAGCCGCCGAGCGCGACACACAGCAAACCTGCCGCCGCGGTCCTGAGCATGGGATCAGTGTCGCAGCTCAGCCGTCGCCGGGCGACGGGGCGGACGACACCTCCTCGAGGCAGCCCTCGGCGACGGCGTGTTTGATGCTGTCGGCCAGTCGCGGACAGCTGCGCGAGCGGGCCGAGTGACCGCCGGACTCCCGGATCTCGGTGAAGTACGCACAGCGCTGGGACGCCGCCGAGTTCCACTGCACCGCGGTGTGCTCCGGTCCGAGCTTCTTCACGTCCACCGCCACGTGGCAGAACCGGCAGTCGATGGACACCAGACCCGCGGTCAGGTAGCGCTCGCGATCACGAAGGCTGGCCTCGCGCACCGCCTCGGCCCGTTGCGGATCGGCGGCGAAGTCCGGTGCCTTGGACCAGGACCCGCGGCTCGGCGCGGCAGGCAGGTCGTCCTCGTCGTCATGGGCGCCGTGCAGGAGCAGCATCGACCGGGCCAACCGGTCGACGTCCGGTGCCTCCTGGCGCTCGCCGGTCATGACGTGGCCTGTTCGGCCTTTGCCTCGTCGCGCTGCTTATCGGCTTCCTGACGCTTGAGGTTCTCCTCCACCTCGACCTGCCACTTCTCGTTCGCGGCCGTGGTGTCGACCTCGATCTCGAAACGGTCGGTCATGTCCGGTGTGACATCGGCGACGTCGACGTAGAACTGCTGGTACCAGCGGCGCATCTGGTAGACGGCGCCGTCCTCCTCGACCAGCAGCGGGTTGTCGATGCGGGTCTTGTGCTTCCAGATCTCGACGTCCTGCAGGAAGCCCTTGCTGACGCCTTCGGTGAACACCCGCGCCAGCTTGTCGGTGGTCTTGTCGTCCAGGCCCTTGGGCTTCTCGACGATGACGCCCCACTGCAGCACGAAGGAGTCCTGGCTGACGGGGTAGTGGCAGTTGATCAGGATCGACTCGGCCTTGAATCCGCCGTAGTTGTTGTGCAGCCAGTTGATCATGAAGGACGGGCCGAAGTATGACGCCTCGGAGTCCAGGTGCGCCTCGCCGTAGGTGGTGCCCATGTCGTTGATGTCCGCACGGCCCACGTTGTGCAGGTACTGCGACGCGATGTGGCCTTCGAAGACGTTCTTGAAGTACGTCGGCAGCCCGTAGTGGATGTAGAAGAAGTGCGCCATGTCGGTGACGTTGTCGATGATCTCGCGGCAGTTGGAGCCCTCGATGAGCATCGAATTCCACCGCCAGTCGGTCCACTCGTCGCTGGCGGACTCCGGGATCTCCGGGATCTGCACCTCGGGTTGCGGTGGGTTGCCCTCGTGGTCGTGCCACACGAAGAGCAGGCCGCCGCGGACGTCGGTGTGCCAGGCCCGGGTGCGGGCCAGCCGCGGGGTGCGCTTGGCGTACGGGACGAGCTTGCACTTGCCGTCGCCGCCCCAGCGCCAGTCGTGGAACGGGCAGGCGACCTCGTCACCCTTGATGGTGCCCTGCGACAGGTTGCCGCCCATGTGCCTGCAGTACCCGTCGAGGATCTTCACATCGCCCTTGGAGTCGGCGAAGACCACGAGCATGGTGCCGAAGATCTCGACGCCGTGCGGTTCGCCGTCCAGGTAGTCCTTGACGGGTCCCAGGCAGTGCCATCCGCGGGCGTACCGGTCGGGCAGCGCTCCGGTGTCGATCTCGCGGACGCCTGCGCCGGCGGTATCAGTAGCCACGTCGCACCTCCAGATCTGGGCTTCTAACTAGAACACGTTACAGTTTTATCCCGCGTTCGCACAATGATCGCTCCGTGACCTGCGGCATACCCAGGTCGGCGGCCTTCTGAACTGCTCACCCGCCGTCCAGGGCGGCCAATACGGCGTGCGCGGCGGTGACCCGCGCGGCGATGGGGAAGTTCTTGTTGGCCAGCATGACGACGCCGATGCCGCGCTGCGGCACGAAGGCGGCGTAGGCGCCGAAGCCGTCGGTGGACCCGGTCTTGTTGAAGAGGGTCGGCGCGGTGGGCTGCTCGGGGGTGAGGGCGGCCACGGGATGGGGGTCCATCGCCATCGAGGTGGAGTTCCCCGCCAGCAGCTGGTCGAGGGCGACCGGGTACGGGTACTGTTCCCAGCCCAGTCCCTGCACCATCGGGCCGACGCGGTAGCGGCCGACGTGCGTCGTCTCGACGGCCCGGCGCAACCGGGGCTCGAGGCCGTCGGGGGAGATGTTGCGCTCGACGAACCGGATCATGTCCGTGGCGGTGGACTTCACGCCGTAGGCCTCGGCGTCGAAGACGCCGGGGTTGACCCGCACGGGTCTGTCGGACTTGTCGTACCCCCAGGCGTAGGCGTTCTGCGCCTGCGGCGGCACCCGCACGAAGCTCTGCGGCAACCCGAGCCCGGGCATGATGTCGGTCTGCATCACCTCGCTGAAGTCGCGGCCCATCGCCGTCGCGCTCAGGTGCCCGAGCAGCCCGACGCTGGCGTTCGAGTACTGCCTGATCCGGCCCGGCGGGGCGGTCGGGCGCCACTGCCGGAAGTACTCCGTCATCGTGGTGGCGTCGGTGACCGTCTCGGGGAACTGCAGCGGAAGTCCCCCCGCGGTGTAGGTGCCGAGGTCCGACAGTGTGGCGGCGTCGATGGCGGCGCCGCGCAGCGCGGACAGGTACCGGCCCGGGTGGTCGTCGAGCGACAGGGCGCCACCTTCGGCCGCGTATCCGGCCAGGGTGGCGGTGAAGGTCTTGCTCACCGAACCGATCTCGAACAGCGTGTCGGGCGTGACCGGCGCCCCGGTGTCCCGTGCCGCGACGCCGTAGGTGAAGAACTGCCTGCGGCCGTCGACGGTGACGGCGACCACCATGCCGGGGATCCCGTGTTCGGCCATCAGCGGAGCGAAGGCGCGGTCCACCGCTGCGGCGACGGCTGCGGGGTCGGCGCCCGCAGGCGCGGCAGGCGCCGCCGCGGCGAGGAGCGCCACGGCCAGCAGGGTCCTGAGCACTCGCACGGAGCTTCTCCTCGGGGTCGGGTCGATCGTCCGCCCTGACGCGTCCGCCCCAACCTAGCCGTCACCGGCCGCGCCGCTGCCCCGCGTGCGTCAGGCGGGCTTGTCGGCCGCGACGACCCACATCGAGTAGTACTGCGAGCCGCCGCCGTAGGCGTGGCCGAGGGCCTTGCGGGCGCCCTGCACCTGGTGCTCGCCCGCCTTGCCCATCACCTGGATCGCGGCCTCGGCGAAACGGATCATGCCCGAGGCGCCGATCGGGTTGGACGACAGCACACCGCCCGACGGGTTGAGCGGGATGCGGCCGCCGATCGCGGTCTCGCCGGCCTCGGTGAGCTTCCAGCCCTCACCCTCGGGGGCGAAGCCGAGGTTCTCCAGCCACATCGGCTCGAACCACGAGAACGGCACGTACACCTCGGCGACGTCGATCTCGTCGATCGGGCTGGTGATGCCTGCGGCCTTCCACAGTGCCTTCGAGGCGTCCCGGCCGGCCTGCGGGTTGACCTGGTCGCGACCCGAATAGGCGAGCGGTTCGGTGCGCAGCGCGGTCGCGTGGATCCAGGCGACCGGATTCCCTTCCTGTACCCGACGATCCGCGATCTCCTCGTTGCCGATCACCATCGCGCAGGCGCCGTCGGAGGACGGGCAGGTCTCGTCGAACCGGATCGGGTCCCACAGCATCTGCGAGGCCATCACCTTCTCGAGCGTGATGTCCGGCTGGTGCAGGTGGGCCAGCGGGTTCTTGGCGCCGTTGAGGCGGTCCTTCACCGCGACCATCGCGCCGATGTGCGTCGGCGCACCCGAGCGGCGGATGTAGGAGCGCACGTGCGGTGCGAAATATCCGCCCGCCCCTGCGCCGACGGGCTTGGTGAACGGCACCGGAATGCTCAACGCCCACATGGCGTTCGACTCCGACTGCTTCTCCCAGGCCATCGTCAGCACGCGCCGGTACTTGCCGGACTGCACCAGCGACGCGGCGACCACACCGGTGGACCCGCCCACCGATCCGGCGGTGTGCACCCGGATCAGTGGCTTGCCCGTCGCGCCCACGGCGTCGGCCATGAACAGCTCGGGCATCATCACGCCCTCGAAGAAGTCCGGCGCCTTGCCGACCACCACGGCGTCGATGTCGTCGAACGTCGATCCCGAGTCGGCGAGCGCTCTGTCGATCGCCTCACGGACGAGCCCGTTCATCGACACGTCCTGGCGCTTGGCGACGTACTTCGTCTGGCCGGTGCCCAGCACCGCAGCGAGTTGCTTACCCATCGTGTTACCGGCCTTCCAGGACTGCGACCAGATTCTGTTGCAATGCAGGGCCACTCGTCGCGTGAGCGAGTACCCGTTGCGCGGACCCGTCGAAGATGTGCCGCGCCGCGAAGCCGATGCGCTCGAGGCCCGCCGAGAACATCGGATTGGCGGCCAGCGCGCCACCGGACGGGTTGATCTTCGTCGAGCCGTTCAGCCCGATCGCCTCTTTGAGGATCAGGTGCTGATGGGTGAACGGCGCGTAGAGCTCGGCGACGTCGATCGATCCCGCGTCGCCACCCGTGGCGGCCTGCGCAGACGCCGCGGTCGACGGGGAGGTCGTCAGGTCGCGGGCGCCAAGGATCGGTGTCTCGATGCGGTGCTCGAATCCGGTGATCCAGGCCGGATTCTCGCGCAGCTCGCGGGCGCGGTCGCCGGCGGCCAGCACGATCGCGGCCGCGCCGTCGGAGATCGGCGCGATGTCGTGGCGGCGCAACGGGTCGGCGAAGTACGGCCGCGCGAGCAGTTCGTCGATGCTGTCGGCGGGCTGCTCGCGGTCGGTGCGCTCGGCGACGGCGAACGAGTCGAGCGCCACCTGGGCCATCTGCTCGGCGGTCCACTTGCCTGCGTCGAGCCCGAGGCGGGCCTGCAGGCCGGCCATCGACACCGAGTCGGGCCACAGTGGCGCGACGGTGTACGGGTCGGTCTGCAGTGCCAGCACGCGGCGCAGGACGCCTGCGCTGGACTTGCCGAAGCCGTACACCAGCGCGGTGTCGACCTCACCGGTGAGGATCTTGATGTAGGCCTCGTAGAGCGCCCATGCCGCGTCCATCTCGACGTGGGACTCGTTGATCGGCGGCACGGCGCCGATCGAGTCGATCGCGGAGATGAACGAGAACGCCCGGCCGGCAAGGTAATCCGAGGACCCCGAACACCAGAACCCGATGTCGGTCTGCTTGAGGCCGAGATCTTCGTAGAGCTCGGCGAAACACGGCATCAGCATCTCGACGCCGTTGGTCGTGCCGTCGGTGCGGCGCACGTGCGGGGCGTGCGCGAAGCCCACCACTGCAACATCATTCGAGCCAGTCATTGTTTGCGCGCCCCTCAGAGGTGGTGCTTGTAGGTGTCGTACTCGGCGTCGGGTTCACCCGTCGGCCGGAAGTGCGAGATGTTGTCGATGCCGAGGCCCCACTCCTCGCGGGGCTTCCACACCGCCTGCACCCGCATCCCCATCCGCACCTCGTCGGCCTCGATCTCGGTGACCAGGTGCAGGAACGGGATGTCCGCGCCGTCGAGCAGCACGTAGGCCGCCACGTACGGCGGCTTGATGCGCTGACCCGCGAACGGGATGTTGATGATCGCGAACGTCGTCACGGTGCCCTTGTCCGGAAGCTCGACGAACTCGGTGGTGGGTCGGCCGGTGCCCGGATCCGCCTCGCGCGGCGGGAAATACAGCTTGCCGTCCTTGCCGGTGCGGGCGCCGAGCAGCTTGCCCTCCTCCAGCGCCCGCAGGAACGTGCTCTCCGGCAGCGACGCGGTGTGCTGGATCTCGATGCTGCTGGGGGAGACCTGCACCGTCACCGGTTCGCGCTCGTCGGTGACGTCGGGGTGCTGCTCGGCCTCGTCGCCGAGCTCGAAGTAGGCGATGTCGGTGATCGCGCCCACCGGCTCGTCGGCCCAGTGCACGCGCACCCGGGCGCCTGCGCTGATGGCGTCGGACGACCCGGCGTCGACGGCGTGCAACATCGGGGTGTCGGCGCCGTCCAGCGTGATGAGCGCCCACGCGAACGGACGGTCCAGCGGCTGGCCCTCCAGCGGCTGCGGCTGCCACGTCCACGACACCACCGTGCCGACCTCGCCCACCGGTACGATCTCCGTCAGCTGTTCGTAGCTGACCGGGTCGTATTCGGCCGGTGGCACGAGCACGCGCCCGTCGGTGCCGCGCACGCCGAGGATGCGCCGCGAGCGCAGTGCGGTGAAGAACTGACCGAGGAGTGGTCCGACTGAACGGGTGTAGTCGAAAGACAGTCTCAGCGGCGCGGAGAGCGGCTTCTCATGCTGGTCGATCAGGGCCGGGCTGCTTTGGCTGGCGGTCACGGCATCGAGTAGAACAGGTTCTAACTATGGTTTCAAGAACAGGGTGGCACTGATGAAACTGGGACTGCAGCTCGGCTACTGGGGCGCACAGCCGCCGGAGAACGCCGCGGAACTCGTCGCGGCGGCAGAGGGCGCCGGTTTCGACACCGTGTTCACCGCCGAGGCATGGGGCTCGGACGCCTACACCCCGCTGGCGTGGTGGGGTCGCGAGACCACCCGGATGCGGCTGGGCACGTCGGTCATCCAGCTCTCGGCGCGTACGCCCACCGCGTGCGCCATGGCGGCCCTGACCCTCGACCACCTGTCGGGAGGGCGGCACATCCTGGGTCTGGGCGTCTCGGGGCCGCAGGTCGTGGAGGGCTGGTACGGCCAGCGGTTCCCGAAGCCGCTTGCGCGCACCCGGGAGTACGTCGACATTCTGCGTCAGGTGTGGGCGCGCGAGGCGCCGGTGCACAGCGACGGCCCGCACTACCCGCTGCCGCTGACCGGCGAGGGCACCACCGGACTGGGCAAGAACCTCAAGCCGATCACCCATCCGCTGCGTGCCGACATCCCGGTGATGCTGGGCGCCGAGGGGCCGAAGAACGTGGCGCTTGCCGCCGAGATCTGCGACGGCTGGCTGCCGATCTTCTACTCGCCGCGCATCGCGGGGATGTACAACGAGTGGCTCGACGAGGGCTTCGCCCGGCCGGGCGCGCGCCGCTCCCGCGAGGACTTCGAGATCTGCGCGACGGCGCAGGTGGTGGTCACCGACGACCGGCCGGCGGTGATGGAGCTGATGAAGCCGCATCTGGCGCTGTACGTCGGCGGCATGGGCGCCGAGGGCACCAACTTCCACGCCGACGTCTACCGCCGGATGGGTTACTCCGAGGTGGTCGACGACGTCACGCGGCTGTTCCGGTCCGACCGCAAGGACGAGGCGGCCAAGGCCATCCCCGACGAGCTGGTGGACGACTCGGCGATCGTCGGTGACCTGGCGTTCGTCGAGGAGCAGATCAAGGCGTGGGAGGCCTCAGGCGTCACGATGATGGTCATCGGCGCGCGTTCGACCGACCAGATCCGCGATCTCGCCGCCCTGGTCTGAGTAGACACTTCTTGCAAGCTGTCTAGAACACGTTCTAGATTCAACGTGTGACCGATACCACCCCTGTCTCAGGGGCGAGCTCCACGTACACCATCCAGGGCACCACGCTGACCATGCCGGTGCGGATCCGCAGGGCCGACACCCACGTCGCGATGTTCTCCGTCGACGCGTCCGCCGCGCAGCGGTTGATCGACTACAGCGGGCTGCGGGTGTTCGAGCTGCGGCCGGGCCGTGCGGTGACGATGCTGATGCTGGTCCGGTATCACGACGGCGACCTCGGGAAGTACCACGAGTTCGGCACGGCCGTCATGGTGAGCCCGCCGGGCAAGACCCTCAAGGGGCTGGCGTCGCTGCAGTCGGCGGCCGCGTTCATCCACCACCTTCCCGTCAACCAGGGCTTCACCCTCGAAGCGGGACAACGGATCTGGGGCTTCCCGAAGATCATGGCCGACTTCTCCGTGCGGGAAACGGGCGGATTCGAGTTCGACGTCAGCGAGCACGGCAAGCTCATTGCGGGCATCGAATTCGGCGGCGGCGTGCCGATCCCGTCGGCGTTGACCGCCAAGCCGCAGGTGCTCACCACCTTCAGCCACCGCGACGGCGTGACCCGCGAGATCCCCTGGGAGATGCGGAACTCCGGGATGCGGGTCCGCCCCGGCGGCGCACGGCTGCGACTCGGTGACCATCCCTACGCCGACGAACTACGGTCCCTCGGTCTGCCCAAACGGGCGTTCGCCAGCCAATCGTCTGGCAACGTCGAGATGACCTTCGGCGACGCCCAGGAGATCCGATGACACAGACGCTCCCGACCACCAAGCCCGACGTCGATCTCGCCGACGGCAACTTCTACGCCGACGGCCCCGCCGCCCGCGAGGCCTACCGGTGGATGCGGGCCAACCAGCCGGTGTTCCGCGACCGCAACGGCCTTGCCGCGGCGACCACGCACGCCGCGGTGCTCGACGCCGAGCGCAACCCGGAGCTGTTCTCGTCGACGGGCGGCATCCGCCCCGACCAGCCGGGCATGCCGTACATGATCGACATGGACGATCCGGCCCACGTGTTGCGGCGCAAGCTGGTGAATTCCGGCTTCACCCGCAAGCGCGTGATGGACAAGGTGCCGTCGATCGAGCGGCTCTGCGACACCCTGATCGACGCGGTCTGCGAACGCGGCGAATGCGACTTCGTGCGCGACATCGCTGCGCCGCTGCCGATGGCGGTGATCGGCGACATGCTCGGCGTGCTCCCCCAGGAGCGCGACATGCTGCTGCAGTGGTCCGACGACCTGGTGTGCGGCCTGAGCTCGCACGTCGACGAGTTGACCGTGCAGAAGCTGATGGACACGTTCGCCGCCTACACCGCCTTCACCATGGACGTGATCGCCAAGCGGCGGGCCGAGCCCACCGACGACCTGTTCTCGGTGCTGGTGCACGCCGAGGTCGAGGGCTCCCGGATGGCCGACGACGAGATCGTCATGGAGACGCTGCTGATCCTGATCGGCGGCGACGAGACCACCCGGCACACGCTGTCGGGCGGCACCGAGCAGCTGCTGCGCCACCGCGACCAGTGGGAGAGCCTGCGCGCCGACGAGGAGAAGCTGCCGGGGGCGATCGAGGAGACCCTGCGCTGGACCTCGCCGGTGAAGAACATGTGCCGCACGCTGACCGCCGACACGGACTTCCACGGCACTGCGTTGAAGCAGGGCGAGAAGCTGATGCTGATGTTCGAGGCGGCCAACTTCGACGAGGAGGTGTTCGGCGATCCCGAGAACTTCCGGATCGACCGCAATCCGAACAGCCACTTGGCCTTCGGCTTCGGCACCCACTTCTGCCTCGGTAATCAGCTGGCCCGCCTCGAGTTGCGGCTGATGCTCACCAAGGTGTTGCAGCGGCTGCCCGACCTGCGTCTGGCCGACGGCGCCGAGGTGCCGCTGCGGGCGGCCAACTTCGTCAGTGGGCCGGAGGCGATGCCGGTGGTGTTCACGCCGACCGCGCGGGTGCTCTGAGTCCTCGCGCCGCGTCCGCGCCGCGTGTGTGCCGAGTGTGAAACTGTGGCGGGATTCGGGCCGGATTCCCGCCAACGCTTCACATTCGGCGAGCCCAGGCGGCCTGTAGCCGACGGACGATGCCTCCTTCGGTGTCCTGGGACGTGACCCGGATGTCCGCCCAGCCCAGCTCGGTGACGGCGTCGTGGCGGTGGATGTCCCTGCCGAACCGGATGGCGCCGCGGTGGTGGGCACCGTCGTAGTCGAGCGCGACCTTGACGTCCTCCCAGCCCATGTCGAGCACGGCCACCAGGACGCCGTGCCGGTCGCGGACGGGGATCTGCGTGGTCGGCGGCGGAAAGCCGTTGCGAATGACGAGCAGTCGTAGCCACGTCTCCCGCGGCGACTCGGCACCCGGGTCGACGAGCGCGAGGGCCCGACGCGCCGCCCGAATGCCGCGGCGGCCTCGATACCGCTCGGCGAGGAGTTCGACGTCGGCGACCTTGAGGTGAGTGGCATTCGTCAAGGCGTCGACCTCGGTGACGGCACGCTGCAGCGGGTTGCGGCGGGCCAGGTCGAGTGCCGTGCGTGCCGGGATTGTCACCACCATGCCGTCGATCGTGGTCAGCTCGTCATCCGCGATGGCGTCGGCCCACGTGCTGATGCCTCGGGGCGGGTGCCGATTCCCATGGAGCAACTCGGCCGGCGCTCGGTGATCGAGCCACTTGGCACCGTGCAACGCCGCCGCAGACCGGCCGGCGAGGATTCCTCGACGGCGTGACCACAGCCACGCGGCCTCAGCACGCAGCCGTGCAGTGATCTCCGCATCCGCAGGTAGGTAGACGCCGGGATACAGCGCGGTGTGACGACTGCGGAGTTGATGGCGGGTGAGCACACCGCCGGTCAGCGCTTCACCCCCGATGAACGGCTTCTCCATGTCCGGAGTGTGCCGACACCGACCGACACCGTCGCGGATGTGAAACCTGGGCGGAAAAAGTGCCCCAGACCCGCCAAGGATTCACACTCGCGCGCCGCGCCGCGGCGCACCGACCGGGCCGCCTACTTCATCTGGAAGTTGGGCGCCCGCTTCTCCTTGAACGCCCGCGGGCCTTCTTTCGCGTCGTCGCTGATGAACACCTCGATGCCGATCTTCGTGTCGATCTTGAACGCGTCGTTCTCGTGCAGGCCCTCGGTCTCGTGGATCGACCTCAGGATGGCCTGCACGGCGAGCGGGCCGTTCTTGTTGATCGCCTCGGCGATCTCGAGTGCCTTCTCCAGCGCGGTGCCGTCGGGGACGACGTAGCCGATCAGGCCGTACTGCAGGGCCTCGGCGGCGGTGATGTGCCTGCCGGTGAGCAGCAAGTCGCAGGCGATGGTGTACGGGATCTGGCGCGGCAGGCGCACCGCCGACCCACCCATCGGGTACAGGCTCCACTTGGCCTCGGAGATGCCGAACTTGGCGCTCTCGCCGGCGATGCGGATGTCGGTGCCCTGCAGGATCTCGGTGCCGCCGGCGATGGCGGGTCCCTCGACGGCTGCGATCAGCGGCTTGGTCAGCCGGCGACCCTTGAGCAGGCCGTCAATGCGCGACGGGTCGTAGGCGCCGCTCTTGAACGAATCGCCGGGAGGCGCCTTGGTCGCGGCCTTGAGGTCCATGCCCGCGCAGAAGTAGCCGCCGGCGCCGGTGAGGATGCACGTCCGGATCTCCGGATCGTTGTCGACGCGGTCCCAGGCCTCGACCATTATCGAGAGCATCTCGGTCGAGAGCGCGTTGCGCGCCTCGGGTCGGTTGAGCGTCAGGATCAGAGTGTGTCCGCGCTGCTCAATGAGGGCGTCGGGGCCCTTTTCCGACTCGCTCACAAGTATTCGCCTTCCCGCCGATCAACCACAGACTTGTCACGAAATGTAACACGTTCTAGTTTAGGCATCGTGGCCCTGAACATCGCCGATCTTGCCGAGCACGCCATCGACGCCGTGCCTGACCGTGTCGCCCTGATCAGCGGCGACGAAACGCTGACCTACGGCCAACTCGAGGAGAAGGCCAACCGGCTGGCGCACTACCTGATCGACCGGGGGGTGAAGAAGGACGACAAGGTCGGGCTGTACTGCCGTAACCGCATCGAGATCGTGATCGCGATGCTGGGCATCGTCAAGGCAGGCGCCATCCTGGTCAACGTCAACTTCCGCTACGTCGAGGGCGAGCTGAAGTATCTGTTCGACAACTCCGACATGGTCGCGCTGGTGCACGAGCGCCGCTACGCCGACCGGGTGGCCAACGTGCTGCCGGAGACGCCGAACGTCAAGACGATCCTGGTGGTCGAGGACGGGTCCGACGACGACTTCCAGCGCTACGGCGGCGTCGAGTTCTCCGCCGCCCTCGAACAGGCCTCGCCCGAACGCGATTTCGGCCCGCGCAGCGAGGACGACATCTATCTGCTGTACACCGGCGGAACGACGGGCTTCCCGAAGGGCGTGATGTGGCGCCACGAGGACATCTACCGGGTCCTGTTCGGCGGCACCGACTTCGCGACGGGTGAGCCGATCGCCGACGAGTACGACCTGGCCAAGCAGGCCGCCGCGAACGCGCCGATGATCCGCTACCCGATCCCGCCGATGATCCACGGCGCCACCCAGTCCGCGACGTGGATGGCCCTGTTCTCCGGGCAGACCGTCGTGCTGGTGCCGGAGTTCGACGCCGACGAGGTGTGGCGGACCATCGAGAAGCACAAGGTCAACCTGTTGTTCTTCACCGGCGACGCGATGGCACGCCCGCTTCTCGATGCGCTTCTGGCGCACCAGGACAACGGCAACACCTATGACCTGTCGAGCCTGTTCCTGCTCGCCAGCACCGCGGCGCTGTTCTCCACCAGCATCAAGGAGAAGTTCCTCGAACTGCTGCCCAACCGCATCATCACCGACTCGATCGGATCCTCGGAGACCGGCTTCGGCGGCACCAGTGTGGTGGCCAAGGGGGAGTCGCACACCGGAGGCCCGCGCGTCACGATCGACAAGAACACCAAGGTGCTCGACGAGGACGGCAACGAGGTGGTGCCCGGATCGGGCAAGCGGGGCATCATCGCCAAGTGCGGTCACATCCCGGTCGGCTACTTCAAGGACGAGAAGAAGACCGCCGAGACCTTCAGGACCTTCCACGGTGTGCGGTACGCGATCCCGGGTGACTATGCCGAGGTCGAGGCCGACGGCACGGTGACGATGCTCGGCCGCGGGTCGGTGTCCATCAACAGCGGCGGCGAGAAGATCTACCCCGAAGAGGTCGAGGCCGCGCTCAAGGGACACCCCGACGTGTTCGACGCCCTGGTGGTCGGGGTGCCCGACCCCCGCTTCGGTCAGCACGTCGCCGCCGTGGTGCATCCGCGGAAGGGCAGCCGCCCGGCGCTGGCCGACCTCGACGCGTTCGTCCGCAAGGAGATCGCGGGATACAAGGTGCCGCGCAGCCTCTGGTACGTCGACGAGATCAAGCGGTCACCCGCGGGCAAGCCGGACTACCGGTGGGCCAAGGACCTGACCGAGGAGCGTGCCGCCGACGAGGTGCACGCCAAGCACGTGGCAGCAGGAGCGTGACGCGCATGAGGACAGAGCTCTGTGATCGCTTCGGCATCCAGTACCCGATCTTCGTCTTCACCCCGTCGGAGAAGGTGGCGGCGGCCGTCACCCGGGCCGGCGGCCTCGGCGTGCTCGGATGTGTGCGCTTCAACGAGGCCGACGAGCTCGAGGACGTCCTGCAGTGGATGGACGAGAACACCGAGGGCAAGCCCTACGGCGTGGACATCGTCATGCCGGCGAAGATCCCCACCGAGGGCACGTCCGTCGACATCAACAAGCTGATCCCGCAGAGCCATCGCGACTTCGTCGACAAGACGCTCGCGGACCTCGGCGTGCCGCCGCTGCCCGAGGACGAGGAGCGCTCCGAAGGTGTTCTCGGATGGCTGCATTCGGTGGCCCGCAGCCACGTCGAGGTCGCGCTCAAGCACCCGATCAAACTCATCGCCAACGCACTCGGCTCGCCGCCCAAGGACGTGATCGACCAGGCGCACGAGGCCGGGGTGCCGGTGGCCGCGCTGGCCGGCTCGGCCAAACACGCACTGCGGCATGCGGAGAACGGTGTCGACATCGTCGTCGCGCAGGGCCACGAGGCAGGCGGTCACACCGGTGAGATCGGTTCGATGGTGCTCTGGCCGGAGATCGTCGACGCGCTCGGCGGAAAGGCACCCGTGCTTGCCGCGGGCGGCATCGGTAGCGGTCGCCAGGTGGCCGCGGCGCTCGCCCTCGGCGCCCAGGGCGTCTGGATGGGCTCGGCGTTCCTGACGTCCGCCGAATACGATCTCGGCGTTCGCCGCGAGTCGGGCGTGTCGGTGATCCAGGAGGCGATGCTCACCGCGACGTCCGCCGACACCGTCCGGCGCCGCATCTACACCGGCAAGCCGGCCCGGCTGCTCAAGACGAAGTGGACAGACGCGTGGGACGCACCCGACGCGCCGGAGCCGCTGCCGATGCCGCTGCAGAACATCCTCGTCAGCGAGGCGCATCAGAGGATGAACGAGTCCGACAACCCCGCGACCGTGTCGATGCCGGTGGGCCAGATCGTCGGTCGGATGAACGAGATCCGGCCCGTCGCCGACATCATCGCCGAACTGGTGACGGGTTTCGAGGAGGCCAGCAGGCGGCTCGACGGGATCCGCGAGAGCTGACCGAGAACCTCAGAAGGTGATGGTGGTCTCGTCGTCGATGGCCATGGTCGCCGGGGCCAGCACCATGGCTTGATCCTCGAGTGAGTCGGCATTGAGCTGCAGCACATAGACGGCGTCGGGACCCGGGATCACGACGGTCTTCTGGGCGACCAGCTTGGTGACCCCGTCCTGCACCCACGTTCCACCCAGTTGGAAGGCGGGGTATTCGCCGAGCGTGGTCGTTTCGCCCTCGTTCATCGCCGACCATCCGGGCAGATTCTTCAGCTCACCGGGCGCGAGGTCGATGATGGCCTGCGGGTCGACGTCGCCCTCGAGTCGCGACACCAGCGCGACGATCGACGGCTGGTAGTCAGCGGATTCGGGCCCGGTGTAGGCGATGGCGCCGTAGGCCCACTCGGGCGTCTGGTCGCCGGCGGTGACCCAACCCTCCGGGATCGGGAGGTTGATCACCGGTGCGCCGGGCTCGCCCATCTTCACCGTCGACTCCTTGATGCCGTTGTCGGCGATGTAGCTGGCGATGGTGGGATTGGCGCCTGCGGCATCCTCGTCGCGCGGTGCGATGCGCAGCTTGCCGGGGGCGGCCGCCGCCGAAGACGTTGTGCTCGAGGCGCTCTCACTGCTGGTGGCGCTGCTGGCACTCGAGGCAGCGGGCTCGGTGTCCGAGCCGCAGCCGGACAGGGCGAGCCCGAGGACGGCGGCGGCAGTTACCGCTCCAGTTATGCCGCTGGTTTTCATGATTCGACCTCCATGGAGTGGAAACGCGGAACACCGCGACAACACCGCAAACCTGTCGAGTGCGAGCGAAGCGTAGCTCACCGGCGTGCCCGCGGCTGTCCGATTCGTTCACGACGGTTCCGCGCCGGTGTCCTTAACGTGATCGGCATGGATATCGCGCTCACCGGGACCACGATCGAGATCGTCGCCAAGGATTTACAGCGGACGCTCGACTTCTATCGCCTGCTGGGGTTGGCCGTACCGGAACCCGAAGGGGCCCCGCATGTCGAGGCCGAACTGCCCGGCGGAAACCTGCTCGCGTTCGACACCGAAGAGACCATCGCCGGGATGCACCCGGGGTGGACGCCACCGGTGTCGGCGGGCCGAGTGGCGCTGGCCTTCCGCGTCGGCTCACCGGCTCAGGTCGACGCGCTCTACGAAAAGCTCACCGCAGCAGGCCATCCCGGCGCACTCGAGCCTTTCGATGCGCCGTGGGGGCAGCGCTACGCCACGGTGACCGATCCCGACGGCACATCGGTGGACCTGTTCGCGCCGCTGGCCAGTTGAGCGACGCCGACGCCTGCCAGCGTCCGGACCTCGCGGTGCAGGTGCGGCTGGTCGGCGTAACCGACGCGTGCAGCGACCTCGGCTGTGGCGAGTCCGTCGCCGAGCAGGCGCACCGCACGACGGAACCGCAGCACGCGCCGCAGCACCGCCGGGCCGTAGCCGTACACCGCGCCGCAGTGGCGCTGCAGGGTGCGTGCGGACCAGCCCACCTCGGCGGCCACCTCCGTGACCGCCGCACCGTCGGCCAGGCGTGCGGTGACGTGCCGCAGCACCGGCAGTGGCCAGGGCGCCGTCTCGGTGGCCGGCTCACCCGCGGCGAGGGCGTCGGTCACCCCGAGCAGCGGACGGTCGGCGACGTCGGAGCGCAGGTCTGCCAGCGGCACCCGGTGACCGCGGAGCTCCGAGGCCGGGACACCCAGCAGCCGGGGCAGCACACCCGGCCGGAATCGAAGTCCTCGCACGGTATCCGGATGGGAGCCGCTGAGGTGTGCGACCGTGTCCGGTCCGGCGACGACGACATGGTCGTCCATCCGGATGAGGTCCATGCAGCCGTCGGGCAGGACGCGGCCCGGCTCGGCCGACCCGACGCGCATCCACCCGCACTCGACCAGCTCGCGCAGCCGGTGCGGTGGCGGGAACTCGCGATAACCCACCCGACCGACCGTACCGCCAGCCCCGTTCCAGGGAATCCACCGCAGGCCACGCGCCCAGCCCATAACCTGGACACATGTCCAGTGAGGTGTCCGATCACCGCGTGACGTGCCCGCTCTGCGAGGCGATGTGCGGGTTGCGGGTCCGGGTTCGCGACGACCGGGTGTTGAGCATCCGCGGCAACGGCGACGACGTGTGGTCGCGCGGCCACCTCTGTCCCAAAGGCACCACACTGGGCGCGCTGCACGAGGATCCGGACCGGTTGCGCATGCCGATGGTCAAGGGCAGCGACGGCGTTCACCGCACCGTCGGGTGGGACGAGGCGTTCGCCGAGGTCGAGCGATGGCTGCGACCGGTGCTCGACGAGGACGGCGCCCGCGCGTTGACCGTCTACGTCGGCAATCCCGTGGCCCACAACCTCGACCTCGCCTCCTACATCGGCGCCCTGGTCGGGATGGCCGGAGCCGCAGGTATGCCCGCGTACTACTCCCCGGGGACCGTCGACCAGTGGCCGCTCAACGTGGTGGGCACGCTGTTGTTCGGCGGCATGTGGAACGCGCCGATCCCCGACCTCGAGCGCACCGACCACCTCGTCGTCCTCGGCGCGAACCCCGCTGCCTCCCAGGGCTCGATGCTGTCCGCGCCCGATGTGATGGGCCTCCTCGGTGACATCCGTCGCCGCGGCGGAGCCGTGGTCGTCGTCGACCCGCGCCGCACGCCCACCGCCGACCGCGCCACCGAGTGGGTGCCGATCCGTCCCGGCACCGATGCGCTGCTGCTGTTCGCCATCCTGCGAATACTGGCCGCCGACGGCAACATCCGGCGTCCCGCGCACCTCGCGGGCAAGGTCGACGGGCTGGACGAGGCGATCGCATTCGCCGATCCCTTCACCGAGGACCGGGTCAGCGCGGCCACCGGCATCGAGGCAACCACCATCCGGCGGCTGGCCGCCGAGCTCGCCGCGGCGCGCTCACCGGTGCTGTACAGCCGGATCGGAACCTGCACACAAGAATTCGGCACCCTGACCACGTGGCTCGTGTTCGTCCTCAACGTCGCGCTCGGAGCGGTCGACCGGCAGGGCGGCGCAGTGTTCGCCAAACCCGCGGTGTACTCGCCGATGTTCATGAGGCCGCCCGACCAGACGGGTGAGCGCTGGGAGTTCGGCCGGTTCCGCAGCCGGGTCCGCGGCGCGCCGGAGGTGCTCGGACAGTTCCCGCTCAGTTGCCTCGCCGAAGAGATCGACACCCCCGGGGACGGCCGCATCCGCGCACTGATCACGGTCGCGGGCAACCCGGTGATCTCGGCGCCCGGCGCGCGTCGCCTGGACATGGCGCTGCCGAAGCTCGACGCGATGATCGCGGTGGACAACTGGCTCAACGAGACCACCCGGCACGCACACGTGATCCTGCCCGGGCTCTCGCCGCTCGAACGCGCACACAGTGACGACCTGTACTGGATGTACGCCGTCGCGTCGTGCCTCAAGTGGTCGGCGCCGGTCTTCCCTCCCGATCCCGACCGTCCTGCGGAGTGGGAGATCCTGCTGCGGCTGGGTGCCGCGGCGCTCGGCGTTCCGGTGCAGGACGTCGACGTGGCGGCGATGGACGACATGTACACCACCGGGCTGGTGTCGGCGATGTGCACGCAGCCGGGAACCCCGTTGACCGGACGTGACCCGGGTGAGGCTTTCGCGGCGCTGTCCGGCGGCGGACCGGCGAGGCTCGCGGACCTCGGAATCCGACTGGGGCCGTGGGGTGATCAGCTGGGCAGCAATCCCGGCGGGCTGACGCTGGACGCGGTGCGCGCTCACCCCGACGGGCTACGGCTGGCGGAGTTGGACGGCGGGCGCCTCGACGACGCCGTCACCACACCGTCGGGCCGGATCGAACTGATCCACCCGTGGATCACCGACGACATCCCTCGCCTGTTGGAACGGATCGACCGTGCCAGCCGGGGTCTGGTGCTGACCAGCCGGCGTCACCTGCGGTCCAACAACTCCTGGCTGCACAACGTACCGGCCCTGATGCGCGGGCGTGACCGCTGCACGCTGCTGATCCATCCCGACGACGCCCGTTCGGCAGGCGTCGCGGACGGAGAACTCGCCGTCGTGACGACCAGCGCGGGCTCACTCGAGATTCCGGTGGAGACGTCGGACGAGATGATGCCCGGCGTGGTGTCCCTGCCGCACGGCTGGGGTCACGGCAGGCCCGGCACCCGGCTCGAGGTCGCCAACGCCCATCCGGGGGTCAACTCGAATCTACTGAATCCGGTTGACGTGATCGATGTTCCGAGCAACACCCACGTGGTGAACGGGGTTCCGTGCCGGGTCAGCGCGACGGTCGGCTGATCTCCCATACCGGGTCGGCGCAGTCGGTGCCGTCGGCGGAGAGGAGGCGTTTGAGCACCTTGAACGTCTCGGTGCGGGGCAGTTCGGTGGTGATGCGGACGAACGACGGCCACTGCTTGGGACCCAGATCTTCCTGAGCCGACAAGAATTCGCGCAGCCGCGCGGCGTCGAGGTCGGCGCCCGGAACCAGCACCAGCGCGGCCATCACCTGGTCGCCCACAGCCGGGTCGGGTATCGGGTAGACGGCCACATGGGCGACGTCGGGATGGCGTGCCAGGATCCGTTCTATCGGCGCGGTGCCGAGGTTCTCGCCGTCGACACGCATCCAGTCACCGAGCCGGCCGGCGAAGTACACGAAGCCGTTCTCGTCGCAGTAGGCCAGATCCCCACTGTGGTACATGCCGCCCGCCATCCGGACGGCCTCCGCATCCGCGTCGTTGTAATAGCCGCGGAACTGGCCGCGCCCACGGGGATTGACCAGTTCGCCGATCTTCCCGGGCGGGCACGGCTCGCCGGTCTCGACGTCCACGACGGCCACCTCGTCGGTCAGCGGCCCGAGTGCGCCGTCTGGGGTGTCCGGCGTTCGCGCGATCGACACACCGCCCTCGGTGGAGCCGAAGCCGTCGACCACCACGACGCCGAACCGCCGCGCGAAGCGATCCAGGTCGGGCGGCGCACCTTCGTTGCCGTACAGGAACTTCAGCGGATTGTCGGCGTCGTCGTCACGCTCCGGTGTGGCGAGGATGTAGGACAGGGGCTTGCCGACGTAGTTGGCGTAGGTGGCGCCGTAGCGGCGGACGTCGGACATGAACGCCGACGCGGAGAACCTGCGCCGCAACGCGATCGATCCGCCTGCCGCTGCGGCCACCGCCCAGCCGGCCATGATCGCGTTGGAGTGGAACAGCGGCATCGACAGGTAGAACGTGTCCGCCGGGCCGAGGCCGAACCGGTCGGCGAGCATCCGGCCGGGGAACGCCACCTTCTCGTTGGTGACACGCACCGCCTTGGGTTCACCGCTGGTGCCGGAGGTGAAGATCAGCATGTACAGGTCGTCGGGCGCGATGTCGGCGAACCGCACCGGCGTACCCTGCTGCGCGGCCACCTCGTCGGCCCACGCCGCCGATGCGACGTCGACGAACTCCACCCCGTCTGGCACCGGGCCCGCGTCGTCGGCGAGCACCAATTGGCAGTCGGCGCGGTCGATGTCGCGGGCCAGTGCGGCGCCTCGGCGAGTGGGATTGAGCCCCACCGGCACCAGTCCCGTCATGGCCGCGGCGACGAGCACCGTCGAGAAGAACGGCGTGTTGCCCAGTAGCACGCCGATGTGCGGCGGGCGGTCCTGGTCGAGCCGCGCCCGCAGGGCCGCACCGAGTGCCGCGCCGTCAACCAGGTGTTGCCGCCAACTGACGAACGTGTCCTCCGCGTACACCCCGCGGTCGTCGACCTCGGTCAGCGGTTCCAGCAGTCGACCGACGGTCGGCCCGCCGTCCACGGTCAGACCGGGGTGTCGGCCAGCTCGCGGCCGATGCGCAGCAGTGCGCCGGTGGCGCCACCGACCGCGAACTCGGTCTGCTTGGCGGCCAGGAAGTACCGGTGCACCGGGTGGTCCATGTCGATGCCGACGCCGCCGTGCACGTGCACCGTCGTGTGAGCGACCCGGTGGCCGGCCTCGGCCGCCCAGAACGCCGCACTGGCGACGTCGATGTCGGACAGAAGATCTTCCGACAGCCGCCAGGCAGCCTGCGTCAGTGTCAGCCGGAGGCCCTTGATGTCGATGTAGCCGTCGGCCAGCCGCGCCGACACCGCCTGGAAGCTGCCGATCGGCCGGTCGAACTGCTCACGCTCCCTGGCGTATTCGGCGGTCAGCTCGAGCGCGCGCTCCAGCACGCCGAGCTGGAAGGCGCTTCGGCCGAGCATGGACCTCGCGGTCAGCCACGACATCGCGTCGCCGAGTCCGCGGTCGCCGCCGACCTCGACACCCTGCAGCTCCAGGTATCCCACGCTGCCGAGACCCGTGGTCTCCAGCGCGCGCACCGACACCCCCGGATCGTCCCTGCTCACCAGGAAGACCGCGGTGCCCGAGTCCGTTTCGGCCGGCACCAGGAACGCGTCGGCCACCGGGCCGTACGGAACCTGGGTGCGGGTGCCGGTCAGGGTGTGATTCCCGCCGCTCGCCGTCGCCCGGACAGGGCCCTCGCCCATCTCGCCGTCGAGCGCGATGGTCAGGATCTTGCCGCCGGTGACCGCGGGTGCCGCCCACTCCTGCTGCAGCGCTTCGGAACCGAACGCGGCAAGCGCCCCCGCGGCCAGCACCACCGACTCGAGGTAGGGCACCGCGGCAAGCTGACGGCCCAGGGCCACCAGCACGGCCACCTCTTCGAGCACGCCGTACCCGCCGCCGCCGAGCGACTCGGGTGCGGTGGTGCTCAGCACGTCGGCGTCGATCAGCTTCTGCCACAGTTCCCGGTCGACGCGGTGCTCCTGCTTGTCGAGCTCGCGCTGGTGCTCAGGGGTGACCACCGACTCGGTGATGGTGCGGACCAGGCCGCCGAGGTCGTCGGCTGCTTCAGTCGTGGTGAAATCCATTTCGGGGGAGTCCCTTTCCTACCGGTTGACCCGGGGCAGGCCGAGCGCGACCATGCCGATGATGTCGCGCTGGATCTCGTTGGTGCCGCCGCCGAACGTCAGGATGAGTGCCGATCGGTGCATCCGCTCGATGCGCCCGCGCAGCAGTGCGCCGGGGGAGTCGGCCCGCAGCGTCGCCGACGTGCCGAGCACCTCCATCAGCAGCCGGTAGGCCTCGGTGGCCAGCTCGGTGCCGTAGACCTTTGCCGCCGAGGCGTCTGCGGGCGAGGGGCCTGCGCCGTCGGCGGAGGCGAGTTCCCAGTTGACCAGCTTGAGCACCTCGGCCTTGGCGTGCACCCGCGCCAGGTTGAGCTGCACCCACTCCGAGTCGATCAGCCGGTTGCCGTGCGCGTCCTTGGTGTTCTGCGCCCAGTCGCGGACCGCGTTGAGCGCCACGTAGATCGGCTGGGCGGACACCAGGGCGACCCGCTCGTGATTCAGCTGGTTGGTGACGAGCTTCCAGCCGGCGTTCTCCTCACCGACGAGACTCGTCGCCGGAACCCGGACGTCCTGGTAGTAGGTGGCACTGGTGTCGACGCCGGACATGGTGTGCACCGGCGTCCACGAGAAGCCCTCGGCAGTGGTCGGCACGATGAGCATCGAGATGCCGCGGTGCTTCTTGGCCTCCGGATTGGTCCGCACCGCCAGCCAGACGTAGTCGGCGTAGGCGATCAGGCTCGTCCACATCTTCTGGCCGTTGATCAGGTAGTCGTCCCCGTCGCGCACCGCGGTGGTGCGCAGCGACGCGAGGTCGGTGCCCGCGCCCGGTTCGGAGTAGCCGATCGAGAAGTGCAGTTCCCCGGCGGCGATCTTGGGCAGGAAGAACTTCTTCTGCTCGTCGGTGCCGAACGCCATGATGGTCGGCGCCACGCTGTTGATCGTGAGGAACGGCACCGGCACGTTGGCGATCGCCGCCTCGTCGGTGAAGATCAGCGCGTCGATCGGCGGGCGGCCCTGACCGCCGTACTCGGTCGGCCAGTTCAGCGTCAGCCAGCCGTCCTTGCCCATCTGCGCGACGGTCTCGCGGTAGACGTTGCCGCGTCCCATCTCGCCGTCGTTGGAGGCGAGCGCCTCGGCCCGGTCGGGCGTCATGAGCTTGGCGAAGTAGGCGCGCAATTCGCGGCGCAACTCCTCCTGTTCGGGGCTGTAGCCGATCCGCATGGCGGTGAATCCTCACTTGTCGGCACCCGCTCGTGGGCACCCTGGTATCCACCTGGTTGTAACACGTTCTAGTCTTGGGGTCCAGGCCGGTCTTGTACACGCGCCTGAAGCCGGGGTCGTATTCTGGCCCTTCGTCACGGGCGGGCCGTCCGCACAGCGGTTGCGAGGAGGTTGTCATGCGAGTGGAAGTCGACCGGGACCGTTGCGAGGGCAATGCGGTCTGCGTGGGAATTGCACCGGATCTGTTCGATCTCGACGACGAGGATTACGCCGTCGTCAAGGAGGATCCGGTGCCCGGCGATCAGGAGGACGTCGCCGAGCAGTCCATTGCCGAATGCCCCCGAGCCGCCCTGATCCGGAAAGACTAGAGGTATTCATAAATTGACTGATTCAGACGTGACCGATCTGTCCGGACGGGTCGCCGTCGTCACCGGTGCGGCCGCCGGGCTGGGCCGTGCCGAGGCGATCGGGCTCGCTCAGGCCGGCGCGTCGGTGGTGGTGAACGACATGGCCGCGGCGCTGGACAAATCCGACGTGCTCGACGAGATCTCCTCGGCAGGCGCCAAGGGGGTGGCGGTGGTCGGCGACATCAGCGAGCGCGCCACCGCCGACGAATTGGTGGAGACCGCCGACGGCCTCGGCGGCCTTGGCATCGTCGTCAACAACGCCGGCATCACCCGGGACCGGATCCTGTTCAACATGTCCGACGAGGAGTGGGACGCCGTCATCGCGGTGCACCTGCGGGGGCACTTCCTGCTCACCCGCAATGCGGCGACCTACTGGCGGTCGAAGGCGAAGGCCGGTGACGGGACCGTTTACGGACGCATCATCAACACCTCATCGGAGGCCGGCCTGTCCGGTCCGGTCGGCCAGCCGAACTACGGCGCCGCCAAGGCCGGGATCACCGCGCTGACGCTGTCGGCGGCGCGCGCGCTCGAGCGCTTCGGCGTGCGGGCGAACGCCATCGCGCCGCGAGCCCGCACGGCGATGACCGCCGGGGTGTTCGGCGACGCGCCGGAGCTGCCCTCGGGTCAGGTCGACCCGCTGTCCACCGACCACGTCGTGAACCTGGTCCGGTTCCTGGCCTCGCCCGCCTCGGGAGGGGTCAACGGACAGCTGTTCATCGTCTATGGTCCGACTGTCACATTGGTGGCGGCGCCGGTCGCCGAGCATCAGTTCACCGCGGACGCCGACGCGTGGGACCCCGCGGAGCTGAGTTCAACGCTGCGCGAATACTTTGCTGACCGGGATCCCGAGCGCGGCTTCTCCGCCACCGCACTGATGGAGTCGCGAGACTGACAGTCTCGGTTGTCAGCCGGCTACGCAGACTAGAACACGTTTCAGAATGACTTACATCACACCCGCGCTGACCAGCGTGAATATAACGAAATGGACTGGTTTTGCGGTTCTTTGACACTGCGAACTTGTTCTAGTTAGTATGAGCCGGCTCACTAAGAGCAGTGCTTAAACCAGGGGTGGATTGGCCGCCGTCACAAGCGGTCCGGGATTTTTCGCCACGGCGAGATCTCGAGAACTCCCCCCGCCCTGAGAACGGAGCCGAGGTTGTTCGAACAGCTCGCGGTCCCGGCCCGGGCTGTGGGCGGTTTCATGCAGATGTCCGTCGAAACTCTGCGAGCCACGTTCCGCCGGCCGTTCCAATTTCAGGAGTTCCTCGACCAGACCTGGATGATCGCCAGGGTCTCGCTCATTCCGACGGTGCTGATCTCGATTCCGTTCACGGTGCTGGTCGCATTCACTCTCAACATCCTGCTGCGCGAACTCGGCGCCGCGGATCTGTCGGGCTCCGGAACCGCGTTCGGCACCGTCACCCAGCTGGGGCCGATCTCGACCGTGCTCGTCGTCGCCGGCGCGGGGGCGACTGCGATCTGCGCCGATCTGGGCGCTCGCACCATCCGCGAGGAGATCGACGCGATGCGGGTGCTCGGCATCGATCCCATTCAACGACTCGTCGTGCCGCGGGTGCTGGCGTCGACGGTCGTGGCCATGTTGCTCAACGGTCTGGTGATTGCGATCGGCCTGAGCGGCGGCTACGTGTTCTCCGTGCTCCTGCAGGGCGTGAATCCGGGAGCGTTCATCAGCGGCCTGACCATCCTGACCGGGTTGCCCGAGTTGGTGATCTCAGAAGTCAAGGCCCTCTTGTTCGGCGTCATGGCGGGGCTGGTCGGGTGCTACCGAGGCCTCACCGTCAAGGGCGGACCCAAGGGTGTCGGAGAAGCTGTCAACGAGACCGTCATCTATGCCTTCATCTGCCTATTCGTGATCAATGTGCTGATGACGGCAATCGGCGTTCGGATCACCCAATGAGTCAGATCGGGAGTTACGACGCGTCGCTGCGCATTCGGCGTGCGTTCCGGTGGCTGCCCCGGGCTGTCGACACGTTCGGCGAGCAGGCATTGTTCTACGCCGAGTCGATCCGATACATCCCGCACGCGCTGGGGCACTACCGCAAGGAAACACTCCGGCTGATCGCCGAGATGACGCTTGGCTCCGGTGCGCTGCTGCTGATCGGCGGCACGGTCGGCGTCGCGGCGTTTCTGACCCTGGCGTCCGGCGGCGTCATCGCGGTCCAGGGTTACGAGTCGCTCGGCAACATCGGCATCGAGGCGCTGACCGGGTTCCTCTCCGCGTTTCTCAACGTGCGCATCGTTGCGCCGATCATCGCCGGCATCGCGCTGGCCGCCACCATCGGCGCCGGCACCACCGCCCAACTGGGCGCGATGCGCATCGCCGAGGAGATCGATGCCACCGAGGCGATGGCCATACATTCACTCTCCTACCTGGTGTCCACCCGCATCATCGCCGGGTTGGTCGCGATCGTTCCGTTGTACTCGCTGGCAACCTTGGCTGCGTTCTTCTCCGCCCGCACGATCACCGTCTACGTCAACGGACAGTCCGGCGGTCTCTACGACCACTACTTCAACACGTTCTTGATACCCACGGACCTGCTGTGGTCTTTCGCCCAGGCCATCGTGATGGCGGTCGCGGTGATGCTGGTGCACACCTACTACGGATACAACGCCTCCGGCGGACCCGTCGGCGTGGGCATCGCGGTAGGTCAAGCGGTACGGACGTCGCTAATTGTCGTGGTCGTCATTACCTTGTTCATTGCACTCGCCGTGTACGGCGCGTCCGGTAATTTCAACCTCTCGGGATAGAAGGGGAGGGCAGACGTCGTGTCGAGGACCACCGCGATCAGGATCGCCGCCGCAGTGCTGGCGACGATCATCGTGGCGTTCACGGTGTTGACTTATCTGTCGTATACCGCGGCGTTCAGCCCGACCGAGACCGTGACGGTGATGTCACCGCGGGCCGGGTTGGTGATGGACAAGGAAGCAAAGGTCAAGTACCGCGGTATCCAGATCGGCAAGGTCGAAGACATCGCCTACACGGGTGATCAGGCGAAGTTGACGCTGGCGATCAGCGAGGACCAGTTGCGTTTCGTCCCGTCGAACGCCCCGGTACGAATCGCGAGCACCACCGTGTTCGGTGCGAAGTCAGTAGATTTCATGTCGCCGGAGCAACCGTCGGACGCGCCGTTGCGTCCCGGCGCCACAGTCGCCGCCCAAGCCGTGCAACTGGAAGCCAACACGCTGTTCCAGACCCTGATCGACGTGCTGCACAAGGTCGACCCGATGAAGCTCAACGCGACCATAACGGCGATCGCCGAGGGGCTGCGCGGTCATGGTGACGAATTCGGCGGTAGTCTTGCGGGGTTGAATCAGTATCTGGCGCAACTGAACCCGAAGTTGCCCACTGTCGAGTCGGACTTCGCGCAGACAGCGACGGTCGCCAACATCTACGGCGATGCCGCACCCGATCTGGTCACTGTGATCGACAACGCGCCGACCATCAGCAACACGATCGTCGATGAGCAGGAGAATCTCAACGCGACGCTGCTCGCGGCTACCGGCTTGGCGAACGAAGGATACGCAACCCTGGAGCCGGCGGCAGACGACTACATCGCAGCGATCCAGCGGCTGCGGGCGCCATTGACGGTGCTGGGTGACTATTCGCCGGTACTCGGCTGCATAGTGCAGGGCGTCAAGAAGGGGGCCGAACGGGGCGGGAGCATCGTCGGTGGCATGAAACCCGGCGCGATGGTCAGTTCCAGCTTCGTGCTGGGCGTTCCGTCGTATACGTATCCAGAGAGTCTGCCGATCGTGAATGCGTCGGGTGGCCCGAACTGCCGCGGCCTACCCAACCTCCCCAGCAAGCAATTCGGCGGCTCGTTCTACCGTTCGCCTTTCCTGGTCACCGACAATGCCGTCATCCCGTACGAGCCGTTCACCGAGGTGCAGGTCGACGCCCCGAGTACCTTCCAATTCTTGTTCAACGGGGCATTCGCAGAACGAGACGACTTTTGATGAGCCGTCGGGGAAATCTGGTCAAGGTGAGCGTTTTCGCAGTGGTCATGCTGCTCATCTCCGCCGGTCTGGTGGTGGTTTTCGGCGAAATCCGGTTCGCGTCGAGCAACACTTTCCACGCCACGTTCGCCGACGCCTCGCGGCTGAAGGGCGGCGAGGACGTGCGGATCGCCGGCGTTCCGGTGGGCAGTGTCGGCGATGTGAAATTGAACCCCGACAACACCGTTGACGTGGCGTTCAACATCGACAAGAAGTATCAGATGTACACCTCGACGCGGGCCGCGATCCGCTATGAGAACCTCGTCGGCGACCGCTATATGGAGATCACCTCGGGTCCGGGCGAGCTTCGGAAGTTGCCGTCGGGTGGCATGGTTCCCATCGACCAGACCCAGCCGGCCTTGGATCTCGATGCTCTGCTCGGTGGCCTACGCCCGGTGGTCAAGGGTCTCGACGGCGAGCAGATCAACCAGATAAGTGGTGCGGTCATCGAATCGCTGCAAGGCGAGGGTGGTGCGCTGTCGCGATTGCTTTCGGAAACAGGAACATTCAGTCAGACCCTGGGCGATCGCTATCAGGTGATCTCCGAGGCGATCAAGAATCTGAACGAGGTGCTGGGGACCATCGACGAGAAGAGCGTCGAGTTCGATGCCAGCGTGGACGAGCTCCAAAAGCTGGTCAGCGGACTGGCGGAGGGCCGGGACCCGATCGCAGGGGCCATTCCGCCGCTGGCATCCGCCTCAGCGGATCTGACCGACATGCTTGTTAATTCGCGACGGCCGCTGCAGGGCGTGCTCGAAAACCTTCGTCCGCTTTCGACCGAGCTCGACAATCGAAAGGATGAGGTCAATCGCGTGATCGAACCGTTGGCCGAAAACTATCTGCGGCTCAATTCCCTCGGCGCGTACGGCTCGTACTTCAACTACTACATCTGCGCGACGACGCTCAAATTCAACGGGCCGGCAGGCAGCGACATCTTCCTGCCGATCGGTGGCGTGCCGGACCCGTCGAAGGGCAGGTGTTCAGACAATGGATAAGACCATCCGGGCGGGTGTCCTCGGGATCGCGGTCGTGGCGTGTGTCGTGGTCGTTGCGTTCGGCTACACCAGCTTGCCGTTCTATCCGCAAGGCAAGACCTACGAGGCCTTCTTCGCCGACGCAGGTGGGATCTCGCCGGGCAACGACGTCAACATCTCCGGCATAACGGTCGGCAAAGTGACCGACGTCGGCCTCGCGGGCAACGCCGCAAAGGTGGCATTCACCGTCGACCGCAAGGTCAGGCTCGGCGATCAGACTCTCGTATCGATCAGGACCGAAACCGTTCTGGGGGAGAGGTCGCTGGGGATCGTTCCGCAGGGTGGCGGGTCGGTGACATCAATTCCTCTGAGCCGCACCACTGCTCCGTACACCTTGAACATGGCGCTGCAGGACCTCGGTCAGAATTCCGGTGCCCTCGACAAGGACCAGTTGACCCAGGCGTTGCAGGTGCTGACCGATTCGTTCCGCGAGGCGACGCCTGAGCTGCGCCGCACGCTCGACGGGGTGGCCACGTTGTCGCGCAGCATCAACGCCAACGACGAAGCGCTGGGTCAGCTGTTGACACGCGCCAGGTCGGTGACGGCGGTGCTCGCCGACCGGGCCGGTCAGGTGAACCAGCTCATCACCGACGGCAACCAGCTATTCGCCGCGCTCGATGAGCGACGGGCTGCGCTGAGCAGTCTGATCGCCGGCATCGACGATGTGTCACAGCAGCTCTCGGGGTTCGTCGCCGACAACCGCCGCGAATTCGGGCCAGCCCTGAGGAAATTGAACTTGGTGTTGGACAACCTGCTCGAACGCCGTGAACACATCAGTGAGGCGCTGAAGCGTCTGCCGGGCTACGCCACCGCGCTCGGCGAGTCGGTCGCTTCGGGCTCGGGTTTCATGGTCAACCTACCCAATGCGATACCGAACGGTACGCAGTCGGCCGCACTACTGGACCTCTATTTCCAACCGGGCAAGATTCCGGACAGCCTTTCCGACCTTCTGCGCGGGTTCATCAACGAGCGGATGATCATTAGGCCGAAGTCGCCATGAGCCGCCTCCTGCGCTACGGCGTCATCACCGCGCTGCTGGTGGCGTTGATCGGTGGCGTCTACCTGGTGTGGCCGCGAGTCTCCACGTACACAGTGGTCGGATACTTCACCTCGGCGGCGGGCGTCTATCCGGGCGACGAGGTTCGTATCATCGGCGTGCCCATCGGCTCGATCGAATCCATCTCGCCGCAGCCCGATGCCGTCAAGATCACCATGAGGGTGAAGGACGGCGTCAAAGTGCCCGCCGATGCTCGCGCGGTGGTCATTGCACCGAACCTCGTGGCAGCCCGGTTCATTCAGCTGACCCCCACCTATGATCAGGGTCCGGCGATGGAGGATGGCGGCACCATCGAGTTGGGCCGCACCGCCGTGCCGGTCGAGTGGGACGACGTCAAAACCGAGCTGACCAGGCTCAGCAGGCAACTCGGACCGTCGGCGGGCGAAGTTCACGGGCCGTTGAGCAGCTTTGTGAATCAGGCCGCCGATACGTTCGACGGCAACGGCGACTCGTTTCGGCAAGCCGTCCGTGAACTGTCGCAGACCGCGGGGCGGCTGGGCGACTCACGCATGGACCTGTTCGGCACGGTGAAGAACCTGCAGATCCTGGTCGACGCGCTGTCCAGGAGTAACGAGCAAATCGTGCAGTTCAGCGGGCATTTGGCCTCGGTCTCGCAAGTGCTGGCCGACAGCGCGGTGGGGTTGGACGACACCTTGGGCAGTCTCAACCAGGCCCTGTCGGACGTCCGCGGCTTCCTCGACGAGAACAACGCGGTGCTGATCGACAACGTCAACAGGCTGACCGACTTCACCAGCATCCTGACAACCCAGACCGACGACGTCGAGCAGATACTGCACGTCCTGCCGAACGCGATGGCCAACTTCTACAACATCTACAACCCGGCCCAGGGCACCGCGAATGGTCTCCTGGGCCTGCCGGAATTCGCCAATCCGGTGCAGTTCATCTGCGGCAATTTCGACGCGGCGGGGATGCCCGACTATGACAAGCGATCCGAGATCTGCCGCCAGCGGATGGCTCCGGTGCTCAAGCGCCTGGCGGTGAACTACCCGCCCTTCATGGCGCACGGGATCAACACGATCACCGCGTACAAGGGCCAGGTCATCTACGACACCCCGGCGACTGAGGCCAAGGCGCAAACCTACATCCCGCACCTCGAGTGGATCCCCAGCGACGGGCGATTCCCGCCCCGTGCCGGCGAGGGAGGAGATCCCACGTCGTTGCTGCTCCCCCCGAACCCGGTTCCTGGTCCGCCCCCGCCTGCCCAGCCGTACACGCTTGGTCCGGTGGTACTGCCGCCCGGTCCAGCGCCCGGTGGTCCGCCGCCCGGTCCGGCTCCGGGTGCGCCGCCGGCACCAGTTGCGCCCGGTCCGCTTCCGGCCGAGTTCGGCGCGCCGGTGCAGCCGGTCGCTCCGCAACAACATGGAGGCGGAGGATGACGCGAAAGTCATTGACTCGCAACAGTGGCCGCGTGAGCAGGCGCATGGTGGCCATCGGGTCCGGCGTAGTGCTGCTCACCGGGTGCCAGTTCGGCGGGCTGAACTCCCTGAACATGCCCGGCACGGCCGGTCACGGCGCGGGCGCCTACACCATCGCCGTGGAGCTGCCCGACGTTGCCACTCTGCCGCAGAATTCGCCCGTGATGGTCGACGACGTCACCGTCGGCAGCGTGTCGGGGGTCGAGGCTGTGCAGCGGTCAGATGGCAGCTTCTATGCCGTGGTGCAACTGTCCCTTGACCGCGAAGTCCGGCTGCCGGCCAACGCGACGGCCAGTGTCGCGCAGACATCACTATTGGGTTCGCAGCACATCGAGCTGTCGGCTCCGGCCGATCAACGGCCGGTGGGCGAGCTACGTGACGGGTCGGAGATCCCGTGGAGCCAGGGCGGCCGCTACCCCACTACCGAGGAGGTGCTGTCCGCCTTGGGTGTGGTCGTCAACAAGGGCAATCTCGGTGCGCTGCAGGATATTACCCAAGAGGTCTACAACGGGGTGGCGGGCCGTGAGGGCCAGTTCGCGGGCTTGATCCCGCGGCTCGCCGAGCTGACCGCGTCGTTGAATCGGCAGACCGACGACATCATCGCCGCTGTCGAAGGACTGAACCGATTCGCAGGAGTCCTCGCCCGCAGCAAGGACAGTCTCGGCCGGACCCTGGACACCCTTCCGGCAGCGCTGCGGGTGCTCAACGACAATCGGACGAACATCGTTGACGCATTCGCCGCACTGCAGAGTTTCGCCACTGTCGGAGCACGCATGCTGGCCGAAACCAAGGACGATTTCGCGGAGGACGTGATCGACTTGTACGCGGTGATCAAACCGCTCAATGACAACCGCGCGGACCTCGTCTCCTCCCTGGACAGCCTGGCGACCTTCCCGTTCCCAGGCAAGAATCTGCCTCGAGTGGCCAGGGGTGACTACTTCAACATCTTCGCCACATTCGATCTGACAATCCGCCGACTCGGCGAGACCATCTTCACGACGTCGTTCTTCGACCCGAACATGAAGCGCCTCGCCGAAGTCGTCAATCCGCCGGAGTTCTTGACCGGGGAGATGGCGAACCTGTCCGGGCAGGCCGCTGATCCGTTCAAGATCCCGCCCGGCACCGCGTCGGGCCAGGAGGTGCCGCCGGAGTAATGCTCAACCGAACCGCGCGAATCCAACTGATGATCTTCGCTGTCGTGACGGTGGTCACCGTCGGCGCGATCTCCTTTTTCTACCTTCGTGTACCCGCCCGGCTGGGCGTCGGTGTGTACGGTGTCACGGCCGAATTCGTCGCCGGTGGCGGGCTGTATGAGAACGCCAATGTCACCTATCGCGGCGTGCAAGCCGGCCGCGTCCAAGCCGTGGAGTTGACCGACGACGGCGTCGCCGCGCGCATGGAACTCAACAGCGATGTCAAGATTCCGGCGAACTCGACCGCCACCGTCAAGAGTGTGTCTGCGATCGGCGAACAATACGTTGATTTCGTTCCGCCCGCCGATCCCTCGCAGGCGTTGCTGCACAACGGTGCAACCATCCCGAAGGAACGGACGGCGATACCGCAGGACGTCGCCGAGTTGCTGGGTGAGGCAGACCGATTGGTGAACAGCCTCGACAACACTCGCATCCAGGACCTCCTGCGCGAGACGTTCGACGCGTTCAACGGCTCAGGGCCCGAACTGGCGCGACTCATCCAATCGGCACGGGCGCTGATCGACGAGGCCAACGCAAGTTGGCCGCAGACCGCGACGCTGATCGACCAGGCTGAACCGTTCCTCGAGGCGCAGATTCGCAGTGGCGACGACATCCGGTCGTCGGCCGACGGCCTTGCGCGCTTGACCACCGAATTGGCCAACGCCGATCCGCAACTGCGTGCGCTGCTTGCGGAAGCACCGGCGGCGGCCGCCGAAGCCGGCGAGACGTTTGCGGGCATTCGGCCCTCTTTCCCGGTGCTCGCGGCCAACTTGGCCAACTTCGGCCGCGTCGGCGTCATCTACCACAGGTCGATCGAACAGGCGCTGGTCATCTTTCCTGCCCTGCAGGCATCGCTGTTGACGATCGGCGGTCAACTTCCCGCGGACGAAGGCGGCAAGCAGGACTTCAAGATCTCGATCAACGATCCGCCGCCGTGCAACACCGGATTCTTACCGCCGTCGGAGATTCGCACGCCAGGAGACACCACGCTGCGCGAGCTACCCAACGACTTGTACTGCAAAGTCGCGCAGAACGATCCGATGGTGGTGCGCGGCGCGAGAAACTATCCCTGTCAGGAGTTCCCCGGCAAGCGCGCGCCGACGATCCAGTTGTGCCGCGACCCCCGTGGCTATGTCCCGATCGGTAACAGCCCGTGGCGCGGTCCGCCGGTGCCGATCGGCACACCGATGGATGTCCTGGAGGACGACACGCCCGAGGATGGGCGAAACATCTTCCCGCCCAACAAGTTTCCCTACATTCCACCGGAGAACGACCCGGACCCGGGATACCCCGTCGCGCCGGGCTTGGTACCGCCCGGGGTCCAAACCGGCCCGGGGCCGGCGCCACATCAACCATGGCCGTACATTCCCCCTCCGAACGATGGCCCACCGCCGCCGCCGCTGACGGCATGGATACCGCCGGCGCCGTACCCGCAGGCATGGCCGCCGCCGCCGGTCGGGCCGGCGATCAACGGTCCTCCATCACCGCCGCCGATATTCGCGGGTCCCTACAACACCGCGGCCCTGCCACAGGCCCCCGCCGCGCCGCCGCCACCCGCAGCGCCGCCGCCACCCGCTGCGCCGGTGCCGCAGGGTGCGCCGGTGCCGCAGGCGAGCGGAGCGGCTTACGGGACGTACGACCAGAAAACCGGAGTCTTCGTCGATCCGGCCGGCGGTAGCGGGGTCTACGCGCCCGGTGTCGCTGACGTGCGGCCGCAGGAGAATTGGGTTGATCTCATGCTCTATCCAAGGCTGGCCTGATGACGCCTACTTCGGCCGGTCCGGAACAGGCCCGACGTCGCCGCGCGTCCCGGCCCGCAGGTCCGGCGAACGGTAAAGCCGCCGAGGCCACCGTCGCACGCGTTCAGACCACGAAGCCGACCGGTGCAACGTCTGCGCGCACGTTCCGCAAAGCTGCGCCCCCACCACGCCGGAAGGCGCACCGACGGCTGGTCGCAATCGTTGCGTTGGTGTCTGGGCTCGTCGCGACAAGTGTTCTCGGCGTTGCAGTGGCGGTACTGATCGTCCAGAGACAACACACAGAAGCAACGCAGGCACGCAATCAGCGGTTCGTCGACACGGCGACGCAGACCGTGGTGAACATGTTCAGCTTCAGGCAGGACACCGTCGACGAGAGTGTCGACCGATTCTACGAAGGCACCAGCGGGCCATTGCGGGACATGTTCAGCCAGAACAACAACGTGGTGAACCTCAAGGCGATCTTCCGGGACACCGGCGGCAGTTCGGAGACGGTGATCAACGGTGCTGCTTTGGAGAACATCGACGACATCAGTAAGAACGCGGCGGTGTTGGTGTCGGCTCGGGTGACGGCCAGCGACATGGACGGCAACAACAGGCCATCGCAGCCGTACCGGCTGCGCATCGTCGTGCACGAGGATGACAACGGCCGGATGACAGCCTACGACCTCAACTATCCCAACGGTGGCAACTGATGCGCTGGATCGTCAGCGGAATCATCGGGCTGATGGCGGTTGCGTTCGTCAGCCTGGCCGCCGTGGGTGGTGGCCTCTACTGGCAGCGGGTGGAGACGCGTGGAGAGCAGTCTGCTCGCGACGAACTCGGACCACTTGCGCAGAAACAAATCCCGACGGTCTTCACCTACGACTACAAGACGGTCGAGCGCAACCTCATCGATTCCTACAACCTGCTCACGCCCGACTATCGCAGGGAGTTCGAGCAGAGGGCGAACGCCGACATCATTCCGCAGGCGCGGGAGCGAGAGGTAGTCAGCCAAGCCAACGTGGTCGGCGTCGGAGTTCTGAGTGCGCAGCGCAACTCGGCAGCGGTGATGGTCTACATCAACCGCACAGTGTCCGAAAAGTCGAATCGCGACCAACCGATCTATGACGGCGCGCGACTGAGGGTGGAGTACGAACGAATCGACGGGAAGTGGCTGATCAGTTACATCACGCCGATCTAGGCGCGCGATGACTCGGTGTCGGCCAGCGCGTCGAGGAAGGCACGCGCCCACCGGTCGACGTCGTGGGCCAGCACCTGCCGTCGCAGCGCACGCATCCGGCGCCTGCCCTCCTCGGGAGCCTGGCGCAGCGCCGCCTCGATCGCGTCCTTGACGCCCTCGAGGTGATGCGGATTGGCCAGGTATGCCTGTCGCAGTTCGGCTGCCGCACCGGTGAATTCGCTGAGGACCAGCGCGCCGCCGAGATCGCTGCGGCAGGCCACGTACTCCTTGGCCACCAGGTTCATCCCGTCACGCAATGGCGTGACCAGCATGACGTCTGCGGCGACGAAGAACGCGATCAGCTCGTCCCGGGGAATCGGCCGGTGCAGGTAGTGCACGATCGGGTGGCCGACTTCGCCGTGCTCGCCGTTGATGTGGCCGACCTGACGCTCGATGTCCTCGCGCATCGCGATGTAGCTCTCGACGCGTTCCCGGCTGGGGGTCGCCAGCTGCACCAGCACGGTGTCGTCGCGATCCACCCGTTTCTCGTCGAGTAGTTCCGACAGCGCGTGCAGGCGGACGTCGATGCCCTTGGTGTAGTCGAGCCGGTCGACACCCAGCATGATCTTGCGCGGGTTCCCGAGCTCGGCACGGATCTTGCGGGCCCGCTGCCGGATCTCCCGGTTCCTCGCCTTGGTGTCGAGTTCGGCGGAGTCGATGGAGATCGGGAAGGCGCCGACCTTGACGGTGCGGAACCCGACCTGCACCTCGCCGAAGCGGGACCGCACACCGACGTTGCCGCGCGAGGTGTTGGCGCCGACCAGCCTGCGGGCCAGGATCAGGAAATTCTGCGCGCCGCCCGGCAGGTGGAAGCCGACCAGGTCGGCGCCGAGCAGGCCCTCGATGATCTCGGTGCGCCAGGGCATCTGCATGAACAGCTCGACCGGCGGGAACGGGATGTGGAGGAAGAACCCGATGGTGAGGTCGGGCCGCAGCATCCGCAGCATCTTGGGCACCAGTTGCAGCTGGTAGTCCTGGACCCACACGGTGGCGCCCTTGGCGGCCGCACGTGCGGTGGCCTCCGCGAACCGCCGGTTGACCTCGACGTAGCGCTCCCACCATTCGCGGTGGTAGATCGGCTTGACGATCAGGTCGTGGTAGAGCGGCCACAGGGTGGCGTTGGAGAAGCCCTCGTAGTACTTGGCGACGTCGTCGGCCGACAGCGACACCGGGTACAGCTGCAGGCCGTCGTCGTCGATCGGCTCTTCGTCGCTGTCGGGAACGCCCGCCCAGCCGATCCATGCCCCATGCCGCTTACGTAGCAGCGGCTCCAGTGCGGTGACCAGGCCACCGGGGCTCCGCTTGTACGTCGTGGTGCCGTCCGGGTTGCGCTCGATGTCGATCGGCAGCCGGTTGGCCACGACGACGAAGTCGGAGTCCCCGGAGTCGGACTGTGCGCCGGCCTCCGGTGACACCTACGCCTCGATTTTCGACGGTCCAATACCGAGCATCGAGAGGAAGACCCGGCATTCGTCGGCATCGGTGGCGTAGGCGGCGACCACGCGCCTGGCCTGACGCGCAGTGCTGTCGGCCAGTGGTTCGACGTCGCCGATCTCGGCGGGATCTGATTTCGCGGGCATACGTCAACTCTAGGCGACATCGGCGACGGCCGGTTGATCGCCTGCTACTACAGGGTGTAGCTGATCATGGCCGCGACTGTGTGAAGGCGGGCCGCGCGGTGCCCGTAATGTGCCTGCCATGGCCGATGAGCAGGTGACTTACGAAACCCTCGACGAGGGCCGGATAGCTCGCATCTGGCTCAACCGGCCGGAATCCCAGAACGCCCAGTCGCGCACCCTGCTGGTGCAGCTGGACGAGGCCTTCACCCGCGCCGAGGCCGACGACCAGGTGCGCGTGGTGATCCTGGCCGCGCGCGGGAAGAACTTCTCGGCCGGACACGACCTCGGCTCGGAGGCGGCGCTGGCCGAGCGCAAGCCGGGGCCGGACCAGCATCCGACCTTCCGCTCACACGGCGCGACGCGGTCCGCCTCGATGGAGAAGCTCTACCTGCAGGAGTGGCACTTCTACTTCGAGAACACCAAGCGCTGGCGCGATCTGCGCAAGATCACCATCGCGCAGGTGCAGGGCAACGCCATATCCGCCGCGCTGATGCTGATCTGGGCGTGCGACCTCATCGTCGCCGCGGACGACGCGAAGTTCAGCGATGTGGTGGGCGTCCGGCTCGGGATGCCGGGCGTCGAATATTACGCACACCCGTGGGAATTCGGTCCCCGCAAGGCCAAAGAGCTGCTGCTGACCGGTGATTCGATCGACGCCGAGGACGCCTACCGGCTGGGCATGGTGTCCAAGATCTTCCCGGTCGATGAGCTCACGGACAAGACGCTCGAGTTCGCCCGCCGGATCGCCGAACGGCCCACCATGGCGGCGCTGCTGATCAAGGATTCGGTGAACGCGGCCAGCGATGCGATGGGCTTCACCGAGGCGCTGCGGCACGGATTCCACATCCATGAACTCGGCCACGCGCACTGGGCCGCGCACAACGAGAACCGATTGCCGTTGGGTCTGCCGCCCGACGTGCCGGACTGGCGCACACTGGGCGCGCCGAAGCCGGCCCGGCGCGATCAGCCGTGACGTATAACTAGAACCTGTTCTAGTAAACCTGACGAAGGGGTCGCGGTGCAGCTGTCGTTGGCGGATCGGACGTACGTGGTCACCGGTGGTGGCAGCGGCATCGGCAAGGGTGTGGCCGCCGCGGTGGTGGCGGCCGGTGGCAGGGTCATGCTGGCCGGCCGCAACGCCGACCGGCTGGCCGCCGTCGCCGAAGAGCTCGGCGATCGTGACTCGGTGCGATACGAACCGACCGACATCACCAACGAGGACGAGGCGGCCCGGCTCGTCGACGCGGCCGCCGCCTGGCACGGGCGGCTGCACGGCGTCGTGCACAGCGCGGGCGGTTCGGAGACCATCGGTCCGATCACGCAGATCGACTCCGACGCCTGGCGGCGCACGGTGGACCTCAACGTCAACGGCACGATGTACGTGCTCAAGCACGCCGCGCGCGAGCTGGTCCGCGGCGGCGGCGGATCGTTCGTCGGGATCTCGTCGATCGCGTCGAGCAACGTCCACCGCTGGTTCGGCGCCTACGGTCCGAGCAAGGCGGCACTCGACCACATCATGATGCTGGCCGCCGACGAGCTGGGGCCGTCGTGGGTGCGCGTCAACGGCATCCGGCCCGGCCTGATCCAGACCGACCTGGTGGGACCGATCCTGGAGTCGCCGGAGGTGTCGGCGGACTACCGCGCCTGCACGCCGCTGCCCCGCTTCGGCGAGGTCACCGACATCGCCAACCTCTCGGTTTTCCTGCTCAGCGACGCCGCGGAGTGGATCACCGGGCAGGTGATCAACGTCGACGGCGGCCACGGCCTGCGTCGTGGGCCGGACATGTCCGGCATGCTCGAGCAGCTGTTCGGCGCCGACGGTCTGCGCGGAGTGGTCGCCAAGTAACACCTGGCCGCGGTATACCTGGCGCCATGCCGGCCGACGTACCGCTACTGCTGGTGCTCGACCTGGCGGGCACCTTCGCCTTCGCGCTCAACGGGGCGCTGACCGCGGTACGCGCCGAACGCCTCGACATCTTCGGGGTGATCACCCTCGGCATGTTCACCGGTCTCGGCGGCGGCACGATCCGCGACGTGCTGCTCGACGACCTGCCGCCCGCCACCTTCGTCGACTGGCGCTACCTTGCGCTGGCGGCAGTCGGGGGCCTGCTGGCCTTCGCGCTGAGCCACGTGCTCGAGAAGCTGGCGACCGTCATCACCGTCCTGGACGCGGTCGGGCTGAGCGTTTTCGCCGTGCTGGGGGCCGTCAAGGCACTGGACATGGGATTCGGTGTGCCACAGGCGATGATCGTCGGCACGATCACCGCCGTGGGTGGCGGAACGATCAGGGACGTGATGCTCGGCCGGGTGCCGGTCGTGCTGCGCAGCGAGCTGTACGCCATTCCCGCGCTGCTGGGTGCGGGCTGCGCGGCCGCGGCCTACAGCTTCGGGTACCGCGGCACGCTGGCCGCACTCGCCGCGGCGGCGGTCTGCTTCACCGTCCGCATGGTCGGCGTCCGATTCGACCTCCACGCGCCGCGGCCACCCGGCCGGCGGTGACGTCACGCCCGCCCGACGGCGCGGAGGCGTTCGCGGTAGCGGGTGCGGGCATCGTCGCGGACCACCGTGGCCGCGTCGAGGTGCTCACCGCGCAGGTATCCGGCCACCCCGAGCGCGGCCGCGGCGAAGCCCAGCGACCACGCCGTCCACGCGCCCGCTCCGGCGGTGAAGCCGACCGCCCACGGCGCCATGAACAGTGCCAGCCCGACGACAGCCAGCTTGAGGTAGTCGCGGGTGGGATCGGCGGTGAGCAGCGACCACAGTGCCGTCACCGCGATCAGGCCGCCCGCGCCGGCGATGACGACGGTCGCCGCCGACGACCGCACCAGCGTGGCGGCCAGCACCACGGCGACGGCGCCGAGCGCCAGGGCCGAACCACTCAGCCACCTCGAGATCACCCCGGGCCGCACCTCGCGGCTGCCGTACTCGTTGATGCCGAGCTTGGTCGGCGGCTCGCCGGTCACCCAGCCGATGCCGCCGAGGACCAGGGCCAGCACGCCGGCCACCCCGGCGGTCCACGCGGCGCCGCGGTCGGGGACGAAGCCCGCGCCGAGCCACGGCACGACGGCCATCGTCAGGCCCGTCACCACGAGCCCCCATCGGCCAGGTGTTGGGTCGATGGCGAGCAGTGACATCGAGGCGAAGAAGACGATGAAGCCACCGAGTCCGAACGTGAGGCCCTGCCCCAGTTGAGTCGATGAGAACGCGAACGCTCCGATGACGGCGCCGACGCCCACCGTCAGCGCCGCCCAACTGGTCCACGATCTGTCTGTTGTCGTCACCTCTGGCTCCTCACTCGGGTTCTCCGATCGACAGGGCTGTGCACCCCGTGCGGGACGGCCTCGAGCATCGTGACGGTCATGGTCTTCCCGCTGGGCGTGGTGTAGCTGCACTGCTGCCCCGGGCGAGCCCCGACGATCGCGGCGCCGAGCGGTGACCGCACGGAATAGACGTCGAGCTCGCCGTACTCGGCACCGCGCACACCGAGCAGGAACGTGTCGGTTTCACCGGTGTCGTCGTAGCGGACCGTCACCACCATGCCCGGCTCGGCGATGCCGTCGTTGGGCGGATCTTCGCCGACGACCGCGTTCATCATCAGATCGTGGATCTGCTGGATCCGGCTGCGCCGCGCGGCCTGGACGGCCGCCGCGTTCTCGTCGGTGTCCGCATCGCCGGTCGCGATGGTGCTGAGCCGGCGCAGGGTGGCCAGTTCGTCCTGCAGGTGCTCGTAGGCCTGCGGCGACAGCCAGACGGTGTGCTTCTCGATCATGTGGAGTCCTTTCGAAACAGGGATTGCCGTCAGGGGCGGGCGAAGGAGAAGCTCCGCCCCTGACGACTCGCGGGCCCGCGGTGGGCCGAGTTCGGGGGTCAAAGGCTTTGCGCCGGTGTGTGACTCAGCGACCCGTGCGGCGCAGGGGGTCGAGTTCGCGCAGGGCGTCGGGTTGCTTGCCGGTGGTGATCTGTTCGGCGAGGAGGCGCCCGGTGACCGGTCCGTGCGCCAGGCCCCACATGCCGTGACCGCCCGCCACGTACACGTTGCGCGACATCTCGCCGACCAGCGGTCGACCGTCGGGCGTCACCGGTCGCGGCCCGACCCAGATGTCGGTGCGTTCGGCCCAGCGGACGCCCTCGAGCAGTGAGCCGGCCGACGCGATGATGGCGTCCACCCGTGCCGCCACCGCCGGTTCGTAGGGGTCGCGAAACTCCATGGTTCCCGAGACGCGCAACCCGTCGTGGTAGGGCGTGCACGCCACCCGGATGCCGGGGAGATAGAAGGGTCCGGGTAGCGGCCGGTCGACCGGCACGGTGAACGAATAGCCGCGCCCGGACTGCACGGGCACGCGCAGGCGGCCGGCCAACCGTGACAGCCACGCGCCGGTGGCGACGACCACGGCGTCCGCGGTCATGGGATCGCCGTCGCGGAGAAAGACCTCTGCGCCGCTTCCGCTGCTGTAGACACCGCGGACCTCCGCGGTGTGGATCGTGGCGCCGCGGTCTACGACAGCGCGGGCCAGGGCGTGCACGAAGCGGCCCGGGTCGATGAAGCGCTGTCCGTTGACGTTGATCGCGGCGGTGATCGCCGGCGAGGCCAGCGGCACCTGTTCGCGCAGCGCCGCACCGCTGAGGTGGGTGACGTCCACCGACTGGCCGGCTTCGGACAGTCCGTCCAGTTCGGCCAGCATGCGCCGCGCCTCGTCGGTGCTGCGGAACAGCGCGGTGATGGGGGCATCGGTCACCGGTGCATCGACCCCGTTGGAGACGAGCACGTCGAAGGCTTCGATGCACTCCTCGTTGAGCGGTAGGTTGGCGCGCACCGCTCGCCGCCACGTCGACCGTCGGCTGCTGGCGGCGAACTGGAACAGGAAGCGCCCCAGTGCGCTGTCCGCGGCGAGCGGGATGTGCAGCGGTGCGGCGGGGTCGCGCAGCGCGCGCAGCCCGTACCGCAGCGTGGCGGGCGAGTTCAGCGGAAGGGTCAGCGTGGGCGCGATCCAGCCGGCGTTACCCCAGGACGCGCCGGCGGCCACGCCGGTGCGGTCGACCACCGTGACGTCGACGCCGCGTTCCTGCATGAACCACGCCGTGGACAAACCGACGATGCCTGCGCCGACCACGATCGCCGATCGCGGGCCGCCGTCGAAGCGCTCGTGGCCAACCATCACATACCTCCTCAGGTGTCACTCCCATGGTGGTGTGCGTGACCACGGCGCGGCTTGCCCGGAACCGACAACCCGCTTCCGCGGCGTTGTGCCGACGCGACAACGCCGATCCGGCGCCGGGTCAGTCGGACTCGGCGGCCGCCAGTTCGATCGACATCGCCTGCCGCTTGCGCGCGTCGTCCAGTTGCAGGTCGGTGATCTCGGCCATCTTGCGCAGGCGGTACCGCACGGTGTTCTCGTGCACTCCGAGGCGTTCGCCGGCTTCGGTGGGGTCGCCGAGGGCCTCGAGCCAGGCCCTCAGCGTGGCCACGTATTCGGTGGCGTGCTCCCGGTCGTGGCGGCGCAGCTCGGCCACCGGCCCCCGGCCCGGCGACCGACCCGAGCGTGCGGCCATCCGCAGCCGGGCCAGCACGATCTCGTCCCACGACTCGTCGTAGGCCGGGGGCTCGGTTGCCTGCGGCCGCGTCTCGTGCAGCGCCAGACACTCGTCGGCCTCCTGGCGTGCCGCCGGCAGGTCCGGTACCGCTGCGGGCTTGCTGATGCCCGCCACCACCGTCACCCGGTCTGGCAGTGCCGCCCGTAGGCCGGCGACCCAACGGCGAGCCGCGGCGGCCTGCTCACCGGGCAGCAGTGTGTAGACCGTGTTCCCGGCCAGTGCGCTGCGACCGGGCCGCGACCAGCCGAATCCACTGGTGGCGCGGTCGAACAGCAACAGCAGCGGGGCATCGCGGTCGGCGGCGACGGAGGCCTGCAGCGCGATGACCCGCATGGGACCCTGCGGCAGCCCGAGCCTGCTGGTCGACGCCGTCGCGTCGGCGGTGCCGTCGAGCAGCCTGATCACCTGTTCCGACTCGACCTGGCGTTCGAGGTCCGCGCTGGCTCGAGACCGCAGCAGATGCAGTGCTACCGTGCGGGCGCCGTCGGTCAGGGCCGTGAGTTCCTCGCCCTCCAACGGAGCCGTGCACGACACCCACACCGAGCCCATCAGCACCCGGGCTGAGCGCACCGCCACGACCATCCGGCCGGAAAGGCCGTGATCCGCCGCGGCATTCACGAACAAGGGCTCGTCGGACACCGCGAGATGGGCGGAGATCCCACACTCGTCGAAGAACTCGCGCAGGTGCTCCGGTGCCTGCCTGCCCATGATCGTCGCAGTGCGTGCGTCGTCGGCATTCCTCTGCACCATGGAGTACGCCAGCACCCGCGAGAGCGGATCCTCGATGGTGACCGCGCCGCCGGTCACCTCGGCGAGGCTGTCGGCCAGTGCGAACAGATCCGTGGGTCCGCGACCGGAATCGGTCTCGCGGCCTTCGAGCACCAGGCCGTAGACCACGGCCGCGAGTTCGCTCCAGGACATCGCCGGGTCGACCGACAGCACCGCGATGCCGTCATGGTCGGCGTCGGACCCCGTGTCGTCCTCGACATCGCGGACGAACACGACCGTCGCCCGAGCCGACACCGCCCACCCCACCGCCTCGGCCACCGTGGCGGCGCCGATGGCCAGCAACACGTCACCGACCACGGCGCGGCCGTCGACCTGCTCGTGCACCACGACGCCGGCCAACCCGGTGGAGCGCGCAATGGGGCACGATCGCACCCGAACGCCGTACGCGCCCAGTACATTCACCAATCGGTCCAAAGTGACCACACGCTGCTCCTCTGGCGTCGCGGCTGAGACGGACCGTGTGTGCCTACGGTCAAGGCTAGCCCCACGTCTTACGCGAACCCCGGGATCACGCCCCGGGCCGGATACCGGTGAGCGGGTCTGCCACATTTACTGCCGTGGGCACCTACGTCGTCACCGGCTCGGCCTCGGGCATGGGGCTCGAGACGGTGCGCAGGCTGCGCGCCGACGGCCACACCGTCATCGGTGTCGATCTGCAGCAGACCGACGTCGTCGCCGACCTCTCCACGCCCGACGGTCGTATCGGCGCGGCACGCAGCGTGCTGGCAGCTGCGGACGGGCACCTCGACGGCGCGGTGCTCGCCGCCGGTCTCGGCCCCGGCCGGGGACGGGACCGGTGCCGCGTCATCGCGGAGGTCAACCACTTCGGCGTCGTCGACCTGCTCGAGCACTGGCGACCGGCGCTCGCGGCAGCATCGAGAGCGAAGGTGGTGGTGCTGTCCAGCAATTCGACGACGACCATCCCGGCGGTGCCGCGACGGGCGGTGCGGGCGCTGCTGTCGGGCGATGCCGACCGGGCCGTGCGCGCCGTGCGACGGTTCGGCCCGGCCGACGGCACGATGATGTACGCGGCGTCGAAGATCGCGGTGAGTCGATGGGTGCGCGCACAGGCGGTGCGACCGGAGTGGGCGGGCGCTGGTATCCGCCTGAACGCGCTGGCGCCCGGTGCGGTGATGACCCCGCTGCTGACCGACCAACTGGCGAATCCGACACAGGCGAGGGCGGTGCGGCGCTTCCCGGTGCCCATCGGCGGCTTCGGCGACGCCGCCCAGCTCGCCGAGTGGATCTGCTTCATGCTGTCCGACGCGGCCGACTTCCTCTGCGGCAGCGTGGTGTTCGTCGACGGTGGCACCGACGCCCACTTCCGCGCAGGCGACTGGCCGAGGGCGGTGCCCGCCCGCCGCCTGCCGTCCTACCTCGTCCGGTTCCTGCGCTGATCACCGGCTCGCGGTCGATCGCTCACGCGATCGGGCCGGTGCCTCCCGAATCCCACTCTGCGAGTGCGCCGATCGCCGACCAGTCGAGGTGACCGCCGCCGAGGGCGAGCAACGTCAGGAACCGGTCGCGCAGCAGGCTGGCGATCGGCAGCGGCACCTGCAGGCTCTCGCCGGCCGCCAGCACCAGCCGGACGTCCTTGAGTCCGCCCTCGGCCGCGAAGCCGACCGGTTCGAATTCCTGACGCGCCAACAGCCCTCCATAGGTGTGGTAGACGGGCGCGTCGAAGAGTGTGGACGTCAGCAGTTCCAGGTACTGCTGCTTGTCCACGCCGGCCTTGCCCACCAGCGCCATCGCCTCACCGACCGATTCGATGACCGACGCGATGAGGAAGTTGCCGCTCAGTTTCACCAGGTTCGCGGTCCTGGGCTCGTCTCCGACGGTGAACGTGCGCCTGCCGATGGCGTCGAACACCGGCGACATCGCCGCCACCACGTCGGGCGCCCCGGCGGCGACGACGAAGAGCTTCGCTGCGGCCGCGGCTTCCGGGCGGCCGAACACCGGTGCCGCGACGAAGCCCTGCCCGGCGTCGCCGTGTGCGGCCGTCAGCCGCTCGCTGAGCGCCACGCTGATCGTCGACGCCGACACGTGCACCGCCCCGGCGGGCAGCGACGCGAGGATCCCGTCGTCGCCGAACGTCACCGCCTCGACGGCCCCGTCGTGGGCGAGCATCGAGACGACCGCCTCTGCGTCGCACGCCTCCGCCACGGTCCTGGCGGGATGCGCGCCCGCGGCGGCGAGTGCGTCGACCTTGTCCTGCGACCTGTTGTACGCGGTCACCTCGTGGCCGGCCTGCAGCAGGTTCGACGCCATGCCCGTGCCCATGTTGCCCAGTCCGACGAAACCGATTCTCATGTCATCACTTCTACCGGACCGATCCGTGCGAAGCTCAGATGATGGACCCGCAGCCGCACGCCGTGGCGACGCTGCCGCCGCCGGTGGCCGCGCTGGTCGACGGCGCCGGTCTCGGTGACAAAGTGGGTCAGACGATTTCGATCCTGACGGTCGGTGACGACGGCTGGCCGCGGTTGTCGCTGCTGTCGGTCGGTGAGCTGCTCAGCACGTCGGGCGCCGACATCCGGTTGGCGCTGCACGCGCACAGCGGCACCACCGCGGCGCTCACCGCAACGGGGCGGGCGATGCTGCACGTGGTGTGCGACGCGACCGTCTACAAGATCCGGGTTCTGGTGCACCGGCTGGACCCGCAGCCCGCACCGGGCTCCGGCGGCGATGTGGAGCTCGCCTACTTCGCCGGCGACGTCTGCCGGGTCGACGAGGACCGGGTCTCCTACGCCGAACTGACCTCCGGGATCACCTACCGGCTCCACGACCCGGCGGCCGTCGTCGAACGATGGACCCGGCAGGTGGACCGGCTCAAGGCGCTCACGTGACCGCGTCGCGCGCTCACCGCCCACGGATCGTCCTCGCCATCACCGGCGCCAGCGGCTCCATCCTCGGGGTGCGGATGCTCGAACGGCTGCGCGAGTTCGACGTCGAGACCCACCTCGTCATCAGCGCGTGGGGGGCACGCACCCTCGAGCACGAGACCGGCTGGACCGTCGCCGAGGTGCGCCGGCTGGCCGACGTGGTGCACAAGCCCGGTGACCTCGGCGCCAGCATCTCCAGCGGGTCGTTCCGCACCGAGGGCATGCTGATCGCGCCGTGCAGCGTCAAGACCCTGGCGGCCATCGCCAACGGCTACGCCGAGGACCTGATCGCCCGCGCCGCCGACGTCGTGCTCAAGGAACGCCGGCGACTCGTAATGATGGTTCGCGAGGCGCCGTTGAGCGAGATCCACCTGGAGAACATGCTCAAGCTCGCCAGGATGGGCGCCTCGATCGTGCCGCCCGTACCGGGCTTCTACAACCGGCCGAAGACTCTCGACGAGGCCGTCGACCACATCGTCACCCGGGCGCTCGACCAGGTCGGTCTCGTGTCGGGGGAGACGCCGCGCTGGGACGGCACCGTGATGAGGCAGCGACCATGACCGGATCCCCGGCAGCCGCACAGACGTTCTCCACCACGATGTTCCAGGACGGCAACAACACCGGCATCGAGGTGCCCGCCGAGGTGATCGAGGCACTCGGCGCCGGAAAACGGCCGCCGGTCGTCGTGTCGGTGAACGGCTACGGGTACCGCTCGACGATCGCGCCGATGGGCGGGAGGTTCCTCATCCCGTTCAGCGCGCAGCGCCGCGCCGAATCGGGCATCGGTGGCGGGGACGCCGTCGAGGTGACGCTGACGTTGGACACCGCGCCCCGCACCGTCGAGGTGCCCGCCGACCTCGCCGCCGCGCTCGCGGAGTCCGATCTCACCGCGGCCTGGGACAAGCTGTCGCCGAGCAGACGCAAGGCTCATGTCACCAGCGTCGAGGGCGCCAAGGCGGCCGAGACGCGGGCCCGCCGCATCGCGGCGGTCGTCACAGCGCTTGCGGGCTGACTTCTTTCGCGGCGCGGGTGTGCTCGGCGGCCTGGTGCACGGCGTTGACGATGCCCTGGTATCCGGTGCACCGGCAGAAGTTGCCGGACAGTCCCTCGCGGATCTCTGCGTCCGTGGGCTCAGGGTTGTCGCGCAGCAGCGCCGTGATCGAGGTGACGAATCCCGGTGTGCAGAAACCACACTGCAGTCCATGGCAGTCGCGCATCGCGGACTGCACCGGTGACAGCTCGCCGTCGGGACCCGCGATGCCCTCGACGGTGGTGACGTCCTGGCCGTCGGCCTGGACCGCGAAGATCAGGCACGATCGCACGGCCTGGCCTTCGAGCAGCACTGTGCAGGCGCCGCAGGCACCGTGCTCGCATCCGAGGTGTGTGCCCGTCAGGCCGCACTGTTCCCGCAGGAAGTCGGCGAGGGTGACCCGTGGTTCGACGGTGCCGCGGTGCTCGATCCCGTTGACGTTCAACTCGACCGGTAGCTCATGCACTGAGCGTCACCTCCGTCTTCTCGTCGCTGGTGGCCTCTGCGATGGCCGAGTGCAGTGCGCGTGACACCATCGCGGCGCCGACCCGGCGGCGGTACGAGGCGGACCCCTGCAGATCGGCCGGGACGTCGTCGAGGGCCGACATGGTCAGGCGGCCGATCTCGTCGGCGCTCAGTTCGGTGACCGGACGCCCGACGATCGCATCCTCGCCCGCGGAACCGCGCACCGGCGTGGATCCCAGGCCCAGCAACCCGATGCCGCACCGCGCGATCCGGTCGTCGCCGTCCACCTCGACGGCCACCACCGCGCCGGCGATCGCGAAATCGCCATGCCTGCGCGCGAACTCCTCGATCGCGAAGCCGGTGCGGCCGCCCCACACGGGAAACCGGACGGCGGTGAGGATCTCGTCGGCCGCCAGCGATGTCTCCCACAGCCCGGTGAAGAACTCCGACGCCGCGATCTGCCGGGTGCCCCGCGTCGACACCGCGTCCATCTGCGCGTCGAGCGCCAGGGCGACGGCGGCGTACTCGGCCGCGGGATCGGCGTGGGCGATCGCCCCGCCCAGGGTGCCGCGGGTGCGGATCTGGAAGTGTCCGATGTGCGGCGTGGCGAGTGTCAGCAGCGGCGCCGACTCGGCGACCTCGTCGTCCATGCCGACGAAGGCGTGCGGTGTACCTGCGCCGATCACCACGTCGTCGCCGTCCAGGTCGATGCCCTGCAACTCGGCGACGCGGGAGATGTCGATCAGGTTCTCGAAGTGCGTCAACCGCATGGCCAGCATCGGCACCAGACTCTGCCCGCCGGCGAGGACCTTGGCGTCGTCGCCGTACTCGGCGAGCAGTTCTGCCGCCTCCTTGACCGAGCCCGGGCGGTGGTATTCGAACGGGGCGGCTTTCATGACGACAGCAGCCGGGCCAGTGCCGCCTGCAGGTCGTCGGCGAGCACCGCCGCGGGGTGTGCGCGCCTGCGCCTGCCCACCAGCAGTCCGACGGTGAGACCGGCCGCGAGACCCGCGAGCACCGGCGCGGCCCGCTTCGCCATCGGCAGGGCAACGACTTTCAGCAGGTCCACCGAGTCGCCTGCGTCGGCCGCGACGGCCGCGACGCCCGCCGCCGACGGTGCGTCGGTTGCCGCGCCGGCCGGTGCGGTGGCCGCCGGCGCCGAATCGCCCAACACGCTGGCCTCCAGCGACTTCGCGAACTGGCCGATCAGGTTGCCTGCCACGTCGGCCAGCACCCCGCGGCCGAACTGCGCCGCCTTGCCGGAGATCTGCAGATCCGTGCTGATGTAGACGGCGGTGGCGTCGCCCTCGTCCTTCAACTGCGCGGTGACGACGGCCGCCGCGCTGCCGTTGCCGCGCGTCTCCTTGCCGGTGGCGCGCAGCACCACCCGCCGGGCCGTCGCATCCTTCTCTTCGAACGCGGCAATGCCCTTGTACGAGACCGTGATCGGGCCGACCTTGACCTTGACGGCACCGGTGAACTCGTCGCCGTCGACGGAGAGCAGCGTGGCGCCCGGCAGGCACGGCGCCACCCGCTCGACGTCGGTGAGCACCTCCCAGGTCTTGGCGGCGGGCACCGCGACGCGGAATTCGTTGGTCAGTTCCACAGTCAGTGGTCCTCTCGCTTGGCGTTCTCCAGCAGTTCGACGATGGCCGCCGGGCTGGCCGGCAGCGTGGTCAGCGTGACGCCCAGTGGCGCCAGCGCATCGTTGACGGCGTTGATCACGGCGGGTGTGGACCCGATGGCGCCGCCTTCGCCCGCACCCTTGTAGCCGCCGACGCCCGGGCCGGGGATCTCGACGTGACCGAACTCGATCGGCGGCACCTCGGTCGCGGTGGGCAGCAGGTAGTCGACGAAGGTGGACGACAACGGATTCCCTTCGGCGTCGTAGGCCAGGCTCTCGAGCAGCGCGCCGCCGATGCCCTGCACGGTGCCGCCGGCCACCTGACCCTCGACCACGTTGGGGTTGATCATCGGTCCGACGTCCTCGCTGACGATGTAGCGCGTCAAGGTCACCTGGCCGGTATCGATGTCGACCTCGCAGGTGCAGGCGTGGGTGGCGTTGGCCCAGTGGATCATCGCCTGGGAGGTGAACCGCGTGGTGGCCTCCAGCGACGCGGACATCCCGGGCGGCAACTGCTGAGGCTCGTAGTGGGCGCGGTAGGCGATGTCGGCGAATGTCACGCACTTGTCCGGGTCGTCGCGGACGTACGCCGTCGACCCGCCCAGCTCGATGTCGCCTGCTTCGACCCCCAGCCGGTGGGCGGCCATCGCGGCGATCTGCCCGCGCAGGATCGTGCCCGCCTCGTTGACCGCGCCGGCCGTCATCGGCCCGCTGCGGCTGCCCTGGGTCCCTGCCCCGTAGGGGGTGACCGCCGTGTCGCCCTGGATGGTCGAGACGTCGTCGATGTCGGCGCCGAGCGCATCGGCGGTGAGCTGAACGACGGTGGTCTCCAAGCTGTTTCCGGTGGACCCGCCGTTGACGTAGACGTTGATCTTGCCGGTGGACTCCATCCGGATGGTGCAGCCCTCGGTGGCCAGGTGACCGGTAGCCGCACCCGTCGGTTCGATGTAGGCCGAGAACCCCAGCCCGATGTAGCGGCCCTGCGCGAGTGCCTCGGCCTGCTCCTTGCGGAAACCCTCGTGATCGAGGATCTTGACCGCCTGCTCGAACGTGTCGGCCGGTGCGACGTGGTCGTACGGCATGCCGTTCGGGTTGAAGTAGGGCATCTCGTCCCCGCGCAGGATGTTACGGCGGCGCAGTTCGACGGGATCCATCCCGAGCTTGCGCGCGGCGATGTCGAACATGATTTCGCGGGCCAGCGTCTCGTACTGCCACGGACCCCGATAAGCATGCAGCCCTGCGGTGTTCGAGAACACCGTCTTGTAGTTGAAGCTGGACTTCGGCACGCGGTACGGACCCGGATAGAACATCCCGATGGCTGCGGTGGTCAGCACCGGGTACGGGGTGGGATAGGCGCCGATGTCCTGGACGAAGTCGATGTCGACGGCCAGGATGGTGCCCTCGTCGTCGAACGCCATCCGCGCGGTGCCGTCGACATGGCGCGCCTGGCCCGCGGACATGAGATTCTCGCGCCGGTCCTCGATCCACTTCAGCGGCCCCGGCACCTTGCGCGCCGCGAGCATGATGACCATGTCCTCCCGCATCGGGACGACCTTCTGGCCGAAGCCGCCACCGGTGTCACGCATGATCACCCGGACCTTGCTGGCGGGGATGCCGAGCAATCGGGCGCAGAACGCGCGCAGTTCGTGCGGTGTCTGCGTCGAACCCCACAGCGTCAGCTCACCCGTGGTGGCCGTCCACTCGACGACCATGCCGCGCGTCTCGATCGGCACCGGCACGTGCATCTGTTGGTAGATCTTCTCCGACACCACACAGGCCGCGGTGCTGAACGTCTCCTCGTCGGGCGGCGCGCCGCCCATGCCGCCCGCGACGTTGTCCGGATACTCCTCGTGCACCACGGGAACGCCGGCCTCGGCACCGCCGATGGCGACCCGGAAGTCGGCGACGGCGGGCAATGGTTCGTAGTCGACCTCGACGGCGTCGGCAGCGTCTTCGGCCAGGTAGCGGGATTCGGCGACGACCAGCGCGACAGGGTCGCCGACGAACTTCACCTGACCCTCGGCCAGCGGCGGACGCGGGGTGTCCGGCATGTCCTTGCCCGCGACGGCGTGCCAGGCCTCGACGGCATCGCCGTTGATGTCGGCGGCCGTGAGGACCGCCCGCACGCCGGGCATCGCGAGTGCCGCGGCGGTGTCGATGCCCTTGATGGTGGCGCGGGCGAACGGGCTGCGGACGAAGCAGGCGTGCAGCATGCCGGGTCGCTGGATGTCGTCGACGAACGTGCCGCGGCCGGTCAGCAGGCGGTTGTCCTCGACGCGGGCGTGCCGGGTGCCCGAATAGCGGGTGGCGACGGTCTCCAGCCTGGGCGATGCAGACGTTGACGTCATCGTCGGTCACTCCTCATCCGTCGAGAATGCTGTTCGAACTTCTGCGCGTAAGCACTCCAGCACGGGCTGGCGGACACCGCTCAAGAGTCTGCTTATCGTAGTTGAATAAGGCGCATGCCAGAAGGGGAGAGTGCCATTTCCACCCGTTTCGGCTTGCAAAGGTCGTCGGACATCGACTCGATCACCGACATCGTGCGGCAGGTGCACGGCGCCTGACGAGGGTTTGCCGAAATGTGGATCCGCTGTCGAGACCTCGCGCCGCGCGCGCAACGGTACGATCGGCGACAATGTGTTTCGTGTGGGCGGGACGAGGTGGAGGGGCACTTCGGCTCGTCGAGCGCCTGATAGCTGGCACTGTGCCGGCGTGAGCGACGGGGGACCAGCCGAATGCAGCGCAGGGCATTGAGCCGGCATCTGCCGGCGGCACTGGCTTGGAGCTTCGCGCTCGCCCTTCTGCTCGGCCTGGTGTCGGCGTGCGGTGCCGCCGACGACCGGACGATCGCCCTCCCCGGACCGGCGGGCGAGCGCTCCGCGATCGTCTTCCATCCTTCGTCCGCGGGGCCGGGTGCGCCGCTGGTGATCGTGTCGCACGGCGCCAACGGCTCGGCCGAGCAGGCGCGCAAGTCATTCGGCTGGGACGCTGTGGCCGAACGGAACGGGTTCGTGGTCGCCTACCCGGACGCACTCGACGGCCGCTGGAGCGCCGGCTTCTGCTGCCGCAAGTCCAGCAGCCCGAAGGTGGACGACGTCGCCTTCCTGCACGAGCTGCGGGACCGGCTCATCGCCGAGGACAGCGTCGATCCGAAGCGGGTCTTCGCGGTCGGCGCCTCGAACGGCGGCATGCTGTCGTACGCCTGGGCGTGCACACGTCCGGGGGACCTCGCCGGCATGGGCATCGTCGCCGGTGCGCTGACGGTGCCGTGCCCCAACCCTGCGCCGTTGACGGTGATCGCGGTGCACGGAGCGCAGGATGAAGTGGTCCCGGTCGCCGGGGGCACCAGCGTGGGTGGGCCGGGGAACAACCTGGTGTACCCGTCGATCGACGAGGCGCTGGCGCCGTTCATCCGTGCCGCAGACTGTTCGTCCGAACCCCGGGTGCAGTCGGAGCCGCCGGCGACCGTGACGACGTGGCCGTGCCCGAATGGCCGCGAGGTGGTGCGCGACGTGATCGACGGCGAAGACCACGGTTGGCCGGGCTCGGGCGGCGACGCCGGCACCACCACCGACCCGTGGGACAGCACCGGTTTCCTGTGGAGCAAGCTCGGCAACGTGAACGCGCCGTCACCGAGCTGACGCGCGCGCTCGGCTCTGCAGCTCCTCCAGCCAGGCCTCGTAGGCGTCCAGCGCGCTGGAACGGGAAAGCACCTGACGGGCGTACTCGCGCCCCCGGTTGCCCAGTCGACTCGCGCCGCCGCGGTCTTCACCCGTGCGCAGTGCCGCATCGAGGAGAGCCTGCGGTTGGCCGGACTCCACGCAGGTGCCTGCACCGGCGGCCTGCATCTCACGCTTCGATCCGCTGCGTGGGTCGGTCGCGGCGACCACCGGTCGACCCGCTGCGAAGTACGACGTCAGCTTGCTGGGCACACTCATCTCGGCGACACCGGGCTTCTCGTTGAGGATGAGCACGTCCGCGGCGCCGAGGGCGTTCTCGAACTCTCCGTCGGGGAGCGGGTCGAGGAACTGCAGTGTGCTCAATCCCGAACCCAGAGATTCGAGTGCCCGCCTGCGCGCCCCGTCGCCGAGCAGCACGAAGCGGATGGGCAGGGAGTTCTGCTGAGCGATGCGGGCGGCGTCGACGACGTTCTCCAGGCCCTGCTTCTCGCCCATGTTGCCCGCGTGCAGCGCGATCACCTCGTTGTCGCGCCAGGCGAGCAGGCGGCGCGAGGCCGATCTGTCGCACGCGGGTTCGGCGATGTGACTCCAGTTGCGGATGACGGTGACCTTCGCCGGATCGATGCCCAGCTCGGTGACCACGTCCCCGAACAGATCGTGGATGACGGAGACGCCGTCGGCCCGCGACAGCAGGCGGTGCTCGAGCCGCGCCACCGCGCCTGCACCCCGGCCGCCGAGCGCCCCGGTCTCGACTGCGGCGCGTGAGTAGATGTCCTGGGTGATCACGCCAACCGCGGTCCGGCCCGGCCGGCGCCATGTCAAAGCCGTTGCCACGCTGAGCAATGCCGGACTGACGGCCAGCGCGACGTCGGGCCTGCGGCCGCGGATCATGGTGGCGTGGGCGGCGAAGGCCGCTTCCATCGCGATGCGGCCGACGCCGGTCGAGGTGCGTGGCACAGGATGACGCACCCGGGTGACCTCGACTCCGTCGATCACCTCGCGCATCCGCAGCCCGTGGTAGCCCTCGGCGATCTTCCACTGCGGATAGTGCGGATACCCGACGACGGCTCGGACCCGGTGCCCCCGCTCGACCAGCCCGCGGGCGAGTCCGGCGGCGTACGGCGCGATCCCGGTCGGTTCGGGCTCGTAGTAGAAGCTGACGAGGAGGACGTCGAGGGCGCCCGCCATGTCAGTCCGTCCGTGGCGGAACGTGCGGGTCTTTTCCGTTCTGCCGCGGCGGCTTCACCATCGTCGACGTGACGTGCTCCGGCGGTGTGCCGTTGCGGACGTGCGGCGCGGGTCGCGCTGCATTCCGGCGCGGCTCGGCCAGCGCCGTGTCGACCGGCCTGGCATGCGGCCGGTAGGTGTAGCCGGTGCCGTACCAGTAGCGGCTCTTGCCGGAATTGCGGGACGGAACCATGTTGAGCACCGTGCCGAGTACCCGGGCGTTGACCTGCTCGAGGCTCTTGAGCGCCCGCTGCATCTGCGGAACGGTGGTCTTGCCGGCCTGCACGACGAACAGCACGGCGTCGGCGAGGGCCGCGAGCACCACCGCGTCGGCCGCGGGCAGCGTGGGCGGCGCGTCGATCAGGACCACTTCGAACCTCTCCGTGAGGTCGCGCAGCAGCCCCGGGAATCGCTTGGAACTCAACAGTTCTGCCGGATTGGGTGGCACCGGGCCGCTGGTGATGACGGCGAACCCGGTGTCCACCGACTGCAGTATCTGGTCGAGGTTGGCGCGTCCCACGAGTGCATTGCTCAGTCCGAGGGTGCCGGTTAGTTTGAAGTAACTGGCCACGGACGGCCGCCTGAGGTCGCCGTCGACGAGGCACACCCGCACGCCGACATGCGACATCGCCACCGCCAGGTTTCCCGCGACCGAACTCTTCCCCTCGCCGGCGAGCGCGCTGGTGACGACGATGACCTTGGGCATCCGGTCCACCGCGGCGAACTGCAGATTGGTCCGCAGCTGTCGGTAGGCCTCGCTGCGGCTGCCGAGATGGTCGTCGCGCACGATGGCGGTCGCACCGCGGCGGGAGTCGCGCACCACGTGGGCCAGTACCGGGATGTCGGTCACCTCCGCGAGATCAGCGGTGTCCTTGACGCTCGTGTTGAGCTTCTCGAGCAGCACTGCCAGTCCCACTCCGGCGATGAGCCCGATCAGCAGTCCCAGGCCGAGGTTGATGGGGATGCTCGGCGAGGCCGGCGAGGCCGGCACCATGGCCGGGGTCACCACCGTGGCCTTGACCGGCGAGGAGCCCCTGGTCTCGGAGGATTCCAGTTCCTGGATCACCTTGGCCAGGCTGTTACCGACCGAGTTGGCGATCGCGGCGGCCATCTCGGGCGAGTCCGATGTCGCCGAGATGTCGATCATGACCGTCTCCAGCGGAACCTTCGCCGAAACATGATCGGCTAATTGGCGGGCGTCGACCGGCAGGCTCAGTTCCGCGATCACGGGGTCGAGCACAGTGGGGCTCGTGACGAGCTGCGAGTAGGACTTGACACGCTCTGCCGAAAAGTTGCTGCCCTGAAAGAGCTCCTGGTTGAGATTGCCGGAGCTGATCTGGGTGGAGACGAACAATTGCGCGTCCCCCCGGTAGGTGGGCGTCATCAGCAGGATGGAGCCCGCCGCCGCCGCCAGGCACACCACCACCACACTGACGATCAGCCATGCCCGTTTGGCCAGTATGGCGAGGTAGGAGCGAAGATCCACGGTTTCCCCCATCGATGCCGGACGACCGTCTCAGCCGTTGATTCGTATTCACGTTGTGTCCTGCGCGACCGCCATGCTGCGGCCCAGCCACGTCCCGCCCCGTGCGCAACGATAGGGCACGTAACGCATGTTGGTCGAGTATGCGGCGAAGTTGCCCGCTTTTATGTGCCAAGTCAATTTTTGACAGTGAAGCTAATAATGCGGTCACGAAAATTCGCCGTTAAAGATTGCTGTTCCGATCGCGGAAACGATGATCACCGTGTAAGCACTGCAATCAGGGGATCGTTTGCCAGCACGGCATCGAAGTGACGAATGGGGCGGGAGTGCAACAGATGAAACGAGCGTTCATCACGGGTGTCACCGGGCAGGACGGGTCCTACCTGGCGGAACTCCTGCTCGAGAAGGGTTACGAGGTGCACGGGTTGATCCGCCGTGCATCGACGTTCAACACGGGCCGGCTGGAGCACATCTACACGGATCCGCACGTCGAAGGCGCCCGCTTCTTCCTGCACTACGGTGATCTCACCGACGGGTCGCGTCTGGTGACGCTGCTGCAGCGGATCAAGCCCGACGAGGTGTACCACCTCGCCGCCCAGTCCCACGTCCGGGTGAGCTTCGACGAGCCGGAGTTCACCGGTGACACCACGGGGCTGGGGACCACCCGGTTGCTCGAGGCGATCCGGATGATCAACCTGAACTGCCGGTTCTATCAGGCGTCGAGCTCTGAGATGTTCGGCGCGAGCCCGCCGCCGCAGGACGAACACACGCCCTTCTGGCCGCGAAGTCCGTACGGAGCGGCCAAGGTGTACTCCTACTGGATCACCCGCAACTACCGCGAGGCGTACGGCATGTTCGCGGTCAACGGCATCCTCTTCAACCACGAATCACCGCGCCGCGGTGAGACGTTCGTGACCAGGAAGATCTCCCGCGCGGTGGCGCGGATCACGGCCGGCTTGGACGGCGACCTGTATCTCGGCAACCTCGACGCCGTCCGCGACTGGGGCTATGCCAAGGAGTACGTCGAGGCGATGTGGTTGATGTTGCAGGCCGAACGGCCCGAGGATTACGTGGTCGCCACCGGCACCGCGTACTCGGTGCGGGACTTCGTTCAGTTCGCGTTCGATCACGCCGGCCTGGATTGGGAGCGCTACGTCAAGTTCGACGACCGCTACCTGCGGCCCTCAGAGGTCGACTCGCTGATCGGCGACCCGTCGAAGGCCCGAGAAGTGCTGGGCTGGAAGGCCAAGGTGCTGGCACCCGACCTGGCACGGCTGATGGTCGACGCAGACAGCGAACTGGCGCTGGCGGAGGTGCGCAGCCGTGGCTGAGCTGCCCCTCGACCGCAATGCCAAGGTGTACATCGCCGGCCACCGCGGCCTGGCCGGCTCGGCGATCCAGCGCGCCTTCGCGGCGGCCGGGTTCGACGACCTCGAAGGGGTCGGTTCCTCCGAGCTCGACCTGAGGGACCGCGGCGCGACGTTCGACTACCTGCGCGGCCTCCGGCCGGACGTGGTGGTCATCGCGGCCGCACGGGTGGGCGGTATCGCCGCCAACGACGCGTCGCCCGCCGAGTTCCTCTCCGACAACGTCCGCATTCAGGTGAACCTGATGGATGCGGCTCGCGAGCTCGCGGTTCCCCGGCTCGTGTTCCTGGGTTCGTCCTGCATCTACCCCAAACACGCGCCGCAACCGATTCCGGAGTCGTCGCTGCTGACCGGACCGCTCGAGCCGACCAACGAGGCCTACGCGGTGGCCAAGATCGCCGGCATCACCCACCTGCGCGCCGTGCGCCGCCAGTACGGACTGCCGTGGATCGCGGCGATGCCGACCAATCTCTACGGCCCGGGCGACAACTTCGACCCGGAGAACTCACACGTCCTGCCCGGCATGATCTACCGGTTCCACACGGCGCTCGAGCAGAACCGTGACGACGTGGTGCTGTGGGGGTCCGGCGAGCCACGCCGGGAGTTCCTGCACGCCGACGACCTGGGCCGGGCCATCGTGCACCTGCTCGACACCTACGACCATCCCGACATCGTGAACGTCGGTTGCGGGAACGATCTCACCATTCGCGAGCTCGCCGAACACGTCGCTGCGGCGGTCGGTTTCACAGGGCGGATCACCTGGGACACCTCCCGCCCCGACGGGACGTTCCGCAAGCTCCTCGACGTCTCCCGCATCACCGCGACCGGGTGGCGTCCACGGGTCGAACTCGACGAGGGGATCCGTGAGGCCTATGAGTGGTTCAGGGCCAATGTCGCCGGTGAGCAGACCGTCGCGTGTGCCCCGGGGGTTCGCGATGCGTGATTCTGGTTCCGCACAGGAGGGTCGACGGTGACACACATCGTGGAGCGCGGCCCTGACGCCGCGCAGGAGAGGCCGCCCACCGGCCCGGTCCGCGAGAAGACCGCGGTCGTCAGCTCGAAGGTGGGTGGTCACCGCAAGGACATCGAGGGGCTGCGCGCCCTGTCCATCTTGATGATCATGGTGTGGCACGCCGGCGTGCCGTTCTTCCCGGGCGGCTTCGTGTCGCTGGACGTGTTCTTCGTCATCTCCGGTTTCCTCATCACGCAGCTGCTCGTCCAGGAGTTGCGGACGACGGGGCGGTTGAAGTTGCGGCGCTTCTACGGTCGGCGAGCCAAACGGCTGTTGCCCGCACCCACAGCGGTCTTCGCGGTCGTCGCCATTCTCACCATCGTGCTGTTGCCGCGCAGCCGGTGGATACCCACCGCTCAGGACATCATCGCCACCGCGACGTACAGCATGAACTGGCGGCTGGCGGCAGAGAGCACGGACTACTTCTCCCAGAACTCCACGGAGAGCATTCTCGAACACTTCTGGTCGCTGTCCGTCGAGGAACAGTTCTACCTGTTGTGGCCGTGCCTGCTGGCCTATACCGCCGCCCGCACATTCCAGCGCGGCAGGCGCACCATGGGACCCGCGCTGCTCGCAGCGTTCGCCCTCGTCGGTGTGCCGTCGTTCCTGTGGTCGGTGTACTACTCGGTGGAGAATCCGGCCAAGGCCTACTTCGTCACCACAACGCGGGCATGGGAATTCGCGCTCGGCGGCGCTCTGGCCATGCTCACGTTCACCACCTGGAAGCTGCCGAAACCGGCGGCGATCGTGGTGGGGTGGGCCGGTCTGGTCACCATCTTCGCCGGGGCCTTCTACATCACGACGGAATTCCCCTATCCCGGGTACTGGGCCCTGATCCCGTGCCTGGGAACCGCGGCGATCATCTTCGCCGGCTTCACCGCGGGCCGCGCCGGACCGGTGGCGATACTGGGCACCGCGCCGATGCAGGTGGTCGGGCGAATGTCGTACTCGCTGTACCTGTGTCACTGGCCGGTCCTGATGTTCACCGCCGCGGCGCTCGGGCGGGCGCTCACCCCCGTCGAGGGGTTGATCACCGTCACGGCGTCGGCGATACCGGCATATCTGCTGTACCGATTCGTCGAGAACCCGATCCGCTACTCCCGCACGCTGTTCCCGACCTCGGCGCGCATGCTGCAGGCCGCGGCCGTCGCCACGGTCGTGTCGCTGATCGTCGGGATGGGTCTGTACATGGCGAACTGGCCGCCGCCACCGCCGTTCGTGCCGCCGACGATCGCCCAGATCGCGGTGGGAGACTCCTCGGGCGACCAGAACGCCGCGGCGGGCCCGAAGGCCAATCTCGACCCGACTGCGGTGGTGGGCGCCGGTGCGCTCGGTCCGAAACCGCTGGGCGATCAGAACGGCGCGCCGAAGGATCAGTCGCCCTCGATCGTCCCGGCGGCGGATGTCGCGGCCAGGGACTACACGAATTGCACTCAGACGCAAGAGAACAGCGATGTGATGTCGTGTGTCTACGGCAAGAAGGACTCGACGACGGTGGTGGCGGTCGTCGGTGACTCCCACGCCAATCAGTGGGTGCCCGGCCTCGCCGAGGTCGCGACGGCGAGGGGCTGGAAACTCGTCGAATACACCAAGGCCGCCTGTTCCTTCGCCGACGTTCTGATCACCACCAAGGACGGCGACCCGTATCCGTCCTGCCAGGAGTGGGGCAGGTCGCTGCTCGACAAGCTGCTCACCACCGAGAAGCCGACCATGCTGATCACCAGCAGCATCAAGAAGCGGGTGATCCTCGACGGGCAGGCCAACTTCGACGCAGCCAATGTCAGCGCGCTGGCGGCGGGCCTCAAGCGCAACTACGAGGCGCTGAACAAGGCCGGCATCCCGGTGGTCGTCATCCAGGACACGCCGACGCCGACGTTCGACATACCTGAATGCGTGCAACAGAATCCGGACAAGCTCACCAAGTGTGCGGGCGACCGGTCGGAGATGGTGCCGGGCGATCTCGGCGCGGAGCAGTTCGAGGCGAAGGCCGGACTCGACGACGTCCACATCATCGACCTCAACGGCGCCATCTGTCCGACGGAGCAGTGTGCCGCGGTCATCGGCAACGTGTTGGTCTACCGCGACGCCAGCCACCTCACGGGTACCTACGTCCGGACACTGTCGCCGAGGCTCGACGCCGAGATCGGTGCTGCGACGCAGTGACGCTCCAACGCGGCGAGTCCATCGAGAGGGTGTCGGCGGATCCACCGCCGACACCCGACCATCCGCAGCGCGACGGCCTGCTCACCCTCGGCAGGGCAATGCTCTACCCGGGGCTCGCGCTGACGTCGCTGTTGCTGCTGAGGGGTCCGATGGCGTTGCCGATCGGCGACATCCTGATGGCGGGGGCGGGGTTCTGTGCGCTGCTGTCCATGCGCCGGCCGCCACGGCAGCTCCCCGCGATGCTGTGGCTGGCAGCCGCTCTCCTGGTGGTGGGCGGTGCAGTGGCCTCCGCAGGCAGCAGCGATCCCGTTGGCAGCCTGAGCATCCTGGCCCGGCTGGTGTACATGGTCGTCATCGTGCCGTGGATCCTGTTGAACCTGCTCGTCGAACAGCGGCATGTGACGCGGGCGGTCTCCTGGTGGCTGATCGGAGCGGCGCTGTGCGGGTTGGGTGCCGTCGTCCAACTGCTCTTCGGTGACGTGATCCCGGGTGGTCAGGTCACCGTCGACGGACGGTTCACCGGTATCACCACCCACCAGAACGACCTCGCAGGCATCAGTGTGATGGCGGCCGCGGCGGCGCTCGCCGCGTTCGGCAACGGAGTGACGAAACGCTTCCGCATCTTCGCGTTCGGGATCCTGGCCATCTGCACGACGGGGTTGATTCTCAGCGGCAGTGTGAGCGGGGTCCTCGGCATGCTCGCCGCCATTCTGTTCCTGCTGCTGTCGAGAGCGATCCACCTCGGCCGCGCGACGCTCGTCACCGCCGCCGGCTCGGTGATCATCGTGTTCGTGCTCAGCCAGTTGGAGGGCCTCGGCGCCCTCAACCCGATCGAACGGCTGATGCGGACCACCGGGTTCACCACCACCAAGGCCGAATACGACACCGCGGGAACGCGAATGGAGTTGGCCCGTCGTGCGATGGACCAGATCCGCGAGTCACCGGTCATCGGTAACGGGATGCTGATCGAAGACAACGTCCTGATGAAGCGGTTCACCGTGCACAACAACTTCCTGGGCACGTGGACCGCCGGTGGCGTGCTCGCGTTTCTGGGCGTCGTGATCGCGACGGCACTGGCCGCTCGCTACTGTCTGCGTCGCGACCCGAGGAATGCCCTCCACGGTGTGGTGGCCACCGCGTTCGTCGCTGCACTGGCGTTCGCGCAGACCGCGCCGGGCATCTACAACCGCTACTACTGGATTCCGGTGGCGTTCATGATCTTCCTGGTCTGGCAGTGGCGTCCCACGGCAACGCCGGCCGGCGCACTGCGATGTTGAAGGCCCTCGGCCTCGTCGGCGGTGCCCGAATCACGTCGACGGCCGCGCAGGCGCTGAGTCTGCTGGTGCTCGCCAGGAGTCTCGGGCCTTCGGACTTCGCCGAATTCGCCGCTGTGCTGGGCGCGCTCATGGCGCTCAACCTGGTCTCCGACGGGGGCGCCACGTACGCCGTGGGCCGTCACCACGACGACCCGACGACGATCGTCAAGATCCTGCGCGCCGGGCGCACGCTCTCCGCGGCGACCATGCTCGTCTCGATCCCGGTGCTCGTGGCGTTCGCCGTCGCAACTGGGTCGGCGGTGCTCGTCGCGTGCCTACCGCTGTGCCTCTGGGTGCCGCTGGAGCGTCAACTGGAAGTCAGCAGCGCGTATCTGATGTCGAGGAACCAGCAGGTTCCGGTCGGTGCCGGCTTCCTGCTGCGCAGGCTGCCCACGCTGGTGGCGGTCCTGCTCTTCGCCTCGACCACCAACCTCGTGTGGGCCTTCTCGGTCACCATGCTGATCACCGCCGTCGTAGCGAACGTGTATCTCGGCAGGCGGGTCGCCGCTGAGACGGCGGCCGGCGACAGGGACGCGCGTCCCGACGGGGCCACCTGGCGCATGCTCCGGCCGTTCTGGGCCGCCATCGCCGGACAGGGGGTCCGCCAGATCGACGTCGCCGTGCTGACCTTCGCCGCCGGCACCGGGGTCGCCGGGATCTTCGCGCCGGCAATCCGATTGGTGCCTGCCCTGCTCCTGGTCCCGGGCACCTACACACAGCTGCTGCTGGCGCGCCTCGCGACCACCAAAGAGACCCTGACGCTCCGGGCGGTCGCGGTGCTGGGACTCGTCACCGGCGCGGTGTTCGCACCGCTGGCGGTGACGGCGAATCACTGGGTCCCGCTGCTTCTCGGTGACGAGTACAGCGCGAGTGTGCCTGTGGTGCAGATCGTGATCGGCAGCCTGGTCTTCGCGGCGATGTCGTCGGCCTTCGCCAGCGGACTGCACGCTGTCGACTGCGCGTCCCGGGTGGCGGCCACGGTGTGGACCAGCGCGCTGACCACGCTGGCGCTGGTCGCTGTGCTGGGCTCGACGCACGGCGGGATCGGTGCAGCGTGGGCCGTCGCCGTGGGTTATGTCATGCAATTCATCCTGATGGCCGCTGCATACCGGCTGCGGCGGCAGCCGGCACCGACAACGGTTCTCGCGCACTGATGGGGGACGACGACCGATGACCAGTGACACGATTCGTTCGGTGACCGGCGACCGGGTCCGCGCGCACTCTCCGGTGCGCCGCCGACGCGATCTGGTTGTGACGCAGCTGGCGATGCCGTCGTATCGCCAGGAGTTCGTGCGCGCGCTCGAACTGTCCGGCGAGGACATTCTGCTCTTGGTGGGGGACGCGCAATTCGGCGACGGCGTCGTGACCGATGTGGCGTCGCCCATCGTGCTGCGTACCGGCCGTAACCGCTACCTCGCCGGGCGCCGGGCGGTGTGGCAGCACGGATGCCTGGTGCGGGGATTCCTCGCCAAGAACCTGGTGATCGAGATCAACCCGCGCAATCTGACGTCCTGGCTGCTGCTGATCGGCCGGCTGCTCACCCTGCGCGGCACTGCCGCGTGGGGGCACGCGCACTCACGGCGCGGACCTCGACCGGAGCACAATCGCATTCGCCGGGTGATGGAGAGTCTGTGTTCGGAGCTGATCACGTACACCGAGACGGAGGCCGCGGAACTCCAGGATCTCTTCCCGCGCAAGAACGTCATGCCGGCTCGCAATTCGCTCTACTCGATCGAGCAGATGTCGCGATTCGACGTCGGTGAGGTGGCCGACCGTCCGGATCTGGTGATGATCGGCCGCCTGGTTCCCGACAAGAAGCCGCTGCTGGGCCTCGAGGCGTTCGAACGGGCCCGTGCCACGTTGCCCGCGGACACCGTCCTGCACATCGTCGGGTCGGGACCGATGGAGCGTGCGATCGCCGATCGGGTGGCGCAGTCGGGACTCGACGCCCAGGTCCGCTGCTACGGCTGGGTCAGCGACCTCGACCTGCTGGCGCCGATCTTCCAGCGCTGCCGTGGACTCCTCGCACCCGGATACATCGGTCTCAATGCCACGCAGGCGCTGTATTTCGGGGTACCGGTTCTCTATCCACGCGACGATCCGCATGCCCCCGAGATCGAGGCCCTCGATGCGAGCAACAGCATCGTCTTCGAGACCGACGACGTCGCGGGCTGCTGCGAGGCGATCACATCGCTCTACCGCGAGCCCTGGTCGTTCGACTGCGAGGAGATGGCTCGGCTTGCGCGGTCGAAATATTCGGCCGACCGAATGGTCGAACCGTTCCTCGCGCTGGCGAGGCGCGGTTGACGACTCCTGCCGAGCGGCGCATCTCGCCCTGCCTGGAGCCGCTCTGTACCGGTGCGCGCACAGAGGCGAGCGGCAGGAAAGACATTCGGGGAGCGGGCAGCCTCGTGCTGCATGACGTACCGTCCAACGCAGTGGTCGCCGGCCGGCCGGCCCGTGTGATCCGGACGAGGTGACATGCGATTTCGCTCCGCGGCGCTGGCGGCCGCCGTCCTGGCGACGTCGGCGGGTTGTGCCACAGAGCCGCCTCGGATTCCGGTGGGGTCGCGGGTGGTGTTCGTCGGCGACTACGACACCGGCGATCTCACCCAGTGGGCGACGCTGCAGACCCAGGACTGGAGCCAGTTCGCCGGTGACTACTGCACCTACCGGGCATGCGTTCAGGACGGCGGCGAAGGCCACTCGACTGCGGCGCGGTTCGAGGTACGGGACGGGGACATCCCGCCGTTCGGCGGCGGAGAGCGTGCGGAAGTGCGTACCGGGGACGGTCCCTCCAACGGCGGCTACGCCTTCGAGGGTGATGAGCGCTGGTATGAGATGTCGGTGAAGTTCGACGAGGGTTTTCGCAACCCGCGGGTGTCCAGCGCCGGTTGGTTCATCGTGATGCAGTGGTTCGGCTACGGAGCTCCCGCGCTGGCCCTTCAGGTTTCGGAGAGCAACACCCTGGACTTCGGCGGCGACGGGGTGCCCCGCAGGTATCACCGGTCCATCGGGGAGGTGCGGCCCGGCGAGTGGGTCGACTACATCCTGCACGTGAAATTCTCGAAGAATCCATCGGTCGGATTCGTCGAGGCATGGGCTGACGGTCTGCTGGTTCTCCCGCGGTACAACCGCCCGACGATGACCACCGAGTCCATCTATTTGAAGCAGGGTATCTACCGTGATGCGAATGCTGGTGACACGCAGGTGGTGTGGCACGACGGCCTCCGTGTCACGGCGCCCTGACATGCGCCGCACGGCCACCGTCGTGGCTGTCATCTGTCTGGCCTGGCTCGCCGCAGGCTGCGCGGCACCGCCCGCTCCTGCGTCGCCGCTGTGCGCGAGTCCACGCGACGCGGCCGAAGCGTGCATGGTCCGGGCGGGATCGCGTGTGGTGTTCACCGGCGATTACGACACAGGTGATCTCGACCAGTGGGCCACTCTCCACACCAGGGACTGGAACAAGCCCCCCGGTGCGTACTGCGAGTACAGCGCATGTGTGCGCGACGGGGGACCGGGACACCCGACTGCGGCTCGCTTCGAGGTGCGCGACGGCGACGTCCCGCCGTTCGGCGGTGGCGAACGCGCGGAGGTGCGCACCGACGACGGATCGACAAGCGGTGCCGGCGTCGCCGAGGGCGATGTCCGGTTCTACGAGCTGTCGATCATGTTCGACGAGGCCTTCCAGAATCCCCGGCAAGGCAGCGACAGCTGGTTCGTGCTCATGCAGTGGCTGCCCAGCGACGACTCGTCGCCGCCGCTCACCCTGCAGGTGTCCAAGGCGAACACGCTCGAACTGGGAGGCGACGGTCCGTCCATTCCCCACCGGCGCCCGATCGGGCCGGTGCGGCCGGGCGTGTGGTCGGATTACGTTCTGCACGTCAAGTTCTCCGCCGATCCCGCCATCGGTTTCGTGGAGGTCTGGCAGGACGGGGTGTTGGCCGTGCCGCGGCACAGCCGCCCGACGCTGAGCGATCGGCCGGCGTACCTGAAACAGGGGGTGTACCGCGATGCGGCCAGCAGCGGGACGCAGGTCGTCTGGCACGACGGACTGCGCGTGACCGCTCCTTAGCCGGTCTCAGACGGCGGCCAGCGAATGCGGCGCTTCCATCAGCTTGCACCGCATCTCGTCGACCACGGTCTCTGCCGCGGTGACGGCGGTGACCAGCTTGCCCGAGAACAGTGTCATGACTGTCGGCGCCACCCAGTTGACGATGGTGGGGCGCGCGTCGGTGGCGTCGACGTCCGCCAGCACGGTACGCACGCTCCACAGTGAGCCGCAGTACTCGGCGTCGTCGAGGCCGTTGACGAACCTGCTGGCGGTCTCGCGCATCGCTTCGAAAGCGGTCAGCGCCGAGGGCGCCCCGCACGGATTCGTCAGCAGCTCGCGGTAGGTCTCGGGCGGCTCGAAGGACTCCGAGACCGACCGGTGGTGCACGCTGTGTTCGACGTCGTAGAGGATGTGCAGATCTTCCCGCCGGCCGTACGGCGACAGTGAATTGAACGGCCCGTCCATCACGACGATGTCGGTGTCGCCCAACGCCGCGCCCTTCATGATCGCGACCTCGCACACCTCGAACTGACGGCGGGGCGGCGTGATGCCCCATGCCCGCATGAGCGCGTTCGACCGGGCGTTGCCACACAGCACCACGTAGTCGTAATGGTCCACCACATCGGGTCCGGCCTCGACGCCGCCGTACAGACGTACGCCCGACTCCGCCAGCCGGCGCAGCCCGATGTTCTTCAGCTGCACCGGATCCATCCGCGATTCGGTGGCCCTGATGACGAGTTCCGTGTTGTCCTCACGCAGCAAGGGCGACTTCACCACTTCGACCTCCAGGCCGGCCTTGGTGCAGTGTTCGAGGAACTGCTCGCCGGTGACCCTGCTGCCGATGCGGCTCACCGCGTAGAGGTGCTGCTCGGAGTCGATCACCGCCGCCCCGTATTCGGCGAGGAACGACGTCACGCTCTCCTTGGTCTCTAGGGCGGTGTCGAGACTGCGGGGATAGTGGTACCCGCGGTGCAGCCGAAAGACGTTGTTGCCGGTCGCCCCGTTCATGATGGAGCGCTGTGCTTCGAATATGTCCACCTCCCAGCCGTCTTCGGCCAACCGCACGGCGGCGGACACGCCGAACACGCCGGCACCGACGACCGCCACACGGCCGAATGTGATGGGTTTGGAGATCATGCGGGACGCTCCTGTCGGGTGGATAACGCGCGGCTGATGAGATCGGTGACGGCGACGGACAGTGACATGTCGGAATGCATCGCGCGGCGGTCCGTCCGATGGTCGAGGAACCACTGCACTTCGCGCAGGAGGGGTTGGTTCGGCGCGAACTGTGCGTCGACTGAATCTGCACTGGCCGCCGACTGCCGTAGCCGGTGGTCGGACCAGTCCCATGACTCACCCGACGTCGTCGTCAGTGAGAGCTGCTTGCGCTTCGGGCCGGGGCCGGAACCGTTCAGCTCGATCGACACAGTGGCGCCGCGCGAGGTGGTCCACCAGCATCGGGCGGTGTCGCCGCCGCCGGACAACCGAATCGCCTGCGGGACCTCACCGGTCAACGTGATGGCCAAGGCCACGTCGTGGGGGAGCAACTCCCACTCGACCGGGCCTGCGAGTGCCGGACGGTTCCACGTGAACCGAAGTGTCGCAACGTCTTCCGCTACAACGGCGGCGTGCAGTCGCTCGACGGCCGGGTGGTGGAGATAGGTGAATCCGGTGAAGAGCGCCAGCCCACGGTTGTCCGCCATCGCGGTCAACCGACGGCCGTCGGCGGGATCGAGCGCCATCGGCTTCTCGACGAAGACGTGGCGGCCGTGCGAGAGCGCGAGTTCGGTGAGGGCGACGTGGGATTCCTTCGGCGTCGTGATGACCACGGTCGCGGCGTCGTTCTCGGCGAGCAGCTGCCGGGCGTCGGTCGACACCGGCACCCCGGGATGGGTGGTGGACAGCCACGTCAGGGTCGGCGCGTTCCCGTGCACCGCGAACCCGCTCGCGGTGGCGCCGCACGCGGTGAACGCCGTGATGACATTGCGGCCCCAGTTGCCCGCCCCGAAGAACAGACAGGAGCTGTCGGGTCGGCTGCTGGGCTGCAGGGTCAGGACGTTCATTGCGGCAGCGATATCCGCTTGTCGAGGAACGGCACGAGAGTGCGCACGTACGTCCCGGTCAGGTGGCTGTTGTCGCGATAGAGGAGCACATTGCCGATGACCGCGGCGCACTTGTCGGTCGGGCATATCGCATCGTTGAAGTCGACGACACGGACGTTGTTCAGCCCCTGGATTGCCTCCAGTTGATCGGACCCGTGGTCGTCGGGGACCATCACCGCGCGGTCGGCGGCGCAGGCCGTGAGTTCTTCGGTATTGGCCTCGACACAGTCCGGGATGTCCTGAGTGGGTGCGGGACTGTCCTGGATCACCAGGACCGGTATCCCCGCCTTCGTCAGCGCCTCGTAGTACCGGCGCAGGCCCGCCGCGAGCGCGCTGCGCCCCACCGGGTCGTATCGGAGCTCACCGTTGACGAAGACACCCTTGGAGGACTGGGCGGTGATCACCATCGTGGGTTTCTCCGCGATCAACTGGTCGAGCACCGCGGCGCTCCACTCGTTGCAGGAGGGATATGGCTTCTGGTCCTTGGTGGCCACCGGGACGTCGCTGAACGAGCACGCCGCCTTGGTGTACTCCACCAACGCCCAGCCCTTCTTCTCGGCGACCTTGGCCAGCCCCGGAACCCACTGGTTGGCATGCGAGTCGCCGACCACCGCGACCACGACGTCGGAGTCCTGTTTTCCGTAGGCGCACGAGCGCACCTCGGCGCTCTCGATCACCTGGGTGCACTGGGTGTAATCCTCGTTGGCCACCAGGGGATCGGGAACGATGTGAGCCGACTTGTCTTTCGGTGCTCCGTTCGGATCGTTGAGCGGATCCTCGCGGAGCAGGCCGGCGCCGAGGATCGCGTTGGGATTCGTCCGGTCAACCGGTTGATCGCTCTGCGCGCCGCCGGTCTGGCTGGCGGTGTTCGTCGTATCGGCACCGTTCATCACCGCGATCGTGGGCGGCACGAACGGGGGTGCGGGAGGCCAGTTCGCAATGTAGAGGGCCATTCCGGCGGTCAGCGAGACGACTGTGGTGACGGCGGCGAGCTTGAGCATCGGGCCCGAATACTGCAGCCCGGCCTGGGAGAACCGAATCGGGTTCTCGACGTGGTGATGCAGGAGATAGGCGGGGATGAAGGCGGCGGACACCGCGAGCAGTCCGGTGACCGGGCTCAGTGTCCCCAGTACGGCGGTGGCCACCACGACGATGGGCCAGTGACACAGGTACAGCGAGTACGACAGGCGGCCGACCGTCTCCATGGGCCCGGTGGAGAGCAACTGGCTCGCGGATCCTCGCCGCCGCGCATCGGCGGACAGCCCCGCCGCGATCACCGCCGCCGACCCCAGCGTGGGCAGGAGTGCCGCGGTACCCGGAAACGGCGTCGCCCTCGTGAAAAGGACTGCCGCGGCGATGATCGCGGCGAGGCCGGCCCATCCCACGACAACGGCGACACGTCGCGGCAGACAGCGCCCGTTGACCGCGAGTATCGCCAGTGCGGCGCCGAGAGCCAGCTCCCACACCCGGGTGGTGGTGACGAAGTAGGCGTGCGACGGGCTGCTCGCGGTGTAGTAGATCGACCATGCCAGTGACGGCAGCCCGACGAGCGCCAGGGCGAGCATGAGCGTGCCGGTGATCCTGCGCCGCCTGGTGATCCGCGCGAGGAATGCGGCGCCGATGATCAGGCACGGCCAGAAGATGTAGAACTGTTCCTCGACCGCCAGTGACCAGAAGTGCTGCACCATGCTCGGCGAACTGTTCGCGCTGAAGTAATCGACAGCCTCCTCGGCCAGCCGCCAGTTGACCAGGTACACCGCGCTGGACATGATGTCGTACGCCGTGTCGACCCATCGGCTCTGCGGAAGGAAAGCCCACGCGAGAAGGGCCGACGCCACCAGCGTCACCGCCGATGCGGGCAGCAGGCGCCGGGCCCGGCGGGCGTAGAAGCGGCGCACGCGAAGCCGTCCGGTGGAGCGGACCTCGCGGACGAGCATCTGCGTGATCAGGAAGCCGGAGATGACGAAGAAGACGTCGACTCCGACGTAGCCACCCTCGAGACGGCTCACACCGGCGTGGGCCAGCAGCACCAGGATGATCGCTACCGCGCGCAGTCCCTCGATGTCGGGCCGGTAGCCGGCAAGGACCGGCGGCTGGTCCGCGGTCGGCTCGACCCTGGCGACCTGGGTCATCTAGTACGCACCCTTGCGCTCGAAGACGACCCGCGGCGTCTGGAGCATGATCCGCAGATCCCACAGCAGTGACCAGGATCGGACATACACCGAGTCGAGGTGTTGCAGATCGGCGTAATTGAGGTCGCTGCGACCGCAGACCTGCCAGAGCCCGGTGATGCCGGGGCACACGTCGAGTCGGGTCAGAGCGGCGCCGTCGAGACCATCTGCCATGTCGGTGGGCAGCGGCCGCGGACCCACGAGCGACATGTCACCGAGTACCACGTTGAGGAACTGCGGCAGTTCGTCGAGGCTGGTGCGGCGCAGGAGCCCTCCGACGCGGGTGACCCGGGGATCGTTCTCCGCCTTGAACAGCGGGCCGTCCACCTTGTTGTGCTGCGCGACGGTGTCGAGTTGCGCGGCGGCGCCGTCGGTCATCGTGCGGAACTTGAAGATCTGGAACGGCTTTCCGGCGCGTCCAATTCGCTCCTGGCGGAAGAACACGGGACCGGGACTGTCCAGCCGGATCGCCACGGCGATCACCAGCCAGAGTGGCGCCACCACCGCCAGCGCGCACGAGGCGAGTGTGATGTCCATGGCGCGTTTGAGAGTTCGCGCGCTGACACCCAGTGACGCGGCGGGCACGTGCATGAGCGCGAGCCCGTGCAGCTCCTCGACCTCACTGCGCCAGTTGTGCAGTTCGAAGAACCGGGGGATCACCGACACCGGCACCTGCCCCAGCAGCAGTCGAAGCGCGTCGAGAGTGTGCTGATCGGTCGCATTCGGGAACGCGACGATGACCCGGTCCGCGCGGTGCTCCGCGCAGACGTCGGGAAGATCTGCCAGGCCGCCGAGCACCGACGAACCCGGTGCCGGGTTGTCATCGACGTGGCCGACGACGAGTGTGTCGGCGCACCTGCTCAGTCGCGCGGTCAGCCGGTCGGATATGGGTCCGGTGCCGACCACCACGATGCGGGTGACGGTCGGGGTGTCGAACATCCGGACCACGAGCCCGCGTGCGGACGGGACCAGAGCGACGGCGGGCAGTGTCATCGCCACTGCCGAGGTCAGTGTCATCCGGCCGCCGTGGAACAGCAGGGCGTCGGCGCCGAGCGCGAGCAGTGCCGCCGTCGGCAGGCAGCGCGCGATGACCGTCGGCCGCCACCAGCCACTCGGCCGCAACCGCGATGCGGGCCTGCGGTACAGGCCGTGCAGATGCAGCGCCACCACCATCGCCAGCACGGTGACGATGATGTCGCGCACGCCGAGGTCACCGGCCCTGACCGGGCTGATGAGATTCAGCGCCGTGCCCCCCAGCGCGGCGGACGCGGTCAGCGCCAGCACATCGGAGATCCGGAGCAGATACCGCTGCCGCTGACCGAGTTCGGGGGCCGCAGGCACCGGTCGGGTGTTGTTGAGTGGCAACACGGCTGACGGCGGTGCGATGTCGGCTGCCACCGGCATGGCGGGCGGTGCTGTGCGACGGGCGAGGATCGTCTCACTGGTCATGGTGACTCCTGGGTGCTTTCGGAGTGTGATGGTGGAATTGGGTCACCAGCCGAAGCCGATGAGACGCAGACCGGATCCCGCGAAGGCGGCCTGCGGCAGGAAGTTTCGACCGTCGACGACCAGATCTCCGCGCATGACGCGGCGCAAAGCTGCAGCGTCGATGAAGCGGAACTCGGGCCAGTCGGTCATCAGGATCAGCGCGTCCACCCGGTCTGCCGCGTCGTACGCGTCGCTGGCAAGGCGGATCGCCGCGTACTCGTCGGGCAGCGACTTGACCACCGGGTCGAACGCCGAGATCACCGCCCCCGCGGCCAGCAGCCGCTTGGCCACGTCCAGTGCGGGAGCATCACGCAGGTCGTCGGTCCCCGGCTTGAACGTCAGCCCGAGCAGGGCGATACGGCGGCCCTTGAGTACGTGCAGCTCCCGCTGCAGCTTGCGCACTGCCGTCGCGCGTTGCGCCTGGTTGATCTCGACCGTCGCGCACAGCATGGAGGGGGTGTAGCCGTACTCCTGGCCGGTCGAGATCAAACCGGCGACATCCTTGCCGAAGCACGAGCCACCCCAGCCCACGCCGGGATTCAGGAACGCGTTGCCCACGCGGCGATCGGCGCCGATTGCGGGAAGAACCTCGCGTACGTCTGCTCCGACCAACTCACACAGCTGCGACATCTCGTTGGCGAAGCTGATCTTCGTCGCGAGAAAGGCGTTGGCCGCGTACTTGATCATCTCGGCCGATGCCAGCTCGGTGGTGATCAGCGCCGGCCGGTGATTGCGGCGGCCGGCCTCGAAGGACTGGTCGACCACCGGCTGGTAGAGCTGCGCGACCCGGTTCACGTCGGACGGATCGCCGCCGAGCACGATCCGGTCCGGGTAGAGGAAGTCCTCGATCGCGCTGCCTTCACGCAGGAACTCGGGATTGGAGACGACGTGGAAGAAGGTCTGCCGCCCGCCGGGCAGGGCCTCTTCGAGGATGGTGCGGGTCCAGTTGCCGGAGCCGACCGGCACGGTCGACTTGTTGACGATCACCACTCCGGGACGCAGATGCGGCGCGAGGGACCGGATCGCGCTCTCGAGCTGAGTGAGGTCCGGGGACCCGTCGTTGCCGAGCGGAGTGCCGACACAGAGGAACACGAAGTCCGCGTCGGTCAGCGCCTCGGCCGGCTGGTCGGTGAACTTCAGCCGGCCGGTGCCCAGGGTGGCGGTCAGCATCTCGGGCAGGCCCGGTTCGTGGAACGGCGCCTGACCGTCGTTGAGTTGGCCGGCCCTTGCCGGGTCCGCATCGAGACCACACACCACGTGACCCAGCGATGCCAGGCAGATGGAGGTGACTGCGCCGACGTATCCGGTGCCGATCACCGCCACCTTGTGTCGCGGTCGGTCCTGCTCGGCCTCGCGCGGGGCGCGCCGCGGGGTGGGGACGCCCGCCGGTGACCGCTCGTCGGACTGGTCGCGGAACCAGCCGATGGTCTCCAGCAGACCCTCGCGGACGTCGACCTTGGGCTCCCACCCCAGCTCCCTGCGAGCCAGTTCGATGTCGGGCCTGCGCTGAGAGGGATCGTCCTGGCCGCGGTCGGTGAACTCCACCGGGGATTGCGACCCGGTGAGTTCGCGGACCAGGTTCGCCAGCTCGAGCACGGTCATCTCGTGCGGATTGCCGACGTTCACCGGGCCCGACAGGTCCGAGAACAGCAGCCGCAACGCACCGTCGACCAGGTCGTCGACGTAGCAGACCGAGCGGGTCTGGCTGCCGTCACCGTGCACGGTGATCGGCGTGTTCGACAGTGCCTGACCGACGAAGTTGGGAATGGCCCGCCCGTCGCGCGGCCGCATCCGGGGACCGTAGGTGTTGAAGATCCGCATGATGGCGGCGTTGACGCCGTGCTTGACCCGGTAGGACGTGGTCAGCGCCTCGGCGAAGCGCTTCGCCTCGTCGTAGCAGGCGCGTGGGCCGACCGGATTGACGTTGCCCCAGTATGTTTCGGGCTGCGGGTGGACCAGGGGGTCCCCGTACGTCTCCGAGGTCGACGCCAGCAGGTAGCGCGCGCCCTTGTCCTTGGCCAGGCCCAGCGTGTGCAGCGTGCCGAGGGACCCAGCCTTCATGGTCTGGATCGGCAGTTCGGAGTAGTCGACGGGCGACGCCGGTGACGCGAAGTGGAGCACGTAGTCGACGGGTCCCGGGATGGAGATGTAGTCCGAGACGTCGACCTTGAGCAGGCGGAACCCGTCGCGCCCCAGTAGATGGGCGACGTTCTCCGGTGCCCCGGTCACGAAGTTGTCCAGACAGACGACGTCGATGTCGTGCTCCAACAAGCTTTCCGCCAGGTGGGAGCCGACGAATCCTGCCCCTCCGGTCAATACCGCACGTCGGCGCATGGTCCCCTCCTCGTCTGCCACGGCACCGGCGACGCCGATGCAGTGACACCTCCGGTCAAAAGTTTGCCCCCGCGCGAGACTTTAGCGTGTTCCGGCGTTCTTCGCGTGATAAAAGGCAAGGCGAGAGGTGATCTTGGCAAATCTTCGTTGAAAACAAGATCATCCCTACCGACGGCGGCTCCGATTGTGACGCGCGGTGAGCGGTGATACCGGCCGCCCGCCTGCCCGAGGGCATCGAAATGCATCGTTGGCAACCAATCGGCGATGGTCCCAATCTGCTCACTTGCGTAGGTGCACGCCGCGGGGCATCGTGCCGCGCCGGCGGCACCGTCGGCGCACCCACTCGTTGTTCTGAGGGATACCTGCTGTTCAAACGCCCCTTCACCGTGACGTCGAGGAGCTCGGTGGGCCGCCGTGGCGCAGTCGGTGTTCGGTGTCTGCTGCGGGCCGCAGGGGCGGAGAATGACACTGCGAATCACATTCTGCGACTTCGGCGAACTTCCGATGTGTTCGGATGGTCGGCTTTATGATGCCGCCGGCCATCCCGGTATCGGGAGGGATTGGTCGCCGGCGGTGGCATTCCGGGCGTCCGGCGAGAACCGCGTTTGTTACGCCGGTGTTATTTTTTGGCGAAGTAGATACACCCGGAGATTACGAAGTCGTCGCACGTGTTCGCATTGGCAATTGATCTTTGCCAACGAAAGCGGTGCCCGAGCCGCTCGCCGTGCGTTCCGACGGATCGATCGACGCGTCGGCCGGCGAGGTGCTTCGATCGTCGGATGCGCAGACCGGTCGCCGCGGCATGCGTGGTCGCGATGTGCCTGTTCGTGGTCGGCTGCGGCCGTGACAAGGCGCCGACCTCGTGGTTCGACGCCGCGGGGTACCACGTCCGTGACGGCAAGGTGTTCTACCTCGAGGCGTTCCCCGGCGCGGCGGTCGAGATCGCCGGCGCCGACACCCCGTCGTTCCAGGCGCTCGACCGGACCTTCGCGCGTGACCGGCGCAGCGTCTACGTCGACGGCCGGCGCCTCGTGGAGGCGGAGCCGGAGAGCTTCGAACTACTGGACCGTCGGGACTTCGCCCGCGACCGGTCGCACGTGTTCCGGCGGGACCGCATCGTCAGCGACGATCCCGCACACTTCGCGCTGCTCGATGGCGACCTGACCCGCGACGGCCGCGCGGTGTACTGGAGCGACGGTCGCGTGCTGTCCGATGACCCCGCGAGCTTCGTGATCATCTCGAACGTCGACTCCTACCTGTTCACCAGGGACAGGGCCGCGGTGCACGTCAACGGCGGCGTCATCACCGGCGCCGATCCCGCGACATTCCGTGTGTTGCAGGGGGCGTATGCACGGGACGCGGCACAGGTCTTCTACTTCACCGGTCCGATCGCCGGCGCGGACGCCGAGAGCTTCCGTCCGCTGCAGGGCCCCTACGCCGCGGACGCCTCCCGGGTCTACTGGATGGGCAAGCCGATCGCGGGTGCCGACCCGGCGTCGTTCCGCGTGCTGAACGCCGACTTCGAGTGCTCGTCGGACCGGACTCGCGCCTACTACCGCGACGGCGTCGTCGCCGGCGCCGATCCCACCACGTTCCCACCCGGCCGGGCCGTCACGAACTGCTCCGAGACGTCGATGTCCTTCGCCGGGTGAGCGTCGACGGCCATGCCCAACCGCCTGGTGCCACTGCTGTTCGTTCTCGGTGCGGCGTCGCAGTACGTGGGCGCGGCGATCGGCGTGTTCCTGTTCGACACCGCCGAACCGTCGACGGTGGCGTGGCTGCGGTTGGCGACCGCTGCGGCGCTGCTCTGCGCGTGGCGCCGTCCGTGGCGGCTGCCGTGGACCCGGCGCGCCGTGGTCGCGGCCGGGTGCTTCGGCCTGGTCACCGCGGGCATGAACATCGCCATCTACGAGGCGATCGCGCGGATCCCGCTCGGCACCGCGGTGGCGATCGAGTTCCTCGGCCCGGTCGTGGTGGCGGCACTCGGGTTTCGTCATCGGCGCGACGTCCTCGCGGTCGTTCTGGTGTGTGCCGGGGTGATCCTGCTCGCCGGCGTGCAGTTCGAGGCCTCCTGGCTCGGTGTCGCCTTCGCACTGGCGTCGGCCGCGATGTGGGCCGGTTACATCGTCACGGGCAAGATCGTCGCCGACGCCGGGCAGGGCCTCGACTCCCTCGCGGTCGGCATGGCGATCGCCGCGGTGGCGATCGCGCCGGTGATCGTCGCCGGCCAAGCCCGGGTTGACGCGACGGTCTTCCTCGACGCGCGGACCTGGCTGCTCGGCGCCGGCATCGGGGTGCTGTCCACGGCCATCCCGTACGCGCTGGATCAACTGGTGCTGGCCCGGGTGGGCCGCGCGCGGTTCGCCCTTCTGCTGGCGCTGCTGCCCACTACGGCGGCGGTGGTCGGAGCCGTTGTGCTGCTGCAGGTTCCGACCGCAGCGGAGATCGCCGGTATCGCTCTGGTGATCGCGGCGCTGGTGGTGGGAGCGCGGCCGGCGGTTGCCGGGCCGCCCGCCTAGATGATCGGGTCGTCGTCGGGTCGGCGCAGCCGCAACCACCGGTAACCGTAGGGCTCCAAGCCGATCTCGATGCGGCCCTTGCTGTCGAGCCGATGCTCGGTCAGGCCGTGCAGCAGATCCACCAGGAGGCAGCCTCCCTCGTCCTCGAGTTGCACCGGCACCATGCAGCTGTCTGCGCCGAAGTTGTGCAGCGCCAGCATCAACCAGTCCGACTCGGCCTCCCGGCAGATGTGTGCCAGCACCCCCGGGTGGGGCTGCTTGAGCACCTCCGGGGTGGACCAGCCGATCTCCGGCTGCTGCCGATAGGTGTAGATCAGGTTGCGCATGAACCACCAGAACGACTCGTGGTCATGGCGTTGATCGGCGGCGTTGATGCGATCGGGACCGTACATCCCGTCGGGAAGCGCACGCGGTAGGCGGCGTTTGCCGGCGCGGGAGAACCCGCCGTTGGGGCCGCCGGTCCACTGCATCGGGGTGCGGACCGCGAACCGTCCTGGTACCTCGAGGTTCTCGGCCATGCCGATTTCCTCGCCGTAGAACAGCACCGGTGTGCCAGGCAGCGAGAACGCAAGGGAGTATGCCATCCTCATTCGCCGCTGGTCGCCACCGAGCATGGCGGGCAGTCGGCGGCGCAGGCCCCGGCCGTAGAGCTGCATGTCCTCGTCGGGTCCGAACGCGTCGAAGACCTCCTGGCGTTCCTCGTCGCTGAGCTTGTCGAGGGTGAGTTCGTCGTGGTTGCGCACGAAATTCGCCCACTGACTGGTGATGTCGAGCTTCGGCCGTTGCCGCAGGGCTTTGGCGATCGGGCGGGCGTCACCGCGGGCCAGCGACAGGAAGATGTGCTGCATCCCGATGAAGTCGAACTGCATGTTGAGGCCGTCGCCGTCGGAACCGCCGAAGAACGTCTTCTGATCTTTGTACGGCACGTTGACCTCGCCCAGCAGCACCGCGTCACCGACGCGGCGATTGACGAAATTGCGTACATCGCAGAGGTATTCCATCGGATCGAAGGTGTCCGGCCGGCCGGGTACGCCGTCCTTGGCGAACAGGAACGGCACGGCGTCGACGCGGAATCCCGAGACGCCCAATTGCAGCCAGAACCCCAGCGTGCGTGAGATCTCCTCCTGCACCTTGGGATTCTCGATGTTCAGGTCGGGTTGGTGCTTGTAGAAGTGGTGCAGGTACCACTCGCCGGTCTTGGGGTCGAGCTCCCAGAGGCTGTCCTCCTGGTCGGGGAAGACGACGTCGGCCGCGCTCGAGGGGGGTTCGGTAGCGCTCCAGACGAAGTAGTCGCGATACGAGTCGTCCTTACTGCGGCGGGCCGACTTGAACCAGGGGTGCGCGTCGGAGGTGTGGTTCATGACGAAGTCGATGATGACCCGGATGCCGTGCGCCTTGGCGGTGCGGACGAGTTCGACGAAGTCACCGAGGTTGCCGAGACGGGGGTCGACGCTCAGAAAGTCGATGATGTCGTACCCGTCGTCCTTACGGGCGGTGGGATAGAAGGGCATCAACCACAGGCAGGTGACGCCGAGGTCGGCGAGGTACTCGACGCGTTCGGTCATCCCGCGGATGTCGCCGCAGCCGTCGCCGTTCCAGTCGTAGAAGGTCTCGATGTCGGCGCAGTAGAAGACGGCGTTCTTGTACCAGAGGTCGCCGGTGTCGGCCCGCCTCATGCGTTGGCCGCTTCGGCGGCCGGTGCGGGTGCGGTCGGGGAGAGCTGCGTCAGCACGTGCTCGCCGAACGCGTCGATGAACGGTGTCTGCTGCTGGCCGACGAAGTGCAGGTACAGCTCGTCCCAGCCCTGCTCGAGGTATCCGTGCAGCCACTCGGCGTGCCGGCCGAGGTCGCTCGAGATGTTCACCGACTTCCTCACCTGGTCGACGGTGACGTCCTGGCCGATCGCGTCGAACGCCTCGACGGACTCGGTGTCCCAGCAGACCGGTGGTGGGAACACGTTGCTGCGCCACTGGTCGTGGGCGATCGCCTCTGCGGTGTCCTCGTCGGGCGCCCAGCTGAGGTGGATCTGCAGCCGGGCGGGGCCCCGGCCGCCTGCGCCGCGATACGCGTCGAGCACCCGCCGCAGGGTGTCGCGATCCTGATTGACGGTGATCAGGGCGTCGGCCCAGGCGGCGTGGCGGGCGGCGGTCTCGGGTGTGACGGCCGGGCCGACGAGATCGGGGACGGCGTCGGGCAGCGTCCACAGCCGGGCGCGGTTGACGTGCACCAGGCCGTCGTGGCTGACCTCCTCGCCGCGCAGCAGCCGCCGGATGACGTCGACGCATTCGACGAGGCGCTGATCGCGCACCTCTTTCCGGGGCCACACGTCACCGGTGACTCGTTCGTTGGACGCCTCGCCGGAGCCGAGCGCCGCCCAGAACCGGCCCGGGAACATCTGCGCCAGCGTGGCGATGCCCTGGGCGATGATCGCCGGGTGGTACCGCTGCCCCGGCGCGTTGACCACGCCGAACGGCAGATTCGTCGTGGCGAGCGCGGCGCCGAGGAAGGCCCAAGCGAACCCGGACTCGCCCTGCCGCTCGCTCCATGGGCTCAAGTGGTCCGAGGACATGCCCGCGGTGAAGCCGGCCTGTTCGGCGTGCTGGACGTCGCGCAGGAGTTGGGCTGGGTCGATCTGCTCGTGGGAGCAGTGGAAGCCGATGACCGTCATGGCCGGGGCATACCCGTTTCTGGGAGGTCGCTGTCAGCAGTTGTGACGGCCGTGGGTTCACGGATTGCGTCAGCAAAGTTCGGGGTATGACGTGACTTCCTGATCGGTGGAAAGAGGAGTGTGCGATGAAGCGCAGAGACATGGCGGGCCGTGCCGCGGCAATGGTGGCCGCGGTGGCCTTCGTGGCCGCGATGCTGGTGGGGGCGCCGGCCCCGGCGGCAACGGCGCAGCCGTGTGCCGACGTGGAGGTGGTGTTCGCCCGGGGCACCGGTGAGGCACCGGGCGTGGGAGGTGTCGGCCAGTCGTTCGTCGATGCGCTGCGCAACCAGGCGGCGCCGAGGACTGTCAACGTCTACGCCGTCAACTACCCCGCCAGCAACAACTTCTCCGGCGGAGTGGAATTCGCGCGCACGGTCGTCGACGGCATCAGGGACGCGGGCAGCCACATCCAGGCGACCGCAGCCAACTGCCCGGACACCCGCATCGTGCTCGGCGGCTTCTCTCAGGGCGCGGCGGTCGCCGGCTACACCACGTCGGCCTCGATTCCCGCTGACGTCCCGCCGGCGTACGCGTCCTACATCCCGCAGCCGCTGGCGCCGGAGATCGCCGAGCACGTCGCGGCGGTGACGCTGTTCGGCACGCCGTCGGAGCCGTTCCTGCGCACCTATGGCGCACCGCCCATCGCGATCGGTCCCCTGTACGCACCGAAGACCACCCAGTTGTGCGCCCAGGGCGACACCATCTGCGACGGCACGCCCGGTGGCCAGCCGTCGTTCGCCCACGCGCTCTACGGCGTGAACGGAATGACTGCGCAGGCCGCGACATTCGCCGTCGGCCGGCTCTGAGGATGACCCAGCCCGACGACCCGTCGGCCCGGCCGAAGGACGCCACCGAGGTCACCGACGAGCAGCGTGAACAGCAGGAGCTGTTCGATCATCAGGGTGAGGATCCGGACGCTCCCGGCGGGCATGAGAGCCGCCACCAGATCGCCGACGAGAACTGATTCACGGGGAGTCAGTGGGGCGCGCGGTGAGAGATCACCCGCTCGAGCGCTTGGATGTCGGCTTCGATCTGCCGCGACAGCCAGTAGACGAGGACGAAGCCGGCGATGCCCCCGATGCACAGCACCCTGATCGGCAGGATGACCGCGGCGATCTCGGTGGCGGTCAGAAAGCTCACGGCCACGACCCCGAGCAGGGGCACCGACGCGGCGACTGCCAGGTAGCGGGGAAGTCGACGACTCAGCGCGCGTAGCTGTTCGGCCTCCCGCTGGTCGGTCTGTCCGTGTGCCACCAGTTCGGGATAGACGCTGCGCACCACGTAGAAGGTGACCAGGAAGAACGGATACGCGATCGCGATGGCGCCGCACACCGTGATCGACCCGAAGAAGTGGATCGCCGACCTGCCGGGAATTCCGCCCGCGGCGAACTGCATGGTGAACGGAAAGGTGAGCGCGGACAGCAACCACAAACCGAACACCACGAACACCACCCGGTCACCTGCGACGAGGCAGTCATGGCGGGCCCGGGCCACGTCTTCGGCGGGCGGTGCCGGACCGCTTCGCAGGCGCCGCGGAACCAGGATGACGTAACGGAACCAATAGATCAGCACCGCGCCGCCGAGCGGGAAGAACACCAGGTTGACCAGTGTGGTGACCAGCATGAATCGCGCCTGGGCATGCTCGGAGAGCTGGCTGACGATGAGCAGCTGGTTGTGTCCGATGTTGTACGCGCTGGCCAGCACGTTGGGGATCAGGATGGCCAGCGTGGCGATCGGCAGGAAGAACGGCCGCAACCGCAGCCGCCAACTCCGCGCGGGCGGATCGACCAGATCGCGGGCATGCGGATCGAGGCACAGCTGCAGTTGCTCGGCGAATTCGGCACCCGAGGCCCAGCGCTCATCGCGATCGCTGCTGAGTGCCTTCAGCAGAACTCGACACAGCGCGGCAGGGCAATCCGCGGGCAGCGCGGCGATCGCCGCGGACGAAACCCCGTGCGCCCGGGCGGTCAGCATCAGCTCGAGCGCGGTGGTGTCGCTGACTGAGCCGCCCGAGTCCGCCCGAGCGGCTTGCGCCGCAGAGTCGTCGAACGGTTTCCGGCCGGTCAGCAGTTCCCACAGCACGACGGCGAGCGAGTACGTGTCGCTGCGGGTGTCGAGGTCCGCCGCACCGTGCGTGTGACCGGGCCGGCAGGCCATGAGCTGCTCGGGTGACATGTAGGACAGTGAGCCGCCGAAATAGTCGAACGGGCTTGCGCCGGAGACATTGCGGGCGAAGCTGATGTTGAAATCCGCGAGTTTCGGGGTGCAGTCGGGAGCGAGCAGCACGTTCGCCAGCTTGATGTCGCGGTGCAGGACGCCTCGCGACGTCGCATAGTGCACCGCTTCGGCCAGGCGTTTACCCAGCCACGCGACGGTCTCGGGCCAGGTGAGGTCCGCGAGCTCGGCGCGGGTGACCGATTCGGCGGGCCGGATCTCGCCGCGCGACTCCAGTGCGCTGTCCACCGCGTCGATCAGCGCTTGACCGGAGTCAGGGGGCCGGTCCGTGCGGTGCACCGCTTCGACGAGATCGAGCAGCGTCCCGCCGGGCAGGTACTGCATGTACAGCAGCCGCCAGTCCCGGTCGCGGAGAATTCTCTGGTCGAAGACCCGGACGATGTAGTCGTGATCGAGCTGGGCGAGGGTCTGTGGTTCGTGGCCGAGGTTCTCGGAGATCTTGACCGCCACCAGTCGTTGCAGAGACATCTGCCGGGCCAGGAAGACGCGCGCGAAGGCGCCGCTGCCGAGTTCGATGAGCAGATCGAAGTCGTCCAGCCGCTGGCCGACCTCGATCTCGGTGAAGTGGGTGCACGGGCCGAGGGCGGACGTCGATCCGAAGGTCGCCGTTCCGGCTTGTGTCGCTTCGCCGGTGAACGGCGTGGCTCGAGTGCGGGTCAGCTCGCCCGGGTAGTCGGCAGTCGGATCAGTCATGGCAACCTCGTTCAGGTCACCCAGATACTAGCGGCTGCCGTGTCCGCAGCCTGCGCTTTTGCGCGACGCTGACCCTCGACGGTCAGGGGGTGACTGGCGCCCCGCAGCGCTGGCGGAAGTCGACCGATGGTTGCCGGATGCGCTGAAGTTCCTGCCGCACGTTCGGATTGGCGTCGAGATAGACCTGGACCTTCTCGCCGATCTCGTTCTTCGGCTGGCCTTTGAGGCTGGTGAAGAAGTCGTTGACGGGCGGGTTGAGGCTGAGGTAGTTCGACGTCTCGAACGTGACCCCCGACATGACCCGGGCCAGTTCCGCGGCGGTGCACGGCGGTGGGATCGGAGCGGGCGGCGGCGGTTGTGCGCCGGCGGATCCGGTGGCGATCGCCATGGCGCAAGCCAGCGCGCCGAAACCGGCGAGTCCCATCGCTGTGCGGCGTCCTGGGCGGGTTGCAGGCAACATCGTGTCTCCTTGATCTGTGGGTTGGCCGGTCACGTCGGGGCTCATCGTCATCCACCACCGCCGGGGCGGTTCGGGCGGCCCGGGCGGCCAGGATCAATGGGGCGATCCGGACGGTCCGGAGGGTCCGGGTTCCAGGCGATGTCGACATCGGAGTCGGTGTCGCAGTACCAGTCGTAGTCACACGGGTACGGGACCACCGGAGTGAGCACCCTCGGCCCACTGTCGCCGCCCTGGGCGCAGACCGACGTCCCCCATGTGGAGGTACATTGCGCCACTGCCGGTGGCGCCGTGACGATGACGGACATGGGGACGGCCGCGGCGACCAGCCCCCAAGCCAGGTAGCGCCGCTGTGATCGCATGACAGCTCCCCCCTTGTCGGCAATGCGGGCGAAGCGCTCGCGTAGCCGGAGCATAAGACGCCGAGTCGAATTCAAAGAAACAAATCGCAAATTTTGATGCGCCGAATGCGTACTGCTGATGGGCTCAAATGTTGCTCTTACAGAATCGGATGCGCAAGAAAGCACGGTTGTTCCCGGTAGCGACCGCTCGTCGGTATTCGACATCATCTTTCGATTGATTCCCGCACAAACCATCTTGCCAATGGCGCAACGAGCCCGCTTCTGACCACCGGCCGCTATGGCGTGGCAGGTACCCCGCAGCGCTGGCGGAAGTCGACCGATGGTTGCCGGATGCGTTGAAGTTCCTGCCGCACGTTCGGATTGGCGTCGAGATAGACCTGGACTTTATCGCCGATCTCGTTCTTCGGCTGGCCTTTGAGGCTGGTGAAGAAGTCGTTGACGGGCGGGTTGAGGGTGAGGTAGTTCGACGTCTCGAACGTGACCCCGGACATGACCCGGGCCAGTTCCGCGGCGGTGCACGGCGGTGGGATCGGAGCGGGCGGCGGCGGTTGTGCGCCTGCGGATCCGGTGGCGATCGCCATGGCGCATGCCAGGGCGCCGAAACCGGCCACTTTCATTGCTGTTCGGCGTCCTCGGCGTGCTGCAGGCAACATCGTTTCTCCTCGATCGATGGGTCGGCCGGTCATGAATTTGCTCAACGTCCTCTTCCGCCGCCGCCCCCACCGCCAGGGCGGTTCGGGCGATTCGGACGGTTCGGGCCGTCCGGACGGTCGATGCCGGGATCCCATGCGACATCGAGATCCCAGTCGGTGTTGCAGTACCAGTCGTTCTCGCACGGGTAGGGCACCACCGGGGTGGCTGCTCTGGGCACGCCGTTGGCGCCGCGGACGTCTCCCTGGGCACAGATCGTCGTCCCACCCGAGTAGGTGCAGTCCGCCTCCGCCGGCGGCGCCGACACGATGACGGCCATGGGTACGGCCGCAACGGCCACCCCCCACGTCAGGTAGCGCCGCTGTGATCGCATGACAGCTCCCCTTCTTCAGTTAGGCGGGCGCAGGCGCCCGCACAGGCGGAGCATAGAACGCCGAGCCATTGTCGAGCCCGAAATTCGGCAATTCACTGGCTGCAAATGGGCGCAGGCGCAGTAGCGGTCACCGAGGAATCAACCTGTTATTGACGCGTGAGCAAACATCTTCGTAGTACTAGCAATAGAGTGCGAGCGCCACTTCCATCGTGACATGTCAACCCGGCTCCAGGAAGCCGCGTGCGCGATGTGGATTTCGTGAAGTGGATGCATCGTTGCGGCGTTTGGCGGAAATGGTGCGGCCAGAAACGGCGCGCGAGTAGGTTTCAAGAAACAGCGACGAAGGGGGCTGCCATGCCGACGACTGACCGTGACTGGACCACTCCGGCGGCGATGGCCATTCCCGAAGAGGGCTATTTCGAATTGGAGCGCGGCCGCTACGGACCGGTCTTCCCCCGCACGCCGGCCTGCTACGGCTTCTCCATCATCGCGAAGGTGAAGGAGGGGCGAGAGGAAGCGGTACGGGCATACGGCAAGCAGATCGAAGAGGCCATCGCGGGCAGCCCGGAGGTGCTGGCGCCGCTGCGGCTGCACTATCTGCGGTGGGTGCTGTTCGACATCGGGTCGGGTCTGCACTTCCAGTATCAGGGCATCTTCGACACCGACTTCGACAAGTACACCGAGGACGCCGTCGCGCTGTTCAGCGCGACGGGCATCACCACGGTGTTCACGAATCTCGAAGGCTTCCCAGAGGATTGGAAGGAGAACCCCGCCGCCTTCATGCAGTTCGTGCGTGAGCACCATTACCCCAGCTTTTTGGAGTACGGCGAATATCCGTACGTGACGGCCGACGAGATCAAGAAGGCACTTCGACTGAAAGCGGCCTTCTCGACCATGCTCGACCAGATGCAGTGAGAGCCGTCGAGGTGAGCACCCATGCTTGAGCTCGACGACATCCAGCACATACTGCTGACCCGAACCCCGTCGATGACCGGGCGCTACGAGTTCCTGACATTCGACAACCCGGCGGGCGCGCGCGCATGGCTCACCGAGCTGACCGACGTCGTCGAGTCCGCGGCGTCGGTGCGGGAGACGATGGACGAGACGAAGCGGTGGGTCACGCTCGGCTTTACCTGGAATGGACTACGCGCACTCGGGGTTTCGCAGGAGTCGCTCGACAGCTTTCCGGAGGCGTTCCGGCAGGGTATGGCCGCGCGAGCCGACATCCTCGGGGACACCGGCGAGAACCATCCGGACAAGTGGGAGGGCGGCCTGGCCGGTGACGACCTGCACGCCATCGCCATCCTGTTCGCGCGCGACGACGCCGAGCACGCGCGGGCCACCGGCGCACACGACGAGTTGGTGGCCCGATGCGACGGGGTGCGCGTGCTGTCCCGTCTCGACCTGAATGCCACACCGCCGTTCAACTACGCGCACGACCACTTCGGGTTTCGGGACCGGTTGTCGCAGCCGGTGATCGAGGGCTCCGGGGAGGAGCCGACGCCCGGCTCGGGCGCTGCGCTCAAGGCCGGTGAATTCCTGCTCGGGTATCCCGATGAATGGGGACCGACCGCCAATCTCCCGCAGCCGGACGTGTTGTCCCGCAACGGAACGTATGCGGCATACCGCAGACTGCAGGAACATGTCGGCCTGTTCCGCTCCTATCTGAGCGACAACGCCGAGACGGCGGAGGAGCAGGAATTGCTGGCCGCCAAGTTCATGGGCCGCTGGCGCAGCGGAGCACCGTTGGTGCTGGCCCCAGACCGTGACGACCCGGAACTGGGCGCCGACCCGATGCGCAACAACGACTACGACTACAAGACGATGGATCCGCACGGGTACGCCTGTCCGCTCGGATCACATGCCCGCCGCCTCAATCCGCGTGACACCGCGCACAACATGAACCGCCGCAGGATGATCCGCCGCGGCGCCACCTACGGTCCGGCACTCCCCGACGGTGCTCCCGACGACGGGGTGGACCGCGGTATCGCCGCGTTCATCATCTGTGCCGATCTGGTCCGGCAGTTCGAGTTCGCGCAGAACGTATGGATCAACGACCGCGCGTTCCACGAACTCGGCAACGAACACGACCCGATCTGCGGAACACAGGACGGCACACTGGATTTCACGGTGCCCAGGCGGCCGATCCGTAAGGTGCACAAGGGTCTGCCCGCGTTCACCACACTCACCGGCGGCGCCTACTTCTTCCTGCCGGGCATCAACGCGATGCGTCACCTCGCGACCTCGGGCGGAGCGGAACCCGCATGACCTCGTCACCGTCCGCCCGCACCTACAACCAGAACCACGTGGCCCGGCCGCATTCCGGCGGACGTCGCATCAGCATCTACTGGACGTGGAGCTATCCGTGGGAGGCGCAACGCGACCCCGCCCTGATCGAGAATCGCTTCTCCACCATCACCGAGGTGCGCAACGTGTTGTGGCCGGCCTACGAGACGCCGGAGTACGACGCCGCGAACTTCCTGCAGGGAATCGCGGGCACCCTGGAGCTCTTCCACCGCTCGTCGCTGGCGTTCCAGAAGATCGCGGAAGAAGCAACGGGTCACCCGGTCGCGGTGTTCCAGCGCATCGACCAGGCCGGTTATCGGCAGCCGATCGACGAGCGGATCCTGGCCGACACGGACACGCTGATGGTGTTCGGGCTCGACCACCTGCTCGGCCAGCAGGAGGCCGCACCGGAGGAGATCGCCGCGATCACCGAATGGTTACAGCGCGAGGGCACCTGCCTGCTGCTGGCGCCGCACCACGACGTGGGATTCACCGACGACTACGACCAGCGGCAGGTCGAGTACCAACATCACGGCGACCGGCTCGTCCCGCGCCAGCAACGCTTCAGCCAGTACACCCGCTCGCTGATGGCCGCGCTCGACGTGCCGGTGCACAACGTCTGGGGGTTACGGCCCGCGGTCGTCGAAGGAACGAAGGACATCGCGCCGCTCACCGGTCTCCGCGACCTGGACACGCCTCGGCTGCTCGACAACGTCACGACGTTCAACTTCCACCCGCACCTCCCGCACTACGAGCTGACGGCGCCGGAAAGCGACCTGCTCCGGGTGCTGGGACGTCAGCGCGTCGACCCGAACCGGCCGCACCCGTTCACCGCCGCCGGGCACACCGAGTTCAACGCGTTGATCTGGATGCCGCCGGACGGTGGGCGCGCGGGCGACATCGTCCTGATCGACTCCACGCATTTCACGACGTTGTTCGGCGGAACCGACAGTCTGCGGAACCTCTGGCACAACCTCGCGACCATGGGGTGAGCCGACGGCTATCGGTCCGACGCCGGACAGCCCGTGTGGAATGGGGCGTTTCGCCTGCGTGCGGTACTCGTACCGCCGGCCGACGCCCGTCTGCGGTCCAGGACGATCCGGGCGCCGCGGGCGGGGACGATCGTGACGGTGCTCCTGCCGATGCGTTCTGACCGTTCGGCGGTGGGTTCGATGCGTGCGGTGCGCAGCACCGTGGCCAGCACGATGCGCGACTCCATGGCGGCGAATGCTGCTCCGAGGCACCGCCTGCGTCCGCCACCGAACGAGATCCACGAGTAGGTGGGTACCGCCGCGTCGAGGAACCGCTCGGGGCGGAAGGCATGCGGGTCGTCGTACAGGTCGGGCCGGCGGTTGACGAGCGTGATGTACGGAATCACCATTGTGCCCTTCGGAACCGTCAGGCCGGGCAGTTCGAAGTCCTCGGCGGCAAGGCGTCCGGTGATCGGGAACACCGGGCGCAGCCGCATCGTCTCCTTCACCACCGCATCGAGGTACTCGTCGTCCTCATCACGCGCGGCCGCGTCGGCGCGTGCGAGCACCTCCGGATGCCGGGCCATCCGTTCGAGGGCCCAGGCGAGCGTCGTCGCCGTGGTGTCGTGACCGCCGAGCAGCAGTGTGCGCATCGTGTCGCAGAGTTCGGCGTCGGTCAGGAGCGACCCGTGCTCGTCGGGGGTCCGCAGCAGCACGCCCAGGACGTCGTCACGGTCGAGGTCACCGGATCCGCGACGGGCGTCGATCTCCTCCCGCACGACCACGTCGACCGCGGCGATCGCCCGGCGCATCCGGGGGAACGGGCCGTCCCAACCATTCGGGCGGGACGAGGCGATCATGGTCTGCACGAGGAATCGCCGCGAATTGCCCTCCCGCAGCAGCGCTTCGATCGCTGTGCGCAGGCGCTGCAGGCGTGCGGGGTCGGTGATTCCGAAGACTGCCGCCATGATCACCTCGAGGGTGATCGACTGCATGGCCGGTAGCGCCGGGGTCGCAGCGCCGTAGGGCCAGCGGGCCAGTGCCTGCTCGGTCTTGGCGCGCACCGTCGCCTCGTGAATCGTCAGAGACTGCCCGTGAAACGGCGGGTTCTGCACCCGGCGCAGGCGTCGGTGCTCCGCGCCGTCGACGTTCGTCAATCCGCTCGGCCCGAGCACCAGGGGATGGGGCGACGACTTCGCCAGGGCCTCGCCGAAGCGCAGGACGTCGGTGTCGGCGGTGAACACACGCTTGACATCGTCGGGATGGGTGAGGCAGAGCCAGGGTCCGGTGCCCGGCATCGGAACCTGGAACCGGTCGCCGAGGGTTTCGCAGCGATCGGCGAATCGCGCGGGGGCCAGCCAGTATTCCGCGGCATTGAGCACCGCGGGCCGGCGTAATCGGGGTACATCGAGCGTGGTCCGACTCATGGGGTCGCATCCCTCCATTGATACTAAGTTATGAATTGCGTATCATAGTAGCCATGCTGTCAATGGCGGACATTCTGCAAGTAGTGCCGGAGCCGGGCGCGGACGCGACGGTCGACCGCATCGCCGCCGCCGCGCTCGATCAGTTCGCGCAATACGGCATCCGTCGGTCCACGATCGACGACGTGGCGAAGCGCGCCGGTGTCTCGCGGGTCACGGTGTTCCGCCGGTTCACCAACAAGGAGCGACTGGTCGAGTTCGTGGTTGCTCGCGAGATCCGCCGTGGCATGGAGGAATTGGACCGTGCCTGGGACGGCGGCGGAACGCTGGAGGACCGGTTGGTGCACGGGTTCTCGTTCGTCATGGAGTTCACCAGCGGACATCCACTGTTCGGGCGGCTGCTGCACAGCGAACCGGATTACGTTCTGCCGTTGGTCACCGTCGACGGAGGGCCCGCGCTCGCGCTCTACCGGCTCCTGATCGCCCACCGTCTCGACGCCGAGGTTCGCGCCGGCCGCGCCCGGGGCGGCGACGTGGAAGCCAAGGCGGAGGTCATCGCGCGGCTGGCGATGTCACTGGTGCTCACACCCGTCGGCGTGATCGATCTCGACGACGCGAGCTCGGTGCGGGCCTTCGTCCGTCTCGCGTTGCTGCCGATGCTGCAGCCGATCGACGGGGACACGCCTCAGTAGGACTGGCCGTCGGCGTACCGCTGTCTGCGGTAGTGGCGCCCCTTGCCGCGGTTGCGGTTCTTGAAGGTGGGTAGCTGCGAGTCGCAGTTCGGGCAGATCAGCCGGAGGTTCTCCCGCCGGTTGTTGGTCGGGTCGCCGTCGATGTGGTCCAACACGAAGGCCAGGGGCAGATCGAGCCACACAGCGGCGCCGCCACAGATCGCACAGCAACCCGACTGGGCGGCGGCGATGTAGGTCCGGATGTAGTGGCCGCGGCTGCTCCCTGGCCACGCCTCGCCGGATTCGAGCCAGCGTCGCGTACCGGTGTCGCGCCGAACCGTCGCTTGGCACGCGTTGCTGCAGTAGATCTTCTGACTGCGCTTCGAGAGCGGTGAACCACAGCCGCGACACTGTCTCACACATCGGACGTTACGACCTAGCTCCGACAACATCCGGATCGTGGAGCCTCCTATCGGGATTGAACCGATGACATTCCGCTTACAAGGCGAACGCTCTACCACTGAGCTAAGGAGGCGACGGGCAGAGTTTACCGGGTTGCGCCCGCGGGGAACCCGCTGCCCGTGACTGTCAAGGACGATCTACTGGCCGACTTCCCGCACGTGTATCCCGCGCTGCCGCGGGACAAGGTCGAGCGGCTGCTGACCCTGCTCGACCAGAGTGCGGGGACCGAGGGCAGCCTCGCGACGTCCATCGCCACCTCGCTCGAGCCCCTCGCGCCTGAAGTGGCCGGTCGCATCAAGTCGTACAAGAGCTCCGACGACGTCGACGACTACGTCCGCATGCTGCGCGGCGCGACCGTGTTGCTGCTGCAGAAATGGGACGGTCAGCCGCCGGACGCCGACGCGATCAGCGCCGCGGTGAAGGATCTCGAAGCCGAGGGCTGAGGCCTACTCGTCGGCCTCGACGATGCGCTGCGAGCGCACCACCGTGGGTGTGGACGAGGGCCGGTTCCGCGGCCGCCTGCCCGGGAACGGGATGCGGTCGGCGATGTTGCTCAGCGGGTTGACCACCTGACTGAGCGTGATCACCGCGTCGCGCAGCGCCTCGATCGTGGGTTCCAGCGCCTCCAGCCCTGGCGCCAACCGGTTCAGGGTGTCCGCGACGGCCGCCAACTGCTCGAGCGGGCCGTTGCGGGCGGTCAGCCTCTCGACCAGGCCGCCCTCGGCCAGCAGCCGGTCGGCCAGGCCATCCTCCGCCAGCAGCCGATCGACGATGCCGTTCTCGTCGAGCAGCTGATCGACCAGCCCGCCGGGCTCGATGGCCCGCATCAGGCCGCCGTCCTCCTTGGTCAGCCGGTCCAGCACCCCGCCGGGCATCGTCAGCTTGTCCACGACGCCGCCGGGTTGCAGCAGGCGGTCGATCGGCCCGCCCGGTGTCAGCGCCCGCCCGAGCGGCTGGTCGTCGTCCATCAGCTTTGCCAGCCGGTTGGCACGTTGCACGGCCTCGTCGATGCCCAGCAGGTGCGCCATCGAGTTGGGCGCGGACCTGGTCTGCGCGCCGGCTTCGCCCAGGGTGCGCTGCGCCAGCCCCACCGCGCCTGCGGCGGCCCCCAACGATGCCTCGGCGACGGCGAGTCCCGCCCGTGCCGGCGCGGTCGCGAGGTCGACCAGGTTCTTGCCCAGGTTCATCTGCCCAGTGTATGAACAGCGCAAGCGTCGATTCACAGGAAGTCCACAGCTGACCCGCAGGATGACGATAGGCGGAGGGAGGACTGTGACAACCATGGCGATGCCTGCAATGACCGAGTCCGTTCCGGAAGCGCGGGTCCTCGTCGTCGACGACGAGGCCAACATCGTGGAACTGCTCTCGGTGAGTCTGAAGTTCCAGGGCTTCGAGGTGCACACCGCGTCCAACGGCGCGGCGGCGCTGGACAAGGCCCGCGAGGTCCATCCCGACGCGGTGATCCTCGACGTGATGATGCCGGGCATGGACGGCTTCGGCCTGCTGCGCAGGCTGCGGGCCGACGGCATCGACGCGCCCGCGCTGTTCCTGACCGCGCGCGACTCGCTGCAAGACAAGATCGCGGGGTTGACGCTCGGCGGCGACGACTACGTCACCAAGCCGTTCAGCCTCGAAGAGGTGGTGGCCCGCCTGCGGGTGATCCTGCGGCGCATCGGCCACGGCGTCGAGGAGCCGCGCAGCGCACGGCTGACCTTCGCCGACATCGAACTTGACGAGGACACCCACGAGGTGTGGAAGGCCGGCGAACCGGTGTCGCTGTCGCCGACCGAGTTCACCCTGCTGCGGTACTTCATCATCAACGCGGGCACCGTGCTGTCGAAGCCGAAGATCCTCGACCACGTCTGGCGCTACGACTTCGGCGGCGACGTCAATGTCGTCGAGTCCTACGTGTCCTACCTGCGACGCAAGATCGACACCGGCGACAAGCGGTTGCTGCACACGCTGCGCGGCGTGGGGTACGTCCTGCGCGAACCGCGATAGTGCGCCAGGGCGTGCCGCTGCGGGTGGGGCTGGTGGCCGCCACCCTGGTGTTGGTGGCCTGCGGCCTGCTGGCCTCGGGCATCGCCGTCACCACGATCATGCGGCACAGCCTGGAGAACCGGGTCGACCAGACGCTGCTGGAAGCGTCACGCGGCTGGGCGCAGGCGCCCGCCCGGTCGTCGTCGATGCCGATGGAGGGGCCGAACCCAGCCCGGCCGCCGTCGAACTTCTACGTCCGCGGCATCGACCCCGACGGCCGGATGTGGATGGCGGTCAACGACCGCGACGCCGAACCGGTGCTGCCCGACGACAACGACGTCGGACCCGAACCCGTGACCGTCCACTCGGTCGACCACTCGAACGTGACCTGGCGCGCGATGACCGTGCGCGGGCCCGAGGGGACGGTCACCACGGTGGCCGTCGACCTGTCCGAAGTGCAGTCGACCGTCCGCGCGCTGGTCTGGTCGCAGGCCGGGATTGGCGCGGCGGTGCTCCTGGTGCTCGGTGTGCTGGGTTATGCGGTGGTGCACCGCAGCCTGCGGCCACTGACCGAGGTGGAGGAGACGGCGGCCGCCATCGCCGCGGGCCAGCTCGATCGCCGTGTCCCACAGCGCGACCCGCGCACCGAGGTGGGCCGACTCTCGCTGGCGCTCAACGGCATGCTCGCCCAGATCCAGCGCGCCGTGGCGTCGTCGGAGTCGTCGGCCGAGGCCGCGCGCACCTCGGAGGAGCGGATGCGCCGCTTCATCACCGATGCCAGCCACGAACTGCGCACCCCGTTGACCACGATCCGCGGGTTCGCCGAGCTGTACCGGCAGGGCGCGGCGCGCGACGTGGAGATGCTGATGAGTCGCATCGAGAGCGAGTCGCGGCGGATGGGTCTGCTCGTCGAGGATCTGCTGCTGCTCGCGCGCCTCGACGCGCAACGTCCGCTCGAGCGGCGCCGGGTGGACCTGCTGGCGATGGCCACCGACGCGGTGCACGACGCGCGGTCGATCGCGCCGAAACGCTCGATCACCCTGGACGTGTTCGACGGTCCGGGCACGCCCGAAGTCCTCGGCGACGAGGCCCGGCTGCGTCAGGTGCTCGGCAACCTCGTCGCGAACGCGCTGCAGCACACCCCGGAGACCGCAGGCATCGCGCTGCGGATCGGCACCGACGGCGACGATGCGGTGCTCGAGGTCTGCGACGAAGGCCCCGGCATGAGCCCGGAGGATGCGCAACGGGTGTTCGAACGGTTCTACCGGACCGATTCGTCGCGGGCCCGGGCCAGCGGCGGCACGGGCCTGGGGCTCTCGATCGTCGACTCGCTGGTGTTCGCGCACGGCGGGACGGTCACCGTCACCACCGCGCCCGGTGAAGGCTGCCGGTTCCGGGTGCAGCTCCCGCGGATCGCGGAGACGCCGGTGGCGGCGAGTTCGGCGGACGACTCCTCGCGGGTCTGACGCCTCAGGTGAGTTCGGCGAGCGCTGCCTTGATCCTGCGCTGGGCGTCGTCGAGCGACTCCGGTGAGGGGTTGTTGTCGACGTTCGCGAAGCCGAAGTCCGCGAGATCCCGCGCGGGGAAGACGTGCACGTGCAGGTGTGGCACTTCGAGGCCGGCGATGATCAGCCCGGCCCGCTCGGCGGGGAACGCCTTGATGACGGCCTTGCCGATCAGCTGCGCGACCTCCATCACGCGACCGAAGACCGCGGGTTCGATGCCCTGCCACTGGTCGATCTCGGCGCGTGGCACCACCAGGGTGTGGCCCGGCGTCATCGGCTGAATCGTGAGGAAGGCGACGGTGTCGTCGTCCTCGTAGACGAATCGGCCAGGCAGTTCTCCGTTGATGATCTTGGTGAAGACGGTCGCCATGGCAACGAGCATGCCAGATCGCTCACGCCGCCGAGGCTACGGTTGTTGACGCGAAACGCGGGTAGATCCGCCAACAACCGTAGTGTCGGCGGTCAGCGTGAGCCGACCAGCGCGTCCAATTCGTCGAGCGTCCACGGCGGCGAGTCGTGGTGATCGCGGTAGCCGATGAAACCGGGGGAGGGCCGGGCGAATTCGCCGACGAAGCCGCCTGCGGCGATGAAGATGCGGCCGGTGATGTCGCGGGCCCGGTCGCTGACCAGGTAGGCGTAGGTCGGGGCGACGTATTCCGGCGGCGCGGCGTCGAGGGCGCCCTGCATGCTGACGTCGTCGAGCAGGCCGCGCCGGTTCAGGTCGGCGATGTGCGCCTCGTACTCCGGACCCGTCGACAGCCTGGTCTTCGCGCCCGGGCAGACGACATTCGCCCGAACGCCCTTCCCCTCGAGTTCCGCCGCGATCGCCAGGGTGAGCCCGTTGACCGCGCCCTTGCCGGCCGGGTAGCCGGTGCCGCCGTAGTCGCCGAGGAACGCGAACGAACTGGTGTTGACGATCGCGCCCCCGCCCTGGGCGACCATCCTCGGCGCGGCCGCCCGGCACGTCTCGAACACCGTGCCGAGATGCGCGTCGAGCAGGTCGCGGAACTCGCCGCTGCTGACCGTGAGGATGGACGACCCGGGCGGCTCGGCCGTGCCCGCACAGTTCACCAGGATGTCGATACGCCCGAACTCCTGCACACACGCGTCGACGAGTGCGTCGGCCACGGCGGGGTCCGCGGGTGAGCCGGCGACACCGTGTGCACCCGGAATCCCTTGCGCCGCAGCCGCGACCGCATCACGGTCCCGGCCATTGAGCACCACCCCCGCGCCGTGCGCGGCGAGCAGCGAGGCCACCGCGAGGCCGACACCCCGCGAGCCGCCGACGACGACTGCGCCACGCCCGTCGAGCGGGCCGGCGCTAATCGCCCTCGCCCTCCTGGCTGAACTCCATCGAGTCCTCCATGTTCCAGTAGCCGCGCAAATTCGTGATCAGGCCGTCGTCGTTCACCCGGTAGGTGAAGACGCCCCGCACCGTGGCGACGAAGCCGTTGGGGAAGCGGGTGCGCAGCACCAGGATGTAGGCGATCTCCGTCGGGGAACTGGACGCGAACGTCGCCTCCCGGGTGACGGTCAGCTGGTTGGGGCCGATGTTGGCGTCGAAGAACTCCGACACCGCCTGCTTGCCCCGCACCCCGTTGCCGTCCGGGTTGGTGACCGCCTGACCGATCGGATCCTCGAGCACCACGTCGTCGGCCATCAGGGCCAGCCAGCCGTCCTTGTCGCCGGCCTGCACGCAGCGCCATGACGACTCCGACGCGGTCACCACCGGCGTCTGCTGGGCGGTGTCGGTGCTCATGTCAGCGGTCCGCGTCGGTGTAGCGGATGATGCCGCGGATGTTGCGGCCCTCGAGCATGTCCTTGTACCCGTCGTTGATCTGTTCGAGCTTGTACTGCCGGGTGATCATGTCGTCGAGGTTGAGCTTGCCCGCCTTGTACATCGACAGCAGCTGCGGAATGTCGTAGTGCGGGTTGCCGCCACCGAAGATGGTGCCCTGCAGGTTCTTCTGCATCAGTGTAAGCATCGCCAGGTTCAGCGTCACGTTGGTGTCGAGCAGGCTGCCGATCGCGGTCAGCACGCAGGTGCCACCCTTGGAGGTGAGGTTGACGTAGCTGTCGACGTCGGCACCCTTCAACTCGCCGACGGTGACGATCACCTTCTTGGCCATCAGGCCCCAGGTGACCTCGGCGATGCCGGCGAAGGCCGACTCGAGGTCCGGATAGGTATGCGTGGCACCGAACTTCAGCGCGGCGTCGCGCTTCCACTCCACGGGCTCGATGACGAAGATGTTGCGCGCGCCTGCGTTGACGGCACCCTGCAGCGCCGACATGCCCACGCCGCCGACACCGATCACGGCGACGTCGTCACCCGGGCGGATGTCCGCGGTGCGGGTCGCCGAGCCGTAGCCGGTGGTGACACCGCAGCCGACCAGGCAGGCCACCTCGAACGGGATGGACGGATCGATCTTCACCACGGAGCTCTTGTGCACCACCATGTACGGGCTGAACGTGCCCAGCAGTGTCATCGGGATGACGGGCTGACCCTTGGCGTGGATGCGATGGGTGTTGTCGGACACCGCGAGGCCGCCGAGCAGTCCCGCGCCGAGGTCGCAGAGGTTGCGCAGTCCGGCCTGACACGACGGACACCGGCCACACGACGGGATGAACGAGAGCACCACGTGATCGCCGGGCGCGATGTCCTCGACTCCGGGACCGACCTCGGTGACGATGCCTGCGCCTTCGTGGCCGCCGAGCACCGGGAAGCCGGCCATCGGGATGTCTCCGGTGACCAGATGGTGGTCGGAGTGGCACATGCCCGACGCTTCCATCTGGATCTTGACCTCGTCCTTGACGGGGTCTCCGATCTCGATCTCCTCGATCGACCACGGCTGGTTGAACTCCCAGATGAGAGCGCCTTTTGTCTTCATCAAAAGCTGCCTTCCAATAGAGCCGGTGAGCACAGACTAGAGGCATTAGTTAGGTGCGTCACACCCACCCCCAAGCAACTGCTTGGCCGGGAGTCACCAGATCGGGACGGGGGCGTGGCCGAGGGGGTAGTAGCCGGGCAGTTTCTCGCCCGCCACGCTGCGCTCGATGCGCTTCTGCATCGTCGGGCTGAGGTCGCCGGACTCGATGAGCTTCATGAACATCTTCTGCACGTGACCGAAGTCGAAGAAGTCGCGCTGCCACTCGATCAGCAGATCGTCATTAAGCCGGAACCAGCTGCCGCCGATGCCGTAGATCTCGTCCTGGGTGCCGTCACTCTTGTTGACGATCTGCTTCCAGAAGCCGACGATCTCGTTCTGCTTGTCGTCGATCAGCACCTTCTGGTATTCGTAGTACCAGTTCTCCAGGCCCTCCATCTCCAGACCGAGTGCGGTGTCGCGGATCTCGTCCTTCCCGACGCACATCACATCCTCTTTGGGTCCGATGTTCCAGCCGTAGGTCGCGTCGTCGGTGTAGAAGTCGGCCAACGGCTTCCAGTCACCGGCCTTCTCGGCGTCCTTGTTGGCCTGCAGCCAGCGTTCGACCCAGTTTTCGAGCTGTTCACGTGACGCCATTGTCAGTCCTTCTCTTCGATGGATATTGCTCGGGTAGGGCACATGTCGACAGCCAGCTCCACGGCATCGCGGAGCTCGTCGGGTGGTTCGGGGTCCAGGATCTGGACGACGCCGCGTTTGGGCACCGTGAACACGTCGGGAGCCTCCAGTTCGCACATCGCGTGGCCCTGGCACAGGTCATCGTCGAGCACGACTCGATAGCAACCCATGCGGATCAGACCTCTCCGATTCCCCGGTCACTGCGCTCCTGCCCACCGGCAGCGCGCTTGCGGTAGCGCACCTTCGCCGGCTGGGCCAGCTGCACGACCATCTTCGAGTGGTCGTTGTGGTAGCTCTCCGCGGGCTGGGCCATTTCGAACTCGTACTCGCGCAACAACACCGAGAAGATCGCCTTGATCTGCATCTGGGCGAACGCCGCGCCGACGCAGCGGTGCTTGCCGGCGCCGAAGGGGATCCAGGTCCATCGGTTGGCGACGTCGGCCTGCTCGGGCTTGTTGTAGCGATCGGGGTTGAACGCGTCGGGGTCGGGGAAGTCCTCGGCGATCCGGTTGGAGATCGCCGGTGACGCCGCGACGAAGTCACCCTTGTGGATCGGGAAGCCCTTCACCTCGAACTCGTCCTGCGCGACCCGCATCAGGATGATCAGCGGCGGATGCAGGCGCAGTGTCTCCTTGACCACGTTGTCCAGCTTCGGGATCTGGCGCAGCGCGTGGAAACTCACCTCCTGGCCGTCGGCATAGAGGTCGTCGAGCTCTGCCCGCACCTCGGCGTAGGTATCGGCGTGGCGGATCAGTTCGATCAGCGTCCACGCCGATGTGCCCGAGCTGGTGTGGTGGCCCGCGAACATCAGCGAGATGAACATCCCCGTCACCTCGTTGGCGGTGAAGCGCGGGTTGCCGTCGTCGTCCTTGATCGACACCAGCACGTCGAGCAGGTCGCGGTCGGCCTTGTCCGCAGGCGGGTTCGCGATGCGTGCGTCCATGATTTCCTGCACCAGCGCAACGAGTTTCACCCGCGACTCGTCGCGGATGCGGAAGCTGTCGATGTCGAGGTAGGGGTCGACGTAGCACAGCGGGTCGGTGCCGCGTTCGAGCTGGTGGTAGTAGTGGGCGAACCGGCTGTCGAGCTGCTCGCGGAACTTCAACCCGATCAGGCAGGCCGTCGAGGTGTAGATGGTGAGCTCGGAGAAGAAGTCGAGCAGCTCGATCTCGCCTTCGTCCCCCCATCCGGCGACCATCTTCTTGACTTCGTTCTCGATGGTGGCGGCGTGGCCCTTCATCTGCTCACCGCGAAGTGCGGTGTTGTGCAGCATCTCCGCGCGACGTTCGGGGTCGGCGTCGAACACCACGCCCTCGCCGAAGATCGGTGTCATGAACGGGTAGGCCTCGGCCTGGTTGAGCTCGCTGTCGCTGGAGCGGAAGAAGAACTCGTTGGCCTCGGATCCGGACAGCATGACGACCTGCTTGTCGGCGAGCTGGAACCAGCCGACGTCACCGCACTCCTCCCGGATCCGCTTCATCAGGCCGATCGGGTCGGTGCGGAACTCTTCGAGGTGGCCGTGCTCCTCTTCCCCGCCCGAGACGCGGGGAACGATGGCAGTGGTCATGGCTTCAAGTTCTCCTCGTTCAGCTTCAGCTGTTGACGGTCGGCGGGCGCGTCGGCCAGCGGTGCTTCGGGCTGGAGTTCCATGTTGGCGATGTATCCGCCGCGCGGTGTCTCGGCGACGAAGGTGATGGCGCGCGCGAGATCCGACGCGCGAAGGAAGTAGTCGTGGCGGGCCTGTCCCCACTTGGCCCAGTCCTCGAGCGCGGGCCCGATCTTGTCGGCGGGCAGGCTCCAGCCCATCGAGGTCTTGGTGGGCCCGGGGTGGACGATCGAGGCGCGAACGCCGGTGCCCTCGAGCTCCATCTGGAAGTTGTTCACCATGGCCACCAGCGCGGCCTTCGCGGCGCCGTAGGCGCCCATGTGCGGTCGCTGCCGAAGCGCCACATCGGATCCCACGAAGATGAGATCACCGCGCTGACGCTCGAGCATGCCGGGCAGCACCGCGGCGGCCAGCCGGTTCGCGCCGACGAGGTGGATCTGCAGTTGCGACTCGAACTCGTCGGTGCCGATCTCGGCCAGCTTGCCGAAATAGGTGTCACCGGCGCCGGCCACCAGCACCTCGATGTCACCGAGCGCGTCGATCGACTGCGTCACAAACGACTTCACCGAGTTGGGGTCGGTGACGTCGAGGTGGAAGCCGACGGCTTCGCCGCCCTCGGCGTTGATCTTTCCGACCAGGTCCTCGAGCTTCTCCACCCGGCGGGCGCCGAGCGCGACCGGGAAGCCGTGGGCGGCCAACTCGATGGCGGTGGCCTCACCGATGCCTGAGGAGGCGCCGGCCACGATGGCGGGTCGGCGTTCGGGAAGTGGGGCGAAACGTGGCATGGAACGGGAGCCTCTCGGGCGGACGTGTCAGCGGGGCTGAAGGGTCATGGGCAGGTGGGCGAATCCGCGGACATTGCTCGAGTGGACGCGGACGGCGTTGGCCTCGTCGACCTCGTATCCGCGGATTCGTTTGAAGAGCTCGGCCAGCGCGACGCGCGCTTCCATGCGAGCCAGGTGGGCACCGAGGCAGAAGTGCGCGCCGGAGCCGAAACTCATCAGCTTCGAACCGATCTCGCGGCCGATGACGAAGTCGTCGGGCCTATCGAAGACCCGCTCGTCGCGGTGCGCGGATCCGGGCAACAGCAGCAGCACGTCGCCGTCGGGGATGGTGGTGTCGTACAGCGTCAAATCACCGGCCACGGTGCGGGCCAGGATCTGGCTGGAGGTGTCGTAGCGCAGCGTCTCCTCGACCCACAGCGGGATCCGTGACTCCTCCTGGTAGACCGGCTGGAGCTGGTCGGGGTTCTTGTGCCCCCAGAAGGCCGCGTTGGCAAGCAGTTTGGTGGTCGTCTCGTTGCCGGCGATCACCATCAGGAACATGAAGCCGAGAATCTCGTCGTCGGTGAGCCGGTCACCGTCGATCTCCGCCTCGAGCAGTGCTGTCGTCAGGTCGTCGGTGGGATTCTTCCGGCGCTGGGCGACCATCTCCTGGTAGTAGACGATCAGGTTGAGGGACGCCTCGATCGCCTCGGGCGGCACATCGGTCACGCCGTCGTCGCGGTGCATCACCCCGTCGGCCCACGCCCTGACCTGGTCGCGGTCGGGTTGCGGCACCCCCATCAACTCGGAGATGACATCCATCGGCAGCTTGCCCGCGAACTCGTTCACGTAGTCGACGGTCGCGTCGCCGTCGGCCTTCTCCATCATCGCGTCGAGGTGCTGTACCGCGATCTCGGTGACCCGCGGTTCCAGTTCACGGATGCGACGCGGCGTGAAGCCCTTGGACACCAGGGTGCGCAGCCGGAGGTGCGCGGGGTCGTCCATCGCCAGGAAGGACATCGTCTTGGCGGCGTGCGGCCCACGGGACGCCGGATCCAGGGAGACGCCGAACTTGTTCGACAGCGTGGTGCTGTTGCGGAAGCCCTGCAGCACGTCGGTGTGGCGCGACAGCGCCCAGAATCCGAGTGCCTCGTTGCGGTACAGCGGGGCCTCGTCGCGCAGACGCTGGTAGTACGGGTACGGATCCTCGTGGAAGTCGTAGTCGTACGGGTCCAGTACGACGTCTGAAACGGTCACGTGTCTTCTCCGAGGATGAGGCCGACGACATAGGAGAGCCGATCGGCGATCTGGTGGTAGGTGAAGGCGCCGCTGCCCGCGTTGACCAGCGCGCCGAAGAAGGTCATCTCCAGGGCGGCGACCGCGCGCGGGTCGGCGTCCGGGCCGACCGCGGAGCGGATGCGGCGGTGGATCTCGGCGCCGATGCGGTCGCGCACCTGGCGGACGGTCGGGTCGGTACCGGTGAGCAGTGCGGTGGTGCACGCCGCGGCCACCTCGGGCTCGTCGGCCACCGTCAGGGCCATCGCACGCAGCGCCTGCGCGACGCGCGCCTGCATGGGCTCGTTCACGTCGGTGAAGAACGGCACCTTCTTGATCAGGTCGAGGTAGACCTCGGCGATCAGGTGGTTCTTCGACGAGAAGTACGTGTAGGCGGTGGCCGGCGCCACCTTGGCCCGCGCCGCCACCGCGCGGACGGTCAGATCCGCATACGACGACTCGCGCAGCATCTCGACCCCGGCGGTGAGCACCTTGCGGAAGGTCTCCTCCTGGCGGCGATTGCGCGGCGCCTTGACCACCTCGGCCGGCGAGCTGCCGTCTGTGATCGCGACCACTGCATCACTGGACACATGTCCAAGTTATCCGACCCCCGTGCCGAGAGGCAAGCGGCAACCGCAAATTGGCCGTGTGCATGCGGTTTTCGGGTACCGTCACTGCGCCGCGGGTGGCCGGCTCTTGCGGCGTGGCCGGGCCGACGGCTATGGTTCGACGGAACAGCGCCGGACAGTTGTCCAGTGACGAGACGGGAGTGCGGATGACGCTGCTGGGCGATCGAGAGAGTCGGCTGCTGGTCGACGGCAAGTTGGTGACCGGGAGCGGCGGCACGTTCGCCACGGTCAACCCCGCCACCGAGGAGACGCTCGGTGTCGCGGCGGACGCGACGGCCGAGGACATGGGCGCAGCCATCGAGGCCGCCCGCCGGGCCTTCGACGACACCGGCTGGTCGACCGACGTCGAGCTGCGCGTCCGGTGCATCCGGCAGCTGCAGCAGGCGATGCGCGACCACGTGGAAGAACTTCGGGAGCTGACCATCGCCGAGGTGGGCGCGCCGCGGATGCTGACGGCGGCCGCTCAGCTCGAGGGTCCGGTGGAGGACCTCAGCTTCTGCGCGGACACCGCGCAGTCCTACGAGTGGACATCCGATCTGGGTGTCGCGTCACCGATGGGCATCAAGACCCACCGCACGATCGCCAGGGAGGCGGTCGGCGTCGTCGGCGCCATCACACCGTGGAACTTCCCGCATCAGATCAACCTCGCCAAGGTGGGGCCGGCCCTCGCGGCGGGAAACACGCTGGTGCTCAAGCCCGCGCCCGACACACCGTGGGCGGCAGCCGTGCTCGGCGAGTTGATCACCGAGCACACCGACTTCCCGCCGGGCGTGCTCAACATCGTCACGTCGAGCGATCATGCGGTGGGCGCGCTGCTGTCGAAGGACCCGCGCGTCGACATGGTGTCGTTCACCGGGTCGACGAACACCGGGCGGGCCGTGATGTCCGACGGCGCGGCCACGCTGAAGAAGGTCTTCCTGGAACTGGGCGGCAAGTCGGCGTTCCTTGTGCTCGACGACGCCGACCTGGCGGGCGCATGCTCGATGGCGGCGTTCACCGCGTCGATGCACGCCGGTCAGGGCTGCGCGATCACCACGCGCCTGGTGGTGCCCCGCTCCCGGTACGACGAGGCCGTCGAGGCGGCCGCCGCCACCATGGGCGGGTTGAAGCCCGGCGATCCGAACAAGCCGGGCACCATCTGCGGGCCGGTGATCTCCGCGCGCCAGCGCGACCGGATCCAGGCCTACCTGGACTCCGCTGTCGCCGAGGGCGGCCGATTCGCCTGCGGTGGTGGCAGTCCCGCCGACCGTGACACCGGCTTCTTCATCGAGCCGACGGTGATCGCGGGCCTCGACAACAGTGCGAAGGTGGCGCGCGAGGAGATCTTCGGGCCGGTGCTGACGGTGATCGCCCACGACGGCGACGACGACGCCGTCCGCATCGCCAACGACTCGCCCTTCGGCCTGTCCGGCACCGTGTTCTCGGCGGACGAGGATCGTGCCGCAGGCATCGCCGCCCGGCTGCGTGTCGGCACGGTCAACATCAACGGTGGGGTCTGGTATTCGGCGGACATGCCGTTCGGTGGTTACAAGCAGTCCGGCATCGGCCGGGAGATGGGACTCGCCGGCTTCGAGGAGTACCTCGAGATCAAGGCGATCGCCAAGGCAGCGAAGTAGAAAGCGGAGACCGGGATGGGACTCTACGGAGATCAGTTCAAGGACAAGGTGGCGATCGTCACCGGTGCCGGCGGCGGCATCGGCCAGGCGTACGCCGAGGCGCTGGCACGTGAGGGCGCGGCGGTCGTCGTCGCCGACATCAACACCGAGGGCGCGGCGAAGGTGGCCGACGGCATCAAGGGCGAAGGCGGCAACGCGCTCGCGGTGCGTGTCGACGTCTCCGACCCGGACTCCGCGAAAGAGATGGCGGCTCAGACGCTCTCGGAGTTCGGCGGGATCGACTACCTGGTGAACAACGCGGCCATCTTCGGTGGGATGAAGCTGGACTTCCTGATCACCGTCGACTGGGACTACTACAAGAAGTTCATGAGCGTGAACATGGACGGCGCGCTGGTGTGCACGCGGGCGGTGTACCGCAAGATGGCCAAGCGCGGCGGCGGCGCGATCGTCAACCAGTCGTCGACCGCGGCGTGGCTCTACTCGAACTTCTACGGCCTGGCCAAGGTCGGCATCAACGGCCTCACCCAGCAGCTGGCCACCGAACTCGGCGGGCAGAACATCCGCGTCAACGCGATCGCACCGGGGCCCATCGACACCGAGGCCAATCGCACCACCACGCCGCAGGAGATGGTCGCCGACATCGTCAAGGGAATCCCGTTGTCCCGCATGGGCGAAGTGGACGACCTGACCGGCATGTGCCTGTTCCTGCTGTCGGATCAGGCCAAGTGGGTCACCGGTCAGATCTTCAATGTCGACGGCGGACAGATCATCCGCTGATGAGCGCTTGCGCGAAGAACAGAGGGTACTGATGAGCGCTTGCGCGAAGAGGAAACAACGATGACCGACGAGCAGCCCCGGTACGGCTATATCGGGCTGGGCAACATGGGCGCGCCGATGGCCGGCCGGCTGGTCGAGTGGCCCGGCGGGCTGACCGTGTTCGACGTGCGCACCGACGCGATGACCCCGCTGGTCGAAGCGGGCGCGTCGGTGGCCGACAGCGTGGCCGACGTGGCGAGCGCCGACATCATCAGCGTCACCGTGCTCAACGACGCGCAGGTGCGCCAGGTGGTGGCCGAGCTGGCCGAGCACGCGAAGCCGGGGACCGTCATCGCGATCCACTCGACGATCAGCCCGGAGACCGCCGTCGAACTCTCCGAGCAGCTCCGGCCGCAGGACATCCACATCGTCGACGCCCCGGTCAGCGGTGGCGGGGCGGCCGCAGGCAAGGGTGAACTCGCGGTGATGGTGGGCGCCGACCGCGAGGTGTACGAACGCATCAAGCCTGCCTTCAAGCAGTTCGCCTCGATGGTGATCCACGCGGGAGGGCCAGGTGCCGGGACGCGGATGAAGCTGGCGCGCAACATGTTGACGTTCACCTCGTATGCGGCGGCGTGTGAGGCGATGCGGCTGGCCGAGCAGGCGGGCATCGACCTGCAGCAGCTGGGCCGGGTGGTGCGTCACACCGATGCGCTGACCAGTGGCGCCGGCGCGATCATGGTGCGCGACGACATGCGCCCGCTCGATCACGACCACTTCCTGTACGAGCCGTTCCTGCACGCCCGCGGTCTGGGAGAGAAGGATCTCAGCCTCGCGCTCGCGCTGGGGGAGTCGGTGTCGGTCGACCTTCCGCTGGCGCGGGTGGCGCTGGACCACCTCGCCGACGGATTGGGTGTCCCGCACGTCGAATCCAGCACGGAGGAATGAGCATGGACGAGCTGCGCCGCAAGGGTCTCGACAAGATGAACGAGGTCTACGGCTGGGAGATGCCGGACATGCCCGGCGACTACTTCGCGCTGACCGCCGACCACCTGTTCGGGACGATCTGGACGCGTCCCGGACTGTCGATGCGCGACAAGCGGATCATGACGCTGACCGTCGTTACGGCGCTTGGTATCTCGGATCTCGCCGAGATACAGGCCAATGCCGCGCTCGCCAACGAGGAGCTCACCGAGGAGGAGCTCAAGGAGATGGCGATCTTCTTGACCCACTACCTCGGTTTCCCGCTGGGTTCCAAGCTCGACGGTGTGGTGACGAAGGTGGCCAAGCAGCGCAGGAAGACCGCGGAAAAAGGTGAGGACAAGAAGGCCAACGTCAACGCCGCGCTGAACATGCACTCGGGAAGCAAGCTCGATGATGAGTAGGTACGCGGCGCTCTCGCGCGAGGAACTCGCGGTGCTGGTGCCCGAGCTGCTGTTGATCGGCCAGCTGATCGACCGGTCGGGCATGGCGCACTGCATCAGCGCGTGGGGACGCGAGGAGATGTTGCAGGTCGCCATCGAGGAGTGGGCGGCGTCGAGTCCGCTGTACACCAGGCGGATGCAGAAGGCGCTCAACTACGAGGGTGTGGACATCTTCACCCTCTTCAAGGGTCTACAACTCGACATCGGCGCGCCGCCGCAGTTCATGGACTTCCGGTACGTGGTGCACGACCGGTGGCACGGCGAGTTCTACCTGAACCACTGCGGGGCGCTGCTCGACGTCGAGCCGATGGGCGAGGACTACGTGCACGGGATGTGTCACGACATCGAGGACCCGACGTTCGACGCCACCGCGCTGGCCACCAACCGCAAGGCTCAGGTGCGGCCGATCCACCGGCCGCCGAGGGCGTCGGCCGATCAGCACCCGCACTGCCGGTGGACGGTGATCATCGACGAGTCCTACCCGGAGGTGCCGTTCATTCCCGCGATGGACGTCGTCGCCGCCACCCATGCACACCACACCGAGCTGGACTCGATCGACCGCGAGGACGAGGGCATGGCGGACTATTCGGGTCCGTTGCTGGCCGACGTCGACTTCGGTGCGTTCTCGCACTCGGCGCTCGTGCGGATCGCCGACGAGGTGTGCCTGCAGATGCACCTGCTCGTCTTTTCGTTCAAGCTGGCGGTCGAGGCGCGGGCGAAGGATGATGCGGCGCTGGCAGAGTCGATCCGCACCAAACAGCTGATCGGCATAGCCGGAGTCGCAGCAGAGCGAATTCACAAGGCGCTCAAGTTGTCCAGTGACGTCAAGGGAGTGCTGCGGGTGCTCGAGTTGCATCCGCTGCTCAACCCCGCCGCCTACGTGTGGGCCGATGTCGACCCGGGGTTCGTGCATGTGCGACCCTCGCCCGCCCACGAGGACGGGTCTTGGATCTCGCTGGTGTCACCGGTCGCGGACAAGCCGCTGCAGGCGATCGCCGCGGCGGTCGACCCTCATCTGCGGGCGGAAGTGACCGGCACGCAGTCGGACTGGACGGTGCGCTTCGTCGAGACCGACACTCCGTCGAAGGAGCTGGGGGAGGTCGCGGTCACCAAGTTCAGCGGGGGCGCGAGCTGGGTGTTCGAGGACCGCAAGTCGCTGCCGCTCACCGTGGTGTAGCTAGGCCGCTGTGGTGCCGGGTGGTTCCGGTCTTCCGGGTTCGTCCTCGGCGGCCGGCCGCGCGTCATCCCCCTCGAGTGGTAGGAGCAGTTTCTCGGGGTGGTGCTAGCCGTTGGTGCGCTTCTGCCCGGTATCGAGTCCGGCCGGAGGTATCCATTCGACTTCGTGCCGGTGGTTGAGCAGGGTGGTCCAGCCGCCGGGGCCGACGGCGCGATTGTCCGGCCCGCACGCCAGGCCGAGGTCGTCGACATTGGTGTCGCCGCCGGCGGTCCAATCCTTCGCGGCGTGGTGGACCTGGGCGCCGTAGGCGGGCACCGCGCAGCCGGGTTTGGTGCAGCCACCGTCGCGGGCGATCAGCGCAAGGCGCTGGGCCACCGAGGCAGTCCGCCGGGTTCTGAACAGTTCGAGTGTGGATCCGGTGGCGTCGTCGAACACGGCGAGGTAGTTGGTGGCGTTGGCGTGCGCTGCCATCCGTAGGACGTCGGCGATCGGGAGTGCAGTGCCGCCACCGGTGATGCCGATGCCGGCCAGGGTGCGCAGCTCCTGCAGCGTGGTCCGCACGATGATCGCGGTGGGGAGGCCGTTGAGCCGGCCGAGTTCGCCCTTGTCGAGGGCAGCGCGACCGATGAACTCGAAGGCGTCGTGGCGGCGTTGCTCGATGCTGCGGGTGTCGCCGTCGATCTGCGCCTGCGTCGGTGTGCCTGACGTGCACGGGGCGAGGTTCGCCGGGTTGCACATGCCGGGTGCTGCGTATCGCGCGAACAAGACCTCCCACACCGCCCAGGCTTCGGGGGTGAGGTTCGCCTTCATCTCGGTCATGGCGTCGTGTTGCTGCCTGCCCTTTGACAGCCCCCGGCGGCGGGCGCGCTCCTCGTCGTCCGGGGCCGGCCCATCCTGGTCGAGCAGGAACAGCGTCCGCGCGGTCTGGTCCTGGAGTTCCTTTGGGCCCGATCCGACGGCGTGCCGCACCCAGGCGACTTCGATGCGTTCACGGGTGGCGGTGTCGACCCAGCCGGGCATGCGCTTCATCGCGAGACGGATCACCGTGACGTGCTCCGGGGTGATGAGCCCGAGTCGCTGTGCGGTGGCGGTCGCGACGAGCAGCGGTGGCAGCGGCGCTCCGGTGAGGGCTCGCCGGGGCGCCAGCAGTGCCGTCTCGGCGAGCCGGCGGTTGGCCTCCTCGGTGGAGATGCGCCACCGGATCGCGATGACGTCACGCCATGACTTGGCACCGAGTTCCCGCGGTGTCGACTCGGCCTGCAGGCGGGCCAGCAGACGGTGGTTCTGGCTCGGGAGCTGGCAGCCTAGCGTCTGCACCTCGTCGAGGACCTCGAGTAATTCTGTGCGGGTGAGGGTTTCGACGTTGCAGTCGGCTAGGGCGTCGTACGCGGCACGGAGCGCGGTGAGCGTTTCACAGACCGGGCCGGGCTTCATTACTCGAATATATGTTCGAATAATAAGGGAACAGTGACGTGTTTGGTGTGAGGTCTCGAAGAGCTGAAACACCTGCGATGCAGGTGATTTCAGGCGTGTCGGTGACGCCCGCGGCACCGGCTGAGGATCCCGCTAGCGCGGCACCACCGCGCCGCCCACCCAGCGGCGCAGGTAGGCCCGCAGATCCTCGCCGGTGCGCGGCGGCCTGCCCGGGTCGACGACGAACGACTGGATGATCCGCAGCAGGTGTTCGGCGAGTTCGTCGAGTTCGTGGTCGGTGAAGCCGAGACCGGTCCAGTCGACGTCGAACCGGCGCAGCATCGCGTTCGCGAACTGCTGGGCGACGTCGGAGGTCACCGACTCGCTGTGGGCGTCGGCCCGGCCCGGGGTGACGAGCAGGCCGATGTGCTTGTCCTTGGGTAGCCACTCCAGCGCGGTGGCGATGGCCTCGGCGACGGCTTCGACCGGATCGGTGATGCCCTGTAGGTGCGTGGCGAGTCGCTCGAGGAAGTCGGCCGCCGCGTGCACCGCCGCCTCGACGAGAAGTGCTTCGGTGCTGGGGAAGTACCGGTACACGGTCTGCCGCGTGACGCCGAGGGTGCGGGCCACGTCGGCGATGCTGATGTCGGCGCCGCGCTCGTCGATAGCCCGACCCGCCGCGGCGAGGATGCGCGCGACGGCCTCCTCGTCGGACGCGGGCGCCGCGCCCGACCAGCCGTGGGTGCGCATGGGCCGATGGTACGTCAGCCCGTGCGCTCAGCCGCGATAGCTGACCTGTAGGTCTTTCACCCCGTTGATCCAGCCCGACCGCAGCCGCTGTGGCTCGGCCAGCTTCGCGATGTCCGGTATCTGGTCGGCGATCTCGTTGAAGATCAGCTTGATCTCCATGCGCGCGAGGTTCGCGCCGATGCAGAAGTGCGCGCCGTTGCCGCCGAAACCGAGGTGCGGGTTCGGGTCGCGCAGGATGTCGAAGCGGAACGGGTCCTCGAAGACGGCCTCGTCGTAGTTGGCCGAGCTGTAGAAGAGGCCGGCGCGCTGCCCCTCGCGGATCGTCACCCCACCGAGCTCGACGTCGGTGAGCGCGGTGCGCTGAAAGCAGTGCACCGGGGTGGCCCAGCGGACGATCTCGTCGACCGCGGTGTTCGGTCGTTCGCGCTTGAACAGCTCCCACTGGTCGGGATGCTCGAAGAAGGCATTCATGCCGTGCGTCATGGCATTCCGGGTGGTCTCGTTGCCCGCCACGGCCAGCAGGATCACGAAGAACGCGAACTCGACGTCGCCGAGCGACTCGCCGTCGATGTCGGCCTCGATCAGCCGCGTGACGATGTCGTCGGCCGGGCAGCGCCTGCGCTCCTCGGCCATCGTGTAGGCGTAGCCCATCAATTCGGCGTTGGCGGTGGTCGGATCCGAGTCGAAGTCCGGGTCGTCGGTGTTCATGATCGAGTTCGTCCAGTGGAACAACCGCTCACGGTCGGCCTCCGGGACGCCGATCAGGTCGGCGATGGCCTGCAGCGGCAGGATCATCGCGATGTCGTCGACGAAATTGCCGCTGTCCTTCTGCGCTGCGGCGCTGACGATCTCGCGGGCGGCGACAGCAAGCCGCTCCTCGAGTGCGGCGACCGACCGCGGCGTGAACAGCCGCGAGACGATCTTGCGCAACCGGGTGTGCTCCGGGGCGTCGTGGTTGATCAGCAGCGCCTTGGTCAGGTCGAGTTGTTCGCTGGTGACACCCTCGGGCAGCCGCATCACCGCGCCCTTGCGGTTCGTCGACCAGAGATCGCCGTTGCGCGAGATCGACTTGATGTCCTCGTGCCGGCTGATCACCCAGTAGCCGCCGTCGTCGAAGATCGACTCGGCCTGCTCGTTCCACCACACCGGCGCCGTGCGGCGCAGTTCGGCGAACTCGGTGACCGGGATGCCCTTGAGCAGGACGTCGGGGTCGGTGAAGTCGTACCCGGGTCCGAACGGACAGCGGCTCTCCATGGTGGTCACGGCGAATACCTCCTTGTGTGACGCGGGCCACGTTCACCACGACCATACACTCTGCTGTCAAGTGTATGCCCGGACCGGCGCGTTAGGGTTGTCGACTGTGCACGTCCTGGTGATCGGATCCGGCGCCCGTGAACACGCCCTGCTGCTCGCGCTGCGCCGCGACCCGGAGGTCGAGACGCTGGCCGTCGCCCCCGGCAACGCCGGCACCGCGGTCATCGCCGAGCAGTACGACGTCGACGTGACGTCGGGCGAGGCGGTGACGAAACTGGCTCAGCGCATCGGCGCCGACCTGGTGGTGGTGGGTCCTGAGGTGCCACTGGTGCTCGGTGTGGCCGACGCGGTGCGCGCGGCAGGCATCGACTGCTTCGGGCCGACCAAGGACGCCGCCCGCATCGAGGGCTCGAAATCGTTCGCCAAGGACGTGATGACCGCCGCCGGCGTGCGCACCGCCACCAGCGAGATCGTCGACACCCCCGCTCGCCTCGACGAGGCGCTCGACCGGTTCGGCCCCGCCGCGGGCGACCCGGCGTGGGTGGTCAAGGACGACGGACTGGCCGCGGGCAAGGGTGTGGTGGTGACGGCCGACCGCGACGCGGCGCGTGCGCACGCCGCCGCCCTGCTCGACGCCGGGCACCCGGTGCTGCTCGAGTCCTTCCTCGACGGCCCCGAGGTGTCGCTGTTCTGCGTCGTCGACGGTGAGAGCGTCGTACCCCTGCTGCCCGCACAGGACTTCAAACGCGTCGGGGACAACGACACCGGGCCCAACACCGGCGGCATGGGCGCCTACGCCCCGCTCCCATGGCTGCCCGACGAGGTCGGCAGGCAGATCGTCGACGACATCGTCAAACCCGTTGCCGCAGAGCTTGTCCGGCGGGGCAGCTCGTTCTCCGGACTGCTCTACGCCGGGTTGGCCATCACCTCACGCGGGCCGGCGGTGGTCGAGTTCAACTGCCGCTTCGGCGACCCCGAGACGCAGTCGGTGCTGGCGCTGCTGGACAGCCCGCTCGGTCAGCTCCTACGGGCCGCCGCCACCGGCCGGCTCGCCGGCTTCGGCGAACTGCGCTGGCGGGACGGCGCGGCGGTGACGGTGGTGCTGGCGGCGGAGAACTACCCCGGCCGGCCGCGCGTCGGCGACGCGATCACCGGGTCGGAAGCCGATGGCGTGCTGCATGCCGGTACGGCGCGCCGCGACGACGGGGCCGTCGTCTCGTCGGGCGGTCGTGTGCTGTCGGTGGTGGGCATCGGCGCGGACCTGTCGGCTGCCCGCGCCGCGGCGTACGACCTGATCGGGTCGGTTCGTCTGCCGGGCAGTCACTTCCGCACCGACATCGGCTTGGCGGCCGCCGAGGGCCGCATCGCGCTCTAGGCGACGAGCAGCGGTGCCATCCAGGCGATCTCGGCAGGCAGCTGAGAGCTCCAGAAGGCGCCGTCGTGTCCGCCCGGCGAGAAGCCGCCCGCGGGCGGGGTGGGCAGCTGTGCGATGAACTGCTCGGTCGCCGCGTAGAACGGGTCGCTGTCGCCGCAGTCGATGCGGATCGGGATGTCGGCGAGCGCAGGCAGGCCCCAGACGCTGTTGGCGGCGTAGTCGTCGGCGCCGTCGAATGCGCCGGGCGCCGCCGCCCCGGCCGACGTCCACAGCGCGGGGCTCACCGCGCAGATCGCCGCCGTGCGCGCCGGGCCGAGGCGGGCGCCCAGTAGCAGCGCGCCGTAACCGCCCATCGACCACCCGAGGAAGCCGACGCGCGAGGTGTCGAGACCCATCGTTCCCAGCATCGGGATCAGCTCGTCGAGCACCATGGCGCCCGAGTCCTCACCGGAAGCCCTTTTGTGCCAATAACTCCCGCCACCGTCGACGGCCACCACGGCGAACGGCGGCAGCCCGGCGTCGACGGCCTGCGCCAGCCCCTGTTCCACGCCGCCCGCCATCACCTGCGCGGCGTCGGCCCCCTTGCCGTGCAGCGCGATCACCGGTCGAAGCGGCCCGGACTGTCCCGGCGGACGCGCGATCGCCCAGTTGGTCGCGACTCCGCCGCGGGCGGCCGAGACGAACGAACCGGTGACGTAGGTCGGGGCGGCGGCGGGCGGCGGCTGCAGCGGGGGTGGGGCCAGCGGAGCGCCCGCGCTCGTCATCGCCACTGACGGTCCACCGGCCGGCGTGGTGTCGAGCGTCGTGCCGAGCGCGTAGGCGCCCGCCGCTCCTGCGGCCGCGCCCAACCCGAGGCGCAGGAGCGCGCGGCGGCTGACGTCAGGCATGCGGGCCATCATGCCATCGCTGCCGGACCCGCCGACCGGCGGCCGATTCCCTGAACAAAGCCTGATGATTGGCCGAAACCGCGATGTCGCTTCGCTGTGACTGGCAGCATGCAAGGCGTGACGGCAGCGGTCACTCCCAAGGGAGAGAGACGACGGTATGCGCTGGTCAGCGCCGCCGCGGACCTGCTGTGCGAAGGCGGCTTCGACGCGGTGCGGCACCGGGCGGTGGCGCGCCGGGCGGGCTTGCCGCTGGCGTCGACGACGTACTATTTCTCCTCCCTCGACGACCTCATCACCAAGGCCGTCGAACACGTGGGCACCCGGGAAGCCGACGAACTGCAGCAGCGGGTCGCGGTCCTGTCGCGGCGGCGCCGGGGCGCGGAGTCGACCGCCGAGGTGCTGGTGGATCTGCTCGTCGGCGAGTCGGCGAGCACCTTCGGCTCCGACGAACTGATCTCGCGTTACGAGCGCTACATCGCCTGTGCCCGCCAACCCGCACTGCGCGACGTGCAACGCCGAATCCTGCAGCAGCGCACCGACGCCGTCGTCGAGGTGGTCGAGCGCTCCGGCCGGACGGTGCGGTCGGAATTCCTGACCGCACTGGTGTGCGCCGTGGACGGAGCGGTGGTCGCGGCGCTGGTGGGCGACGGCGACGGGCCCCGCGCGACCGCACGGGCCACCCTGGTCGACGTGATCGACGTGCTGGCCCCGATCGACTGACCGAATAATCCGGATGACACTGCGTGGCGGTCGCCGCTGACTCATGATGGTGGGCACCAACCGTCACGGAGGAGCCCATGAGTCAGTCGGAAACCGCCGAGGAGCAACCGCAGTTACGGCGCGTCATGGGTCCCGGCCTGCTGTTGCTGTTTATCGTCGGCGACATCCTCGGCACCGGCGTGTACGCGCTCACCGGTGACGTGGCCGCCGAAGTGGGTGGCGCCGCGTGGGTCCCGTTCCTCGTCGCCTTCCTCATCGCCACCGTGACCGCGTTCAGCTATCTCGAGCTGGTGACCAAGTACCCGCAGGCGGCAGGCGCAGCGCTCTACGCCCACAAGGCTTTCGGCATCCAGTTCGTCACGTTCCTGGTGGCCTTCGTGGTGATGTGTTCGGGCATCACGTCGGCCTCTACCGCGTCCCGGTTCTTCGCGGCGAACCTCGACACCGTGCTCGACGACGCATTCCAATGGAGCCTGGGCAAGGTCGGGATCGTCGTCGTCGCACTGCTTTTCATGGCTCTGATCGCCATGGTCAACCTGCGCGGTGTCGGTGAGAGCGTCAAGCTCAACGTCGTCCTGACCATCATCGAGATCACCGGCCTGTTGCTGGTCATCTTCGTCGGACTCTGGGCCTTCACCGGCGGCGGCGGAGACGTCGACTTCGCCCGGGTGGTGGCCTTCGAGACCGCACAGGACAAGAACGTCTTCCTGGCCGTCACCACCGCCACCTCGCTGGCGTTCTTCGCGATGGTGGGCTTCGAGGACTCGGTCAACATGGCCGAGGAGACCAAGGATCCGGTGAAGATCTTTCCCAAGGTGTTGCTGACCGGTCTGGGTATCGCCGGTGCCGTCTACGTCATCGTGGCCATCGTCGCAGTCGCCCTGGTACCGGTCGGCGTGCTGGAGGCGAGCGACACCCCGCTGGTGGAGGTCGTCAAAGCCGGAGCGCCGGGCCTGCCGATCGAGACGATCCTGCCGTACATCTCGATGTTCGCCGTCTCGAACACCGCGCTGATCAACATGCTGATGGCGAGCAGGCTGATCTACGGCATGTCCCGCCAGCACGTGCTTCCGCCGGTGCTGGGCACGGTGCACCCGCGGCGCCTCACCCCGTGGGTGGCGATCCTGTTCACCACGCTGATCGCCTTCGGGTTGATCTTCTACGTCACGGCGTTCGCCAACAGCAGCGCGATCTCGGTACTCGGCGGCACCACGTCGCTACTCCTGCTCGCGGTGTTCGCGATGGTCAACGTCGCGGTGCTGGTGTTGAGGCGCGATGTCCAAGCGGCGGGCGGCCATTTCAAGACGCCGACGGCGCTGCCGGTCATCGGCTTCCTGGCGTCGCTGTATCTGGTGCTGCCGTTCTCGGGCCGGCCGACCCAGCAGTACGTGCTGGCGCTGATCCTCGTCGCCATCGGCGTCGTGCTCTTCCTCATCACCATGCTGATCAACCGTCAGCTCGGCATCCGCGACGCCGGCATCACCGACCCCCACCTGGCGAAGACCCCGGACTAGGAGTCCGCACCGCCCGGCAGCCGCTTGAGCCTGTTCTGCAGCAGCTCCACCCGGTGGGCGTTGCCGTGCAGGCGCAGGTACCGGTCTCGGAAGATCGCCAGCAGCGCGTCGTCGAGGCGGCGTACCGCACCGGCCGGATAGCGATAGCCCATCGCCTTGTCGATCGTGTCGGCGTCCACTCCGTCGAGGAGCGCGGTCAGCTCGTCGAGTGAGGTGATGCCGAGTTCGAGCAGCAACCCGGAGATCCAGCCGTAGTGGTCGGTGCGCGACCAGCCCGCCTCGGCGTACCGGTTGCCGAGATAGGTCGCCAGCACCGCGGTGGCGATGCGGGGATCGGCGGACTGGTCGTACTCCTCGGCCGCCATCTCCTCGTCGGTCAGCGAGACGCGGAGTCGCTCTCGGATCGCGGTGAACTCCCGGTCGGCGAGTTCGAGCAGGCCCGCCGCCAGTGTGAATCGCCGATCGAGGTCCGGAACATGTTCGGCGGGAATCGATCCCTTGTAGCGGATGTCGTGCTCGAACTCGGCCCACGCGTGTTGCAGCACGGTGCGGACCTGGATCGACGCCGGCTGCTGCTGGCCTTCCACGCCGACCAGCAGGTGCCTGCTGGCATAACCCCACCGGCCCTCCCGCGCCGTCTGCAGGCCCATGTCACGGTCGTCGAGCAGGCGCATCTCGTCGGTGAGCAGTGTGGCGACGGCGTCGACGTCCTCCCGCAGGTACGTGATGACCCGCAGCCCGATCTGGTCGGTGATCTCGGCCAGCGGATCGCTGAACAGTCGCTGCCCGTCGACTTCACGTTCGGCCTTGGCCGCGAAGGACTCGACGCTCTTGGTGCGTGCGGTCACGCTCAGATAGTTGATGCCTGCGTCGTCGAGGAGCGAGGTGACCAGCCGCAGGTAGTGATCGGTGGCGGTGACGAGGCCGGGCCTGCGGGCCTCGTACTGTGCGATGGCCGTGCGTACCACGTCCGGAATCGGTTGCGCCGTCTGCGGTGTCAGCCCCACGGGCAGCGTCGGGGTGAGGATCTGGCCGGTGACCTCGTCGCCGTAGACGGTGACGTCACCGGGTCGGCGCACCGAGTACAGCCCGACGTAGGCGCACAGCACTGCGTCGACCGGATCCTCGGCGCGCCGCAGTTCGCTCTTGCGAGTGGCGGACTCGACCGATTCACGAAGGCGTTGCCAGTCGTCGTGCTCGGCGACCCGCAGCGCGGGGTCGGCGCCTTCGAGTCCCTCGATGAGGGTGATCAGCCTGAGCAGTTCGGACTGCATCTTCTCGAACCTGCGCCCCCGCTTGTCCTTGTATTTCAGGGTTCTGCCGAGGCCGAACAGCGCCACCGAGGCGGCATGCGGATAGACCTCCACGGCCCGGCGCCGCCCGGTGGAGAACGGGTCGAGGTCCAGGTCCAACGCGGCGGCAAGGCGTGCGCCGCGGGTTCCGTTCGCGAACTCCGGCTTGCCGGTGTTGGACGGGTGGGCGCCCGCCTGGAAAGCCCGGAAGTCGCGGTTGAGCGCCGCTTCGCAGGGCCGGTTGCCCGTCGGGTTCGTCACGACCAGCGGCGCGTCGATCGCGACGACGCAGTCGCCGTCGGCGTAGGGGCCGATCGCCGCGAGGATGCTCTTGTCGTCGTGCGCGGCGCCGACGTGCATCAGCCGGCCCTCGGCGTCGACGACCGCGACGCCGGTCCGGTTCCGCTCGCCCCAGGCGAGGTCGAGTCCGACGAAGTGCATGGGCCCAGCCTGCCCTACCCGGGTCGTAAGCTGTTGCTTCGTGACGGTCTCCCCAAAAATCCCTAACGTGCTGGCCAATCGGTACGCCAGCGACGAGATGGTGGCGATCTGGTCGCCGGAGGCCAAGATCGTCGCCGAGCGACGGCTCTGGCTCGCCGTGCTGCGCGCACAGGCGGAGTTGGGCGTCGACGTGCCCGACGGCGTGGTGGCCGACTACGAGCGCGTGCTCGAGACCGTCGACCTGCAGTCGATCGCGGACCGCGAGCGGGTGACGCGCCACGACGTCAAGGCCCGCATCGAGGAGTTCAACGCACTCGCCGGCCACGAGCACGTGCACAAGGGCATGACCAGCCGCGATCTCACCGAGAACGTCGAGCAGCTGCAGATCCGGCGCTCGCTGGAACTCGTGCACGCCCACGGCGTCGCGGTGGTGGCGCGACTGGCCGAGCGTGCGATCAGCTACCGCGACCTGGTGATGGCCGGCCGCAGCCACAATGTCGCCGCGCAGGCCACCACGCTGGGCAAGCGGTTCGCCTCGGCCGCCGAGGAGATGCTCGTCGCGCTGACGCGCCTCCGTGAGTTGATCGACCGGTATCCGCTGCGGGGCGTCAAGGGCCCGATGGGCACCGCGCAGGACATGCTCGACCTGTTCGACGGCGACACCGCCCGGCTCGCCGACCTCGAGCGGCGGGTCGCCGAGTTCCTCGGTTTCACCGAGATCTTCACCAGCGTCGGCCAGGTCTACCCGCGCTCGCTCGACCACGATGTGGTCTCCGCGCTGGTGCAGGTGGGCGCCGGGCCGTCGTCGCTGGCGCACACCATCCGGCTGATGGCGGGCCACGAACTCGTCACCGAGGGCTTCGCGCCGGGCCAGGTCGGGTCGTCGGCGATGCCGCACAAGATGAACACCCGGTCCTGCGAGCGGGTGAACGGGCTTCAGGTGGTGCTGCGCGGATATGCGTCGATGGCCGCCGAACTGGCCGGCGCGCAGTGGAACGAGGGTGACGTGTTCTGCTCGGTGGTGCGCCGCGTCGCACTTCCGGACGCGTTCTTCGCCATCGACGGGCAGACCGAGACCTTCCTGACGGTGCTCGACGAATTCGGCGCGTACCCGGCGGTGATCCAGCGTGAGCTCGACCGCTACCTGCCGTTCCTGGCCACCACCCGCATCCTCATCGCGGCGGTGCGTGCGGGGGTGGGACGCGAGACGGCGCATGAGGTGATCAAGGAGCATGCGGTGACGGTGGCTCTGGCGATGCGGGAGAAGGGCCAGGAGCCGGATCTGCTGGACCGGCTCGCCGCCGACCCGCGGCTGCCGCTCGACCGTCTCGCGCTCGACGCCGCGCTGGCCGACAAGCAGGCGTTCACCGGTGCCGCGGGCGATCAGGTCGACCGCGTCGCCGAGGCGGTCGACGAGCTCGTCGGCCGCTACCCGGAGGCGGCCAAGTACACCTCGGGCGCCATTCTGTAGCTGCCGAATTGGTGCATCGGGGGGTCCGAGGGGTAGCGGAAGATGGATGCATGACGCAGCCGCACGGATACCCGCAGCCGCCCCATCCGGGGTACGGGCAGGCGGTGTACACGCACAACGGTCGCACGCACGTCGTGCCGGGGGAGCAGCAGTACAAGGTGGAGACGGTGAGGCACACCGGCGTCGTGGTGCTCTGGTTCGCCCAGGATTCCACCTTCACCGGCACCTACGCCCAGTGTCAGGCCAAGATCAGGGCGAGTCTTCTGCACTGTCTGTTCCTCGGCTGGTGGGGCATCCTGTCGATGGTCTTCTTCAACCCTCTGGCGATCGTGCGAAATCTGCTCGCGCTCGCGGTGCTCAAGCGTGAGGCCAGAATGGTGCGGGAGTTCTGGGCCTCGCAGCCGCACCACTTCGCCCCGGGGCCGCAATATCACCCGCCACTCCGGTAGGCACGCCATCCTGTAGGGATGCGGCTCGCGGACATCGATCTCACCGATCTGGACAATTTCGCCGACGGCTTCCCGCATCACCTGTTCGCCGCGCATCGCCGCGAGGCGCCGGTCTGCTGGCACGAACCCACAGAGCACACTCCCGACGGCGAGGGCTTCTGGTCGGTCGCCACACACGCCGAAACGCTTGCGGTGCTTCGCGACCCGGTGTGCTACTCGTCGGTGACCGGCGGCGACCGGCCCTACGGCGGCACCCTGCTGCAGGACCTGGCCGTCGCAGGCCAGGTGCTCAACATGATGGACGACCCACGGCACGCGCAGATCCGCCGGCTGGTCAGCTCCGGGCTGACGCCGCGGATGATCCGCCTGGTCGAGGACGACCTTCGGGCACGGGCCCGCCGGTTGCTCGACGCCGTGGCGTCCGGCCGGCCTTTCGATTTCGTCGTCGACGTCGCGGCGGAATTGCCGATGCAGATGATCTGCATCCTGCTGGGAGTGCCCGAGAGCGAACGGCATTGGTTGTTCGAGGCGATCGAGCCGCAGTTCGACTTCGGCCGGGCCCGCACGGCCGAGGTCGGTCAGCTGACCGCCGAGGACGCCGGAACCCGGATGTACACCTACGGAATGGAACTCATCGCCGCCAAGCGTGCCGAGCCGACCGACGACATGCTCTCCGTCGTCGCCAATGCGGCGCTCGACGAGGGGCTCTCCGACCTCGAGCTGTACCTGTTCTTCAGCCTGCTGTTCAGTGCGGGCGCGGAGACGACGCGCAACGCGGTGGCCGGTGGACTGCTCGCACTCGCCGAGCACCCCGCGCAATGGGCGGCGCTGCGGGCCGACCCGTCGCTGCTGCCGTCGGCGATCGAGGAGATGGTGCGCTGGACGTCGCCGTCCCCGTCGAAGCGCCGGACCGCCACCCGTGACGTCGATCTGGGTGGATGCGCGATCAAGGCCGGGCAGAAGGTTCAGGTGTGGGAGGGTTCGGCGAACCGCGACGGCGCGGCGTTCACCGATCCCGACAGCTTCGACATCACCCGTAAACCCAACCCGCACCTCGGCTTCGGGTACGGGGTGCACTACTGCCTCGGGGCCAACCTGGCGCGGCTCGAGCTGCGGGTGCTGTTCGAGGAGCTGCTCCGCTGCTTCGCCGGTGTGCGAGTGGCCGAGCCCGTCGAGTGGACTCGCAGCAACCGGCACACCGGTATCCGGCACCTGGTGGTCGAGCTGATCCCGTGAGGCCGGATGCGTTCGCGGCGGTGATGGCAACCGGGATCGTCTCGATCGCGGCGGCCGATCACGGCTACGGTCCCGTCAGCGCCGCGCTGGCGGTGCTCGCGGTGGTCGCGCTGCCGGTGCTGGTGTACCTCGCAGCGCTGAGCTGGCGGCGCGACGGCTGGGAGCTGCGCGAGATCGACACGGCCGTCGGGCTGTTCACCTACGTGGCGGCGTGTGCGGTGCTGGCCGCCCGCTTCTCCGATCACGAAACGGTCGTGTGGGTGCTCGGCACGATGGCTGCGCAGGGCTGGGTGTCGCTGATGCCGATCGTCGTCGGCCGGATGTGGCGACTGCGGTGGACCGGCCTGCGAGACCGTGCGCACGGCGCGTGGGAACTGGTCAGTGTCGCCACGTCGGGACTGGCCATCGTGTCCGTGGCATCCGGAATCGTCTTCTGGGCCATCGCCTTCTGGCTGCTGGCGCTGTGCTGGTATCTCGTGATGACGTCGCTGATCATCTGGCGGACCGGCGCCGACCCGGCCATGCGCCGCGACGTCCCTCCCGATCACTGGATCCTGATGGGTGGGCTCGCGGTCTCGACGCTGGCCGGCGACCACCTGCACCACGCGCTGCCGCCCGGACCGTTCGCCGACGCCGTGGAGCACGTGACGATCGGGACGTGGGTGCTCGCCACGTTGTGGATCGTCCCGCTGCTCTGCGTCGGGTGGCGGCGGGTGCGGGCGTGGCCGGCGGTGTTCCCGCTGGGCATGTACGCCTCGGCCACATTCGCGATGTACCGGGAGACGGGGTGGCGATGGCTCGACGTGGTGTCCGAAGTCGCGTTCTGGATCGCCCTGGTCGTCTGGCTGCTCACGGTCTTGCGATGGCGCGACGAATTTCGGCGATCACCCGTTGTGGATGTTCCGTCAGGTCCAGCCACGTGAAGCGGAGCACCTGCCAGCCGGCGAGTGCGATCGCGTTCTGACGTACCCGATCGGCGTGGAAGTCGTCGGTGTCGGAGTGAAAGGCGAGGCCGTCGACTTCCACGGCCACTCGGGCGCTCGGGAATGCCACGTCGACGCGGTACCCGGCGACCGGATGATTGGCCTTCCAGCCGGTGATGCGTGCCGCCTTGAGCAGTCGGATGAGCAGTCGCTCGGCTTCCGAACGTGCGCCGTCGTCGGCGACCTGAAGCAGGCGACGGGCGGCGGGCGATCCGTGCCGGCCCTTGTTGCGCAGATGTGCGGTCCACAGGACGCGTAGTTCGACGTGGCGTTGCAATGACGAGTCGAGGATCTTCGGGCCGCCGCCACGTCGTACGGCCGCTTCGACGACGGTGAGGGGAATCGCGGTGACCTGCAGCCCACGCCGCTCGACGACGTCGGCAGGTCGCAGGTCACGTCGCCGCAGCCGGGTCGAGGGGAGATGCGACCGGCGCTGCTCACGAGGGATGGTCACTTCGACGACCTCGGGCGCGAACTTCGTCAGGTTGTGCCACCACGCGGCGGCCAGTCCGCTCGCCGCGGCGCCGCCCCCGTAGCCCCAGACTGCTGCGCGCACCCGCGCCGAGTCGGTGAACGGTCGGTCGTCGACGAAGTACACACCTCGAGCGCAACGTCGCCAGTGGCCCGAGCGCACCCGGCGGTCGACGGCATCCTGGCTGAGCCCCGCGCGCAGAGCCTGTCGAAGGGTGAGCACGCCGTCCTGGCGCCGCAGAATGTCGTCGAGCACCATTCTAAGACGTGATGAGCCGTCTCCTCCGTTCCCTCGCCAGTGATTTGTGGAGCCGCAACCGCGCTGACCGCGGCTGAGGTTCCACAAATCACTGGGTGGCTAGAGGTGGGCGCGGATGCCTGCGGCGCGCAGCTCCAGTGCCGCCAGCCCGCGGATCGCCACGGCGTCCTGGCTGCGCCATGCGCCGACGGGGTCGTCGTCGACGCTGACGAGCTTCGCCAGCGGCCGGTTGGCCAGGGCCCGCAACGCCAGCAGCTGCTCACCGGCCGGCGTCCTGGCCAGGGTGACCGCCGTCCACTTGCGACGGAAGAAGCGCAGCCGCAGGAACAGCCACGGCATCGCGACGGCCAGGATCGGCGGCGACGCGACCGCCAGCGCCAGCACCCACGCCAGCCACGATGCGGTGTCGTCCAGGCTCTGGCCTGCGCCCGCGATGTCGAGCGCCGCCTCGCTGGCCGCCCGCAGCGGCTTGGCCAGCGCATCACCGACGAGCGGGAAGTCGTCGGCGTTGTCGCCCGCGGAGTTGAGGTTGTCGGCGACGCCGTTGGCGCCGGTGTTCACCTGGCGGCCGACTTCGGCGATGGTGGCCACCGCCGCGTGCACCGCCATGCCCACCAGCACCCACACCACGGTCCACGCCGCGATGACGATGTCGCTGATCAACTGCCACAACAGGCGGACGGGCGTGGTGGCGTACGGCAGGTAGCGAGAGCTCATGCCCCGATCCCAGCAGATAGTCTGGCCCGATGCGCCCTGCTCTGACCGACTACCGCCATCTGGCCAGCGGCAAGGTCCGGGAGCTCTACCGCATCGACGACGACCACCTGCTGTTCGTGGCCACCGACCGCATCTCCGCCTACGACCACGTGCTGGACGGCGACATCCCCGACAAGGGCCGCATCCTGACGGCGATGAGCGTGTTCTTCTTCGACCTACTCGACGCGCCCAACCACCTCGCGGGTCCGCCCGACGACGAGCGGATACCCGATGAGGTGCTCGGCCGCGCACTGGTGGTACGCGAGCTGCAGATGCTCCCCGTGGAGTGCGTGGCCCGCGGCTACCTCACCGGGTCGGGCCTGGTCGACTACCGCAAGACCGGCCAGGTCTGCGGCATCGCCCTGCCGGAGGGGCTGACCGAGGCGAGCAGATTCGCCGAGCCGCTGTACACCCCGGCCAGCAAGGCCGAACTGGGCGACCACGACGAGAACATCACCTTCGAGGACACCGTCGGACTCGTCGGCGCCGAACGCGCTGAACAGCTGCGCGACCACACCCTGCAGACGTACGTCCGGGGCGCCGAGCACGCATTGACGAAGGGCATCATCATCGCTGACACCAAGTTCGAGTTCGGCGTCGACAAGCACGGCACCCTGGTGCTCGCCGACGAGGTGTTCACCCCGGACTCGTCGCGGTACTGGCGCGCCGACGACCACCGCGAGGGCGAGGTGCAGTCCAGCTTCGACAAGCAGTTCGTCCGCAACTGGCTGACCGGGCCGGAGTCCGGCTGGGACCGCGCCGGCGACGGACCCCCGCCACCGCTGCCGCCCGACGTGGTCGCGGCTACCCGCGCCCGTTACATCGAAGCCTACGAACGCATCTCGGGTCTGCAGTTCGACGCGTGGATCGGTCCTGGCGCGTGAACCCGCCGGAGGCCAAGCGCGTCGAGCACCGCCGCGAGTTCCACGGTGACGTGTTCCTCGACCACTACGAGTGGCTGCGGGACAAGGACGACGCCGAGGTGATCGAGTACCTCGAGGCGGAGAACGCCTACACCGAACACATGACGGCCGACCTCGCGCCGTTGCGGCAGAAGATCTTCGACGAGATCAAGGCTCGCACCAAGGAGACCGATCTGTCGGTGCCCACCCGCCGCGGCGACTGGTGGTACTACGGCCGCAGCTTCGAAGGCAAGCAGTACGGGGTGCACTGCCGTTGTCCGGTGGGCGATCCCGGCGACTGGACACCTCCGGTGCTCGACGAGCACACCGAGATCCCGGGCGAGCAGGTGCTCCTCGACGAGAACGCCGAGGCCGACGGCCACGACTACTTCGCCCTCGGCGCCGCGACGATCAGCCTGGACGGCAACATCCTGGCCTACTCCGTGGACACCGTCGGCGACGAGCGGTACACGTTGCGCTTCAGGGACTTACGCACCGGCGAGCAGTACGACGACACCGTCGTCGGCATCGGGGCCGGCGCCACCTGGGCGGCCGACAACCGCACCGTGTACTACACGACGGTGGACGACGCGTGGCGCCCGGACACGGTGTGGCGCCATCGACTCGGCGCCGGGCTGCCCGCGCAGCGGGTCTATCACGAGGCCGACGAGAAGTACTGGCTCGGCGTCGGGCGCACCCGCAGCGACCGGTACCTGATGATCGCCGCGGGCAGCGCGGTCACCTCCGAGGTGCGGTTCGCCGACGCGGCAGATCCGGAGGCCGAGTTCGCCGTCGTGTGGCCGCGCCGCGAGTCGGTGGAGTACTCCGTCGAACACGCCGTGGTGGGTGGCGACGACCGATTCCTGATCCTGCACAACGACGGAGCCGAGAACTTCGAGCTGGTCGAGGCACCCGTCAGCGATCCGACCGCCGTGCGCACGCTCATCGAGCACCGCGAGGACGTCCGCCTCGACGGGGTCGACGCCTTCGCGCGTCACCTCGTGGTGAGTTACCGCAGTGAGGCGCTGCCCAGGATCGAGCTGTGGCCGCTGACCGCCGACGGCGGGTACGGCCGCGCCGAGGAGATCACCTTCGACACCGAACTCACGTCGGCGGGCCTGTCCGCGAATCCGAACTGGGACGCGCCGAAACTGCGGGTGGGAGCGACGTCGTTCGTGACGCCGGTGCGGGTGTACGACATCGATCTCGAAACCGGTGACCGCGTGCTGCTTCGCGAGCAACCGGTGCTGGGCGACTACCGACCGGAGGACTACGTCGAGCGGCGCGACTGGGCGACCGCACCCGACGGCGCCAGGGTGCCGATCTCCATCGTGCACCGGGCCGGGTTGCAATTCCCTGCCCCGACACTGCTGTACGGCTACGGCGCCTACGAGTCCTGTGAGGACCCTCGCTTCTCCATCGCCCGGCTGTCGCTGCTCGACCGCGGCATGGTGTTCGCGGTGGCGCACGTCCGCGGCGGTGGAGAGCTCGGCCGGTCGTGGTACGAGCACGGCAAGATGCTGGAGAAGGGCAACACGTTCACCGACTTCATCGCGGTGGCAAGGCATCTCATCGCCACCGACGTCACACGGCCGGAGAACCTCGTCGGCCTCGGCGGCAGCGCAGGCGGTCTGCTGATCGGCGCGGTGGCCAACCTCGCGCCGGAGTTGTTCGCCGGCTTCCTGGCCCAGGTGCCGTTCGTCGACGCGTTGACCACGATCCTGGATCCGGCGCTGCCGCTCACGGTGACCGAGTGGGACGAGTGGGGCAACCCGATCGAGGACGAGAACATCTACTTCTACATGAAGTCGTACTCGCCCTACGAGAACGTCGTCGCCAGGGACTACCCGCCGATACTGGCGATGACGTCGTTGAACGACACCAGGGTGCTCTACGTGGAGCCTGCGAAATGGGTTGCCGCGCTTCGGTATGCCAAGACCGATGCCAATCCGGTGCTGTTGAAGACCGAGATGAGCGCCGGCCACGGCGGGATCAGCGGACGCTACGAGCGGTGGAAGGAGGCGGCGTTCCAGTACGCGTGGGTGCTAGCCACCGCCGACCGCGACCACTACGGCAGCGGCGAGGTAGAGAACTTCTTCGGCGGTCCGAACGTCTAGCCGCGACGTCATCGACCGTGGCGGGTCCGGCGTCCTCGCCGCGTGAACGTTGGCGGGGAACATGGCCAGCATCAACAGGAACAGGCACACTGCCGCCGCAACCCGGGTCGGCGGGAACAGCAGCCCGGCCGCGCCGAGCAGTTCGAGCACGCCGGTGATCGTCACCAGCAGGCCGGGCGCCGGCAGCCGCGGCGGCACGATGGCGATCATGTCGCGGCGCATGCCCGGGACGAAGTGCGCCACCCCGGTCATCGTGAACATCAGCGCCAGCCCGACGGCGACGGCGCGCGGCCAGCTGTCGACATAGTCGACGCCGAGCCGGCCCACCGTCCTGGCCGCGAGGCTGCCCAGTACCAGCGCCATCAGGACCGCCATCGCCATCTCCCTTGAACTTGTCAGCGTCAAGATGAGGATACGACGTAACTAGCCACTGTCAAGATGTGGGGCTAGACTGAGCAGATGAGCAAGGCCACCTACCACCACGGCGACCTCAAGGCCGCGATCCTCGGGCACGCCGCGGACCTGGTCGCCGAGCGCGGCGCCGACGCGGTGTCGCTGCGCGAACTGGCCCGCGCCGCCGGGGTGTCGCACGCGGCTCCCGCTCACCACTTCACCGACCGGCGCGGACTGTTCACCGCGCTCGCGACGGAGGGGTTCCGGCTGCTCACCGCCGCGCTCGAGCAGGCCAGACCCGACTTCGTCAACGCCGCGCTGGCCTACGTCGGATTCGCGCTGAGCCACCCGGGCCACTACGCGGTGATGTTCGACCGATCGCTGTTCGACGCCGCCGACCCCGACCTCGCCGCCGCTCAGGCCGCAGCGGGCGCCGAGCTGGCACGCGGCGTCGGCACCCTCACCGACGACCGTGCCGAGGCCGACCCGGACGCTGCCGCCCTCGCCGCGTGGTCGCTGGTGCACGGCTTCTCGCTGCTCTGGCTCAACCAGGCCGTCGACACCGACACCGATCCGCTGGCGACCGCCCGTCGTACCGCCACGATGCTGTTCGGCCGGTGATGGAGGCGCTGCGGTAGCGTTCGGTCATGGCCGACACGTCGCTGTCCGACATCCCGCTGACCACGCTCGACGGCACTGCCACCAACCTCGCCGAGATCACCGACGGCGCGGTGCTCGTGGTGAACGTCGCCTCCAAATGTGGTCTGACGCCGCAGTACAGCGCGCTGGAGCGGCTGGCCCAGGAGTACGGCAGGCGCGGCCTGACCGTGATCGGCGTGCCGTGCAACCAGTTCATGGGTCAGGAGCCCGGCACCGCCGAGGAGATCCAGACCTTCTGCTCGACGACCTACGGCGTGACGTTCCCGCTGCTGGCCAAGACCGACGTCAACGGGCCGGACCGGCATCCGCTCTACGCCGAGCTGACGAAGACCCCCGACGCCGGCGGCGACGCCGGTGACATCCAGTGGAACTTCGAGAAGTTCCTGATCGCACCCGACGGCTCGGTGGTCAACCGGTTCCGTCCGCGCACCGAGCCGGACGCACCCGAGGTCATCACCGCCATCGAAGCGGTCTTGCCCCGATAGACAACTCCCGCCCACGTGTCGTCAACCGTCACGACACCTGGCGTTGCCACACTGCACACGTGGCTGGACAACTGATCGTCTCGATCGCCTATATCAGCGACCGCACGCTGCCCGACGTCGCCTCGTTCTGCGCCGACCTGGATGCGCGCGGCGTGCCGTCGTCGTTCCTGGTGGCACCCCGGCTCAAGGGCGGCTACCGGCTGGACCGCGACGAGCCGACGGTGAGCTGGCTGACGCAGCGCCGTGCCGACGGCGCGGCCATCGTGCTGCACGGCTTCGACGAGGCCGCGACCAAGCAGCGCCGCAGCGAGTTCGCGACCCTGCCCGCGCACGAGGCCAACCTGCGGCTGATGGGTGCCGACCGGGTGCTCGAACACCTCGGTCTGCGTACCCGGCTGTTCGCCGCCCCGGGCTGGACCGTCTCGCAGGGCACCGCGACGGTGCTGCCCCGCAACGGCTTCCGTCTGGTCGCCGGCCTCACCGGCATCACCGACCTGGTGCGTCAGACGACGGTGCGCGCCCGGGTCGTCGGCATCGGCGCCGGCTTCCTCACCGAGCCGTGGTGGTGCCGCACGCTGGTGCTGACAGCAGACCGCACCGCCCGGCGCGGTGGCATGGTGCGGCTCGCGGTGTCGGCCAAACAACTGCGCCGGCCGGGCCCGCGGCAGGCCGTGCTGGACGCCGTCGACCTCGCGCTGATGCATCATTGTGCACCCGCGGTCTACAGCTGGGCGCCGCCTGTGGCGCTGACCGACGCCGCCTGAGCCGCGCTCACAGCGGCCGGGGCTAACGTAGCGTCCTGTGGACGCTGACGTCATTGTCGTAGGGGCCGGGCTGGCCGGTCTGGTCGCCGCCTGTGAGCTCGTCGAGCGGGGCAGGCGCGTCCTGATCGTCGACCAGGAGAACGCTGCCAACGTGGGTGGCCAGGCGTACTGGTCGTTCGGTGGCCTGTTCTTCGTCGACAGCCCCGAACAACGCCGGCTGGGCATCCGTGACAGCTACGAACTCGCCCTGCAGGACTGGCTCGGCTCGGCCGGCTTCGACCGGCCCGAGGACCACTGGCCGCGGCAGTGGGCGCACGCCTACGTCGATTTCGCCGCGGGAGAGAAGCGCAGCTGGTTGCGGACCCGCGGGCTGCAGACCTTCCCGCTCGTCGGCTGGGCCGAGCGGGGCGGCTACGGCGCTACGGGCCACGGCAACTCCGTGCCGCGCTTCCACGTCACCTGGGGCACCGGCCCCGCGATCGTCGAGGTGTTCGAGCGGCGGCTGCGCGCCGCCCCGGGCACGGTGCGGTTCGCACACCGGCACCGCGTTGACGGGTTGATCGTCGAGGACGGCGCGGTCACCGGCGTGCGTGGCGCCGTACTCGAACCGTCGACCGCGGTCCGGGGTGCGCCGTCGTCGCGAACCACTGTGGGCGAGTTCGAGTTCCGCGCATCGGCGGTGATCGTCTCCAGCGGCGGCATCGGCGGCAACCACGACCTGGTTCGGAAGAACTGGCCACCCCGGATGGGCCGGGTGCCCGAACAGTTGATCAGCGGTGTGCCCGCCCACGTCGACGGACGGATGATCGGCATCACCGAGACCGCGGGCGCGCGGGTGATCAACGCCGACCGCATGTGGCACTACACCGAGGGCATCACCAACTACGATCCGATCTGGCCGCTGCACGGCATCCGGATCCTGCCCGGCCCGTCATCACTGTGGTTGGACGCCAACGGGAAACGGCTGCCCGTGCCGTTGTACCCGGGTTTCGACACCCTGGGCACGCTTGAACACATCTGCACCACCGGGCAGGACTACACCTGGTTCATCCTCAACGCGCGGATCATCGAGAAGGAGTTCGCGCTGTCGGGTCAGGAGCAGAACCCCGACCTCACCGGTCGGAGTGTGCGGCAGGTGCTGGCCAGGGTGCGACCGGGCGCCCCGGCCCCCGTGCAGGCGTTCGTCGACCGGGGCGTCGACTTCGTCAGCGCGAACTCGTTGCAGGAGTTGGTCGCCGGGATGAACGACGTGCCCGCCGTGGTGCCGCTCGACTACGACACCGTGGCCGCGGAGGTGACGGCGCGCGACCGCGAGGTGGAGAACCGGTTCACCAAGGACAGCCAGATCACCGCGATCCGGGGAGCCCGGGCCTATCTCGGCGACCGGTTCAGCCGGGTGGTCGCCCCGCACCGCCTCACCGACCCCAAGGCCGGGCCGCTGATCGCGGTGAAGCTGCACATCCTGACCCGGAAGTCGTTGGGCGGGTTGGAGACCGATCTCGACTCCCGCGTGCTGACCGCCGACGGATCGGCCTACCCAGGGCTGTACGCGGCCGGTGAAGCGGCCGGCTTCGGCGGCGGCGGCGTGCACGGGTACCGCTCGCTGGAGGGCACCTTCCTGGGCGGCTGCATCTTCTCCGGCCGAGCGGCGGGCCGCGGCGCCGCCCGCGACATCGCCTGACTGCTCGCCAGAAGTCAGAACGCGGTGCCGTTCTCCGGTTCGAGCACGCGGAAATCGGTGTCGGTCATCTCCGAGAGCCTGCCGTAGTAGATGCCGCGCGCACTCGGGTCGATGATCGCCTGGTGGATCGGCACCGCCTGTGCCGGCGCGACGGCCCTCAGGTAGTCGACCGCCTCGGAGATCTTCATCCACGGCGCCGCTGCCGGAGTGGCCAGTACATCGACCGGCTCACCGGGCACGAACAGCGCATCGCCCGGATGCATGAGCCGCGCCGGGTGATCGCCGTCGCCGAGTAGGTAGGAGATGTTGTCGATCACCGGGATCTCCGGATGGATGACCGCATGCGTGCCGCCGACACCACGCACCTGCAGGTGGCCGATGCCGAATTCATCGCCGACGTGCACGGCCCGCCACGGGTCACCGAGCTGCGCGGCGGTCTGCGGATCGGCGTACAGGGCGGCCTGCGGGTTGGCCTCCAGCAGTGCCGGCAGGCGCTCGGTGTCGGCGTGATCGGGATGCTGGTGGGTGATCAGGATCGCCGACAGACCGGTGATGCCCTCGAAGCCGTGGGAGAACGTGCCGGGATCGAACAGCACCGTCGTCTCGGCCCCGGAGTCCCCGGATCCGGCGGAAAAGCTGGCGAGAAGGCAGGAATGGCCGAAATGCGTCAGTTGCATGCCTATATTGTGGCGCTCGGGCGGGGCATGAGCGCGGGGGTTCTCGATGCGAATTCTGCTGGCGGCGGTGCTGGCGGGTTGCGGGTTGGCGTTCGCGCCAGGTCAGGTGGACGCCGCCCCGCTCGACTGTCCGCCCTTCTGCGACCGGATTCCGCAGTCGGCATGGATCGCCCCGACCTCCATCCCGCTGCACGACGCCTACCGATGGCCCGAGCTGGGGGCCGTCGCCACGCCCGTGACCGCGCCACGGTTCCGGTTCGAGGAGGCATGCGCCTCGCCGCCGGTCGACGACGCGCGCGCCTACGCCGTGGCGTCCCGCGCCGTCGTGACCTCGCCCGACGGCCTGTGGCACCTGCAGGCACAGGTGATGCACTGGCGCGGGGAGGCGTGGCGGGCCGGAGAGACGGCCGAGGAGGTCTACGACGCCGGTGTCGCCGCGCTGCGCCGGTGCCAGCTGACCGCTCCGCAGACCTCACCGTCGCTCACCACCGCCGAACCGGCGCGCAAAGCCGCGGTGATCAGCGACGCGGGGGGATCGACACTGCGCGAGTACCTGCTGGTGGACCCGCGCAGCGGCACGATCAGCGAGCTGGCGCTGTGGTCCACCGACCGCCAGGCCCGCCCGTGGCCGGCCGTGGCGGACACCGATGTGCTCGACGCGATGGCCGCCCCGCTGTGCGTCGCCTACATCGACTCGTGCCGGTAGGGCGGACGCACGGCCCACGCCGGTACAGTTGTCCCGTGGCAAGGGTGGTGGTGCATGTGATGCCCAAGGCGGAGATCCTCGATCCGCAGGGGCAGGCGATCGTCGGTGCGCTCGGTCGCCTCGGCATCGCCGGAGTGTCAGATGTCAGGCAGGGCAAGCGATTCGAGCTCGAGGTCGACGACAGCGTGACCGACGAGACCATCGCCGAGATCGCCGAATCGCTGCTGGCGAACACGGTGATCGAGGATTGGTCGGTCAGCAGGGAGCAGGCATGACGGCGCGTGTGGGGGTCATCACATTCCCCGGCACCCTCGACGACATCGACGCCGCCCGCGCGGTGCGGCTGTCCGGTGCCGAGGCGGTCAGCCTGTGGCATGCCGACGCCGACCTCAAGGGGGTCGACGCGGTCGTGGTGCCCGGCGGCTTCTCCTACGGCGACTACCTGCGCGCGGGCGCGATCGCGAAGTTCGCGCCGGTGATGGGTGAGGTGGTCCGCGAGGCCCGCGAGGGGCTGCCGGTGCTCGGCATCTGCAACGGCTTCCAGGTGCTGTGCGAGGCGGGTCTGCTGCCCGGTGCGCTCACCCGCAACGCCGGACTGCACTTCGTGTGCCGCGACATCTGGCTGGAGGTCGCCTCGACGTCCTCGGCGTGGTCCACGCGTTTCGAAGCGGGCGCCGACGTCCTCGTCCCGCTCAAGTCGGGGGAGGGCCGCTACGTCGCCGACGAGAAGACGCTCGACGAACTCGAGGGCGAGGGCCGGGTGGTGTTCCGCTACCGCGACAACCCCAACGGGTCGATGCGCGACATCGCGGGCGTCAGCTCGGCCGACGGCCGCGTCGTCGGCCTGATGCCGCACCCGGAGCACGCCACCGAGGCGCTGACCGGTCCGTCCGACGACGGCCTCGGCCTGTTCTACTCCGCGCTCGACGCGGTGCTCGCCAAGGCCTGAGCCCCGCGCGAACGGCTCAGGCCGTCAGGGCGACCGACGCCTCGGCGGTGTAGCACAGGAACGTCAGCGTCTCCTGCAGGTACAACTGCACGGTGTCGGCGTCGTGCGACAGGTATCCGATCGACACGTCGGTGCCGAGCTGCAGATCGAAATCCCCACCGCGGGTTGACAACACGAATGCGCCGTCGATCGCGGGCGCCCAGATGATGTCGCCGTCGACGAGCCGGTTGAGGTGCTCGCGGATGGGATAGCCGTTCACCGTCGTCTCGCTCACCTGGGTGTACACGTCGGCCGACAGCAGCACGCTGTACGGGCCGTCGACGCCTGCCAGCCGCAGCTCCGACAGCGCCTGGGTGATGACGTCGGGGATCTCCCGCGGATCCGCGGGCAGTTTGAGGCTCGGGCACGAACTCGACCCGCGGATGCCCTCGATCGACGCGGCCGGGTAGCCCTCGAAGATGGCGCGGTCCTCGACGAACGCCAGCTTCTTCGCGGCGTCCTTGACCGGATCCCAGTCGGAGTCCTGCGAGCCGCGTTCGACGTCGTCGATCGCGCTGCGCGACACCGTGAACGGAACCCGCAGCCGCACCAGCGGCCTGCTGTCGCGCAGGTGTGCCGACACGCCGTCACCCGGGGAGGTCACGTCGATCAGGTGGCCGGTGCTGATCGCGGCGGTCACCGGTCCACCCGGCTCGCTCACGTCGACGACGCGACGACCGGCGATGTGACGCTTGAACGTTCGGGTCGCCTCCTCTTCGATCTGCTGCCACGCCTCGGCGGTGACCGGGGCCAGCTCGCGGTAGAGGTTGTTCATCAGGACTGTCCTTTCAGGCTGCCGATCGACAGGGAACCGGCATAGGCGGGGGCCGGCGCGGGGGAGGCCGCCGGAATGCGCACCGCGTCGGGCAGCGGCGGTGGGTCGTCGAGGAAGTCGATCGTGGGGGAGAAGAACATGCCGCCCGTCACGGCCGTGGAGAAGTCGAGGATGCGGTCGGTGTTCCCGGGCGGATCGCCGATGAACATGTTGTGCAGCATCCGCTCGGTCACGGCCGCGGCGCGCGAGTAGCCGATGAAGTAGGTGCCGAATTCCGACCGGCCGATCTCGCCGAACGGCATGTTGTGCCGCACGATCTTCAGCTCGTTGCCAGCATCGTCGGTGATCACGTTGAGCGCGATGTGCGCGTTGGCGGGCTTCGCGGCATCGTCGAGCTCGATGTCGTCGAGTTTGGTGCGCCCGATCACCCGCTCCTGCTCACCGACCGGCAACGCGTTCCACGAGCCCATGTCGTGCAGATACTTCTGGACGTGCACATAGCAGCCGCCGGCGAAGTCCGGATCCTCGTCACCGATCTGCGTCGCGCTGCGTGCCAGCGGGCCGTCCGGGTTCTCGGTGCCGTCGACGAAACCCATCAGGTCCCGGTTGTCGAAGAACTTGAAGCCGTGCACCTCGTCGACGACGGTGACGGCGCCGGCCATCGCCTCGACCAGCTTGGTGGCCAGTTCGAAGCAGACGTCCATCGATTCGGCACGGATGTGGAACAGCAGATCGCCGGGCGTCGAGGGGGCGTCGTGGCGGGGACCGTGCAGCGCGACGAAGGGGTGCAACTCGGCGGGCCGGGGGCCGGAGAACAACCGGTCCCAGGCGTCGGAGCCGATCGAGGCCACCACCGACAATCGCTTGGCCGGATCACGAAAGCCGATGGAGCGCACCAGGCCTGAGATGTCGGCGAGCCCGTCGTGCACCGTTTCCTCGCCGCCGTCGTCGACGGTGAGGACCAGGAAGACGGCGGCCGGGGTGAGCGGCGCCAGCACCGGTTGCGGCAGTGGATCGGGCACAACTGGACCCTAGCGTCAAGATCAGTGAAATCGCCCGTCAAACTTGAAAGATGGCAGCTAGCCCCCAGCACCTGTGTGAGTTCATCGATGCCTCGCCGTCACCGTTCCACGTCTGCGTCACCGTGGCCGAACGGTTGCGGGCCGCGGGCTTCACCGAACTGGCCGAGTCCGACGCCTGGCCGACCGAACCGGGTGACTACTTCACGGTGCGGGCGGGATCGCTGGTCGCGTGGCGGGCGGGCGACGATCCCGGTGCGCCGTTCCGGATCGTCGGCGGCCACACCGACAGCCCCAACCTGCGGGTCAAGCAGCACCCCGACCGATTCGTCTCGGGCTGGCAGGTGGTGGCGCTGCAGCCCTACGGCGGTGCCTGGCTCAACTCGTGGCTGGACCGCGACCTCGGGGTCAGCGGCCGGCTCTCGGTGCGCAGCGGCGGGGGAATCGGTGGCGTGCGGGACGTGCTGGTGCGCGTCGACGAGCCGATCCTGCGGGTGCCGCAGCTGGCCATCCACCTGTCCGACGACCGCAAGGGCGTCACCCTGGACCCGCAGCGTCATCTGAACGCTGTGTGGGGCGTGGGCAGCGGAACCCGCTCGTTCCTCGAGTACGTCGCCGACCACGCGGGCTTCGCGGCGGGCGACGTGCTCGCCGCGGACCTGATGACCCACGACCTCGCGGGTTCGCGGCTCGTCGGCGCCGAGCACGAACTGGTCAGTGCGCCCCGGCTGGACAACCAGGGCACCTGCTACGCCGGTCTGGAGGCGTTCCTCGCCACCGCCGCGGGCGGTCGGAACATACCGGTGCTGGCGCTGTTCGACCACGAGGAGGTGGGGTCGACGTCCGATCACGGCGCGCAGTCCGACCTGCTGCCGACCGTGCTGGAACGGATCACGCTGGTGGCGGGCGGCGCCCGCGAAGACCTGCTGCGCAGACTGTCCGGATCGATGGTGGCCTCCGGCGACATGGCGCACGCCACCCATCCGAACTATCCCGAGCGTCACGAGCCGCTGCATCTGATCGAGGTCAACGCCGGCCCGGTGCTGAAGGTCCAGCCGAATCTGCGTTACGCCACCGACAGCCGCACCGCCGCGGCGTTCCAGCTCGCCTGCGATCAGGCAGGCGTCCCGCTGCAACGCTACGAGCACCGCGCCGACCTGCCGTGCGGGTCCACCATCGGCCCGATGACGTCCGCGCGCACCGGCATCCCGACCGTCGACGTCGGTGCCGCCCAGCTCGCCATGCACTCCGCCCGCGAGCTGATGGGCGCCCACGATGTCGCGGCGTATTCGGCGGCGCTGCAGGCGTTCCTGGCGCCCGCCTGATTTCTCCGATTCGCCTGCCGATGCGCGGTGAGGGCGCAACAGTGAACCCGTGACCGCACAGGACGTGGTGGACGCGCACATCCACCAGTGGGACCCGTTCACCACGCCGCGCAAAGTGTCGACGGTGGCGAAGGTGGTGCGCCGCGCGCCGCTGGTGATGCCGGTGCTGGTGCGGGTGTTCCCGCGCAGCAACCGCGAGTTCGTCGGCGAAACGCAGTACCTGTTCGACCGGTACCTGCCCGACGACTACCGAGGCGACGCGGCGGCCGCGGGGGTGCGCACCGTGGTACACATCCAGGCCGGCTGGGAGTCGAAGGATCCGCTCGGCGCGGTCGACGAGACGCGGTGGGTGGCCGCACTGCCATTCGGTCGAGACGGCGCACCCGACCTCGGGGCGATCGTGGTGCACGCCGACCCCGGCGAGTCCGGTGTCGGCCGAGTGCTCGACGCCCACCTGGCGGCGAGCCCGCTGGTGCGGGGTGTGCGCTGCCTGGCGGCCCACCACGACGACCCGGGCGTGATGGACTGGACGCCGTCGCCGCACCTGCTCGCCGAACCGGCCTTCCTCCGTGGTTTCGCGGCGGTGGCCGAGCGCGGCCTGACCTACGACATCTGGGTCTACAGCCACCAGTTGCCCGACGCGGTGACGCTCGCCCGCGAGTACCCGCAGACGACCTTCGTGCTCGACCACTTCGCCACGCCGGTGGGTGCGCTCGGCCCGCGCGGCAGGCACACCGGCACGACCCCTGCCGAGCGTGACGACATCGTGGCCCGCTGGCGTGACGACGTCGCAGCACTCGCAGCGCTGCCCAACGTCGTCGCCAAGCTCGGCGGCCTCGGCATGCCGGTGCTGGGCGCCGGGCCGGTGCCGCGTGAACGACTGCGCGACCTCGCCGCACCGCTGATCACCCACCTGCAGTCGGTGTTCGGGCCGCAGCGCACGTTCTGGTCGTCGAACTTCCCGATCGACAAGCCCAATGTGGCGCTGCCGGACAGCATCTGGATCCTGCGCGAAGTCCTGGGCGACGCGTTCGACGAGGACGCCGTGCTGCGCGACAACGCCCGGCGCGTCTATCGGTTGTCGGTGGGCTGACCTAGGGTCGGGTGCATGGCACTCAGAGTGGAGACGCTGACCTTCGACTGCGACGACCCCGACGGGTTGGCCGCGTGGTGGGCCGGGGCGGTGGGCGGCGACGTCAACGCCGTCGTGCCAGGCGAATTCGTGCTCGTCGCGCAGGCCGACGGTCCGCAACTGGGCTTCCAGCGGGTGCCCGACCCCACACCGGGCAAGAACCGGCTGCACGTGGACTTCGCGGCCGCAGACCTGGAGGCCGAGGTGGCCAGGCTGGTGGGCCTCGGCGCGACCGAGACGGGTCGGCACAGCTTCGGCGAGGAGTTCCGCTGGGTGGTGCTCGCCGACCCCGCAGGCAACGCGTTCTGTATCGCGGAGGGATAGCCGCGAGCGGGCTGGAAAGATCGCGCCCGTGCTGCTGTCACTGATCGCGGTCTCCGTAGTGCTCGCCGGCTGGTCGCTGCTGGCCCGGCGGCTGGAGTCCTGGCGGTTGACCGCGCCGATGGTGCTGGTGCTCGCAGGCATCGCCGTCGGCTTCGCGACCCGGGATCAGGTGGCGGCGTCGTTGAACACCGACGCCGCCGAGCACATCGCCGAGGTGATCCTCGCCATCCTGCTGTTCGTCGACGCCACCGACGTGCGCGGCGGCCTGTTCGGCCGGGAACCGCGGTCGGCGCTGCGGGTGCTGTTCATCGTGATGCCGCTGTGCCTGGGCGCCGCCCTGCTGCTCGGGCTGTGGCTGCTGCCGGGGCTGTCATGGGCGGTACTGCTGATCATCGCGTGCATCGTGGTGCCGATCGACTTCGCGCCGGCCACGTCGATCCTGCGCGATGAGCGGATCCCCGAACGGGTGCGCAACCTGCTCAACGTCGAGGCCGGCTACAACGACGGCATCGTCTCGCCGATCTTCATCTTCGCCCTGGTGCTCGCCGGCGAGGGCGGTGACGCCGAGAATCCCTTGGCGGCCCTGGGATCGGCGGTGCCGCAGGCGATCAAGGCGATCCTGGTCGGGCTCGCCGTCGGGGCGGCGCTGGCCGTGCTGTCGAATGCCGCCGACCGCAGGGGCCTGATGACCGAGCACTCCAAGCGGTGGCTGCTGGTGGCCGCCCCGCTGATCGCGTTCGGGCTCAGCCTGGGTGTCGACGGCAACGGCTTCGTGGCGGCCTTCGTCTGCGGACTGGCGCTGCGCAACCTCCGGCATTCGGCGAACATCGGTCGCGAACTCGAACTGGTCGACGATGTCGGCTTCCTGCTCGCCGTCGGCATGTGGTTCGTGTTCGGCGCCGCGGCGGTGGTGGCGCTGCAGTCCGGCGTGTCCATCGGCATGGTGGTCTTCTGCCTGCTGGCGCTGACCGCGGTGCGGGTGGTGCCGATGCTCATCGGCCTGCTCGGCTCGCGACCGAACTGGCGCGAGCGGTGGCTGCTCGGCGCGCTGGGACCGCGCGGCACCACGTCCATCGTCTTCGGTCTGCTCGCCTTCAACACGCTGTCCGACACGGCCGAACACGAGGTGCTGCTGGCGATGGTGGTCACCGTGCTGGGCAGCGTGGTGCTGCACGGACTGGGCGCTCCGGCCGTCGCCCGCGCGCACGCGCGGAGCGGTGGGCAGGAGCACAGCGCCCCGGGGCGACTAGGTGCGGCGGGCAGGAGCGGAGCGACAGGGGAATTAGACTGATCCCCGTGACGCAGGAGGTCGGACCCACACTGGACACCGTCGAGCGGGCGGCAGCCAGCCCCGACCAACCCCAGCCCCACCGCGAGCTGGGCCTCAAGGACGACGAGTACCAGCGGATCCGCGAGATCCTCGGCCGCAGGCCGACCGACGCCGAGCTGGCGATGTACTCGGTGATGTGGAGCGAGCACTGCTCCTACAAGTCCTCGAAGGTGCATCTGCGCTACTTCGGCGAGACCACCACCGACGAGATGCGCGCCGGCATGCTCGCAGGCATCGGCGAGAACGCCGGCGTCGTCGACATCGGTGACGGCTGGGCGGTCACCTTCAAGGTCGAGTCGCACAACCATCCCTCGTACGTGGAGCCCTACCAGGGCGCGGCCACCGGCGTCGGCGGCATCGTGCGCGACATCATGGCGATGGGCGCCCGCCCGGTCGCGGTGATGGACCAGCTGCGCTTCGGGGCGGCCGACGCCCCCGACACCCGCCGGGTGCTCGACGGCGTGGTGCGCGGTATCGGTGGCTACGGCAACTCGCTCGGCCTGCCGAACATCGGCGGTGAAACCGTCTTCGACCCCTCCTACGCGGGCAATCCGTTGGTCAACGCGCTGTGCGTCGGGGCGATGCGCACCGAGGATCTGCATCTGGCCTTCGCGTCGGGCACCGGCAACAAGATCATCCTGTTCGGCGCGCGCACCGGTCTGGACGGCATCGGCGGGGTGTCGGTGCTGGCCTCGGAGACCTTCGGCGGCGACGAGGGATCGGGCCCGGGACGCAAGAAGCTGCCCAGCGTGCAGGTCGGTGACCCCTTCATGGAGAAGGTGCTCATCGAGTGCTGCCTCGAGCTGTACGCCGCCGGGCTGGTGGTCGGCATCCAGGACCTCGGCGGTGCCGGATTGTCCTGCGCCACATCCGAACTGGCTTCAGCCGGCGACGGTGGCATGCGTATCGAGCTGGACCGCGTGCCGCTGCGGGCGAAGAACATGACTCCGGCGGAGGTGCTGTCCAGCGAGTCGCAGGAACGCATGTGCGCGGTGGTCACCCCCGACAACGTCGACGCGTTCCTGGCGGTGTGCCGCAAGTGGGAGGTGCTGGCCACCGTCATCGGCGAGGTCAGCGACGGCGACCGGCTGGAGATCACCTGGCACGGGGAGACCGTCGTCGACGTCCCGCCGCGCACCGTGGCGCACGAGGGCCCGGTCTACCAGCGACCGCTGGCCCGCCCCGACACCCAGGACGCGCTGATCGCCGACACCACCGCCGGACTGCCCCGTCCGCAGACCGGTGACGACCTGCGCGCAACCCTGCTGGCGATGGTGGGCAGCCCGCACCTGTGCAGCCGCGCGTACATCACCGAGCAGTACGACCGCTATGTGCGCGGCAACACCGTGCTCGCCGAACATGCCGACGGCGGTGTGCTGCGCATCGACGAGGCCACCGGCCGCGGCATCGCGGTCTCCACCGACGCCTCCGGCCGCTACACCGCGCTCGACCCCTATGCGGGAGCGCAACTGGCGCTCGCCGAGGCCTACCGCAACGTCGCCGTCACCGGTGCGACCCCGGTCGCCGTGACCAACTGCCTGAACTTCGGCTCGCCGGAGGACCCCGGGGTGATGTGGCAGTTCTCCGAAGCGGTCCGCGGGCTCGCCGACGGGTGTGCGGCACTGGGCATTCCGGTCACCGGCGGCAACGTCAGCTTCTACAACCAGACCGGCAGCACCCCGATCCTGCCGACCCCGGTGGTGGGCGTGCTCGGCGTGATCGACGACGTCAAGCGCCGCATCCCCACCGGCGTCGGCACCGAACCGGGTGAGACGCTGATCCTGCTGGGCGACACCCGCGACGAATTCGACGGCTCCATCTGGGCGCAGGTCACCGCGGGGCACCTCGGCGGCACACCGCCGCGGGTCGACCTCGACCGGGAGAAGCTGCTCGCCGAGGTGCTGACCGCCGCGTCGCGCGACGGCCTGGTCTCCGCGGCGCACGACCTGTCCGAGGGCGGGCTGATCCAAGCCGTGGTCGAGGCGGCGCTGGCAGGCGAAACCGGTTGCCGCGTCATCCTTCCCGACGGCGCCGACCCCTTCGTCACGCTGTTCTCCGAGTCGGCGGGCAGGGTGCTGGTCGCCGTGCCGCGCACCGAGGAGAGCCGGTTCCGGTCGATGTGCGAGGCCCGCGGGCTGCCCGCCACCCGCATCGGCGTGGTCGACGACGGCAGCGATGCCGTCGAGGTGCAGGACCAGTTCAGCGTGACCCTGGCGGATCTGCGCAGCACGTCGGAGGGCGTGCTGCCCGGATTGTTCGGGTGAGTGCACCGACCCACGACCGCACCGGCGAGCGATTCGCCGAGGCGCAACAACGCCGTTCGCGCCACCCCCTGCTGATCTGGGCCTGGAGCCTGGTCCGCCTCGACTTCGTCGGCATGGCCTTCGGCGCGCTGTTCTTCTGTCTGTCGCTGACACCGTCGCTGTTGCCGAGGGACTGGCTGTTCCAGGGTTTGATCGGCGGCATCAACGGCGCCATCGGGTACGGGATCGGTGTGTTCACCGCGACGATGCTGCACCGCTTCGTTCTTCGTCATTCCCGGCGCTGGCCGCCGCCGAAGCGCGCGCTGTACCGGGCCAAAGGTCTGACGGTGGTGCTGGCGATCGTCGCGAGTGTGGCGATGCTGGTGCCCGCCGCGGCGTGGCAGCGGCAGGTGTCGGCCGTGACCGGCGTCGAGGGCCCGACGACGCTGGGGCATTCCCGCACGCTGATCATCGCCGTGCTGGTCGGCGCCGCGTGTGTGGCGGTAACCCGGGTGCTGCTCGACGCGGTGAAAGTGCTTGCCCGCGCGCTGATCAGACGCTGGCACCTGCACCAGGAGGTGGCGTTGTTCATCGGCACCGCGATCGTGGTGGTGCTGGTGATCACGCTGGTCAACGGCGTGCTGCTGCGCGGCTTCCTGGCCGGCGCGAACCGGGTGTTCCAGCCGCAGAACACCACCACCCGCGACGGCATCGTGGCGCCGACCCAACCGCAACGCTCGGGCAGCCCGGAATCCTTCGCCTCGTGGGACTCCCTGGGCTTCCAGGGCCGCAACTTCGTCGCCTCCGGGCCGGACGCCGACGAGCTCGAAGCCGTCAACGGGCGGCCCGCGCTCGAGCCGATCAGGGTGTACGCCGGGCTGCAGTCCGCCGACACCGACGAGCAGCGAGTCGCGTTGCTGCTCAGCGAACTCGAGCGCACCGGCGCGTTCGACCGGCAGGTGCTGGTGATCGTCCCGACCACCGGCACCGGGTGGATCAACCCGGTGGCCGCGCGGTCCCTGGAACTGATGTACAACGGCGACACGGCGCTGGTCGGGATGCAGTACTCCTACCTGCCCAGCTGGATCTCGTTCCTGGGTGACCGGCAGAAGTCGATGGACACCGGCCGGCTGATGATCGACGCGATCCACCAGCGCTGGGAGCGGCGCCCCGCAGACCGCCGACCCGAACTGGTGCTCTACGGCGAGAGTCTCGGTTCGATGGGCGGGCAGGGCGCGTTCGCGTGGCTGCCCGACATCGCCAGGATGGGATTCTCCTCGGTGCTCTGGGTGGGCCCGCCCAACGCCAGCCCGTTGTGGCGGGCCATCATCGAGCGGCGCGATCCCGGCACTCCGGAGGTCGCCCCGCGCTACGACAACGGGCGCACCGTCCGCTTCTCGGAGGCGACCGGTCCGCAGGAGATCGCTGCGGACACCGCCGCGCCGTGGGAGGGCACCCGCGTGCTGTTCCTGCAACACCCGTCGGATCCGATCGTGTGGTGGTCGCCGGATCTGCTGTTCTCCCGGCCCGACTGGCTGAGGGAGGCGCCGGGTCGTGACCGCACAGCGTCGATGCGCTGGTACCCGATCGTCACCTTCTGGCAGGTCGGTGCCGACATGACGAACGCCGCCGGGGTGCCGGGCGGGCACGGCCACAACTACGGCGACTCGGTGCTCGACGGTTGGGCGGCCGTCGCGCCGCCCGACGGCTGGACCGCCGAGGACACCGCGCGCATCCGGATGGCGCTGGAGAAGTCCGCCGCCGACGGGCCCGAATACTAGTGTCGCCGGCCGGGTTTCGGGCGGTGGCGCTCGCCGTCATCCTCGTTGCGCTCAAGGGCCTGGTGAGCCCGCGGCTGCCTGCGCGCTGGCACCCGCTGGTGCAGGCCGCCTTCGGCACCGCCCTGGTGCGGCTCACCCGCGCGCCGCTGGGATTGCGCCCGCCCGAGCTACGGAGCGGACTGCGGCACGGACTGGCCGTGGTCGCCGTCGTGGCGGCGGCGGTCGGGGCGGCGGCCGCGCTGCCCGTCGTGCGCTCGGCGATGGCCGACCAGAAGGTGCCGGACCGCCCGGTGCGCTGGCTGCTGCTGCGGATCCCACTCGGGACGGTGTGGGCCGAGGAGACGGCGTTCCGCGCCGCGCTCGCAACGCTGGCCGCCGAAGGGTTCGGGCCGGACGGCGGGCGGCTGCTGCAGTCCGCGGCGTTCGGGCTGTCGCACATCGCCGACGCGCGGGCAGCCGGTCAGCCGGTACCGGCCGTGGTCGTGGCGACCGGACTGGCCGGCTGGGGGTTCGCCCTGCTCGCCGAACGCTCGGGCAGCATCGCCGCGCCGATGCTGGCGCACCTCGCGGTCAACGAGGCGGGCGCCGTCGCCGCGCTGGTGGTCAGACGTCGCGGATGTCGGCGACGAGATCGTGCGGTGCGGTCTCGGTGTCGTCGATGCCGAAGCTGATGATGCGGCGGGGATGCACGCGGATGATCGCGGGGTCGAGTTCGTCGCCGGAACCGCCGTGTGACGGCCCGGTGTGCGCCTGCTCGGCGGTGCCGCGGATCTCCAGGCAGCGGACCCGCCACGGGTCGCGCGAGTAGATGTCGTCCACGACGAACGCCACGCGGGCGTCGTGGGCGATGTTGCGGAACTTCTGGCTGCGCGACATCCGGTAGCCGGCGATGTCGATGGTGCCGAGTTCGTCGTTGTAGGTGAAACCGACCGGACTGTTCTGCGGGGTGCCGTCGGGCTGGACGGTGGCGAGCCGACCCAGGTCGGCGTCACGCAGGAAGGCGATCTCGTGTGGCTTGAACGTCATGGCCGCCAACGTAGAACCTCAAGGAAACTTGATGTCAACAAGCGGGGGTCAGGGGTTGATGGTGAGCTCGCCGAACTGGCGGCCCCACACGTAGTCGATCGCGAAGGGCTGGCCGATCTCCATGTGGTTGTACGGGGCGATGCTGTATCCGGTGTCCATCACCAGGTAGGGCATCGGCCAGAGCTCGCGGGTGATCTTCTGCCAGCACCCGGGCCTGCCACCGGGACCGCCGCGGGCGTTCACCCGGGGCAGGTTGTCGGGGTAGATGTACGGGTTGCCCGCTCCCGTGGGCGCACCTGCCGACCGCAGCGAGAACCCGTTGTCGCCGCCGAGGGTGCGCTGGATCTCCGGGGCGACGTCGTGATAGTTGCGGATCGTGCAGAAGATCATGCCGCGGTAGTCGTCGAGCAGCTTGGCCGTCGGCCCCAGATCCTCGGCCACCCGCACGAAGTACGGACCGGCCCGCTCGAAGGCGTCGCCGCCGGTGTTCGCGAACCCGATCGAGGCGAGCAGGGCGGCGTCCACGTCGGCACGCCGGTCGTTCAGCGCGCGGGCGGTCAGCACGGCGTCGTCGAGGCCGTCCCAGAGGTCGTGCGAGGCGTCGGCGTAGACGTCGGCGAGGTCGGCCAGGTTCGTGACGTCCTCGCGCAGCTGCGGCATCCGCTGGTTGAGGTCCTCGAGGATGGCGTTGCCGTCGGTCAGCGAGTTGCCGAACCGGTCGCCGAGCCCGGTCAGCGCCTGCGCCGTTGTGCTCAGCGTCTGATTCAGTTTGATCGGGTCGACCTGTTCGGCCAGCGCGGTGACCGTCTCGAACACCGTGTTGAACTCGGTGGTCACCGACGAGGCCACCACCACGTCGCCGTCCGAAAGGCGTTGCGCGGCAGGATCGGTCGGTGAGCTGAAGGCGATGTACTTGTTGCCGAAGACTGTGCTCGCATTGATGTCGGTCACCACGTTGGCCGGGATGAGACCCAGGTAGCGGGGATCGACGTCCAGCGACAGCCGGGCCTGCTGCGCGTCGTCGGTGGGCTCCGTGCCGATTTCGGTGACCCTGCCGATCTCGACCCCGTTGAACGTCACCTTCGACCCTGGATCGACGACCAATCCCGCGCGTGACGACACGACGGTCAGCTCGGCCCTCGGTGTGAACGCGCCACGGAACTGCAGGGAGAACAGCACGCCGACGACGACCATCAGTGCGATCAACACCGCACCCGCCGTTTTGTACGGCGGGTGGTGGTGAAGATCAATCACTTTGCGACCCTAAGATATGGCCACCCGTCGTAGTCCCGATCCGGCAAAGACCCGCGCCGCCGTCGTGGCGGTCGCCGACTGGCTGCGTGACGCCACCCGTGCGGAACCGTCGCGCACCGACGTCGCCGAGGCGGTGCGCCTCACCGCCCGCACCCTCGCCGCGTCCGCGCCCGGCGCCAGCGTCGAAGTCCGCGTCCCGCCCTTCGTTGCGGTGCAGTGCATCTCCGGCCCGCGCCACACCCGGGGCAACCCGCCCAACGTCGTCGAGACCGACGGGCGCACCTGGCTGCGGCTGGCGACGGGGCTGACGACCGTCGACGCCGCGGCGGCCGCACACGACATCACCCTGTCCGGGTCGCGGGCCGGCGAGATCGCCCAGTGGCTCCCCGTGGTGGCGCTGGAGAGTTAGTTTCGCCACACCCCCCACGGCCGTCCGCGGACCGCGCCCCGGGAATGACCTGCACCCGCGCCGGCGTTGCACCGCTGAGATCCACCGGCGACACTGCCGCCGCGATTCCTCGAACACCCGCCATTGACCGTATGCTCGGTCATGTCACCCAACGCCCCCACGGAGCAGCCCCTAACGTGACCGGCCAGACAGACCTCGAGCCCGAAGAGGGCCCCAAGGAAGAGTGCGGCGTTTTCGGTGTCTGGGCACCGGGCGAGGACGTCGCGAAACTCACCTACTACGGTCTCTACGCCCTGCAGCACCGCGGCCAGGAAGCCGCGGGCATCGCCGTCGCGGACGGTTCGCAGGTGCTGGTGTTCAAGGACCTCGGCCTGGTCAGTCAGGTCTTCGACGAGCAGACGCTGGCCGCGATGGACGGCCACGTCGCGATCGGCCACTGCCGCTACTCGACCACCGGGTCGACCACGTGGGAGAACGCCCAGCCGGTGTTCCGCAACACCGCCGCGGGCACCGGGGTCGCGCTCGGCCACAACGGCAACCTGGTGAACACCACTGAACTCGCCGCCCGCGCGCGCGACGCCGGGCTGATCAACCCCCGCACACCCGGCGCGGCCACCACGGACTCCGACATCCTCGGCGCCCTGCTCGCCCACGGCGCGGCCGACAGCACGCTCGAACAGGCCGCGCTCGCGCTGCTGCCCACCGTCCGCGGCGCGTTCTGCGTGACCTTCATGGACGAGAACACCCTCTATGCGGCACGCGACCCCTACGGCGTACGGCCGCTGTCGCTGGGCCGGCTGGACCGCGGGTGGGTGGTGGCCTCCGAGACCGCCGCGCTCGACATCGTCGGCGCGTCGTTCGTCCGCGACATCGAGCCGGGCGAACTGCTGGCCATCGACGCCGACGGGGTGCGCTCCACCCGGTTCGCCAACCCGACGCCCAAGGGCTGCGTCTTCGAGTACGTCTACCTCGCCCGGCCGGACAGCGTCATCGGCGGCCGGTCCGTGCACGGCACCCGCGTCGAGATCGGCCGCAGGCTGGCCGCCGAGAAACCCGTCGACGCCGACCTGGTGATCGGCGTCCCCGAATCGGGGACACCCGCCGCCGTCGGGTACGCGCAGGGCTCCGGGATCCCCTACGGCCAGGGCCTGATGAAGAACGCGTACGTGGGCCGCACCTTCATCCAGCCGTCGCAGACGATTCGGCAGCTGGGTATCCGGCTCAAGCTCAACCCGCTCAAGGAAGTGATCCGCGGCAAGCGGCTGATCGTCGTCGACGACTCGATCGTGCGGGGCAACACGCAGCGCGCGCTGATCCGGATGCTGCGCGAGGCGGGTGCGCTCGAGGTGCACGTGCGGATCGCCTCACCGCCGGTGAAGTGGCCGTGCTTCTACGGCATCGACTTCGCCACCCCCGCCGAGCTCATCGCGAACGCCGTCGAGGACGAGGACGAGACACTCGAAGCCGTCCGCCGGGCGATCGGCGCCGACAGCCTCGGCTACATCTCCCAGCACGCCATGATCGCGGCGACCGAACAGCCCGCGTCGAGGCTGTGTTCGGCGTGCTTCGACGGCAAGTACCCGATCGAGCTTCCGGGTGAGACAGCACTGGGCAAGAACGTCATCGAACACATGCTGGCCACGGCCGCACGCAACGGGCTGCCGCTGTCGATCGAGAACGACAACGCCTCAGCCGTGCGTCGCCCCTGAAAGTTATTGCGGCGCAGTCGGACTGAACTTCACCAGGTGGCGCCGCCCGCCGGTGGACGCGGTGCCATCCTGCCGCAGCGCCTCGGTCACCGATTCGCGGTAGGACATCGAACCGCCCGGTGGCGGCGGGATGACCGCGTCGATGTCGTGCTCCGCCATCACCGCGTCGTGCGCCAGCGACTCGACCAAGGGCCGGGCCAGACCGGACGGAATCGGGGTCACCAGACCCACCCACCAACTCGCGATGGACGGCGTCAGGAACGGCATCACGACGATGAATCTCTTCCGCAGACCCGCGACGTTCGCATAGACCTGCATCGCGTCGCCGTACTCCAGGACATCGGGTCCGCCGACGTCCCAGGTCCGTGACTCGGGGATCTCGGCGGTGGCGGACTCGGTCAGGTAGTACAGGACGTCGTCGATCGAGATGGGCTGGATCTTGTTGTGCACCCACTTGGGGGTGGTCATGGCAGGCAGTCGGTCGGTGAGGTGGCGGATCATCTCGAACGACGCGGAACCCGAGCCGATGACGATGCCCGCCTGCAGCACCACGGTCTCGATGCCGGAGGCGATGAGGATGTCCCCGACCTCCGTACGTGACGCCAGGTGACGGGACAACGCGACGTTCTTCGGATGAAGTCCACTCAGGTAGACGATCCGCGAGACACCGGCCTTCTTCGCCGCGGCCACCACGTTGGACGCCGAGCGCTTCTCATCGGCGACGAAATCCTTCGACGTCCCCATCGAGTGCACGAGGTAGTAGACGACGTCCATGCCCTCGAACGCGGCCACCAGAGAGTCGGGCTCGGTGAGGTCGCCGCGCACCACCTCGACGCGATCGCGCCACGCCGCGTCGTCCAGCTTCTCCGGTGTACGGGCCATGGCGCGGACCTGACGGCCCTCGTCGAGCAGACGGGGCACCAGGCGGCTACCGATGTAACCGGTGGCGCCGGTCACCAGGCAGCGGATCTGTTCAGCGGGCACCCGCGGTCTCCATCTCTCGTTCAGCCGTCTCCAGGTATTCGAAGCCGGTACGCCGCCGGATGACCGTTTCAGGGGTCAGGCAAACCCGCAACCCGGATCCGGTGCGTCCTGCGACAGCGGCGCCCCGGCCGGGTTGACGTACAGGATCTCCAGCACCAGGGGCGTCGGCCCGACGTTGCGGCCGATGTGAACATAACCCGGACCGCCCTTCTCGGCGATCTCCTGACCGGCGACGTAGAGGCCGTCCATCGTGCAGTCGGCCCGGTTGTGCATCAGGATGCCCTCCTTCACCGTGCCGAAGAGCTGCCCGGGATGGGAGTGCCAGCCGGTGCTGCCGCCGGGCGCGATGGTGATCCGGCGGAAGATGTAGTCGGTGCCGGTGGGGGCGGCGCCGTCGGTCATCTCCCAGGTCACGACGCCGTCGGTGTCCCGCGGCGGGGTGGCCGCGGCCGGCGCCGCGAGTGCCGTCGCGGCGAGCACCGACACCGCCGCGGCCACCGCCGACCGGTGAAAGTTGTCCATGGCGGGTCACGGTGTCACACCGCGGGCCGCTCGGCGCGGAAACGCGCAGGCAGCGATGACTCGAGGCGCGTACCGTGCCGCGGCCGGTACCGGTAGCCTTTCCTTCGATGACCGATCGCGCCGAACAACACGGCATCTCCTATGCGTCGGCCGGGGTGGACATCGAAGCCGGTGACCGCGCCGTCGAACTGTTCAAGCCCCTCGCCGCGAAGGCCACCAGGCCCGAGGTCCGTGGCGGCCTCGGCGGCTTCGCCGGGCTGTTCGCCCTGCGTGGCGGCTACCGAGAGCCGGTGCTGGCCTCGTCGACCGACGGTGTGGGCACCAAGCTCGCCGTCGCCCAGGCCATGGACAAACACGACACCGTTGGGCTGGACCTGGTCGCCATGGTCGTCGACGACCTGGTGGTCTGCGGCGCCGAGCCGCTGTTCCTGCAGGACTACATCGCCGTCGGCCGCACGGTGCCCGAACGGGTCAGCGAACTCGTCTCCGGTATCGCCAACGGCTGCGTGATCGCCGGCTGCGCACTGCTGGGCGGCGAGACCGCCGAGCATCCGGGCCTGATGGCGCCCGACCACTACGACATCTCCGCCACCGGCGTCGGCATCGTCGAGGCCGACGACGTGCTGGGCCCCGACCGGGTGAAACCCGGCGACGTGATCATCGCCCTCGGCTCGTCGGGGCTGCACTCCAACGGCTACTCGCTGGCCCGCAAGGTGCTGCTGGAGATCGACCGGATGAACCTGGCCGGTCACGTCGAGGAATTCGGCCGCACACTCGGCGAAGAACTACTCGAACCCACCCGCATCTATGCCAAGGACTGCCTCGCGCTGGCGGCGGAGAGCCAGGTCCGCACGTTCTGCCACATCACCGGCGGCGGGCTGGCGGGCAACCTGGAACGCGTCGTGCCCAACGGGCTGTCAGCCGAACTCGACCGCGGCACCTGGACGCCGGCCCCGGTGTTCCAGATGATCGCGCAGCGCGGCCGCGTCGACCGCGCCGAGATGGAGCAGACGTTCAACATGGGAATCGGCATGGTGGCCGTCGTCGCGCCGGAGGACACCGACCGTGCGCTGGCGATTCTGACTGCCCGTCATCTCGACTGCTGGACGCTCGGCACCGTCAAGAAGGCCGGTAAGGACGAACCGCGGGCACACCTGGTCGGTCAGCACCCGCGGTTCTGAAACGAGGGGACTAGCGCCGCCAGTCGTCGTCTTCGAGGTAGTTTCCAGCGTCCTCGGGTTCGAACCCGTCGCTGTTTCCAGGAGAGCTCGACCCGCCGCCCAGCTCCTGCTGGAGCCGCTCGAAATCGGTTTGCGGTGAGCTGTACTTGAGCTCACGTGCAACCTTGGTCTGCTTTGCCTTCGCCCGGCCGCGGCCCATGGGGGGACCCCCTCGCGCAATAACGGAGCGGCCCAGCGAGCAGGCGGCTCCGATCTGAGTGTGTTTATTGTCCTGCGGTTACTTTACCGTGCCCGGCTGCGGTCTGCTGGTAGGCCCTGCCTTGGGTGACCACCCTCACCGCGCGCCGCCGCGAAGCCGCTCGACGGCGAGCCGGCCCGCCCCCGTCGAGTCGGCCGCCGGCACGGAGGCCGGATCGATCACCGCGGCGACCTCGGCCGCGCCGCCGGTGGCGAGCGCGGTGTCGACCGGCAGGCCCCGCTTCAGCAGCGCCAGCGCGATCGGGCCCTCGTCGACGTGGTCGACCACCGTGCCGAGCCGGCCGACCGCGCGTCCTCCTGCCAGCACCGGATCGCCCGTCGCGGGCCGGTCGCTCGATCCGTCCAGCTGCAGCAGCACCAGCATCCGGGGCGGTTTACCCAGGTTGTGCACCCGGGCGACGGTTTCCTGACCGCGGTAGCAGCCCTTGTCCAGGTGGACGGCGCCGACGCCGGGGCCACCGATCCAGCCCACCTCGTGGGGGATGGTGCGCTCGTCGGTGTCCAGGCCGAGCCGGGGCCGCCCGGCCGCGACGCGGTGCGCCTCGTAGGCCCACACGCCGGCCGGGCGCACGCCCGCCGCGGTCAGCCGGGCCCGCCATTCTGCGGCCCGCTCGCGCGGCACGACGAGGTCGATCTCCAGACCGTCGGCGACCAGCCGGCGCAGGAATCCGCCGCCGTCGAGGGCCACCGCCGTCGATTCCGCCGGTAGCGAATCGACGCCGAGCGCGTCGAGCACCGGCGTGTCGCCCAGCGCGGGACCGAGCAGCGACAGCACCGCCAGATCGGCGGGCTCGACCTGCACGTCGGCCCAGAACACCATCTTGCGCAGGTAGGCCAGCAGCGGCTCACCCCGCCAGGGCTCGGTGTCGACGTAGGTGGTGCCGTCGAGTTCGGTCTGCAGCCAGTGGTCCTCGACGCGGCCCTGGCCGTCGAGGCTGAGGTTCTCGGCGACCGTGCCGTCGGGCAGCTCGCTGACGTGCTGGGTGGAGATGCTGTGCAGCCAGCTGCGGCGCTCGGCGCCGGTCAGTGCGAGCGCGCCGCGGTGGGAGCGGTCCACCAGGACGGCGTCGTGCGCGGCGGCACGCTGCTCGCCGAACGGATCACCGTGATGCCAGACTGCGCCGGCATCGGGACTGCCCTCGGGCACGGGAACTGCGGACATACCGTCAACTGTACGAGCGCTAGGCTAACCGGCCATGGGCAGCCAACCCGCGGTCGTGGTGACCCTCGACGGCACGCTGCACGACCCGCACGCGCCGCTGCTGCACGCCGACGATCTCGCCGCCGTGCGCGGCGACGGCATCTTCGAGACGCTGCTGATCCGCGACGGCGCGCCGTGCCTGCTCGAGGCGCACCTGGCACGGCTGACCCAGTCGGCCAAGATGTCCGACCTGCCCGCACCCGATCTCGACCGCTGGCGCGCCGCCGTGGCCGCGGCCACCGCGGCGTGGACGGCGAACCACGAGGGCGAAGGCGTGCTGCGCCTGGTGTACAGCCGCGGGCGGGAGAGCGGTTCGGAGCCGACGGCCTACGCCACCGTCGGCGCGTTGGCCGCCCGGGTGGCCGTGGCGCGCCGCGACGGTGTGGCCGCCATGCTGCTCGACCGCGGGCTGTCGGCAGGCGCGGCGGACATGCCGTGGCTGCTGGCCGGCGCCAAGACGCTGTCCTACGCGGTGAACATGGCCGCGCTGCGGCACGCCGAACGCCACGGCGCGGGCGACGTCATCTTCGTCAGCTCCGACGGCTATGTGCTCGAGGGGCCGCGCTCGACGGTGGTGATCGCCGCGGGCGAGCCGGACAACCCCGTGCTGCTGACGCCGCCGCCCTGGTATCCGATCCTGCGGGGCACCACGGCTCAGGCGCTGTTCGAAGTCGCCCGCAACAAGGGCTTCGACTGCGACTACCGCGCGCTGCGGCCCGCGGATCTGGGTGCGGCGCACGGCGTCTGGTTGATCTCCAGCATCACGCTCGCCGCCCGGGTGCACACCCTCGACGGCAGGCCGCTGCCGCCGTCGCCGTTGGCCGCCGAGCTGTCCGGGCTGGTCGACGCCGCGATCGTCTGTGATCGCTGAGCGCGAAACGAAAATTGCTTGTCGGGCCGCCGAGCCGTCGGTATGGTCGCTCGTACACAGGAAGGGAGGTGGTCCGACATTTTGAATGACTCATGGACATGTGAGGTGGCTGCGAGCTAGCAGCACCAATGGGGACCGCCGTTCGGCGAAACTAGTTGCGCGCGCTGGCGAATTCCCCGCAGTCACCCGGCCCCCGAGCCCCTCGGTCCGTCCAGCTGTGGATCCTTGGCTCGGGGGCCGCTCCATGTCCGCACCACGGGTGCCGGTTGGCGCCGCCCCACCGAGTACGCGAAGATCGCGGCCATGCGCACACTCCCGATCTTGGTGGCCGGGCCCGCACTGATCGCGTTGGCCGTGCTGAGCGCCTGCGCCCCCGCCGACGAATCCGCACCGTCCACTCCTTCGGCGCAGAGCTGCCAGAAGGAGGCGCTGCCCACCCTGACCGACGGGGTGCTGACCTTCGCCACCGACCAACCGGCCTACCAGCCGTGGTTCATCAACGACGACCCGGCGAACGGCCAGGGCTTCGAATCGGCGGTCGCCTACGCCGTCGCCGAGAAGCTGGGCTACGCCAAGGAGGACGTGCGCTGGGAACGGGTGCCGTTCAACTCCGCGATCGCCCCCGGGCCCAAGAACTTCGACGCCAACCTCTCCGAGTTCTCCATCACCGACGAACGCAGGCAGGCCGTCGACTTCTCCTCGCCGTACCTGGACGTCACCCAGGCGTTCATCACGCTGCCGTCGTCGCCCGCGGCGTCGGTGACCACCCTCGACGAGCTGCGTGACGTGCGGGTGGGCGCGCAGGTGGGCACCACCAGTTTCGAAGCCGCCCAGAAGGTCAGCGGCGGTGCAGAGGTCTCGGTGTACAACAACAACGAGGACGCCAAGGCAGCGCTGGTGAGCGGACAGATCGACGCGCTGGCGTTGGACCTGCCGACCGCCTTCGCGGTGCAGTTGGAACTGCCCGAGTCGAAGATCATCGGCCAGCTGCCGTCCGAGCCCGGCAAGGCCGAACAGTTCGGCATCGTGCTGGACAAGGGCAGCGCCCTGACCTCGTGTGTGTCACAGGCGGTCGACCAGCTCGGCGACGACGGGGTGCTGTTCCGGTTGCAGAAGGAGTGGCTGGCCGGGCCGGGAGCGGCGCCGTTCCTCTCGTGACACCACCCGTCGTCTCCGCGCCACTGCTCGACCGGCAGGCGTTCCGCCGCAGCAGGGCCCGCCGCTCCACGCTGGTGGCGCTGCTGTCGACCGTGGTGTTCGCCGCGGTGCTGGTGCTGGTCGTCACCAACGCACCGGGCTGGCCGCGGGTCCGTGAATCGTTCTTCGATCTGCGCATCGGCTGGGACAGCCTGCCCGCGGTGCTGACGGGGCTCTGGCTGAACCTGCGGGTGCTCGCGGTGGCGACGGTGCTGGTGCTCGTCGTCGGCCTCGCCCTGGCGCTGGTGCGGGCCTCGCGGGGACCGGTGTGGTTCCCGGTGCGCGCCATGGCGACCGGGTACGTCGACGTGTTCCGCGGACTGCCCCTGCTGATCTGCCTCTACCTGGTCGGATTCGGCCTGCCCGGGCTGCGGCTGAACGGGGTGCCGAACGACCCCGTGCTGCTCGGCGGCTTGGCTCTGGTCCTGGTGTACTCGGCCTACGTCGCCGAGGTGTTCCGCGCCGGCATCGAATCGGTGCACCCGTCGCAACTGGCGGCCGCGAAGTCGCTGGGGCTGAACTACCGCCGCACCATGCGCCTGGTGGTGCTGCCCCAGGCCGTCCGGCGCGTCACCCCCGCCCTGCTGAACGACTTCGTCGCGCTGCAGAAGGACTGCGGGCTGATCTCCGTGCTCGGCGCGGTGGACGCGGTGCGCGCCGCGCAGATCGAGTCCGCCTCGACCTACAACTTCACCCCGTACGTGGTGGCAGGGCTGCTGTTCGTGGCGCTGGCCGTGCCGTCGGCGCGGCTCGCCGACTGGGTGGCCCGCCGCGCCGCGACCCGCCAGGGGGCGGTGTGAGCGCCGCCGCGGCGACGGTGCTGTCGATCCGCGGCCTGCACAAGAGCTACGGCGGACGGACCGTACTGAACGGGATCGACCTCGACGTCTGCGAGCACCAGGTGGTGGTGCTCATCGGGCCGTCCGGCTCGGGCAAGTCCACGCTGCTGCGGTGTGTGGACCTGCTCGAGGAGATCGACGACGGGCAGATCCTGCTCGACGGCCGCGACATCAGCGACCCCCGGGTCGACGCCGACGCCGCCCGGCGGGCGATCGGCATGGTGTTCCAGTCCTACAACCTGTTCCCGCACATGACCGCGCTCGCCAACGTGACGCTCACCCCGCGGGTGGTGCACGGCGCCGAGCGGCGAGAGGCCGACCGCCGCGGACGTGAGCTGCTCGACCGGATCGGGTTGTCGGACAAGGCCGATTGCTATCCCGACACGCTGTCGGGCGGTCAGCAGCAGCGGGTCGCGATCGCGCGCGCCCTGGCGTATGAGCCGCGGCTGCTCCTGCTCGACGAGATCACCAGCGCGCTGGACCCCGAACTGGTCGGCGACGTGCTCGACCTCGTCGGTGAACTCGCGGCGGCGGGCCGCACCATCCTGATGGCCACCCACGAGATGGGCTTCGCCCGCCAGGTCGCCGACACGGTGTGCTTCGTCGACGGCGGGGTCGTCGTCGAATCCGGGCCTGCCGAACAGCTGCTCACCGACCCGACCCACGACCGCGCCAGGGAGTTCCTCGCCCGGGTGCGTCGGGGGTGACGGGTCAGTGCTGCGGGCTGTCTAGCCGGCGGGGCCGGGCGCCAACGTGGAGCAGCTGTCCATGGCGGTCTTCCACTTCGCGGCGTCCACCCCGGGTGGTGGCCCGGCGACAGGCCCCGGCGGCGCGGGAACACCATGTGCGCCAAGGCATTCGGCGAAGGTGCCGTGGCCGCTGGGCGTCTCGGAGGTCGACGGGTCCGGGGGAGGCGCACTCTCCGAGGAGCACCCGGCGAGCAGGGCGACTGCGGTGAGTCCGGTACCGAGACAGATTCCGAGGCGGCGCGTCATCCGACGAATCTAGACAACCGGGCAGACAAGTTCGGCACCAACCCGCCGTCGGCGTCCACCCGTTCCTCGACGTACGCCAGGTCGCCGCCGTCGACGATGCCGTAGAGCCGCTTGGCGCCGCCGACGAGCACGCCGGACTTGCTGCGCGCCAACGCGTCGGTGGCCAGTTCCCACGACGACTGGTTGCGGGGGCGGCCGTAGAAGAGTTCGACGTAGCCGGCGGAGTTCGCCAGCAGGAGTTCGATCGCCTGCGACTCCGACGGGTCGGCCGGGTCGGGGACGAACCGCCAGAACCCCGTCTCGCGCAGTGCGGGCCGGTCGTACTCACCGGTCTCGGTGAGGCGCCACGAGCGGGCCTCCCAGTTGAGGTAGTCGCCGCCGTCGTGGCTGACCACGATCTGCTGCCCGAAGCGGTAGTCGCCGCCCGCGCCGCGGCCTTCGCCCTCGCCGCGCCACACGCCCACCAGCGGCAGCAGGGCGAGCAGCGCCTCGTTGAGGTCCACACCCTCGCGGAGATTCGCGGTGTCGGTCGGCAGCGGCAGGTCGTCGAACACCGGGATGTTGCGCGGCGCCGTCTCTCTCGCGCGCTGCGCGGCCGCAGCCACCGCCCTGTCGCCCGAGCCGAAGATCGAACCGGTGAGGTCCTCGGGGCCGTCGGGGGAGCTCACGACTCGTCGGTGATGAGGCGATACACCGCGTACAGCGCGAACCAGGTGATCACCACGGTGCAGGCGACCAGGAGGAGTTCGAAGAACAGCACCACGATGCGAGTCTAACCGTCTGACGCCCACGGCATGAAGCCGCGGGCCGGCGCGAGCGTGCGTGATTGCTCACTATCGGCGGCGTGTCGCCGTGCAGACACCCACACCCGCGCCAACAAGCCAGAGAGGTCAGGCGACCTTGACGTCGACCTCGTGGATGCCGGCGCCCGACGGGGCGACGCTGGCGTCGCCGTTGCCGGCGGGCGACAGCGCGCGCAGCGTCCAGGTGCCGGGTGCGGCGAAGAACCGGAAGTCACCGGTGGCCGATGCGACGACCTCGGCGGTGAACTCGTCGGAGCCGTCCAGCAGCCGCACGAAGGCCCCGCCGACCGCCTGCCCGGATCCGTCGACCACGCGGCCGGTGATCACGGTCTCCTTCTCGAGGTCGACACTGGCGGGCAACGTCAGCCCTTGCTTCGGTGCAGAGCACATATCAATCAACTTCCCAACTCGATCGGGGCTCCCACGAGGGAACCGTATTCCGTCCAACTGCCGTCGTAGTTCTTGACGTTCTGGTGGCCCAGCAGCTCGCGCAGCACGAACCAGGTGTGCGAGGAACGCTCGCCGATGCGGCAATAGGCGATGGTCTGCATGCTGCCGTCGAGCCCGGCCTCGGCGTACAGCTTCGCCAGGTCGTCGTCGGACTTGAACGTGCCGTCCTCGTTGGCCGCCTTGCTCCACGGAACGTTGATGGCACCGGGGATGTGCCCCGGCCGCTGGCTCTGCTCCTGCGGCAGGTGCGCCGGCGCGAGGATCTTGCCGGAGAACTCGTCAGGGGAGCGCACGTCGACCAGGTTCTTGCTGTCGATGGCCTCGATCACCTCGTCGCGGAAGGCGCGGATGCTGGTGTCCGGCGCCTGGGCGGTGTACGTGGTGGCCGCCCGGTTGACCGGCTCGGTCGACAGCGCGCGACCGTCGAGCTCCCACTTCTTGCGGCCGCCGTCGAGCAGCTTGACGTCCTGGTGGCCGTACAGCTTGAAGTACCAGTACGCGTAGGCGGCGAACCAGTTGTTGTTGCCGCCGTAGAGGACCACGGTGTCGTCGTTGCCGATGCCGCGGTCGGACAGCAGCTTGGAGAACTGCGCGGCGTCGACGAAGTCGCGGCGCACCGGATCCTGCAGGTCGGTCTTCCAGTCGAGCTTGACGGCGCCCTGGATGTGACCGCCGTCGTAGGCCGAGACGTCTTCGTCGACCTCGACGAAGACGATGTTCGGCGCGTCGAGATTGCTCTCGGCCCAGTCTGCGGTGACCAGGACGTCGGAGCGTGCCATGGATGAGATCCCTTCGGTTGCTTGTGAATTCGATCAGGAATGAGCGGGACTGCGGCGGAGGCGGATGGCGAGCGGGTAGAGCCGGCAGCCCAGGCAGATGCCGAAGGCCGCGTTGAGGAACGCCGCGAACAGCGCGAACGCCGTCGCGGTGAGACCCAGCGGGGACAGCCCCAGGGCGAAGCCGGCCACCCCGACGGCGGCGAACACCAGGCCGACGACCTGGGCGAATTTGAGCGGCGGCACCGGTTCGGTCTCGGTGGCCGGGCCGAGGCGCGGCGCGATGAACCGGCTGAACAGCGCACCGTACGGATGGCCGCGCGGTCCGCGCACCGCCCCGATCGCGAACACCGCGGCCTGCACGGCGAGCACGACGGCGGCGGCGGCCTCATCGACCGCGGCCGTCAACAACGTCGCCACGAGCACGGCCGTGGTGACCCACGCGACGAACCGGGGTCCGCGCACGTCCACGTGGTCCGGCGTGATGGTCATGAATCGGCTCCTGTTGCACGGTTGGGCTGGTCACGGGCATGCCACGAAGGCCTGCTCCGAGCGGACGCGTGACGACGCGAGGGCGCTCAGCAGCTACAACAACAACAGCAACAACCCGCGACGCGGCACAGATCAACTGCGCGGCGCTTGGTGAGCACAAGCTCGATGCGGGCGAACACGTCGGTCAGCTTACCCAATGACAGGGTGATCAGGCCAACAGCGGCTCGACCGCGGAACGCAGGTCAGCGGCCCTCGGCACGCCGGTCGTGCGGTACCGCGGCCTGCCGTCGGCGTCGAAGATCAGCGTGGTGGGCAGCGACAGCACCGAAAGCCGCCGGGCCGCCGCCGGATTGGCGTCCATGTCGATCTCCACGTGCGCGACCGCGGGTAGTTCGGCGCACACCTGGTTGACCACCTTGCGCACCGCGGCGCACGGGCCGCACCACACCGCGCTGAAGTGCACGATGGTCGGACCTGTGCCCGACAACCCGAGATCGGAGGTGTCCACGTCGGCCGCGGCCTCGGCCCCCTTCAGCATTCCGGCGCGCATGGACATCAGCCGGCCGACGACGAAGGCGACGCCGAAGACGGCGATCAGCACGGTGATGACCACCGCCCACTGACTGCTCATGACTGTGTGAACCCGTCCAGCGCGATCGTTACTCCCTCAGCGATGCCCTCGATGATGATGTCCGAACCGCGGGCGCCCTCGCTGGTGGGCGCGATGCCGAAGGGCAGCTCCTGGCCCGGCATCGTGGTGCTGAACGCGGCCAGGACCGCGGCCACCTTGTCCTCGGGCACCTCCTGGTCGGCGGTACCGGGGCCGGTGAGCACTCCGGTGGCCGTGAGCACCAGCGTGCTCTGGTCGCCTTCCGGCCGGGACAGGTCGACCGCCACGCTGACCCGCTCGGTCACGTCCGCGGACTTCGGGGTGCCGGTGAACACCAGTCCGCGGTTGCTCGAGATGCCCGACTCGGTGGTGCCGCCGGTGGAGTCGTTGGTCTCCCGCGACGGCGCTTCCACGAGCAGGTCGGGGATCCCCATGAAGCGCCCCACGTGGGTGGAGTCGATGATGATGCGGCTCTCCACCTTGCCGACCGGAAGCGGCGCCTGCGGCCTCACCAGCCACGACGCCTGGCCGAGGCCGATGTCGTGCAGGGTGGTCTCCAGGGAGACCTTGCCGACCACCGGGTGATCAACGCCACTGGCCCGGATCTCGACCTCGTCGTAGTGGCGGTCCATCGCCTGGGTGGCGAACGGGAAGCCCAGAATGGCCACCGACGGGTCCCACTCCAGGTCCGCGGCGCTGCGCACGGCCCTGGCCAGTCGGTATTCGGCGTAGATCGCGGCGCCGAAGTCGGCGCCGACCGCGGTGAGGAGCAGGACGGTCAGCGTCGCCCCCAGTCCGATCAGCAGCCTGCGCACCTGGACATTCTGGCCTACCTCGACCGGCGCGGTCCGCTCGACGCGGCTGATCCGCAGGTGGCGCGGTATCGTTACGTGACCAACAGCCGGTAACGGCGACATGTCAGGCATGAATCTGGGAGATCACCGCAGGAGTTGATTGCACCCCGGGGACGCTGGAGGGCCTGTGGACCTACTTCTCTTGACCGTCGATCCGCATCCTGAGTCGGTCCTGCCGTCACTGGCGCTGCTCGCGCACAACGTCCGGTCGGCGCCGACCGAGGTGTCAGCTCTGCTCGAGGCCGGCACTGCGGACATCGCCATCGTCGACGCACGCACCGACCTCGCCGCCGCGCGCGGACTGTGCCGGCTGCTGGGCACCACCGGCACGTCGGTGCCCGTCGTGGCCGTGGTCAACGAGGGCGGCCTGGTCGCGGTGAACCACGAGTGGGGGCTCGACGAGATCCTGCTGCCTGGCACCGGTCCCGCCGAGATCGACGCCCGTCTCCGCCTGCTGGTCGGGCGCCGCGGCGGCATGGCCAACCAGGAGAACGTCGGCAAGGTCAGCCTCGGTGAGCTCGTCATCGACGAGGGCACCTACACGGCACGACTGCGCGGACGGCCACTCGACCTCACCTACAAGGAATTCGAACTGCTGAAGTACCTGGCCCAGCACGCGGGCCGGGTGTTCACCCGCGCCCAGCTGCTGCAAGAGGTGTGGGGGTACGACTTCTTCGGCGGCACCCGCACGGTGGACGTGCACGTGCGCCGGTTGCGCGCCAAGCTGGGTCCCGAGTACGAGTCGCTGATCGGCACCGTGCGCAACGTCGGGTACAAAGCGGTCCGGCCCGCGCGCGGTCGACCGCCCGCTCCCGGCACGGAGTTGGCCGACGACGACGAGGAGGACGACTACGCGCACGCGCCGGACAGCGTGCCCGAGTCCTTCGACCCGCTCCGCACGCAGTGACGACGCTCGACTGGCGCACCAATCTCTCCGCGGCCGACCAGGACCGCATCCGTGCGCTGATCCACACCGCCACAATCGCGGACGGCGTTGCGCCGGTGGGGGATCAGGTGCTGCGGGAACTGGACGCCGACCGGACGCGCCACCTGGTGGCTCTCGACGGCGACGACATCGTGGGTTATCTGAACCTCGCTGCCGCCTCCGACGACGCCCCCGCGATGGCCGAACTGGTGGTGGATCCGCCGTCGCGCCGCCGCGGTGTCGGATCGCAACTGGCGACCGCCGGACTTGTCGCGGGTGGCGAGGACGCCAGGATCTGGGCGCACGGCAACCTGGAGCCCGCCCAGGCCACCGCCCGGTCACTCGGTCTGGTGGTGCGCCGAGAACTGCTGCAGATGCGCCGCTCGCTGCGCGATCTTCCCGCGCCGGTGACGTCGCAGGGGGTGAGCATCACGACCTACTCCGGGCCTGCCGACGACGCCGACCTGCTGCGCGTCAACAACGCCGCTTTCGCCTGGCATCCGGAGCAGGGCGGCTGGACCGACGCCGACATCGCCGAGCGCCGTGGCGAGCCGTGGTTCGACGCCGACGGACTGTTCCTCGGTCGCGATGACACGACCGGCGAACTGCTCGGTTTCCACTGGACGAAGATCCACGACGGGGATCTCGGCGAGGTCTACGTGGTCGGCGTGGACCCCGCGGCCCAGGGCCGCGGACTCGGCGCGACGCTGACGCTGACGGGTCTGCACCACCTCGCGAAGCGGCTGTCCGAGAGCGCGGAGCCGACGGTCATGCTCTACGTCGAGGCGGACAACGCGGCGGCGGTGAACACCTACCGGAAGCTGGGCTTCGACATCCACAGCGTCGACGTCGCGTATGCCGCCGGTGCCCCCTCTGGCTCCTGAGGCCTCGGCTCGGTCACTTGACGTTCGTTTGCCCGCTGATTCGATCAGTGTCAATATCGACAGATGTCGAATCAGGCGCCCGTCGAACCGGCCGACTGCTGTGACGTCGGGCCGCTGCTGCGTGAGCCGCTGACGGCAGACGGCGCCACGCAGATGGCCGCCACGCTCAAGGCACTGGCCGATCCCGTGCGGCTGCGACTGTTCAGTGCCATCGCCAGCAGGGCCAACGGCGAGGCCTGCGTCTGCGACATCTCCGACGGCCTCGACGTCAAACAACCGACGATCTCCCACCACCTGAAGGTGCTGCGCGACGCCGGACTGCTCACGTCTGAACGGCGCGCGTCATGGGTGTACTACGCCGTGGCACCGGATGCGCTGCGCGATCTGGCGGCCTTGTTCGCCGTCGGCCCAGTGCACGTGGCGGCCGGAGCGCCGGCATGACTCGGACAGCTGCGACCGCCGACACCACGGACGTCGTCGGCAAGCTCTCCACCCTCGACCGTTTCCTGCCGCTGTGGATCGGCCTCGCAATGGCCGCGGGCCTGCTGCTCGGCCGCGGGATCCCCGGGCTGGACACCGCTCTGGGTCGCGTCGCGATCGACGGTGTCTCGCTGCCCATCGCCCTCGGTCTCCTGATCATGATGTACCCGGTGCTGGCGAAGGTGCGCTACGACCGCCTCGACACCGTCACCGGCGATCGCAGGCTGCTCGTGAGTTCCCTTGTGCTGAACTGGGTTTTCGGTCCCGCGCTGATGTTCGCCTTGGCCTGGCTCATGCTGCCCGACCTGCCGGAGTATCGGACGGGGCTGATCATCGTCGGCCTCGCCAGGTGCATCGCCATGGTGATCATCTGGAACGACCTGGCCTGTGGCGACCGGGAAGCCGCGGCCGTGCTGGTCGCCCTCAACTCCCTCTTCCAGGTGATCATGTTCGCCGTGCTGGGCTGGTTCTACCTTTCGGTGCTGCCGGGCTGGCTCGGCATCGAACAGGCCACCATCTCCACGTCGCCATGGGAGATCGCCCAGTCGGTGCTGATCTTCCTCGGCATTCCGCTTCTGGCGGGCTACCTGTCGCGCCGGTTCGGGGAGAGAGCGAAGGGGCGGGACTGGTACGAGTCGAGATTCCTGCCGACGGTCGGGCCGTGGGCGCTCTACGGCCTGCTCTTCACGATCGTCGTCCTCTTCGCCCTGCAGGGGGAGCAGATCGCCGCTCGCCCACTCGATGTGGCACGGATCGCCCTGCCGCTGCTGGTGTACTTCGCCGTGATGTGGGGCGGGGGATACCTTCTCGGCGCGGCCATCGGCCTGGGGTACGCGCGCACGACCACACTGGCATTCACCGCTGCCGGCAACAACTTCGAACTGGCCATCGCCGTCGCGATCGCCACCTACGGAGCGACGTCCGGGCAGGCCCTCGCCGGTGTCGTCGGCCCGCTGATCGAGGTGCCGGTGCTCGTCGCCCTGGTGTACGTCTCGCTCGCATTGCGGCGCCGATCCTTGCCATCCGACCGCGCCGCATCGGATGACGGGGGTGTTCGACATGCCTGAGCACGCGAAGCCGGCGGTGCTGTTCGTGTGCGTGAAGAACGGCGGCAAGTCACAGATGGCCGCGGGGCTCATGCGCAAGGTCGCAGCGGATGCCGTCGACGTGTACTCCGCAGGCACCAGGCCGGGCACTGCCGTCAACGCCCTCTCCGCGGAAGTGCTCGCCGAGGTCGGCGTCGACGTCACCGACCAGACGCCGACACCGATCGATCCGGAACTGGTCGCGAAGGTCGATCTGGTGGTCATCCTGGGCCGGGAAGCCGAGGTCGAGCCCGTGCCGGAAACGCGCTTCGAGAACTGGGACACCGACGAGCCGTCCGAGCGGGGCATCGACGGCATCGAACGGATGCGGCTCGTCCGCGACGACATCGCTGCCCGGGTGGACGCACTCGCGACCCGGCTGCTGCGAGGCGGGCCGGATGCGTCCGATCCTGTCAACACGTTGTGAGAATGTGGCGCACTCCGCCGTCGCGGTTCATTCTGCGTTCACCATGCGTAGGCAGTTCATTCATGGCGTCCCTTTAGGTTCACAGCCGAGCAGCAATGGGTCTGCTTGACGCGCCGACGACGGGCAGCGTCCACCCGTGAACTCGAGAAGGAGCTTCGTGAAGGCGAATCGTTCTGGTGCTGCGCTCGGCCTGCTGGCCGCCGGTGCCCTGTTGCTGTCGGCGTGTGGCAGCGACAACAACACCTCTTCGGGATCCGGATCCGGCGAATCCGGATCGCAGGCGGCCGGTCAGTGCGGCGGCAAGGAAGCGCTGAAGGCGAGCGGCTCGAGTGCCCAGGCCAACGCGATGACGCGGTTCATCAATGCCTACGAGAAGGACTGCCCCGGCTTCACCCTGAATTACACCTCGAGCGGTTCAGGTGCGGGCGTGTCCGAGTTCCTCGGCGGCCAGACCGACTTCGGCGGCTCCGACTCGCCGCTCAGCGCGGACAAGGGCGAGGTCGAGAAGGCCAAGGAACGCTGCGGCGGCAGCGACGCGTGGAATCTCCCCGCCGTCTTCGGCCCCATTGCCGTGACCTACAACGTCGCAGGCGTCGACAGCCTGGTGCTGGACGGACCGACGCTGGGCAAGATCTTCAACGGCGCGGTGAAGACCTGGAACGCCCCGGAGATCGCGGCGCTCAACGGGGGCGCCACCCTGCCGGCCGAGCCCATCAACGTGATCTTCCGCAGCGACGAGTCCGGTACGACCGACAACTTCCAGAAGTACCTGGATGCGGCGTCGGACGGGTCCTGGGGCAAGGGTGCGGGCAAGTCCTTCGCGGGCGGTGTCGGCGAGGGCGCCAAGGGCAACGAGGGCACCTCGGCGGCGATCAAGAGCACGCCGGGTTCGATCACCTACAACGAGTGGTCGTTCGCCAAGTCGCAGAACCTGTCGATCGCCAAGATCATCACGTCGGCCGGGCCCGAACCGGTGGAACTGAGCTCGGAGACGGCCGGCAAGGCCATCGACGCCGTCAAGTTCAAGGGTGAGGGCAATGACCTCGTCCTCGACACCGCGTCGTTCTACAAGCCGACCGAGGCCGGGTCCTACCCGATCATGCTCGCGGCCTATGAGATCGTGTGCTCGAAGTACCCGGATGCCGAGGTGGCGACCGCGGTCAAGGCGTTCCTGAACTCGGCCCTCGGCAACGGGCAGAATGGACTCGAGGACAACGGCTACATCCCGGTGCCGGAGGCGTTCAAGACGCGGCTGACCGAGGCCGTCGACGCCATCAACGCGACGGCGTAGCAGCAACCACACAATGGCTGTCACACCAGACTCGACCGCTGTGGGCTCGTCGGAGACGACGAGCCCACAGCAGGGCGGGCGAACGCCGGAGAAGCCAACCAAGAACCGGAAGGGATCGGCCTTGAAGCAGGGCGAGGGACGTTGGGGCGACACCGTCTTCAAGTCCATCGCGATCGCGGCCGGCGCCACCATCATCGGCGCGATCGCGCTGATGGCGCTCTTCCTGATCATCAAGGCGATTCCCTCGCTGCAGGCCAATCAGGCGAACTTCCTCACCAGCACCGAGTTCCTCACCAGCGACTCCAACAATCTGCGCTTCGGCATCCGTGACCTCTTCATGGTGACGGTGCTCAGCTCGGTGTTCGCCCTGATCATCGCCGTGCCCATCGCGATCGGCATCGCGGCGTTCCTGACGAACTACGCACCCAAGCGGCTGGCGCGGCCGTTCGGCATGCTGGTCGACCTGCTGGCGGCCGTGCCGTCCATCGTCTTCGGTCTGTGGGGCATCTTCGTGCTCGCTCCGTGGCTCAGCCCGGTGGCGACCTTCCTCAACGACAGCCTCGGCTGGTTCTTCCTGTTCTCCCAGGGCAACGTGTCGCTGGCGGGCGGCGGAACCATCTTCACGGCAGGAATCGTGCTGGCGGTGATGATCCTGCCAATCATCACCTCGGTCACCCGCGAGGTCTTCGCCCTCACCCCGCGCGGGCACGTCGAGGCCGCGCAGGCTCTCGGCGCCACGAAGTGGGAAGTCATCCGGATGACGGTCTTCCCCTACGGCCGCAGCGGCATGATCGCGGCATCCATGCTCGGATTGGGCCGCGCGCTCGGCGAGACGATCGCTATCCTGATCATCCTGCGCACCGCGGCGCAGGCCGGCCACTGGTCGCTGTTCGACGGTGGCTACACGTTCGCGTCCAAGATTGCCTCGGCAGCAGCAGAATTCAGTGCGCCACTGCCCACAGGTGCTTACATCGCCGCCGGCTTCGTGCTCTTCGCGCTGACCTTCGTGGTCAACGCGCTGGCCCGGGCAGCGGCCGGCGGAAGGGTCAGCGGCGGATGACCGCAACGACGTCATCGCTCGACCAGCCGGTGAAGGCCCCGACCTTCCACCCGGTCAGCGTCAGCCGAAAACTGAAGAACAACATCGCGACGACGCTGTTCACCGCGTCGTTCGTGATCGCGATGATCCCGTTGGTGTGGCTGATCTACACCGTGCTGGCCAAGGGCGTCCGCGCGATGACCTTGTCCACGTGGTGGACCAACTCGCTGGCGGGGGTGCTGCCGGAGGAGTTCGCCGGCGGCGTGTACCACGCGATCTACGGCACCCTGATCCAGGCGGCCATCGCCGCCGTGCTCTCCGTGCCGTTGGGGGTGATGGCGGCGGTCTACCTGGTCGAATACGGCCGGGGCCGGTTCGCCAAGGTCACCACGTTCATGGTGGACATCCTCGCCGGTGTGCCGTCGATCGTGGCCGCACTGTTCGTCTTCGCGCTGTGGATCGCCACGCTGGGCTTCGAACAGAGCGCCTTCGCCGTGTCACTTGCTCTGGTGCTGCTCATGCTGCCCGTCGTCGTGCGGAACACCGAGGAGATGCTCAAGCTCGTTCCCGACGAGTTGCGAGAAGCGTCCTACGCGTTGGGAATTCCCAAGTGGAAGACCATCATGCGGGTCGTGGTGCCGACCGCGCTGCCCGGCATGATCAGCGGCATCCTGCTCGCCCTGGCCAGAGTCATGGGTGAGACGGCGCCGGTGCTGGTGCTCGTCGGCTACAGCCGGTCGATCAACTACGACGCCTTCGAGGGCAACATGGCGTCGCTGCCCCTGCTGATCTACACCGAACTGATCAACCCGGAATCAGCTGGCGCGCTGAGGGTCTGGGGCGCCGCACTGACCCTGATCCTCATCATCGCGGCCCTGTACCTCGGCGCTGCCTTCATCAACCGATACCTCACGCGGAACCGAGTTTAGGAGCATCATGGCCAAGCGCCTGGATCTTAAGGATCTCAACATCTACTACGGCAGCTTCCACGCCGTGTCCAACGTGGGTCTCGCGGTGCTGCCGCGAAGCGTCACCGCGTTCATCGGACCGTCCGGCTGCGGGAAGTCGACCGTGCTGCGCACGCTCAACCGGATGCACGAGGTGATCCCCGGCGCCCGCGTCGAGGGTTCGGTGCTGCTCGACGGTGAGGACATCTACGCCTCGGGGATCGACCCGGTGAGCGTCCGCAAGACCATCGGCATGGTGTTCCAGCGGCCGAACCCGTTCCCCACCATGTCGATTCGCGACAACGTGGTGGCGGGTCTCAAGCTGCAGGGCACGCGCAACAAGAAGACCCTCGACGAGGTCGCTGAGCGTTCGCTCAAGGGCGCGAACCTGTGGACCGAGGTGAAGGACCGGCTGGACAAGCCGGGCGGCGGACTGTCCGGTGGTCAGCAGCAGCGGCTGTGCATCGCCCGTGCGATTGCGGTCCAGCCCGACGTGCTGTTGATGGACGAGCCGTGTTCGGCGCTCGACCCGATCTCGACGCTGGCCATCGAGGATCTGATCGCCGAGCTCAAGCAGGACTACACGATCGTGATCGTGACCCACAACATGCAGCAGGCCGCCCGGGTCAGCGACCAGACGGCGTTCTTCAACCTCGAGGCGACCGGCAAGCCCGGCCGGCTGGTCGAGGTCGACGACACGGAGAAGATCTTCTCCAACCCGACGCAGAAGGCGACAGAGGACTACATCTCGGGCCGCTTCGGCTGACGGGGCGCATGCACGTCGCGCGAGGGGGCGGCAGAGTGACGGGCGCGGCGGTCCCGCCCACCCGCGGAACGCTGATGCTCGTCGACACCGATCCCGGTGTCGCCGCACCCCTGATGGACGATGCGGCGAGGATGGGCATCGAGACCACCTGGTGTGACGACGGCGCCGAGGCGCTGCTGGCCATCGGCGTCGAACAACCCAATGTGCTGGTGCTGGCCGCACGGACCAGCGTCGTCGATGCCGCCCGGATCACGTCAGCGGTGCGCAACAGATGGAGTCTGCCGATCCTGATCGGCGCGCCGAGCGCCGACGAGGTCACCCGCAGGGCGTTGTCGGCAGGGGCGTCGGCGCTGATCGTCCGTCCGTACGACATCAACACGATCGCGCCGTTCGCGTTCAACGGGATTCATTCATCCCGGGAGGGTCGGCGGATCCATACGGCGGGCCCGATCGAGGTGAACCCGGACGGCTACGAGACCCGCGTGCGTGGGCGCGACGTCCAGTTGACCCACCGCGAACTCGAGTTGCTGGTGTATCTGATCGAGCGCCGCGGACGGGTGGCCAGCAGCGATGAGATCAGCCGCGCCGTGTGGGGCCGTCCCGCCGACACGAACACCGTCGCCGTGCACGTGCGGCGCCTGCGCGAGAAGCTCGGTCACGATCCCGAACACGGCGAATACATCCGCACCATCCGCGGCGCCGGCTATCGCCTCGCGCCGTCCATCTCCGCCTGAATCGCTTCGCCGGGCTGGTGTCAGCGCGGCGTGGGGATCTGCTCCTCGGTCGGATAGGTGCCCGTCACCTGGAAGATGACCCGGCGCGCCACCTCGACGGCGTGGTCGGCGAAGCGCTCGTAGAACCGGCTGAGCAGCGTCACGTCGACGGCGGGCGTCACGCCGTGCTTCCACTCGCGGTCCATCAGCACCGTGAACAGGTGCCGGTGCAGGTCGTCCATCGCATCGTCTTCCTCCTGGATGCGGGCGGCCTTCTCCGGATCGCGGGTGAGCAGCACCTCCTGCGCGGCGTTGCCGAGTTCGACTGCGACGCGGCCCATCTCGGCGAAGTAGCCGTTGACCTCCTCGGGCAGCACATGCTGGGGGTGCCGACGCCGCGCGATCTTCGCGACGTGCAGGGCCAGTGCGCCCATCCGGTCGACGTCGGCGACGATCTGGATCGAGCCGACGACCGAGCGCAGGTCACCGGCCACGGGGGCCTGCAGCGCCAGCAGCACGAACGCGGACTCCTCGGCGCGGACGCTCAGCGCGGAGATCTGCTCGTGATCGCTGATCACCTGCTCGGCCAGCACCAGATCGGCCTGCAGCAGAGCCTGCGTCGCGCGTTCCATCGCCGTACCCGCCAGGCCGCACATTTCGCCGAGCTGCCTCGTCAGGGAATCCAGCTGTTCGTGGTACGCGGTTCGCATGGGCCAAGCCTAGAGGTTGAGCAGGTCACACGTCACGACGCCGACAGTGAACGACAGGTGAATGACAGCCGCCGGGACGCACCGCAGGCCGATACGCCAAGCCGTTATTCGCACGTGGTGTCCGCGGCGTTGGTGACCGAGAGATCGTCGGGCAGGTGCGACGGGGTGGTGCTCGTCGCCCGCACCACCTGGACCTGCACAGGCGACCCGCTCGGCGTCGGGGCGCCCACGGTGTTGAAGTCCGGCCCGAGCACCACCTGCACGGTGTCACCGAGGCCGGTGACCTGTTCGACGGTGGCGTTGGCGAACGACGACGCGACGGTGGCCGCCGCCTGCTCGTTGCCCGGTGCGAAGAACACCGTCGTCGCGGACAGCGAGTCGGGGTAGTCGTCGGGGGTGGTGACCTTGAACCCGTGTGCCTGCAGTTCGTCGGCCGCGGTGGCGCCGAGCCCGTTCTGGCCGGTCGAGTTCGACACCTGGACGGTGATCTGCGCGGGGTCCGTGGTGACCGCGTTGACCAGCTCGCCGGAGCCCGCCGCCGGCGCCGGCTCAGGCGCCTGAGTGGTGGTGGACTCCGGGGTCGCGGTGGCCGATTCCGGGGTGCCCGGCACGGGGGTGTTGTCGGCGTTCTTCTCGCCGGGCAACGGGTTGTCGTTGATGATCGAGTCGAACAGGGCGTCCATGTCTTCCTCGCGCGGCACCTCGTTGCCGTAGTCGTCGGCGTAACCGACGGTGGGAACGGTGACGAAGCTGATCCGGCCGGCGGACACACCCTGGATCGACTGGCCCAGGTCGACGAGTTCCCGGGTGCCGATGTTGTCGACGTAGGTGTCGTCGATGAACTTGTTGACCACGTCGTTGAGCTTGTTCAGCGAGAAGAACACCTCCTTGCTGATCAGCGAGCGCAACAGCGACGACAGGAACAGCTGCTGGCGCTTGATGCGGCCGTAGTCGCCGTTGATCTCGGTGGTGACCTGGCGGGCCCGCACGTAGTTCAGCGCGGTGTGCCCGTCGATCATCTGGCGCCCGGCGTTGGGCAGCACGGTGCCCAGTTCGTAGTCCTCGATCGGGGTGGTGCTGCACACCTCGACGCCGCCGATCGCGTCGACCATCTTGGAGAAGCCGGCGAAGTCGACGGCCATGAATCGGTTCACCGACAGCCCGGACAGCTTTTGGATGACCTTGACCAGGCACTTCGGGCCGCCGACGGCGTATGCGGAGTTCAGCTTGGTCTCGGTCCACGCCTCCTCGAGCCCGTACATCGGCGAGTTCTCGTCGGTGATGGGTCCGTAGGCGCCGGTCTCGGGATTCCACGGCTCGCACTGCATCGGCTCGATGGACAGGTCACGGGGGAACGACACCGCGACCACCCGCTCCCGATTGGCCGGGATGTTGACCAGCATCACGGTGTCCGAGCGGGCGCCCGCCGCGTCCTCGGTGTCCCCGGCGCCCATGTCGCTGTTCTCGCCGATCCGGCTGTCCACGCCGACGATCAGGAAGTTCTCGTCGCCGAACTGCGCGTTGGCGTCGATGATGTCGCGCGAATCGCGGTCCAGCGCCGACACCTTGTTCATGCTGTTGTTCTTCGACGACTGCCACTGCCACGCGCCGCCGGTGAGCACCAGCGCGAAGGCCGCAAGCAGCGCGGCGGCCGTGCGGCCCGCCAGCATCACCCGCCTGCGGCGCCGCGGTTCGTCATCCGGCGCGCCCGCCGCCCGCCGACCGATCCGCGACGGCGGCACCCGCGAAGAGCTGAGGACGGGGATGTCGTCGTCGAATGCGGACGGCACCGACGGGATGATCTCGGTGTCCTGCCGGTCCGCGTCCGACGGACGGGCGTCACCGTCGGCGGCCACCGACTCGTAGCCGTCGTAGGGCTGATAGGACTCGTAGTCCTCGTACTGCTCGTAGGCCTCGGCCGGGACGGCGTCGATGATCTCGGTGGGTGGCGCGGGCGGCTCGGCCGGCGGGACGGCGTCGATGATCTCGGTCGGCGGAGCGGGCGGAGCATCGCGCTCGGGCTCTTCGAGGCGGCGCCGCTTCCGTCCGGGCCGGCTGCCGCTCTCCTCCGCCATCTTGGCGATGAGGTCGGCGACGGTCAGGCCGCCGTCGGTGTGGCTACCGCCGGGCTCGTCGGCCGGCTCTTCGGTGGGCGTGGGCGCGATGGGGTGCCGATCGCTGCGCTCCCACGGCGCGGCACCGAAGGATCGCCGCGGAGTTCGGGTGAGCCATTGGTTGTCCGCGTCGTGATCCGGGCCCGGGTCCGGTGCTCGCCGACGGCCAGGAGTGGCGTTGTCGCCGTCACTCATGTCCTCATCGGCCTCCGACTCCGTGGACCCGCAGGCGCGTCGGCGCTCAGCGGGCTTGTGCAATGCCACATGTCTCGTAGCAGCATCGAGATCGGCTCCGCCACCGGAGCCATCACAGCAAGACCCACATCGTACTGAGACAACCTGTGAGTGAGCCAGTCGGAGCGGGTGACAGGTTCGTCTCGAATTGTCACGAACGTGCTACGTCGCCGCCTCGCGCGCCCCTTCGAACCCTGGTCAGCCGCCCGAATGCATGACGTCCGCACCGGTGGGGACGGTGCAGTCGTCGGGGTCGGCCAGCCAGCCCTCCGGCAGCGTCACCGACGCGGGCGAGCCCTGTCGGCCGCGGGGGCCGGTCGCCTCGGCCGGGAACGGGACGTCGGGATCAAGTTCGTCGAGCAGCCGGTCCAGATCGGCCAGCGTCTTCACCAGCGCCAGCCCGCGCCGCAGCTCGGCTCCGGCGGGCAGGCCGTGCAGGTACCAGGCGACGTGCTTGCGGATGTCGCGCATGCCCTTGTCCTCACCGAAGTGGTCGGCGAGGAGCTCGCCGTGACGCCGGACGATCGCGGCCACCTCACCCAGCGTCGGCGGAACCGGGATCTCGCGGCCTGCGAACGCCGCGGACAGTTCCGCGAACAGCCACGGCCTGCCAAGGCAGCCGCGGCCGATGACGACGCCGTCGCAGCCGGTGGACGACATCATCGCCAGCGCGTCGTCGGCGTCGAAGATGTCGCCGTTGCCGAGCACCGGAACGGTGGTGACGTGCTGTTTCAGCGCGGCGATCTGCGACCAGTCCGCGGTACCGGAGTACCGCTGTGCGGCGGTGCGGGCGTGCAGTGCCACGGCGGCGGCGCCCTCCTCCGCGGCGATGCGGCCCGCGTCGAGGTGGGTGTGGTGCTCGTCGTCGATGCCGATCCGGAACTTGACGGTCACCGGGATCCCCGAGCCTTCGACGGCGCGCACCGCGGCGGCCACGATCCTGCCGAACAGCCGGCGCTTGTAGGGCAGCGCGGCGCCGCCGCCCCTGCGGGTCACCTTCGGCACCGGGCAGCCGAAGTTCATGTCGATGTGGTCGGCCATGCCCTCGTCGGCGATCATCCGCGCCGCCGCGTAGGTGGTGTCCGGATCGACGGTGTAGAGCTGCAGCGACCGCGGCGACTCGTCCGGCGCGAAGGTGGTCATGTGCAGGGTGACGGGATGCCGCTCGACGAGCGCCCTCGCGGTCACCATCTCGCACACGTACAGCCCGCTGACCGTGCCTGCGCGGGCGATCTCGAGCTCGCGGCACAGCGTCCGGAACGCGACGTTCGTCACGCCGGCCATCGGCGCCAGCACGACGGGGCTGGACAGCGCGAACGGCCCGATCTGAAGTGCAGATCGGGCCGGCGCGCGGTGTTCGGTCAGGACGCTGATGAGGCGAGCACCTTCGAGTTGCGCTTCTCGGCCATCTTGCGTTCCCGTTCGAGGCGCTTCTCCTTGGCGAGCTCGAACTTGACGCAGGCCTCCTCGAGTTCCTCGATGAGCACGCCGAGGTCGTCGCGCATCCGCGCAGCCTCGCCGGTGAAGTCCTCGCGCTCGAAGATCCGCCACTTCTTCAGCACCGGCATCACCACGTCTTCGAGGTGGATGCGCGGGTCGTAGACGCCGCCGACGGCGATGATGACGGCCTTGCGCCGGAACTCCGGCACGGTGAAGCCGGGCATCTTGAAGTTGCGCAGCACGCGGTGCAGCGACTTCATCGCCTGGTTCGGCGCGATCGCGAGACCGGCCTCGCTGACATCGCGGTAGAAGATCATGTGCAGGTTCTCGTCGGCCGAGACGCGCGCCAGCAGCTGATCGGCGATCGGCTCGTTGCAGGCCTTGCCGGTGTTGCGGTGCGAGACGCGGGTGGCCAGCTCCTGGAACGTCACGTAGATGACGGAGTCGAAGAGGCTGTGGGCGAACATGTCGCCCTGGGCGTTCTGGCCGGGGGAGAAGCCGCGGGTCATCTGCTCGACGCGCAGTTCCTCGAGCTGGATGGGGTCGATGGCGCGCGTCACGACGAGGTAGTCGCGCAGCGCGATCCCGTGCCGGTTCTCCTCGGCGGTCCAGCGGTTGACCCACTGGCCCCAGGCGCCGTCCATGCCGAAGTTCATCGCGATCTCACGGTGATAACTGGGCAGGTTGTCCTCGGTGAGCAGGTTCTGCACCATCGCGGTCTGGGCGACCTCCGACAGCTTGGACTGCTCGGGATCCCAGTCCTGTCCGCCCAGCGCGTAGTAGTTCTTGCCGTCCGACCACGGGATGTAGTCGTGCGGATTCCAGTCCTTGCGCATGCGCAAGTGCCTGTTGAGGTTCGCCTCGACGACCGGCTCGAGCTCTTTGAGCAAGTGCAGGTCGGTCAGGTCGATCGCCATGGGCCCCTCCGGTTATCTGTACCTGATGGTTGCACTCAATATATCTGTGTACTCCGGTGACATCAAGTTGGCCCGCACCGGGTGTCGCCCACCCGCCGCGCCGCGTTTCCCGGCGTCACTCCCGCTCGGGTACCCACCGAAGCGGGCGGTTCTCAGTAGTCGGCCACCCGGCTGAGCAGCATGTCGACGCAGTAGTCGATGAACTGCTCGCGGGAGGCCTTGAGCCTGCCGTCGAGGTACGCGGTGAACAGCGCCGTCAGCGCCCCGATCAGTCCGGTTGCGACCATCGCCTGCAGCGCAGGATCGGTGATCCGGGTCAGCTTGCGCTGCAGCAGGTCGATGAAGCCGGGCATCCATTCCGCGCCGGACTGGACGAGAACCGGTTCCGATTCGGGGGCGAGCAGCAGCACGCGACCGCGCGCGGGGTCGTCGACCATCAGCGCGACGAACTGTTCCACCGCGTCGCGCGGCGTCTCCGCGCTCGTCAGGGCGGCCATCGCGCGGGCGCAGACGTCGTCGTAGACCGCGCGGACGTACTCGTCGCGGTCGCCGAAGCTCTCGTAGAAGTAGCGCTCGGTCAGGCCGGCCTCCCGGCACACCGCCCGGACGGTCAGCGCGGGCCCGGCCGCGCTGCCGAGCAGTTTCACCCCGGCGGCGACCAGTTCGTCGCGACGCAGCACCTGGCGATCCTGCAGCGGAACGCCCGACCAGCGGCCGCGTCGTTGACCGGAGGGCACATCACTCCCTAAGCTCGATGTGACAACACTCGTAGTCAGATTGGCTACTGGCGTCGATGGGACTGATATCAGTGACTCAAGATACGTCTGCGGCCAGTCCGCTGACCAGCGAATCGCCGCCGGCCACCGGGTGCCCGGTGGCGCCCGGCGGCTACGACGCCCCGCCCGCGCCGCTTGGCCCCGACTCGCTGACGTGGAAGTACTTCGGCGACTGGCGGGGACTGCTGCAGGGGCCGTGGGCCGGCTCGATGCAGAACATGCACCCCCAGCTGGGCGCCGCGGTCGAGGAGCACTCGACGTTCTTCCGTGAGCGGTGGCAGCGGCTGCTGCGCTCGCTGTACCCGATCGGCGGCGTGGTGTTCGACGGCGACCGCGCGCCGACCACCGGTGCCGAGGTCCGCGACTACCACACCGACATCAAGGGCGTCGACGGCCAGGGCCGCCGCTACCACGCCCTGAACCCCGACGTCTTCTACTGGGCGCACTCGACCTTCTTCGTGGGCACGCTGATCGTCGCCGAACGCTTCTGCGGCGGGATCACCGAGGCGGAGAAGCGCCAACTGTTCGACGAGCACGTCGAGTGGTATCGCATGTACGGCATGAGCATGCGGCCGGTCCCGGCGACCTGGGAGGACTTCCAGGTCTATTGGGACGACATGTGCCGCAACGTGCTCGAGAACAACTACGCCGCCCGCGCGGTGCTCGACCTCACCGATCTGCCCAAGCCGCCGTTCGCGTCGGCGATGCCGGACTGGATGTGGCGACTGCAGCGAAAGATGTTGGCGCCGTTCTTCGTCTGGTTCACCGTCGGCCTGTACGACCCACCGGTGCGCGACCTCATGGGCTACACGTGGTCGGCCCGCGACGAGTGGTGGCACCGGCGGCTCGGGCAGGCGGTGGGCACGGTGTTCCGGCTCGTGCCCGAGCGGCGCCGGATGCATCCGCGGGCCCGCGCAGGCCTGGACCGGGTCAGGGGACGCATCCCGGCCGACGCGGCGCTGGTGCACACCCCCGCCCGCAACCTGCCGCCGCTGGACTGCCGCGGGAAGTCGACGCACTACTGCCCCGAGGTCTGAAGACTTCGGTCGATCGGCCAGCTAGGTTGATCCCATGACGGCCCCCGAGATCCTGGGCGGCCGCTACGAGCTGCGAGGCGTCCTGGGTCGGGGCGGTATGGCCGAAGTTCGCGACGGCTGGGACACCCGTCTGAATCGTGCGGTCGCCATCAAGCTGATCCACCCCGCGCTCGGGTCGCAGCCCGAGACCCGGACCCGGTTCGAGGCCGAGGCCCGCTCGGCCGCGGGGCTCAACCACCCGCACATCGTCGCCGTGCACGACAGCGGCGAACACAACGGCATCCCGTTCATCGTGATGGAGCGGCTCTCCGGGTTCTCGCTCGCCGACCAGATCGCGCGCGGCCCGCTGCCGGTGCCGATGGCGCACAAGGTCGTCGACGACGTCCTCGACGCCCTGACCGCCGCACACGACGCAGGCGTCCTGCACCGCGACATCAAGCCGGGCAACATCCTGTTCACGCCGTCGGGCGAGGCCAAGGTCACCGACTTCGGCATCGCGAAGACCGCGGAGGCCGGCGTGACCATGACCGGCCAGATCGTCGGCACGATGGCCTATCTCAGTCCGGACCGGTTGATGGGACACCCGGCCACACCCTCGGACGACCTGTACGCGGTCGGCGTGGTGGGCTACGAGGCGCTCGCCGGCAGGCGTCCGTTCCTGCCGGAGCATCCCGGCGCGCTGGCCCGCGCGATCATGGACGAGCAGCCGCCGCCGCTGCGGGCGCTGCGGCCCGACGTCGACCCGGTGCTCGCCGCGGTGATCGAACGCGCGATGGCCCGCGATCCCGGGCTGCGCTTCCACAACGCCCGCGCGATGCGCGCGGCGCTCGCCGGCACCATGCCCGTGGCCGCGCCGGGACCGCCCGGACCGATGGGCACCCGGGTCCTCGACACCCCGGTGCCGCCACCCTCGATGGTCGCCGTGCCGCCCCTGCGCCGCTCGGGCCCGAATCGCAGGAAGCTGTGGATCGGCGCGGCGGTCGCGGCGATCCTGCTCGCGGTGATGTTGGCCGTGTTCGAGGCGGCGACGTCGTCCAGTCCGCCGCCCCAGCCCGCCACCACCAGCACGCCGGTCACCACGACAACCACGACGCCGCCGACGACGACGCCGCCCCCCACCACGGTGGCTCCGCCCGTGGAGCAAGGCCCGCCGTTCGAGAAGCCGGGCAAGAAGCCCAAGCGCAACGGCAACGGCAGGGGCGGCGACTGACGCCGCGGTGAGGGCTTCGTAGCGCCAGAGCGACACAGCGGCAACGGAACTGAAACGCCACCGCGATTCCCTCGGTCGATGAGCATCTACGAGCAGATCGGCGGCGCCGAGGCGCTGGAGGGCGTCGTCGCCGACTTCTACGACCGGGTTCTGGCCGACCCGGAGCTGGCTCCGTTCTTCACAGGGACGAACATGTCGCGGTTGCGGGGCAAGCAGGTGGAGTTCTTCGCCGCCGCCCTCGGCGGGCCCGAGCCGTACACCGGCGCGCCGATGCGACAGGTCCATCAGGGTCGCGGCATCACCATGCACCACTTCGACCTGGTGGCCGGGCACCTGACCGAGAGCCTGGATGCGGCGGGGGTGCCCGCGCCGATCGTCGGGCAGATCATCGGTGCGGTCGCGCCGCTGGCCGACGACATCGCGGGCGCGCGTAGCGCCTGACGTCCCCGGGTGCCGGGTTAGCGTGAGCCCGTGACCAAAGCCGGCTTCTGGCTGAACGCCGTCCTGGCGTCGGTGGGGATCGTCGCGTTCGTGGTGCTCGCCGGGGTGTTCGGCTACAAGTGGCTCGCGAGAGACGAGCCGAACGACGCCTACTCGTGCGGCAGCGGGACCCGCGGCGGCACCTGCTTCAGCGGTGAGACGACGAACATGGTGCTCACGTGTGTATTCGCCGGCATCGCGGTGATCGGGATCGTGCTCTTCGTGAAGTCCGTGCGCTCCCATAGGCGCGACCTCCGGTAGACGTGGCGTGGCTGTGAGTCCGGTCCGGTGCGCCGAATGTGAAGCCATGGCGAAGAACGGGCCGTTATTCCGCCATGGCTTCACATTCGCGGTGGCTGGCACGCCCCTAATACAGAATCAGCTGTACTGTCAGTGGTGTGGAGACACTGCAGCACACCGATGCGCTCGCCCGGTTCGGTCACGCCCTGTCCGACGCCACGCGAACGCGCATCCTGCTGCGTCTGAGCCGGGCGCCCGGGTATCCGTCCGAGCTGGCCGATGCCATCGGGGTGTCGCGGCAGATCCTGTCGAATCACCTGGCCTGCCTGCGCGGGTGCGGACTGGTGGTGGCGGTACCCGAAGGCCGTCGCGCGCGCTATGAACTCGCCGATCCCCGCATCGGGCATGCGCTGACCGACCTGATGGGTCTGGTGCTGGCCGTCGATCCCGACTGCCGGTGTTCCGGCGCGGACGGCGGCGAGTGCGAATGTGATTGCGGCTGATGGCATCTCGGCTCACCGACGCCCGGCGCGACCTGCTGTCCCGGCGCATCCGGCTGTTCGTCGCCGCGACGATCTCGTACAACGTCATCGAGGCGGTCGTGGCGATCACGGAAGGCGCCCGGGTGTCGTCCACCGCGCTCATCGGATTCGGTCTCGACTCGGTGATCGAAGTGTCCTCGGCGGCCGCGGTGGCCTGGCAGTTCGCCGGCCGCGACCCCGAGGCTCGCGAGAAGGTCGCGCTGCGCATCATCGCCTTCTCGTTCTTCGGCCTCGCGGCATATGTGACCGTCGACGCGGTGCGGGCGCTGCTGGGCGCCGGTGAGGCGCGGCACTCGACGATCGGGATCGTGCTCGCCGCGCTGAGCCTGATCGTCATGCCCGTGCTGTCGTACGCGCAACGCCGGGCAGGTCGCGAACTCGGTTCGCTGTCCGCGGTCGCCGACTCGAAGCAGACGCTGCTGTGCACCTACCTGTCGGCGGTGCTGTTGGTCGGACTCGTGCTCAACAGTGCCTTCGGCTGGTCCTGGGCCGACCCGATCGCGGGCCTGGCGATCGCCGCAGTCGCGATCAGGGAGGGCGTCAACGCGTGGCGTGGTGAAGCATGCTGTGCCCAACCGATCGAGGCCGACGGCCGGGCGTGCCGGGACGACTGCTGCGACGGCTGACGCCGAGGCCGATCCGGTCGTGGTGCCCCCACCAGGGCTCGAACCTGGGACCTGCGGATTAAAAGTCCGTAGCTCTACCAACTGAGCTATAGGGGCGCGGTGAAACACAATACCGGGCGGCCCGCCGGACCCCATTTGAGGATTCGGGAGCCGGTAATCTAAGCTATCGAGGCTCCCAACGGAGACGTTGTGAGTACCCCGAAGAGATTCGGCTTGGCCCCCTTCGTTTAGCGGCCTAGGACGCCGCCCTTTCAAGGCGGTAGCGCGGGTTCGAATCCCGTAGGGGGTACGACGCACCGGCGGCGACGTCGATGTGGCACTACAGCAAGGCCCTGTGGCGCAGTTGGTTAGCGCGCCGCCCTGTCACGGCGGAGGTCGCGGGTTCGAGTCCCGTCAGGGTCGCCATCACGGCGAGGCATACCGGTCGTCAGGCCGGTGCCTTCCGGCCAGGTAGCTCAGTTGGTACGAGCGTCCGCCTGAAAAGCGGAAGGTCGCCGGTTCGATCCCGGCCCTGGCCACTCAGCAGGGGCGGACGCGAAGGACAGGCAGTGATCGCCGATCGGCACGGCGGCCGGCAGGACGGCGGCGGCTTCCGGCAGCGGTTGCTCGACGCGCTCGAGGCGTCCATCGCCGAGGACGGATACCAGAAGACCACCATCGCCGGCATCGTGCGCCGTGCCCGTACCTCGCGCCGCACCTTCTACGAACACTTCGAGGACCGCGAGGCCTGCTTCGTCGCGCTGCTCACCGCCGCCAACGACGAGCACATCCGCAGCATCTCGGCCGCCGTCGACCCGACCGCCCCCTGGCAGCACCAGGTGCGTCAGGCCATCGTGGCGTGGATCGCGTCCGCGGAATCGCGCCCGGCGCTGATGCTGAGCTGGATCCGCGACATGCCCTCCCTCGGCGCGTCCGCACGCCGGTTGCAGCGCGACGTGATGGACAACTTCGTCGACATGGTGCAGGCGCTCGGCGCCACCGACCGGTTCCGCGCCGCAGGCATCGGCCCGGTGTCGCGCCAGCGGGTCATCATGCTGCTCGGCGGGCTGCGCGAACTCACCGCCATCACCGTCGAGGACGGCGGCCGGATGAGCGACGTCACCGACGAGGCCGTCGACGCGTCGATCGCCCTGCTCACGCCGACCGGCTGACCGCGACCGGCGGGCACTCGGCGGCGGGTACGTTACCGGCATGGCCCGGCCGGCTCAGACCATCCGCAGCGAACGCACCCGCGACGCGCTGCGCCAGGCCGCGCTCGTGCGCTTCCTCGCCCAGGGCGTCGAGGACACCTCGGCCGAACAGATCGCCGCCGATGCCGGGGTGTCGCTGCGGACGTTCTACCGGCACTTCGCGTCGAAACACGATCTGCTGTTCGCCGACTACGACGCCGGGCTGCAGTGGTTCCGCTCCGCGCTGGCCGACCGCTCCGCCGACGAATCACTGGTCGATTCCGTGCATTCGGCGATCCTCGCGGCGCCCTACGACGTCGACGCCGTCGCCAAGATCGCCGCGCTGCGGTCCGAGGAACTCGACCCTGGCCGCATCGTGCGGCACATCCGCCAGGTCGAGGCGGACTTCGCCGAGGCCGTCGAGGAACACCTGGTGCGCGACCGTCCACCGCCGACGGATGCCGACGAGCGGTTGCGTCTGACCGTGACGGCCCGCTGCATCGCCGCCGCGGTGTTCGGCGCGATGGAGATGTGGATGCTCAGCGAGCCGCGGTCACTCCCGGAGCTGGCCCGGCTGTCTCGCGCCGCGTTGGAGTCGCTGCGCGGCGGCATCATCGACTGACAGCTTTCGTTTTTGCGTCGAGGGTCGTTGATTCGCGCCGATCGCAGCCCAGAGCGCAGAAACCAGCATTGGCGGCTCCGAAGTTTCGTCAATATTGACAAAACATGCGTCCCCGTGTCAGCCTCAGCCGATGGCGGATCATGACGCGATCGTCGTCGGCGCGGGCCACAACGGACTGACCGCGGCGGTGCTGCTGCAGCGCGCAGGCCTGCGTACCGTGTGCCTGGAGGCCAAACGCTACGCCGGCGGAATGGCCTCCACCGTCGAGCTTTTCGACGGCTACCGGTTCGAGATCGCCGGCTCGGTGCAGATCCCGACCGCCGCCACGGTGAGCCGCGAACTCGGTCTCGACGCGCTGCCGACCGTCGACCTCGACGTGATGTCGGTGTCGCTGCGCGGCATCGGCGACGACCCCGTCGTCTACTACACCGACCCGGTGCGACTGCTCACCCACCTCAACGAGGTGCACGGTGCCGAGGCGGTCAACGGCATGGCGGGCCTGATGGCCTGGAGTCAGGCCCCGACCCGCGCGCTCGGGCGGTTCGAGGCAGGCCAACCCCCCAAGACGCTCGACGAGATGTACGCCTGTGCCACCAACGAATTCGAGCGCTCGACGATCACCGACCTGTTGTTCGGCTCGGTCACCGACGTGCTCGACCGCTACCTGCCCGACCGCGAGAAGTTCGGCGCACTGCGGGGGATGCTGGCACTGCTCGCGGTCAACACCACCTACCGCGGGCCCGCCACGCCCGGCACCGCCGCGGCGCTCGCGTACGGCTTCGCCGTGCCCGACGAGAACACCCTGTTGGTCAAGAAACTGCGCGGCGGCATCGGCGCGCTCACCTCACACCTGCAGGACGTGTTCACCTCCGCCGGCGGCGAATTGAGGCTGCGCGCCGAGGTCGCCGAGATCCTGGTGGCCGATGGGCGGGCCGCCGGTGTGCGCCTCGAGGACGGCACGCGGCTGAGCGCCCCGGTGGTCGTCTCCGCCGTCGCCCCCGACCTCACGGTGACCCGACTGCTCGACCCCGCCGCGATACCGGCCGACATCCGGGCCCGCTACGGCCGCGTCGACCACCGCGGCAGCTACCTGCAGATGCACTTCGCCCTCGACGGCACACCGGAATTCGCCGAGCCCTACGAACTGCTCAACGACCCCGCCATGCAGTCCAACATCGGCATCTTCAGCACCCCGGAGGAACTGCAGCAGCAGTGGGAGGACTGCCGCCGGGGCGTCGTGCCCGCCGACCCGTCGATCGCGCTGCAGATCCCGTCGGTCAACGACCCCACCCTGGCGCCGGCCGGAAAGCACGCCGCGTCGGCGTTCTCGCTGTGGTTCCCGGTAGAGCAGGGGGAGTCGAGCTACGGCGAGATGAAGACGGAGATGGGCAGGCGGGTGATCGAGAAGATCGGCCGCATCGCCCCGGACTTCGAGTCCCGCATCATCCGGCACACCACCTTCACCCCCAAGCACATGGGCACCATGTTCGGCGCCCCCGGCGGCGACTACTGTCACGGCCTGGTCCACCCCGAACAACTGGGCCCCAACCGCCCGGGCCCGAAAGGCCATGTCGATCAACCGCTTCCGGTGCAGGGCCTCTACCTGGGCAGCGCCGGCTGCCACGGCGGCCCCGGCATCACCTTCGTTCCCGGTTACAACGCCGCCAAGCAGGCACTGGCCGACGCCTGAGGCTCAGACGCCGGTCGCGCGCTCCAGATCCTTGAGCGAGTCCTCGAGGTGGCCGAGCAGACGCTGCAGATGCGGCACGCTGCCCCTGGCACCCACCAGCCCGAAGTCCAGGTTGTCGGCGTTGTTCGCCACCGTGATGTTCACCGCCTGGCCGTCCAGCGCGATCGACAGCGGGTAGTTGCCGTCGAGTCGGGCGCCACGCCAGTACAGCGGCTCCCTGGCGCCCGGCACATTGGAGATGACGATGTTGAACGGCGGCGGCGCGGCCGACACGAATCCCGGCACGGCGCCCAGACCGAGCGGAGCGATCATCGTCGCCGACAACGCCAACTGCTGTACGCGTGGCAACTGCGTGAAGACCTTCTTGTTGTTGCGCATCGACGTGCTGATGATCTCGAGCCGCTTGGCGGCGTCGGCCGTGTCGGTGGCGAGGTTGCACAGCACCACACCTGTCATGTTGCCGCCCGTGTCGGCCTCCTCCTCGGTGCGCAGACTCACCGGGACCATGGCGATCAGCGGTGCGTCCGGCAGCGCGTCCTGCTCCTGCAGGTAGGCACGCAGCGCGCCGGCGCTCATCGCGAGCACCACGTCGTTGACCGTGACGCCCGCGGCCGACTTCACCGCGCGCAGCCGTTCCATCGCCCAGGACTGCGCCGCGACCCGCCGGGCGCCGCCGATCGGCACGTTGAACATCGTCCGCGGAGCGCCGTACGGCAGTTGCAGCTGCTGCTCGAGCAACGCCGAGCGGGCCAGGGACAGCGTCGAGGGCGCCAGCGCCGCAACCGATCCCAGCCGGCGACTGAGCGCCTGCAGCGGAGACGACGACGACTGTTCCAGCTCGGCCTTGCGCTCCTTGCGTGGCAGGTGCCACGGCACCCTCAGCTCGGGGTCGTCGGGGTCGGTGGACAGCGTGCGCTGGGTGAGCTTCAGCGCCGACACCCCGTCGATCAGCGCGTGGTGGAACTTGACGTAGACCGCGAACCGGTTGTCGTTGAGGCCCTCGATGAGGTGGGCCTCCCACAGTGGCCGGTGCCGGTCGAGAAGTGTGCCGTGCAGTCGCGATGTCAGCTCGAGCAGGTCACGCACCCGGCCGGGTGAGGGCAGCGCCGACCGCCGCAGGTGGTAGTCGAGATCCACCTCGTCGTCCTCGGCCCATGCGAGGTTGGCGATTCCGCCGAGCAGCGTCCCCGGGTGCTTGCGGAAGGTCGGGTGGAACTCGGTGTGCTCGATCATCTGCTGATGCATCTCGCGCAGGAAATCCGGACCCGAGACGCCGTCGGGCGGTTCGAACAACTGCAGGCCGCCGACATGCATGGGGTGCTCGCGGGATTCGACGAGCAGGAACATCGAATCGGTCGGCGAGATGAGCTTCATCGCACTCCTCTTGAAGGTAGGTGTCCTTTCTATTCCCCAAGGGCCCGGATCTCCAACGTTTCACCGTTTCCAACGCTGGGAAAGACCTGGAGATGGCACTTCGCGTCGCTGTCACGGGCCCCACCGGAGAGATCGGCAAGTCGGCGGTCGATGCGCTGGAGCGCAACCCCGACGTCGAGCGGATCATCGGGATGGCCCGCAGACCCTTCGACCCGGCGGCCAGGGGATGGACGCGTACCGAGTACCGGCAGGGCGACATCACCGACCGGGCGGCCGTCGACGCGTTGGTGGCCGACGCCGACGTGGTGGTGCACCTGGCGTTCATCATCATGGGTTCGCGCGCCGAGAGCGCCCGGGTGAACCTGGCGGGCACCCGCAACGTCTTCGAGGCGACGGTGGCCGCCGAGCGGCCCCGCCGGCTCGTCTACACCTCGTCGGTGGCGGCCTACGGTTACCACTCCGACAATCCGGTGCCGATCACCGAGGACGTCCCGCCCCGCGGCTCGCCCGAGCACTACTACTCCGAGCAGAAGGCGACGTGTGAGGCCGCGCTGGCCGAGGTCACCGACGGCTCCGGCCTCGAGGTGTTCGTGCTGCGACCGTGCATCGTGGCCGGTCCCGACGCGCCCGCGCTGGCCGACGTGATGCCGTGGAACCAGCTGCCCGGGCCGGTCCGCCGCGCCACCCAGAAGTTCCCGCTGCTCAAACCGCCGTTCCCGGACCCCGGTACGCCGCTGCAACTGGTGCACCACGACGACGTGGCCGACGCGATCGCACTGGCCGCGACGAGTTCGGCGCCGCCGGGGGCGTACAACATCGCCGGCGACGGCGTGCTGTCGATGTCGGACGTGGCCGACGCACTCGGTGCGCGACCCGTCCGGGTGCCACGGCTCACGGTGTCGGCGGCGTCCGAGGTCGTCGCGCGGTTGCCGTTCGTGCCGTCGGCGCTGGAGTGGCTGCACATCGGCCGCACGTCGGTGGTGATGGACACGACCAGGGCCCGCTCCGAGCTGGGCTGGACGCCGAAACACACGGCGGCCGAGACACTTTCGGCGCTCGCCAAGTCCTACATGTGACGGCTACTGGGTGGGGTCGCCGGTGTCGGCGGGGCCGCCCGGCGTTGCGCCGCCCTCGCTCGACCAGTCGACGCGGTCGTCGGCGCCCTCGGCGGGATCACTGATGACGTCGTCCTGGGCCTGATCGGAACCCTTGTCGGTCTCGGTGGTGTCCGGCTTTTCCTTGCTCACCGGCCCTGAATACCCTGGTCACCGGGATCGGAAACGGCGGGCGCAGGCGTGTCAGTCCGTGCGGTTGCGCAGCTGCTCGGCCCAGTCCCTCGGGACCCTGCCGCGCGGGCCGGGGACCGTCTGGTCGGCCGGACGGCTGTGCGGCGCGGCGAGTTCCGGGCCGTCGTAGTAGTCGTCGGTCTGGAAGTTCCAGAACCAGTCCTCGCCGGGTTCGAAGGACTGGATGATCGGATGCCCGCTGCCGCGCCAGTGTGCCGAGGCGTGCCGGGCGGGCGAATCGTCACAGCAGCCGACGTGCCCGCATGCCGCGCACCGGCGCAGGTGCACCCACCAGCCGTTGTCTGCATCGCATTCCACACAACCGGTTCCGCTCGGCGGCACCGCGGGATCGACGGCTTCAGTCATGCGCGCAGCCTATCGTCAACGGATGGCCCTGACGCTGCGTCGCGAAGTGATGATCGAGGCCGGCGTCGAGGAGATCCTCGACGTGATGCTCGACCTCGAGTCGCTGCCGCAGTGGTCGGCCGCGCACCGGACCTCGGAGGTGCTCGAGCGCGACGAGCGGGGCAGGCCGCTGCGCAGCAGGGCGACCGTGCAGACCGTCGGCATCACCGACGAGACCGAGATCGCCCTGACCTATCACGACGACGGCTACGGCTGGACCCTGGTCAGCTCGACGTGGCAGCGATCGCAGGACGCCCGCTACACCCTCGTCCCACAGGGCGATCGGACCCTGGTGCGGTTCGAGGTGACCGTCGACCCCGTGATGCCGATGCCCGGGTTCATGCTCAAGCGGGCGGCCAAGGGCGTGATCGACACGGCTACCGACGGGCTGCGGAAAAGGGTGCTCGCGGTACGGAAGCGGGGGAAGTAACCCGCCGCGCCTGCGCGCTGGCTAGGGTCACGCCATGGCCGTCAGCGATTCCCGTGAAGTGCTCGTCGAAGCGACCGCCGACGAGATCCTCGACGTCATCGCCGACGTCGAATCGACCCCGGACTGGTCGCCGCAGTATCAGAAGGCCGAGGTTCTCGAGTCCTACGACGACGGCAGGCCGCACCGGGTGAAGATGAAGGTGAAGTCGGCGGGCATCTCCGACGAACTGGTCGTCGAGTACACCTGGACCGACTCGAGCGCGAGCTGGACGCTCGTGTCGGCCGGCCAGCTCAAGGCGCAGGACGGCAAGTACACCCTGACCCCGGAAGGGGACAAGATCCGGCTGCGGTTCGACCTGACGGCGGATCCGTCGGTGCCGATCCCCGGCTTCATCCTCAAGCGGGCGCTCAAGGGCGCCATGGAGACGGCGACCGACGGACTGCGCAAGCAGGTTTTGAAAGTGAAGAAGGGTGGCACATAGCCCACCATGGCCATCACCGAGAGCCGCGAGGTCACCATCGAGGCGACCCCGGACGAAATCATGGACGTCCTCTACGACCTCGAGTCGCTGACCGAGTGGTCGTCGGCGCATCAGTCGGTCGAGATCCTCGAGCGTGACGACCAGGGCCGCCCGAAACGGTCGCGGCAGGTCGTCAAGATCGTCGGCGTCAGCGACGAGCAGGTGCTCGACTACACCGTGCACGACGACGGCGTCAGCTGGACGCTCGTCGAATCGAAGCAGCAGAAGGGCCAGGACGCCCGGTACACCCTGACCCCGGACGGCGACGGCACCAAGGTGCGGTTCGAGCTCACGGTCGACCCGCTGGTGCCGCTGCCCGGCTTCCTGATCAAGAAGGGCGCCAAGGGCCTGCTCGACACCGCCACCGAGGGCCTGCGCAAGCGGGTGTTGAAGGTCAAGAAGTCCTGACTCCGGCCGTCGCGCCGTGCCAAGATCAGGACCATGACCATCGTCCTGGTGCACGGCAATCCGGAGACCGACGCCCTGTGGGATCCGCTGGTCGAAGCGCTCGGGCGCGACGACGTGGTGCGGCTGTCACCGCCGGGCTTCGGCGCGCCACTTCCCGACGACTTCTCCGCCACCTTCACGGCGTACCGGGACTGGCTGGAAGACGAGCTGACGCGCATCGACGGGCCGATCGACCTCGTCGGCCACGACTGGGGCGGCGGCCACGTCGTCAACGTGGTGATGCACCGCCCGGAGCTGGTGCGTAGCTGGGTCAGCGACGTCCTCGGGCTGTTCGATCCCGACTACGTCTGGCACGACATGGCGCAGATCTGGCAGACGGAGGGCGAGGGCGAGAAGCTGGTCGACGACCTGCTCGGCGGAACGGTGCGCGAACGCGCGGAGCGGATGGCCACCTTCGGCATACCGCTGGAGACGGGCGAGAAGATCGCCGCCGGGCAGGGGCCGGAGATGGCCCGCGCGATCCTGCTGCTGTACCGCTCGGCCCGCCAACCCGCGATGGCAGAGGCCGGTCGCGACCTGGAGAAGGCCGCGGCGCGCCCCGGTCTGTCGATCGTCGCCACCGACGATCCCTTCGCCCGTCCGGGACCGTCGCGGGGGCGAGCCGCCGACCGCGCCGGAGCGCGCACCGAGGTTCTCGACGGCCTCGGGCACTGGTGGATGGTGCAGGATCCCGCCCGCGGGGCGGCCGCCCTCGCCGGCTTCTGGGACACGCTCGACTGACGCGCTGGCCCGAACCGCGACCTACCGGGCCGCGCGGGTCTACATTTGCTGGTATGGCCGTTCGCGCGTCCAAGGAAGCAGTGATCGAAGCCTCCCCGGAGGCGATCCTGGACGTGCTCGCCGACATCGAGGACCTGCCGGCATGGTCGTCGGTCTACAAGAACGTCGAGGTGCTCGACCGCCATCCCGACGGCAGGCCGTTCCACGTGCGCGCGACGCTGCGCCTGATGGGCATCACCGACAAGGAGATGCTCGAATACCACTGGGGCGACCGCTGGGTGGTGTGGGACGCCGCGGACACCTTCCAGCAGCGCGGGCAGCACGTCGAGTACAACCTCACCCCTGAGGGCGAGGGCGACCGCACCCGGGTGCGCTTCGACGTCATCGTCGACCCCTCGGCGCCCATCCCGGAATTCCTGATCAAGCGGGCGAAGAAGATCGTGCTGAACTCGGCGATCGAGCAGCTGCGGCGCCGGGTGCTCAGTAGGACTCGCGCCGAATAGAACTCGCGCTGATCCGAACGGAATGCGCGCACCGGTCATGCCGGTTGACACCTGACATGCCGACCGGAGTAGTCATCCACCCCCGACCCGACGCCGCCAACGCGGTCGACGACGCCGTGGCACAGGCCGCCGCCGCGCACCGGGCCGGTGTCTCGCAGGTGTGGTTGGCCCAGCGGGTCGATCACGACGCCATCGCGTTGGCCGGCCTGATCGGCGCCGCCGTTCCCGGCCTCGGCGTCGGCACGTCGGTGGTGCCGATCAATCCCCGACATCCGTTGCTGATCTCGTCCGCGGCGCAGACCGCACAGGCCGCCGCGCACGGCAACTTCAGCCTCGGCCTCGGACTCGGCGCCCACGAACCCGAACGGCTGGCATTCGGCGAGGCATGGCCCGACCCGGTCGGCCGGCTGCGCGAACACCTCACGGTGCTGCGTTCGCTGCTCGACACCGGCACCGTCGACTTCCGCGGCGAGGCGATCAATTCCAGCCCGGCGTGGCCGGCCACGGTGGCGGGCGGCACCCCGGTGCCCGTCTACGTCGCGGCCATGGGACCGAAGGCGCTGCAGGTCACCGGCGAGCTCGCCGACGGGACGCTGCCCTACCTCGCCGGGCCGCGCACCATCGCGGACTTCATCGTGCCCACCATCGGCCGCGCCGCCGCCGATGCGGGCAGGCCGAGCCCGCGCGTCATTGCCATGGTGCCGGTGTTCGTGACCGAGGACCGCGGCAGCGTGCAGGAGGCCGTGGCAGCGGAGCTGGACTTCTACAACGCCATCCCGTCGTACCAGAAGATCTTGGCGCGCGAGAACGTTTCCGGCGCAGTGGAACTCGCGGCCGTCGGACCGGCCGAGTCGGTGCTGCGGCAGCTCCGCCGCTACCTCGACGCGGGCGCCACCGACGTCGTGCTCGCGCCGGTGGGTCCGGTGGACGACCGCGCCCGCCAGGCGCTGTGGTCGGTGGCCGCCTCGCTCTGAACCTCACCTACCGGGGCGCAGCACCTGCAGCCGGCTGATCGCCTCGTCGAGGGTGTCGTCGCGTTTGCAGAACGCGAACCGCACCAGGTGGCTCCACGCGCCTGCGTGCGCGGCGGCGGGGTCGCAGAATGCGGACATCGGGATCGCCGCGACGCCGGCGCGCTCGGGTAGCTCCGCGCAGAACGCGGTGCTGTCGGTGTAGCCGAGCGGGCGCGGATCGGCGCACAGGAAGTAGGTGCCGGAGCTGGGGTGCACGTCGAAGCCGAGGTCGACGAGCGCCGAGCCGAGCCGGTCGCGCTTGGCCTGCAGGGAGTCGCGCAACGCGGCCACCCAGGCGTCCTCGTGGTCGAGCGCGTGGGCCACCGCCGGCTGGAACGGCGCACCGCCGACGTAGGACAGGTACTGCTTGGCCGCCCGCACCCCGGCGATGAGATCGGCTGCGCCGCAAGCCCATCCGATCTTCCAGCCGGTGACGTTGAACATCTTGGCGGCGCTGGAGATGGTGATCGTGCGCGCCGCCATCCCGGGGTAGTTGGCCAGCGGGAGATGCGTGCGTCCGTCGAAGACCAGGTGTTCGTAAACCTCGTCGGTGATCACCAGCAGGTCGTGGGCGACGGCCAGTTCGGCGATGGCGGCCAGTTCGGCGTCGCCGGCGACCATGCCGGTGGGGTTGTGCGGCGAGTTCAGGATCAGCGCCCGGGTGCGGGGTGTCACGGCCCGGCGCAGCGCGTCGACGTCGATCGCGAAGCCGTCGCCGACCTGCGCCAGCGGAACCGCGACCCGCTGACAGCCGGCCATCGCCAGCACAGGGGAGTAGGAGTCGTAGAACGGCTCGATCAGCAGCACCTCGGAGCCGGGTTCGACCAGGCCGAGGACCGCCGACGCGATCGCCTCGGTGGCGCCGACCGTCACCAGCACCTCGGTGTCGGGGTCGTAGACGGTGCCGAAGTGACGAAGGCGCTGCGCGGCGATCGCCTCCCGCAACGGTGCGATGCCGAGGCCGGGCGGGTACTGGTTGACCCCGTCGGCGATGGCTGCCCTGGCCGCCTCGAGCATGGCCGGCGGGCCGTCCTCGTCGGGAAAACCTTGGCCCAGGTTGACCGCGCCGATGCGGGCGGCCAGCGCCGACATCTCGGCGAACACCGTCACCGCAAAGGGGCGCAGCCGCGAAACCGTCATGGCTGCCGAGCGTAGCCGCGGGAATGAACCGCGGTGCCCCGGCACTTATTGCCTGCGTGACTTTCCAACTCGCTGCCGACGCCACGCTGCTCACGCCGATCCAGGTCGGTGACACCCCGGCTGCGAACCGGCTCTTCATGGCGCCTCTGACGAGGTCGCGTGCCGACGCCGACGGCACCCCGTCCGACCTGGCGGCCACCTACTACGCGCAGCGCGCGGCGGCGGGCCTGATCATCAGCGAGGCCACCGCGGTGTCACCCGGTGCGGGCGGCGCGTACCCGAACACCCCCGGGATGTTCACCGACCGTCAGCAGCACGCGTGGGCCGGAATCGCGGACGCCGTGCACACCGCGGGCGGCAAGATGTTCCTCCAGCTCTGGCACGTCGGCCGGATGGGCCACCCGGGCCTCAGCGGCGTCGAGACGGTGGGCCCGTCGGCGGTCGCCGCCGATCTGGACGCGCGCACGCCGCAGGGCCGCAAGCCGCTGCCGGTGCCGCGCCCCCTGGCGGTCGACGAGATCGCGGAGATCGTGGCGTCGTTCCGCACCGCCGCCCGCCGGGCCGTCGACGCCGGCATGGACGGGGTGGAGATCCACTCCGCCAACGGCTACCTGCTGCACGAGTTCCTCTCCGACGTCGTCAACCGGCGCACCGACTCCTACGGCGGATCGGCCGCCAACCGCGCCCGGCTCACCGCCGAGGTGGTCGAGGCGGTGGTCGACGAGATCGGTGCGGGCCGGGTCGGCCTGCGCATCTCGCCCGGAAACGCCGCAGGCGACATGCACGAGGACGACGTGGTCAGTGCCTACGAGGCGCTGCTGGCACGCATCACGCCGCTGGACATCGCCTATCTACACGTGCTCGTCGACCCCACCACGCCGCTGTTCGGCACCATGCGCGCGCTGTGGTCGGGGACGTTCGTGCTGAACACCGGCCGCGACACCGACACCGACTTCTGCCAGCTGGAAAGCTTCGCCGACTGGGGTGCGATCAGCGCCGCCGCCGTCGGCCGGTCCTACCTGGCCAACCCGGACCTGATCGACCGGTTGCTGCTCGGCGCCGAACTCAACGAACCCGATCCCGCGACGTTCTACGCGCCCGGGCCCGTGGGCTACATCGACTACCCGACGCTGGAAGCGCAGCGCCAGAGCGCCTGACGGTTCTCCGGCGAGCAGACGTAAAGTGCTCGCGACACGCCGTCGCCCAGAGCAATTTGCGCCTGCTCGCGGGAAAGGGTGACCGCCCAACCAACAGGTTGGTTTAGGCTGTTACGCTTCGCTTCATGTCTGAAGAAGCCTTCATCTACGAGGCGATCCGCACTCCCCGCGGCAAGGGGAAGAACGGCTCGCTGCACGAGATCAAACCCGTCAACCTGGTCGTCGGCCTGATCGACGAGCTCCGCAGCCGCCATCCTGACCTCGACGAGAACCTGATCAGCGACCTGATCCTCGGCGTGGTGTCACCCGTCAGCGATCAGGGCGGCGACATCGCGCGCACCGCCGCGCTGGTGGCCAAGCTGCCCGAGACCACCGGTGGATTCCAGCTCAACCGGTTCTGCGCGTCCGGCCTGGAGGCCGTCAACACCGCGGCGCAGAAGGTCCGCTCCGGCTGGGACGACCTCGTGCTCGCCGGCGGCGTCGAGTCGATGAGCCGCGTCCCGATGGGCTCCGACGGCGGCGCGTGGGCCACCGACCCGGAGACCAACTACCGCATCGGCTTCGTCCCGCAGGGCATCGGCGCCGACCTCATCGCGACGATCGAAGGCTTCTCGCGCGAGGACGTCGACGCCTACGCGCTGCGCAGCCAGGAGAAGGCCGCCGCCGCATGGTCGGGCGGCTACTTCGCCAAGTCCGTCATCCCGGTGAAGGACCAGAACGGCCTCGTGGTCCTCGACCACGACGAGCACATGCGCCCCGACACCACCCCCGAGGGCCTGGCCAAGCTGCGCACCGCCTTCGACGGCGTCGGCGCGATGGGCGGCTTCGACGACGTGGCGCTGCAGAAGTACCACTACGTGGAGAAGATCAACCACGTCCACACCGGCGGCAACAGCTCCGGCATCGTCGACGGCGCCGCGCTGGTGCTCGTCGGCAGCGAGAAAGCCGGCACGTCGCAGGGTCTGACCCCGCGGGCCCGGATCGTGGCCACCGCCACCAGCGGCGCCGACCCGGTGATCATGCTGACCGGGCCAACCCCGGCCACCAAGAAGGTGCTCGACCGCGCGGGCCTGACGGTCGACGACATCGACCTGTTCGAGCTGAACGAGGCGTTCGCCTCGGTGGTGCTGAAGTTCCAGAAGGACCTGAACATCCCCGACGAGAAGCTCAACGTCAACGGCGGCGCCATCGCGATGGGCCACCCGCTGGGCGCCACCGGCGCGATGATCACCGGAACCATGGTCGACGAGCTCGAGCGCCGCAACGCGCGCCGGGCACTGGTCACGCTGTGCATCGGCGGCGGCATGGGTGTCGCGACCATCATCGAGAGGGTTTAAAAGCATGGCAGAGAACACCATTCAGTGGGACAAGGATGCCGACGGCATCGTCACCCTGACGCTGGACGACCCGACCGGTTCGGCCAACGTGATGAACGAGCACTACCAGGAGTCGATGCACAACGCCGTCGAACGGCTTGCGGCAGAGAAGGACTCGATCACCGGCGTGGTGATCGCCAGCGCGAAGAAGACCTTCTTCGCCGGCGGTGACCTCAAGGGCATGATCAACCTGGGTCCCGAGAACGCCGCCGAGGCGTTCGAGATGGTCGAGGCCGTCAAGGCCGACCTGCGCAAGCTGGAGACCATCGGTGTACCGGTGGTCGCCGCCATCAACGGCGCCGCGCTCGGCGGCGGCCTGGAGATCGCGCTGGCGTGTCACCACCGCATCGCCGCCGACGTCAAGGGCGTCCAGATCGGCCTGCCCGAGGTCACGCTGGGCCTGCTGCCCGGTGGCGGCGGCGTCACCCGCACCGTCCGGATGTTCGGCATCCAGAAGGCGTTCATGGAGATCCTGAGCCAGGGCACCCGGTTCAAGCCGGGCAAGGCCAAGGACGCCGGCCTGGTCGACGATCTCGTCGGCAGCGTCGAGGAACTGCTGCCCGCCGCGAAGGCGTGGATCAAGGCCAACCCGGACAGCCACACCCAGCCGTGGGACCAGAAGGGCTACAAGATGCCCGGCGGCACCCCGAGCTCGCCGGGCCTCGCCGCCATCCTGCCGTCGTTCCCGGCGCTGCTGAAGAAGCAGCTCAAGGGCGCGCCGATGCCGGCTCCGCGGGCGATCCTGGACGCCGCGGTCGAGGGCGCGCAGGTCGACTTCGACTCGGCCAGCCGCATCGAGAGCCGCTACTTCACCCAGTTGGTCACCGGCCAGGTCGCCAAGAACATGATCCAGGCGTTCTTCCTCGACCTGCAGTACATCAACTCCGGCGGCTCGCGGCCCGACGGCATCGAGCCGGTCAAGATCAACAAGATCGGCGTGCTCGGCGCAGGCATGATGGGCGCGGGCATCGCCTACGTCTCGGCCAAGGCCGGCTACGACGTCGTGCTCAAGGACGTGTCCATCGAGGCCGCCGAGAAGGGCAAGAACTACTCGGAGAAGATCGAGGCCAAGGCACTCGAGCGGGGACGCACCACCGAGGAGAAGTCCAAGGAGCTGCTGGCCCGCATCACGCCGACGGCCGACGCGGCGGACTTCAAGGGCGTCGACTTCGTCATCGAGGCGGTGTTCGAGAGCCAGGAACTCAAGCACAAGGTGTTCCAGGAGATCGAGGACGTCGTCGAGCCCAACGCGCTGCTCGGCTCGAACACCTCCACGCTGCCGATCACCGGTCTGGCGTCCGGCGTGAAGCGCCAGGAGGACTTCATCGGCATCCACTTCTTCTCGCCGGTCGACAAGATGCCGCTGGTGGAGATCATCCGCGGCGAGAAGACCTCCGACGAGGCGCTGGCCCGGGTGTTCGACTACACGCTGGCCATCGGCAAGACGCCGATCGTCGTCAACGACAGCCGCGGCTTCTTCACCAGCCGCGTCATCGGCACCTTCGTCAACGAGGCGCTGGCCATGCTCGGTGAGGGCGTCGCGCCGGCGAGCATCGAGCAGGCGGGTTCGCAGGCCGGCTACCCGGCACCGCCGCTGCAGCTGTCCGACGAGCTCAACCTCGAGCTGATGCACAAGATCGCCACCGCGACCCGCAAGGGTGTGGAGGACGCCGGCGGCACCTACGAGCCGCACCCGGCCGAGGCGGTCGTCGAGAAGATGATCGAGATCGAGCGGCCCAGCCGGCTCAAGGGCGCCGGGTTCTATGAGTACGTCGACGGCAAGCGGGTCGGCCTGTGGCCGGGTCTGGCGGAGACGTTCAACTCGGGCGGCACCGAACTCCCGCTGCAGGACATGATCGACCGGATGCTGTTCGCCGAGGCGCTCGAGACGCAGAAGTGTCTCGACGAGGGCGTGCTCACCACCACCGCGGACGCGAACATCGGCTCGATCATGGGCATCGGCTTCCCGCCGTACACCGGTGGCTCGGCGCAGTTCATCGTCGGCTACGAGGGTGCAGGCGGCGTCGGCAAGGAGGCCTTCGTGGCCCGTGCCAAGGAGCTGGCCGCCAAGTACGGCGACCGGTTCAACCCGCCGCAGTCCCTGCTGTAAGCACTGCCCGAGTGGCCATCTGTGACGCATGAACGGCGAGATGCCGTGTCACAGGTGGCCACTCGGCGTTAGCCTCCAGGCGTGGCCGACTTCACCGAGACATTCGCGGCAGGGCTGAGGAGCTACGGCGCCGGGCCGTGCCTGGAGTTCGAGGGCAGGTGGCACACCGGCGACGAGATCGTCGCGCACGCCGATGCCGTCACCGCCGCGCTGCGGGACGCCGGTGTCGCCCACGACGCGCCGATCGGCCTGGTGGTGCGCAACCGGCCGTGGCATGCGGCGACCATCGCCGGCCTGCTCGCCGACCGGCGCTGGGTGTCGATGATCTATTCGTTCCAGTCGCCGGAGTCGATCGCCTGCGACGTCGAGTCGCTCGACCTGGCCGCGGTCGTGGCCGACGCCGAGGACTGGACGGCGCCGGTGCGTGCCGCTGTCACGCGTGCAGGCACTGCGGCAGTGGCGATCTCGGTTACCGGCGCCGAGCGCGTCGACGGCCTGACCCGGGTGACTGGTGCGCACCCCACCCGCGCCGGCGCGGGCCTGCAGATCCTGACCAGCGGCACCACCGGCCCGCCGAAACGGCAGTCGATCGACACCACCGTGCTGGAGCGCACGGTGTTCAGCGTGACCGGTGGCCGGTTCGCCTCGCCGCAGGATCCGCCGGAGCTGTCGTACTGGCCGTTCGGCGGAATCGGTGTGTGCCAGTTGATCACCGGCTTCTACACCGGCCGGCGGATCGTGCTGCTCGAGAAGTTCGACGTCGACGCGTGGGTGCGGGCCGTGCGGACGCACCGCATTGCGCGGTCGGGTGTGCAACCGGCGGTGGTGCGGATGCTGCTCGACGCCGACGTCGACCCCGAGGACCTGGCGTCGCTGCAGTACATCATCAGCGCCTCGGGTCCGCTCGACCCGCCGACCCGCGACGAGTTCGAGCGCCGGTACCGGATCCCGGTGCAGTTGGCCTACGGTGCAACCGAATTCGCGGGCTCCGTGTGCGCGTGGACTCCGGAACTCGTGGCGCGCTACGGCGACACCAAGCGCGAGAGCGTGGGCAGGCCGCTGCCCGACACCGAGGTGCGCATCGTCGACCAGGACAGCGGGGTCGAAATGCCCACCGGCGAGCAGGGCGTGCTCGAGGCCCGCATCCCGGTCATCACGCCGGACTGGATCCGCACGACCGATGTCGCGACAGTGGATGCCGACGGTTTCGTCACCCTGCACGGCCGCACCGACGGCGCGATCATCCGCGGTGGTTTCAAGGTGCTGCCGGAGACGGTGCGGCGGGTGTTGTTGTCGCATCCGGGGGTTCGGGACGCGTGCGTGGTCGGTGTGCGCGACCAGCGGCTGGGGGAGGTGCCGTTCGCGGCGTTCGAACCTGCCCCGGGCAGGCCGGTGCCGACGGAGCAGGAGCTGCAGGACCTCGTGCGCGCGTCGTTGCCCAGGCATCACGTGCCGGTCGCCGTCCTCGCGGTCGACGAGTTGCCGCGTACGGCGTCGCTGAAGGTGCGGCTGCCCGACGTCGCGGCGCTCTACGACGCGGTGCGCGCGAACACGTAGTGGCCGTCGTCAGAACGAGCCCATGTCCGCCGACAGCCAGTGCGCGGGGGTGAGGTGGATGGCGACGTGCTCGCCCAGGTTCTCCTTGGCGAACGCCAGGTACTGCTCGGCCGCGTCGCCGGAGAGGTAGCGGCGGGCGACCTCTTCCATCATCTCGTCGGTGCCCGGTTCGATGCGGCTGACCGGGCCGTCGACCGCGACGTAGCGGGTGGTCGGCTCGACACGCTCCACCATGAGCGAGAAGTGGCCGGCCGCCTCGATGAGCCGATGCTTGCGGGATCCTGCGCCGGTGAGCACCCACGGCTCGCCACCGGGGCGGTACTGGTACCAGATCGGCACGGTCAACGGACCGCGCCCCGTGCCTGCGGACACCGACAGGGCGGCGACGTGCGGTCCGGCCAGAAACTGTTCGCGCTCTTCTCTACTGAGGGCCATATCGCCACGCTACCGACGGCCACCGACAGCCTCGATGCGCTCGCAGAGTCAGCGAGTGGCGAGGGCCGGATAGTCGGGGACGCGGATCGAGTCGAAGAACCGGACGCCGCGGTCGTCCAGCCCAGCCACTGCCCGGCCCACGGGGCTGGGCAGCACCGAGATGAGCCGCCCCGCGGCCAGCAGCGCCCGGATCCCGAGACCCGACGACGGCAGGATGCTGCGTGCCATTCGCTTCGCCAGTGCCCGACTGCCGATCACCGCCGGGGTCATGACGTCTTCGTAGGCGGGGAACGCGACGGTGTGGTCCCCGGCGGCGCGATCGAGTTCACCGGCGAGGACGTAGGCCCCGATGACGGCGAGGCTGGTGCTGCCTCCGACGGCGGGGCCGGGACAGTATCCGGCGTCGCCGACCAGCGTGACCCGATCGCGGGACCACCTCGTCAGCTGCAGCTGGTCGATCGCGTCGAAGTAGAAGGCCGGCGTGTGGTCCACCTCGGCCAGCCAACGGTCGACGGGACCCGACATCCCGCCGAAGCGCTGCCGCAACTGCTTCTTCTGACTGGTCGGGTCGCGGTGATCGAAGTGGTAGGCGGCGGCAGGCCTGAAGATGAAGACCGCCCGGGCGTCCTCGAGATGGTCGGCGGTGTAGATCATCGCGACGCGGTCGAGGTCGATGAACCCGGTGGACTCACCGTCGCGGGCAAGATCTTTCGGGACCGATACGACGGCGAGGTAGGCGCCGAGGAATTCGGTGTGGCCGGCGTCCTCGCCGAACACCAGGCGTCGCACACCGGAGTGGAGTCCGTCGGCGCCGATGACGATGTCGAATCCGCGTGGCACCGAGCGGGCGAAGGTGACCCCGCCGTCAGGGGCGATGTCGGTGATGTGGTCGCCGAACAGGTACTCGACGTCTGCGCGGCCCGCGTCGTAGAAGATCTCGCTGAGGTCGTCGCGCATGATCTCCACGTGCCGGTCGGAGATGGCCGCCGACAGCTTGTGATAGTCGATGACGGTCGGCCGTCGGGACCCGACGCGGTGCATGATCAGCCGTCCGGTGCCGGTGGCGTGCTCGATGACGCGGTCGAGGACGCCCATCTGCTCGGCGATCGCCATGGCCGGACCGAACAGGTCGATGGCGTGGCCGCCGGTCTTGCGCAGCGCGGGCGCGCGTTCCACGACCGTGACGTCGAAGCCCTGGCGCGTCAGCCAGTAGGCCGCCACGGGGCCGGCGATGCTCGCGCCGGAGACGAGTACGCGCATGACACTTCTCCTTACTGAACGTTCGGTAAGCCGATGACGGTGAGCTTACTTAACGATCGGTCAGTTAGGGTGGGTACGTGAGCGGCCCTCGTTCGGACACCCGGCAGCGGATCCAGGATGTGGCGCGCGAACTGTTCACGGCCAAAGGTGTGCAGCGCACCAGCCTTCAGGACATCGCCGGGCGCCTCGGCATCACCAAACCTGCTCTCTACCACCACTTCTCATCGCGTGAGGAACTGGTCCGCAGCATCGTGCAGCCCCTCATCGACGGCGGCGAGCGCTATGTCCGCGAATGCGAGGAGCGGCCGGAGATCACGCCCCGCGAGATGCTGGAGGGGTTCTTCGACTTCCAGTACGCACACCGCGCGGACCTCGTGCTGATCGTGTCGGAGCTCAGCACCATCGCCGACCTGGGCCTCATCGACAGCATGCTGGCCTGGCGCGAACGGCTGAGCCGAATTCTGTTCGGGCCCGACCAGACGCTCGAGCAGGCCACCCGGGCCGTGATCGCGCTCGGCGGCCTGCAGGACTGCTGCCTGCAGTTCCCCGACGCGCCTGCGGACGCGCTGCGCCAGGCGGCGGTGACGGGTGCGATGGCCGCCCTTGGCAAGTCGACCGGACGGGGCCGCCCGACTCGCTAGAGTCGGATGTCATGCGCTTCGGACTGTTCATCCCGCAGGGCTGGCGACTCGACCTGATCGGCATCGCACCGAACGAACAGTGGCAGGTGATGCGTGACCTGGCCGCCTACGCCGACGGCGCGGCATGGGACTCGCTGTGGGTCTACGACCACTTCCACACCGTGCCGGTGCCCACCGACGAGGCGACCCACGAAGCGTGGACGCTGATGGCGGCCTACGCGGCGACCACCTCCCGGATCAAGCTCGGCCAGATGTGCACCGCGATGGGCTACCGCAACCCGGTGTACCTCGCCAAGGTCGCGGCGACCACCGACATCATCTCCGGCGGGCGCGTGCAGATGGGCATCGGTGGCGGCTGGTACCAACACGAATGGGAGGCCTACGGCTACGGCTTCCCCACGGCCGGGCAGCGCCTCGGCATGCTCGACGAGGGCGTGCAGATCATGCGCGACGCCTGGCGTGACGGCCGGGTGACCTTCGAGGGCAAGTACTACAAGGTCGACGACGCGATCGTCGCGCCCACCCCGCTGCAGCAGGGAGGACCTCCGCTGTGGATCGCGGGCGGCGGCGAGAAGGTGACTCTGCGCATCGCCGCCAAGTACGCGCAGTACACCAACTTCACCTCCGAACCGGCCGGCTTCGAGCACAAGTCCGAGGTGCTCGCCGGGCACTGTCGCGACGTCGGCACCGACTACGGGAAGATCGTCCGCTCGGCGAACTTCAATGCGGTCATCGGCGATTCGGAAGCCGACGTGAAAGACCGCATCGAGCGGATCCGCGCCAGGCAGCAGGCCAAGGCCGACCCCGGTTCCGTCGATCGGATGCTTTCGGCGGTCAGCGCACCCGAATCTGCCAGCGGCACAACCGAACAGGTCATCGAGAAGCTGAAGCGGATGCGTGACCTCGGCTGTGAGTACGCCATCATGTACTTCCCCGAGGCGGCCTACGACCGGTCCGGCGTCGAGTTGTTCGAACAGCAGGTCATCCCGGCGCTGGGCTAGCCGCATCGCGCCCGGGCACGTCGCGGCGCGCTGTTAGGCTCGCGGCACGAGGCGGTGAGGGGGTCTGCGTGAGCTATCCGGCGCTGGGATTCCCGCCGCCCGAGGACGACGGGCACCTCCCCGAGTACGTCGAGCGCACCACCGTCGACTATCCCGCCGACCCGCCGCCGCCCGGTGGACCGCCACGAGGCCGCCGCCGCGCGTGGTGGGTGGCGGCGGCCGTCGCCGCGGTGGTGGTGCTGGGCGTCGGCGTGCTGCTCGCGGTCGACGCCCGCCGGTCACCGACGTCCGACACGACGGCGGCGACGGTCAGCGCACCGCCGATCCCACCCGCGGCGGCGCCGCCCTCCACCCCGCCGCCGCCACCGCCGTGTGAGCCGGCGCTCCCGGGCACCCAGACGCCGGCCGGCTGGAAACCGGTGAGCAGCAACGTCGGCCTCACCTATGACGTGCCGCCGGAGTGGACCGTCGAGGGCTGCGGCGTGCGCCTCGGCTGGGAGAAGGTCTGCAAGGGCGGACTGTTCGACACCTGTCCCGTCGAGATCCTGCGCGCGGCAGCGCAAATAGAGTCCGCGAGGTGCCCCGACAACTGGCTGGCCGTGTCCGGGCTGGACAGCCCGAACAACCCCCGCGACCTCAACCGTGCCGTGCGCGACAAGGCCGCGCTGGTCCGCGACATCTACACGTCCGCCGGCGGACGGGTGCCGAAGGTGACGCTGACCGACCCGCGCGGCCTGATCCTCGACGCCACCCCGGCACTGCAGATCCTGGCCACCGTGACCGGGATCGAAGCCGGTGAGTGCGGGGCCTCCTCGGCGGTGCACAGCGTCGTCGCCATCAACGTGCCCGGCCAGGACGGAGCGGTGGTGTTCGTGGTCTCCCTCTACCAGGGCATCCCCGGCGCACCGAGTCCGCGACTGATCGACGACCTCGTCGCGACTCTGCGGCACACCTGACGCCCGGGTGGCACCATTCGGACATGGAGAAGATCTCACTCACCGCGCTGGCCCGCGAGCACCTCGAGACCGCCCGCGCCACGGGCAGCGGCCGCAGTGCGCACACCGTGTACGGCGGTCACGAACACGCGTTGCGCCAGACCCTGATCGCGCTCACCGGCGGCAGCGATCTGCACGAGCACGAGAGCCCGGGCGAGGCGACGCTGCAGGTGGTGACGGGCCGGGTGCGGCTGAGCACCGAGGAGGCCGGCTGGGAGGGCTCCGCGGGCGACCACATCGTCATCCCGCTCACCCGCCACGGCCTGCACGCCATCGAGGACTCGGTGGTGCTGCTGACCGTCGTCAAACCGGTCGGGCCGCACACCTGAGCATGGCGCCTGCGGTGGTTACTGCCCGGCGATGATCTTCGGAGGCATCGGCGCAGGCGCCGGCGGCGCGGGCTGACCCGGCGCGGGCGCCCCTGGCTGGCCCGGCGCGGGGGCCGGCGGCGCGTCGAAATATCCGGGCGGCGGCGGCCCGTCGAGCGGGTAGTAGCCCTCCGGCAGCGGCGGTCCGCCCGTCTTCGGCCCGGCGGGCGCAGCCGGGGTGGACGACCCGGGGTCGCTGATCGAGGTGTAGCCGGGCGGCAGCGCAGGTGCGGGGCCCGCGCCCGGGGGCGGGGCCGTCGATCCGGGAACGGTCATCGTCGGATCGCCGTACGGGTTCTTCGCCTGGTTCCACGCATCGCGCAGGAAGCCCAGGGGGCCGTCGCCGCTGCCGTACTTCTGATCCTGCATCTGCATCTGCGGCACCGGCGGCGGGCCGCCCGGGGGCGGGGGCGCAACCGGAGCGCCCGGCGCGGGTGCGGGCGGCACCGGCGGCATCCCGGGTTGGGCGGCGGCGGGTGTCGCGGCGACCAGGGCGCCGAAGCCGACGGCGAGGCCGGCGAGCGCCAGCCTGACGGCGGGGGTGTTCGAGGCAGCGCGAGCGCGCCGTCGTGCGGTCATGGGTGTCGAGGCTATCGCCTCAGCGCGGCGAGCGCGTGGTCACCGGTGGAACTCGCGGTGACACGGCGCCGTCAGATCGCCGGGCCGAGCAGGTCGTCGGCGTCCTTGATGATGTAGCCGTAGCCCTGCTCGGCGAGGAACCGCTGCCGGTGGGCGGCGTACTCCGCGTCGAGGCTGTCGCGCGACACCACCGAGTAGAACACCGCGCCGCCGCCGTCGTGCTTGGGTCGCAGCAACCGGCCGAGCCGCTGAGCCTCCTCCTGGCGCGAGCCGAAGGTGCCCGAAACCTGCACCGCCACCGAGGCTTCCGGCAGGTCGATGGAGAAGTTGGCGACCTTGGACACCACGAGGGTGGAGATCTCGCCGCGCCGGAACGCGTCGAACAGCGACTCGCGTTCGGCGGTCTTGGTCGACCCCTGGATCACCGGCGCGTCGAGTTCGCGGCCGAGTTCGTCGAGCTGGTCGAGGTAGGCGCCGATCACCAGCGTCTGCTCGCCCTTGTGCTTCTCCAGGATCGAGCGCACCACCGCGATCTTGGTGTGCACCGTGGAGCACAGCTTGTAGCGCTCCTCGGGTTCGGCGACGGCGTAGAGCATCCGCTCGTTGTCCGTCATCGTCACCCGCACCTCGATGCACTCGGCGGGCGCGATCCAGCCCTGGGCCTCGATGTCCTTCCAGGGGGCGTCGTAGCGCTTGGGCCCGATCAGGCTGAACACGTCGCCCTCGCGGCCGTCCTCGCGGATCAGCGTGGCCGTCAGCCCCAGCCGTCGCCGGGACTGCAGGTCGGCGGTCATCCGGAACACCGGCGCGGGCAGCAGGTGCACCTCGTCGTAGATGATGAGCCCCCAGTCGCGGCTGTCGAACAGTTCGAGGTGGCGGTACTCGCCCTTGGTGCGGCGGGTGATCACCTGGTAGGTCGCGATGGTGACCGGGCGGATCTCCTTGCGTTCCCCGGAGTACTCGCCGATCTCCTCCTCGGTCAGCGTGGTGCGCGCGATCAGCTCGCGCTTCCACTGCCTGCCCGCGACGGTGTTGGTCACCAGGATCAGCGTCGTGGCGCCCGCCCTGGCCATCGCCGCCGCGCCGACCAGCGTCTTGCCCGCGCCGCACGGCAGCACGACCACGCCGGAACCGCCCGCCCAGAACGAGTCCGCCGCCATCTCCTGGTAGTCGCGCAGCTCCCAGCCGTCCTGCTTCAGGTCGATGGCGTGCTTCTCGCCGTCGACGTACCCGGCGAGGTCCTCGGCGGGCCAGCCGACCTTGAGCAGCAGCTGCTTGATGTGGCCTCGCTCGCTGGGATGCACGATCACCGTGTCGTCGTCGATGCGCGCGCCAAGCATCGGGGCGATCTTCTTGTGCCGCATCACCTCTTCGAGCACCGCACGGTCCAGGCTGACCAGCACGAGGCCGTGCACGGGGCTCTTGACCAGCTGCAGGCGGCCGTAGCGGGCCATCGTGTCGACGATGTCGACGAGCAGAGGCTGCGGCACCGGATAGCGGGAGAAGGACACCAGCGCGTCGACGACCTGCTCGGCGTCGTGGCCCGCCGCCCTGGCGTTCCACAGTGCCAGCGGGGTGATCCGGTAGGTGTGGATGTGCTCGGGCGCGCGTTCGAGCTCGGCGAACGGCGCGATCGCGGCCCGCGCCGCCCCGGCCTGCGCGTGGTCGACCTCGAGCAGCACCGTCTTGTCGGACTGGACGATCAGTGGGCCGTCAGTCATGCGGGTCTCGCTGGTGAGTCATCTTCTCCATCATCCTGCGTCATTCGCTGTCGGCCGACACCACCGACGTGACGCGATGGATCGCGAATTCGCGTACCCGTCCGGATGCCGGGTCGTAGGCGGTGAGCTGCCCGCCACGCACGTTGATCGGTGCGACCACCCGCTGGGTCGCGATGCCGGCGGGGTCGACGTAGCCGATCACCACCGACGTCTGGGTCAGGGCGGCGTCCTGCAGCTGCGTTATCGCAACGCCGGGGTCGAGCCGGGTGTTCCCGAACGGCGCGACGGCGACCTTGCGCAGCACCGCGACGATCGCGCCCAGCGTCTGCGGCGTCGGAGTCGGTGCGGGCCGGTAGACCCGGCGGCGGGGCGCGGTCGGCACGCGCGCTCCGCGGGCGCGCAGGTCGACGATCGCCCCAGAGGCGTCCTCCGCCGCCGGAGCGAGCCCCGCGTTGCGCAACGCCGTGAGCACCTCGCCGATGGGCGCCTGCGACACCGCCACCGTCGGCGCCAGCAGCCGCATCTCCAGCGCCTCGGCGGCCGGTGCGCTGACCGCCTGGGCGAGCAGCACCGCGTCCTCACACCGGACGAACGAGCTGGCCATCCCGACGCGCAGCTGCCCGTGCCTGCGGGCGACGTCGTCGATCAGGTACGTCAGGCCCTGCGGCACCGGGGTGCGGGAGTGCCGCTCGAACAACGCGTGCAGCTCGCTCGCCGTGCGGCCGGTGTCCAGCGCGCGGCGGATCGACGACTCGCTGATCCGGTACACCATGGCGGCGCCGGCCGACTCGACGGTGGCGACCGCGGTGAGCTGCTCGGCGAGCTCGCGTTCCAGCGGTCCCGGCACGATGACGGTGAGGTCGGCCTGCAGCAGGAAGTGGTCGATGGGCTTCGGCATCACCTTCTGCATGGCGGCGACGACCTCGTCGACGGGATCGCCGGCGAGCAGCTTGCGGCCGGGTCCGGTGATGGCGCCGCGCCCCACGACCCCCAGCGCGTGCGCCTCGGTGAGCAGACTTCCGACGGGTTCGGGCTGCAACCTTGCGGCCCAGCGCGGGCGCTGCCAGATCATCGCGGCCGACGCCGATGCGGCGTCGGCGCCGGCGCCGTGGGGCAGCCCGGAAAGCACCGTCAGCAGCAACCTGCGGTCCAGCGGAGCCGCCGTCGAGTACAGCGAATCCGATAGCGCCGCATACGGTTTGCCGTCCGGACCGCGAGTCGCGATGAGGCTCGGCCTGCCCGGCAGATCCAGCCATGTCGACGCCAGCAGATGCCACTTCGCGGCGCTGGTCGATTCGACGAACCGGTCGGCGGCCACCGTCGGCGCCCAGTGCGGACCCGCGCCGTCGCCGGGATCCGGCTCGGGCATGCCCGCCGCGATCAGCCCGGCCGCCGCCGAGAGCTCGACGATCAGGCCGAGCCGCTGCTCGTCGATGCCGGTGGTCTTGGTCAGCCGCTTCATGTCGCGCACACCGAGGCCGCCGCTGCGCAGCTCGGGAACCGGCGTCGCCGACAGGGTCTCGATCACCAATTCGACCTCGCGCAGCAGGTCGAGAGCCGCCCCGGCGGCGACGGCGTCCGCATCCGCGCCGGAGGTGGTGGAGACCGTCGGGTTCGGTGGGGTGAGGTCCACCGGGCCGGGTGCCTCGCCGCGCAGCACCTGTCCGACCAGCCGCGGCAGGATCACGGTCTCGTCGTCGACCTGGCGCAGCAGCCCTGCGGCCAACAGCCGCGGCACCGGCCGGTCGGGCGGGGTGCCGGGAGCGGCGTCGCGGGTACGCCCCACCGGCGACCCGTTCACGAGTCGTGACAGCAGCTCGGTCTGGGCGGTGTCGAGGCCCTCGAGGCGGCGGGCGATGTCCCCGGGCGACTGCGCGGCGGTCTCGACGACGGCCTGGCCCGGGTACCAGGGCAGACCGGACGCGGCCTCGGCGGTCACCCGCAGTTCGGCCGCACCCCACACCAGCGCGCGCTCGCGCAGGTCGTCGACGGCGGCGTCGAGCGCCTGTTCGTCGGTGCGGCCGTCGAACAGTTCCACCAGCTTGGTCAGTGGGACGGCGGTGGTGTCGGCGTGCAGCACGAGCAGGCCGTCCAGCACCGCCAGCCGCAGGAAGTCGAGCTCGTCGGTGGCCGCCTTGACCGACTGCCGCGACGTCGCCCGTGCCGCCAGCGCTGCGACATTGCCGGGCGGCGGCTGGGTGAGGTCCGGCCGCAGTTGCAGCAGTCTGACGAGCTGCTCGTCGGGCAGCTCGGCCAGCCAGGCGCCCAGCGGGACGCCCGCCGATCCGCGGGTGGTGTCACTCCGGCCCGGCGGCGGAGTCTTTTCGGTCATTGCTGACCAGCGTAAAGCCTCCGCCCGACCTCGCCAGCGCGCCCGGCGTTTGCCACAATGTGTACGTGGCTGACAAGAAGAAGAAGCAATACGTCGACAACGGCTGGCCGGCGCACCTCGAGGGCGACGAGCACGCGGTCAGCGAGCTGGCGACGGATCGCACCGGGGCGCTGTCCCCGTTCGGTGATCTGGTGTTTCCGCTGCCGGCCGACCAGCTGCCGTACACGCATCCCGTCACCGTCGTCAACAAGTAACCGGTGACCGGCGGGGAGCTGTCCCACCTCGACGAGTCCGGCGCGGCCCGCATGGTCGACGTCAGCGCCAAGAACGCCACCCGGCGCACCGCCGTGGCCACCGGGGTGCTGCACACCCGCCCCGACGTCGTGGACCTCATCACCGCCGGCGGGCTGCCCAAGGGTGACGCGCTGGCGACCGCGAGGATCGCCGGGATCATGGCGGCCAAACGCACCAGCGACCTCATTCCGCTGTGCCACCAGCTCGCCCTCACCGGGGTCGACGTGGACTTCGACGTCGAGGACGCCCGCGTCGTGATCACCGCCACGGTCCGCAGCACCGACCGCACCGGCGTCGAGATGGAGGCCCTCACCGCGGTGAGCCTGGCCGCGCTGACGCTCTACGACATGATCAAGGCGGTGGACCGCGCCGCGCGCATCAGCGACATCAGGGTGCTGCACAAAGAGGGCGGCAAGACCGGCGAGTGGACCAACCCGTGACGCGCACCGCCCGGGTCGTCATCGCGTCGACCCGGGCCGCGGCAGGCGTCTACGAGGACCGCACGGGCCCGCTCATCGTGGATTGGCTCGAACAGCGCGGCATCGGCACACCCGCACCCGTGGTGGTTCCCGACGGCCGCGACGTGGCCACGGCGCTGTCCGCGGCGCACGGCGAGGACGTCGACGTCATCGTCACCTCCGGTGGCACCGGCATCTCACCCACGGACGGCACCGCCGATGCGACGGCCGAGTTCGTCGACTACCAGATACCCGGCCTGGCCGACGCCATCCGGCGGGCCGGCGAGGACAAGGTGCCCGCCTCGGTGCTCTCCCGTGGCGTGTGCGGGGTGCGGGGCCGCACGTTGATCGTCAACCTGCCCGGCTCACCGGGCGGGGTGAAGGACGGGCTCGCAGTGCTAGACCGGGTGCTCGACCACGCGCTGGACCAACTCGTCGGGAAGGACCATCCGCGATGACGGCGATCGTGCTGCGGGCCGAACTCACCGAGGATCCGATCGACCTCTCCGGTCACGAGGATCTCGTCGCGCACGAATCAGCCGGGGCGGTGGTCGGATTCGCCGGTGTGGTCCGCGACCACGACGGCGGCCGGACGGTGCGGCGACTGGAGTACTCCGCCCACCCGACAGCGGCGCAGGTGCTCGAAGAGGTGGCCGCCGAGCTCGCCGCGGCGGGTCACGGCGTGCGTGCGATCGCGGTGAGTCACCGGATCGGGCCGCTGGCGATCGGCGACGCCGCCCTGGTGGCCGCTGTGGCAGCCGACCACCGGGGAGCGGCGTTCGAGACCTGTGCCCGGCTCGTCGACGCCGTGAAGGACCGGCTACCGGTGTGGAAGCACCAGTTCTTCGGCGACGGCTCCGACGAGTGGGTCAACTCCGCCTGACGGCGATCAGGCCGGCGGCAGAACCGGAGCAGGCGCGGGGGCCGGTGCAGGCAGCGGTGCGGGAACAGGCGCACCCAGCGGAGCGGGCGCGGCCGCCGGATTCACGGGCGCACCGACCGGCGCGTTCGGCGGCGGGCCACCCGGGGTGTCCGGCGTCGTCAGCGGCCGCTGGGTCAGTGCCAGCAGCGCGTCCTGGCCGGAGATGTCCTGCGTCTGGATCGCGTGCCAGATTTCCTTGAGGTACGTCACGTTCGGACTCTGCTGCGGGCCCGTCGGAGCCAGCGCCGCGCCCGGGGGCAGGTTCTCGGGGCTGGCCAGGTGCGGGATCCCCTGGGCCATGGCCGGCAGGTCGCCGGGAACGGCGGGCAGGCCGGCGGGCACGCCGCCGGTCATCGCCTCGTTGGCCGCGTCGAACATCGGCTGCGGGATGTTCACCGCGTTGAGCGGTGCCATCGGATCCGGTGCCGGGGCGGCAGGCGCGGCGACGACACCCGGTGCGGGTGCCGGTGCCGGCGCAGGAGCCGGCGGGACCGGCTGCAGCGGCAGCGGAGCACCGTTGTGCAGCGACCAGGTCTGCGGCGCGTCGGGGGCGGCGGGGGCGACGTCCCAGTTCGAGGCGGTGACCACGGTCTCCGGGGCGGGCGGCGGCACGTCTGCGGCCGGGGGCGCGGGCGGCAGCGGCGCGACCAGCGGCACACCGTTGAGCGAGTTGCCCGGGGGAGGCGGGGGCGGTATCGGCGCAGGAGCCGGAGCCGGCGCGGCCATCAGGTCGACCGGGGCGGGCGGCGGCGGGGCGGGAGCCGGCGGAGGAACGGGTGCCGGCGCGGGGGCGGCCAGCGCGTCGAACGGCGCGGGCGCGGGGGGCGGGGGAGGCATGGGAGCCGGCGGAGGCGGCGGCAGCGGTGCGGCCAGCGGCGCGGGCGCGGGCGGCGGAGGGGGAGCGAACGGGTTGAACGGCGGCGGGGGCGGCAGCTGGCCGTTCAGGCCGACGGCGTCGAGCGCGTCGTCGAGCACGTTGCGAGGAGTGGCGCCGGACAGCGCCTTGCCGCACGTCGGCCATGCGCCCTTGCCCTGGCTGGCCAGGACGCGCTCGGCGACGGCGATCTGCTCTTCCTTGGTGGCCTGGAACGCCGACGGGGCGTATTCACTGCCGCCGTGGCCGGACCAGGTGCTCGGCGAGAACTGCAGGCCGCCGTGGTAGCCGTTGCCGGTGTTGATGGCCCAGTTGCCGCCGGACTCGCAGGATGCGACCTGGTCCCATTCACCGTCGGTGGCGGCGTTGGCCTGGCCCGCGAGGGTGAGGCCACCGGTGCCGATCACCGCGCCGGTGAAGGCGATCTTGGCGACGCTGACAGCTGGTTTGGTGGGCTTGCGATGCCGTCCACTCATAAGTGCGATAGGTCCTCTCGTGAGCGCCCGCGAGGTCAGCTGTCGGGTTCGGGTCTGAGAGGTCACCCGGCCGGCGGAGATCCGCCGGCTTCACCCCAAGGAACCGCAAGCGGTTCCAGGTCCTTCGGTGGACCGGTGGGTCCCCCGCCTCCATCCAGGTGGGTCGTGGTCCCTCTTCCGACGGATGGAGCTCGGCGCTGTCGAACGAGGCGAGCCGACTGATGTGGGTCGATCGGCCTGGAAGAGAAGGTAACGGCTCTCCGCGATCCCGTCACCTTCTGCCGACCTCGGCGTTTCTCCCCTTGGCAAATATTAAACGGGCTCTAAACCGCCAGGTTGACGCGACGTTTTCCGGCGTTCACCCGCCGCTCAGCGCGTCTGTGACAGTTTGTGACCATTTCGTTATGTGATGTAAATCACGCTTATCCGCCGGCAAAGGGTGGAAGAACGTCCACTGTCTGGGCGTTCCGCAGCGCGATCGTCTGGTCGCGGACGGCGATGCCGTCCACCAGATACGAACAGCGCGCGAGCACCCGGGCGAGGTCCTCCCCGCGCCCGCTGAGGACGTCGGTCAGCGCTGCCACCGTGGTGCCCGCCGCGAGTTCGAGCGGCTCCTCCTCGACGCCCGCCGCGGCTCGGGCAGCAGCGAAGTATCGGACGGTCACCCGCACCGTCGTCGTGGCCGACACGCGTCAGCCGCCGATCGCACTCATCGGGCGGTCGGGCTGCACGAAGTCCGGATCGTTGATGCCGTGCCCGGCGGCCTTGGCCCACATCGCGGTGCGCCACGCCTGCTCGATCGCGTCGTCGTCGGCACCCGTGCGCATCAACTGCCGCAGATCGGTCTCCGCGGTCGCGAACAGGCAGTTGCGCACCTGACCGTCGGCGGTGAGCCGGGTGCGGTCACAGGCGGCACAGAACGCCTTCGAGACCGAGGCGATGATGCCGACCGTGGCGTCCGGGCGGCCGTCCACCCGCCACAGCTGCGCCGGGGCCGAACCTCGCGGGGTGGGGTCGGGTGTGAGGGTGAACTCGCGGCGCAGTGCGGCGAGCACGTCGTCGGCCTCCAGGGCCTCGCCGCGGCGCCACCGGTGTTCGGCATCCAGCGGCATCTGCTCGATGATGCGCAGCTGGTAGCCGTTCTCGAGGCAGAACCGCAGCAGCGCGACGGCGTCGTCCCGCCCGCCGACCGGATCGAGGACGGCGTTGACCTTCACCGGCGTCAGCCCGGCGGCCTTGGCCGCCGCCAGGCCGGTCAGCACGTCGTCGAGCCGGTCGCGGCGGGTGATGGCCGCGAACCGGGCCCGGTCGACGGTGTCCAGTGACACGTTCACCCGGTCCAGCCCTGCCCGCTTGAGCTCGTCGGCACGCCGGCCGAGGCCGAGGCCGTTGGTGGTCACGGCGATCTCGGGCCGGGGCCGCAGGGCCGCCGTCGCAGCGACCACCTCGTGGAGGTGGCGCACCACCAGCGGCTCGCCGCCGGTGAAGCGGACGCTGGTGACACCCAGCTTCGTCACGGCGATGCGCAGCAGCCGGGCCAGTTCCTCGGAGGTGAGCAGTTCGTCGCCGGGCAGCCAGTCCAGCCCCTCGGCGGGCATGCAGTACGTGCAGCGCAGGTTGCACCGGTCGGTCAGCGACACCCGCAGGTCGGTCGCTATCCGGCCGAAGGTGTCCACCAGCGGTCCGGCGGTGGGCATCCCCGTCAGAGGACGCTGCACCGTCGGGAGTCCGAGACCGACCACCGTCATGCGGCGGCTCGCACCGGTCTGCTCCACGGGTCGTTGTGCGCGTCGACGGGCACGATGTCCTTGCCCAGCGGGAACAGCGAGACGGGGATCAACTTCAGGTTGGCCAGCGCCAGCGGGATGCCGATGATCGTCACCGCCATCGCCACGGCGCTCACGAGGTGGCCGATCGCCAGCCAGATGCCCGCCACGATCAGCCAGATGATGTTGCCCACCAGCGCTCCGGGCCGCGGGCCGGGCTTGTCGACGACCGTCTGGCCGAACGGCCACAACGCGTAGACCCCGATGCGGAATGCCGCGAAGCCGAACGGGATGGTGATGATCAGGACGAAGCAGATGATGCCGGCGAGGAAGTACCCCAGGGCCAGCCAGAGGCCGCCGAAGATCAACCAGATGATGTTCAGGATCAATCGCATGTCAGCTGCTTCTTCTCCTTCAGCGGAGATTCCAGACTACCGACAAACAGGATGAACCCGCGGGTGCGGGCCGAGTAGGATCACCACTCGACGCGTCCCGGCGCAAGCGGGACGCTTTCTTGTGTATCAGTGAGTGTTCTTTCGAGACGAGCGGGTGAGGGCAGTGCCGACCGGCAAGGTTAAGTGGTACGACACCGAGAAGGGCTTCGGCTTCCTGTCGCAGGAAGAGGGCGAGGACGTCTACGTCCGCTCCTCGGCGCTGCCCGCAGGAGTCGAAGGCCTCAAGGCGGGCCAGAAGGTGGAGTTCGGCATCGCCGCGGGTAGGCGCGGTCCGCAGGCGTTGAGCGTCAAGGTGCTCGAGCCGCCGCCGAGCCTGAGCCGCACCCGGCGCGAAGCCGAGCGTCCCGAGCACAAGCACACGCCCGACGAATTGCACGGCATGGTCGAGGACATGATCACGCTGCTCGAGGGTGCGGTGCAGCCCGAGCTGCGCAAAGGTCGCTACCCCGACCGCAAGGTCGCCCGCCGGGTGTCCGAGGTGGTGCGCGCCGTCGCGAGTGAACTCGACCAGTAGCCCGCGCCGAATCTGAGCTCGTGGTCGGGATTTCACCGAGAACGCGTACAAAGCCTCAGATTGGACACCCCGCAGCCAGCAGTGCCCGGCGCGTGCGTTCGAGGATGACGCGGGGCCGGTTGCGCAGCATGTCGGCGCCGACACGGATGATCCGCCACCCCAGCGCCTCGAGTTCGGCGTGGCGGTCGATGTCGCGGGTGCGCTGTCTGCCGTCGGTCCAGTGCTGCACTCCGTCGTACTCGACCGCGACCTTCCACTGTGGCCAGGCGATGTCGAGGCGGGCGACGAAGTAGCCGTGCCGGTCGTGCACCTCGACCTGAGTGTGCGGCGTCGGCAACCCAGCGCCGGCCAGCAGGAGGCGGACACGCGTTTCCTGCGGTGACTCCGCTCCGGCGTCGGCCAGCTCGAGAGCCTCGCGGAGCTGCATCAACCCCCGGGCCCCCCGGTGTCGCTCGGCGAGCGCGTCGACGTCGGATGACTTCACGCCGGTGGCCCGCATCAGCGCATCGAGCCGCACAACCGCGGTGGCGAGGTCGCCTCGACGGCCGAGGTCGAAGGCGGTGCGGGCCGGCGTGGTCACGGGGATTCCGCGAACATTGGTCACTTCGTCGGGCGCCAATGCATCGGCGTGCAGGACGATGCCCGCTGTCCTGTGCTGACTCGCCTGGTTGAGTTCGGCAGGCAAATGGGCGTCCAACCAGAGTGACCCGTGCAGAGCCGCGGCCGAGACGCCGGCCACCGTTGCTCGTCGCCCCGACCACAACCACGCCCCTACGGCTTTGTCGACCGCTGTCAGTGACGCTCCCTTGGATGTGTACACGCCGCGGAACACGCGGTCGAACCGGGTTCTGAGGGCATATCTGGTCAATCCCGCGGCCAGCGCCTCGGTGCCGACGAAAGGATCCATGCCGTTTCGACGTAGTTCTCCGAACATGCGTTCCGGCGAATCTGCGCTTGTGTCCGCCATTCCGCGGAAACTTCGCGCATAAGTTCAGTATCGGCAGGGAAGATCAGAGCCATGAGTTACGTCGCCAGCGGTGGCGAGTTCGACCGCGACACCGACTACATCGAGACCCGCATCACCGCCGACGGCCGCGACGGCTATCCGGTGGAGCCGGGCCGCTACCGGCTGATCGTGGCGCGGGCATGCCCGTGGGCCAACCGCGCCATCATCGTGCGGCGGCTGCTCGGCCTCGAGGACGCGTTGTCCATCGGCTTCTGCGGGCCGACGCACGACGACCTCAGCTGGACCTTCGACCTCGATCCCGGCGGCGTCGACCCGGTGCTGAAGATCCCCCGGCTGCGCGACGCGTACCTCCAGCGGTTCCCCGACTACCCCAAGGGCATCACGGTGCCCGCCATCGTCGATGTACCGACGGGGCAGGTGGTCACCAACGACTTCCCCCGGATCACCCTCGACCTGTCCACCGAATGGACGGCCCACCACCGCGACGGCGCCCCGCAGCTCTACCCGGAGCCGCTGCGCGACGAGATCGACGAGGTGGCCCAGCGCATCTACACCGAGATCAACAACGGTGTGTACCGGTGCGGCTTCGCCGGGTCACAGAAGTCCTACGACCGGGCCTACGACCGGCTGTTCGCCGCGCTGGACTGGGTCTCCGACCGACTCGAGAACCAGCGATTCCTGTTGGGCGACACCATCACCGAGGCCGACGTGCGGTTGTTCACCACGCTGGCCCGGTTCGACCCCGTCTATCACGGCCACTTCAAGACCAACCGGAGCAAGCTCACCGAGATGCCGGTGCTATGGGCCTACGCCCGCGACCTGTTCCAGACCCCGGGGTTCGGCGACACCGTCGACTTCGTGCAGATCAAGCAGCACTACTACATCGTGCACACCGACATCAATCCGACCAAGGTGGTGCCCAAGGGACCCGAGCTCGGCGACTGGCTCACCCCGCACGGCCGGGAAGCGCTTGGCGGCAGACCGTTCGGCGACGGCACACCACCGGGGCCGACGCGCGAGGGCGAGCGGGTGCCGGCAGGGCACACCCCGCTCTAGGGCCACTGCGTGCGGATGGACCATTCGGCGTGCGGGACGTCGAACACCTCGCCGGTCTCGTCCTGCACGAGGGTGAGCAGCTGCACCGCGATGCCCGTCAGCCGGCCGCGCTGCGGGTCGACGGTGGGGATCGTGACCGCCAGCCGGCTGTCGCGCGGGAACACCGAAACCGTGGTGTCGACCGGATTCTCGTAGACCTGTAGCAGCCGCCACGGCGCTTTGGCGATCGCGGCGGGCACCGACAGCTGCACCGGGTCGCGGTCGTTCACCCGCAGCTCGCCCTGCACCCCCGCCCGCTCGCAGTCGTTGAGGTCGAGCACCCGGCAGTACTGGAACGGCCCGACCCGGGTCAGCGCGCCACGCGAATATGCGCTCACCTCAGGCAGTTCCGGGCCGTGGTCGCGGGTAGCCCGCCACACCAGGGCGGCGGTGACCGCCGTCGTCAGCACGACGACGGCCGCCAGCACGGCCGCGGCGCGCTTCACTCGGGCACCATGTCGGTCCGACGGCCCTCCTGCGCGGCCAGCACCGGCCGGTTGCCGCCGAAGCCCGGGATCAGCGACTCACCGCGATAGCTCACGATCGTCTGCGCCAGGCCGAGGATGAGCACGGCGCTGATGGTGGTGAAGCCGATCCACAGTTCGGTGTAGATCAGCACCCCCGTCGCGCCGCCAGCCACCCACGCCAACTGCAGCAGCGACTCCGAACGACCGAACGCCGAGGCCCGTGACTCCTCGGGCAGGTCGTCCTGCAGCGAGGCGTCCAGCGACGCCTTGGCGATCGCGCTGGCGCCTGAGGTCACCAGGGTCGCGGCCGCAGCCACCAGCAGATTGCCGGTCACGGCGGCGGCCAGCGCCATCGCCGTCACGGCGATCGCGGCGCGCACCACCAATTGCGCCGGGCGACCGAGCTTGAGCCGGGCACTGGTCATGTTCCCGGCGAAGTTGCCGATCGCCGCGGCCGCGCCGATCAGCCCGAGGATGCGCAGCTGCTCCCAGCCGCTGGCCTGGTGCGACTTGGCGACGAATGCGGGATAGAGGAACAGGAACCCGACCATCACCTTGATCGTGCAGTTACCCCACAGCGACGTGATGATGTTGCGGCCCAGCGGCTGCCGGGCGGCGCGGGCCTTCCCGCCCGCCGGCCGGCGACGCAGGTCGTCGCTGCCGCCGTGATAGCTCAGCGTCGTGGGCACCTCACCCTCGGTGACCTCCACCCACTTCGGGATCCGCATGGCCAGCACACCGCCTGCGACGGTCGCGGCGACCAGAACGTAGAGCGCGCCGGGCAGGTGGACCAGACCCAACAGGTACTCGGCGGCCGCTGCGACGGCGCCGCCGGCCATCGTCCCGCCCAGCAGACCGAACATCGTCAGCCGGGCGTTGACCCGCACCAGGTCGATGCTGGGCGGCAACACCCGTGGCGTCACCGCACTGCGCAGCACGCTGAATGACTTGGACAGCACCATCATTCCCAGTGCACAGGGGTAGAGCACCCACGACGGGAAGCTACCGGTGGCACCGTCGTAGTTCGCGATCAGCACGATCACCAGCGCCGTGCGGATCAGGAAGGAACCGGCCAGCGCGACGCGTCGGCCGTGCTGCAGCCGGTCCAGCGCCGGACCGATCAGCGGTGCGATGACGGCGAACGGGGCGATCGTGATCAGCAGGTACAGCGCCACCTTGCTCTTGCTCTCGCCGGAGGCGGCCGCGAAGAACAATGTGTTGGCGAGCGCGACGGCCATCGCGGCGTCGACGGCGAAATTGGCGACCACCGGCCAGGTCAGGGCCGTCAGCCCGGACTTGTCGGCACCGTCGGCGGTGGCGGCGCGGTGCACCAGTCCGTACATCCGCGACCCCATCTCGCGGCTGCGCGCGGCGGCGGCGCGGGTGACCGTGACCCGCTCGCCGGCACCGGCTCCGACGCCGGGGTCGCGTTCGTACCGGTAACCGGCGGTGGTCTCCTGCTCGTCGAGCGGCGGCAGCCACCGGTTCGAGCTGGGCATCGACTGCCTGCGCTGCCTGCGGTGGTCCACGCCGTCGCTGGGGTAGTTGGCCATGCCGGGATGGTCGGCGCCTGCCGCGGGGCGGGGCGGGTAGTAGCGGCCGCTGTCCCGCGCGCTGTCGTCCCGCCGCCCTCCGGTCACGCCACGATTGTCCCTCATGGCGCCGACTGCGCCCGCCATGGCAACCGGTGTGGCCCCGAGGCATCGGACTCAGGCACTATGGGGGGCGATGGAAAGCATGACCGAAGCCGCTGAGCAGGGTGCAACGCTCCCGCTGGGGCAGTCCACCGCCGATCTGGAGTCGGTGTTGACGGGCGCCGTCGAGCAGGCGCGCACTGCGCTGGAGGAGTTCGCCGGCGCAGATGCGGTCGGTGAGTACCTCGGCGCGTCCTTCGAAGACCCCGCGGCGGCGACGCACCGCTTCCTGGCGAACCTGCCGAGCTACCGCGGCTGGCAGTGGGCGGTCGTGGTGGCCGGCTACCCCGGCGCGGATCACGCCACCATCAGCGAGGTCGTCCTGGTGCCCGGTCCGACGGCGCTGCTGGCGCCGAGGTGGGTGCCCTGGGAAGAACGTGTCCGGCCGGGCGACCTGGGTCCCGGTGACCTGCTCGCCCCGTCCGCGGACGACCCGCGGCTGGTGCCCGGCTACGTCGCCAGCGGCGACCCGGAGGTCGACGAGGTCGCGCTCGAGCTCGGGCTGGGCCGCAAGCAGGTGCTCAGCGACTGGGGCCGCGTCGAGGCCGCCCAACGCTGGCACGACGGTGATCACGGGCCCGCCTCGTCGATGGCCCGATCGACCCGCCGGGTGTGCCGCGAGTGCGGGTTCTACCTGCCGCTCTCGGGTGCGCTCGGGGTGACGTTCGGCGTGTGCGCCAACGAACTGGCGGCCGACGGTCACGTGGTCGACGCCGAGTACGGCTGCGGGGCCCATTCGGACACCCCGCCGCCGCCGGGAACGGGTTCACCGCTCTACGAACCGTTCGACGACGGCGTCCTCGACGTCGCCGACCGCGACTAGGCTTCCGCCGCCGCCTTGATCCGGGCGAGCGACTGCTTCATGCCCTCGACGAGCTCCTGCTCGAAGCTGGGGACCCCGCCGAACAGCGCGTTGACCGTTGCGTTCGGCAGGGCCTTGACGCCGTTGTCGACGTGCCGGGTCTCGGTCAGGCGGGTGCCTCCGTCGACCGTCTCGAGTCGGTAGCGCCATACCGTGTTGTTGGTGTTGACGCGGAACGCCAACTCCTTCTCGGGGACGAGTGCGGTGATGGTGCTGGTGGTCGGCCACACCAGCCGGCCACGCCGGTTGACGTTGACCGCGCGGGTTCCGGGCCGCAGCGGCCCGAGTCGCTTGGTCCAGCGGCACTGCGGACTCCAGCGCGGCATCCGCTCGAGATCGGAGACGAGCTCCCACACCCGGCTCACCGGTGCGTTGATGTCGATCTCTGCCTGCAACAGCGGTGCGGCCACCGTGTCTCCTCGTCTCCGGGCCGGCTCAGGTGAGCCCGCTCTGTGCGCCGCGGGCACCGCGTCGCACAGCGTGACGTTGCCACAGGAAGAGCGACGTGCCAAAGACGCCGACGCCGAGGCCGGCGATGGCGATCGGCCGCCAGTCGTGCAGTGCTGGGAGCGTGAACGCCAGCACCGTCACGATCAGCCAACCGGCGGCGATCAGCGCGATGACCGGCCGCGGATCGAGCAGCCTCGCCGGCAGCGCCGGGGGCTGCCGCGCGTCGGGTTCGGGCGAGCTGTCTGCAGGCATCGACGCCGAATCTATCCGATTCAGGCGTTTCGCGACGCACCCCCGACGGATTAGCTGTGGGATTGCTGCGTGCTGGGTACTCTTTGCCATGTGAAAGACCAGGACGCGCAGTTGGCCGGTGACCTGTCGCTTGCCGTAGTGCGTTTAGCTCGGCAGTTGCGCTTCCGCCGGGCGGAATCCAGGATTTCGCTGTCGCAGTTGTCTGCGCTGTCGACGCTGGCCAAGGAGGGCGCGATGACCCCGGGGGCGTTAGCTGACCGGGAACGTGTCCGGCCGCCGTCGATGACGCGTGTGATTGCTTCACTGGCCGAGTTGGGCCTGGTGGAGCGCAGCGCCCATCCCACGGACGGACGCCAGGTGCTGGTGTCGGCGTCGCCATCGGGCATCACCCTCGTCGAGGCCGAGCGTCGCGCCAGTCAGGAGTGGCTGATGGTCCGGCTGGCCCGACTCGATCCGGAACAGCGCAGGACACTGTTGTCCGCCGCCGACCTGATGACCGGGATGGTCGAAGAAAGCGCCTGAGGTCGCGGGTGCGAAGCTACCCCGGTTATGGCCACCGTCATCGACGTCGACGACCCGGGCGACCCCCGCCTCGACGACTTCCGCGATCTCAACAGCGTCGACCGTCGCCCCGACCTGCCCAGCGGCAAGGGACTGGTGATCGCCGAGGGCGTGCTGGTGGTGCAGCGCATGCTGGCATCGCGGTTCGTCCCGCGGGCGCTGCTCGGCACCGACCGCCGGCTCGCCGAACTTGGTGACGACCTGCATCGCACCGACGCTCCGTACTACCGGGCCGACGCCGAGGTGATGGCCGCCGTGGTGGGCTTCCATCTCAACCGGGGGGTGCTGGCGTCGGCGTCGCGGCCCGGTGAACTCGCCGTCGACCAGGTGCTCGACGGCGCGCGCACGGTGGCGGTGCTCGAGGGCGTCAACGACCACGAGAACCTGGGGTCGATCTTCCGCAACGCCGCCGGGCTCGACGTCGATGCCGTGGTGTTCGGTACCGGTTGTGCCGACCCGCTCTACCGGCGGGCGGTGCGGGTGTCGATGGGGCATGCGCTGCTGGTGCCCTACGCCTGGGCGCCGTCCTGGCCGGACGATCTGAACCTGTTGCGCGACAACGGCTTCAGACTGCTGGCGATGACCCCCGATGCGGCCGCCGCGACGCTCGCCGCGGCGATGCCCGCACTGGCGGACGACAAGGTGGCCATCCTGGTCGGGGCGGAGGGGCCGGGCCTGACCGAGCGTGCGATGCGCGCCAGCGACACCCGCGTGCGCATCCCGATGTCGCGTGGCACCGACTCCCTCAACGTGGCGACTGCCGCGGCGCTGGCGTTCTACGAACGGGCAAGGGCGGCAGGTTAAATTGGGCAGGAGCGAAGCGACCCGGGGGGACGGGCCGGTGGGCAGGAGCGAAGCGACCCGGGAGGACGGGCCGGTGGGCAGGAGCGAAGCGACCCGGGAGGACAAACCGTGACCGACGATTCGACGCCGTGGGGCACCGGGCTGACGGTGGCCGGGTTCGTCGCGGCGGTGGTCGCGGCGGCGGTGATGGTGCTCAGCCTCGGCCTGGTGCGCGTGCACCCGTTGCTGGCCGTCGGGCTGAACATGGTCGCCGTCGGCGGGCTGGCGCCGACGGTGTGGGGCTGGCGCACGCGACCGGTGTGGCGGTGGTTCGTGCTGGGTGGCGGCGTCGGCGTGGCTGTCGGCTGGCTCGTGGTGCTGGCTTTGACGCTGGGCGGCTGAGCGGTCAGCGCTGCCCGCTGGAGCGCACCCCGAGCAGAACGTCCTCCCACGCAGGCACGGCCGGCTTGCCCTTGCGGGCGCGGGCCGGCTTCTTCGCCTCGACGGCCGGCTCGGGCTCGGGCTCGGGGAGCGGCTCGGGGGTCGGCGCGGGCGCGGGGGCGGCGACGGGCTCGGTGAAGTCGAGTTCGGCCAGCGGCACTGCGCGCAGCGGGCGGGCGAAGTCCGGATCGATCAGCTCGGAGGCCGCATCGTCGAAGGCGCTGACGGTGCCGCCGTGCGCGCCCGGGGTGAACCGGAAGTGGGCGACGTTGTCCGACCGGCCGGCCTTCCAGCCGAGCTGCACGGTCCAGCGGCCGTCCTCGTTGCGCCACGCGTCCCACGTCGTGCTCTCGGGGTCGAGGCCGCGGGCGACGAGCGAGGTGGTGATCGTCTCGAGCAGTGTCAGCACCGAGGGGCCGTCGGCGAGGACCGGGTGCGCGGCGGTGGCGAGTTCGGCGGCGCGCGAGCGTTCCAGCAGCACCGGATGGGCGAAGCGTTCCACCCGTTCGAGCGGCGCCCCGGCGGCCGCGGCGACCTGTTCGACGGATGCGCCCGCCCGGATCCTGGCCTGGATGTCCTTGGGACTCAGCACAGTGGTGACCTCGACATCGATCTGGGTTTGGCTGCTACCGACTCTGTCGCCACGGACGGCCGCACGCAGCCGGTCGTCCACGACCATGATGAATTTGTCGCCGGAGTCCGCTTCGCAGATGATGCTGCGGCCGTCTACGTCGAGACCGACGACCTTGAGTACCCGCATACCGACCTCCTCCGGGACGAGCCCGATTAGCAGGTCACCCTACTGCGTTATCCGCCCGTTACCGCCCAGACACGCGGTGCGTGCTCAGAGGTGTTCGACCACCCAGTCGACGCACTCGGTGAGTGCGCTGACGTCGTCGGGGTCGACGGCCGCGAACATCGCGACACGCAGCTGGTTGCGGCCGAGCTTGCGGTACGGCTCGGTGTCGACGATGCCGTTTGCGCGCAGCACCTTGGCGACCGCGGCGGCATCCACTGAGTCGTTGAAGTCGATGGTGCCGACCACCTGCGACCGCAGCGCCGGGTCGGTCACGAACGGGGTGGCGTACTGCGACGCGTCGGCCCACGAGTAGAGCCGTGACGAACTGTCCGCGGTGCGCTTGACCGCCCAGTCCAGCCCGCCGTTGCCGAGCATCCACTCCAGCTGGTCGGCCAGCAACACCAGGGTGCCGATCGCCGGGGTGTTGTACGTCTGGTTCTTGACGCTGTTCTCGACCGCGATCGGCAGCGACAGGAAGTCCGGCACCCACCGGCCCGATGCATGGATGGACTCGATGCGGGCGAGCGCGGCGGGGCTGACGACGGCGAGCCACAGGCCGCCGTCGCCGGCGAAGTTCTTCTGCGGCGCAAAGTAATAGGCGTCGGCCTGGCCGATGTCGACGGGCAGCCCGCCCGCCCCCGACGTGGCGTCGATCAGGATCAGTGCGTCGCCCGCGTCGGCGGGCCGCTGCACCGGCACCGCCACGCCGGTCGAGGTCTCGTTGTGCGCCCACGCGATGGCGTCGACGGACGGGTCGGCCTGCGGTTCGGGGGCGCTGCCGGCGTCGGCCTTGATGACGATCGGGTCGCCCACGAACGGGTTCTTGGCCACCGCGGAGGCGAACTTCGCGCTGAACTCGCCGTACGTGAGGTGTAGTGAGCGCTTGTCGATCAGCCCGAACGCGGCCGCGTCCCAGAATGCGGTGGATCCGCCGTTGCCGAGGATCACGTCATAGCCGTCGGGCAGCGAGAACAGCTGGCGTACCCCGTCGCGGACGCGGCCGACGAGGTTCTTGACCGGGGCCTGCCGGTGCGACGTGCCGAACAGGTCGCCTGCGGCGGCCAGTGCCTGCAGTTGCTCGGGGCGCACCTTCGACGGCCCCGACCCGAATCGTCCGTCTTTCGGCTTCAGGTCGGCGGGAATGGTGAGTTCGGCCATGCGGTCAAGACTAATGACCAGCGCCTGTGCGCCTCCTACCGGGGAGGGCGGCACAAAATACTAAAAAGTCAATAAAAGCGGTTTGAGCGACACGCTCCTGTGTCCATACTGTGATCTGTCGGGGCGGACAGCTGGGAGCCCATCATGGGGTGCATTTTCAGTGGGGGAAATCGAAAACCAGTTCTGATGCCCGTCTGCGCTGCGGCCCTGGCGCTCGCCGGGGCGCTGGTTGCCGCGGTGCCCGCCAACGCCGATGGTGACCAAGGTGGCGCACTGCTGGGCCAGATCAACGCCACGCGCGCGGCGAACGGTTGCGGCCCCGTCGCGCCGAACGCGCAGTTGACCGCGGCCGCCAACCGGCACGCCATCGACATGCTCGCGTCCGGGGTGCGTAGCCACACCGGTTCCGACGGGTCGTCGGTCGTGCAGCGCGTCACCGACGCCGGTTATGCGCCGTACGCGGCGGTCGGTGAGGTCGTCTTCTGGAGCACGGGCTACAGCGACGACCCCGCCTACGCGGTGAACTGGTGGATGAACAGCCCTCCGCACCGGGCGGTGATCACCGACTGCGGCATGACCGAGGCCGGATTCTCGTCGGTGAGCAGCGGTGACCGGGTGATCGCAGCCGGGGAGTTCGGCACCAAATAGCCGCCCGGCGCCTGAGCCGTCGGCGTGGTCGCGTCGGCGTGTGTCTTCTCGAAGATCCGTGTGGGTACTCCGTGTGCTGAAGCGGTGCGCGGACCTTCAGCAAACTCTCAGCACGGGGATGGACATTTACCCGGTACCTGCGGTACTGTGTACACAAGGCCGGTAAATGTAAACCTCTCAGGGAGGCTTCGAATGGCTCGGACCCGCACGATCACGCGCTGGCGACGCAACATGGACGTCAGCGACGACCAGCAGTACGTGGACATGCTCAACACGCTGTCCGAAGGCTCGGTGCGGCGGAACTTCAATCCGTACACCGACATCGACTGGGACTCCCCGGAGTTCGCCGTCTTCGAGAACGACACCCGCTGGGTGCTGCCGGCGACGGACCCGCTGGGCGGGCACCCGTGGTACCAGGCGCAACCGCAGGAGCAGCAGATCAAGATCGGCATGTGGCGTCAGGCCAACGTGGCGAAGGTCGGCCTGCACTTCGAGTCGATCCTCATCCGCGGTCTGATGGAGTACTCGTTCTGGACGCCGAACGGCTCACCGGAGTACCGCTACTGCCTGCACGAGGCGGTCGAAGAGTGCAACCACACCATGATGTTCCAGGAGATGGTGAACCACATTGGCGCCGACGTGCCGGGCATGCCGCGCCTGCTCAAGTGGGTACAACCCGTCATCCCGCTCGTCGCCGGGCCGCTGCCGATCCCGTTCTGGTTCGGCATCCTCGCCGGCGAGGAGCCGATCGACCACACGCAGAAGAACGTGCTGCGCGAGGGCAAGACGCTGCACCCGATCATGGAGCGCGTCATGGCCATTCACGTGGCGGAGGAAGCGCGCCACATCTCGTTCGCGCACGAATACCTGCGCAAGCGGGTGCCGCACCTGTCGCGGATGAAGCGATTCTGGTTGTCGCTGTACGTGCCGGTGGTGATGAGGGTGCTGTGCTCGGCCATCATCGTTCCGCCGAAGGCGTTCTGGAAGGAATTCGACATCCCGCGCTCGGTGCGCAAGGAGGTGTTCTTCCGCTCGCCGGAGTCCCGGCAGATGTTGCGCGACATGTTCGGCGACGTCCGGATGCTCTGCAAGGACACCGGGCTGATCAACCCGGTGGCCAAGCTGATCTGGAAGCTCTGCCGGATCGATGGTCGCCCCAGCCGTTACCGCAGCGAACCGCAGCGCCAGCACGTGGTCGCGGCCGCCTGACGAGAGCCTGAATCCCTTATGCCGCACGTCATCACCCAGTCGTGTTGCAGCGACGGGTCCTGCGTCTACGCCTGCCCCGTCAACTGCATCCACCCGTCGCCTGACGAACCGGGCTTCGCGACCGCCGAGATGCTCTACATCGACCCGGTCGCATGTGTGGACTGTGGTGCGTGTGTCAGCGCCTGCCCGGTCGGCGCCATCGCCCCCGACACCCGGCTGGACGACAAGCAGTTGCCGTTCATCGAACTCAACGCGGCGTTCTACCCCGAACGCGAGGGCAAACTCCCTCCGACGTCGAAGCTGGCGCCGGTGCTCGAGGCGCCCGAGGTGCACCGCCGGGGCAGTGGACCGCTGAAGGTCGCGATCGTCGGGTCGGGCCCGGCGGCGATGTACGCCGCCGACGAACTGCTCACCCAGCCGGGCGTGCAGGTCAACATGTTCGAGCGGCTGCCGACGCCCTACGGGCTGGTGCGGGCGGGCGTCGCGCCCGACCACCAGAGCACCAAGCGGGTCACCCGGCTCTTCGACAACGTGACCCAGCTGCGCGGCTTCACGTTCTATCTCAACGTCGAGGTGGGCACCCACCTGAGCCACGCCGAACTGCTGGAGCACCACCACGCCGTGCTCTACGCGGTCGGCGCGCCCAATGACCGCCGCCTCGAGATCGAGGGCATGGGGATGGCCGGCACCGCCACCGCGACCGAACTGGTCGCCTGGTTCAACGGCCATCCCGACTTCGCCGATCTGCCAGTCGAACTCGGACACCGGCGCGCCGTCGTCATCGGCAACGGCAACGTCGCCCTCGACGTCGCGCGGATCCTCACCACCGACCCGGATCACCTGGCCGCCACCGACATCGCCGATCACGCGCTGGCCGTGCTGCGCACCTCACGCATCGACGAGGTGGTGATCGCCGCCCGCCGCGGACCGGCCGACTCGGCCTTCACGCTGCCCGAGTTGATCGGGCTGACCGCGACCTGTGACGTGGTTCTCGACGCGGCCGACCACGACCTCGTGCGGCGCGACCTCGGCACCGCCACCGACCCGCTGACCCGCAACAAGCTCGAGATCCTGAGCAAGCTCGGCGACGCGTCCACCCCGGCGACGCGGCCGCGCATCAGGCTGGCCTACCGCCTCACCCCGCGGCGCGTGCTCGGCGACCTGCGTGTCGACGGCGTCGAGTTCACCGTCACCGGCACCGAAGAGGTCAGGCTGATGAGTGCCGGCCTGGTGCTGACGTCGATCGGCTACCGCGGCAAGGCGATCCGTGACCTGCCGTTCGACGACGACGCCGCGGTGGTGCCCAACGACGGTGGCCGGGTGGTCGACCCGGAGTCGGGCCAACCGGTGCGGGGCGCCTACGTCGCAGGGTGGATCAAACGTGGGCCGACCGGGTTCATCGGGACCAACAAGTCGTGTGCCGCGCAGACCGTGCACCACCTCGTCGACGACTACAACAGCGGTGCGCTCGCCGAGCCGTCCGCCACGCCGTCCGCGCTGGGGAAGCTGGTGCGCAGCCGTCGGCCCGACGCGGTCGACGCCGCGGGCTGGCAGGCGATCGACAGGGCCGAGGTCGCGCGCGGCGGCGATATCCGGCCGCGGGTGAAGTTCACCTCGGTCGAGGACATGCTGGCCGCCGCCGCGGCCGCGCCGACACCGCCGCTCCATCAGCGGCTGCTGGCCGGATTGTGGCGCTAGCGAGGATCTTTCACCGGCAGATGGCAGCGGCCTACTGCTGCTGCTTCATCGCCTCCTCGATCTCCTCCATGCTGACCTCGCGCATGGGCTGACCCATCGACCAGTAGTGGCCGAACGGGTCGCGCAGCACCCCGTAGCGGTCGCCCCAGAACGCGTCCTCGAGAGGGGACAGCACCGTGGCGCCTGCGTCGACGGCGCGCTGGAACTGGGCGTCCACATCGGTGACCGTCAGGTGGATGGTCACCGGCGTGCCGCCCAGCGAGGTGGGCGTCATCGACTTGCCCTCCGTCATCTCCGGGAAGTCGTCGTTGAGCATCACCATCGATCCGTTGATGTTCAGCGCGGCGTGCACGAGCTTGCCGTCCGGACCGGGCACCCTTCCGTACTCGGTGGCCCCGAAGGCCTTGACGTAGAAGTCGATCGCCGCCGCGGCGTCGTCGACGACCAGGGACGGGGACACTGCGGGTTGCACTTCGATGGCCATGGGGATGTCTCCTTCGGGGTCAGTGATATCCGTGCTGACTGGCGGCGGGTCCAAGACTCATCGCGAGACGACGGTTGTTGACGCTTTTCGCCGAAATTCCGTCAACAACCGTCGTCTCGGCGCACGTCTCACACGACGGAAAAGGATGCGGGCAGCGGTGTGCGGCCGGTCAGCGCCAACAGCAGGGTCTCGCCGTCACCGAGCGTGACGGCCGTGTCCGCGGCCAGCCGTACCGCGGCGCCGAGCACGTCGCCGGGTGGCGGGTGATCCACGCCGACGGCGCGGGCGATGTCGAGGCCGTGCACGGCGAGTTCGAATGTGCGCGTGGGCAGGTAGGCGAACAGCCGGATGCCCTGTCCGCCGATCACCTCGATCAACCGGTCGTCGACGCCGTCGAGATCGCGACGGACCTGCCGGACCAGCGCCTCGACCGCCGCGGCGGGATCCGGCCCGAGGTCCCGACCGGCCTGCCGGCCGCGCTCCAGCACCGCGGCGCCGCCGGCCTGTGTCGCGAACCGCCGCGCGAACACGTAGTACTCCTGCGGGTCGCGCAGGTCCTCCCGCCGGGCGGTGGTCTTCAGGTAGGTGCTCACCGTCGTCAGCGATCGCGAGGTGTGCCCGACGAGGGCGCGCAGATCCCATTCGCCGAGACCGGGGCCCTCCCACGCGCCGGCCGGGATCTTCGCCACCAGTTCGGCGAAACTCTCTGCGGCGCTGTAGAACACCTGATCGGCGGTCACGGGCGGGCGATCTGATCCCATCCGCGCACGGTTTCCGGGCCGCGCGGTTCGGGGCCGACGTAGACCGCGGCAGGCCGGACGAGCCGGCCCAGCCGCTTCTGTTCGAGGATGTGCGCGCACCAGCCGGCGGTCCGCCCGCAGGTGAACATCGCCGGCATCATCGAGGTGGGCACCTCGGCGAAGTCCAGGATCACTGCGGCCCAGAACTCGACGTTGGTCTCGATCGCGCGGTCGGGGCGACGCTCGCGCAGTTCGGCCAGCGCGGCCTGTTCCAGTGCGGCCGCCACCTCGTAGCGCGGCGCCGCCAGTCGCTCCGCCGTGCCGCGCAGCACCCGGGCCCGCGGGTCCTCGGCCCGGTACACCCGGTGGCCGAAGCCCATCAGCTTCTCCTTGCGGTCCAGGATGCCCTTGACCACGGCGGCGGCGTCGCCGGACTTCTCCACTTCCTCGATCATCGGGATCACCCGGGCCGGCGCCCCGCCGTGCAGCGGGCCGCTCATCGCACCGACCGCGCCCGACAGTGATGCGGCCACGTCGGCGCCCGTCGACGCGATCACCCGTGCGGTGAAGGTGGAGGCGTTCATCCCGTGCTCCGCGGCGCTCACCCAGTACGCGTCGATGGCCTCGACGTGCCGCGGGTCCGGCTCGCCCTTCCAGCGGGTCATGAATCGTGCTGTCACGGTGTCGCACCCGTCGACGACGCGCTGCGGCACCGCGGGCTGGTAGATACCGCGGGCGGACTGGGCGACGTAGGACAGCGCCATCACCGACGCCCGGGCGAGCTGGTCGCGCGCAGTGGCGTCGTCGATGTCGAGCAGCGGCTTGAAGCCCCAGATCGGGGCGAGCATGGCCAGGCCGGCCTGGACGTCGACACGGACGTCACCGCTGTGGATCGGCAGCGGGAACGGCTCTGCGGGTCGGAGTCCGCGGCCGAATTCGCCGTCGACCAGCAGCGCCCAGACGTCGCCGAAGGTGACCTTCTGTGTGACGAGGTCCTCGATGTCCACGCCGCGGTACCGCAGCGCGCCGCCGTCCTTGTCGGGTTCGGCGATCTCGGTGGTGAACGCGACCACGCCCTCGAGTCCCTCGACGAAGTTCTCCGGCAGCCCTGACGCGGCAGTCATGAGCAGATTCTCGCACCACCGCCGGAGACCCTCGCTACCGGCCGGTAACCGCAGCCACGGCGGTATGCCCGCCAGGCGTAGCGTCGTGCGGGTGGCTGATGGGTCAGACGCCGTCGGATCGGACGGGGCCTCGAACGAACACCTGGCGAGGATGCGCGTGGAATACGGATCGGTGGAGAAGGACGGCAGCGGGGACCTGGACGCCGACTGGCTGGGCGCCGACCCCGCCACGGGTTGGGTTGACCTGCTGCGGAACTGGCTGACCGACGCGGAGCAGGCCGGCGTCGCCGAACCGAACGCGATGGTGGTGGGCACCGTCGACGCGGCGGGACGCCCGGTCACCCGCACGGTGCTGTGCAAGAGCGTCGACGGCGACGGCATCACGTTCTACACCAACTACGACTCCGACAAGGGTGAGCAACTCGCGTCGACGCCGTATGCCTCGGTGACCTTCCCCTGGTACCTGCTCGGGCGGCAGGTGCACGTGCGCGGCACGGTCACCCGGGTGGCGCCGGAGACCACCGAGCAGTACTGGTCGAAGCGGCCACGAGGCTCCCAGTTGGGGGCGTGGGCGTCGCACCAGTCGAAGCCGATCGCCTCGCGCGGCGCGCTGCTCGATCAGCTGACCGAGGTCACCGAACGCTTCGCCGCCGACGAGACCGTGCCGGTGCCACCGAACTGGGGCGGATACCTCGTCACACCCGAAACCGTCGAATTCTGGCAAGGCCGGGAGAACCGGGTGCACAACAGGATTCGTGTGACCCTCGCCCCGGACGGGGTCCGCGTCGAGCGGCTCCAGCCCTAGCGTGCGGCGGTTCTTCGCCGACACCGCCCCACTCCGGTCGCCCGACTTCCGCCGGCTGTGGCTGGCCGGCATCCCGACCGTCATCGGCGCGAACCTGACGATCTTCGCGGTGCCGGTACAGCTCTATGCGCTCACCCAGAGTTCGGCCTACGTCGGATTGGCGGGCCTCTTCGCGCTGGTGCCGCTCATCGTCTTCGGGCTGTGGGGCGGCGCGTGGGCGGACGCGATGGACCGGCGGGTGCTGCTGGTGATCGCGTCGTGCGGGCTGGCCGCGGCGTCGGTGCTGTTGTGGCTGCAGGCCGCGCTCGAGCTGAACAATGTCTGGCTGGTGCTGTGCCTGCTCGCGGTGCAGCAGGCGTTCTACGCGGTGAACTCGCCGACCCGCGCGGCCGCCATCCCACGGATGGTGCCCGGCGACCAGTTGCCCGCCGCCAACTCGCTGAACATGACGGTGTTCCAGTTCGGGGCCATCGTCGGCCCACTCCTCGCGGGGGTGCTGCTGCACTGGGTGGACCTGTCGACGCTCTACCTGATCGACGCGGTGACGTGCCTGCTGCCGATCTGGGCGACCTTCCGGCTCAAGCCGATGCCGCCCGCCGGCGAAACCCGGGGCGGCGCGCGATGGGGCCTGCGTGCGGTGCTGGACGGCTTCCGCCACCTGGCGGGCAACCGGGTGGTGCTGATGTCGTTCGTGGTCGACCTGATCGCGATGATCTTCGGCATGCCGCGGGCGCTGTTCCCGCAACTGGCGCACGAGAGCTTCGGCGGCCCGGTCGAGGGCGGCACCACCGTGGCGCTGCTGGCCGCCGCGATGTCGGTGGGCGCGGTGCTGGGCGGGGTGTTCTCGGGGTGGTTGCCGAGGATCGGCAGGCAGGGGTACGCGGTGGTGATCTCCATCGTGGTGTGGGGTCTGGCGATGGTGGGCTTCGGCGTGGCGTGCGGGCTGGCGGAAGGCCGCGCCGGCGCAATGCTGTGGGCCGCACTGGCATTCCTGGCGGTCGGGGGAGCGGCGGACATGGTGTCGGCGGCGTTCCGGTCGACCATCCTGCAGGAGGCGGCGTCCGACGACGTGCGCGGTCGCCTGCAGGGCGTCTTCGTCGTGGTTGTCGCGGGCGGGCCTCGGGTGGCCGACACGCTGCACGGAGCTGCGGCGGCCGCGGTGGGCACGACGATCGCCGCGGCCGGCGGCGGTGGCCTTGTGGTGGCCGGCGTGCTGGTGGCGGCGATCTTGTCGCCGTCCTTCGTTCGCTACCGACCCGGGAAAACGCCCAGAGCAGACATACTGTGAGTACGGGCGATTTGCATGGGGTGCCAAATTCTCAATGTTTCCTCAGCTGCGCGCGTTAGCATCGCCGCGTGGCTGAAGTCGACGGCAAACCGATCCTCGGCCTGCGCGAGCGCAAGAAACAGCGCACGCGAGCGGAACTGATCGAGGCGGCCGTCGAGCTCTGCACCCGGCAGGGCTACGAAGCCACCACCGTCGACCAGATCGCCGCCATCGCCGACGTCTCGCCGCGCACGTTCAGCCGCTACTTCGCCACCAAGGACGCCGTCGTGCTGGCCTCCATCGACGACATCGTCGACCTGGTGGCGCTCCAGCTGACCCGCCAGCCCGACGACATCACCCATCTCGACGCGCTGTGCCGCGCCCACATCGAGGCCTTCGTCTCCACGAAGACCGGTGCGCTCAACGGGTTGACCTCCGAGCGGTTGCTCGCCGCCGCCCGCATCATCAACTCGTCGCCCTCACTGCGCCACCTGTCCGGCGAGTTCCGCGAGGACGCGGTGAACGCCGCGCTCGCGAAGCGCATGGGCGTGGCGCGCGACGACAAGCGGCTGAAGCTGGTGGCCTGCGTGTGGTCGGCGATCGTGAGCACAGCGATGGCCGACGTCGCCGCATCGGATTGGGCCAGCCTCACCGTCGAGGCGATCGTGTCGCGCGTCGAGGAGACCTACTCGATGTTCCTGGCGGAGACGGCCGGCGCCCGGCAGCCGGCCTGAGCAACTGCCGCCCCCCGCGGGCACGACCGTCGGGATGGGACTACCTTTTGTAGGACAGGTCCGCATCTCAGGCGATGACGAAGGGGTACCCGTGGCCGATAACCCGTCCGGTGGAGAAGAGCACGCCACCCTGTCCTATCCCGGGGGCGAACTGGAGCTGGACGTAGTCCACGCCACGGAAGGATCCGACGGCATCGCGCTGGGGTCGCTCCTGGCCAAGAGTGGCTACACCACCTACGACAGCGGTTTCGTCAACACCTCGTCGACCAAGAGCGCGATCACCTACATCGACGGCGACGCCGGGATCCTGCGCTACCGCGGGTATCCGATCGAACAGCTCGCCGAGAAGTCGACCTTCATCGAGGTCAGCTACCTCCTGATCTACGGCGAGCTGCCGACCGCCGAGCAGCTGGAGAAATTCACCACCCAGATCCAGCGGCACACCCTGCTGCACGAGGACCTGAAGCGGTTCTTCGACGGCTTCCCGCGCAACGCCCACCCGATGCCGGTGCTGTCGAGTGCGGTCAACGCGCTGAGCGCCTACTACCAGGACTCGCTCGACCCGTTCGACGACGAGCAGGTGGAGCTGTCGACGATCCGGCTGCTGGCCAAGCTGCCGACGATCGCGGCGTACGCCTTCAAAAAGTCGGTGGGCCAGCCGTTCCTCTACCCGGACAACTCGATGAGCCTGGTGGAGAACTTCCTGCGGATGACGTTCGGTCTGCCCGCCGAGCCCTACGAGGTGGACCCGGAGGTCGTACGGGCCCTCGACATGCTGCTCATCCTGCACGCCGACCACGAGCAGAACTGCTCCACCTCGACGGTGCGGCTGGTCGGCAGCTCGCAGGCGAACCTGTTCACGTCGATCTCCGGTGGCATCAACGCGCTGTGGGGGCCGCTGCACGGCGGCGCCAACCAGGCGGTGCTGGAGATGCTGGAGCGCATCCGCACCGAGGAGAGCGACGTCCAGACCTTCGTCAAGAAGGTGAAGAACCGCGAGGACAACGTGAAGCTGATGGGCTTCGGTCACCGCGTGTACAAGAACTACGATCCCCGCGCACGGATCGTCAAGGAGCAGGCCGACAAGATCCTCGGCAAGCTGGGCGGCGACGACGAACTGCTCGACATCGCCAAGTCGCTGGAGGAGTTCGCCCTCACCGACGACTTCTTCGTCGAGCGCAAGCTCTACCCGAACGTCGACTTCTACACCGGCGTGATCTACCGGGCGATGGGCTTCCCGACGCGGATGTTCACCGTGCTGTTCGCGTTGGGCCGGCTGCCCGGCTGGATCGCGCACTGGCGGGAGATGCACGACGAGGGCGGCGGCAAGATCGGCCGGCCGCGGCAGATCTACACCGGGTACACCGAGCGCGACTACGTCGATACCGGGAAGCGCTGACCCCTCCCGCGAACCGGGGCGACGCACGTCACCATCAATCGGCTTGCGATCACGACAGTTGTAGTTTCACAATAGTTAGGTGATCGATACTGTCGGCATGACCTCACGGCGCAAGGCCATCATCCTGATGTCCTGCTGCCTCAGCCTGCTGATCGTGTCGATGGACGCGACGATCGTCAACGTCGCCATCCCGGCGATCCGCTCGGACCTGCACGCGTCGCCGTCGCAACTGCAATGGGTGATCGACGTCTACACGCTGGTGCTGGCGTCGCTGCTGATGCTCGCCGGCGCCACCGGCGACCGGTTCGGGCGGCGCCGGGTGTTCCAGCTCGGGCTGACGATCTTCGCGCTCGGCTCGCTGCTGTGCAGCCTGGCGCCCAACATCGAGACGTTGATCGTCGCGCGACTGCTGCAGGCGGTCGGCGGCTCGATGATGAATCCCGTTGCGCTGTCCATCATCTCGCAGGTGTTCACCGGCCGGGTGGAGCGCGCACGGGCGCTCGGGTTCTGGGGGGCGGTGGTCGGCATCTCGATGGCGCTCGGCCCGATCGTCGGCGGACTGCTGATCGAGTGGATCAGCTGGCGCGCGGTGTTCTGGATCAACCTGCCGATCTGCGCGGCGGCCATCATCTTGACCGCCGTGTTCGTGCCCGAGACCAAGTCGGCGACGATGCGCAACATCGACCCGGTGGGCCAGGCGCTCGGCGTGCTGTTCCTGTTCGGCGTCGTGTTCACCCTGATCGAAGGTCCGGGTCTGGGCTGGACGAATCCGCGGACCGTCGGCGCCGCGGTGGTGGCCGTCATCGCGTTCGCGGCTTTCCTGCGCTACGAGTCGCGCCGCAACGATCCGTTCGTCGATCTGCGCTTCTTCCGCAGCATCCCGTTCACGTCGGCGACGGTGACCGCGATCTCGGCCTTCGCGGCGTGGGGCGCGTTCCTGTTCATGATGTCGCTGTATCTGCAGGGCGAACGCGGCTATTCGCCGATGCACACCGGCCTCATCTACCTGCCGATCGCGATCGGCGCGCTGCTGTTCTCGCCGCTGTCGGGCCGCCTCGTCGGACGGTTCGGCGCCCGCCCGTCGCTGCTCGTGGCGGGCGTCCTGATCACGTCGGCCTCGGTGCTGCTGACGTTCCTCACCGCGACGACGCCGGTGTGGGAGCTGCTGGTGGTGTTCGCGGTGTACGGCATCGGCTTCTCGATGGTCAACGCGCCGATCACCAACGCGGCGGTCAGCGGGATGCCCCTGGACCGGGCAGGCGCCGCGTCGGCGGTGACCTCGACCAGCAGGCAGATCGGCGTGAGCATCGGTGTCGCGCTGTGCGGTTCGGTGGCCGGAGCGGCGCTGGCCGGCACGGCTGCCGACTTCGCCACCGCCGCGCGACCGCTGTGGTTCGTGTGTATCGCACTCGGGGTGGTCATCACCGTGCTCGGCGTCTACTCGACGTCGGGGCGGGCTCTGCGTTCCGCGGATCGCCTGGCGCCGTTGATCGCCGGTGAGAAGCCTCGGGAGGAGCCCACCCATGTCGCATGACGGGCTGGCCGACGACGTGTGGCGGGCGATGGCAGCGCTCGTGCACGAGAACCGCGAGGGCTGGAAGCGCGCGGTCGTCGAGCAGACCGGGCTGCCGTTCAGCCGGGTCCGCGTCCTGCGCCGGCTGGCGCGTCAGCCGATGAGCGTCAAGGAGATTGCGCACGCCGCCACCGTCGACGCGCCCGCGGCCACCGTCGCCGTCAACGACCTCGAGGACCGCGGACTGGTGGTGCGCGAGGTCGATCCTGGCAACCGCCGCACCAAGCGGGTGTCGCTGACGCCTGCCGGTCGCGCGGTGGTCGAGCGCATCGACGCCATCGACGATCCGGCGCCCCCCGCCCTGGCCGCGCTCGCCGCCGACGATCTGCTGACGCTGCGGTCGATCATCGACAGGGTGCGGTGACCCTCAGGCGCGGGTGAGCGTCGTGTTGTACAGCGCCACGGCCGTGTCGGTCGGCAGGATGTCGACGAACGTCGCGACGCCCCGCACCGCGTCTCCGCGCGCGATGACATGGCCGCCGGCATTGTGCGAGCACGGAAAAGCGTTGCAGCGCAACCAGAAACCGGGAGCACTCTGATAGGGCGCCATGCTCGGCGCCTGGTCGACGCGGTAGCGGCCCGGCGCGATGAAGGCCGTCACCCAGCCCTCGCCGGCCACCGGGTCGACACCGAACACCCCGTTGCTGCCGTAGGTCGGTACCGCGGCCGCAGGCGCGGCGAGCACCACGGCCGCCGCGGACATCACCGCAGCGGCGAGTGCCGCCATCCTGACCTTCATCTTCACCAGGCTAGCAAGCCGGCTGCCGCTTCACCGGCTTTCGAGCACAGCCATCGCCGCGTTGTGCCCGCCGATGCCCGACACCCCGCCGCCGCGGCGAGCACCGGAGCCGCACAACAGGATTCGTTCGTGGGCGGTGTCGACGCCCCAGCGCCGGGCGGGGGTGTCGAGCGGCTCGTGGTCCTCGGCGAACGGCCAGTGCAGGCCGCCGTGGAAGATGTTGCCCGCCGTCATGCCCAGCGTGTGCTCGAGGTCGGCGGTGGTCTTGGTCTCGATGCACAGCCGGCCCGCGGCGTCCTCGAGGATCACGTCCTGCACGGGCTCGTCGAGCACCGAGTTCAGTGAACCGAGCGCCGCCGACGTCAGCGCATTGCGCAGCCGATCCGGATCCTGGCCAAGGGTGAGCGAGTGCGGCGTGTGGAGACCGAACAGCGTCATCGTCTGCGCGCCGGTGCCGCGAAGGCGGTCGGAGAGGATGGTCGGATCGGCCAGCGAATGGCAGTAGATCTCGCACGGCAGCGGCTGGGGGACGTCGCCGCCTGCGGCACGGTCGTGGGCGGTGTCGAGCTGGGTCAGGTTCTCGTTGACGTGGAACGTCCCGCCGAACGCCTGCTCGGGCGTCACCGACGGGTCGCGCAGCCTCGGCAACCGGCGCAGCATCAGGTTGACCTTGACCTGTGACCCGCCGGCGAGCTCCGGGGCGGGCTCCCCGACCAGGCCGGCGAGTACCGCCGGAGTGACGTTGGCCAGGACGAACCGCCCGCCGACGCGGTGCTCCCGCCCGCCGACCCGATAGCGCACCTCCCCGTCCGGATCAATGCCGACCACCTCTGCGCCGGTCACGATCTCGGCGCCGAACCCGGCCGCGGCGGCGGCCAGCGCGCCGCTGACCGCGCCCATGCCGCCGATCGGGACGTCCCAGTCGCCGGTGCCGCCGCCGAGCAGGTGGTAGAGGAAACATACGTTCTGCGCCAGGGACGGGTCGTCGGTCCTGGCGAAGGTGCCGATCAGCGCGTCGGTGGCCATCACCCCGCGCACCAGATCACTGGACACCGCGCTCTCGATCGCCGCACCGATCGGCGCGCCGACCATCGCCTGCCACACCGCGGCGGCCTGCGGGTCACCGGCCAGCACGTGCGCCTGCGCCTGGCCGCGCGTCATCAGCGGCGCCGTCAGCGTCGGCCACAACCGCTGGGTGACCGTGCGGCAGCGGCGGTAGAACTCCTCGAAGCCGGCCTCGTCGTCGGCGGCGCCGATCGCCGCGAACGTGTTCTCTCGCCCCACCAGCAACCCGGTCCGCCCGCCGGTCGCCGGGTCCGGTGTGTAGGACGACTGCCGCCGCTTGACCAGCCGGACGCGGGCGCCCAGGTCGTCGACGATTCGCCGCGGCAGCAGGCTGACCAGATACGAGTAGCGCGACAGCCGGGCCTCGACGCCCTCGAACGCGTGCGCCGAGACCGCCGCCCCGCCGACGTGGTCGAGGCGTTCCAGCACCAGCACCCGCCTGCCCGCGCGCGCCAGATACCCCGCGGCGACCAGCCCGTTGTGGCCGCCGCCGACGATCACCGCATCGAAGGTCGCGGCGTGGTCGGCGCTCAGTTCAGGTAACCCTCGACCTCACCGGCCGGTCGCACCTCGGCCTCACGGGGATCCTTGCCCGACTCACGCAGGGCGCGCCGCTGTCGCAGCAGGTCCCAGCACTGGTCCAGCGCCACCTCGACGGCACGCAACCGCTGGTGTTCTTCTGATTCGTCGATCTCGTGGTGCTGGAGCTGGGAGCGCAGGTCCTTCTCCTCAGCGACGAGTCGGTTCACCTGATCGAGGATGTCTTCGTCTTTGGCCACGGCTACAGTCTGCCCGACTACGGTGGGTGCGGTGACTGCCAATAGTGGGGGAAAGCCCGAGATTGAGTTTCCCGACGGACCGCCTCCGACCGATCTGGTCATCGAGGACCTGGTCGTCGGCGAGGGCGCCGAGGCCGTGCCGGGCGCCAACGTCGAGGTGCACTACGTCGGTGTGGAGTACGACACCGGCGAGGAGTTCGACAGTTCGTGGAACCGCGGCGAGTCGATCGAGTTCCCGCTGCAGGGGCTGATCCAGGGCTGGCAGGACGGCATCCCCGGGATGAAGGTCGGCGGCCGCCGCAAGCTGACGATCCCGCCGGCGCAGGCCTACGGCGACGCGGGCGGCGGGCACCGGCTCTCGGGCAAGACGTTGATTTTCGTCATCGACCTGCTGGCCACCCGATGACGCGATCTTCGTCATGTGACCTGCTGGCCACCCGCTAGAGCTGCAGCCCTTCACCGGGCCGCGGTCCCGGCAGCCGCAGCAGCAGCCGGGCGCCGCCCAGCGGACTGGCCTCGAGCGTCGCCGTGCCGCCGTGCAGTTCGGCCTGCTGCGCGACGAGCGCGAGCCCCAGCCCGGAGCCCAGCCGCGACGCCGTCGACCCGCGGGAGAACCGCTCGAACACCAGCGCGCGCTCCTCCTCGGGCACGCCGCAGCCGTCGTCGTCGATCGCGATCTCGACGCCCTCGCGTGAGCTGACCGCCGAGAGCTGCACCCGCCCCGCCCCGCCGTGCTTGACGGCGTTGGCGATGGCGTTGTCCACCGCGAGCCGCAGCCCGGCGGGCAGCCCCACGATGATCACCGTCGGCGCAGGCGCCAGCGAGACCTCCAGATCGGTATAGATCCGCATCGCGTCGTGCGCCGCCCGGTCGAGCAGTTCGGTGATGTCGACCGGCACGTGGTCGTCGGCGGTCGACAGTTCCCCCTGCGCCAGCCGCTCCAGCGCCCACAGCGTCGCCTCGATCCGCGACTGCGTGCGGATGACGTCGCCCACCACCTCCTGGCGCTGCTCGCCGTCGAGATCGAGCGTGGCGAGCACCTCGAGGTTGGTCCGCATCGCGGTCAGCGGGGTGCGCAACTCGTGCGCCGAGGCCGCCGAGAAGTCGCGGGCCGAGGTCAGCGCCGCCTTGGTGCGGTCCTGTTCCTTGGCGATGCGCTGCAGCATGCCCTTCACCGCGTCGGCGATCTCGACGGCTTCGGTCGCGCCGCGCACCTCGATGACCGGCGTTTCGTCGGCGGTGTCGATCTGGCTGGTCTGCCGGGCGAGGCGCTTGAACGGCCGGACCGCGAATGTGGCCAGCAGCCAGCCCACCACCGCGGCGGCGCCGATCGCCAGCGAGCAGATGATGACCACCCGCCGGTGCAGGTTGTTGGTGTCGGCGATGGTGGCGTTGTAGGTGTCGCCGACCGCCACCAGCATCGGCTCGGGTGTCGGGATCTCGACCGTGCGCACGCGGTACCGCACGCCCTCGACGTAGGTGTCCTCGTAGCCGGCGGGCAATTCCGGCAGCACCACCTCGGAGTTGGAACTGACCTGACCGGCCCGGCGCACCGTGATCACGGCGTCCTTGTCGTTGGGCGACTTGGGGATCTCGTCGAGTCCGCGCGGCAGGAACGGGATCGCGAATCCGGCCGCCTCGTCCAGCCTGCGGTCGAGCCGTTCCTTGCGGTCCCCGGTGATCCCCACCCACACCACGGTGCCGACGATCAGCACCGGGATCGCCGCGCCGATCGCTGTCGCGACCACCACCCTGGCCCGCAGTGAAGGCGTGCGGCGGATGCGCGACAGCAGGTTCATCGACTACTGGGTCCGCAGCACGAAACCCACACCGCGCACGGTGTGCAGCAGCCGCGGCGCGCCGTTGGCCTCGAGCTTGCGGCGCAGGTAGCCGATGAACACGTCGACCACGTTGGTGTCGGCGGCGAAGTCGTATCCCCACACCAGTTCGAGCAGCTGGGCCCGCGACAGCACCGCGGTCTTGTGTTCGGCGAGCACCGCGAGCAGGTCGAACTCCCGCTTCGTGAGGTCGACGTCGGCGCCGTTGACGCGCGCCCGCCGGCCCGGAATGTCGACCTCCAGCGGGCCGACCTGAATGGTCTCCGACGAGATGGTGGCCGACGATCCGCGGCGGCGCAGCAGCGCCTTCACCCGGGCCACCAGCTCCTGCAGCACGAACGGCTTGACCAGGTAGTCGTCCGCCCCGGCCTCCAGCCCCGCCACCCGGTCGTCGACGCTGCTGCGCGCCGACAGCACGCAGACCGGCACGTCGTTGTCCATCGCGCGCAGCGCGGTCACCACGCTCACACCGTCGAGCACCGGCATGTTGATGTCGAGCACGATCGCGTCCGGCCTGGTCTCGGTGGCGCTGCGCAGCGCCTCGGCGCCGTCCACGGCGGTGGAGACGTCGAACCCGGACAGCCGCAGTCCGCGCTCGAGCGACGCCAGCACGTCGGGGTCGTCGTCCACCACGAGCACGCGGGGCGAAGGCACTCCACTGTCCATGCCCGCAATCTTGCCTGATGGCCGGGTCACGCTGGGGGAGGCTGACCGCCGGGACCGCGTCCCTCCTCGCGCAGCAGCGCGATCTCGCCGCGCAAGTCCTTGATCTCGGCGAGCACCTGCTCGACGTGCGCCGTGGTCACCGCCTCCTCGGCCGACTGTTCGTCGGCGACGCGCTGCACGATCCACGACGCCAGCGTGGCGGTGATGGAACCGACGAGGCTGATGCCGCCGATCATCAGCAGCACCGCGATCACCCTGCCGGTGCCGGTGAGCGGGGTGAGGTCGCCGTAGCCGACGGTGGTGATCGTGGTGATCGACCACCACAGCGCCTCACCGAAATTCGTGATGTGCGGATCGGCGTGGTCGCGTTCGCTCTCGAGCACCGCCAGCGACGCCACGAACACCAGCAGCACGGCCGCCGAGATCGTGTAGATGACGACCCGGCCGCGGATCGCATTGCCGACCGCCCGCTGCAGCACGGAGATGAGGATGACCAGCCGCACCAGGCGCAGCGGCCGCAGCAGCGGCAGCAGCACGATCGCCAGGTCGAAGAGGTGCCGGAAGAACCACCGCCAGCGGTTGGTGGCCAGGCTCAGCCGGATGACGTAGTCGACGGCGAAGACGGCATAGGAACCCCAGGCGACCACCTCGATCGCCACGTCGGCCGCGCCCTGCGGCTGGGCGAGCACGTCGATCGCGTAGGCGATGAGGAACACGATGGCGACCGCCGCCAGGGGCCACTCGGTGCGTCGTTCCCAAGCGTCGAGCTTCGGGCGTGACGCCGGGGAGTCGTTGATCACGGCCCACAAGTTACGCCCATCGTCGTTTGCTGGCTGCGCTGCGGTGCTAGCATCCGGAACTTGTGCCGTCGTCGAATCTGATCGTGCAACCCGACGACGGGCTGGCCCCGGTTCGGGAGTTCATCTCTTCGGCCCGCGAGCGCCTTCTGGTCAAGCAGTTCACCTTCACCGACGAGAGCCTCATCGACGCGGTGATCGCGCGCAGGACCGCGGGCGTCGACGTGCGGGTGATGTTGAACGCCAAGCGGTCCGGTGGTGACCGGGCGAACGACGACACCTTCGAACGACTCCGCGCGGCGGGGGTCGAGGTGCAGTGGTGCAATCCGAAGTTCTACGTGACGCACGAGAAATCCATCGTCGTCGACGGCGACGCCGCGTTGATCGCCACGTTCAACCTGTGCACCAAGTACTTCACCCGCACCCGCGACTACGGGATCATCACCACCGACCGCGATCACGTCGCTCAGATCACCGAGGCGTTCCACGCGGATTGGAACCACGAGGACTGGTCACCCGCGCAGAACGACGGCCTGCTGTGGAGCAACGCGAACTCGCGCTACCGGATGGCGCAGTTCATCGACGCCGCCACCCACCGCCTCGACATCCAGCACCCGAAGTACGTCGACGCCGTGATCCTCGACCACATCGCCGCCGCCGCGGACCGCGGCGTGAAGGTGCACGTGTTGTGCGGTGGCAGGCACGGCATCAGCGAGTGGGACGTGCTGGACACCTTCGCCTCGCTGCGCACCCTGCGCCGCTTCGGGGTCAAGGTGCGCAAGCAGAAGGCGTTGCGAGTGCACGCGAAGCTGCTGATCATCGACGACAGCCAGGCGCTGCTCGGTTCGATGAACATCGACCGGAGCGCGTTCGACCTGCGCCGCGAGCTGGGCGTGGTCACCAGCGACCCCGAAGCCGTGGCCCGGTTGAAGCAGGTCTTCGACGGCGACTGGGAGACGTCGCACCACTACGAGCCACCCGACCCCCTCGAGCCCGCGCACCATCACGAGGACGAGACGCACCTCGACTTCCCTGCCGATGCGCACGTCGTCCATGAGTGAGACCGACAAGCCGGTCTCACTGTTCGACATCGCGTGGACGTTCAACCACATCGCGCTGGCGTCGTTCGGCGGTGGCCTGTCGGCGTGGTCGCGGGAGATCCTGGTCGTCGAGAAGCGGTGGCTCGGTGAGGCGGAGTTCCTCTCGGCGATGACGATGTGCCGGATCCTGCCCGGCGCGAACCAGGTCAACATGGCGGTGTTCGCCGGCTCCAAGATGCGTTCGGTCGCGGGCGCCGTCGCCGCGGTGGCCGGGCTGTGCTTCATGCCGCTGGTGATCATCCTGGTGATGTCGTTCCTGTACTTCCGGTTCAAGGAGGTGCCCGCCGTCGCGGGCGTGCTGCACGGCGCGTCGGCCGCGGCGGTCGCGCTGACCGTGGCGATGGTCATCCAGACCGGGCGCCAGTGCCTCACCGGTCTCGTGCCCGTCGCGCTGTTCGCGGCGGCGTTCGTGCTCAACGGGGTGCTGCGCTGGCCACTGCTCGGTGTGCTGGCGATCCTCGCGCCGCTCAGCGTGCTCTGGGCGTGGCCGCGCCGGACGGCGGAGGCGGCCACCGAGACGTGAGCACCTACCTACAGCTGATCGCGCTGTTCGGATCGTTGTCGCTGATGTCGATCGGCGGCGGCAACGCCGTGCTGCCCGAGATGCACGCCCGGGCGGTGCACGAACGGCACTGGCTGACCGACGGGCAGTTCGCCGACCTGTTCTCGATCTCCCAGTCGGCGCCGGGTCCGAGCATCCTGATCGTCGGGATGGTGGGCTACGCCGCAGGCCTGGAGGTGGGCGGGGTGCCCGGCGCGATCGTCGGCGGCGTGGTCGCCACGGTCGCTATGGTGCTGCCCGCGGCCACGCTCGTCCTGATCATCACCCAGTTCTGGCAGCGGGCGCAGAAGTCGCGGCTGCGGATCGCCGTCGAGAAGGGCTTCGCGCCGCTGACCGTCGGGCTGATCCTGGCCACCTCGCTGGTGATGAGCCGGTCGGCCGACCACGACTGGCGGGCCTATCTGCTGACGGCCGTCTGCACCGCGGTGTTCGTCTTCACCAAGCTCAATCCGCTGCTGGTGGTCGCCGTCGCCGGCGTGATCGGGTACTTCGGCATCGTCTGAGCTGGGGTTGGCGCGGCGCTCTTCGGGGAACGCTGCAGGCCAGGACGGCGATTTCGCCGGGCCGGAAGGCTTTGACCTAATCCATTGTTGAGGTTCTACGGTGAAAACATGAGCTTGGAGACGGTTGCCCGGCAATCGCTGTACCGGCAGACGCACGCCCGCGGCGGTGATCTGCGGTCGCTGGCCGACCGCACGCTGCTGAAGCGGATCTGGCGGTTCTCGGCACGCCATCACCGCAGGCTGGGGGTGTTCGTCGGCGTCAGCGTGGTGACGGCGCTGCTGACGGTCGCAACGCCGCTGCTGGCCGGGCGGGTGGTCGACGTCATCACCGCGGGCGGTCCGGCGAGTGCGGTGGTGGTGCTGGCGGTCGTCATCGCCGGCGTCGCGGTCGCCGAGGCGGCGGTGTCGCTACTGACGCGCTGGCTCTCGTCGACCATCGGTGAGGGTCTGATCCTGGACCTGCGCACCGCCGTGTTCGACCACGTGCAGCGCATGCCGGTCGCATTCTTCACCCGCACCCGGACCGGAGCGCTGGTCAGCCGGCTGGGCAACGACGTCATCGGCGCCCAGCGGGCGTTCTCCGACACGCTGTCCGGCGTCGTCTCCAACGTCGTGACGCTGACCCTGACGCTGGCCGTGATGATCGGCATCTCGTGGCAGATCACCCTGCTGTCGCTGGTGCTGATGCCGCTGTTCGTGGTGCCCGCCCGCCGCATCGGCGCCCGGATGGCGCACCTGAGCCGCGAGGCCGCGATCTACAACGCGACGATGAACACCCAGATGACCGAGCGCTTCTCCGCGCCCGGCGCGACGCTGGTGAAGTTGTTCGGCAGGCCGGCGCAGGAGTCGGGCGAGTTCGCGGCGCGCGCCGGGCGGGTCCGCGACATCGGGGTGCGGTCCTCGATGCTGCAGGCCACGTTCATGAACTCGCTGACGCTGATGTCGGCGCTCGCGCTGGCGCTGGTGTACGGCCTTGGTGGCGTGCTGGCCATCGGCGGGCACCTGCAGACCGGCGCGGTGGTGTCGCTGGCGCTGCTGCTGACCCGGCTCTACGCGCCGCTGACCGCGCTGGCCAACGCCCGCGTCGAGATCGCCAGCGCGCTGGTGTCCTTCGAGCGGGTCTTCGAGGTGCTCGACCTGGTGCCGCTGATCCGGGAGAAGCCCGACGCCGTGGCGCTGCCCGAGGGCCCGGTCGCCGTGGAGTTCGATCAGGTGCGGTTCGGTTATCCCGCGGCCGACAAGGTGTCGCTGGCCTCGCTGGAGGAGGTCGCGACGCTCGACGACCGCGGCGGCGAGGAGGTGCTGCACGGCATCTCGTTCACCGCGGAGCCGGGGCAGATGGTCGCGCTGGTGGGCTCGTCCGGCGCGGGCAAGTCGACGATCGCGGCGCTGCTGGCCCGGCTGTACGACGTCGACGACGGTGCGGTCCGGCTGGGCGGCGCCGACGTGCGTGACGTGACGTTCGAGTCGCTGCGCGACACCGTCGGCATGGTCACCCAGGACGGTCACCTGTTCCACGAGTCGATCAGGTCCAACCTGCTGCTGGCGGCCCCGGAGGCCACCGAGGCCGACCTGTGGGCGGCGCTGCGGCGGGCTCGGCTGGCCGACCTGATCGCCGAGATGCCCGACGGCCTGGACACCGTTGTCGGAGAGCGCGGTTACCGTCTGTCCGGCGGGCAGCGGCAACGGCTGACGATCGCCCGCCTGCTGTTGGGGAGGTCGCGGGTGGTGGTGCTCGACGAGGCGACGGCGTCGCTGGACTCCGAGTCGGAGGCCGCGGTGCAGCAGGCCCTCGGCGAGGCGCTGGCGGGGCGCACGTCCATCGTGATCGCCCACCGGCTCTCGACGGTGCGGGCCGCCGATCAGATCCTGGTGATCGAGGACGGCCGGGTCGTCGAACGCGGCACGCACCGGGAACTGCTGGGCCGCGGCGGACGCTACACGGTGCTCTACGAGACGCAGTTCGGCCCGCAGGACGCCGGGGTCGCCGCGTGACGTTATTCGGTTGTGGCGGATGGGAAGATGTTCTGAGTGCCCGAGCCAGTGAGTGACGCCCTGAACGCCGCGCCCGCGATAGCACCGCCACGGGTGCGGCCGCGCGCGAGTTCGGATCTGTGGCGGCTGCTGCCCTACCTGCTGCCGTACCGCGTGCGGTGGACGGCGATGGTGGTCATCGCGATCGCGAGCCTGGGCGCCACGGTGTCGATCCCGCTGATGACCAAGGCCGTCATCGACGGCCCGGTGCGCCACCAGGATCAGCAGGGGCTGTGGCTGCTCGGCGCCGCGGCGATGGGCGTCGGCATCACCGAGGCCGTGCTGTGGTTCATCCGGCGCTGGCTGAGCTCGCGCGCCACGATGGGCGTAGAGGCCGACATCCGCAAGGATCTGTACGCGCGCCTGCAGATCCTGCCGATGAGCTTCCACGGGCGTTGGCAGTCCGGGCAGTTGCTGTCGCGAATGATGAACGACCTGAGCACGATCCGGCGCTTCATGTCGTTCGGGCTGCTGTTCCTGGTGCTCAATTTCCTGCAGATCACGGTGGTGACGGCGATCCTGCTGGCGATGTACTGGCCACTCGGCGTGGTCGTGCTGGTCTCGATCGTCCCGATCACCGTGATCGTGCTGCATTTCCAGCAGTCCTACACGCGGCTGTCGCGGCTGGCGCAGGACCAGTCCGGCCATGTCGCGACCCACGTCGAGGAGTCGGCGCTCGGCCTGCGGGTGGTCAAGTCCTTCGGCCGCGAGGACTACGTCTACGACCGGTTCGACCAACAACTCACCGACCTCTACGACACCCAGGTGAAGCGGGTGGGGGTGTCCGCGAAGTTCTGGACGCTGCTCGAGATCATCCCGAACCTGACGCTGATCGTGGTGCTGGGGTTCGGCGCGTACGCCGCGGGCCAGGGCCAGGTCACGCTGGGCACGCTCGTCGCGTTCATCACGATGATGCTGTCGCTGGTGTGGCCGATCGCCTCGCTGGGCTTCCTGCTGTCGATGACGCAGGAGTCGTTCACGGCCGCCAACCGCATCGCCGAGATCTTCGACGCGCCACGGGAGATCACCGACGGCCCGGCGCAGACGGCACCGCGCGGCGGCCGCCTCGAACTCGTCGACGTCGGATTCCGGTTCCCCGACAGCGAGGAGTGGGCCCTGCGGCACGTCACCGCGACCGTCGAACCGGGGGAGACGCTGGCGCTCGTCGGGCCGACCGGCTCGGGCAAGTCGGTGCTGGCCGCACTGTTCTCGCGGCTCTACGACGTCACCGAGGGGTCGATCCGGATCGACGGCCGCGACATCCGCGAGCTGCCGCTGCCCGCCCTGCGCGAGGCGGTGGCCACCGCGTTCGAGGACCCGACGCTGTTCTCCATGTCGGTGGCCGAGAACCTGCGGCTGGGCCGCCCGGACGCCACCGACGAGCAGCTGGCCGAGGCCGTCGAGGTAGCCGCCGCGCAGTTCGTCTACGACCTGCCGTTCGGCCTGGACACCCGCATCGGTGAGCAGGGCATGAGTCTGTCCGGCGGTCAGCGCCAACGGCTGTCGCTGGCCCGGGCGATCCTGGCCGGGCCGAAGATCCTGGTGCTCGACGACACGCTCTCGGCGCTCGACATGCACACCGAGGCGGTGGTCACCGAGGCGCTGGGCCGGGTGCTGCACTCGGTGACGGGCATCGTCGTCGCGCACCGCGCGTCCACCGTGCTGCTCGCCGACAAGGTCGCGCTGATCGGCCCCACCCGTGACGGCGGCACGATCACCCACATCGGCACGCACGCCGAACTGCTGGCCGACGTGCCGCAATACCGCTACCTGCTGGCCGCCGACGACGACCAGCTCGACGACGGCGCCGAGCGCAGCTGCGCCTGGCAGGACGACGAGGACCGGCGCCGCCTCGACCGCGCCTACGAGGAGCAGGAGGCCACCGACGAGGCATGTGCGGAGCGGCCTTTCGTGACGTCCGAGGCCGAGGCGCGATGACCGTCACGGATTGGCGCGGACGGGTCAAGGAGAGCGGCGACGACGACCTGCCGATCGACGAGAGCGTGCCGCGCCGCCGCGAGGCCCGGGCGCTGCTGGGCTCTCTGCTGCGCCCCTACCGCCTGACGGTGGGGCTGCTGGCGCTGGTCGTGGTGGTCGAGAACGCCGCCCGGCTGTCGGTGCCGTTGCTCGTGCAGCGCGGCATCGACCGCGGCATCCCGCCGATCGTCGACGGCGGGTCGGCCCGCGAGCTGATGCTCATCGTCGGGTCGCTGGGCGTCGTCGTGGTGGTGCAGGCCATCAGCCGGATGTTCTTCCTGCGCCGCTCCGGCCGCATCGGCCAGAAGGTGCTACTCGAGTTGCGGCGCAGGGTGTTCCGGCACTTCCAGCGGCTCGACATCCGGTTCCATGACCGCTACACCTCGGGCCGGGTGGTCAGCCGGTCGACCAACGACGTCGAGGCCATCCAGGACATGCTGGAGACCGGGTTCGACTCGCTCATCACCGCCGTGCTGACGCTGGTCGGCACGGCCGTGCTGCTCGTCGTGCTCGACGTGAAGCTGGGCCTGATGTGCCTGGCCGCGTTCCCACTGCTGGTCGCGCTGGTGTGGTGGTTCCGCACCGAGTCCGCCAAGACCTACCGCAAGGTGCGCGAGAGCGCGGCGCTGGTCATCGTGCAGTTCGTCGAGACGATGACGGGCATCAAGGCCGTGCAGGCCTATCGCCGCGAGCCTCGCAACCAGGAAATTTTCGAGGACATCGCCGACGAGTACCGCGAGATCAACGAGAAGACCTTCAAGCTGCTCGCGATCTTCATGCCCGGCGTGAAACTGGTCGGCAACGTCACCACCGGAGTGGTGCTGCTCTACGGCGGCTACCGGGTGTTGCACGGCGAGATGACGATCGGCACGCTCACGGCGTTCCTGCTGTACCTGCGGATGTTCTTCGAGCCGATGCAGGAGATCTCGCAGTTCTTCAACACCTTCCAATCGGCGTCGTCGGCGCTGGAGAAGCTGGCCGGGGTGCTGGCCGAGAGGCCCGGCATCGAGGATCCTGAAGATCCGGTGAAGCTGGATCGGGTCCGGGGTGAGATCGCCTTCTCAGGCGTCGAATTCGAGTACACCGAGGGCCGGACGGTGCTGCCCGGGCTGAATCTCGACGTGCCCGCGGGGCAGACCGTCGCGCTGGTGGGCACCACAGGCGCGGGTAAGACGACGATCGCGAAGCTGATCGCCCGGTTCTACGACCCGACGGCGGGCGCGGTCACCCTCGACGGCGTCGACCTGCGCGACCTGTCGCAGAGCGAGTTGCGCCGCCACGTGGTGATGGTGACTCAGGAGAACTTCATGTTCGAGGGCACCATCGCGGACAACATCCGGTTCGGCAGGCCCGAGGCCACCGACGAGGAGGTGCGGGCCGCCGCGGTCGCCGTCGGCGCGGACCGGTTCGTCGCGACGCTGCCCGACGGATACGACACCGACGTGGCCAAGCGCGGCGGCCGGCTGTCGGCGGGGCAGCGGCAGCTTGTGGCGTTCGCGCGAGCGTTCCTGGCCGACCCGGCGGTGCTGATCCTCGACGAGGCGACGTCGTCGCTGGACATCCCGAGTGAGCGAATGGTGCAGCGGGCGTTGGAGACCGTGCTGTCCGACCGCACCGCGCTGGTGATCGCGCACCGGCTCTCGACGGTGGAGATCGCCGACCGCGTGCTGGTCCTCGAGCACGGCCGCATCGTGGAGGACGGCCCGCCGGCCGAGCTCATCACCCGCGACGGGCGGTACGCCGCGTTGCACCGGGCGTGGCAGGACTCGCTCGCCTGAGCGCATTGACTTTGGTGCGTGAGATTGACGTGACGCAGCATCCCTCTCGGCCTTCTACTGCGTGACGTCAATGTGACGCGCTGTCGGTGGCTGATGCCAGCATCTCGTCATGGGGAGGATCTTCCGGGGCAGTGAAGCGTTGACCAAGGGCGCTGTCACGCGATACGAGTTGCAGCGCTGGCATCGCCGGATTTTCCCGGACGTCTACTGCGAGAAGTCCGCCATGTTGTCGCTGCGCGATCGGATCTATGCCGCCTGGCTGTCGTCTGACCGACGGGCGGTGGTGGCAGGACTTGCCGCAGCGAAGATGTGGGGCGCGAGCTACATCGACGACGACATTCCCGTCGAACTGATCTGGCAGCACGGCCGCCCTCCTGTGGGCATCGTCGCGCGCAACGAGGCCCTCGGTGACGACGAGATCACCCGCTTCGGCCGCGTACCTGTGACGTCCAACGCCAGGACCGCTTTCGACCTCGGGCGCCGACTTCCCCGAATTGAGGCGGTCGCGAGATTGGATGCGTTGATGTGGTCCTGCCGCCTCTCCAGCGAGGACGTCATTTTGCTGGCGAAACGCTATCCGCGTGCTCGCGGATTGAAGGCACTTCGGATCGCCCTGCCCCTGGTCGACGGCGGCGCCGACTCTCCCAAGGAAAGCTGGCTGCGGCTGCTGCTGATCGATGCCGGCTACCCGACGCCCGAGACGCAGATTCCTGTATACGACGGCGAGGGTCTGATCGGTGTCGTCGACATGGGGTGGGAAGACCTCAAGATCGCCGTCGAATACGACGGCGACCACCACAGGTCGAACCGACGGCAATACGTGAAGGACCAGCGTCGTATACGTCGACTGGAGGCGGCGGGATGGATTGTGATCCGGGTGATCTCCGAAGATTCGGTCGACGACATCCTGCGCCGTGTGGAGGATGCCTGGCGACGCCGTGGCCGACCGCGACATTGACGAGACGCAGGTGCCTTCTCGAACATTCCCTGCGTGGCGGCAATCTCAACGCGTCGGTCACCAGAAAGTCGGCTTTCAGCGAATCGTGTCGAAGAACGCGGTCACGTCGTCGACGAACAATTCGGGCTGCTCGAGCGCGGCGAAGTGCCCGCCCCGCGGCATCGTCGTCCAGTGGGTGATGTAGTAGTTCGGCTCGCACCACCGGCGCGACGACTGCAGGATCTCCTTCGGGAAGGACGCCACCCCGGTGGGCAGGGTGACCGGGTCGCCGCCGCCGAAGCTGGTGAAGCTCTCCCAGTACAACCGTGCCGAGGACGCCGCCGACGCGGTGAGCCAGTACAGCATCACGTCGTCGAGCATCTCGTCGCGACTGACGGCGTTCTCGGGATGCCCGTCGCAGTCGGTCCACGCCCAGAACTTCTCGACGATCCAGGCCAGCTGTCCGACGGGCGAGTCGACCAGCCCGTAGCCGACGGTCTGCGGCCGGGTGGACTGCTCCTTGGAGTAGCCGGTGCCCCAGCGCTGGTGCTCGGCGACGCGGGCGAGTGCCCGCTGCTCGTCCTCGGTGGCGTCGGAGAGGTCCTTCGGCGGTCTGCCGATCGGCATGTTCAGGTGGATGCCGACGCATGATCCGACGTTGCGGCCGATCTGCGTGGTGACCGCGGCGCCCCAGTCGCCGCCCTGCGCGCCGTAGCGGTGGTACCCGAGCCGGACCATCAGCGTGTCCCACGCGGCGGCGATCCGCTCGACGCCCCACCCGGTGCCGGTCGGTTTGCCCGAGAAGCCGTATCCGGGCAGCGACGGGCACACGACGTCGAAGCCCGCGGCGTTGAGAGGCTCGATCACCTTGTGGAACTCCACGATCGACCCGGGCCAGCCGTGGGTGATCAGCAGCGGGAACGAGTCCTCGCGCTCGGAACGCTGATGGACGAAGTGGATGTCGAGTCCGTCGATCTCCGTGGTGAACTGGTCGAACCGGTTGAGCGCGGCTTCACGGGCGCGCCAGTCGTAGCCGTCGGCCCAGTAGCCGGCGAGTTCGCGGGTGTAGGCCAGCGGGACGCCCTGGCTCCAGTCGGTGACGGTCTCGTTCTCCGGCCACCTGGTGTTGGCCAGTCTCGACCTGAGGTCGGTGAGGGCGGCGTCGGGGACGGCGATGCGGAACGGGTGAACGGCGACCACTCCTCGTGCATACACGACCGGTGCGGGGTGACAGGTGGTGGGTGTGACGTGGACCATAGCGGGCATGGAAGCCTACGACCGCGGACCCACCGACGTCGCTCTGCTCGAGGAGACGATCGGGGCCAACTTCGAGCGGACCGCGCAGGCGCATCCCGACGTCGACGCGCTGGTCGAGGTGGCCACCGGCCGGCGCTGGACCTACGCGCAGCTCGACGACGAGATCGACCGCACCGCTGCCGGTTTGATGGATCTCGGCGTGCAGAAGGGCGACCGGGTCGGGATCTGGGCGCCGAACTGCGCGGAGTGGACGATGGTGCAGTACGCCGCGGCGAAGATCGGGGCCATCCTGGTCAACGTCAATCCCTCGTACCGCACGCACGAACTGGCCTACGTGCTCGAGCAGTCCGGCGTGCGCACGCTGATCGCCGCGACCTCGTTCAAGACCTCGGACTACCGGGCCATGGTCGACGAGGTGCGCCCCGGGTGCCCGGCACTGCGGGACGTGCTGTTCCTGGGCACCGACGAGTGGACCGCCTTGGCGCGGCAGCAGTGGGTGTCCGTCGACGCGGTGCGGGACCGGATGGCGCAGCTGGACAACCGCGACCCGATCAACATCCAGTACACCTCGGGGACAACGGGTTTTCCGAAGGGCGCGACGCTGTCGCACCGCAACATCCTCAACAACGGCTACTTCACGACGGAGCTGATCAACCTCGGACCGGATGACCGGCTGTGCATCCCGGTGCCCTTCTACCACTGCTTCGGCATGGTGATGGGAAACCTCGGGTGCACGGCGCACGGCACCACGATGGTGATCCCGGCGCCCGGCTTCGATCCCGGCCTGACGCTCACCGCGATAGAACAGGAGCGGTGCACCGGCGTCTACGGCGTGCCGACGATGTTCATCGCGATGCTCGGTCATCCCGACTTCGCCGATGCCGACCTGTCCTCGCTGCGCACCGGCATCATGGCCGGTTCGGTGTGCCCGGTCGAGGTGATGAAACGGTGTGTGGCCGAGATGAACATGGCCGAGGTGGCGATCGCCTACGGCATGACGGAGACCTCTCCGGTGTCGTGCCAGACGCTGATCGACGACGACCTGGAGCGGCGGACCGCGTCGATCGGCCGGGCCCATCCGCACGTCGAGGTGAAGATCGTCGACCCCGGCAGCGGCGAGACCCTGCAGCGCGGTGAGACGGGCGAATTCTGTACGCGCGGTTACTCGGTGATGCTCGGGTACTGGGAGGACGATGCGAAGACGGCCGAGGCGATCGACGCCGACGGCTGGATGCACACCGGGGATCTCGCCGTCATGCGCGAGGACGGCTACTGCAACGTCGTCGGCCGGATCAAGGACATGGTGATTCGCGGGGGCGAGAACGTCTATCCCCGCGAGATCGAGGAGTTCCTCTACACCCATCCCGACATCGAGGACGCGCAGGTGGTGGGGGTGCCCGACGAGAAGTACGGCGAGGAGATCTGCGCGTGGGTCCGGATGAAGGCGGGCCGCGCCGCGCTCGACGCCGACGCGGTGCGGTCGTTCGCCCGGCACAAGCTGGCGCACTACAAGATTCCTCGGTACGTGCATGTGGTCGACGAGTTCCCGATGACCGTCACCGGCAAGGTGCGCAAGGTCGAGATGCGTGAGGAGAGCGTGCGCGTCCTCGGCCTCGACGGCTAGCGGTACACCAGGCCCGACAGTCGCCAGGCCAGCGCGCGTCGCACCGCGGGCACCCGGCCGGCGAGGCTCATCGCCGCGTTGCGCAACGGTCGCAACCCGCGCGGCAGGGTGGCCAGCCGGGTCAACCGGTCGGTCAGGGTGACCACGTCGCGGGCGATCGGTCGGCGGGTGTCGCTGTAGTCGTCGAGCAGCGTGGCCGGTCCGCCGGCGAGCACAGAGGCGAGCGTGCCGGCCAGCGCGACGGCGTCCTGGATGCCCAGGTTCATGCCCTGTCCGCCCGCGGGGCTGTGCACGTGCGCGGCGTCGCCGACCAGCAGCAGCCGGCCCGCGCGGTAGGTGTCGGCCACCCGGTGCTGGATGCGGAAGCGGGATCCCCAGACCACCTCGGTCACTCGCACGCTGCCTGCGCCCCGGTCGTCGAGCAGCTCCTGAACGAAGTCGATCGACGGTTCCGCGGGTGCGTCGGGGACGGGGGCGACGATGCGGAAGCTCCCGTCGGGCAGCGGGGCCACCACGGTGAGCCCGGCAGTCGCCCAGAACAGCACGACCTCCTCGGTGGGGACGTCGCCGGCCAACCGGACGTCGGCGAGTACGAATGACTCGTCGTAGGCGCCGCCGGTGAAGCCGATGCCGGCGTGCTCGCGCACGGTGCTGTGGATGCCGTCGGCGCCGACGACGTAACGGGCGCGCAGCGCGTCGCCGTCGTCGAACTCCGCCGTCACCCCGTCGGCGTCCTGGGTGATGGACGTCAGCGTCTTCGGCCGGACGACGGTGCCACCGAGCTCGACGAGCCGGTCCAGCAGCACCTGTTCGGTGGTGCTCTGCGGTACGAGCAGGGTGTAGGGGTAGGGCGACGGCAGGACGCTGAAGTCGATCGGGATCAGCGTGCGCGCCCGGTCGCGGATGGAGAAGCGCGGCGCCTGCACGCCCTGCTTGACCAGCCGGCGCGACACGTCGAGGTCTTCGAGCACCTCGAGGGTGCGTGCATTGACCGCGGCGGCCCGCGACGTGTTGGCCCCCTCGGGCTGCCGGTCGACGATCGTGGCTCGCACACCACGGCTGAGCAGCGACGCTGCCAGTGTCAGGCCGCTCGGGCCGGCTCCCACGATGAGGACGTCGGTGTCGTTCATGGTCTGCTCCTTCGGTCAATGCCAACGCTTGTTGGCATTACTGTGCGCCGATGGTGGCGAAAAGTCAACACTTGTTGGCATACACTTGTTGGCATGCGCAGATCATCGGTCGAGACGAAGGCGGTGATCCTCGCCGCCGCCCGCGAGCGCTTCGCCGCATCGGGGTTCGAACGGTCGACCATCCGGGCGATCGCCGCGGACGCGAACATCGACCCGTCGATGGTGATGCGGTACTTCGGCAGCAAGGACCAGCTGTTCGCCGCCGCGGCGGACTTCGACCTGAAACTGCCCGAGGTCACCGACGTCCCACTGGACGACCTCGGCCGGCTGCTCGTCACCCACTTCGTCGACCGGTGGGAGCGCGACGAGGCGCTCATCGTGCTGCTGCGCTCCAGCACGACGAACCCCGATGCGGCACAACGCATGCGGGAGATCTTCAGTGCGCAGCTGCTGCCCGCGCTCACGAAGGTCGGGCCGGCGGAACCCGCCCGGCGCGCCGCGTTGATCGCCACGCAGATGCTCGGGCTGGCACTGTGCCGCTACGTCCTGGAACTGCCCCCGGTGGTCGACATGACCCGTGACGAGGTGGTGGCCTGGCTGGCGCCTACGGTGCAGCGATACCTGTGCGCACCGGACGAGCCGGGATAATGGGACCGCGTGTGGACCCCGACGCTCGTCCTGATCGCCACCACCGCGCTGTTCTCCGGCGTCCTGCTCGGCGGCGGACTCTACGAGCACCTCGCCATCGACCCGTTCTGGCCCAAGCGGCCCGGCATCGTCCAGCAGCGCAACGGCGGGATCTCCCGACGGCGGTTCTGGCTCCCGGCGCACGTGACGTTCGAGGTGCTGCTGGTGGTCTCGGTGATCGCGGCATGGGGACTGCCAGAGACGCGGTACCCGCTGCTGGTCGCGCTGGTCGCGCACGCCGCGGCACGGGTCTGGTCGCTGCTCGACGTGATCCCCAAGGCGGCTGAGTTCGAGCGGACGGACCCCGCCGCCGTCGACGAAGCGGCGGCGGTGCGGTGGACCCGGCGCAGCCTGCTGCGGCTGCCGCTGAACCTCATTACCAGCGGCGCCATTTTCTTCGCACTGATGTTCGGATCACACGCATAGATGCGGCCTGCAGCGGGCATAGAACAGTCATGACTGAAGACGTGGGGCGAGCCCCCCAGGAGAACGCCGAGAAGGACGCGTCGGACTGGGTCACCGGCGACGAGCCGATGACCGGACCGCAACGCAGCTATCTGGGCACCTTGGCGCAGGAGGCCGGCGAAGAGGTGCCCGACGACCTGACCAAGGCGCAGGCGTCGGAGATGATCGACCGTCTGCAGCAGCGGACCGGGCGGGGGCAGTGATGACGGTCTCCGCCGACGACGTGCGCCGATTGCAGAGCGCCGAGGGCGACGCCGTGCTCGTCCTGATCGAGGGCCGCGCCGAGGTGGTCACGGCCGACCAGCTGACGTCCGACGAGTACCGGGGCGCCCTCGAGGTGATCACCCGCGGCAACCTCGTCGCACGCCTCGGCGACGACCCGTCGGATCACGAACTGACCGAGCAGGCCGCCATTCTCGACGCCGAGGTGTCCGAGCTGGGCGGGTAGCGTCCGCTTCACGGCAGGCCGATGCGGCGGTAACGCGCCAGCCGGTGGGTCAGCCGGTCACCGTCGGGGACCTCGCGCAACCGGTGCAGTTCCACGGCGATCGACGCCGACAGCCGCGCGGTGAACTCCTGCGGTTCGTCGGCCGCGTCGGGGTGCTCGGCCACGATGGCGTCCACGATGCCGTCCCGCAGCAGGTCGGCCGACCGGATGCCCTGCGCCGCAGCGAGTTCCGCCGCATGGTCGGTGTCGCGGTACACGATGGCGCTGGCGCCCTCCGGCGGCAGCGGCGCCAGCCAGCCGTGCTGGGCGGCCAGCACCCGGTCGGCGGGCACCATCGCCAGTGCAGGCCCGCCACTGCCCTGTCCGAGCAGCACCGACACCGTCGGGGTGTCCAGCGTGACGAGTTCGGCCAGGCAGCGGGCGATCTCGCCGGCGAGCCCACCCTGCTCGGCCTCGGTCGACAGCGCCGGGCCCGCGGTGTCGATCACCAGCACCAGCGGCAGCCGCAACCCGGCGGCCAGCGCCATCCCGCGGCGTGCCTCGCGCAGCGCGGCAGGCCCGACCAACCCGCCGACCACCCGCTGCTGACCCACCACCACCGCGGGCTGTCCGCCGAAGCGGGCCAGCGCCAGCAAGGTCGTCGAGTGCCTGCCGGTGCCCGACAGCAGCACGTGTTCGGTGGTGCCGTGCCGCAGCAGGTAGGCCACGCCGGGACGGTCCGGCCGCCGCGACGCGGTGACCGACTCCCAGGCAGGCACGTCGGTGCGGGCCGCCTCGGTGGGCAAAGCCGGCGGTGCGGGGTCCGGCCGGTCGGCGATGACCGTGAGCGTGCGGTCCAGGGTCGAGCGCAGGAACTCCAGCGGCACCACGCCGTCGATCACCCCGTGCCGGTGCAGGTTCTCCGCGGTCTGCACGCCCTCGGGGAACTCTTCGCCGTAGAGGTGCCGGTACACCCGCGGCCCGAGGAATCCGATCAGGGCACCGGGCTCGGCGGCGGTGACGTGTCCGAGTGAGCCCCAGGAGGCGAACACCCCGCCCGTCGTCGGATGGCGCAGGTACACCAGGTAGGGCAGGTGCGCCCGCTTGTGCAGCTCGACCGCCGCGGCGATCTTGACCATCTGCAGGAAGGCGACCGTGCCCTCCTGCATGCGGGTGCCGCCGGAACTGGGGGAGGCCACCAGCGGCAGCCGTTCGGCCGTTGCGCGCGCGACGGCCGCGGCGATGCGCTCGGCGGCGGCCACCCCGATGGATCCGGCGAGGAAGTCGAACTCGCAGGCGACCACGGCCACCCGTCGGCCGAAGACCGTGCCCTCGCCGGTCAGCACCGCCTCGTCCAGCCCGGTGGCGGCCGCGGCGTCGGCGAGTTCCTCGCGGTAGGCGTCGCTGGTGGCGACAGGCAGCGGGGGGCCGTCCCAGCTCCGGAACGAACCGGGGTCGAGCACCGCGTCGCGGATCTGCAGCGCACCGATCCGGCTCATGGAGAAAGGCTAGCCAGGAGGGGATGTCGCGAGCTGCCAGTGTCCCGATGTCTGCGGGAATCGTGCCTGCAGCCGGGCGCCGGCCTCGCGATCGGCGACCCGGACGTCGAGCAGGCGATCGTTGACCCCGGGTTCGCTCGCCGGTTCGGCCGGGCGGCTCAGCTGGACCGACACCACGCCGGGGAACTGCATCGCCTCCGCCCACAGTCGCAGGTCGCCGGCCACGTCGTCCGCGCTCACCGGGTTGCGCCCGAGCCTGTTGTCGGTGAGCCGGAAGGAGGCGCCCGACGACCCCTCCGCCCGGTCCACCGACGCGGTCTGGACCTTCAGCGACACGATGTACTCGGGGAATCCGTGGTCGTCCACCTCGACGACGAATCGGCCGCCCGCCTGCTCCAGCAGCTCCGGCGAGATGGCGTGGCGCACCTCGACCGCGAGGGTGAACGTCGCGCCCAGCGATGTGCTGTTGACGTATGTCGGCTCGGCGCGGGTGACGCCTGGCACGCTGCGCATCGCGGCCGTGATCGAGTCGATCTCGTCCTGGCGGTCCTCGAACGCCGTGCATGCCACAAGCACGGAAGCGAGCAGGACGGCCGCCGGCACCCGCCATCTGTTGCGCGTCACCGTGCGATTCCACCATCCCGGTGCAGGGGTGGCGAACACTCGGACCGAGTCCGCGGCCGGGCTTCATATAGGTTGGCGCCATGATTGGAGTGACCCGCGACGGCCACGTGCTGACCCTGGAGATGCAGCGCGCCGAGCGGCGCAACGCGCTGAACAGCGAACTCGTCGACAGCCTGCGCGAAGCGATCGAGAAGGCCGCCACCGAGGACGTCCGCGCCATCGTGCTGACCGGCCAGGGCCACGTGTTCAGCTCCGGTGCGGATCTGTCGGACCCGTCGGGTGTCGCCGAGGACCTGCCCGACCGGGCCAGGGCGCTGAACCTGGCCATCGATGCGGCGCCGGTGCCGGTCATCGGCGCGATCAACGGCCCGGCGATCGGAGCCGGGGTCATCCTCTCGATGATCTGCGACCTGCGCGTCGTCGCGCCGGAGGCCTACTTCCAGTTCCCCGTGGCGAAGTACGGCATCGCGCTCGACAACTGGAGCATCCGGCGGCTGACGTCCCTGGTCGGGGCGGGCCGGGCGCGCGGGATGCTGATGGCCGCCGACCGGCTCACCGCCGACGTCGCCCTGCAGACCGGGATGGCCAACCGCATCGGGACGCTCGCCGACGCGCAGGCCCTGGCGCAGGAGATCGCCGGGTACGCGCCGCTGGCGCTGCAGCACGCCAAGCGGGTGCTCAACGACGACGGCGCCTACGACGAGCCGCGGCCCGTGCACCAGGAGCTGTTCGACCGGGCCTGGGCGAGCAAGGACATCATCGAGGCGCAGGTGGCGCGGATCGAGAAGCGGCCGCCGAACTTCCTGGGCGCCTGACATGCTGCGGGCCGCGCTGCGCTTCGGTTTCGGGACCGCCTCGCTGCTCGGCGGCAGCTGGGTGCTGCGGGCCTTGCACGGCACTCCCGCCGCACTGGGCGCCACGCCCGCGGAGATCGCGGCCGTCGCGCGGCGGTCACCGCACTACCGCGACGGCGTGTTCGTCAATCTCGACCCGACGTCGCAGATGAGCCTGGACGCCGAGCAGCAGCGGCTGCTGGTGCGCGAACTGCTGACCGGACGCGACTCGACCCCCGGCGGCCCCATCCCGCTCGCCGCCCCCGCCGCCGCGGACCGCACGGCGGCCGAGCTGGCGGTGCACTGGTACGGACACTCCTCGGCACTGGTCGAGGTGGACGGGTACCGGGTGCTCACCGACCCGATTTGGAGTTCCCGGTGTTCGCCGTCGCGTCAGGTCGGGCCGCACCGGTTGCACGACGTGCCGGTGGAACTGGAGGCACTGCCCGCCGTGGATGCCGTGCTGATCAGTCACGACCATTACGACCACCTCGACATGGACACCATCCTCGGGCTGGCGCGCACCCAGTGGGCGCCGTTCTGCGTGCCACTCGGCGTCGGCGCGCACCTGCGCAAGTGGGGCATCCCCGAGGACCGCATCGTCGAACTGGACTGGAACGAGAGCCACCGCATCGGCGACCTGACGGTGGTGTGCACCCCGGCCCGGCACTTCTCCGGTCGGCTGTTCGCCCGCAACACGACGCTGTGGGCGTCGTGGGTGATCGCCGGTCCGAGCCACCGCGCCTTCTTCGGCGGCGACACCGGTTACAGCCGGAGCTTCGCCGACATCGGCGCCGAACACGGGCCGTTCGATGTGACGCTGCTGCCCGTGGGGGCGTACCACCCGGCGTGGCCTGACATCCACATGAACCCCGAGGACGCGGTGCGCGCACACCTCGACGTGGCCGAGCCCGGCGCCGGGCTGTTGGTGCCGATCCACTGGGCGACGTTCCGGCTCGCGCCGCATCCGTGGGCCGAACCGGTCGAACGCCTGCTGCGCGCAGCCGATCCCGCAGGCGTGCCGGTGGTCGTGCCGAAGCCGGGAGAGCGCATCGACCGCGACACCATCCGGCCGTCCGCGCCGTGGTGGCAGTTGTAACGTCGGGCGCATTGACCGCCCAACCGGGTGCCCGACGGCTACGGTGCTGATCATGAGGGCACTGATCAGCGCCGCCGTCGCCGGCCTGCTGCTGGTATCGACAGTGGGGTGCGACTCCGAATCGGCTGAGCCGGCGCAGTCCGCGTCGAAGGAGTCCGACGTCCCGCCGCCACTGGTGCCCGCGATGGCGCTGCCCGAGAACGCGGTGGACAACGCGGTCGCCGAGCTCGACGGCCTGGTCCAGAAGCTGATGGACGCCTCCGGCATCCCCGGTATGTCCGTCGCGGTGGTACACGGTGGAAAAACGGTGTACGCGAAGGGCTTCGGCGTCAAGGACGTCAGGGCTGGCGATGGTGACGACAACAAGGTCAACCCCGACACGACATTCCAGCTGGCGTCGTTGTCCAAGCCGATCGCCGCGACGGTGGTCGCCCATCAGGTGGGCAAGGGGGCGGTCGGTTGGGACACCCCGATCGTGGAGAAGCTACCGCGGTTCGCGCTGTCCGATCCCGCGGTCACCCGGATGGTCACCGTCGGTGACATGATGTCGCACCGGTCCGGCCTGCCCGACCACGCCGGCGACCAGATCGAGGACCTCGGCTACTCCCAGGAGTACATCCTCGACAAGTTGCGTCAGTTGCCACTCGATCCGTTCCGGATCTCGTACGCCTACACCAACTTCGGTTACACCGCGGGCGCCGAGGCGGTTGCCGCCGCGGCGGGCAGGAAGTGGGAGGACCTCGCCGACGAGGCGATCTTCGGCCCGCTCGGGATGGAGTCCACCAGCTACCGCTTCGCCGACTACGAAGCCAGGCCCAACCGCGCCGCGGGGCACATCCACATCGACGACCGCTACGAGCCGCTGTACGTCCGCGACGCCGATCCGGAGGCGCCCGCCGGCGGCGCCAGCTCGTCGGTGAACGACATGGCGCGGTGGCTGGCGATGGTGCTGGCCGACGGAAAGCATGACGGCGCAACGCTGATCGACCCGAAGGCGCTGCTGCCCGCCCTCACCCCGCAGGTGGTGTCGAGCCCGGCCAGTGAACCGGCGATGCGCACCGGCTTCTACGGGTACGGCTTCAACGTGGGCACCACGTCGGGCGCCCGCACCGAGCTCAGCCATTCGGGCGCCTTCGAATCGGGCGCGGGCACCAATTTCCTGTTCCTGCCGTCGGCCGACGTCGGCATCATCGCGCTGACGAACGCGACCCCGGCCGGCGTGCCCGAGGCGCTGACCGCGCAGTTCGCCGACCTGGTTCAGTTCGGGGAGGTCCGCGAGGACTGGTACAAGCTGTACAACAACGTCTTCCAGCAGATGGAGAAGCCCGTCGGCGATTTGGTCGGCAAGAAGCGGCCTGCCGGCGCCAAGCCACCCGCGCCGCTGTCGTCCTACGCCGGTGTCTACGGCAACGACTTCTGGGGCCCGGCAACGGTCATCGAGCAGGGCGGAGCGCTCCGGCTGAAGATGGGCACCAAGCTCGACGTGGAGCTGACGCCGTGGGAAGGCAACGTCTTCAGCTACTCCTGGGTGAGCGAGAACTCGCCGCCCGGAACGGTGTCCGCGGCGACGTTCGACGGAGACAAGCTGACCCTCGACTACTACGACGAAGAAGGCAACGGAGTCTTCACCCGATGAGCGCAGCCCTGGTGGCCGCCGGGCTGTCTGACGCCGAGGTCGCCCAGCGCGTCGCCGACGGCAAGACCAACGACGTGCCCACCCGGGCGGCACGCACCACGCGGGAGATCGTCCGGTCCAACATCTTCACCCGGATCAACGCGATCCTCGGCGTGCTGTTCGTCATCGTGCTGTCCACCGGGTCGGTGATCAACGGCGCGTTCGGCCTGCTGATCATCGCCAACAGCGCGATCGGCATCATCCAGGAGCTGCGGGCCAAGAAGACTCTCGACGAGCTCGCCATCGTGGGTCAGGCGAAACCCTTGGTGCGCAGACAGTCCGGCCCGGTCGCGGTGCTGCCCAATCAGGTGGTGCTCGACGACGTGATCGAGCTCGGGCCGGGCGATCAGATCGTGGTCGACGGCGACGTCATCGAGGAGCTCAACCTCGAGGTCGACGAATCAATGCTCACCGGCGAAGCTGACCCGATCGCCAAGGACGTCGGTGACCACGTCATGTCGGGCAGCTTCGTGGTGGCGGGCAGCGGGGCCTACCGGGCCACCAGGGTGGGTCGGGAAGCGTACGCGGCCAAGCTCGCCGAGGAGGCCACCCGGTTCACACTCGTGAAGTCCGAACTGCGAAGCGGCATCAACAAGATCCTGCAGTTCATCACCTATCTGCTGGTTCCCGCCGGGCTGCTGATCATCTACACCCAGCTGTTCACCACCGGCGCCGACTGGCGCGAGTCGGTGCTGCGGATGGTCGGCGCGCTGGTGCCGATGGTCCCCGAGGGCCTGGTGCTGATGACGTCGATCGCATTCGCGGTGGGCGTCGTCCGGCTCGGCCGCCGTCAGTGTCTGGTCAACGAGTTGCCCGCCATCGAGGGGCTGGCCCGAGTCGACGTGGTGTGTGCGGACAAGACCGGAACCCTCACCGAGAACGGCATGCGGGTGGCCGACACGCAACGGCTGTCGGCTGCCGACGTCGCAGATGTGCTGGCGCAGTTGGCCGCCGACGACGCCCGGCCCAACGCCAGCATGCTCGCCATCGCCGAGGCGTACACCACGCCGCCGGGCTGGCCCGCGACCGCGACCGCGCCGTTCAAATCGGCCACCAAGTGGAGTGGCGCGTCCTACGGCGAGCACGGCAACTGGGTGATCGGCGCACCCGACGTGCTGCTGGACCCCGCGTCACCGGCGGCGGCGCAGGCCGAGCAGATCGGCGCGCAGGGGCTGCGGGTGCTGCTGGTCGGCTCGTGTGACGTGGCGGTGGACGACGCGTCCGCGCCCGGCACGGTGACGCCCGTCGCGCTGGTGGTGCTCGAGCAGCGGGTGCGGCCCGACGCCCGCGACACCCTCGACTACTTCGCCTCGCAACGTGTCTCGGTCAAGGTGATCTCCGGCGACAACGCGGTGTCGGTGGGTGCGGTCGCGGGATCACTGGGGCTGACCGGCGAGACGATGGACGCACGCCAGTTGCCCGACGAACCCGACCGGCTGGCCGACACGCTGGAGGAGTACACCACCTTCGGCCGGGTGCGGCCGGACCAGAAGCGGGCCATGGTGCATGCGCTGCAGTCGCGCGGCCACACCGTCGCGATGACCGGTGACGGGGTCAACGACGTGCTCGCGCTCAAGGACGCCGACATCGGCGTGGCGATGGGATCGGGCAGCTCGGCCTCGCGGGCGGTGGCGCAGATCGTGTTGCTGGACAACAGGTTCGCGACGCTGCCCTATGTGGTCGGCGAGGGCAGGCGGGTGATCGGCAACATCGAGCGGGTGTCGAACCTCTTCCTCACCAAGACCGTGTACTCGGTGCTGCTGGCGGTGCTGGTCGGCCTGGCCGGCCTGTCGTCCGAGGTGTTCGACACCGATCCGCTGCTGTTCCCGTTCCAGCCCATCCACGTGACCATCGCGGCGTGGTTCACCATCGGCATACCGGCGTTCGTGCTGTCGCTGGCGCCCAACAGCGAACGCGCCCACACCGGGTTCGTCCGCCGGGTGATGACCGCCGCGCTGCCGTCGGGCCTGGTGGTCGGGACGTCCACCTTCGTCTCCTATCTGCTCGCCTATCAGGGCAGGAACTCCACGCTGACCGAGCAGACGCAGGCCTCCACTGCGGCGCTGATCACTCTGCTGGTGGGGGCGGTGTGGGTGCTGGCGGTGGTGGCCCGGCCCTACGAGTGGTGGCGGGTGGCGCTGGTGGCGGTCTCCGCGCTGGCGTACGTGGTGATCTTCTCGATCCCGTGGGCGCAGGAGCTGTTCATCCTCGACCCGTCGAACGCGGCGATCACAGCGACCGCGCTGGGCATCGGGCTGATCGGCGCGCTGGTCATCGAGGTGCTGTGGTGGGTCCAGGGGTCGGTCCTCGGGGAGCGACGGCGGCTGTGGCGCGGCCGGTAAGCTGGTCGCATGGCTATTTTCGACAAGGTGAAGAACTGGGTGTCGAAGAACCCCGACAAGGCGAGCGGCGCGATCGACAAGGCCGCCAACCTCTTCGATCAGAAGACCAAGGGTAAGTACGCCGACAAGGTCGACAAGGCGCAGGGCGCTGCCCGCAACTACGTCAACAAGAACAACCCGCACGGGCCCGGCCCGGCCGGCCACCCGCCGGTCCCGCCGCCGCCGGTGCCGCCACGCCCCTGACGTATGGCCAAACTGTCTGTCTCCGTCGATGTCCCGCTGTCGCCGGCGGACGCATGGGCGGCCGCCTCGGATCTGTCCCGCTATAAGGAGTGGCTGACCATCCACCGGGTGTGGCGGTCGAAGCTGCCCGAGACCCTGGAGAAGGGCTCCCGCATCGACTCGATCGTCGAGGTCAAGGGCATGCCCAACCGGGTGAACTGGACCATCGTGCACTACCGGCCGCCGGAGGCGATGACGCTCAACGGCGACGGCAAGGGTGGGGTGAAGGTGAAGCTCGTGGGCAAGGTGAAGCCCGCCGCCGACGGCGGTTCGACGGTCACCTTCGACGTGCACCTGGGCGGACCGGCTCTGTTCGGCCCGATCGGCATGGTGGTCGCCGGCGCGCTCAGGAGTGACATCCAGGAATCGCTGAACCGGTTCAAAGCCGTTTTCGCGCCGGCCTGAACCGATGCGATTCGACCGCGCCATCCCGGTGCTCAGAGTGTTCGACCAGGCCAGGGCCGACGAGTTCTACCTCGGCTATCTGGGTTTCGGGACCGACTGGGAGCACCGGTTCGGACCCGACTTCCCGCGCTACGCCCAGATCAGCCGCTCCGACCTGATCCTGCACCTGTCGGAGCACCACGGCGACGGCACCCCGGGGAGCGTCGTCTTCCTGCCGATGGACGGCATCCGGGAATTCCATGCCGAGCTGTCCGGCCGCGACTACCGCTTCGCCAAGCCGGGATTGGAGAGCGCGCCGTGGGGTCTGACGGTCGACGTGACCGACCCGTTCGGCAACCAGCTGCGATTCTGCGAGCGGAGCGTCAGCGACGCATCCGGCGCCTGAGCAGCCGGCCGAACTCGACGGCCGAGCGCCGTACCGACTCGACCTCCAGTGACACCAGCAGGGTGTCCACCATCGCGAACGGCAGCGTGGTCACCACCGCGCCGCGGCCGTACTCGATGTGCCAGCTGCCGGGGTGGATCGTCAGGCCCCGCACGCGGCCCTTCTCCAGGCAGGTGTGCTCGCCGGCCCGCAGCGTCGCAGGCAGCAGGTCGTCGGACTCCAGGTCGAACGAGTCGATCTGGCCGGCGATCAGGAACTTGTGGATCTCCACCCGCTTGTAGCGGCCGGAGAACCCCACGGTGCCGGTGGGGGAGCCGAACAGCACGATGTACTCGCTGGGGCTGAAGTACAGGAACCGCACCTTGCCCAGCACGCCGCCCGCCCTGCTGGCCACCCAGCGTCCGCCGCCGGTGTCGATCAGGTCCGGGTACTCCGCTGCGAGCAGTTCCGTTGTGCGACGGATCAACTCGCCGCCTGCGAGTGGTGTGCCGGTCACTTCCTTCGCCACCCGGGCTAGGACGTCGGGGTCGATCCGGTAGGCCATCCTCCGAGGTAACCACAGCCGGTGGCGCGACGCGCCGGAGTGCGGCCGGTGATTTCGGCGCGCTCTCGTTCACGCAGCGATCGCGAGCGCGCCGAAATCACGAAGGGGCCACCCTTGACGGCCCCGCGAAGTGTGACGTAGCTTACGTGGAAACGTTCACATGGAAACGTTTCCACAGCGAAGGGGCTGACTGTTGGCGAGCAACGGCGTCACGATCCGCGACGTGGCCGCGCGCGCAGGAGTCTCGCTCGGCACCGTGTCGCGGGTGCTCTCCGGCCATCCCGCGACGTCGCCGGGCGCGCGCACCCGGGTCACCGAAGCGGCCGCCGCACTGGGATACCGGCCCAACGCCCAGGCACGCTCCCTGCGGTCGACCCGCACGCACGCCATCGGCCTGCTGGTCTCCGACGTGCGCAACCCGTTCTTCGCCGATGTCGCCCACGCCGCCGAACAGGCCGCGCTCGACGCCGACTACGTCACGCTGCTGGGCAACGCGAACGAGGACGTCGACCAGCAGGACCGCTACCTCGAGACGTTCCTGACCCAGCGTGTCGACGGCGTGGTGATCACCCCGCAGGGCCGCGGATCGGGCAGCCTCGACACGCTGATCGACAGCGGCATGCCGACCGTGTTCGCCGATCGCACCGTCGACGGGCTCGACGTGCCGAGCGTGACCACCGACAGCAGGCCCGGCCTCGACGAGGCGATCGCCCACCTCGCCGCCCGCGGGCACACCAGGATCGCGTTCATCGGTGGCCCGCAGTCCATCTCGACGGGCCGGGACCGCCACGACGCCTTCGTCGAGGCCATGCCCGCGCACGGCCTCGAGGTGCACGGCGACCTGATCACGTTCGGCGACTTCCGCGAAGCGAGCGGCACCGAAGCCACCGAACGCCTGCTCGCTCATCCGAATCGGCCGACCGCGCTGCTGGCCGCCGACAACCTGATGGCCGTCGGCGCACTCGCGGCGCTGCGCGGCCACGGCCTGACCATCGGCACCGACATCGACCTGATCGCCTTCGATGACACGGAGTGGTTCCCCTTCCTGGACCCGCCGATGTCGGTGATCGCCCACGACCCCGGCGCGATCGGCCGGCATGCGGTGACGCTGCTGCTCGAGGTCATCGGCGGCGGCACACCCGAGTCCGTCGTCCTGCCGACGAAGTTCGTCGACCGTTCAGTGGGAGCGCCTCATGGCTGAGCGGCGGGTGTTCGTCGTCGGCAGCCTCAACGCCGACCACCGGGTGCAGGTCGCCCGCATCCCGGCGGCGGGGGAGACCGTGCTCGGCTCCACCGTCACCGTCGGTGCCGGCGGCAAGGGGGCGAACCAGGCCGTTGCCGCCGCCAGGGCCGGCGCCGCCACCCGCATCGTCGGGGTCGTCGGCGAGGACGCCGACGGCGACGTGATCCGGACGGCACTCTCGGGCGAATCCGTCGACACCCACCACCTGCACACCGTCGCGGGCATACCGACGGGCCGCGCACTGATCACCGTCGACGACGCGGGCGAGAACACGATCGTCGTGTCGCCCGGCGCCAACAGCACGCTGTCGAGGGATGCGGTGTCGGCCGGGCTGGCCGGCATCGGCATCGGTGATCACCTTCTGCTGCAACTGGAGACGCCGATGCCGATCGTGGCGCACGCCGCCCGCACCGCACGCGATGCCGGTGCGACCGTGGTGGTCAACGCCGCACCGGTGCCCTCGGCCGTCGAGAACCTCCTCGATCTCGCCGATCTCCTGGTGGTCAACGAACACGAACTCGCCGACATCGCGCAGCGGATGCGCGGCGACGACACCCTCGGCGGCGTCGAGGACGACATGGCGGCGGTGGTGGCGGCGTCGGGCGCGGGTGTCGTGTGCACGGCGGGCAGCGCGGGCGCCTTCGTCTGGAGCGACGACGGGGTGGCACACGTGCCGTCACCGGCGGTCGCCGCGGTCGACTCCACCGCGGCCGGTGACACGTTCATCGGGTACCTGGCTGCCCGGCTCACCGTCGACCCCGACGACCTCACCGCCGCCATCGGGTACGCGGTGCGCGCGGCCGCGGTCTCGGTCACCCGGCCAGGCGCCATCGACTCCATCCCATACCGCGATGAACTCGAAACCGACGACGAACTCGAAACCGACACTGCCGCAACGAAGGAACGTTCATGAGAATCGCACTCGGCAACGACCACGCCGGATATCCGCTCAAGGCCCATGTGCGCGAGGTGCTCGAAGGACTCGGCCACGAGGTCATCGACCGCGGCGCGCCGAGCGACGAACCGGTCGACTTCCCCGACGTCACGTTCGCGACGTGCGACGCGGTCAGGAAGGGCGACGCCGACCGCGCCGTGCTGGTGTGCGGAACGGGTGCGGGTGCGGTGATGGCGGCCAACAAGATCGCCGGGATCAGGTGCGCACTCGGCCACGACGTGTACTCCGCGCACCAGAGTGTCGAACACGACGACGCCAACGCGATCGCCATGGGGGCGTGGGTGATCGGCCGCGCCACCGCGGGCGAGGTGCTCGAGGCGTTCCTCGCCGCCCGCTTCGACGACGACGAGGACACCGTGCGCCGAGTCGGGAAACTGCACGACCTCGAGAAGCAGTCGGCGCGCGAGCTCGCCGCAGGCCTCTGACGTCCGCCCCGCCCATCAAAGGAGATCGGCAATGACCACCGACATCGACACCACCCGCAGGCAAGCCGAACACGGATCACCGGGGAAGCTGAAGACCGCGTTCGGCGCAGCCGCGGGCACCTGCGTGGAGAACTACGACTTCGTCGCCTACGGCACCGCGTCGGCGCTGTACTTCGGCGACGTGTTCTTCCCGGAGTCCGACCCCGTGACCGGGACCCTGCTGTCCTTCGCCACGCTGGGCGTCGGCTTCCTGATGCGGCCCATCGGCGGTTCGGTCGGCGGCTTCCTCGGCGACCGGTACGGCCGCAAGCCCGTCCTCGTCGGCGCCCTGCTCATCATGGGCATCGCCACGGTGCTGATCGGGCTGCTGCCGACCTACGCCCAGGTGGGTGTGCTGGCCCCGGTGCTGCTGGTGGCGATCCGGATGATCCAGGGGCTGGCCTTCGGCGCGGAGTGGGGCGGCGCGGTGCTGATGGCCTACGAGCACGCGCCGTGGCGGCACCGCGGCCGATTCGCCGCCATCCCGCAGGCGGGTAACCCGCTCGGTATCGCACTGGCCAACATCGCATTCCTGGCCAGCGCCTCCCTCGACAGCGACTGGGCGTGGCGAATCCCGTTCCTGGCCAGCGCGATCCTGATCGCGGTCGGGCTGTTCGTCCGGATGCGGCTGAGCGAGTCGCCGGAGTTCGTGGCCACCAAGGCCCTCGGCGAGGTGGTGCGCAACCCGTTCCTCACGGTGATCAAAGAGGACTGGCGGAACATCCTGCGCGTGATCGCGCTGCGCGTGGTCGAGTCCTGCGCCTACTACCTGACGGCGACGTACCTGCTCAGCTACATCGCCCAGCGCGACCCGGCCGACCGCACCCCCGCACTGACCGGCGTCGTCATCGCCAGCGTGATCGCCGTCGGCACGACGTTGTTCGCCGGGAATCTGACCGACCGCATCGGCCGCCGACGTGTCTATCTCGTCGGCTGTCTGCTCGCGGTGGCGTTCGGCATCCCGATGTACCTGTTGGCCAACACCGGTCAACCGTTCCTGATCGCGGTGGTGTTCATCATCGGCATCGGCCTCATCCACGCCGTGCTGACCGGAACGCAGGCCGCGTGGTTCGCCGAGCTGTTCGCCACCAGGACGCGGACGTCCGGCGCGTCGATCGGCTACCAGGTGGCCGCGTCCATCGCCGGCTTCGCCCCGTTCCTCGCGGTGCTGCTCGCCGACGGGCTGGGCTGGATCGGCCCCGCGTTGTTCTACGTGACCGTAGGACTGGTCGGACTCGGCGGTGTGATGGCCACCAGGGAGACCTGGGGTCCCAAGGAACGCGCGGGTGTCGACGCGTTCATCCGCGGCGAGGCGGGCGTGACCGTCCGCTAAGCCAGCGCCTCGTCGATCGGGGTGTCGCCGGAGATCAACTCGAAGGTCCTACTGCCACCGGTGTCGAGCGCCGCGACGAGCACGGCCGCGACATCGGCGCGCGGAATGCTGCCGCGCCCGGTGGATTCGGCGATCCGCACCTGCCCGGTGCCCGGGTCGTCGGTCAGCATCCCCGGCCGCACGATCGTCGTGTCGAGGGCGCCGCGGGCGGCGATGTTCTCGTCGGCGGCGCCCTTGGCGCGCAGATAGGCGACGAACACCTCGTCGTCGGCGGCGTCGTCGGCCGCTGCAGGATTCGCGCCCATCGCCGAGACCATCAGGTACCGGCGCACGCCCGCCGCCTCGGCGGCGTCGGCAAGCAGGATCGCGGCGTCGCGGTCGACGGTCTCCTTGCGCGCCGCACCGCTGCCCGGGCCTGCGCCCGCCGCGAACACCACCGCGTCAGCGCCCCGCAGCTGGGCGGTGACCTCGTCGAGGGTGGCCTTCTCCAGATCCAGCACGATCGCCTCGGCCCCTGCGGCCTGCAGGTCGGCGGTGTGATCGGGGTTGCGGATCAGCCCGGCGACCGAGTCGCCGCGTTCGGACAGCAGTTTCTCCAGTAGCAGGGCGATCTTTCCGTGGCCGCCCGCGACGACGATGCGCATCCTGATGGCATACCCGATCGCCCGCATCGCCGAACGTGCGGTGGCCGTGATTCACGCCAGCTGCGCGCGCAGCTCCCGCTTGAGCACCTTGCCGTAGCTGTTCTTCGGCAGTTCGTCGACGAACTCGTAGCGCTTGGGCCGCTTGAACCGCGCGATCCGCTCGAGCAGGTGGGCGTCCAGCTCGGAGGCGCCCGCGGTGCCCACGATGAACGCCACCACCACCTCACCCCACTCCGGGTCGGGCGCACCGACCACGCACGCCTCGGTCACGCCGGGGTGCTCGATGAGCACCTCCTCGACCTCCCGCGGATAGATGTTGCTGCCGCCGCTGATCACCACGTCCTTGGACCGGTCCCGCAGAGTGAGGAAGCCGCGGCCGTCGAACGACCCCATGTCGCCGGTGTGCAGCCAGCCCCGCTGCAGCGTCGCCGCCGTCGCCGTCGGGTTGCGCCAGTACCCCGACATCACGACGTCGCCGCGGCAGACGATCTCGCCGATCTCGTCGGCGGCTGCCGGGGTGCCGTCCTCCCGCAGCACCGCGACGTCCACCCCCGAGCGGGCGTAGCCCACCGAGCCGAGCACCGCGTCGTCGGAGTCGAGATGGTCGGCCCGGCGCAGACCCGTGATCGTCATCGGCGCCTCGCCCTGTCCGTAGAGCTGGGTGAAGATCGGCCCGAACGCCGCCATCGCCTTCTTCAGGCTGTCGACGTACATCGGGCCGCCGCCGTAGACCACGGTGCGCAGGTTCGCCGGCCGTGGCCGCCCGGTCTGCACCAGCCGCTGCACCATCGTCGGAGCCAGGAACGCACTGCAGCCCGGATGGTGCTCGCAGAGATCGAGGAACTCGTCGGGTTCGAACGCCGCGGACACCGGCACCACCTGCCGGGCGCCGCGCAGCACGTACGGCGCGATGTAGAGCCCCGAGCCGTGCGACATCGGCGCGCCGTGCACCAGCGCGCAATCGTGGTCGGGGGAGTCGAAGTCGGCGAGATGGGACACCGCCATCGCGGTCAGGTTGCGGTGCGAGAGCATCGCGCCCTTGGACCGGCCGGTGGTGCCGCTGGTGTAGAACAGCCATGCCAGCGTCTCGGGGTCGGTATCGGTCGGGACCTCGCCGGGGGCCGTGCGGAGCCGGGCGGCGTACTCGTCGCCGGCTATCACCTCCACCGGACGGACGGTCGTGCCTGTCAGCCCTTCCGCGATCTTGGGCGACGCGAAAACCTGTGCGACGTCGGCGTCGTCGAGGATCTGCGCCATCTCCAACGGGTGCAGTTTGAAGTTGATCGGCACCACGACGCTCTCGGCGGCCCAGGCGGCGAACATGAGTTCCACGATCTCCGGGCGGTTCTCGCTGGCGACCGCGATGCGGGCGCCGGGACCGAGAGGGCGCAGTGACGCGGCCAGTCGCAGCACCCGCTCGCGCAGTTCCCCCCACGTCCACAGCTGCTGCTCGCCGAGGAACACCGCGCCGCGGTCACCGAAGCGCGACGCGGCCTGGTCGAGCATGGAGAAGAGGTTGGTCATGCGCAGGGCCGCCTCAACGTGCCACCCATTCCGAGGACAGCGCGAAGTCCGACAGGTACTTGGTCGAACTCCACCCGCCGTCGACGGCGATCGTCTGCCCGTTGATGAAACTGCCACCCTCAGAACACAGGAACACCACCGTGGACGCCAGATCGGCGACGGTGCCCAGCCGCGGGTACGGCGTCATCTCGGTGTTGATCTTGCGGAACCGCTCGTCCTCGAGTCGGTGCGCCACCATCGGGGTGAGCGTCACCCCGGGCGCCACCGCGTTGCACCGGATCCCCTGCGGCCCGTACTGACAGGCGATGTGAGTGGTCAGCGCGGTCAGTCCGCCCTTGGCCGCCGAGTACGCGCCGCCGCGCAGGCCGCCTACGACTGCGAAGGTCGAGGTGACGTTGATGATCGCCGACCCGGACCGCATGTGCGGGATGACGTCGCGGGCCAGTCGGAACGGCGCCCGCAGCATGAGGCCGAGGAAGTAGTCCAGGCTCTCGTCGTCGGTCTCGTGCAACGGCTTCGGGCTGCCGACGCCGGCGTTGTTGATCAGATAGTCGATCCGGCCCCACCGCTGCACCGCGGCGTCGACGATCCGCCTCGGTCCGTCGTCGGCGGTGAGGTCGACGGCGAGGGTGGCGACCAGATCGGGGTCGCCGATCGCCCGCTCGAGTTCGGCCAGCCGCTCCGGGTCGCGGCCGGTGCCCAGCACCGCCGTCCCCGCTTCGGCGAGCGCTGTCGCGCAACCGAATCCGATGCCACTGCTGGCACCCGTGACGATGGCCACCTTGCGTCCGGTGTCCTCTTGCATTGCTACCTACCTGACTTCCGCGGCGTCCAGTGCCGCGCGGATCCGATGCTTCAACACCTTGCCTGCGTCGTTCTTGGGCAGCGCGTCCCAGATCGCCACCTGCTCGGGCACCTTGAACTTGGCGACGCCCCGGCCCAGCAGGAAGTCGCGCAGGCTCTCGACGTCGGGGGCTTCGTGACCGGCGGCCACGATCACCGCGCACGCCCGTTCGCCGGTGCGGGCGTCGGGCAGGCCGACGACCGCGACCTCGGCGATACCCGGGTGACCGGTGAGCAGGTCCTCGACCTCTTTGGGTGAGATGTTCTCGCCGTTGCGGATGACGATGTCCTTGGCGCGCCCGGTCACGACGAGGTGGTCGTCGTCCACCCATGCGCCCAGGTCGCCGGTGGCGAAGTAGCCGTCGGCGTCGAAGCAACCGGCCGCGTCGTCGGGATGCAGGTAGCCGACCAGCATCTGCGGTCCGCGGGCGTGGATCTCACCGGAGCCCTCGGGCGCCGCGGGGTGATCGGCGAGCCGGATGTCGGCGATCCCGGCGCGGCCGTCGGTGTCGGCCGCGTGGTCGACGTCGCGGGCGTCGGGCACGCCGACGGTGGTCACGGGCACCTCGGTCGAACCGTACACCCGGGTCACCACCGCGTGCTCGAAAGAGCCGGCAGCACGACGGATCAGGGACGGTGACACCGAGGCGCCGCCGCAGATGAACACCTTCAGGTCGGGGAGTCGGGTGCCGGCCTGCCCGGCCGCGGCCAGCAGTCCCTCGAGGAACGGCGTCGCGCCCGCCATGTGGGTGCACCGCTGCGCGGTCATCAGTGCGACGGCGGCCGTGGGTTCCCACCGCTCCATCAGCACCGCGGTGGTGCCGAGCAGCAGCGGGCACTCGAAGGCGTAGATCGAGCCGCCGATGTGCGCGATCGGGGACGGCACCAGGAACCGGTCACCGGGCTCCACCAGCCAGTGCTCGCCGAGCTGGCGGATCAGCGCGTGGATCGAGTTGTGGCTGTGTAGAACGCCTTTGGGGCGGCCGGTGGTGCCCGAGGTGTACATGATCATGCGCACGTCGTCGGGGTCGGGATCGGTCAGGACCACCGGCGGCGAGTCGAACAGTGCCGCGTACGCGGTGTGCGGGCCGGGGTCGTCGCGCAGCACCACCACCTCGGGCGGATCGGCCATGGCGGCGGTGACCCGGGTGAGCATGGCGGCGTAGTCGTGCGTGCCGAACCGCTGCGGTACGAACATCATCCGGGTGTTCGCGTCGCCGAGGATGAACTGCAGTTCGTGGTCGCGGAGTGAGGGCAGGATCGGGTTCACCACCATGCCGGCCAGCGTCGCGGCGAGGTAGACCACCGCCGCCTCGTGCCAGTTCGGCAGGGTGAACGACACCACGCTGCCTGCGGGCATCCGGGCTGCCATGGCGTGAGCCAGATTCGACGCCTGCGTGTGCAGTGTCGCGCAGTCCACCTCGACGTCGCCGTCCACCAGCACGACCCGGTCCGGGGTGTCGCGCGCGGCGGCGCGCAGTGCGTCGGCCAGCGTGGTGCGCACCCACAGCCCGCGGTCGTAGGCGTCGGCCGCGCGTCGCTCGTCGACGGCGACCCTCACGGCTCGACCAGACCCTTGACCCGGCGCATCGTCATCGCGTGCCGGAACCTGGCCGACGGGTGGGTGTTCACGGTGACCTGGGCGATCTCCCCGTCGGAGGTGGTGTAGGTGCGCTGCATCTCCAGCGCCGCACTACCCGCGGCGACGCGCAACCGGTCGGCCAGTTCCGGGGTCAGCACCACGGCGGCGATTTCCTGGTGCACCTCGACGATGCTCACCCCGAACAGGTCCTCGATCAGCGGGAAGATCGGCCCGGAGTGGCGTGCCAGCAGGCGGCCCACCGCGGCGAACGTCCGGTTGATGTAGTACTCGGTGCGGCAGATCGGCGCGGCGGTGCCGTCGGCCTGGCGATACCCCCGCACGGCCAGCCACTGCGTTCCGATGTCCAGACCGGTCCGCTCGGCGAGGCCTGCGTCGATGGTCACCATCGCGGTCGACTCCACGGCGAACTGCGCGCCCGCGGCGAACGCGAGCAGATCGTTGATCGACATCACGTCCTGGGCATACGAACTCGCCTCGGGGCGAGGCACCACCAGGGTGCCCGCGCGTGGCCGCGAGGTGACGAGGTTGTCCTCGCGCAACCGGCGTAGTGCCTCGCGCACGGTGTAGCGGCTCACCGCGAACCGTTCGCACAGTTCGTGTTCGGTGGGCAGCTGCGAACCCACGGGGTACACCCCGTCGACGATCTCCTTCCGCAGCGCCCGCGCCACCTGCAGGTAGCGGTGCTCTGTGGTGATCGTCATGCGCGGCGCAACGCCAGCACGCTGCCGTCGCCGTCGGCCGCTACGAACAACGTGCCGTCCGCGCCACCGGTGATGCCGGCGAACGGCCCCTGTGGACCCGAGAACGGCTGGATTCCCCGCAGCGGCTTGGGCGTCACACCGGGCGGCGCACCGATCGGCAGGCCGGAGGCAATGACGCTGCGCGCACCGGAGGTGAGGTCGACGGCGACCACCTCCTTGGCGCCGGCGTCGACGACGAACAGCGAACCGCCCTCGACGGTGATGCCCTGCGGCGTCTGCAATCCGTCGATCACGGTCTCGGCGCCGGAACCGGTCAGCCGGACCACCCGGCCCGCGGCGGACTCGGCCACCAGCGGAGCGCCGTCGATGCCGATCGCCACCCCGGTCGGCTCCGCGAGGCCGTCGGCCAGCACCGCGCCCTCGCCCGCGCGCAGCGAGTGCACCCGTCCGGCGCCGAGCTCCGCGAACACGATCGTGCCGTCGAACCCGACGGCGATGCCGTAGAGCTGGTCGAAACCCGTCGCGAGGTAGTCGGTTTCGCCGCCGGGGCGGTACCGGCCGACCTGGCCGAGCGAGGTGGTGCAGAGGAAGTCGCCGTCCGCGGTGCTGGTCAGGCCGCGCAGGTATCCGGGATAGCCGGGGGTGAACAGCATCGCGACCGCTTCGAGCGACCCGTCGGGCTGTAGCGCGTAGAAGTAGGTGCCGTCGGCGATGTGCAGTCTGCCGTCGGCGCCCACCGCGAGATCGTGCGGCCAGTTCAGGCCGCCGGGCAGCAACGTTCGGGTCTCACCGCCGCCGAGCACCTCGGCGATCTCGCCGGTGAAGTTGGAGGCGAACAGCCGCCCGTCGACGATGGTCAGGTTGTCGAGGCCGGGATTGAGCTGGGCGAGCACCGTCTGCGCGCCCGAGCGGGGGTCGATGCGCAGCACCTGGCCGGAGGCCACCTGGGTGGAGACGATGAATCCTTCGGCATCGAACTTCACCGAATCGGGCACGCCGAGGTCCGCGGCGACGCGCTGCGGTTCACCGCCGTCGGGGTCGATGCGCCAGATCTCGTTGGCGGTCATGACGGGGTAGTAGAGCAGCCCGTCGGGGCCGACCTCCATCGCATTGGGCGAGGGCAGGTTGTCCGCCAGGACGCGCGGTTCGCCGCCGGAGAGGTCGAGCTCCAACAGCCGGCCGCCGTCGCGGCACTCGTTGACGAAGAGCCTGCCCCGATGGGTGGTGATGCCGTTGGCGGCGGGCACGTCGTCGCGCAGCACCCTGGTCCGGCCCGAAGGGTCGCGCACGCTCACCCGGCCGTCCATGTACTCGGTGGCGTACAGGTTGCCGTCCGCATCGAAGGCCAGATCGTCGGGCGCGACGATGTCGCTGCCCTTGGCGCTGATCGTCTCCATCACCCCGGTCGCGATGTCCAGGGCGCTGATCTGGCTGCCGGTCACCTGCGCGATGTACATCCGCCCGTCGGGCCCGGTGCGCAGGCCGTTGGCGCCGAACAGCCGGCTGGGCGGGGTGAGGCGCGTCAGCCGCCAGCCGTCGGCCGTGGCCGGATTCGCGGCGGTGTACCTGGCGGCAGGCGTCGGCGCCGCGGTGGGGGGCGGAGTCATGAAACCGGACGTTAGCAAGCAGGCTTAGTCCAGACAATAGCGATCGCGGAAGCAATGGAGTCCCTTGACGGCCGGATAACGGCTGCGGAATAGTGTTCTGCAATATGCAGAGCACCATTGTTTGTCCGGACAATTAGGTACCGGACATGGATGACCTCCTCAACCTCGACGGCCGCATCGTGGTCGTGTCGGGCGCCGGTGGCGGCGGTATCGGCACCACCGTCACCGAGCTGGCCGCCGCGGCGGGTGCGACCGTCGTCGCCGTCAGCCGCAGGCAGGACAACCTCGACCAGCACGTCGGCCCGCTCGCCGACAAGGGGCTGCCGGTGGTCACCGTGGCCGCCGACGCGTCCACCGACGAGGGTGTCGCCGCGGTGCTGGAGGCGGTGCGCAGCACGGCCGGCCGCACCGGTGCCCGGCTGCACGGTCTGGTCAACATCGCCGGCGGGGCGGCGCCCGCGACTTGGATGCCCTCGACCCGCGTCACCCGTGACGACTGGCGGGCGCTGTTCGCCGCCAACCTCGAGACTGCGTTCTTCATGAGCCAGGCGGTCGCCGTCGAACTCCGGTCGCAGGGCGACCCCGGGTCGATCGTGTCGGTGTCGTCGATCAGCGGCATGAACACCGCGCCGTTCCACATCGCCTACGGCACCGCCAAGGCGGCGGTGGTGGCGATGACGAGGACGATGGCCGTCGAGCTCGCACTCGACGGCATCCGCGTGAACGCCGTCGCCCCCGGTGTCACCGAGACCGCGGCATCGGCCACCTACGTCGACGCCGACCCCGAGCGGGACCGCCAGGCCATCGCGATGGGCCGCCGCGGCACACCGCGTGAGCAGGCAGGCGCCATCCTGTTCCTGCTCTCCGACCTGGCCGGCTACGTCACCGGCCAGACGCTGCTGGTCGACGGTGGCCTTGACCTCAAGTGGAGCCACCTCGCCGCGGACAACACCTCGCTGTTCCTGAAAGACGAATCCTTCCGCAGCACCATCAGCCGGCTATGAAGGGGATGTAGATGACCGACATGAAGGCCGATACGGAGAAGACCGTCCCGGAACCCGCACCCGTGGAGGAGCTCTCGGAGCCCACGACCATCCCGGTCGAGGCGTACATCTCGGAGGAGTATGCCCGCGCCGAGCGGGACAGGCTGTGGCGCAAGGTCTGGCAGCAGGTCGGCCGGGTCGAGGAGATCCCCGAGGTGGGCAGCCACCTCACCTACGACATCCTCGACGACTCGATCATCGTGGTCCGCACCGGTGACAACGAATTCGCGGCGCACCACAACGTCTGCATGCACCGCGGCCGCATGCTCGTCGACCGGCCGGAAGGCGCGAAGAACGCCGTGGGCCGGGCGCGCAAGTCGTTCGTCTGCGGATTCCACGGCTGGACATACGGATTGGACGGCACCTGCACCCACATCAGGGAGCAGGACGACTGGAAGGGCGCGCTGAACCCGCGCAACACCCATCTGGCGCCGGTGCAGGTCGACACCTGGGGCGGCTGGCTGTTCGTCAACATGGACCCCGACTGCGAACCGCTGGCCGACTACCTCTTCCCGGCGGCGAAGATCCTCGATCCGTTCGGCCTGGAGAACATGCGCTACAAGTGGCGCAAGTGGCTGTACTTCGACTGCAACTGGAAAGTCGCGATGGAGGCCTTCAACGAGACCTATCACGTGTTCACCACGCACCCGGAGTTCAACAAGTTCGGCGAGTTCAAGGGTTGGGCCAAGGCGCAGGGCCGGCATAGCAACATCGGCTACGACGCGCCGAAAGGTATGGACGAGACCAAGTCCAAGATCCGGCTCGGCACCGGCGACGACCCGCGCGTGTCCACGGCCGAGATGCAGATGTACACCTGGGAGCAGACCAACGCGACCACCACCGAGACACTGGTCAACGCCGCCAAGCGGCTGGTCGACGAACTCCCCGAGGGCACTCCTGCCGACAAGGTGCTCCAGCACTGGCTGGCCTCGGCGCGCCGGGACGACGAGGCGCGCGGCGTCATCTGGCCGGTGATCCCGCCCGACATCCTCGGCCAGAGCGGCACCGCCTGGCAGCTGTTCCCGAACTTCCAGATCGGCCAGGGCCTCACCAGCGCGCTGTGCTACAGCGCCCGGCCGGACCCGAGCTACAACCCGGACAAGTGCATCTTCGAGGTCGCCGTCTTCGAGCTGTACCCGAAGGGCGAAGAGCCGCAGACCGAATGGGTCTACACGCCGGTGGGCGACCCGAACTGGCTGTCGGTCCTGCCGCAGGACTTCTCGAACATGGCCGCGGTGCAGCAGGGCATGAAGTCGGCCGGTTTCCCCGGCACGAAGCCCAACCCGTACCGCGAGCGCAGCACGGTCAACCTGCACCACCAACTGTCGCAGTACATGGGCACCGGCGAACCCCGCGAATTGTGATTTCGGCGCGCTTTCGATCGCTCACCGAACGACATCACGCCGAAATCACGGAAGAAGGAGAGGCATGACGACCACCGAGAACTCGTGCGGACCCACCGACGTCCCGACCGACATCGACATCCCCGCGATCCGGGAGAGGTACGCCGCCGAGCGGGCCAAGCGGCTGCGGCCCGAGGGCGCCGACCAGTACCTGGAACTCGAAGGTGACTACGCCGGGTTCTACGAGGTCGACCCGTACACCACGGTGACCGAGCGGGACGCGATCACCGAGGACGTCGACGTCGTCGTCCTGGGTGGCGGCATCGCCGGACTGCTGGCGGGGGCGTATCTGAAGAAGGCCGGCGTCGGCGGCATCCGGGTCATCGAGATGGCAGGCGATTTCGGCGGCGTCTGGTACTGGAATCGGTTCCCCGGCATCCAGTGTGACAACGACGCGTACTGCTACGTCCCGCTGCTCGAAGAACTCGGTTTCATGCCGTCGAAGAAGTTCGCCGACGGGGCCGAGATCTTCCAGCACTGCCGCAACATCGGAAAGCACTTCGGCCTGTACGACGGTGCGCTGTTCTCCACCCAGGTGCGCGAACTGAGCTGGGACGAAGAGTCGCAGCGTTGGCAGATCGTCACCGACCGGGGTGACGACCTGCGCGCCCGGTTCGTCGTGATGGCCCAGGGCTCCTACAACCGACCGAAGTTCCCCGGTATCCCCGGCATCAAGGACTTCACCGGACACGTGTTCCATTCGGCCCGCTGGGATTACGACTACACCGGCGGTGACGCCGACGGCGGCCTGCACAAACTGGCGGACAAGCGCGTCGCCCTCGTCGGCACCGGGGCGACCGGCATCCAGTTGGTGCCGCACCTGGGTCGCGATGCGCAGGAGCTGTTCGTCTTCCAGCGCACGCCGTCCTCGGTCGACGAGCGCTCCAATCCGTCCACCGACCCCGCCTGGGCCGCCTCCCTCGAACCGGGGTGGCAGGAAGCGCGCAAGCGCAACTTCCACAACTGGTCGCCGTTCGTCGGTGTGGTGTTTGGTGAACCCGATCTGATCTGCGACTTCTGGACCGAGCTCGGCCGCAACCTGACCGCCCGGATCGCAGGCCTGGACGACCCGGCCTCGGTCACCATCGAGCAGATCATGGCGTTCCGGGAGGAGGAGGACTACAAGATAATGGAGCGGTTGCGTCGCCGTGTCGATGCGATCGTCGAGGATCCCGCCACCGCGGAGTCGCTCAAGCCGTACTACCGGTTCATGTGCAAGCGGCCGTCTTCCAGCGAGCACTATCTCACCTCGTTCAACCGTCCGAACGTGACGCTCGTCGACGTGTCGGAGTCCAAGGGCGTGGAGAAGCTGACCGAGAAGGGGATCGTCGCCAACGGTGTCGAGTACGAGGTGGACTGCGTGATCTTCGCGAGTGGCTTCGAGATCTCCACCGAGATCAGCCGCCGGTTCGCGATCGACAGCATCGTCGGCCGCGACGGGCTGTCGCTGTTCGACTACTGGCAGAACGACTACAAGACACTGCACGGCATGACCAGCCGCGGGTTCCCCAACCAGTTCTTCATGGGGTTCATCCAGGGCGGCGTGTCGGCGAACACCACGGCGATGTTCGAACAGCAGGCTCAGCACATCGCGTACATCATCGCGGAGGCGCAGAACAGGGGTGCCACCCGAGTCGAACCCACCCAAGAGGCGCAGGACAGCTGGGTGCAGACGGTCCGCGAGTTGTCGATCGACAACTCCGCATTCGAGTTGTCCTGCACGCCCGGCTATTACAACAACGAGGGGCGAGGCGGCGCGGAACGCAACGGGTCGTTCCTCGGCGACTTCTATTCACCCGGGTTCTACGCGTTCGACGAACTGATTGCGGAATGGCGCGGCAAGGGTGATCTCGACGGTCTGGAGCTGAGCAAATGACAGCGGTTGCAGCGGCTCTCGAGGCCCGCGAGATCAACCCGCGCATCGGCACCGAGATCCGGGCCGACAAGGCGACGCTGCTCTCCGGAGCGCATGCCGCCACCCTGCGGGATCTGCTCGAGCAGCGCGGCGTGCTGGTGTTCCCGGAGATCGGTTTCACCGACGACGAACAGGTGGCGTTCACCGAGACGCTCGGCACGCTGGCCACCGAGCGCAAGGGCGAGAAGCTCTACAACGTCACGCTCGACAAGACCGTGAACAAGCAGGCCGACTACCTCAAGGGGTCGCTGTACTGGCACCTCGACGGCACGATGAACGAGGTGCCGATTCTGGCCTCACTGCTGTCGAGCAAGGCACTGGGCAACGAGGGCGAGGGCGACACCGAGTTCTGCAACACCTACGCCGCCTACGACGACCTGCCCGACGAGGACAAGGCGGCGTACGAGGAACTGCGGGTGGTCCACTCGACCTGGACGACACTGCTCTACTACGAGCCCGAGCCGTCGCTGGAGATCCTGCAGCAGATGATGGCGATCGGCGAGCGCGAACTGCCGCTCGTGTGGCGGCACCGCTCGGGCCGCAAGTCGCTGGTGCTGGGCTGCACGGCCGGCCACGTCGTCGGCATGGACCGCGCGAAGAGCATCGAACTGCTTGTCCGCCTGCGGGAGTGGGCCACCCAGCCGCAGTTCGTCTACCGGCACACGTGGTCGGTCGGCGACCTGGTGATCTGGGACAACACCGGCACCATGCACCGCGCGACGCCGTACGACGCGGCGTCGGGCCGGCTGCTGCAGCGCACCAAGCTCGCCGGTGAGGAGTCGTTCGCCTGACATGGGTGACCTGAAATTCGACGGCCGGGTGGCCGTCGTCACCGGCGGGGGCCGCGGCCTCGGGCGGGCCTACGCGCTGCTGCTGGCCTCCCGCGGGGCGAAGGTCGTGGTCAACGACCTCGGCGGCAGCCTCACCGGTGAGGGCGGGGACGAGGGCCCGGCCCACGACGTGGTGCGGGAGATCGTCGCCGCGGGCGGACAGGCCGTCGCCAGTACCGATTCGGTCACCACGCCCGAGGGCGGGCGGGCCATCGTCGGCGCCGCGCTCGACGCGTTCGGCCGCCTCGACGTGGTGGTGCACAACGCGGGCAACGTGCGGCGCGGCTCGCTGCGCGACATCAGCTACGCCGACTTCGAGGCCGTCGTCGACGTGCACCTGCGCGGTGCGTTCCACGTTGTCCGCGAGGCCTTTCCGGTGATGTGCGACGCCGGCTACGGGCGCATCGTGCTCACCTCGTCGATCGGCGGGCTCTACGGCAACCACGACGTCGTCAACTATGCGGTCGCCAAGGCGGGCGTGATCGGACTGTCGAACGTCGCGGCGATCGAAGGCGCGGCGCACGGCGTGACGAGCAACGTCATCGTGCCCGCCGCCGTCACCCGGATGGCCGAGGGCATCGACACGTCGGCCTACCCGCCGATGGGACCCGAACTGGTGGCGCCCGCGGTGGGCTGGCTCGCGCACGAAAGCTGTTCTGTCACCGGCGAGATCTACATCGCGCTGGCCGGCCGGATCGCCCGCGCCGCCATCGCCGAGAGCCCGGGGGTGTACCGGCCGTCCTGGTCGGTCGAGGACGTCGAAGCTCAGCTCGACGGTATCCGTGACCTCTCGCAGCCGGTGGTGTTCCCGCCCGTCCCCGACGGGCACACCGACCACATCCGGTACAGCTTCGCGATGGCTGTCCAGCAGCAGGGGGCCGTCCATGGCTAGCTCCGCCGGCCCGCTCGCCGGGGTCCGGGTCGTCGACCTCACCGCAGTGGTGATGGGGCCGTACTGCACGCAGATCATGGCCGACATGGGCGCCGACGTCATCAAGGTCGAGCCGCCCGAGGGGGACATCACCCGCTTCGTCGCACCCGGTCCGTCGCCGGGGATGAACGGCGTGTTCGTCAACGTCAACCGCGGAAAGCGCAGCGTCGTCCTCGATCTGCGGTCCGACCACGGGATTGCGGCACTGCGTGCACTCATCGAGACGGCCGACGTGTTCGTCCATTCGATGCGGGCGAAGGCGATCGCCAAGCTCGGATTCGACTACGAGTCGGTCGCGGCCATCAACCCGCGGATCATCTACACCAACTGCTACGGCTACAGCAGGCGCGGCCCGGATGCCGACCGGCCCGCCTACGACGACACCATCCAGGCCGAGTGCGGTCTGCCCGCGGTACAGAAGCAACTCACCGGCGACGCCACCTACGTCGCAACGATCATGGCCGACAAGGTCACCGGCCTCACCGCGCTATACGCGACCATGATGGCGCTGTTCCACCGCGAACGCACCGGCGAGGGACAGGAGGTCGAGGTCAGCATGTTCGAGACCATGGCGTCGTTCATGCTCGTCGAGCACGCGAACGGCGCCATGTTCGACCCGCCGCTCGGGCCGGCCGTATATCCGCGGACGGTCGCGCCGAACCGGCGTCCGTATCAGACGAAGGACGGTTACATCGCCGCGCTGATCTACAACGACAAGCACTGGCGGGCTTTCACCGAGGCGGTGCGACCGTCGTGGAACTCCGACGAATACACCACACTGCAGATGCGCGCCAAACAGATCGATGTCGTGTACGGGCTGGTCGCCCAGACGATGCGGGAGCGCACCACCGCCGAATGGCTCGCGCTGTTCGCGGAACTGGAGATCCCCGCCACGCCGATCAACACACTCGACTCGTTGTTCGATTCGCCGCAGCTCAACGCCGCCGGGATGTTCGAGACCATCGACACCCCGCACGGCAAGGTGCGCTTCCCCGGGGTGCCGACGTGGTTCTCCCGCACACCGGGCCACGTCCGGGGTTACGCACCCGAACTCGGCGCCGACACCGCCGAGGTGCTCGCCGGTCTGGGGCTGCCGAGCGACGCCGAGACGACGGTTGTCGACGCGAATCGCGCGAATTCGGTCGACAACCGTGGTGTCAGCGCGTCGGAAGCCGCGGCGGAGCTGGCATGAGCATGGACTTCGAGATGGGGCAGCGCGCCGCGCAGTTGCGCACCGATCTGCGGGAACTGGTGCACGACAACGTGCCCGAGGACTTTCTCGGCGCCTTCACCGACGATCCGGCGGACCTCGAGACGGCGCAGCGGTTCTGCCGGCTGCTCGCCGAGCGGGATCTGCTGTGCCTGTCGTGGCCCGAGGAGTTCGGCGGCGGCGGGGCGTCGGTGTGGGAGCAGACGGTGGTGCGCGAGGAGATGTGGGCGCACCACGAACCGCGCGGCGCCCAGTACATGGGCGTGAACTGGGTGGGGCCGATCATCATGCGGCACGGCACCGAGGAGCAGCAGCGCACCCATCTGCCGCCGATCGCCCGCGGCGAGGTGATCTGGTGTCAGGGGTTCTCCGAGCCCGAGGCCGGCTCCGACCTGGCGTCGCTGCGCACCACGGCCCGGCGTGACGGGGACGGCTGGCTGGTCAGCGGCCAGAAGATCTGGACGTCGTACGCCACCATGGCGCAGTGGTGCTTCCTGCTGGCGCGCACGTCGAAAGGTGAGAAGAAGCAACAGGGCCTGACGATCTTCCTGGTGCCGATGGACGATCCGGCGATCCAGGTGCGGCCGATCCGCTGCATGATGGGCCCGCACCACCTCAACGAGGTCTTCTTCGACGACCTGAGGGTGACCGAGGCCGACGTGCTCGGCACCGTCGACGCAGGCTGGTCGGTGGTGCAGGACGTGATGGCGTTCGAACGCGTCGGCATCGCCCGATACGCCCGCTGCGAACGGTTGCTCGCCGCCGCGCCCGCCGTGCTCGGGCCGCGCTGGGACGAGGTGCCCGAGGAGCTGCGCGGCAGATGGATTCGCATGCTGACGCACTGCCGCCGGGCCCGCCTGCTGGCCTACCGGGTGGTGTCGCTGCAGAGCAGCGGCCGCATCACCCCCGGTGACGCCGCCGCCTACCGCATCGCTGTCACCAAGCTCGACCAGGACAGCGCGGAGGTGCTGATGGACCTCGCCGCCGAGGTGCGCCACGACGACCCGAACGCCGGGTGGTTCCTCGGTGAGGTCGAGGACCACTGGCGCTACTCGCAGGCGTCGACGGTGTCGTCGGGCAGCATCGAGATGCAGCGCATCCTGCTGTCGCGCGCCCTGCTGGCGGCCGCGAAATGATCCTCGATCTGGGCGACGACGCCGCGGAGTTCGGCAGGCAGGCGCTGCGCGCGTTCGAGGCCGCCGGAGGCGACCAGCTGGTGCAGGAGGCCGAAGCCAAACCCGCAGAACGTGAATCGCTCGTCGGCCCCGCACTGGCGGGCCTCGGCGCCTGGGACCTCGACGTGCGGGGTGACGCCGACGAGCTCGAGGCCGCAGCGGCGCTGTGCCGCAGCGCCGGTCACTGGGCACTGCCCTATCCGGTGGCCGAGCGGCTGGCCCGGCCGGCCGACCTGGACGTCGACGGGCTGATCGTGGTCGCCGACCAGCGGCCGTCGGCAACCGTCGCCGGGCTGCAATCGCGCTGGGCGACAGTCACGCTGACCGGTCAGCGCAGCCACGTCACCGCGCAGGGACCCGCAGGCGCGGCGTTCGTCACCGAGCTCGAACTGTCGGCGGTCGACGACACCGGTGCCGGCGACCTCGCCCTCGCCTTGGTGCTGCCCTGCTGGACCCTGCTCGGAATGCTGGATCGGGCAATCGAACTCACCATCGCCCACATCACCCTGCGCAAGCAGTTCGGTCAGCCGCTGTCGTCGTTCCAGGGCGTGCAGTTCCAGCTCACCGACGCCGAGGTCGAGCGCAGCGGGGTGGACATCCTGGCCAAGTACGCGCTGTGGAGCATCGCGAGCGGTCGCCCTGAGGCGCTCGACGACGCGCTGGCGCTGCGGATGGCCGCGCTGGAGGCGGCGGAGGTGGTGTTCCGGGTGTGCCATCAGCTGCACGGTGCGGTCGGCTTCTGCGACGAGACCACGCTGTCCTGGTTGTCGCGCTACAGCCAGCCGCTGCGCCGGCTGCCGTTCGGGTTGTCGGCCACCCGCGACCGGCTGCTGCACGCCGCGGGCCCCTGCGGGCTGACGGGACTGTACGCGTGACCGGGGCCCCCGCCGAACGTGAAGATATACGCGAGAATCCGGCGAAAACTCGCACAGATCTTCACACTCGGCGCGAGGAGATCCGCGCCTGGTGCGCCGACCACATCCCGCGCGACTGGCGACAGACGCAGACCGGTGTGGCTGACCAGGAGTTCGTCCGCTTCCAGAAGGCATGGTTCGCCGAACTGCACGCGGCGGGCTACGCGGTGCCGCACTGGCCGCGCGAGTGGGGTGGCGGCATGTCGGTGGCCGAGCAGATCGTGCTGTACCAGGAGCTCGCCGCCCATGACGCACCCCGTCTGGTGCTGGCGTTCGTCGGCATCCACCACGCCGCGTCGACCCTGCTGGTGGCAGGCACCGACGAGCAGCGGCGCCGCCATCTGCCCGCGATCCTCGACGGCGAGATCTGGGTGCAGGGCTTCTCCGAACCCGAGGCCGGATCCGACCTGGCGGCCCTGCGCACCACCGCACGGCGTGAGGGCGACGAGTTCGTGGTCAACGGCCAGAAGCTCTGGGCCAGCGGCGGTCTGCACGCCGACTGGTGTCTGCTGCTGGCCCGCACCGACCCCGATGCCCCAAAGCGCAAGGGCATCTCGTACTTCCTGCTGGACATGACATCGCCGGGCATCGACGTGCGGCCCATTCGCAACGCCGTCGGCGACTCGCACTTCTGCGAGATCTTCCTCAGTGACGTGCGGGTGCCCGCGGCCAATCTGGTGGGCGCCGAGAACGCCGGCTGGCAGGTGGCGCAGGCGACCCTGGGCGCCGAACGCGGCATGACGATGCTGGAACTCGCCGAGCGTCTCGGCAATGCCGGCTTCCGGTGGCTGGTGCAGAGCAGTCCCGTCGGCGATCCGGTGGTGGCCGACCGGCTGGCACAGTTCGAGATCGAACTGGCCGGGCTGCGCGGGATGTGCCGGAAGATCGTGGAGGGACACGATTCCGGTGCGACGGGACCGGCCGACGCGTCGATCGTCAAGCTCTACTACAGCGAACTGCTGCAACGCATGACCGACTTCGGCGCCGAGATCGGCGGCCTGGCCGGTCACACCGACCTCGCCAAGCCGATGTCCAGCGGATGGGAATCGGGGTCCTGGGTGCTGGACTTCATCGGGTCGTGGGAGTGGACGATCCCCGGCGGGTCGAGCGAGATCCAGCGGACCATCATCGGTGAGCGCGGCCTCGGCCTGCCCCGGGAACCGAGCGGGGTGTGATGGCCGCGGAGGACTTCGCCGAGTTCCACGAGGAACTGCGCTCGATCGCCGCCGACCTGCTCGCCAAGGACGCCGCGGTCGAGTGGCCCGCGCTCGTCGACGCGGGGTGGGTGGGGCTCGAGGTGCCGGAGGAATTCGGCGGCGCGGGAGCCACTTTCGCCGAGGTCGTGGTGATCTGCACCGAGATCGGCCGCGCCGCGGCCGCCAACAGCTATCTGGGCAGTGCCGTGCTGGCCGTCAGTACCCTGAACGCGCTGCAGCCCGGTGCTACCCGTGACCGCCTGCTCTCCGGTGTCGCGTCGGGCGACGTCCGCGCGGCCGTGGCCCTGGAGTCGCTGTCCTTCGTGCCCGACGCGTACGGCGCGGACCAGGTGCTGGTGGTGGCCAACGGCGCCGTGGCCGTGGCCGATCTGTCGGTGAGCCCGGCGCCCGTCGTCGACGAGACGCGGGCGCTGTCGACGGTGTCGTCGCGGACCGTCGATCCGCCTGAGCTACTCCAGTTCGAGGGAGACGCCGACGCCGCGGTGCGACGGTTGCACGACCGCGCCGCGGTGGCCGTCGCCTGCGACAGCCTGGGCGTCGCCGAGGCCATGCTCGACGCGACGGTGGCATACGCCAAGGTGCGCAACCAGTTCGGCCGTCCGATCGGCTCGTTCCAGGCCGTCAAGCATGCCTGCGCCGACATGCTGGTGGCCGTCTCGATGTCACGCCAACTCGTCGGCGACGCCGTGACGGCGATCGTCGAGGACCGCGACGACGCCCATGTCGCCGCCTCGATGGCGAAGGCGTACGTCACCGGCGCCGCGGTCGACGTGGTCGGCAAGGCCATGCAGCTGCACGGCGGCATCGGCTACACGTGGGAGAGCGGCATCCACGTCTACCTCAAACGCGCCAGCCTGAACCGGTCACTGTTCGGATCGCCTGCCGCACACCGAAAACAACTCGCTCACCGATACCTGTCACCGACATAGGAGCTCAACCATGGGTGTACCCGTCTACAAACGCATTCTCGACCTGTTCGAGGCCGAGGGCGTCAACACGCTGTTCGGCATCCCGGACCCGAACTTCGTGCACATGTTCGCCGAGGCCGACGCCCGCGGCTGGTCGGTCGTCGCACCGCACCACGAGCTCAGCGCGGGCTTCATGGCCGAGGCGGCGTCGCGGATGACCGGCGGGCCCGGACTGTGCATCGGCACACTGGGCCCCGGCGTCGCCAACATCGCCGGAGCCATGATGTGTGCGCTGGTGGAGAACTCGCCGGTGATCTTCCTCGGCGGCCAGCGGGCCAGGATCACCGAGCGCCGGGTCCGTCGCGGCCGCATCCAATTCATCCAGCAGGAGGGGCTTTTCACTCCCTCGGTGAAGTACAGCAGCTCCATCGAGTATGCCAACCAGACCGATGAGATCATCCACGAGGCGATCCGCAAGTCGATGTCGGGGACCCCGGGTCCGTCCTACGTGGAGTTCCCGTCGCACGTCATCCTCGAGGAGCTCGACGTCGCCGACCCGCTTCCGCCACACCGCTACCGGCTCGTCGAGCAGGGCGCGGGCGCACGCGAGGTCGACGAGGCGGTCAGGCTGATCCGCGAGGCGAAGAGCCCGATCCTGCTCGTCGGCCACGGCGTCCACACGTCGCGCACCCAGCAGGAGGTCAAGCAGCTCGCCGAACTGATGAACTGCCCGGTCATCCAGACCTCCGGCGGTACGTCGTTCATCCCGGGCCTGCAGGACCGGACGTTCCCCTACCTGTTCTCGCCGGCCGCCAACCAGGCGGTCGAGGAGTCCGACCTGTGTGTCGCGCTGGGCACCGAACTCGGTGAGCCCATGCATTACGGCCGCACCCAGCACTGGGCCGGCAACGATGCCGACCGCAAGTGGGTGCTGGTCGAGCAGGATCCGACGGCCATCGGCGTCAACCGGCCCGTCGACGTGGCGCTGGTCGGCGACCTGCGTGGCGTGGTGCCGCAACTGGTCGAGGCGCTCAAGGACTCACCGCGGCAGCCGTCGGCCAACCTCGACAACCTCGTCAAGGCCGACGCCGCCGAATTGGCGCGGGTGGCCGAGGAGGCCCCGAGCGGACGTACCCCGGTGCACCCGGCGCGCTACGTGGTGGAGGCGACGAAGGCGTTCGCCGAACTCGAGGACGGCATCATGGTGCGCGACGGCGGCGCGACCGTGATCTTCCAGTGGACCTACTCGCAGTCCAAGCCGCGCGACGTCATCTGGAACCAGAATTTCGGTCACCTCGGCACCGGACTGCCGTACGCCGTCGGCGCCTCGGTCGCCGAGGGCGGCAAGCGGCCGGTCATGCTGCTGACCAGTGACTCGGCGTTCCTGTTCCACATCGCCGAACTGGAGACCGCGGCGCGGCAGAACCTCCCGCTGGTGTGCGTGGTCGGCGTCGACCACCAGTGGGGCCTCGAGGTGGGCGTGTACAAGCGGACGTTCGACCAGCCGTCGCCGCAGCCCGGCGTGCACTGGAGCAAGGACGTCCGGATGGACAAGATCGCCGAGGGCTTCGGATGCCACGGCGAGTACGTCGAGAAGGAGGAGGAGATCGGGCCGGCGATCGCGCGCGCGTACGCCAGCGGCAAGGTCGGCGTGGTCCACGTGTGCATCGACCCGACCGCGAACTCCGAGGAGATGCCCAAGTACGACCGATTCCGCACCTGGTACGCCGAAGGTACTCAGTAGGACCCGTCGATAGGGGAGAGTGAAACCATGCGTGAATACCTGAAGTTCTACATCGACGGACAGTGGGTCGAGCCGGTGCGGCCCAACACCCTCGACGTCGACAACCCGACCACCGAGCAGGTCTCCGGCCGGATCGCGATCGGCACGGCGGTCGACGTCGACGTCGCGGTGCAGGCGGCCCGGCGGGCGTTCGCGACGTGGTCGCAGAGCACCCGTGAGGAGCGTCTCGACCTCCTGCAGGCGATCATGGGCGAGTACCAGAAGCGCGCCGGCGATCTCGCCGACGCGGTCAACGAGGAGATGGGCGCCCCCGCGTCGCTGGCGTCGGGCCCGCAGGTCAACCTCGGCCTCGGTCACCTCGCCACGGCGATGGACGTGCTGAAGAACTTCCAGTTCGAGGAGCAGCACGGCTCGACGCTGGTGGTGAAGGAGCCGGTCGGGGTCTGCGGACTCATCACGCCGTGGAACTGGCCGATCAACCAGATCGCCTGCAAGGTGTTCCCGGCGCTGGCCACCGGCTGCACCATGGTGCTCAAGCCGTCTGAGGTGGCGCCCTACTCGGCACAGATCTTCACCGAGATCATCGACGCCGCAGGCGTTCCCGCCGGCGTGTACAACCTCGTCTACGGCGACGGGCCCGGTGTGGGTGTCGCGCTGTCGAGCCACCCCGACATCGACATGGTGTCGTTCACCGGTTCCACCCGGGCCGGTGTCGACGTCGCCCGCAACGCCGCGGCCACCGTCAAGCGCGTCACCCAGGAGCTGGGCGGCAAGAGCCCGAACATCGTGATCGACGACGACGACTTCGCCAAGAGCGTGACGGCCGGTGTGTCGGTGATGATGATGAACAGCGGCCAGAGCTGTAATGCGCCGTCGCGGATGCTGGTGCCGAACTCGCGCATGGACGACGCCATCGCGGTCGCGCGCGACGTCGCGGGAGCCGTCAAGGTCGGCACGGGTGACAAGGACGCGATCGGGCCGGTGGCGTCGAGGGCACAGTTCGAGAAGATCCAGGGTCTGCTCGCGAAGGGCATCGAGGAGGGCGCCACCGTGGTGGTCGGCGGCCCCGGGCGTCCGGACGGGCTCGACAGCGGCTACTACATCAAGCCGACGGTGTTCGCCCACGTCACCAACGACATGACCATCGCCCGTGAGGAGATCTTCGGGCCGGTGCTGTGCATCCTCGGCTACGACGACCTCGACGAGGCGGTGGAGATCGCCAACGACACCGAATACGGTCTCGCAGGCTATGTCTCGGCTGCCGACCTGGATCAGGCCCGGCAGCTGGCGCGGCGCATCCGCGCCGGTTCGGTGGCGATCAACCACGGCTTCGACATGAGCGCGCCGTTCGGTGGCTACAAGCGCAGCGGCAACGGCCGCGAGTGGGGACAGTTCGGCTTCGACGAGTTCCTGGAGACCAAGGCAGCGCTGGGTTACGCCCCCGCCTAGTAGTGATTTCGGCGCGCATTCGTTCGCCTGTCGATCGAAAGCGCGCCGAAATCGCAGCAGTGCGTAGCCTGGAGCGGTGGATGCCGCTCGGGATCGCGACGAGGCCGGGCGCGCACACAACGCGCGGCCCAGGGATGCGCTGGGCAGGCCGTTGCCCCGGCACGAGACCGGCGTGCCGCGGATTCCCGACGACCTCGAGGTCACACCCGATGAGGGCCTTGCCGTCGCGCAACACCTGCTCGACGACGGCCTGGCCTTCAACGCTCACGAGGTGCTCGAAGCCGTCTGGAAGGCGGCGCCCGCCGAGAACCGCGAACTGTGGCGGGGGCTGGCGCAGCTCGCCGTCGGCATCACCCACGTCCAGCGCGGCAACCGGCCGGGCGCACAGGCGTTGCTGATGCGGGCTTCTGCGGCGATCGCGCACGGTCCCGCCGTGCACGGAGTCGACGTGCCCGGCCTGGTCGCCTTCGCCGACGGGCTGGTCGAAGACCTCTCCGGCGACGCCGACATCGGCCCTGAGCGGCTGCGGCCACGCTTGACGGGTGCGTCCGGCGGCCACGGGTGAAGATGTGAGCATGACCGGTCCCCGCATCTACCTCAAGGCCTGCATCAACGGCGCCCGCACCCCGGACCAGCATCCGGGCCTGCCGGTGAGCCCGGACGAGCTGGCGGCCGCCGCGCTGGCCGCCCACCACGCCGGCGCGAAGGCGGTGCACCTGCACCCGAAGACGGCGGACGGCGTCGACTCGCTGCAACCCGACGTCGTCGCCGCGGCGGTATCGGCGGTCCGTCAGGCGGTGCCCGGTCTGCCGCTGGGGGTGACCACGGGCTACTGGGCGCTGCCTGACGCCGCCGAACGGCGACGTGCCGTCGAGAGTTGGGACGTGCTCCCCGACTTCGCGTCGCTGAACTGGCATGAGCCGGGTTCCCCCGAGCTGGCGGAGGTGCTGCTGGCCAAGGGTCTGGGCGTCGAGGTCGGGATCTTCCATGCCGAGGCGGCGCAGTCGTGGGCGGGCAGCGAGATTGCCAGGCACTGCATGCGGGTGATGATCGAGTTGCAGGCCGACGCCGACACCGCACTGGCGGACGACCTGCTCGATCAGGTGAACGCGGCCGGCTCACCGGCGCCGGTGCTGCTGCATGGTCTGGACGAAAGCTGTTGGCCGCTACTGGAACACGCTGGGGTTCGCGGTGTGCAGACCCGCATCGGGCTGGAGGACACGGTGCACCTGCCCGACGGTTCGCTCGCGCCCGACAATGCCGCGCTGGTGTCGGCGGCCGTGGAACTGCTCAGCCGGTAGGACCGGCAAGTGCGAAGTCGGCGAAGTCGAAGCCCGGCACCACCACACAGCTGACCAGGCTGGGTTCGTCGTCGCGTGGTCGCGCCCGCTGCCAGTGCCCGGGCGGCACCACGATCTGCGGCTGTTGACCGTTGGCGAGATCGCCGCCCAGCAGATGCGTTGCGGCAGAACTCTGCTCGGCACCAACCTCGAGCAGTAGCGGGCTGCCACGATGGAACAGCCAGAGTTCGGCGCTGCGCACGGTGTGCCATGCCGACTGCTGGCCGGGCATGAGCAGGAACAGGATCGCCGTACCCGCGCTGCGGGGCCCGGTGTAGTCCGGTGGCAGCGCCGACGGCGGCATCGACAGCTCGCTGCGCCAGGTCTCCCGGAACCACCCCCCCTCCGGGTGGGGGGACAGGTCGAGGCCGCGGGCCCAGTCCGGGAGATCGCTCATCGGCACCGCCTTGAATCGAGGTCGTCGTTCAGCCTAGAGCGCCGCGGCGCGCCGGGCGGCTCACCGGCACCCGATAGGCTCGCCGCGTGCTGCGTGTCAATCCGGGATGGCTGGTCGCCGTGTGCGCAGCGGTGGTGGCGGTGAGTGGCTGGTTGCCGTGGCTGACCGCGCGCGGCGGCGGCCGGGCCAACGCGATCGGCGGGACGGTCGGCGGCCTGGATTCGGTGCCTGCGCGATTCGGGGTGGGCCAGCTGATCGTGCTGCTGGCCGCGGTGCTGATCGTCGCCGGGGCGATGGCCGCGCGCGGCCTGTCGGCCCGCCTGGCCGCGGCGACTGCGCTCGTGATCTCGCTGCTGCTGGTGGTGCTGACCGGCGTGTACTACAGCAATTACGTGGCAGCGCCGGTGGCGGCCGGCTACGGCCTGTACCTCGGCGGCGGTGTGTCCGTCGCCGCCGCGCTGTGTGCGGTGTGGTCGCTGGTCGGGACGCTGTCGACGGGTCGCCCGTCGTGACCGGGTTCGTCGAACCGGTGCGTCTGACCGGCCGGCGCTGGGTCTCGCTGGAGCCGCTGACGGCCGCGCACATCCCGGAGATCGCCGACGTCGCCGCCGACGGGGAACTCGGCGCGCTGTGGTTCACCTCGGCCCCCGGGGCGCAGGACGCCGGCGAATGGGTCCGGCGGATGGCCGCCTTGCGCGCCGCCGACGGCGGGATCACGTTCGCGGTGCGGAGTCTGGACGGCGCGCTGGTGGGTTCGTCGAGCTACCTGAACGTCGACGCGGGCAACCGGCGGCTCGAGATCGGGCACACCTGGTACAGCGCGGCGGCGCGGCGCACCGGCGTCAACACCGAGACGAAGCTGCTGATGCTCGGCCATGCCTTCGACGAACTCGACTGTGTGGCAGTCGAGTTCCGGACGCATTTCTTCAACTTCACCAGCCGCAGGGCGATCGAGCGGTTGGGCGCCAAGCTGGACGGGATCTTGCGCAGCCACCAGTTGCTGCCCGACGGATCGCGCCGGGACACGGTGGTCTACTCGATACTCGACATTGAATGGCCCGCGGTGCGTGCCCACCTCGAGCACCGTCTCAACCGCGACGGGTGACGCGCCGTACCCCCGGCGGACTCGATTCCGCCGGGGGCACGGGCACCGCGTCAGCCGGCCTCGACCGTGTTGGTCTCGATGGATCGCTGGTCGCCGCTGTGGGCGACTTCGATCCGGCGCTTCTTGGCCCGTTCCGCCATCGGGATGGTGACGGTGAGCACGCCGTTCTCGTAGGTCGCGGAGATCGCGCTCGCGTCGATGCCTTCGCCGAGTGACAGCTGACGGCGGTAGGTGCCGAAGAACCGCTCGTTGGCCAGCCACTGCACCGAATCCTCGGAACGCGCGGTCCGGTGCGCCGAGATGGTCAGGGTGCCGTTGTCGACGTCGACGTCGACCGACCCCGGATCGACCCCCGGCAGGTCGGCGGTGAGCACGTAGTGGTCATCGATCTTGCAGAGATCCATCGGCATGAACCGCGGCGTCCTGTTCGTCCCGGACGAACTCGTCAGCAAACCGCGGGTGAGGGCATCGAGGTCACTGAAAGGATCAAAGCGAAGCACAGCAATCCACCTCCTATGTCACTCCAGGGCCCGCCACCTCGACGGGCAGCCAATCACTGTGCGGCATCAGATTAGCACTCTCGCCCCGAGAGTGCCAAGAAGTTTTTCGGGCCAACCGCATGGTCAGCGCACTGAACCGAACCGGATCGAGGCGGGAGCAAGGTGGAATGTCGCAAGAGCGGCACGTCGGCGACATCAAGCGGACGCGGCGCGCGCTGCGACAGCGCGCAGACGGTCGTCCAGTGTTGGTCGTGAGATCCGACAGCAACCCCGCTCAGTGGCGGCTCGAAGTCGAGAAAGGCGGTCCCGTCGGCTCGAGGTCTGAACCGACGAGACCTCGACGGGCGCGCTGGTCGACCAGCGCACCCGCCTGCGCAGCAGCATGCCCAACCGCCCACATCACAAACCCGGTGTGTGACGGGCCGCCTGCGGGAACCCTGGAACTATGACGCAGCCACAGTCACAGGATCTGGCCATGCGGATGGCCGAGCTCGCGCGCACGGTCGCCATGCCGCGCTCCGTCGAGCAGGTGCTGAAGGACGTCACCTCGACAGCGACCGAGCTGATCCCCGGCGCCGACACGGCAGGCATTCTGCTGGTCGGCCCCGGCGGGAAATTCGAATCGATCGCGGGCACCACCGATCTGCCGCACCAGCTGGACGAGCTGCAGATGACCTTCGAGGAGGGTCCATGCGTGCAGGCCGCGCTCGACGACGTGATCGTGCGCACCGACGACTTCCGTGAGGAGGCCAGGTGGCCGCAGTACTCGAAGGCCGCGGTCGAGATCGGGGTGCTCAGTGGGCTGTCGTTCAAGCTCTACACCGCCGACCGCACGGCAGGCGCGCTGAATCTCTTCGGATTCGAGCCCAACACGTGGGACAACGATTCGGAGACCATCGGCACCGTGCTGGCCGCGCACGCCGCGGCCGCCATCCTCGCCAGCAGGCAGGGCCAGCAGCTCGAATCGGCGCTGTCCACCCGTGACCGCATCGGCCAGGCCAAGGGCATCATCATGGAGCGTTACGACGTCGACGACGTGCAGGCGTTCGAGATGCTGCGGCGGCTGTCGCAGGAGAGCAACACCAAGCTCATCGAGATCGCCCAGCAGGTGATCGAGACCCGCGGCTAGGCAGGCCGCCTCGGGTCAGTCGTGGCCGTGTCCGTGCCCGTGCTTCCAGTGGCCGCGACCACGCGGGCCGTCGTACCAATCGACCCAGCCCGGGGTGTCGACGCAGGCGTACGCGTAGCCGAGCGGGCCTCCGACACACACGTCGGGTCCCGCCGAGGCCGGTGCGGCGATGACCACCGCAGCGCCGAACGGCAGCGCCGCCACACTCAGGCCGAGCACGGCCCTACGGAACAGATTCGAACGGATCACACCCAACCTCCGGTTTCGCTTCGTTCGAGCGGACCCCCCGTCCGGTCAACACTCTAGTACGCGAACACCATCCGATCGCGTTGCCCCCGCGCGTCGCAAACCGCAGTGCGGCAACGTCTTTGCCCGCAAACACCAATGCCCCGCAAGTAGTGCGAAGGGGAGTCGCCGACGGTTTGCCGGCGCTCAGGCCTGGCTCGCGAGGTCGGTGAGGATCGCCGCGGTCGGCTTCTGCTGCGCGTGCCGATAGCCCGTCCCGGCCCACAGGTGCACCAGATCGGACTCACCGGCAGCCGCCGCGGCTCTGCGCAGGGGGCTCGTCAGGTGGTGCAACGCCGGATAGCCCAGCTGCGCAGACGCCTCGAACTCGTCGATGAAGCGGTTGCGCAGGCCGCGCGCCGGGCGCCCGGTGAACGCCCGGGTGATCACCGTCTCGGTGCGCGACGGATCGGTGAGCGCACGCTGGTGGGTGGCCGAGGCGCCGCTCTCGTCGGCCCGCAGCAGCACGGTGCCCACGGCGGCTGCGGTGGCGCCTGCGCGCAGGACGTCGGCGACGTCGGCGGGGGTGGCCAGCCCGCCCGCGGCGATCACCGGGAGGCGGACGGCTCCGGTCACCTGGGCGACCAGGTCTCCGATGGGCAGCGGCGGGGGCATCCGGTCGGGGGTGAACGTCCCGGAGTGACCTCCGGCGACGGCGGCCTGCACGGCGAGCATGTCGACCCCGGCCGCCGCGGCCGCCTCGGCTTCCTGCAGCGACGTCACGGTCTGCACCACGGTCGTGCCCGCCTTCTGCAGCGCACGGATCACTTCTGCGCCCGGCAGGCCGAAGGTGAAACTGACGACGGGCACCGGATCGGACAGCAGGAGTTCGACTTTCGCGCCGAACGCGTCGTCGTCGTCGACCGGGTCGGTGGGCAGCGTCAGCCCGAACCGGTCCGCTTCGCGCTGCAACGCGGCCGCGTAGCGGCGGTAGTCCGCCGCGTCGATCGGCACCGGATTCGGCGCGAAGACGTTGACGCCGAACGGGACCGACGCCTCCCGTACGGCGGCGATCTCGTTGCCCACGGCGTCGGCCGTCTTGTAGCCGGCGGCCAGCAGGCCGAGGCTGCCCGCCTGCGACGCGGCGATCACCATGGCGGTGGTGGTGGCGCCGCCTGCCATCGGTGCGGCGATCACCGGCGACCGCACGCCCAGATTCGTCAGTGCATTCATCGGTACTCCTCCGTGACACGGGTGGTCGGAACGGCGCCCGTCATCAACACGTACTCCATCATCAGTGCCCGGCGCTCTGGCCACCGTCGACATGCAGCACCTCGCCGGTGACGAACGGCGCCTGTTCGAGATAGCGGATGGCGTCGACGACGTCGTCGATGTCGCCCAACCGGCCGACCGGATGCAGGCGGGCGAGGTCGGCGTGCGTCTCCGGCGGATGCATCGGCGTGCGGATGATCCCGAGTGCCACCGCGTTGACGCGGATGCCGCGTGCGGCGTACTCGACGGCCAGCGACTTCGTCACCGCGTTGAGTCCGCCCTTGGTCAACGACGCCAGGGCGGACGGCACCGCTGAGTTGGCATGGTCGACGAGGCTGGTCGACACGTTGACCAGGTGGCCGCCGTCGCCGTGTTCGAGCATGGCCGCGACGGCGCTGCGCGAGACCTCGAAGAAGCCGCGCAGGTTCACGCCCGTGACGGCGTCGAAGTCCTCGTCGGTGTACTCGGTGAACGGCTTGGCGACGAAGATCCCGGCGTTGTTGACCACGGTGTCCACCCGGCCGAAGCGGTGCAGCGCCGCGTCGACGACGTGGGCGCCCGCGCCCGGCACGGCGATGTCGGCGGCGACGGTGAGCACCTCGGGGTCGATGTCGATCTCGGTGAATGACCGGGCCGTCGCGACGACGGCGTAGCCGAGCTTGCGGTACGCCGGAACGAGGGCGGCGCCGATACCGCGTGACGCGCCGGTGATGATGGCGACCTTGGTGTCGTCGTTCTGCTGGGTCATGGGAGTTCCTTCCGTTCGGATGTCGCTCCGTGGAACCGATTCTGAGCGTCTGGGCGTCCGGCTGGATACGACCGGTTTCCTCGTTGCTGGGAGGCGCAGCCTCCCACCACTTAGACTCGGCCGGTGGAGCTGCGTCAACTGCGCTACTTCGTCGCCGTCGCCGAGGAGCTGAACTTCGGTCGCGCCGCGCAGCGCCTCCGCATCGCGGGTCCTTCGCTGTCCCAGCAGATCAAGGCGCTGGAACGGGACCTGCATGTCCAGCTGTTCGACCGGGACCGCCGCTCGGTCAGGCTGACGGCGACAGGTGCCGAACTGCTGCCCAGGGTCCGCGACCTGCTGGCGCGCGCCGACGATCTCCGGCACGCGGCCGTGCAGCTGGCCGACACGGAGCCGGTCCGGCTCGGCTATGTCAGCTGGCGGCCCGCCGATCTCGTCGAGCGCACCGCCGCCGTCGCGCAGCTGCACGTCGACACCTGGGTGATGCCCTCGCACGCGCAGGCCGCTCGCGTCGCCGAGCGGGCCATCGACCTCGCGATCTGCTGGGTGGACGAGGGCGACCTGACCGCACTCGGCCTGCGCGCCGACATCATCGGAGCGGACCGGTTGTACGCGGTGGCTCCCGGCCCCGACGCGTCGGAGGTCGACGCCCGCGACACCGTCGTGCTGCTCGACGCGGACTCGGCGAGCTGGTCGTCGTGGAACCGGTACGCCGAGTGCTTCGCCCGCGACAGCGGCGCGAAGGCGGTGCGCATCGACGACGGCGGCATCACCGGGACGGCGTTCTTCGAGCATGTGCGGCGGCTCCGGCGCCCGGTGCTGAACTCGCCCAAGGATCGCACCGGCTCACTGCCGCCGGATCTGGTGCGCAGGCCGGTGGTGCGCCCGCAGCCGTACTGGCCGTGGTGGCTGGTGTGGCGCGACGACGAGCCGCGCGCGGCCGTCAACGCCGTGATCGCGGCGCTGGCCACCGACGGCCCCCCGACGCGGGGCGCGGCCGAGTGGTGGGGGACGTCGGGCCGGCCGACCCCGGCCTAACCGGCTGGACCGTCGAGCAGCGACCAGGACCCGGCGTCACCGGGCACCAGCCGGTCGGCGATGCCCGCCTCGTCGAACGCCGTCCGGACGTCGGCGATGGTCTCGCTGTAGATCGACCAGCCGGCGATGTGCGCGATCACGACGCGCGGAACACGAAGTGCTGCAGCGACGTCCGCCGCGCGCGGTCCGGTGAGGGTGAGTGGACGGCCCTGGTTCTTGGTGGGCAGCCGCGACGCGCCGGCGAACAGCACCGCGACGTCGATGTCGGGGAACCGCCGGACGATCTCGACGACCGGGGCCAGCGAGGCGTTGTCGCCGCTGACGTACACCGTCGGCAGCCCGACCGCCTGTAGGACGAAGCCGGTGACCTCGGCGTTGACATGACCGGAGGCGTCCCGTGTCCCGTCCAGCGGACCGTGCACGGCAGGCACGGCGGTGAGCGTGATGACCCCGTCGCCGTCGGCGCGTGCGAGTTCGGTGGTGGCCCACGTGGCCAGCCCGAGTGCCTGCGCTCCGAGGCGGCTGGCGGCGCCGGGCCCGGTCACGATGGCGGGCACCGCGGTGGTGGCCCACTCCCGGCCGGCGATGTCGAGGTTGTCGTTGTGGTCGTCATGGCTGAGCAGCACGGCGTCGACGGGCCCGAGGTCGGCGGCGGGCACCGAGGGTGGCGTCAGCTTGGCCATGGCGCCGTAGTCGCGTGGCTGGTCGAAGGTCGGATCGGTGACGAATCGCGTTCGGCCGTAGTCGATGACGACGGTGGGACCGCCGACCACGCCGACGGCGAAGGTGTGGCGTGCGGCGCTGATCGGGGAGGCGTTCACCGGGACGCCCTAGTCGCCCGCATCGCCGAGCCGGCCGACGTGATGGCCCAGGCGTGTCTCGACGTCACCGGGTTGGTGGAAGCCGCGTTCGAACAGCTTCTGGATCCGGGCCTGCGCTGCGGGACGCCCGAGCGCGGCGACGAAGGCGTCCCACTCGGGGGCGATCTCGTCGTCGGGAGGCAGGCTGTTGACGTTCACCAGGTGCTTGGTCTCGGCGATCGCCTGCTTGTCGAACGACGCGATCCGGGTGGCCAGCGCGTCGACGAACGCGTCGAGTTCGGCGTCGGGCAGTGAGCGGTTGACGTAGCCGTACAACTGCGCGAGGTCGCCGTCGACGTCGTCGGCGCCGAGCAGCACCTCGAGTGCTCGTCCGCGGCCGATCAGCCGGGGCAACCGGGCCATCGGACCACCCCCGGGCACCAGTCCGGCGCCCACCTCCCACTGCGACAGGATCGCCTTCTCGCGGCTGGCGAAGCGCATGTCGCTGGCCAGCGCGAGCTCGCTGCCGACCCCGGTGGCGCGACCCCGGATGGCGGCGATGGACACCACCGGGGCGCGGCTGAGCCGGGCGAGCATGTCCGGAAGTGCCTGCAGCCCGGTGCTTCCCGCGGGGTAGCGGGTCGACTCCTCGAGATCGGCGAGGAAGTTGTAGTGCGTCAGGAAGAACCCGTCGACGGCACTGTCGAAGACGACCACCTTGACGTCGTCATCGTCCTCCAACGCGGTGACGACGGCGTCGAGCTGCGGCAGCGTCTCGGGACCGAAGATGTTCAGGGGCGGGTTGTCGAACGTCACCCGCCAGTAGGCCGGCGATCGCCTGGTCACGGAAATCTGTTCGGCCTGTGCTGGACCGGTCATGTGTCGCTCCCGTTCGGATGAGTGTGCAGGGTGAGATTACGACGGCCGACGCCGGCGCGCCGCGGTTGTCCGGCACTGGGAATGAGTCGTCGGTCATTCGACGTTCATGCGTGCATTCCGGTGACAGAATCGCCGGACAGACGTCCGAACCGCGACAACCGCGCCACGGCTCGAACCAGGACAAGGGAGCCGTCATGGACATGAAACTCGAAGTCGTCGTATTACCGGTGTCCGACGTCGACCGGGCGAGAGACTTCTACCAGAAGCTCGGCTGGCGGTTGGACGCGGATTTCCCTGTGGTCGAGGGATATCGGGTGGTGCAGGTGACTCCGCCAGGGTCGCCGACCTCGGTCATCTTCGGCACCGGCGTCAGCACGGCTACGCCAGGTTCCACCCAGGATTTGTATCTGGTTGTCACCGACGTGGAGGCCGCCCGGGCCGAGCTGGTAGCCCGCGGCGTCGAGGTGAGCGAGGTCTTCCACGACGGCACCGGCGTGTTCAACCAGGCCGGTGGGGCGGGCCGCGTGCCGGGGCCCGATCCGGAGCGCCGCAGCTACAGCTCGTTCGCGTCGTTCCAGGACCCGGACGGCAACGGCTGGGTGCTGCAGGAGATCACCGAGCGCCTCCCCGGTCGCTGACCGGCGGCCCCATTCCGGCTAGCTGCAATCTTCGGCGGTTCCGGGATTGATCCGGCCGTCGCGCGGCTTGTCCCTGACAGCCGTAGACATCCCACAACTACATGCCATGGAGGCACATCATGAACACCGAGAACATCGTCGCACTGGTATCGGGCGCCAACCGTGGACTCGGCCGGCGGTTCGCCGCCGAGCTGGTCGCCCGCGGCGCAAAGGTCTACGCCGGTGCGCGCAACCCCGACACCGTGGACCTGCCGGGCGTCGTACCCGTGCAGCTCGACATCACCGATCCCGAATCGATCCGTCGCGCCGCGGAATTCGCCACCGACGTGAACCTGCTGGTGAACAACGCAGGCGTGTCGACGCGCGCGTCCGTGCTCGAGGGGCCGCTCGAGGACATCCGCCTGGAGATGGAGACGCACTACTTCGGCACCCTGCAGGTGATCCGGGCCTTCGCCCCGGTCATCGAACGCAACGGCGGGGGAGCGATCCTCAACGTGCTGTCGGTGCTGTCCTGGCTGCATCCGCCGACCAGCGGCGCCTACTCGGCCGCGAAGGCCGCCGCCTGGGCGATGACCGACGCGGTGCGAACGGATCTCGCTCCCAAGGGTATTCATGTCGCCGCGCTGCACGTGGGATACATGGACACCGACATGGTCAGCTACATCCCGGCCGACCAGAAGAGCGACCCGGGTGTGATCGCCAAGCTCGCGCTCGACGGTGTGCTCGCCGGCGACAACGAGATCCTCGGCGACGACATGACGCGCGGCGCCAAGGCGTCGCTGTCCTCGCCGGCACGCTGACCCTCCCGTTGACTTTGCGCTGAGGGCGTCGAACTGCGAGTGGATCGCGCCCTGGGTGCAAAGTCAACGACGCGCTCAGGCCAGCCAGGGCGCAAGCGCTGCCCGCGGCACCGAGACCTCGAGTGGCCCCTCCGGATGCCCGAGCAGTTGGCCCTGCCCGAAGAAGAAGATCACCGCGTCGTCGGTGAGCGCGAAGTTCGCGAATGTGTCGTCATCGACGTCCCCCAGCATCTCCGCCAGTACCTCAGGCTGCCAACGCTTCTCCAGTTCATGGCGAACCGCGGGGAAGGCGACGTCCATTGGTCGTACGTCCGGGGTGAACAGGGTGTCGAGCGTGATCGGTGCGTGACTGCCGAGGTCATAGTTGAACGCCCGGTACCAGCTCACCGGGTGCGGGTCGGCGTCCTGACTCAGCTGGATGACCACCGATTCGGTGCCGGCGCCGGATCGGTAGGTGGTGGGCGTCGCCGTCAGCGTGTACGGCCGGTCGTGTACGGGCCCCGACTGGGCGAACTCGATGAAGTCGCCGCGAAGCGGGACAAGGTAGTCCGTCAACGCCTGCTGATCGGGATAGCCGTGGGGGAGCGAGAGGTCGACCTCGTAGCCGGCGCCGGCGGCCTCGACGTGGCAGGTCTGATCGGAACCCAGCGTTCCGGCGAGCGAGTCGCACGTCGATTGCGCCGCCGCCGTTCCGCTGCCGAACAGTCCGGCCAGCACCACGGTGGTGGCCAGGACCAGGTGCGGTCGCGCTCGCATGTCAGCCCAGCTCATATGCCAGGCGTGACACCCGGAAGAAGTGACCGCTGCTGGTGTCGGTGCACGTCAGCGCCGACGACTCGCTGTCACAGGCGATCGCACCGGAGATGATCGTGTCGCCGTATTCCAGTGTGGGCCAGTCGGGGACACCCGTGCTGATCGACGCGTAGGAGCACCGGATGTAGCCGGGTTCGCCCTGCATGAGCATGACGTCGTTGCCGGACCCGGTGTCCGACGGGCACGGCGCGCCGTCGGCGTCGTGGGCGACTCCCGGTGGCACGACGTAGTCGACGTTCTCCAGCTGGCAGATCACGTAAGGGCTCTCGCCGCGGTCACGGTCCAACACGCAGCGGATGTTCCCCGACGGCGTGGTGAAGTTCATCCGGTGCTCGTCGGCGTGCGCCGTCGCAGGCATCGTGCTGATCGCTGCCAGTGCGACGGTCGCCGCCGCGATGGCCAAGCGTCTCGGGGTCGTCATGTCAATGCGGTTCCTCGCGCCCAGACGTCGCCCCAGCGGCTTCGTCGATGCCCTCATCCGACACCGTTCGCGTGGCTACCGATCCCAAGATCGCTGAATCGTCGAGTGGTGCCCCCGGCATGATTCGAACATGCGACACCGGCTTTAGGAGAGCCGTGCTCTATCCCCTGAGCTACGGGGGCGGGGACCGCGTGAGAGTTTACCGCCCCCGCGCAGTCCGCTCGCCACGCGGGAGTTTCGGCAAAATTGTCAAAACGTTCGGTATCGGCCGGTAGCCTGCCGACGTGGAGCTGAGGATGCAACGCGTCGGCGCCTGGTCGGGAACAGTGATGATCCTGCTCTACGGCACCTGTTTCTCCGGGCTGGCGCGGCTGTTCCCGCCGCTCTCGCCGACGGCGTCGGCCGACGAGATCGCGGCGTTCTTCGTCGACCACAAGCTGTGGATCCGGTTCGGCGTCGCGGGCGCCCTGCTCACCGCAGTCCTCGCGCTGCCCTTCCTCGCCGCACTCGTGCTGCGCATCCGCCGCGCCGAAGGCGGCTGGGGCATGCTCTCGGTCACCCAGGTGTTCGCCGCGACCATCTTCGTGCCCGCGCTGATTTTCCCGCTGATGATGTTGGCGGCAGCCGCTTTTCGGCCCGAGGACCGCCCACCCGAGATCACCCGGGCCCTCAACGACCTGTTCTGGCTGTGGTTCATCGGCATCGTCGGCACGATCGTGGTGCAGAACATCACGCTGGCGGTGGCGTCCTTCATCGACAAGGCGGACCCGCCGACCTTCCCGCGCTGGTACGGCTACCTCAACCTGTGGGTGGCCACCCTGTCGCTGCCGGGATGCGTCGTCGTGGTCTTCAACGACGGCCCGCTGGCGTGGAACGGCGTGTTCGCCTTCTACCTACCCGGCCTGGTGCTGGTGATCTGGATCGTGGCGACGACGGTCGTCATGCTGCGCTCGATCTCGGCCGAGCAGGCCGCCGCATCGCCGGCCCTCGTGCCGTGACGGCCGCGGCCGCCGCGCCCGTGGACTCCGACGCCCGGCGCATCCCCGGCGAGGCAGGCACATGGGTCTTCCTGTTCGGCGACATGCTGGTGTTCGGCGTCTTCTTCGTCACCTTCATGGTCGCCCGCGGCCGGACGCCCGAGGCCTTCGACGCCGCACGCACGACATTGCACATCGGGGTCGGGCTGCTCAACACGCTGGTGCTGCTGACCAGTTCGCTGTGCGTGGTCGTCGCTCTCGGCGCCGTGCGCACCGGAGCCCGTTCGATCGCCACGGGTGCCGTCACCGCCGCGATCGGCTGCGGCCTCGTCTTCGCCGGCCTGAAGGTCTACGAGTACACCGCGCTGGTCTCCGCCGGCCACGGCGCGGGGGCGGGCGACTTCTACCTCTACTACTTCATCCTGACCGGCCTGCACCTGTTCCACGTCGGCCTCGGCCTGGTCGCACTGACCTTCGTGTGGACGCAGACCCGCAGGGCCGAGCTGAGCGCCAACAGGATGGCGCTCGTCGAGGGCGGCGCCTGCTTCTGGCACCTGGTCGACCTGCTGTGGATCTTCCTGTTCGCGCTGCTGTACCTGGTGTCATGACGGTGCTGCAGCTGGTTCGCAACCGCGCGGGCGTGACGTGGCTACTGCTGATCGCCGCCACCGTCGTCTCGTGGGCGGTCGGCGCCGAGCACGGCACCGGCTCGACCGTCGCCGTGGTCGTGCTCGCCATCGCGGCCGTCAAGGTGCGGCTCGTCGGCCTGGACTTCATGGAACTGCGCCGCGCACCGGTGGCGTTGCGCGCGGTCTTCGAGGTCTACTGCATCGCCGTGTGGGCGGTGCTCAGCGGGCTGTACCTCTGGTACTAGCGCAGTTCGGCGATCACCTTCGCGAACGCGTCGGCGTGCGGCGCCTGCACGATGATGTAGGAGATGCCGTAGTCGTCGCGGTAGCCGCGGATGCGGTCGGCCATGTCGCGCGTCGACCCGGACAGCGTGCCAGGATGGCGCAGCAGCTGCTCGTCGGTCAGCTCGGGCAGGAAGTGTCGCGGGATCGACAGGTCGGGCAGCTCGGAGCCGTCGACCGGCATCGCCGTCACGGCGAGGTTGAGTTCCAGCTCGGCGAACCGGTCGCCCGCGGCGGCCCGCACGAACGCGATCCGCTCGGCGAGCGGGTCCTCGTCGCCGGACGCCGGGCGGTCGCCACCGGTCAGCCCGATGATGTCGGCCCTGCGGGCAGCGAGGGTGAGCACCCGGTCGCCGTTGCCGGCGATGAGGATCGGCACGCTGGGCAGGTGTTCGCGCAGATATCCGGTGACATGCGCCAGGTGGTCGACGCGTGCTCCCGCGCTCGGGTACGGCAGCTCGGCGGCCTCGAACTCCTCCCGTACGTACCCGGTGCCCAGGCCCGCCTCGAACCGCCCGCCGCTGAGGTCGTGCAGCGCCGCGATGTCGCGGGCCAGCAGCGCCGGCCGGTAGAAGCCGGCGTTCAGCACGAACGTCCCCAGCCGCAGCGTGCGGGTGGCCGCCGCGGCGGCCATCAGCGCGGGGAACGGCGCCGGGGCGCCCAGATGGTCGGGCACGTGCAGCACGTCGAAGCCGAGATCCTCGGTGCGCCGCGCAGTGTCCTGCACTTTCGCCAGTGACCGGGCGGCGTGCAGACCGAGTCCGAATCGGAGATCCCGCGGCATCAGTCGATCGTAGGAGGTCGCCCGGATCCGGATGTTTGACTCTCGCGGGAAGTGGGCACAAATGATCCGCACGGTTCGCCTCACCGCGGTGCGGACCCCCCGAACCACCACCAGATCCGGCCCGTTGTGAGTACTCCGGCGGGCCGGATCAATATTTCGGAGAGACCGCAGGCCCGATGTCCACCCATCCCACCGTCGGCGTCGAGGAGGAGTTCCTCCTCGTCGACCCGGACTCGGGCGAACCGGTCCCCTACAACCGCCGCGTCGCCGAACTCGCCGCCGCCGACGGCGTCGACCTTCAGCTCGAGCTGACTTCCTGCCAGGTCGAGACCGCCACCGAGGTGGCCGGCAGCACCGCCGATCTTCGTGAGCAGCTGACCCGGCTGCGGCGGATCGCCGGCCGCTCCGCCGACGCGGCCGGCGCACGGTTGCTCGCCGTCGGGCTGCCTCCCACCGTTCCGCACCACTTCCCGATCACCGACTCGCCGCGATACCGCAAGATCGCGGACATGTTCGGGATGATCGCCCACGAACAGGGCATCTGCGGCTGCCACGTGCACGTCGCGGTGCCGACCCGCGAGGCGGCGATCCGGGTGAGCAACCGGCTTCGGCCGTGGCTGCCGCTGCTGCTGGCGCTGACCGCCAACTCGGCGGTCTACCGCAACGCCGACAGCGGGCACGCCAGCTGGCGTCAGGTGCTGTGGTCGCGCTGGCCCAGCGCCGGGCCGCCGCCGCACTTCGAGTCGGTCGACGAGTACGACGCGGTGGTGCAGATGATGCAGCACGCCGGCGCCATGCTCGACGACGGCATGGTCTATTGGGACGTCCGGCCGTCGGCGAACTTCCCGACCGTCGAGGTGCGGGTGTCCGACGTGCCCGCCACGGTGGACGAGACCGTGCTGCTGGCAGCGCTGACCCGCGCCGCGGTGATGACGGCACTCGACGACGAGCGCAGTGGTACGGGGTTGCCGCGCATCTCCCCGCACGCCCTGGCCGCGGCGTACTGGAAGTCGGCGCGTGACGGCCTCGACGGGCAGGCCGTCGATCTGTTCGACGCGCATTCACCGGCGCCGGCCGTCGACCTGCTGCGGGCCTTCGTCGACCGGATCGCACCGGCGCTGCGGGCCGTCGGCGACGAGGACCTGGTGCGGGCCGAACTGGACCGCATCGCCGAGCAGGGCAACGGCGCGATGCGCCAGCGTGCCGCCTGGCGCAGGCGCCACGACGTGGCCGACGTCATCGACGAGGCGGCGACGGCGACGCTGTCGGGGTGTTAAACCAGCGGTAGTTCGGCGAACACCGGGGTGGTGGGCGCCTGTGAGCCCGAGCCGGGTTCGACGGTGAAGGCCAGCGCGTCCGAGTTCCCGAGATCGGGCAGCACCGCGGTGGTCGACGGCGCGACAGCCTTGGCGTCCATGGTGCCGGCGGACTCCGCACCCTCGGACCCGACCAGCCACATCTGGTAGACCGTGCCCTGCGCGGGCGGCGCGACGTTGTTCATCACCAGCACGCCCGCGTTGCGGTCGCGCGAGAACACCAGCGTCGCCGTGCCGCCGGTCGGGATCGGCCCCGACACCGTGCGCACGTCGGGCGCGGCGAACACCTGCTCGGCGGTCGACGGACTCGGCGCGGGCCGCAACGCGTACCCGACGCCGAGTGCGCCGAGCCCGATCACCAGCACCGCGGCCGCCGCGAGCACCGCCTTCTGCCAGCGTCTCGGCCGCAGTTCGCGTACCGGGTCGTCGGCCACGACGCCGAGCACGCGGTCCCGCAGCTGATCCGGCGGGTCGACCGCCGTGCCGGCCGAGAGCACCGCCATGATCTCCCGCACGGCGCGCACCTCGTCGTCGAAGGCGCGCACCACCTCTGGCGGGGCGTCGGCAAGGCGCCGCTCGACGTCGTCGAGGTCGGACTCGGGAATCGCATGCAGCGCATACGGAGTCGCGAGCTCGATCAGCTCGTGTTCCATCGGCGCGGTCATGAGACCCCCAGGCAGCGGCGCAGTCCGCGGATCGCGTCGCGCATCCGTGACTTGATGGTGGCCAGGTTCGCCGACAGCCGCTCGGAGACCTGGACGTAGGTCATCCCGTCGTAGTAGGCCAGCTGGATCGCCTCGCGCTGCACCTCGGTGAGCGAGTCCAGGCAGGCGGTGACCCGGCGGCGCTCGTCGTGGTTGATCGCTGCCTCGGCGACGTGGTCGACGGGCGGCTCGACGGTGGCGGCGCCATAGCGCGACTCGCGCACGGATCCCGCCTGTTCGGAGCGGACCCGGTCGACTGCACGGCGGTGCGCGAGAGTGAGCAGCCACGCCAGGGGAGAGCCGGCGGTCGGGTCGTAGTTACCGGCTGACCGCCAGACCTGCAGGTAGACGTCCTGCGTGGTCTCTTCGCTGTATCCGGGGTCGCGCAGCACTCGGGTGACCATGCCGAACACCCGGGAGCGGGTCTGGTCGTAGAACGTGGCGAACGCGTCGGCGTCCCGCTGTGCGACCCGACGCAGCAAATCGTCGAGGTCGGTGGTCACGAGCGGTAGCCTAACCGGACACAGCAGCAACGTCATAATAATTGCGATCTGGACTCGCGTGCGATCAGAGGCGTTGCGGGCGAATCGGTTTCATGCGTCACCGGACATCCTTCGGCATGTCGCGGCACCACCGGCACCCGCCGCAGCCACAGCAGGGCGCCCTGCACCTTCATGCTCCAGCGGCCCATCAGCGGCGCCGCGGGCGCCGTCAGCTGCATCCGCAGCACCTGTGCGGCGCCCGCGGAGCGCCGCGTGCCGCGCAGGGTGGCCACGAAGGCCGGGTGCTGGTCGCGGTGCAGGGAGATCGACACGTCGACGGCGTCGGCCGGGCGCGGTGCGCGCACCAGGTAGTAGCCGTCGACCCCGTTGAACGCCGAGGCGTAGATCCGCTTGCGCACCATGACGGGCTGCTCGCCCGACGGCGGCAGCAGGTAGGCGTGCCGCTCACCATGGGTGTTGTGCACCTCGGCGATGACGTGGCGCAGGGTGCCGTCGGCGTCGTGGCACCAGTACAGCGACAACGGGTTGTACACGTAGCCCAGGACCCGGGCCTGCAGCAGCGCGGTGATCCGGCCTCCGCGCAGGTCGATGTCGCGCTCGGCGAGGAACCTGTCGATGCGGTGCCGCAGTGATTCGTTCGGGCCGCCGGTGAAGTGGTCGTCGGCCTCGAACCGGGCGAACGGCCGCAGCCAGCGCGGCAGCCGCGGCAGTTCGTCGACGTCGACGTACCAGCAGTAGCCACTGTGCTCGAAGTAGTGGTGCACCGGTGAACGGCGCAGATGCGTCACCCGGGTCCGGTACAGCGCAGGGGCCTGCGCGATGCATGAACTTTCCACACCCGGTATTCGGAGTCGCTGCGCGCACGGATGGCCGCGGGCGTGGATGTGATCGTCGGGTCGCTACGGTGCGGGCGGCCGCCAGGTCCTTGCGGCCGCGACGAGCCCCTGTACCAGCGCCGATGTCGCCGGTGACAGGCCGTCGTCGGCGGGCAGCGGGCTGCGGGGACTGAGGCCGCGCACCCGCGGTGTCAGTTCGAGTTGGGTTCCGCCGCCGCGCACCCTGTTGACCGGGTTGTCCGGGTGCAGCCCCCGGAGCTCCCGCGGGATCGCGTCGAGATCGGTGACGACCTGGTAGCCGGGCACCTCGACGTGCTCGGCCACATGCCCGGCCAGCGCGCGGTTGAGCCCGCCGGCCAGCAACTGCGTGCTGCGGCCGATGCGGCCGTACCCGTGCAGCGACACCGCGACCTCGACATGGTCGAGGAACTCGGCGAGGCGCGGGGACTCCGCGGCGAGGTAGCGCGCGGACGGCAGGTGATGCGGGTAGTGGTCGGGGTGGCGCACCACGTACACCGATGCGCCTGCGGCCTCGGCGGCGCGCTCGGCGATGACGTCGGTCATCTGCTCCAGACCGCCGCCGTGGATGGCGAGGAAGCCGAAGCGCGATCGCAGGGTGCTGTCCTCGACGACGGCACGGTCGGCAAGCAGCTCGGAAAGTGACTGCGGTCCTTCGCCTTTCGCCGAGCCCGCACGGCTCGGCCAGTGCGCCGGATCCCACCGGCGGAGGAACTCGACCCAGCGGTGCGGCAGCCCGTGATGCTCGGCGCCGTCGATGATGCGCTCGAGATAGCCGGGCCTCGGAGGGCCGGGCTCGACCCGGTGGTCGATGTAGACCCACGCCTCGGCCGGCCCGTCGTCGGTGTTCACCGTCATCCGGTCGCGTCGGTACCGCACGGGGACGCCCTCGGCGCTGTCCAGCGTGGCCAGGTCGTGGTCGGTGAGCCGCCACAGCACACCGTGCACCTCTGAGCCGTCGAACGGTTCGACCGTGGCCACGCCGCGTTCGTTGATCAGCCAGTCATGGTCGGCCAGTGTCGCCGGCCGCGGGTCGACGGCGCCCGGGCATCGCTGCGCCATCTGCCGCACGCACAGGTTGGACCCGTACGCGAAATAGGTGTGCGCGGGACGCATCAGCCCGTGACGCTGGAATAGATGAGCACTGATTCATGACTTTACCGCGCGGACGGCCGGTCGCCGTCCGGGCTCAACCTCTGACGGTCAGGTAGATCAGCACGACGTTGAGCACGCTGATCAGCACGGCGACCAGCCAGCCGAGCGCGGTGGTCACCCGGTGGTTGGCGTCGTCGCCCATCAGCGTCCGGTTCGCGGTCAGCCGGATCAGCGGGATCAGCGCGAACGGGATGCCGAACGACAGCACCACTTGCGACACCACCAGGGCGCGGCTGGGGTCGATCCCGATCGCCAGGATGGCGAGTGCGGGGACGAGGGTGACCAGACGGCGCAACAGCAGCGGATAGGAGCGCCGCAGCAGGCCCTGCATGATCATCGCGCCCGCGTAGGCGCCGACCGAGGTCGACGCCAGGCCGGAGGCCAGCAACCCGACCGCGAAGAACAGCGCAACCGTGTGGCCGAGCGAGTTCTGCACGGCGGCGTAGGCGCCTTCGATCGAGTCGGTGTTCTCCATGCCCTGCAGGTTGGTGGCCGCGACCAGCAGCATGGCGAGGTTCACCGCGCCCGCCACGAGCATCGCCAGGGCGACGTCGACACGGGTGATGCGCAGTAAGCGGCGGCGCGGCGCGCCCGCGTCGGGGCAGCCGTGCCGGTCGCGGGCCAGACCGGAGTGCAGGTACACCGCGTGTGGCATCACCGTCGCGCCGAGCATCGCGGTGGCCAGCAGCACGCTCTCGGCGCCGTCGAAGCGCGGGATCAGGCCGCTCGCAACGTCACTCGCCGCGGGGGCCTCGACGAAAAGGCTGGTGAGGAATCCGATCGCGATGACGAGCAACAGACCGCTGATGACCCGCTCGAACACCTGCTGACTGCGGCGGTTCTGCAACGCCAGCAGCAGCAGTGACACCAGACCGGTGATCGCGCCGCCCACCAGCAGCGGCAGGTCGAACAACAGGTAGAGGGCGATCGCGCCGCCCACCACCTCGGCGAGATCAGTGGCCATCGCGACGAGTTCGGCCTGCAGCCAGTACGCGATGCGGGTCGGGGTGCGGGTGTGGTCGGCCACCGCCTCGGGCAGCGTCCGGCCGGTGACGAGCCCCAGTTTCGCCGACAGGTACTGCACCAGGCCTGCCATGACGTTGGCGACCACGATCACCCAGACCAGCAGGAATCCGTACTGTGCGCCCGCGCTGACGTTGGCGGCGACATTGCCCGGGTCGACGTAGGCGATGGCGGCCACGAAGGCGGGACCGAGCAGCAGGAAACCCGGCTTCAGCGGCGGGGCGGCGTCTCGAAGCACCAACGAACCTCTTCTCTATCCGGCGATGCGAATAGAAAAGTTAGGTTAACCGAAACCTAGCCGTCAAGCCGGGCATCCGCATTGCTCGAATGCCCGATACCCCGACCGGCGGCGTTCACGCCGCGCGGCCGGTGACGGTTCGCGCGGCTACCAGCCGCCGATCATCATGGCCGGGCCGTAGTACTCGTCGGACCACGGGTAGGCGTAGACGGGCGGCGTGGCGTTGAGCTGTGCGTTACCCGGTGACTCGCACAGGGTCGACGAGCCACCCAGAGCCGCTGAGCCACCGGTGTTCTCGCACTGCATGCCGGGCGCGGCACCTGCGGCCGGCGCGGCCAGGATGGCCACGGCGGCACCGCCTGCGGCGAGCAGCGGTGTGAGATAGCGGAGGGTGGTCCTCATGTGCGCGCTCTTTCTTTTCGGTGATCCCCGGGTTCGTTCAGTCAGCGTACAGCGGTTTTCCAGGTACTGAGGGGCAAGTCGAGCGTCGTCCTGATGCCGGGCGCGGCGGCCACCACGTCGGGGATCGCGTTGACGATCCGGGCGGCGGTGGCGACCAGACCGGCGTGGTTGTGGTCGCCGTTCGGGCTGCTCAGACAGAGGTCCAGCGCATAGGTCGGCTCGCCGGTGACCTCGATGCGATAGGACCCGCCCTCCTGTGCCGGCTGGGGCCATTCGGGGCAGAGGTCGTCGCGCAGCCGGGTGACGTGTTCGAGCACGACGACCACCTCACCGTCCTTCACGCCGCGCACCTCGAAGCGCAACGCGGCTGCGGTGCCCTTCGCGATGTGACCGGAGGCGATGTCGAAATCGTCCGGTGCGGGCACCCGTTCGTAGGTCTCGGTGACCTCGTCGAGTTCGATACCGAGGCCCGCGGCGAGCTGCCGGATCACCGAACCCCACGCCAGGCTCAGCACCCCGGGCTGCAGCAGCATCGGGAGGTCGTCGAGCGCCTTGCCGAAGCCCATCACGTCGAACATCACCGTGGCGCTGTCGTAGGTGTCGTAGTTGATGATCTCCATGCACCGGACCTGCTCGATGCTCTGGCAGGTGCCGGCCAGCGCGAGGGGAAGCAGGTCGTTGGCGAAACCGGGATCGATGCCGTTGACGAACAGGCTCGAGCCGCCCTCGCGGGTGGCCGTCTCGATCGGGTCGACGAGCTCGGGCGGCAGCACCTGCCACGGGTACTGGAGGAACACCGGTCCGCTGCCGACGACGTTCACACCGGCCGACAGGATGCGCCGGTAGTCCTCCAGCGCCTCGGGCAGCCGGTTGTCCGCCATCGCGGTGTACACCGCGCAATCCGGCTTCCCGGCGAGGATCTCGTCGAGGTCGTTCGTGGTGAGCACCCCGGTCGCGTCGGGCAGTCCGACCAGCTCGGCGGCATCCCTGCCCGCCTTCGCCTCGGACGACACCCACACACCCGCCAGTTCGAACCGCGGGTCTTTGATCAGCTGTGTGAGCGCATGGCCGCCGACGTTGCCGGTGCCGATCTGCGCGACTCTGATGGTCATGGGCGTGTCCTCACAGATCGGGGATGGGCAGGTCGAGATTCGGGAAGGTGAGGCCGCCGTCGACCTCGAGCGTCGTGCCGGTCAGGAAGCTGCCCGCCGGCGATGCGAGATACACCGCGGCCGCCGCGATGTCCTGCGGGTCACCGAGTCTGCGCATCGGGGTGGCCTTCTCCATCGGCTGACGCAGGTCGTCGTTCGAGGCGACGATGTCCAGCGCGGAGGTGAGGATCGAGCCGGGCGCGATCGCGTTCACGCGGATGCGCGGGCACAGGTCGAGCGCGCTCAGCCGGGTGTAGTGGGCCAGCGCCGCTTTGGCGGTGCCGTACGCGGCGAAGCCACGGCCGGCCAGCCGGCTCATCGTCGAGGTGATGTTGATGATGCTGCCGCCGCCGGAGTGTTCGAGCATCAGCGGGGCGGCGGCCGTGGTGAGCGCGTGGGCGGTGGCGACGTTGAACGTGAACGCATCCCGCAGGTCCTTGGTGGAGGTGCTCAGCAGCGCGTTGGGCATGGTGCCGCCGACGTTGTTCACGACGATGTCTAGTTTGCCGAAGGCCTCGACCGCGGCCTGGGCGAGCTCGGCGATGGCCTCGGGCCGGGCGAGGTCGGCGACGACGATGTGGGCGCGTCGACCGGTCGCGGCGATCTGCTCCGCGACCTCCTCGAGTTGGCTCTGCGTGCGGGCCGCGATCACCACGTCCGCACCGGCTTCCGCGAAGGCCACCGCCATCGCGGCGCCCAGTCCGCGACCGGCTCCGGTCACCACCGCCACCCGGTCGTCGAGCCGGAATCTGTCCAGGATCACGTCGTCTCCACTTCTGTCGCCGGGCGACACCGTAACAAGGCGACGGACGCTTGGTGGCCGATTTCTGGAACACGTTCTAGTGTGACGCGGCACCATTGCGGTCGGTGACTCGCGAGTGTGAAACGTGGGCGGAGAATCGGCCCGAATTCCGCCCACGTTTCACAACCGCGGGCGCGGGGCCTACTTCTTGGCAGCGGCTTTTCTGGCCGGAGTCTTCTTCGCGGCTTTCTTGGCGGGTGCCTTCTTCGCCGCCGCCTTCTTCGCGGGCGCCTTCTTGGCCGGCTTGTCGCCGTCGCCGTCGCCGTCGCCGTCGCCATCGCCGTCGCCATCGTCGTCGGACTTGCCGCCGCGGCGCGCCTTCACGCTCGCCTCCAGCCTGGCCAACAGATCGGACACGTCCTCGGTCTCGTCGAGTTCGGTCGGCTGCTCCTCGACCGCGAACGCCTCGCCGCCCTCGAGCTTGGCCTGCACCAGTTCGTGCAGCTGGGCCTGGTAGTCGTCGTGATAGCGGTCCGGGTTGAAGTCGTCGGTCATCGACTCGACCACCTGGCCGGCCATCTTCAACTCGGCCGGCTTGATGTCGACCTCTTTGTCGAGCACCGGGAAGTCGGGGTCGCGGATCTCGTCGGGCCACAGCAGCGTGTGGATCACCATCACGTCGCGCTTGCTGAAGTCCTTGACGCGCAGGGCCGCAAGCCGCGTCTTATTGCGCAACGCGAAGTGCACGATGGCGACGCGGTCCGTCTCGGCCAGCGTCTTGGCAAGCAGCACATAGGATTTCGAGGACTTGCCCTCGGGCTCCAGGAAGTAACTGCGGTCGTACATCAGCGGGTCGAGGTCGGCGGCCGGGACGAACTCGAGCACCTCGATCTCGCGGCTGCGCTCCTCGGGCAGGGTCGCGATGTCCTCGTCGGTGATGATGACCATCTGGCCGTCGTCGGATTCGAAGGCCTTGGCGATGTCGCGGAACTCCACCACCTCACCGCAGACCTCGCAGACCCGCTTGTACCGGATCCGGCCGTTGTCCTTCTCGTGGACCTGGTGGAACTTGATGTCGTGGTCTTCGGTCGCGCTGTAGACCTTGACCGGCACGTTCACCAGGCCGAAGGCGATCGATCCCTTCCAGATGGAACGCATGTTGCCAGTATGGCCGCAAATCGGCGGGAAAAGGCGATGGGCCTGGCTTAAGGTGCGTTCGTGGCGGGACGCTCCCACGTCGTCGATCCCGACGGCGTCACCTGGACGGTGAGACGACGGTGGTTGCCCTGGCGGCGCGCGATGGCACTGCGCGAACTGTGGCACACGGAGTCCAAAGAGGGCGAGACGCCCGAAACGCCTGCGGAGGCCGAGGAGTCGAAGGAACCGGCGAATCCCGTCGGCAAGGTGCTGTTCTGGGTGCTGGGGATCATCATCTGGGCGGTCATCGGGATCGGCAAGCTGCTGTTCATCGTGGTCGCGGTGGTGTTGACGGTGACCGTCTCGGTGCTCGACATGCTCGTGCAGGTGATCGTGCTGCCGATCGCGCTCGCCGCGAGGTCGATCGGAATCTCGCGCTGGCCGGTGCAGATCAACCGGGAGAAGATCCATCACCGCACCGAGAGCGCCGCCGGATTCGATGCCGCCGGCGAACTCGTCGACCGGCTGGCGGCTCAGATCCGCGCGGGGGAATTCACTGCCCAGGCGAGTTGAGCGCCGCGTCGCGGGTCGCGCGGTCGGGTAGGTCGGCGCCCGCCTTCGCGACGGTCAGCTCCGAGGACAGCGCCGCCGTCTGCAGCATGGTGTGCAGCGCCTCGAGGCTGATGCGGCGCAATTCCTGACGCCGGTCCGCGCCGAGCAGACCGAGCGTCCACAGCGCGTCGATCATGCCCGCCATGAACGCATCGCCCGCGCCCACGGTGTCGACCACCTGCACCGGCCGCGCGGCGACACGCGCCGTACCCGCCTCACACATCGCGAAGGCCCCGCGGCCACCCATCGTCACCGCCACCACCGACGGGCCGAGGCTCAACCAGGTGCGGGCGATCTGCTTGGGCGTGCGATCCGGATCCAGCCAGTGCAGGTCCTCGTCGCTGACCTTGATGACGTCGCAGCGCTCCACCAGTCGGTCGATGCGACTGCGCGCCGTGGCGTCGTCGTCGATCAACGACGGTCGCACGTTCGGGTCGAATGTGAGCGTCGCCGAGAGGTGGTAGGCGTCCAGCAGTGCCACGGCGGCGCGACACCCGGGCTCCAGCACCGTGGCGATCGAGCCGGTGTGCGCGACGAGCGGCGGCGCGACCTCCGGCGTGCCGGACAGCTGCCAGTCGATGTCGAATTCGTACTTCGCCTGGCCGTCGGCGTCCAACGTGGCCAGCGCCGTCGGGGTGTGCGACGCGGTCATGCTGCCGGTGACCAGGGACGCCCCCGCGCGTTCGACGTGCTCGACGATGCGGCGGCCGCGGTCGTCATCGGCGATGTGGGTGAGGAAGTCGACGTCGCGGCCCAGCAGCGCGAGGCCGACGGCCACGTTCAGTGGGCTGCCGCCGACGTGTTCGCCCTCGATGACGCCGTCGCGTTCGACGATGTCGATCAGCGCCTCGCCGATCACCAGCGCGCGTTCGGTCATGGCGAGCTCACCAACCTCTCCAGCGTGGCCCGCGCCCCGTCGCGGTGCAGTGACTCGAGTGCCCAGGTGTAGGCCTCGGCGAAGCGCGACTGCTCGGCAAGGTCGCCGAAGAGGTCGGTGTACTCGATGAAGGCCAGCGGATTGTCGTGCTGCGCCTTGGCCAGCGGTATCAGCGTCTCGGCGCGCTGATCCTGGACGTCGATCGGTTCGCCCTGTTCGTCGACGCCTTCGGCGTAGCGGGCCCAGCTCGCCACCACCGCCGCTGACAGCCGCACCGGCGCACCACTTTTCAGATTCTCGCGGATCACCGGCAGCAGCCACTGCGGGATGCGGTCCGACGAGCCGAAGCACAGCCGTGCGACGGTGTCCCGCACGCCTGGGTTGGCGAAGCGTTCGATCAGGGTCCGTTTGTAGTCGGGCAGGTCGATCCCCGGCACCGGCTTCAGCGTCGGGGTGGCCTCGGAATCCATGTACTGGCGCAGGAACTCGGCGATCAGCGGGTCGCCCGCGGCATCGTGCACCAGCCGGTAGCCGGACAAGTAGGCGAAGTAGCACAGCGCCTGGTGGCCCGCGTTGAGCAGCCGCAGCTTCATCAGTTCGTAGGGGGTCACGTCGTCGACCAGCAGCACGTCGACGTCCTCGAACGGCGGCCTGCCGTCGGAGAATGAGTCCTCCAGCACCCACGACGTGAACGGCTCGGCGACCACCGGCCACTTGTCGTCGACGCCGAATTCATCTGCGACGGTGGCGATCACCTCCGGCGTGGTGACCGGGGTGATGCGGTCGACCATCGAGTTGGGGAAGCGGGTGTGCTCGGTGATCCACTCGGACAGTCCGGGATGCACGCGATCGGCGTAGGTGGTGAACGCCGAGCGTGCGACGTCGCCGTTGCCCTCGATGTTGTCGCACGACACGATGGTCGGCGATGCCACGCCCCGGTCGCGGCGCCGCGCCAGCGCCTCGGCGACCAGGCCGAACACGTTGACCTCGGGCAGCGAGTCGAGCTGGTAGCCGCCCTCGGTGATCGTCAGCGAGATGATGCGGGTGGTGGGCGCGGCGAGGAGTTCGACGACGCCCTCGGGGTCGTCGGGCGCGAATCGGTAGTCGACGATCGAGCCGATCACCCGGGCCTCGCGGGTGCCGTCGGGTTTCTCGAGCAGCAGGGTGTAGAGGCCGTCCTGGGCGGCCATCACGTCGGCCATCCTGCGATCCCCGGGCAGGATGCCGACCCCGCAGATCGCCCACTCGGATGGGGCGCCGTCGCCCAGCAGGCGATCGACGTACATCGCCTGGTGGGCCCGGTGGAATCCACCGACGCCGAAGTGCACGATGCCGACAGTCGTTGCCGCGCGGCCGTACTCGGGCTTGGGGATCCCGAGCTGTGCCAGTGTGGACGCGTTGAGTTTCATGACACCGTCACCACTGCCTTGACGCTACCCGGCGTGCGGTCGGAGTCCAGTGCCTCTGCGGCCCGTTCCAGCGGGAAGCGGGCGGTCACCATCGCGTCGAGGTCGACGCGCTTGGACTCGATCAGCGCGATCGCGGTCGGCCAGGTGTTCGCGTAGCGGAACACGCCCGTCAGCATCAGCTCGCGGTTCTGGATCACCTGCGTCGGCAGCTCCATCGTCTCGGCGCCCGATCCGACGAGCACGACGGTGCCTGCCGGCCGCACCGCGCGGATACCGGCGGTCACCGCCGAGGGAGCGCCGGAGGCGTCGATGAACGCGTCGACACCGAGATCGCCGATCGGCCCGGCCGTCGGGTCGAGCGCCGCGGTGGCGCCGAAGCCCAGCACCTGCCGCCGTCGCGCCTCGTCGGGATCGCTCACCACGATCTCGGTGGCGCCGTAGGCGCTGCAGATCTGCGAGATGACGACGCCGATGGGGCCTGCGCCGGCGATGAGCACCCGGGAACCGCCGGTCACCGCGGCCTTGCGGACCGCGGCGATGCCCACCGACAGCGGCTCGCACAACGCGGCGGCGTCATCGGAGACGGTGTCGGGCACCGGGTGGGCGAAGGCGGCGCCGATGGTGACGTAGTCGCAGAACGCGCCGTCGATCGGCGGCGTCGCATAGAACTGCATGTGCGGGCACAGGTTGTAGTGGCCGCTGCGGGTCTCCACGGTGTCGGGGTCGGGCCGCTGCGGCTCGATCGACACGCGCTGCCCGATCCGCGCCGGGTCCACCCCGTCACCGACGCCGACGATCGTGCCCGCCGCCTCGTGGCCCAGTACCAGCGGCGATTCGACGACGAACGAGCCCACCCGTCCGTGCCGGTAGTAGTGCGTGTCCGACCCGCAGACCCCGACTGACGAGACCCGGACCAGCACGTCACCGGCCTGCGGTGTGGGCACCGGCCGCTCCTGCATCGCGATGGTCCCGGGTTCGATCAGCACGGCGGCCCGCATCCGCTGGTCCGGGGAAAGTGTTGTCTGCGTCACACTCATCATGTTAACGTGATGAGCATCTACACGCACCCCTGAGCAAATGCTCATGGTGACAACGCGAGAGCGGGGTGGAGGAATGACGGTGACGACGGATCGCGCCACGACGGCGAGTCGCGTCCAGCCCGAGGACCTTCGTCTGGCGCTTCGCGCCGCGACGCTCTACTACCTCGACGGACTCACCCAGGCCGAGATCGCCGCACGCCTGGGCGTCTCGCGCCCGACGGCCGGCCGGCTGGTGGCCCGCGCGAAGGCCCGCGGCCTGGTCCGCATCGAGGTGGTGGTGCCTGCCGACCTCAGTGACGACCTGCACGCCGAAGAGGAGCGTGAACTCGAGCAGCGGTTCGGTCTCACCGAGGTGGTGGTCGCCGGCCACGGTATGGACGTCGGTGCGCCTGGCCGCCCGCCCGCCTACGCCAGCGTCGGCCGTGCCGCCGCGGCGCTGCTGATGCGTCGCCTCACCCCCAACGACGTGCTCGGCTTCACCTGGGGGCCCGAGCAGGTGGCGGTGGCGACGGCGCTGTCCGCCGGTGTGGCGACGTGCCGGGCCGTGGTCCAGCTCGACGGCTCCATGTCGAGCGCCGCCTACCAGACCGGTGTCGAGCTGATCCTCAGCCGCTGCGCGGACACGCTGCGCGCGAACACCATTCGCCTCCCCGCCCCGCTGTACGCCGACCCGTCCACGGTGGCGTCCATGCGCAGCGACTCGATGATCTCGCGAACGCTGGAAGCCGGCAGGCGCGCTGACGTGATGCTGTTCGGCGTCGGCGCGGTCTCCACCTCGACGACCCTCTTCGAGGGCAGCTTCCTGGACACCCGGATGCTCGACGAGCTGATCTCGATGGGTGCCGTCGGCGAGATCGGCGGACGGTTCTTCGATGCCGACGGTCGGCCCGTCGACAGCGAGCTGCAGGCCCGGGCGGTGTCCGTTCCGCTGGAGGACGTGCGGGCGTGCAAGAAGACCTTGCTGATCTCCAGCGGTGCAGGCAAGCACCAGGCCACGCTGGCCGCCCTGCGGGGCGGCCTGGCCAAACTCCTCGTGTGTGACATCGATTGTGCCCGTTGGCTACTCGCCCGATGACTGTGCAGTGAAAGGTAGGTACTCCTGAGATGACTCGACGAAGAGTTCTCAAGCAGATGGCGGCGTGCGCCGCCGCGGTCGGGCTGACGTTCACCGCCGGTTGCGCGGGTGCGGGCAGCCTGGGTGCATCGGACAACGAGGTGACCATCGCCCTGGTGTCCAACTCGCAGATGGCCGACGCCCAGGAGCTGTCGACCGAGTTCGAGAAGGAGAACCCCGGCGTCAAGCTGAAATTCATCTCGCTGTCGGAGAACCAGGCACGGGCCAAGATCACCATGTCGACGGCCATGGGTGGAAGTCAGTTCGACGTCGCGATGATCAGCAACTTCGAGACCCCGCAGTGGGCCAAGGACGGCTGGCTGCTCAACCTCTCGGACTACGCGAAGAACACGCCGGGGTACGACGAAGAGGACTTCATCCCGTCGCTGCGGGAGTCGCTGTCCTACGAGGGCAACATGTACTCGGTTCCCTTCTACGGCGAATCGTCGTTCCTGATGTACCGCAAGGATCTCTTCGAGCAGGCCGGCATCAAGGTCGACCAGAACCCGAACTATCAGCCCACCTGGCAGGAAGTCGCCGACTGGGCGAAGACCCTCAAGACCGGCGACCGCGCCGGAATCTGTCTGCGCGGCAAGCCGGGCTGGGGTGAGGTGCTCGCACCGCTGGACACGGTGATCAACACCTTCGGCGGCCGCTGGTTCGACGACCAGTGGAACGCCCAGCTCAACAGCCCCCAGGTGAAAGAGGCCGTCAACTTCTACGTCAACACGATCAAGGAATCCGGCGAATTGGGCGCCTCCTCAACCGGATTCCAGGAATGTGCCAACCTGTTCGGACAGGGCCAGACAGCCATGTGGTACGACGCGACGTCGGCCGTGTCGGTGCTCGAGGATCCGCAGACCTACCCGGACCTCGTCGGCAAGATCGGCTACCTGCCCGCGCCGATCGTCGAGAAGCCCAATTCCGGTTGGCTGTACACCTGGGCCCTCGGCATTCCGAAGGCCGCCAAGAATCCGGACGGCGCGTGGAAGTTCATCTCGTGGATGACCAGCAAGGACTACATGAAGCTGGTCGGCGAGAAGCTGGGCTGGGCGCGGGTGCCACCGGGTAGCCGCACCTCCACCTACACCGAACTGCCCGAGTACGAGGCGATCTCGAAGTCCTACGGTCCGTTGACACTGAAGTCGATCGAGAGCGCCACCCCGAACCAGCCCACCGTGCAGCCGGTGCCGTACACCGGCATCCAGTTCGTCGGCATCCCGGAGTTCCAGGACCTCGGGACGCGGGTGAGCCAGCAGATCAGCGCGGCGATCGCGGGGCAGAAGTCCGTCGACGAGGCGCTGGAGCAAGCACAGTTGTATGCCGAGGTCGTCGGCAAGAGCTACCAGGAGAAGTGATGACTACAACTTCGGTAACCGCCGGATCCACGGCCACGGCCGACGAGAATGCCGTCGCCGAACGGGTTCGCAAGATCAAGGAGTCGCAAGGCGTCGGCGTGAGTCGCGCCGAGGGATGGCGACGGCGAGGTCCGCTGCTGCCCGCCCTGATCTTCATGATTGCGGTGACGCAGGTGCCGTTCCTGTTCACGCTCTACTACTCCACGCTGTCGTGGAACCTGGTCCGGCCCGGCTCGCGGCAGTTCGTCGGATTCGACAACTACGTCGCGGTCATCCAGGACAGCCAGTTCTGGTCGGTGGCGGGCAATACCGTCATCCTCATCGTCGGGGTGGTGCTGATCTCGGCGGCGCTCGGATTGGGAATCGCGCTGCTGCTCGATCGCGCGTTCCTCGGCCGCGGTGTGGTCCGCACGCTGTTGATCACCCCGTTCCTCATCACACCCGTCGCGGGTGCGCTGGTGTGGAAGACGACGATCCTCGACCCCAACAACGGCATCCTGAACTGGGTGCTCTCGCTGGTGGGAATCGGCCCGGTCGACTGGATCGGTCAGTTCCCGCTGGCCATGGTGATGGTCGAATTGATCTGGCAGTGGACGCCGTTCATGATGCTGCTGATCCTGGCCGGCCTGACGTCCATGCCCCGCGACCAACTCGAGGCGGGCCGGGTCGACGGGGCGACCGGGATTCAACTCTTCCGGGAGTTGACCCTGCCGCACCTTCGGCGCTTCATCGAACTCGGCGTCGTGCTCGGCGCGGTCTACCTGGTCAACACCTTCGACGCGATCTTCATGATGACGCAGGGCGGGCCGGGTGTCGCCAGTGCCAACCTGCCGTTCTACATCTATCAGCGCGCGTTCCTGGGCTTCGACATGGGGCAGGCGGCGGCCATGGGCGTGGTGGTCGTCATCTTCACGATGATCATCGCCAGCTTCGCGCTGCGGTTGATCTTCAAATCATTCTCTGGCAAGGAAGAGGCGGCCTAGCATGACTACCACTGCCGAAAGGACCACGGCGTCCAAGGATGTCGCTCCGGTCCGCAAGAAGAAGTCCAAGAAGTTCAGCCCGTGGGGCATCGTGGCGTGGCTGGTCGGACTCGGCTTCTTCTTCCCGGTGTTCTGGATGGTGCTCACCTCGTTCAAGGCCGAGAGTGACGCGGCGACCAATCCGCCGAAGCTGTTCTTCGTCCCGACGCTGGACCAGTATTCGGCCGTCTTCAATCAGGGCATCGGGCCGGCCATGCTGAACTCGGTGTTCGCCACAGCCATGTCGACGATTCTGGTGCTGCTGCTCGGTGTGCCCGCGGCGTTCGCGCTGTCGCTGCGGCCGGTCCGCAAGACCTCCGACGCGTTGTTCTTCTTCATGAGCACGAAGATGCTGCCCGTCGTCGCGGCGATCCTGCCGCTGTACGTGATCGTGTCCAACATCGGCCTGCTGGACAACATCTGGGCCTTGGTGATCCTGTACACGTCGATGAATCTGCCGATCGCCGTGTGGATGATGCGGTCGTTCTTCCTCGAAGTGCCGGGCGAACTCCTCGAGGCCGCCAGCCTGGACGGCGCGAGCCTGTGGCGATCGGTGCGCGAGGTGATCCTTCCGTTGGTCTCGCCCGGCATCGCGGCGACGGCGCTCATCTGCGTGATCTTCGCGTGGAACGAGTTCTTCCTCGCGGTGAACCTGACCGCGGTGAACGCACAGACGATGCCGGTGTACCTCGTCGGCTTCATCGCCGGTGAGGGACAGTACTGGGCCGTGTTGTCGGCGGCCGCGACCATGGCGGCGCTGCCTGTGATCCTCTGCGGGTGGTTCGCCCAGAACAAGCTGGTGCGCGGACTCTCGTTCGGCGCGATCAAGTAAACGTCAGAAAACGAACCGGGAGAAGAACAATGGCATCGATCACCTACAGGAACGCCTCCTGCATCTACGAAGGCTCCGACAAACTCGCGGTCGACAACCTCAACCTCGACATCCAGGACGGCGAGTTCGTCGTCCTGGTCGGACCGTCCGGTTCGGGAAAGAGCACCGCGCTGCGCATGCTCGCCGGACTCGAGGACATCGACGAAGGCGCCATCGAGATCGGCGGCAAGGACATGACGGGCGTGCCGTCCAAGGATCGCGACATCGCCATGGTGTTCCAGAACTACGCGCTGTACCCCAACAAGACAGTGGCCGAGAACATGGGCTTCGCACTCAAGCTGCGGGGCGTCTCCGCTGACGAGCGGCGCAAGAAGGTCGAAGACGCCGCCAAGATCCTGGACCTCACCGAGCACCTGGATCGCAAGCCCGCCAAGCTGTCCGGCGGTCAGCGGCAACGCGTCGCGATGGGCCGCGCCATCGTGCGTGAGCCGCAGGTGTTCTGCATGGACGAGCCGCTGTCCAACCTGGACGCGAAGCTGCGCGTGCAGACCCGCACCCAGATCGCCGCGCTGCAGCGGCGCCTGGGCACCACCACCGTCTACGTGACCCACGATCAGGTGGAGGCGATGACGATGGGCGACCGGGTGGCTGTATTGCGCTTCGGCAAGCTGCAGCAGTTCGCCTCACCGAACGAGCTGTACGACCGGCCGGCCAACGCTTTCGTCGCCGGCTTCATCGGCTCGCCGGCGATGAATCTGCTGACGGCTCCCGTCGTCGCCGACGGTGTGCGGATCAGCGAGGATTCCACCTTGCCGCTCGAGCGCGAGCATCTGACCAAGCTGCACGAGGCCGGCGTCGACAAGGTCACGCTCGGCATTCGGCCCGAGGACCTCGAGGTGTCGCCGGGCGGCGGCATCGACGTCGTCATCGACCTCGTCGAGAACCTCGGCAGCGAGACCTATCTGTACACCCATGCACATCCCGACGTGGAGTTGGTGGCGCGGTCACTGTCCCGCACCCCGGTGAAGCTGGCCGATACCGTCGAGTTGCGGATGAACCCTGAGGGCACGGTGCACCTGTTTCATCCGGAGACCGGCGAACGCCTGAACTGACATCATGCGCCCGCCGGAACTGCGGCTGCGGGCCCCCACGGCGGGTCTGCTCGCCTTGCCGTGGGACCTGCCGTTGGTGCACTGGAAGGCTCCCGACGTCGCACTGCGCGACATCGCGGTCGGACCGAGCCGGCACCTGGTGAAGTTCGTCGAGGCCGACGGCGCGCTGTGGGCGGTCAAGGACATGCCGCCGCGGGTTGCGGCCAAGGAGTACGACGTGTTGCGCCGTCTCGAGGAGATGGCGCTGCCCGCGGTGCGTCCCGCCGGCCTGGTGGTGCAGCCCCAGTTCGACACCGCGATCCTGGTGACCCGCTACCTGGATGGGTCGTGGCAGTACCGCCGGCTGTTCATGCGGCTGCCGCCCGACGAGCCGAAGCACCGCGCGCGGCTGCTGGACGCGATGGCGGGCCTGCTGGTGGAACTGCACCGCCACGGCGTCTTCTGGGGTGACTGTTCGCTGGCGAACACGCTGTTCTCCCGCGACGGTCAACTCCTGGCTGCGCACCTCGTCGACGCCGAGACTTCCGAGGTGCACCCGTCGCTGAGCCGCGGGCAACGCCGACAGGATCTGGACATCATGGTGCAGAACGTGGCGGGCGGAATGATCGACGTGGCCGAGCGCATCGGCGCCTCGGAAGCGTTGCAGGACAAGCTGATCGACGAGGCCAAGCAGGTCGAGAGGCGTTACCGGGATCTGTGGGACGCGCTGCACGCCGAGCCTGTGTTCGCCTTCACCGACCGCTACCGCGTCGAAGGCACCATCCGCAGGCTCAACGACCTCGGCTTCGCCGTCGACGAACTGTCGCTGCACCCGGACAGCGCCGATCCCAGCCGGCTGCGCGTGCACGTCGTGGTCGGCGACCGCCGGTACCACGCGCAGCGTCTGCGAGATCTCACCGGCCTCGACGTCGGGGAGGGGCAGGCCGCGATCCTGCTCGGCGACCTGCACGCCTACCAGGCGCAGCTGGCCCGCGAGGCCGGCCACGACGTCGACGAGTCGACCGCCGCACGGCTGTGGGTGATGGAGGTGCTGACCCCCTACGGCCACCTGGCGCACCAGGCCGTCCACGGCACCGGCACGCAGATCCAGGCGTACTGCGACATGCTCGAGGTGCGGTGGCTGCTCAGCGAGAAGGCCGGCCGCGACGTCGGCACCAACAAGGCCCTGGCGGCGCTCGCGGGTGACGTCATCCCGGTCGACTCGGCGGCGAAGCTGGCCGTCGCCGAGGTCCCGACGGCGCCGTTCGCGGTGTTGAGCGCGGACGACGACTAGCGGAAGGCGGCTTTCGCGTTGAGATTGCACGCAGATCGTGATTTCACTCGGAATTGCGCTCTGTGTGCAAAGTCAACGCGAAACTCGCGAATAGAAGCCTCAGACGGCGGGGTCGTTGTCGGGGTCGAGCCCGACGGGCACCTGCGGGTTGGCGCCCGGCGCGTCGTGGGTGAAGTGCTGGTGGGCCATCGGCTTGCAGTTGTCATCCATCGGCGACTGATCGCCCGAGCAGTAGGGCACCCAGTCGCGCGGATCAGCGGCGGCATGCGGCGCTGCGAACACGGCGCCCACCGCGATGATGCACGCCGCGCACAGGATCTTCACTGGTACGACGCTACAACGGGTAATACCGTCGTGTGGTGGATCAACTCGGGCGGGTGCGGCTGACCAACCCGGACAAGGTGCTGTACCCGGCGACCGGGACGACCAAGGGTGAGGTCTTCGACTACTACGTGGCCATCGCCGACGCGATGGTCCCGCACATCGCCGGCCGCGCGGTCACCCGCAAGCGGTGGCCGAACGGCGTCGGCGAGCTCGAATTCTTCGAGAAGCAACTCGCCTCGTCGGCACCGGAATGGCTGCACCGCGAGAGCGTCGTGCACAAATCCGGGACGACGACCTACCCGGTGATCGACACCCGCGAGGGGCTGGCGTGGCTTGCCCAGCAGGCGTCGCTCGAGGTGCACGTGCCGCAGTGGCGCTTCGTCGACGGCAAGGTCGGCCCGGCCACCCGCATCGTCTTCGACCTCGACCCCGGCGAGGGGGTGACGTTCCGCCAGCTGTGCCAGGTCGCCCATGAGGTGCGCGACCTGATCACCGACATCGGCCTGACCACGTATCCGCTCACCAGCGGTAGCAAGGGGCTGCACCTGTACGTGCCGCTCGAGGAGCCGATCAGCTCGCGGGGGGCGTCGGTGCTGGCGCGCCGCGTCGCCCAGCAGCTCGAGAAGACGATGCCCAAGCAGGTCACCGCGACGATGACGAAGAGCCTGCGCACCGGCAAGGTGTTCGTCGACTGGAGCCAGAACAGCGCCGCGAAGACGACGATCGCGCCGTACTCGCTGCGCGGCCGCGACGAGCCCACGGTGGCGGCGCCGCGCACCTGGGACGAGATCGACGATCCCGACCTACGGCACCTTCGGTTCGACGAAGTGCTCGAGCGGGTGGAACGCGACGGCGACCTGCTCGCCGAACTCGACGAGAAGGCCCCGCTGGCCGACCGGCTGACGACCTACCGCAGCATGCGTGACCCCGGCAGGACGCCGGAACCCGTGCCCGCCAAGGCGCCCGCGGTCGGCAACAACGACAAGTTCGTCATCCAGGAGCACCACGCCCGACGGTTGCACTACGACTTCCGCCTCGAACGCGACGGCGTCCTCGTCAGCTGGGCGGTGCCGAAGAACCTGCCGGAGACCCCGAGCGTCAACCACCTCGCCGTGCACACCGAGGACCATCCGATGGAGTACCTCACCTTCGCCGGTGAGATCCCGAAGGGTGAGTACGGCGGCGGTGATGTCTACGTCTGGGACACCGGCACCTACGAGACCGAGAAGTTCAACGATCACGCCCCGGACGGGCCCGCCAAGGGCGGCGAGGTGATCGTCACCCTCAAGGGCGAGAAGATCAGCGGCCGTTACGCCCTCATCCAGACCGACGGCAAGAACTGGCTCGCCCACCGGATGAAGGAGCAACAGCAGCCCACCCCGGGCGATCTCGCGCCGATGCTCGCCACCGAGGGGTCGGTGGACAAGCTCAGGGCGAATCAGTGGGCGTTCGAAGGGAAGTGGGACGGCTACCGCCTGCTGGTGGACGCCGACCGCGGCACGCTGACCCTGCGGTCACGGCGGGGCCGCGACGTCACCCGCGAGTACCCGCAACTGACCGCGCTCGGCGCGGACCTCGCCGACCACCATGTCGTCCTCGACGGGGAGGCGGTCGCCCTCGACGAGTCCGGGGTGCCCAGCTTCGGCGAGATGCAGAACCGGGCGCGCTCCACCCGCGTCGAGTTCTGGGCGTTCGACATCCTGGCACTCGACGGCCGGTCGTTGTTGCGCGCCAAGTACTCCGACCGGCGCAAGATCCTCGAGGCGGTGGCCGAGGGCACCGGCCTGGTCGTGCCCGACCGGTTGCCCGGTGACGGCCCGGAGGCGCTGGAGTACGCGCGCAAGCAGCGGTGGGAGGGCGTGGTCGCCAAGAAACTGGAGTCGACGTACCAGGCGGGCAGGCGGTCGTCGTCGTGGATCAAGGACAAGATCTGGTGCACCCAGGAGGTGGTGCTCGGCGGATGGCGCGAAGGCACCGGCGGACGCACCAGTGGGATCGGCGCCCTGATGCTCGGCATCCCTGACGCCGACGGCGCGCTGCAGTTCGTCGGGCGGGTCGGCACCGGCTTCACCGAGAAGGAACTGGCGAAGCTCAAGAAGACACTGACGCCGCTGCAGACCGACGAATCTCCCTTCGCGACAAGGCTTCCGACGCAGGACGCCAAGGGCGTGACGTTCGTGCGGCCGGAGCTGGTGGGGGAGGTGCGCTACAGCGAGCGGACGTCCGACGGCCGGCTGCGACAACCGTCCTGGCGGGGATTGCGGCCGGACAAGACGCCGGACGAGGTCAGGTGGGAATGACCGCCTGTGCCGCGGCGCCTAGCTGCCGGGATGGTCGAACAACACTGCTGAGGTCATCGCAATTCCGTTCTCAGATGTGAAGGAGCTACGCGGTCAGAGCTGAGCGTGCCGTCGCCCAGCGTGCGATGCTCTCGGCGTACCGGGGTGTCTCGATCCGGCAGTGCCGTCCGGACGCGTCCTGGCGAGCGTGCGCAGCCTCGGCGAATGTCTGGCCCTGTTGGGCGATGAACTTCAAGAAGTCCTCGGTGGGGTGCGAGGTCACCGTGTTGGTGTAGCGGCAGCGGTCGCCGTCGAGTTGCTCCATGCGCAGTTCCCAGATGACCTGTGTGGTGGTCCATCCCGACGGGGTGAGAATGTCCGACAGCGACACCATCCTGCAGTAGTGCGGCTGTGCCACGTCGAAGCGGTACTGCTGCACCACCAAACCCGTGCCGATCATCTCGATGTTGATGGACATCGGCGTCCCGTCGTCGTCCACGGTGTAGCCGGCGGCCTTGTGATCACCCGGTGCGCAGCGCTGGTATTCGTGTGTCGGAAGCGTTTTCAACCACTCCGCGATGTCGACGTCATCGAACCGCGCCGTGACGTCGGCGGTGATGACGGCGTGCGAGAGCACGAGGTCGTCGCGAACTGCGGTACTCATGGAGGACTCCTGCCGTAGAAGATTGCTGCGTCGTCTGCCAGCATGGCTTCGCGGAAAGCGGGTCGACAATGAGGCTGCCGTGACCCGGCAGGTAGTGCTACCCCGAACAAGTCTCGGGGTCCCAGCGAGGAGCGAGCGCCCTACGTAGAATCACCGTTGGCATCGCACGGGACGGCGTGACCGTCGTCGATGAGACTCAGGGTCACCCGCATCTCGTCGGGTTGGATGCTGCCCGCCCAATCGGCGTAGGGGTGATCGAGGAACGCCACCACGAGCAACGCCGACGTGACGAGGGCGGACACGAACGCGATGGGAACCGCTTGGACGACGGCGCTCTCCCGGCGGTCGGCCTGGACGCACATGTAGATGAAGATCGCCGACGCACCGATTCCCAACACGATCCACAGCGGCGGCGGCACCGACGGATCGATCTCAGCGGCGCGGGCACGGCGGCCGTCCCTGCGCTGTGCCTGCTGGTCGAACCACTGCGAGTAGGCCGCTTCCTGCTTGGGGTTCGTCGGATCGGTGGCCGCGAAATCGAAGACCATCGCGTCGACCCAGTGCTGCACGGTCTCCGATCGTTCGCCGCGCGCCATCGCGGGCCATTCGTCGTTGACGACCGCACGCGAGTAGCAGATGAGGTCACCGTGCAGGCGTTCCCCCTGGTGCCCTTCGAGCACATCGGCGACGTTGTGCAACTCGGTGACCGCGATCGCCTCCATGCTGCCGCCGTCTCGCGCGCGCTGGTAGTTCTGCAGCGCGTAGAAAATGGTGAAGGCCATCAGCACCGCGAACATGGTGCCGATCACGGTGAGCGCTCCTGCGGCGCGCGTGCTGTCGATGAACCAGCCGGGGTCGGGCGCGCGCCTACGCGCCAGCAGTTTCACGACGACGACGGATGTCACCACGACGATGAGCACCAGAGCCGCCAGCCACGTCAGCATGAGCTGATTCGTATTCGTCCGGTACGCCATGCCTGGTCCATGCTGATCCCATCACCGTCTTCGACGATGATGGCGATCATCGCCTGACGAGTGTGGGGCATGTCTGTTCGTGGCACAACGGGACACTCCGGGGCAATCGGCGCGGTGCTGCGGCTGTGCGATCCTCGCCAGCGCCTTGCGCTGACCGGTCAGGCGAGCAGCGCCGCCCCGTCGATCGCTTCCTGCATGCCCCGGGTCGCCAGCACGTCGGCCAGTTCGTTGTCGGCGACGCCGGAATGTCCCTTCACCCAGAACCACTCGACCTGGTGCCGCGCGCAGGCCGCCTGCAGCCGCTGCCAGAGGTCGACGTTCTTCACGGGTTGCTTCGCGGAAGTCAACCAGCCGTTGCGTTCCCAGCCGAACACCCACTTGGTGATGCCGTTCCGGACGTAGGTGCTGTCGGTGTGCAGATGCACCACCACGGGACGGGTGAGCGCCTCCAGCGCCATGATCGGCGCCGTCAACTCCATCCGGTTGTTGCTCGTCTCGCCGGGCTCGCCGCCGCACATCTCGCGGACGTGCTGGCGCTGGCGCAGCACCGCTCCCCAACCACCGGGTCCGGGGTTCGGTCTGCACCCGCCGTCGGTGTGGATGACGACGACGTCCTCGGTCATGCGCCGAGAATAGGCAAGGGTCGGGTGGTCGACCTCATCGACGCGCCGACATCATGGCCGTCCGGACCGACATGCCGAGGTCGTGATGGCGCAGGGTGGTGATCCGGCGTCCGGGCTGCACCGCGTCCTTGACGGGTCCGGTGCGGTCACCGAAGAACGCGGCGGTCGCGTCGATGTCAGCGACGACGTAGGTGATACCCCACAGGGTGGACGGCCCCTCGTCCGTGGTGTCCGGCGAGCCGACCACCTCGACGATCACCTCGCCGAACCGGAAGAAGATCTGGCGCATCGGACGTCCGCCGAGTTCGGCATCCCGTTGCCGGCGTGGCTCGACTCCGACGGCGCCCAGCGCCGCGACCGTCCGGCGAAGATCGGGCGACAGCAGCACGACGTGGTCGACCGCGACGACGCCGTTCGGGTGAGAGGCCGGTGGCTCGGCGGCGACGTCGGTCCATGTCGTCGGGACGCCGTCGAGGTCGTGGGCCGAGGCGCGGGACGGCAGGCCGCGCAACGACCACCCGACGATCCCGGCGCCGCGAGAACGTCCCACCAGCCGGATGCCGACTCCGCCGACCCGGCAGACGTCCCCCGAGACGCTGAAGCCGGCCCGTGTCCAGACGTCCGGCGGATCGGCGACCTCGAACGACTCGACGGTGACGGTCATGGGTCAACGGTCGCATGCCCTCGGCTTGTCGGTGCCCTCGCCTACCGTCATGCCATGCGAACCGCGGACCTCGTCCCCACGCCCGAACTCGTCGACCAGATGGTGCGGGACAAGCCGCCGGGCTGGGCGTTGGCGGCCTTCGCGTCCGTGATGTTCCAGCGCTGGGCCGCGCTCGAGGAGCGCAAGATCGCCCAGGTGGTCGGGCGGGCCACGCATCCGGCCGGCAGGCTGCGGACGGGCAGCGACGTCGCGCAATTCCTCACCCGGCACCTGCGCGCCGCCGACGACGTCGTCGCGGAGGCAGCGGCCTACCTGCGCGCGCCTCAGTTCGCGGCGGTGTTCGGCGCCGGCCAGGACACCGCCGACCCCGACGGCGTTGTCCGCGCCGCACACCATCTGGGCGACCTCTACGAGCGAATGCTCGAGATCGCGGAGAACTGCCGAAGGCGTTCCGTGGCATGGCAACACGTCGAGCTCCTCGACAGCTGCACGCGGTTCCTGAACCAGCACCTCCAGGACTTCGGCGGCTTGGTCAACGACGTGCTGGAGCGTCACGACGAGATGCAGCGGCAACTGCCGTCGGGCGGCAGCCGCCTCGAACCCGTGCGCCTGCACACCACCACCGACGGCCAGTTGCTCGGGTCGATCCTCGACCAGCTGCACGCGCTCGAATAGTCAGCCCTCGCGCAGCAGCAGCTCGAGCTTGTCGTTGGCGGCCTGCAATGCCTTGGCGATCATGCCGAGCAACCGCTCGCGGCTTCTCGGTCGCGCCAGCATCGGGGTGAGCATCTCGCGCAGCAGGTTCAGTCGTGACGTCGCCAGCCAATCCATCAGTTCGGGCTCCGCGAGCCAGCGCAATTCGTTGTGGTGCTCGGCCAGCGTCATCGCCAGCCAGTCGACGTCGGCGTCCGGATGGGGCACCGGCCGGCACAGCGCATTGTTGGCGGCGTCGTCGGCGCCGCTGAGTTCCAGATGGGCGATCAGGCCGGCGCTGAACACCTGCTGGCAGCCGCGCACACTCTGCAGCACCAGCCGGTCTCCGTCGAAAACGTCCACCGCCGGGCGTTTCTCGAGACCGTCGGCGGTGCAGTCCACGTACAACGCCGAACCGGCGGACGGGACCTCGCCGCCGGTCAGCACGATCGCGGAGGGCTCGATCCGCTCGACGCGTCCCAGCCGGATCACGTCGTCGATGCGGCGCAGCTGGTCGAGCTCGGCGCGAGACACCGTGGCGCAGCGGTACATCGTGGGTCGGACCGCCGGGTCGAGCCGCAGCAGGTTGCCGTTGGCCTCCAGCTGGGCGAACAGGTCGTCGACGGAGTCGGCGTCGGTGATGGACTTCAGCCGCGCCCCGAAGCTCGTCTTGAACCGATCGAGGAAGTCGGCTCCCGGCTGGATGTTCTCGCGGTCGAGCAGCCATGCGTCGCGCGGCATGATCCACCGCAGCCGCTCGGGTGCGACTCCGGCGGCGAGCAGCCACAGGCACGCGTCGATACCCGTCTTGCCTGCACCGACGACGGTGAAGTGGTCGAAACCCTCTGCCAGCGCGGGCAACTCGTTGGGTGGCACGCACGTGACGCCGTCGGCGACGCCGTATGCCGGCGGGCGCATCGACGGCACCACCGTCTGCAGGTACGTCGCGTCGACCGTCCGGCGTCGCACGTCGACGGTCACCTCGTCACCGTCGTGCCCGACGATCCGGTCATCACCGAGGTACTCGCTGTCCGGCAGGTACGACACCCGGCCCGTCGGCAGCAGCACCTTCTCCATCACCTCGTCGAAGTATCCGCACACCTCGTCACCGGTGGCTAGCTCGTGCAGGCCGGCGTTCCACCCGGCATCGTCGACCGCGCCGGAGCCCAGCGGACGGGAGTTGACGCCGTAATAGGCCGACGGCTGGTGCAGGCGGACGAACGGATAGGCGCGCGTCCAGTGCCCACCGGGCGAACTGCCACGGTCGACGATGACGACCCGCGCATCGCTCTCGGCGACCAGGGTGTCGGCGAAGGCCATCCCCATGGCACCGGCGCCGACGACCAGGTAATCGGTCTCGATCGTCCGCATGTCGCCCCCTCGCTCCGCGCGACCCTATCCGAGGTACGGGCATGCGTTACCGTCGGTACCGTGTCGACTGCTCAGCCGGACGCGGCGAGACCGCTGCACGCGTTGCCGGACACCGGCTACGTGTACCGGACGGGGTGGCGGCTGACCACCAGCGACATCGACGAGCACCGGCGAATCCGGCTGGACGGCGTCGCCCGGTACATCCAGGAGGTCGGGGCCGAGCACCTGATCGACTCCGGGTTCGCCGACGTCAATCCACACTGGATCGTTCAGCGCACCGTCATCGATGTCGTCGAACCGATCGAATGGCCGAGCGACATCACCTTCCGGCGGTGGTGTTCGGGCATCTCCAACCGCTGGTGTTCGATGCGGGTGCGGCTCGACGGCGCGGAGGGCGGCCTGGTCGAGACCGAGGGCTTCTGGATCAACATGAACAAGGACACCCAGACGCCGTCACTGATCGACGGCGACCTGTTCGAGCGGTTCGCGTCCACCACGGACGACACCCGGCTGAAGTGGCGGCCATGGTTGCCGGGCCCCGCCGACGCGGAGTCCTCGGTGCCGTTCGCACTGCGGCACACTGACATCGACCACTTCAGGCATGTCAACAACACGGTCTACTGGCATGGCGTGCACGAGGTGCTGGCCCGGTACCCGGACATGACGACCGGTCCGTACCGCGCAGTCGTCGAGTACCGCAAGCCGATTCAGCGCACGGACGACGTCGTCATTCACTGGGGGCGGCGCGAGGGCGAGCTCCGGCTGTGGTTCGTCGTGGACGAGACCGTGCACGCCGCCGCACTGGTCCGCAGCCTGTAGCCCGCGAACGTCCTGCGAGCGCGCCGGTGAGTGATGCGGAATTTCATCTTTTCCGAATGTTTGCTCGGTACCTTCAAGCGAAGGAAATCGGCATGTCACCGGAGGGCGAGACACCATGGCGGGCGGGATAGCGGCCGAGTTGGCGGCCGCCGGCTTCGGGGATGCGAACGAAGTGGGCCGGGGCGGCGGCGGGGTGGTCTACCGCTGCCACCAGAAGTCCCTCGGCCGCAGCGTCGCCATCAAGGTGCTGGCCTCCGATCTCGACGACGACGACCGGGAGCGGTTCCTGCGCGAGGGTTATGCGATGGGAGCCCTGTCCGGGCACCCGAACATCGTGAACATCCTGCAGGTCGGCGTGACCGAGAGCAGTCGGCCGTTCATCGTGATGCCCTACCACTCGCGGGGTTCGCTCGCGGAACGGTTACGCCGGGAGGGCCGCATCGCGTGGCCGGAGGCGCTGCGCATCGGGGTGAAACTGTCCGGGGCGCTGGAGACCGCCCACCGGACCGGGACACTGCACCGTGACATCAAGCCGGCCAACGTGCTCGCCAACGACTACGGCGAACCGCAGCTCAGCGACTTCGGCACCGCCCGCATCACCGGCGGATACAAGACCGTGACCGGTTATTTCACCGGCACCCTGTCCTACACCGCACCCGAGGTGCTCGCAGGCAACCCGCCCACGGTCGCGGCAGACGTGTACTCCCTCGGCGCGACGCTCTACGCGCTGATCGCCGGGACGCCACCGCACGAGCGCAAGGCCGACGAGGACCTGATCGCGCACTACCTGCGCATCACCTCGACGCCGGTGCCGGATCTGCGTCCGCAGGGCATCCCGGCCGACGTCTGCGCGGCCATCGAGAAGGCGATGTCGCGCGAGCCGGGGGACCGGCAGGGATCGGCGGCGGAGTTCGGCCGCGAACTCCAACTGGCACAGGGACACAACGGGTTGACCGCCGATCCGATGGCGCTCAGCGACGCCGGTCCCGCACCGGACCAGGACGACGGCACCCAGGCCCTGCCACTGGTGAGTGACGCCGGCGACCCGTCCGGCGAACCGGACGACGGCCTTCCGCCGCCGGTCCCCAACATGTTCGCGCACACCACCTCGATCAGCGGGTCGAGCCTGCCGTGGCAGGCCGCGCAGATCCCGCCGAAGGTCCCCGAACCCCCGCGGGTGATGGAGTCCGATCCCGGCCCGCCCGCCAAGCGCGACGGCAAGAGGCTGCTGATCGCCGGAGCCGCCATCGTGGCGGTGCTGCTCCTGGTGATCAGCGGCATCGTCATGGTCACCTCGTCGCAGGACGCCGCACCGCCGACGGAGGCCGCGTCGAGCCGTCCGACCGCCGAACCGCCGCCCGTCTGGGAACCGGTCGCCGATGCGCGGGTCGCGCGCGACGCGGTCGCGGCCACCCAGGCCGACGGCACCATCTGGATCTTCGGCGGCGTGGGCGCGGACAACCGCGTCAGCGGCGGCCACGAGGGCTTCGACCCCGCCATCGACAGCTGGAAGGGTGGCGAGGACCTGCCCGTCCCCGTCCAGCACGCGGCGGCGGTCACCTGGCAGCACACTCCGGTGGTGCTCGGCGGCTGGCGCACCGAGGGCGCCGACGAGAGGATCGCCACCAACCGGGTCTGGCGGGTGGTCAACAGCCGCTGGGTGGAGCTCCCGCCGCTGCTGCAACCGCGGGCCGCCGCGGCGGCCGCCGTGGTCGGTGACCGCATCGTCGTCACCGGCGGGGTGGACTCCGGCGGCAGACTGCTGAACACCACCGAGGTCTACGACGGCACCTCCTGGAAGCCGGCTGCCCCCATCCCCACTCCGCGGCAGCTGCTGGGCGCGGCGTCGGACGGCAAGCTGATGTACGCGGTGGGCGGCACCAACGGCACCGCCGACCTGGCGGCGGTCGAGGCCTACGACCCGATCGCCGACAGGTGGTCGGCCATGCCCGATCTTCCGCTGCCGCGCAGTGATTTCGGCGTGGCCGTCACCGACGCCCGGCTGGTGGCGGTCGGCGGCATGTCCCGCGGTCGGGTCCTCGACAGTGTCGCCGCGCTCGACCTCACCACCTCCACGTGGAGCGACCTGCCGGATCTCGGCACCGCGAGGCACGGTTCGGGGGTCGCGGCGGTGGGCAAGACCGTGTACGCGATCAGCGGGTCGACCGGCGCCGGCGACGACCAGGTCACCTCGTCGGCCGAAGCGCTGGAGCTGGCGCCGCGCAGGCCTCAGCCGGCGGCGGCATGGCGGGCGCTGCCGGACGCCCAGACGCCGCGGCTGATGATGGCGTCGACCGTGCTCGACGACGAGATCTGGATCGCAGGCGGCATGCTGGGGCACTCGCAGTCCCTCGACACCGTCGAGAGCTACGACCCGAAAACCGGTGCCTGGCAGAAGCATCCGCCGCTACCGATACCCCTGCACCACGCGACGGCGGCGGCCTTCCGCGGCGAGATGATCGTGATCGGCGGGGCCACCGACACCGTCGCCGAAGCGTCGAACAAGGTCTTCGCGCTGCGCGGCGGCGCGTGGGAGGAACTGCCGAGCCTCGGATTCGCCCGCGCGGCACCGTCGGCGGCCGTCGTCGACGACAAGCTCGTCGTCGTCGGTGGGCAGAACGACAAGCAACTCGTCACGGCGACCGAGGTGTTCGACGGCGAGTCCTGGTCCACGGCGGCCGACCTGCCCACTCCGCGTGAGCATCTCGTGGCGGTGTCGGACGGCACCTACGTCTACACGGTGGGCGGGCGGGCATTGACCGCCGACGAGAACTCCTCGGCGGTCGAGCGCTTCGACCCGGAGGCCGGGACGTGGGAACGGTTGCCGGACATGCCGACTGCCCGCGGCAGTTACGGCGCCGCGCTGGTCGACGGGCGGATCGTGGCCGTCGGTGGCGAGGAACCGACGCGCGTGCTGGCCACCGTCGAGATCTACGACATCGACACCGGAAAGTGGTCCACCGTGGCGCCGATCAACACCCCGGTGCACGGTCAGGTGGTGGCCGCCGTCGGCTCCACCGTGTACTGCATCGGGGGCGCCGACCGGCCCACGCACGAAGGCCCGGTCGCGACCGTCGAGGCGCTCGACTTCACGTAGCGCGCAGCTGCGAGAGGGTGACGGCGCCACGCCGCAGTGCCTCGTTGGCCAGCCGCACCCGCCGGTCACCCTCGGCGGGGACGGCGAACTTGTCGTAGAGATTCTGCAGGTGCTGTTTGACGGCCGCCTCGGAGACGAACAGTTCGCCGGCCATCTTCCGCACCGATGCCGGTTCCGGGAACGGGTCGTCGGAGACCAGTGGCCGGCACAGGACGACGAGCACGTCGACCTCCCGCCTGGTCAGCCGGGGCGGCACCTCGGCGGGCTGGGCCGTGACGGTTTCCTCGTCGAGCGCACCGCCGGAGTCCCTGACCTCCCAGAAGACCAGCTTCGTCTTTCCGATGCGCACCTCGTCCCCGGACCGCAGGACGCGTTCGGCGGTGATCTTCTCGCCGTTGAGGTGGGTCCCGTTGCGGCTGCCGAGGTCCCGGATGGACCAGGCGAACCCGAGGTTCTCCAGGACCGCGTGCAGGCGCGACACGGTGTCGTCGTGCTCGAGCGCCACCACGTTGGTCGACGACTTGCCAAGGGTCACCCGTTGGCCGGTCAGCGGGACGAGCTCCCGACCCGACGGCCGAAGGACTTCCAGGTGCGACGACATGACGATGAGGACCTCCTCTCCCGGCAATCTTCGCCCACGGAGCCGATCCGTGGTCGCAAACACGGCGGACGCGCCACCGCGGGCCGTCGGAGTGGTCCCCGACGACCCGCGGCTCGCCCACCGTCAGATCACGCGCGCGGCGCGCGGTGGGTGGCTCTCCATGCCTGCGGGATCATCCGCTTCACCTTCGCCGACTCCAGGATCGGCGGCCACGGCCATTCGCTGTGTCCGGCGCCGCGCGGCGCTTTCAGGAACGCCAGCCCCAGCACCAGACCGAAGATCAGGTGCCCGATCAGCGTGATGGTGAACGTGGCGGGATTCAGGTCGAACATCATCTCCTCGCCGCGCGGCGCCACGACGACGGTGCCGATCAGTCCGCTCCACAGCGGGAAGACGGACATCGCCACAAAGGCCAGCACCGCGTAGACGCTCTTCCACCGGTCGATGCCCAACGCGAACGCGGCGATGAAGAACGCCACACCCATGCCGCCGCCGTCGCCGATGTAACGCCACACGTAGCCGACCGCGGCACTGCCGTTGGTCTCGGGCTCTCCGGTGACGAACGAACCCATCACGGGGATGAAGTCGCCCATCAGTTTCAAGACGTGCACGGCGAACAACCTCGCCGCGTCATAGACGATGCAGGCGACCATGCCGGCGATCAGGCCACGCCCGACCACCATGTCGATTCGGTGCGGCACGAACGCGATGATCGCGCCGAGCACGGCCAGCAGCGCGATGATGACGATCGACGTCGTGCTCTGGTGGACCAGTCCGAACACCTCGACCGGAATCGCCAGGATCGGCATGGATGCCAGCAACAGCACGAACAGCACCCGGGCGATGGCCCACTTGGTGGGCGGGCTCGGCTTCTTGGCCAGGTCGATGTAGCGCTGCCGGACGGTGTCCGAGACGGTGCCGATGATCTCGACGGGCCGCAGCCGCACGGTCTTGCCGTCGAAGCCGCTGACGGCCTTCGGCAGCGCCTTCATCGGTACGTCAGGGGAGGGGACGTGAGTCGCGAGCGGCTTCACCGGCAGGTCGGCGGTACGCATGCGCACGGTTTCGTCGTATACGGGGCGGCTCGGGCCGGTCGGTGTTGTCGCGAACATCAGACTTCCTTGATTCTGTGCGGTGTACAGCAGGACGTCATCCATCGTCGCGAGGGCGTCCCGCCCGGGTAATCGCCGCCGAGCCAGAATCTCGCGCCGTGGGGGAAGGGTTTGCTGTCCGCCGGGTAAGGGTCGCCGCAGCGCCGGCCGTCAGGTCAGGCGCTGGCGCACCGCGGCGGCGAACCCGTCGCAGTCGGCGACGGTGACGGTGAGGCTGGGATGCCGGAGGCGTCCGGTGGGTTCGATGCCCGGCACCGGCGCCCGAAACTGCAGGCACACCCCGCGGTCGCCGTTGGTCGCGAAGGTGAGGCCGCGGTCGGCGATCGACAGGTGCGCGGCGCCTGCGGTCTTGATGAACTGGTACGGCCCGGTGACTTCGACGTCGGCGATGTTCTCGAGCGCGGTCTCCAACCGCCATGGCCCGAACCGGGCGGTGATGCGGTCCGGGCCGAGGTCGACGCCGCATCGCGAAGGCCAGATGCCGAACGGCAGCGCCGCGATCCGATAGCGGGAGTCGAACCGGAAGTCGAAGGACTGATGTGCCACGGCGACCGCATACCCGCGCGGGCGAGACGGCGCACATGTGAAATCTCTATGAGACGCGTGACCGGCCCCGTGGCGCCCGCGAGAATGGTGCGGTCAGGTGATGGTGACGCCGCCGTCCACGACGATCGTCTGGCCCGTCACGTACCCGCCGGCCGGCGAGGCGAGCCACACCAGCGTGGCGGCCAGCTCCGCCGGGTCACCGACGCGACCGAGGGCGGCCCGTTCGATCACGCTCTCGAGGTAGCCCGGCTTGTACTGGTCGGTCATCTCGGACTTGAAGAAACCCGGCGCGATCGCGTTGACCCGGATGCCCTTGCGCACGCCCCACTGCTGAGCCAGATCCCGGGTGAGTCCGGAGATCGCGGCCTTGCTCGCGCTGTAGGCCGCCTGCGGCAGGCCCGCCGTGGTGATGCCGAGGATGCTCGAGATGTTGACCACCGAGCTGCCTGGCTCCATCACCCGTCCGCAGGCCTGCGCCGCCCAGTAGGAGCCGTTGAGGTTGATGTCCACCACGGCGCGGAACTCGTCGGGCGTCTCGCGGGTGGCGGGCACGGCAGTGCCGACGCCGGCGTTGTTCACCAGCACGTCGACGCGGCCGAACTCACTCATCGCGGCGTCGACCATCGCCTGGCACTGTTCCGGGTCCACCACGTCGGTGGCGACGGTCAGCGCCCGGCGGCCCGCACCGCGCACCAATTCGGCGGTGTCGGCCAGCTTCTCGACCCGGCGGGCGGCGAGCACCACGTCGGCGCCTGCCTCGGCGCACGCCCGGGCGAACGACACCCCGAGGCCGGAGGAGGCGCCGGTGACGATGACGACCTTGTCGTCCAGGCGGAACGCGTCGAGTACGGACATGGGGGTCATTTGATCAAATGTCGGCCCAGCGCCACCGAGAGGGTCAGCACGACGAGCCCCGCGACGGCCATCGCGGCCCCTGCGGCGGCGGGCGCGGTGTACCCGTACCCGGCGGCGATCACCAGCCCGCCGACCCAGGCGCCGGTGGCGTTGGCGATGTTGAGCGCCGAATGGTTCAGCGCCGCGGCCAGGCTCTGCGCGCCGTGCGCGACGTCCATCAGCCGGGTCTGCAGCGCCGGGGCGACCGCCGACCCGGCGGCTCCGACCGCGAACAGCCCGATCAGCGCGGTGACCGGGTGGTGGGCCGCCGCGACGAACAGTGCCAGCACCACGGCGAGCGTTCCGATCGAGGCGTAGAGCGCGCGGACCACCGACCGGTCGGCGGCCCAGCCGCCGACGAAGTTGCCGACCACCATGCCGAGACCGAACATCATCAGCGCCAGCGGGACGAGTTGGCGCGACAGGCCGGCGACGTCGGTCATGGTGGTCGCGACGTAGGTGTAGACGGCGAACATCCCGCCGAAGCCGACCATGCCGATGAGCAGCGCCAGCCAGACCTGGACCCGGCGCAGCGCGCCGAGTTCGGTCTTCGGACTCGTCGCGTGCATCGACCGCAGTGAGGGCAGCCAGAACCACAGCGCCGTCACGGTCAGCGCGCCGATGCCGACGACGAGGGCGAAGGCGGCCCGCCAGCCGAGCCACTGACCCAGCCAGGACGCCATCGGCACACCCAGCACGGTGGCCAGGGTCAGGCCGGTCATCACGTGCGCGACCGCCTTGGCGCGGTTCTTCGGCCCCATCAGGTGGGCGGCGACCAGTGCCGCGATCCCGAAGAACGCCCCGTGCGGCAGGCCCGCGACGAAGCGGGCCGCGATCAGGGTTCCGTAGGTGGGGGCGAGGACGGTGACGAGGTTGCCGACCGTGAACACCGTCATCAGGCCGAGGAGCAGCGTTCTGCGGTTCATCCGGGCGGTCAGCGCGGTGATCAGTGGCGCGCCGACCACCACGCCCAATGCGTAGGCGGAGATGACGTGGCCGGCGGTCGGCTCGCTGATGCCCAGGCTCGCCGCCATGTCGGGCAGCAGGCCCATCGCGACGAACTCGGTGGTGCCGATGCCGAACCCGCCGAGTGCCAGGGCGAACACCGCGAGCCACCGCACGGCCGGGGCGGGTGCGACGACCGAGACAGGCCGATCCAGGGAAACACTCATGCGGCCACGGTAACGAGACTTCTGCCTACTAGCCAACTGAATTAGGCACTTGAAAGACAAAAGTGGTCGAGGTTACGCTGCAACGGTGCCCGCACTGCGACTCTCACCGGCGTCCGCCGGCGAGTTGTATGCGCTGATCAGGGAGCGGCGCGACGTCACGCGCGGCGAACTGGGTCAGCTGACCGGGCTGTCCCGTACTGCGGTGTCGGCCAGAGTGGTCGCGCTCGCCGCGCACGGCCTGGTCGACCAGCGGGAACAGGCACCCTCGACCGGTGGCCGGCCGGCGTCGTTCGTGTCGTTCAACGCCGACGCGGGCGTGGTGTTGTCAGCCGCGATCGGGCGCAGCCGGGTCCGCCTCGCGGTGTGCGACCTGGCGGGCGACATGCTCGCCGTCGGCGACATCGACCAGGACCCGGGATGCCGGCCCGACGACCTGATGCCACTGGTCACCGCCCGCCTCGACGACCTGCTGCGCGAGTCCGGGCGGCGGCGCGACACGGTCTTCGGTGTCGGGCTCAGCCTGCCCGGCAGTATCGACCGGACCCGCGGCGCGAGCCTGGACTCACCGGTGATGACCGGATGGGACGGCATCCCGCTCGCTCCCTACTTCCGCGACCTCACCGCGGCCCCGGTGGTGATCGACAACGACGCCAACGCCATCGCGCTCGCCGAACGCCGCGTCGAGGGCCCGCCGATCGACGACCTGCTGGTGGTGAAGGCGTCGACCGGGCTGGGCGCGGGCATCATCGCCGGTGGTGCGCTCTTGCGGGGCGCTGCGCAGGCGGCGGGGGAGTTCGGCCACAACAAAACGGCAGCGGCAGCGGGCATGCCGTGCCGATGCGGCGACACCGGGTGCCTCGAGGCCGTCGCCGGCGGCTGGGCGCTGGTCGCGGCGATGCGGGCGCAGGGCCGCGACGTCGGGCACCTGCGCGACGTGGTGGATCTGGCGAATGCGGGGGACGCCGAGGCGCGCAGGCTGATCCGCGACAGCGGCCGCCACGTCGGCGAGGTGCTCGCCGGCGCCGTGAACCTGCTCAACCCGGCGGTGCTGGTGGTGGCGGGCGACATGGTGGGCGCCTACGACATCTTCGTCGCGGGCATGCGCGCGACCCTGTACGGCAATGCGACGGCGCTGGCAACGCGGACGCTGCAGGTGGTGCCCTCGACCTACGGTGACCGGTCCGGGGTCATCGGCAGCGCCGCCATGGTGCTCGACCGGGTGCTCAGCCCGTCGGCGATCGATGCCGCGCTGTCCCGGCCGGCAGGTTAGACCACCGTGACGGCGCGCTGGGGAAGTCTGACAAAGGTGTGACATACCGGCCGGGTACGCCGGCACCGGCTAAGGTGGAGCACAAGTCCCGGGGGTTCAGCACCAAGCTCCGAACTGCGTCACCCCTGCCGAGGTGATCATGATCGACAAGCACACGAACATGCACAGCCGGCCGACTCGCTCCAGAGTCGAACTGAGCGATCCGGACGAGGTCGGGCCCTACCTCGACGCGGCCTATCAGGCGCGGATGCGTCTTCATCGCACGGCCGAACGAGCCGGTGAGTCGCCGCTCCTCCGCCACGGGCGGACTGATGCCGGCGCGTTCGTCATCGACGAGATGCGGATGCCGGGCACCGTGGAGGCCAAACCCGACGCGCTGAACCGGGTGATGGTGGTCTGGCCCAGTGCCGGCCGGGTGACCGGGCACTGCGACGGCGTCGTCGGCGCGGCGGACGCGGGCGACCTCGCACTGATGTCTCAACCCGCTCTGCCGTACGACGCACTCTCCGAGGACCTCACCGCGACGGTGCTGCTGCTGGATCCCGCCCTCGTCGTCGGAGCGGCCCACGGCAAGCTTCAGTCCGTCCGGTCCCGTTCGCTGCGCTTCGAGCAGTTCACCCCGGTCAACGCGGCCGCCGCCAAGATGTGGCAAGACACCGTGACCTACATCCGGGACAGCGTGCTCGCCGACGACGCGAAGGCGACGCCGCTGGTGCTGGGCCACGCCGGTCGACTGCTCGGCGCGGTGACACTGTCCACCTTCCCGGGAATCGTGCCGGACGACTCGCCGGCGCACGACCGGACCGACGCCACGCCGCTGCTACTGCGTCGTGCCATCGCCTACATCGAGGAGAACGCGACCAACGACATCGCGCTCAACGACATCGCATTGGCCGTGCACGTCTCGCCGCGGGCGGTGCAGTACATGTTCCGAAGGCACCTGGAGACGACGCCGCTGCAATTCCTGCGGCGCATCCGCCTGGCCCAGGCGCATCGCGACCTGATCACCGCCGACCGCAAACGCGACACCGTGACCGCGATCGCCGCGAAGTGGGGCTTCGCCCACACCGGCCGGTTCGCGGTGATGTACCGCGAGGCGTACGGCCGCAGCCCGCATGCCACGCTGCGCGACTGACGCATCCGCCGGACGGGGCCTGGATTCGGCGTAGCGTTGGGCTGACTCACCAACGGAACGGATCGCCGTGTCGGCAGCATCCCAGGAAAAGATCGCGCAGCAGCTCGCCGAGGTGACCCGCGAGCTGGGTCGAATCTCGGGTGCCGACGCAGCCGCCGTGCTGCACGATCTGGCCGCGGGCGCGGTCGAATCATTGCCTGATGCGACATACGCGGGCATCACCGAAGCCCACCGCGACGGCAAGGTGCGCAATGTCGCCGGTACCCATTCGGTCGCGACGCTGCTCGACCAGATCCAGCAGCAGCATCGGCAGGGGCCCTGCCTGGCGGCTGCGTGGGAGAACCACACGGTCCGGGTCGACGACCTCGCCCGCGAGACCCGATGGCCGGACTACTGCCGAGAGGTGTTGGCGCAGAGCGATGTGCGCTCGGTGTTGTCCTTCGAGCTCTTCACCGGGCCCAAGTTGTCCGGCGCCCTCAACTTCTACGCCGTCGAACCGAACGCGTTCACGCCGCAGGGCGTCGAGATCGGGCTGATCTTCGCCACGCACACGGCGAAAGGCATCATCATGGAGCGCTTCGACGTCGACGCCGCGCATGCGTTCGATCTGCTCAAGCGGCTGTCCCAGGACACCAACACGCCGCTGGTCGAGGTCGCCGGGCAACTCGTCGCCAGAAATCATCCGGTCCGATGACACCCGAGTCGGACCCCGACGCCGAATCGCCGATCGCCCGCGGCCGGGCCGCCGCCGCCCGTGCCGACGAATTGCGCAAGCGCGGCGACCAACTCGCCCACGGCGTGACGTCTTCCGCGAAATCGGTCGAACAGGCTCGCCGCCGTGCCGAACAGGCGCTCGCCCGAGCCGTCGAGGCGCACAAGGCGTCCGCAGGCCGGCACGCGGAGGCGGGTGAGTCGCACCGCCGCGCGGCGGCGGCGCACGAGCAGGCCGCCGTCAGCGCCGGTGAGGCCGACATCAACGCTCACCAGGATGCGGCGGCCCGCCACCGGGAGGCCGCAGAGCATCACGACGCCGCAGCGGCAGAGCAGACCAAACTCGAGGGCGAGGACTTCCGCAGGCTGAGTTAGGCGCCTACACGCTCAGCCCTGAGCCTCCATCAGCAGCAGGGCACCGTTGACGGCGCCACTTTCGACGAAGGCCCGGCAGGTGACCCGTAGCGAGATGGTGCGACCACGTCGGTTCATCGCTTCGATGACGGTCTCCTCGGTGGCGTCGGGTTCGACGAACGCCCGCCCGATCAGGGGCTTCACCTCGGCCATCGGCAGGCCGATGTCCAGACCACCGAGCGGCGCGCCGATCGCCTCGTCCGACCGGATGCCCCAGAGGTCCTCGCAGCCGCGGTTCCACACCACGACCCGCATCTCCCGGTCCACCACGACGACTCCCAGATGGATCGAGGTGAGCAGTGAGCCGAGGAAGGACCTCGCCTGGTCGAGTTCGATGCCGCGCTCGCGCAGCGCGTCGTTGATGGTGTGCAGTTCGTCGTTGGTGGACTGCAGCTCCTCGTTCATCGTCTCGAGCTCTTCGTTGGTGGACTGCAGCTCTTCGTTGGTGGTCTCGAGTTCCTCGATGGTGGACTGCAGCTCTTCGTTGGTGGTCTCGAGTTCCTCGTTGGTGGATTGCAGCTCTTCGTAGGCGGATTCGAGTTGCCTGCTGCCCTCGGTGACCTTGTCCAGCAGTCCGCGCGTGGTGGTGACGTCGAAGAAGGCGATGGACACCCCGACCGCCGTGTTGTCGGTATCGAGCAGCGGATTGACGTGCACCTCGTACCAGGTGGTGGCCGATCCGGCACGCTGCCACTGGACGTCCTGGATGATCGCCGACCGGCGCTCCGCCTTGGCCTGCTCCAAGTAGTTCCGGAGCTCGATGGGCCGGTAGGACACCTCGAGGTCGCGCAGCAACCGGCCCACGTCGCGAAGCGTCAGGCCGAAGATCCGCTCGGCCTGCTCGTTGATCATCGCGACGGTGTCGTCACCGGTCACCACGATCTGCGGAACGGGGCCGGTGCGAAACGCCATGTCGCGCAACGGATCCAACCCGGACAGATCGCCCTGGCGGGCCCTGGGCTTGTTCGGGTTGTACCGCTCCAGATTGGTGTGCGAGCCGGGCGCCTTGCGGAAGACCCGGCTGTCCATGTCCATCGCGGTGAACCGGTCGGTGTGGCTCAGCAGCATCTCGGCGTGCCCGAGGAAGATCACGCCCTGGGGCGCGAGCGCGAAATGCAGCCTGTCGAGCACGGTCTTCTGCGTCTCGGCGTTGAGATACATCAGCGTGTTCCGGCAGCTGAGCAGGTCGACACGGGAGATCGGCGCGTCCTTGACCAGGTCGTTGCGTCCGAAGATCACCCCGCGGCGGAGATCCTTGCGGAAGCCGAACCGGCCGTTGCTGGCCTCGAAGTACTGCTCCCGCAACGCTTTCGGCACCGCCTCGAGGTCCTTCTCGGAGTAGTAGCCGGCCCGCGCCGCGGCGAGGGCGTTCTCATCGACGTCGGTGGCGTAGATCTTCACCCGGCGCCGAAAGGCCTCCGGTCCGATGGCTTCGGCCAGCAGGATGGCCAGGCTGTAGGCCTCTTCGCCCGACGCGCACCCGGCGCTCCACAGCCGGATGGGGTCGTTGGGTCCGCGATCGGCGAGCAGGGTCGGGATCACGTGGTCGCGGACGAAGTCCCACGCCGACGGGTCGCGGAAGAAGGCGGTGACGTTGATGAGGATGGTGTTGAACAGCGCCGCGAACTCGTCGGCGCTGGCCTGCAGCACGTCGAGGTACTCCTCGAAGGTCTGGTAGCCGGCCTGGTCCATCCGGTGCCGCACCCGCCGCATCAGCGACGTCCGCTTGTAGCCGGTGAAGTCGAAGCCCCGGGAATCGCGCAGGAAGCGCAGCAGGGCCTCGAATGCCTCGTCTATGTCGCCGTTAACGGTGATGTCCCCGCTGTCCGATTCGTACCGTGCGCCGACCATACGCCGCGCACCGAACGCTACGCGCTACAACCGGTTCTCCGAGCCCACCACCGCCCACACCGTCTTGCCCGTCGGCGTCGGCGCCGTTCCCCACATGCGGGACAGCGCGGCGACCACCTGAAGGCCGGACGGGCCGGGGTCGGCCGCCGGGTCCTCGCGGAGGCCGGGCGGGACGTGGCTGGCATCGGCGACCGCCACGGTGACCGCGGTGCCGTCGGTCTCCACCCGCAGGTCGGCCGGGCCGTCGGTGTGTGCGAGCACGTTCTCGATCAGAACCGTGACCACCACCTTGGCGACCGGCACCAGATCCTGATGCGACCACGCGGTCAGCCACAGCGCCACGAGGTCGCGTGATCGCCGCAGGCTCGACACATCGGCGGGGAGCTCGGTGCGGGCGCGACGCCGGTACGGCCTGGCCGGACCGGACAACGCCTGCAGCGCCTCGTCGACGGTCGGATACACCGGGACATAGCGCGCGACCCCGTTTTTTACGACGGCATCCCGGGAGTCGGCGTGCTCGCAGACCAGTGCGATCGGCACCTCCGGCCAGCGCTGAACGTGCCAGCGGGCACTGGTGAACACGGCAAGCGCGGTCTGCGCGGGCACATCCAGGTGCGCGATGTCCACGATCACGGCGCGCGGTTCGTCCAGGGCGGCCTTGATGATGCTGTCGCGCAGTGGCAGATAGGTAGTGGTATCCAGCACGCCGTCGGGGGTGAGCACCGTCGCCTCGGCCACCGAAGTGGTGGCCACTGTCAGCTCGCCCGGGTCAGCCGTCACCCTGTCCTCCCGACGATGGGGTCACGGCGGCGAGTCGTTGCCCCAGCACCGTCGCCGCGTGCTCGGACTCGTCTGCCACATCGGAATAGCGCTGGCCCAGCCTGCCCGGGCCGACGTTGTCGGCCAGTTTCCGCGCCATCCGAGCCTTCTCCTGCAGGCTCCGCAGGGCGATCCACAACGCGTTGTCGATCTCGTCGTCGCGCGCGGCGAGCAGTGTCTCGGCCGACCAGGCGTGACCGACGCGGCAGCGAAAGCCGGTCTCGCTCACCGTCATCAGGGAGCCGTTGCAGTCCGGGCAGGTGTACCCCGACGGCGGGCCGAGGGCCTCGGAGTCGATGGACATGTCGAATCTGCTGCCCATCGCGATGCGGTTCTCGAGTTCCATGCCGATGTCGGGTTCCATCTCGCGTTCCTCGGTCTCTCGGTCGGCCAGCGTGGCCAGCAGCGCACCGATGTCGGCGGCTGGCGCCTGGTGATGGACAACGCCGGCGTTGATGGCGTTGCGCGGCATCGCCGGGAACGCCGCGTCGTCGGGATCCTGGACGACGGTGGTCCCACCCCTGGAATGAATGGCGGCCAGCCCCAGCACGCCGTCGTCGAGCACGCCGGACATCTGCACTCCGAACGACTGCGGCCCGAACGCCAGGGCGACTGAGCGGAACAGGGCGTTGATCGCCGGGCGATGGCCGTTCTCCGTCGGGCCCTCCGAGAGTCTCACGTGATGGCCGACCACGAGGAGGTGGTGGCCGGGGACGGCGACGGTGATCTGGCCCGGTCGCATGTGTGCGCCGTCGGTGGCCGCGACGGCGGGCAGGGGTCCGGCGCGGTCGATGATCCTGGGCAGCACGCTGGGTGAGGTCGGGGGAAGGTGCAGCGTCATCACGACCGCGTACGGGAGGTCGGCGGGGAGGCCGGCGGCCAGCGTGGTCAACGCCTCCACCCCACCGGCGGACGCGCCGACGGCCACCACGCCCCGAAGGGCGCCGTTGCGTTGCTCGTCCATACCGGCCATCTATGGGCGGTTACCCAACCGGCGCCATCGCAACCGGATCAGAGCTTGGCGATCACGTTCTCCGCGAACCACTCCAGATTGCGGATCTTCGCGTCGAGCGGCTCGGTGTCCGGTCCCTTGATGTAGGGGATGCGGAAGCCGACGATGACGTCGGTGACGCCCTTGTCCTCCAGGCGTTTGACGCCGTCGGCGCTGAACCCGTCGATGGAGATGACGTGGATCTGGAACGGGCCGTCGCGGCCCTCCTCCTCCCGCAGCTGCTGGATGCGCGTGATCAGCCCGTCGAGTTCCTCCGGGTCACCGCCGCCGTGCATCCAGCCGTCGTTGCGGGCGGCGCGCTTGAGCGCCGCCTCGGCGTGCCCGCCGATCAGGATCGGGATCGGCTCGCTCGGGGCGGGGGTCATCTTGGTCTTCGGGATGTCGTAGAACTCGCCGTGGTACTCGAAGTACTCGCCGGTGGTGAGGCCGCGGATGACGTCGATGCACTCGTCCATCCGCTTGCCGCGGCGGGCGAACGGCACACCCATGATCTCGTAGTCCTCCTTCCACGGGCTGGTGCCGACGCCGAGGCCGAGCCGGTTGCCGAACAGCGCGGCCAGCGAGCCCGCCTGCTTGGCCACCAGGGCCGGCGGGCGGATCGGCAGCTTCAGCACGAAGATGTTGAAGTGCAGCCGCGTGGTCACCGCAGACAGCGCACCGATCAGCGCGAAGGACTCGATGAAGGCCTTGCCGTCGAGGAATGTGCGGTCGCCGTCGGGGGTGTAGGGATAGGTCGAGTCCGACTCGTACGGGTAGGCGATGCTGTCCGGGATGGTCATGGCGTGGTAGCCCGCCTCGTCGGCCGCCTTCGCCAGGGGAATGTAGAACGTCGGGTCGGTCATGGCCTCGGCGTAGGTGAACCGCACGTCGTCTCCTCGTTGTCGGGTGTCCCCCGAATACTAGAACGTGTTCTAGTTCGAGGTTTGGCTTTGGCTCACCCGGGAACTTCGTCAGCGTGAGCGCCGCCAAAACGATGTACAAGCCGTTAGCCCTTGCCAGCAGCATCGTCGGAGGTCTGCTGGCCGGGAAGATCTTCACCGAGATCTGGCAGCGGGCGAACCCGTCCGGCCAGGAGCCGCCGGAACCGATGGATCTGCAGAGCTCCGCGAAGGAGATCTTCATCGCCGCCGCCGTGCAGGGTATGATCGTCGGCCTGGTCCGTGCGTCCCTGGCACGCGCCCAGGCCAAGGGGTTTCACGCGCTGACGAACGAGAATCCCAGCTGAGCCGTCGGGCATCATGACCTAGGTGCACACGCCCCGGCGCCCGGGTTGGCTCACCCGCAACGTCCGGGTGCTCTCTGCGGTGTCGTTCCTGCAGGACTGCGCCAGTGAACTGCTCTACCCGCTGCTGCCGATCTACCTCACCTCGGTGCTGGGGGCACCCGTCGCGGTGGTCGGTGCCGTCGAGGGTGCCGCCGAGGGCGCCGCGTCGCTGACCAAGCTGGCGGCAGGCCCGCTGGGGGACCGGTTCGCCCGCAGGCCGCTCATCGCGACCGGGTACGGCGTGGCCGCGCTCGGCAAGGTGATCGTGGCCGCCGCGGGTGCGTGGCCCGGTGTGCTGACCGGGCGGGTGGTCGACAGGCTCGGTAAGGGATTGCGCGGTGCGCCGCGCGACGCACTGCTGGTGGTGGACGTCGACGTCACCGCGCGCGGCCGGGTGTTCGGCTTTCACCGGGCGATGGACACCCTCGGCGCGGTGGTGGGACCGCTGCTCGGGCTCGCCGGATACCACCTGCTCGACGAACAGATCGCCCCGCTGCTGTGGGTGGCGGTCGTGCCGGCCGTGCTGAGCGTCGCGCTGGTGTTCCTCGTCCGGGAGAAGCGCCGCGTCGCGCCGCGGCCGCACCGGCAGCCGTTGTTCTCCCGCGTTCGCGACCTGCCGCGGCGGTACTGGCGCGTCACCGCACTGCTGGTGGTCTTCGGCCTGGTGAACTTTCCGGACGCGCTGTTGCTGTTGCGGCTCAACGAGATCGGCTTCTCGGTGCCCGAGGTGATCCTGGCCTATGTCGCCTACAACCTGGTGTATGCGGTGGCGAGCTTCCCGGCCGGGCTGCTCGCCGACCGGATCGGGCGGCCCGCGGTGTTCGGTGTCGGGTTGGTGTTCTTCGCGATCGGCTACGCCGGCCTGGGTCTGACCACCGACCCGGTGCTGGCGTGGCTGCTGGTCGGCGCGTACGGACTGTTCACCGGCTGCACCGACGGCGTCGGCAAGGCCTGGATCTCGTCGCTGGTCGGTGACGACGTGCAGTCCAGCGCGCAGGGCCTGTTTCAGGGCCTGAGCGGATTCGCCGTCCTGACGGCGGGATTGTGGGCCGGGTTCGCCTGGGGCACCGACGGAACGGTGCCGCTGCTCGTCTCGGGCGCCGTCGGCGCAGTGCTCGCGGTGGTGTTGATCACGGCCGCCGGGGTAAGCCGACGGCATGGCATCGGAGCAGACAGTCGCTGACGCGCTCGTGGCGCGACTGCGGGACTGGGAAATCACCCGCGTATTCGGCTATGCGGGGGACGGCATCAACACACTGCTCGGCGCGCTGCAGCGCTCCGGTGAGCCGGAGTTCGTCGCCACCCGGCACGAGGAGATGGCGGCATTCATGGCGTGCGGACACGCCAAGTACACCGGTCACGTCGGCGTCTGCACCGCCACTCAGGGACCTGGCGCCATCCACCTGCTGGCCGGCCTGTACGACGCCAAGCTCGATCGCAGGCCGGTGGTGGCGATCGTCGGGCAGGTGGTCAGCACCGCGCTCGGCAGCGGCTATCTGCAGGAGGTGGATCTGCACGCGCTGTTCAAGGACGTCTGCGCGCAGTACGTGCAGACGGTGTTCGCCCCCGAGCAGGCGTTGATGGCCCTCGACAACGCGATGCGCACCGCGCTGGCGACGTCGACGCCGACGTGTCTGATCGTCCCGCACGACGTGCAGCAGGCGGCGATGCCCGACCAGCTCGAACACAGTCACGGTGTGGTGCCGTCGGCCGCCGTCGCGGCCAGGCCGCAGGTGCGCGCACCCGAAGAACAGTTGCGGGCGGCCGCGGAGGTGCTGAACGCGGGGGAGCGGATCGCCCTGCTGGTGGGCCGGGGCGGCGCGGGCGCGGCCGACGAGATCGCCGCCGTCACCGACGTTCTGGGCGCGGGCGTCACCGTGTCGCTGCTCGGCAAGCCGGTGCTCGACGAGTCGGCGCCCTGGCACACCGGCGTGATGGGCCATCTGGGCACCACGGCGAGCGCGCACCTGATGGCTGAGTGCGACACACTGCTGATCGTCGGCTGCAACGACCCCTGGACGGAGTTCTACCCCGCACCCGGGCAGGCCCGCGCGGTGCAGATCGACGTCGAGGCGCGCGTCGTGGGTGCCAAGTATCCCGTCGAGGCGCCGGTGATCGGCGATGCGGCACATGTCCTTTCGGCCCTGCTGCCCATGCTCACCCGCAAGGACGACCGCGACTGGCAGCGCCGCGTACACGACTGGGTGCGGCACTGGACGGAGATCGCGGCCGACCGCCGCGGCGTGGTGGGAACGGACGCCAACCCCGAGGCCGTGGTGGGCGCGCTGTCGGAGGTGCTGCCCGATGATGCACGGGTGGCCGTCGACGTCGGGTCGTCGACGTACTGGTACGCCAGACATCTGCGGCTGCCCCGCGGCGTGCCCGCCCACGTGTCGAGCTACCTGGCGTCGATGGGATGCGCACTGCCCTACGGCATCGCCGCGAAACTCGACGCACCCGACCGGCCCGTTGTGGCGCTGGTCGGCGACGGCGCCATGCAGATGAGCGGACTGCTCGAACTCATCACCCTCGCCGACCGGTGGCGGGAGTGGTCCGACCCACGATTCGTCGTGCTGGTGCTGCACAACCGCGACCTGACAGAGGTCTCCTGGGAGCAGCGCGAGATGGAGGGCAACCCCAGATTCCCGGCCTCTCAGAATGTTCCGATGTTTCCCTACGCTGCATACGCCGAGCTGCTCGGACTGGGCAGCGCCCGGATCACCGAATCCGGTCAGGCCGCAGAGGCCTGGGAGCGGGCGCTGAGCGCCGACCGGCCGTTCGTCATCGAGGCGATGGTCGACGCCGCGACGCCGCTGCTGCCCCCACTGATGCCCGACGAGAAGACGGACAAGGTCGTCGATGCGCTGAGCCGCGAGGACAACGGCGGAACCGCGAGCGATCGGGTCGGCGCTCAGGTCGCCGCCGAGCGCGGTGGGCCGTCGTAACCCGCCGCATCAGGGTTGCGGCAGCGTGACCTCGACGTCCTCGAGCGGGAACGGCGGAGCGCCGGCGCCCGTCACCGAATAACCCGTCGGTGTGCGCTCGGTGATGCGGCCATCGGCGTGGCGGTCGCCGATGCCGACGGTCACGGTGCTGCTCACCAGCTCCTCGGGTAGATCACCGAAAAGCGTTCCCTGCCAATGGTATCTGCCGTCGATGGGATCGAGGTGGCCGGAAAGGCGGGTCCGTACGTCGAACTCGTCGTCACCGATGCGCAGCCGGGCCGGTCCGTCGAAGACCTCGTCGTCCAGCGTCGGGTAGGAGCTCATGTGGAACGCCGAGGGGATCTTCCTGGCCAGCCGCCGCCAGGGGATCACCTCGCGGCCGCTGCCGGACTTGTCGTTGTACACCTGCTGGGTGCTGTGGCGCACCTCGATGCGGGTGCTGCCACGGCTTTCCATCGTGCGCAGGCATTCGACGATGTAACGCGACTTTCCACCGTGGTCGGCTCCGTTGAGCAGGAAATGGTTCGGCATCCCGTGCACGGCGATGCCGAGGTAGGGCGCGGGGGTGTGCTCGGCCGGCTGCTCGTCGACGACGATCTGCGCGTGATGCTCGGCGCCGTCGCCGGTGCGCAGGGTCCACGTGTGCGCGGTGCTGTCGAAGGACCGGTCGGTCACCCCGTTGAGGACGATGACGTCGGTGAGGCCGCTGTGCTGCAACACATCTCGTGTGCGGGAGCCTGATCCGGTGCTGACGATGGCGACGCGGTGGGTCATTGCGGCAGGAAGCCGGTGCGCCGCCACAGCCGCCGCGCGACCGGCCCGAGCAGCCCGACCTCGTCGAGGAAGGCGGCCAGCGGGGCGAAGCCGGTGATCTGCACCTCGCGGCGGTGTGCGCTGGCGCGGACCAGGCGGCGCGCCTCGCGTGCGTCGAGGCCGGCGCGTGCGTAGGGCACCGGGTTGCTGAACAGGTGGCGGAAGAACAGTCCGCCCGCGCCGTTGATGTTGGCCGCCCACACCCTGCCGGCGCGCCGCATGTGAGGTGCGCGCTTGCGGAGTCCGTCGCGGGCGAACTGGATGTGGCGGGCCTCCTCGGTGACGTGGATCCGCATCAGCCGCTGCACCATCGGCTGCAGTTCGGGGTCGTCCATCATCTGGCGCTGCAGCGAGTCGAAGATCTCCTCACCGATCAGGGCGGCGACCCACAGCAGTGAGCCCTGGAACGCCATCGGCAACATGTTGATGACGACCCGCTGGTAGAGCTTCGGGCGGACCGGCCTCGCGCCCACCCGCTCGATGGCCCTGCCGAACATGATCATGTGGCGCGTCTCGTCGCCCAGCTCGGTCAGCTCGTAGTGGGTGGAGCGGGCGGTCGGGTCCTGGTGCATCATCTTGCGCAGCAGTGCCTGGTTCAGGATGTTCTCGAACCAGATGCCCGCCGAGAGTGTGTTGACCAGTTCCTGTCGCGACAGCTCGATCTGCTGCTTGCGGGACATGGTGTCCCACAGCGGAGTTCCGTACAGCGACACGATTCTCGGCGGCAGGTAGAACTTGTCCGGATCGAGCGGTGCGTCCCAGTCGATGTCGACGACCGGGGCGTAGGACTTCTTCACCGAGCCCTTCAGCAGCCGCTCCGAGAACTCCGCGCGGGTAGGGCCAGTGGGCTTCACCGATGCCGTCATCGTCGACTTCCCTTCCGGTCGGTATGTAAGTGAAGCTAGTGACGGAACCGATCCCGGTCAATACCCGCGGTACCGGATACCCACGGTAGGCGTTTGACACCGGATGCCCGGGGTAACGCGCCGGTATGACCGCCACGGCTGACGAACGGGACCGGGTGCCGGACCCCGACGACCCGCGCAAACCAGACTCACCGACCGACCTCACCAAACGGTCCTGGTTCTACGTGCTGCGCAAGACCGCCCGCGAGTTCCAGCAGGACCAGTGCACCGATCTGGCGGCCGCGCTGACCTACTACGCGGTGCTGTCGCTGTTCCCGGCGCTGGTGGCGATGGTGTCGCTGCTCGGCGTCTTCGGCCAGGGTCAGCGCACCACCGACGCGGTGCTGCAGACCGTCGACGACGTCGCCCCGTCGTCGGCGCTGGACACGCTGCGCGGGCCCATCCAGCAGCTCGTCGAGTCGCCGCAGGCCGGTCTCGGCCTGATCCTGGGCCTGGCGGGCGCGCTGTGGTCGGCATCCGGCTACGTCGGCGCCTTCGGCCGGGCGATGAACCGCATGTACGAGGTCGAGGAGGGCCGCCCGGTCTGGAAGCTGCGGCCGCTGCAGCTGGTGCTGACGCTTGCCGGCGTCGTGTCGGTGGCCGCGGTGGCGTTCATGCTGGCGGTCAGCGGCCCCGTCGCCCGCGCGGTCGGCGATGCGATCGGTGCGGGCAGCGCCGCGGTGACGCTGTGGACCGTGGTGAAGTGGCCGGCGATCCTGCTGTTCGTCGTGCTGGCCGTGGCGGTGCTCTACTACGCCACGCCCAATGTGAAACAGCCGAAGTTCAAGTGGATCAGCATCGGCGCCGGCGTGGCGATCCTGACGTGGATGCTCGCGTCGCTCGGCTTCGGGCTCTACGTCGCCAACTTCAGCAGCTACAACAAGACCTACGGTGCGCTGGCCGGCGTGATCGTCTTCCTGCTCTGGCTGTGGATCACCAATCTGGCGCTGCTGTTCGGCGCCGAACTCGACGCCGAACTCGAGCGGGGCAGGCAGCTGCAGGCCGGCCTGCCCGCCGAACGCGAGCTGCAACTGCCTCCGCGGGACACTCGCGTCCTCGAGAAGAACGAGGCCGCCGAGGAGAAGGACATCGAACGCGCCGCCGCGCTGCGCCGGAGCAGGGGCGGCGACGAGGCCTGACCGCAGGTGCGATTAGCGAAGCCAGGTGCTCTCCGGTAGCCAATTCACGCAGCGTTCTCTGGCGCGCAGCTACCGTCGTCAATTGAAATAGCACCTGCATAGGGCAACTTATGGTGATGGTCGGCTACGCCAATTGACGGTCGTGAGCAAAAGGCGACCGCGTGCTCTGGGTACTCCTCAGCCATGACAACAGTCGAGCGGACGCGCGAAGAGAGAGTGGGGCGCCGCCGGCCTCAGTCCAAGCCGTCCGATTACGCCGACGTTCTCGTGCTGTTCGCCGGGCTCGCGTCGCTGCCGGAAGGATCGCCCGAACAGCAGCGCCAGCGCGACCGCATCATCGCCCGCTGCCTGCCCTTGGCCGAACACTGCGCTCAGCGGTACGTCAATCGCGGCGAGCCCCGCGACGACCTGGTGCAGATCGCCCGGCTGGGACTCGTCAACGCGGTGAACCGGTTCGACGTGGACAAGGGCGTCGACTTCCTGTCCTTCGCGGTGCCGACGATCATGGGCGAGATCAAGCGGTACTTCCGCGACAGCGGTTGGTCGGTGAACGTTCCGCGACGGTTGAAGGAACGTCATCAGCTCCTCGGCGCGGCGGTGGCCGATCTGTCGCAGCGGCTCAACCGCGCACCGACGCCGAGCGAGATCGCCGCCGAACTCGGACTCGACCGCGCCGAGGTGGTGGAAGGCCTCATCGCCGGGAGCTGTTACCGCACGCTGTCCACCGACGCCACGACCGGCGGCGGAGATGACGACAGCGCACCGGCACTGGCCGACACCCTCGGCGGCAACGACCCCGACATGGCGAAAATCGAGAATCGGGAAGCGCTGCGCCCACTGCTGGCCGCCCTGCCCGAACGGGAGCGCACGATCATCCGGCTGCGGTTCTTCGAGTCGCTCACCCAGACACAGATCGCCGACCGCCTCGGCATCTCGCAGATGCACGTGTCACGCCTGCTGGCGAAGTCGCTGGGCAAGCTCCGCGACGGCATGCAGGCCTGACCCACGAAATTCGTAGCTGTTGCGGTGTTGGCGTACGGAATCCGTAGACGGCCCCCGAAGTGCGGCGTACGGTCGGACGGGCGGCGGGTGAGCAGGTTGCGTTCCATCCCCTCGTAAGGTGACTACCGGATGCAACCGCAGTGTTGAGACCACAGCCTGGGCCAAAGTCGCCGCCCAATCCCGGTGCCGGATACTTCGCTGCGTGACCCGACGCATCCACGTCATCGGCATCGGCGCGGGCGACCCCGGCTACGTCACCGCCCAGGCCGTCGACGCGCTCAACGACACCCAGGTCTTCTTCGCCGCCGACAAGGGCGACATCAAGAGCGATCTGGTGGCGCTGCGCCGCGACGTCTGCGAGCGATTCATCACCACGCCCGGCTATCGGTTCGTCGAGATGCCCGACCCCAAGCGCGCGAACGACGGCGACTACCGGCGCAACGTCGCCGACTGGCACGCCGAGCGCGCCCGGATCTGGGCCGAGGCGATCACGACCGAACTCGACCCGGACGGCGTCGGCGCATTCCTCGCGTGGGGTGACCCGTCGCTCTACGACAGCACGCTGCGCATCCTCGACCTGGTCGGCGCCCACGTCGACATCAACTACGACGTGGTGCCCGGCATCACCGCCGTCCAGGCCCTCACCGCGCGACACCGCATCCCGCTCAACGACGTCGGCGAGCCGGTGCTGATCACCACCGGCCGCCGGTTGCGGGAGCAGGGACTGTCCGGCGCCGCGGTGGTGATGCTCGACGCGGACTGCGCCTTCCGGCAGTGTCCGCCCGCGACGCGGATCTGGTGGGGCGCCTACCTCGGCACGCCCGACGAGATCCTCGTGGCGGGCACCGTCGGCGAGGTCGGACAGACGATCGCCGACATCCGCTCCGAGGCCCGGTCGCGACACGGCTGGATCATGGACACCTACCTGCTGCGCCCCTGAGGCACGTCCCGATCGTGGCAGGATCACCGGCATGGGCTTCCTGCTCCGCACCGCGGTCACCGGATTAGCGCTGTGGCTGGTCACCTGGTTCGTGCCGGGGATGAGCTTCGTCGGTGCGGACAACCGGCTGCAGGAGATCGGCATCATCGGTGTGGTCGCACTGATCTTCGGGGTGGTCAACGCCATCATCAAGCCGATCGTGCAGGTGCTCTCGATTCCGCTGTACATCCTCACGCTCGGCCTGTTCCACGTCGTCATCAACGCGTTGATGCTCTGGATCACCGCGTCGATCACCGAGCACACCACGCACTGGGGCCTCTCCATCGACCACTTCTGGTGGACGGCCATCTGGGCGGCGATCGTGTTGTCACTCGTGAGCTGGGTGCTGTCGCTGCTCACGGGCGGGTTGCTGGCCGACCGCTGACGGGCACACTGGTCTCATGCCTGAACTCCCCGAAGTCGAGGCACTCGCCGACCACCTGCGTCGCCATGCCGTCGGGCTGCCCGTCGGCCGCGTCGACGTCTCGGCCTTCTCGGTGCTCAAGACCTTCGATCCGCCCATCACCGCGCTGCACGGCCGCGAGGTCACCGGCGCCAACCGGTGGGGCAAGTACCTCGGCCTCGAGATCGGCGACCTGCATCTGATCACCCACCTGTCCCGGGCCGGCTGGCTGCGCTGGTCGGACAAGCTCGCCGGCGCGCCGCTGAAACCGGGCAAGGGGCCGATCGCCCTGCGCGTCCACCTCGGCACGCCCGGCGAGGCGCCCGGCTTCGATCTCACCGAGGCCGGCACCCAGAAGCGGCTGGCCGTCTGGCTGGTCACCGACCCGGACACGGTGCCGGGCATCGCCGGCCTCGGGCCGGATGCGCTCGAACTCACCGTAGAAGACCTCGGCCGGCTGCTGGCAGGCAACAGCGGCCGGCTCAAGACCGTCATCACCGACCAGAAGGTGATCGCCGGGATCGGCAACGCCTACAGCGACGAGATCCTGCACGTGGCACGCCTGTCGCCGTTCGCGACCGCCAACAGGCTGACCGCCGCGCAGCTGGGCTCGCTGCACGACGCGATGATCTCGGTGCTCACCGACGCGGTGTCCCGGTCGGTGGGGCAGCAGGCGGCAACCCTGAAGGGCGAGAAGCGATCCGGGCTGCGTGTCCATGCGCGCACCGGTCTGCCCTGTCCCGTGTGCGGCGACACCGTGCGCGAGGTGTCGTTCGCCGACAAGTCGTTCCAGTACTGCGCGACGTGCCAGACCGCAGGCAAGGTGCTCGCCGACCGGCGGATGTCGCGGCTGCTCAAGTAGTGCGCTTGCCGGTCACCCGTTCGGGTATCCCTGTCGCCTGACCGGAAGGACTGCCATGACGACATTCAGCACCGCCCATCCCCGCGTCGCCGCGCTCCTCACGGACCTGCCCGACCGGGTGCATGCGGCCGACCCCAGCCGCAAGCGCGACATCACCGACGCGATGACCGGCCGTCCGCTCGGGCAGGTGCCGCACTGCACCGCCGAGGACGTCGCCGCAGCAGCGGAGCGCACCCGCGCTGTGCAGCAGGAGTGGGCGGCCCGTCCGGTCGCCGAACGGGCACAGGTGCTGCTCCGGCTGCACGATCTCGTGCTCGAGCACCAGGACGAGGTGCTCGACCTCATCCAGCTGGAGAACGGCAAGGCCCGCCGTCATGCGTTCGAGGAGGTCATCGACGTCGCGCTGACCGCCCGCTACTACGCCAACACCGCCGAGAAGTACCTCCGGCCGAAGCGCCGCCAGGGTGTCCAGCTGATGCTCACCGAGGTGTGGGAGCACCACCATCCGAAGGGGCTGGTGGGCGTCATCTCCCCGTGGAACTACCCGCTGACCCTCGGCATCAGCGACGCGCTGCCTGCCCTGGTCGCGGGCAACGCCGTGCTGGCCAAGCCCGACGACCGCACGCCCTTCTCCCATCTGTGGGCGGTGCAGCTGCTCGAACGGGCTGGAATGCCCCCGGGGCTGGTGCAGACCGTCACCGGGCCGGGGTCCGAACTGGGCACGCCGATCATCGAACAGTCCGACTTCCTGATGTTCACCGGTTCGACGAGCACCGGTCGGACCGTCGCCAAACAGGCCGCGGAGCGGCTGATCGACTACTCGATGGAACTGGGTGGCAAGAACGCCCTGCTGGTGCTCGACGACGCCGATGTCGCGAAGGCGGCTCGGGGCGCGGTCAAAGCGGCCTTCTCCAACGCCGGGCAGCTGTGCATCTCCATCGAGCGGATATACGTCCCCGATGCGCTGTGGGACGCGTTCATCGGGCGGTTCGTCGAGTACACGCAGGCGTTGAAGCTCACGCCCGACCTCGACTACTCCGCGGACATGGGCACACTGATCAACGAGAACCAGCTGAAGACGGTTCGCCAACATGTCGACGACGCGCAGTCGAAGGGGGCGACCGTGCTCACCGGCGGTCAGCCGCGGCCGGACATCGGACCGTACTTCTACGAGCCGACCATCCTGACCGGAGTGCGCGAGGGCATGGACGTCTACGAGGACGAGACCTTCGGACCCGTGGTCTCGGTCTACCGGGTGAACTCCGAGGACGAGGCGATCGCCAAGGCCAACGACAGCCGGTTCGGCTTGAACTTCAGTGTGTGGACCGATGATCCGGAACGCGGCCGGCGGGTGGCGGCGAAGCTCCAGGCGGGCACGGTCAACGTCAACGAGGCGTATGCCGCTGCGTGGGCGTCGGTGGATGCTCCGATGGGCGGCATGAAGGACTCCGGCGTCGGCCGCCGCCACGGTGAACACGGCATCCTCAAATACACCGAGTCCCAGACCATCGCCACCGAGCGTGGGCTGCCCGTCGGTGCGCCGCCATGGATCCGCGCGGACCGCTACGCCACGGTGATGACCGCGGGACTCAAGGCGCTGCGCCGCATCCCGGGCGTCAAGTAGCGCAGGCGGCCGGTCGCTACGCTGCTCCGATGACCAGGCAGAAGATCCTCATCACCGGCGCAAGCTCCGGCCTGGGCGCCGGCATGGCCAGGGTGTTCGCCGCCAAGGGCCGCGACCTCGCGCTGTGTGCGCGCCGGATGGACCGCCTCGAGGAGCTCAAGGCCGAACTGCAGGACCGGCATCCGGCGATCCAGGTTGCCGTCGCCGAACTCGACGTGACCGACCACGACCGGGTGCCGCAGGTGTTCACCGCGCTGTCCGAGGAACTGGGCGGGATCGACCGCATCATCGTCAACGCCGGCGTCGGCAAGGGTGCCCGGCTGGGGACGGGAAAGCTGTGGGCCAACAAGGCCACCATCGAGACCAATCTGGTGGCCGCGCTGGTGCAGATCGAGACGGCGCTGGAGATGTTCACCGCCGCGGGCGGCGGGCACCTGGTGCTGGTGTCCTCGGTGCTCGGCAACAAGGGCGTCCCCGGAGTGCGGGCCGCCTACGCCGCCAGCAAGGCCGGTGTCTCGTCGCTCGGCGAATCGCTGCGTGCGGAGTACGCCGGCAGTCCGATCACGGTGACGGTGCTCGAACCCGGCTACATCGAGTCGGAGATGACCGCCAAGGCCGAGACCACCCGGCTGATGGTCGACACCCAGACCGGGACGGCGGCGATGGTCGACGCCATCGAGCGTGAGCGTGGCCGCGCCGCGGTGCCGTCATGGCCCTGGGCACCCCTGGTGCTGTTGCTCAAGGTGCTGCCACCGAAGGTCGCCGCGAAGTTCGCCTGAAACGTGACACCGCTGCCAAGATCGAATTCTTGGTAGCCGGTTTAATCACCGCAGCGGCGTGGAAACCCTTCGATCATGAACGCGAAACTTTCGAAGCTCACACCAGTCCTGTTCGCCGGTGTCGCTGCCGCAGGAATCGCAGCTGCACCGATCGCTCTCGCTCAGCCGCCTGCCCCGCCGCCGTGCGCGCCGGGTGTCGCATGCGGTCCCGTGGGTGACGCGGGTCCGAACGGCGCCCAAGCCGCGGTCCCCGGTGGCCCGGCCGCGGCGGCGGGCCCCAACGGCGCTGCGGCTGCCGCTCCCGGTGGCACGGGCGCCGCGGCGGGCCCGGGCGGCGCTGAGGCCGCGGTTCCGGGTGGCCCGGCCGTCGCAGCAGGCCCCGACGGCGCCAACGCTGCCGCGGTTCCCGGTGGCCCGGCCGCCGCGGCAGGCCCGGGCGGCGCTGAAGCCGTGGTCCCGGGTGGCCCGGCCGCCGCGGCAGGCCCCGATGGCGCTGAGGTCGCGATCCCCGGTGGGCCGTCCGGCTCGGCCGGTCCCGGCGGCGTCAGCGGCTGCATCGTTCCAGGCGCCTGCGGCACCATCCCGGCCGGCTGACACACGCCAGCGATTCGGCGCGGAAACCCATGCACCGCATGGGTTTTCGCGCCGAACTGCCTTCAGGCTGATCGACCCCGCTCCGTCCTGTAGCGCCGCACGAGGGCGTCGGTGGAACCGTCGGACAGCGCCTCGGGGGACGCGTCGGCGGTGATCACCGGCAGCAGCGCCTTGGCCTGGGTCTTGCCCAGTTCCACGCCCCACTGGTCGAACGAGTCGATGCCCCAGACCACGCCCTCGGTGAACACCTGGTGCTCGTAGAGCGCGATCAGCTGTCCCACCACCGACGGGGTCAGCTTGGTGGCCAGGATCGACGTCGTCGGCCGGTTGCCGGGCATCACCTTGTGCGCCACCACCTCAGCGGGCGTCCCCTCGGCGGCGATCTCGTCGGCGGTCTTGCCGAACGCCAGCACCTGCGTCTGGGCGAAGAAGTTGCTCATCAACAGGTCGTGCATGCTGCCGTCACCGTCGGCGGTGGGCAGGTCGTCGGTGGGCTGGCTGAAGCCGATGAAATCGGCGGGCACCAGGCGGGTGCCCTGGTGCAGCAGTTGGTAGAACGCGTGCTGGCCGTTCGTGCCCGGCTCGCCCCAGAAGATCTCCCCGGTGTCGGTGGTGACGGGGGTGCCGTCGGCCCGCACCGACTTGCCGTTCGACTCCATGGTCAGCTGCTGCAGATACGCCGCGAACCGGGACAGGTCGTTCGCGTAGGGCAGCACCGCCCGCGACTGCGCGCCGAAGAAGTCGGAGTACCAGAGCCCGATCAGTCCGAGCAGCACCGGCGCGTTGGCCTCCAGCGGTGTGTACTTGAAGTGCTCGTCGATCAGGTGGAAGCCGGCCAGGAAGTCGGCGAAGCGTTCCCTGCCGATCGCCGCCATCACGCTCAGCCCGATCGCGCTGTCGACGGAGTACCGGCCACCGACCCAGTCCCAGAAGCCGAACATGTTGTCGGTGTTGATGCCGAAGTCGTCGACCAGCTTCTTGTTGGTCGACACCGCGACGAAGTGCTTGGACACCGCGGCGTCGCCGAGTGTGTCGGTGAGCCAGCGGCGCGCGGCAGTCGCGTTGGTCAACGTCTCCAACGTCGAGAAGGTCTTCGACGCGACGATGAAAAGCGTTGTGGCCGGTTCGAGTCCGTCCAGCTTGGCGACGAGGTCGGCGGGGTCGACGTTGGACACGAAGCGCGCGGAGATCCCGGCGTCGGCGTAGTGCCGCAGCGCGTCGTACACCATCACCGGGCCGAGGTCGGACCCACCGATGCCGATGTTGACCACCGTCGTGATGCGTTCACCGGTCGCACCCGTCCACTCGCCGCTGCGCAGCCGGTCGGTGAAATCGCCCATCCGGTCGAGCACGTCGTGCACATCCTTGACGATGTTCTGCCCGTCGACCTCCAACTCCTCACCGCGCGGCAGCCGCAGCGCGGTGTGCAGCACCGCACGGTCCTCGGAGGTGTTGATGTGCAACCCCGAGTACATCGCGTCGCGGCGCTGCTCCAGGCGGGCGGCGCGGGCCAGGTCGAGCAGCAGCTCGAGTGTCTTGCGGGTGACGCGGTGCTTGCTGTAGTCGATGTACAGGTCGCCGACCTTCAGCGTCAGTTCGGTGCCGCGTGCCGGGTCGTCGGCGAAGAGCTCACGCAGGTGCACACCACGGATCTCGTCGTGATGGCGCTGCAGCGCCTGCCACGCGGGAGTCGCGGAGATGTCGGGAATGGTGGTGTCGGCACTCATGTTCCCGACCCTAGTGCGGTCTTCCCGCCGGAGGGTTGATGATGGATGCATGGACACCACCGCGCTGCTGAAGTCTGTTCCCACCGGCCTGTGGATCGGCGGTGAAGAGCGCACCACGACGTCGACGTTCAACGTGCTGGACCCCAGTGACGACCAGGTGATCGCGACGGTGTCGGACGCGACCGCCGAGGACGCCGTCGCCGCTCTGGACGCCGCGTGCGCGCTGCAGGCCGAGTGGGCCGCGACGGCACCGCGCAAGCGCGGCGAGATCCTGCGGTCGGTGTTCGAGGCGATCACCGAGCAGGCCGACGACATCGCCGCGCTGATGACCCTCGAGATGGGCAAGGTCTTCGCCGAGAGCAAGGGCGAGGTGACCTACGGCGGCGAGTTCTTCCGGTGGTTCGCCGAGGAGGCGGTGCGGATCGGCGGCCGCTACACGCCGAGCCCGGCGGGCACCGGTCGCATCATCGTCACCAAGCAGGCCGTCGGACCGTGTTATGCGATCACCCCGTGGAACTTCCCGCTGGCCATGGGCACCCGCAAGATGGGTCCGGCGTTCGCCGCGGGCTGCACGATGATCGTCAAGCCGGCGCAGGAGACGCCGCTGACGATGCTCTACCTGGCCAAGCTGATGGACGAGGCCGGACTGCCCAAGGGTGTGCTGTCGGTGCTGCCGACCAGCAGCCCGGGTCCGGTCACCGAGGCCCTCATCGACGACGGCCGGCTGCGCAAGCTGACGTTCACCGGGTCGACGGGCGTGGGCAAGTCGCTGGTGAAGCAGTCGGCGGACAAGCTGCTGCGCACGTCGATGGAACTCGGCGGCAACGCACCGTTCGTGGTGTTCGACGACGCCGACATCGACGCCGCGGTCGACGGCGCGATCCTGGCCAAGATGCGCAACGGCGGCGAGGCGTGCACGGCGGCGAACCGCTTCCACGTCGCCAACTCGGTGCGGGAGGAGTTCACCGAGAAGCTGGTCAAGCGGATGAGCGAGTTCACCCTCGGCAAGGGCCTCGACGAGTCGGCGACGCTCGGCCCGCTGATCAACTCCAAGCAGCTGTCGAAGGTCACCGAACTGGTCTCCGACGCGGTGTCGCGCGGCGCGACGGTGGCTGTCGGCGGCGTCGCGCCCGGTGGTCCGGGCAACTTCTACCCGGCAACGGTGCTGGCCGACGTGCCCGCAGACGCCCGGATCCTCAAGGAGGAGGTGTTCGGCCCGGTCGCGCCCATCACCGGATTCGACACCGAGGAGGAGGGCATCGCCGCGGCCAACGACACCGAATACGGGCTGGCCGCCTACATCTACACGCGCTCGCTGGACCGGGCGCTGCGCGTCGCCGAGGGCATCGAATCGGGCATGGTCGGCGTCAACCGCGGGGTGATCTCCGACGCCGCCGCCCCGTTCGGCGGTATCAAGGAATCCGGCTTCGGCCGCGAGGGTGGCACCGAGGGCATCGAGGAGTACCTCGACACCAAGTACATCGCGCTGACGCGTTAGCGCGAGCGGACACCGCGCTGTGACGAAGTAGCCGCGAACGCGCCGCCGCGCCTTCACGATCGGGGCCGCGGCGGCCCATAGACTTCCATGCTCGGGGCTCGACATGGGAGGGCATGGCATGACTGCGGCGCCGGTCCGCGTCGGCGGTCGACGCCGATGGGTGGCCCCCGCAGTTGACCCCCCGCGTCGCAGCCCGGCGAAGGGCCGCGACATCCCCGCCCTCGACGGTCTGCGCGCGATCGCGGTGGCGCTGGTACTCGCCCAGCACGGCGGACTTCCGGGAGTGCCCGGCGGTTTTCTCGGTGTCGACGTGTTCTTCGTCCTCAGCGGATTCCTGATCACCTCGCTGCTGCTCGACGAACTGGGCCGCACCGGTCGCATCGGGTTGCGCGACTTCTGGATTCGCCGCGTCCGCCGTCTGCTCCCCGCGCTGCTGGTGGTGGTGGCGGCCGTGCTGCTGGTGCGTGACCTCTTCCCGCCCGACGCGGTGACCGCACTGCGCGACGACGCCGTCGCGGCATTCTTCTGGGTGTCCAACTGGGCGTTCGTCGCCCAGCGCACCGACTACTTCGCGCAGGGCAGTCCGCCGTCGCCGCTGCAGCACATGTGGTCACTCGGGGTCGAAGAGCAGTTCTACCTCGTCTGGCCGCTGCTGCTGCTCCTCGTCATCGGAGTGCTCGGCGTCCGGCGGCGGGTGCCGAGCCTGCGGACGGTGCGCTGGACGGTGTTCGCGGTCGCGACCGCAGGCGCCGCGGCGTCGGCCGTCGCGGCCGTGCTGCTCACGTCGGACGCGACGGCCAACCGGGTGTACTTCGGCACCGACACCCGGGTACAGGCGCTGCTGCTCGGAGCGGCCGCCGCCGCCCTGCTGGTCCGCGACTGGTCGACCGTCACCATGGGCACGCCGATCCGCGCGCGGTGGGCCCGCCTGCTGGCTCGGGTGCTCTCGGTGGCGGGGGTGTCCGGCGTCGCGGTGCTCGCCCACTACGCCACCGGCAGCCCCGCCGAGTACCGGGCGGGACTGTTCACCGCCGTCGCGGCCGCCGCGGTGCTGGTCGTCGCGACCGTCGCGCTCGACCAGCGCGGTCCCGTCGCACGGATCCTGGCCTGGTCGCCGCTGGTGTGGCTGGGCGCGATCTCCTACGGCGTCTACCTCTGGCACTGGCCGGTGTTCCTGGTGCTCAACGGCGAACGCACCGGGTGGTCGGGCTGGCCGTTGTTCGCGGCCAGGTGCGCGGCGACGCTGCTGGTGGCCGCGCTGTCCTGGTGGCTGATCGAGCAGCCGGTGCGGCGCTGGCGGCCGTCGTCGGTCCCGATGCTGCCGCTCGCGGTGGCCACCATGGCGACGGCAGCGGTGGTGACCGTGTCCGTCGTGCCGGTGGGCTTCCACCCGGCTGACGACGCGGAACCCCCGCTCGAGGTGGCGTCGGCGGCGGCGGTATTGCCGGAGATCCCGGTCGCCGTCGGCGCGCAGGATGCGCAGCGCGCGCCGGGCACGCGCACCGTCGCGGTGTTCGGGGACTCGGTCGCCTGGACGTTGATGCGCTATCTGCCGTCGACCCCGGGTCTGCGCTTCATCAACTACACGACCATCGGCTGCGGCATCGCCCGCGGCGGCCCGTACCGGATGACCGGCGAGACGCTCAACCAGAAACCCGAATGCGACTCCTGGCCGGCCCGGTGGGCGCAGCGGATCAACCACGACCGCCCCGACGTGGTGCTGCTGATGGTCGGCCGCTGGGAGGTGGTCGACCGCGTCAACGAGGGCGAATGGACCCATGTCGGCGAGTCGGGCTACGACGCCTACCTGCGCGGCGAGCTGCAGCGGGCGCTCGACATCGTCGGCTCGACGGGGGCCAAGGTGCTGGTGACCACGGCGCCGTACAACCGACGCGCCGAACAGTCCGACGGCAGCCTGTACCCGGAGGACGACCCCGACCGCGCCGACGAGTGGAACGACCTGCTGCGCGACGTCGTCGGCGACCGCCCGAACGTGTCGGTGCTGGATTTTAACAAGAAGTTGTCGCCGCGCGGCTACTACACCACCCGCGTCGACGGCATCCGGTTACGCAGCGACGGCGTGCACCCCACGCCTGAAGCGGTGGAGTGGCTGACGCCGTGGCTCACCGACGCCCTCCGCAAATGACCCCGTAGCTTCTCGCCACCATTGCCGGAACTGCATTCCTGGTCATCAAGCGCGCGGCTTGCCAACCGGGAATGCCGTTCCGGCGGAAACGTGCGACTAGTGGCCGAGGCGGCCGCGGCCCATCCGCAGCAGCAGCATCGCCAGGTCTTTGCCCTCGGGGCCGAGCCTGCTGTAGCGCTCGAGGACCTTCATCTCGCGGCTGTGCACCAGGCGGGTGCCACCGGAGGCCATGCGGGCCTTGCCGATGAGCTTCGACACCTCGGTGCGGCGGGCGACGGCCTGCAGGATCGTGGCGTCGAGCTGGTCGATCTCCAGCCGCAGCGCCTCGATGTCCGGAACGGTTTCAGATTGGACTGACATCGGTGACTCCTCGTTGTGTGTATTAGATGGTGTCATCCGCAGCCGGGTCCCACACAGCAAACGAGCCCCGGATCCGGATGCGGACCGCGGGGCTCTTGAGAAAGCAGCTAGACCACGGGCACCGCTGGCCGGTACCCGTAAAAAAATCGCCGCTCGCTGAGCACGCGAATCAGTGTGCCACCAACTGCCACATCGGCGCAAAGGTGTCGGCCTGCGGCGGTAGATTTGGAGCAGTATGACTGTCGCCCCGCACCACACCTCCCACACCTCCGAAACCGACGAGTTGCTCGACGGGCTCAATCCGCAGCAGCGACAGGCGGTGCTGCACGAGGGTTCGCCGCTGCTGATCGTCGCAGGCGCCGGGTCGGGGAAGACCGCGGTGCTCACCCGTCGGATCGCCTACCTGCTCGCCGCCCGCGAGGTCGGAGTGGGCCAGGTCCTGGCGATCACCTTCACCAACAAGGCCGCCGCCGAGATGCGTGAACGCGTGGTCGGGCTGGTGGGGCCGCGGGCCCGGGCGATGTGGGTGTCGACGTTCCACTCCACGTGCGTGCGGATCCTGCGCAACCAGGCCTCGCTGCTGCCCGGGCTGAACTCCAACTTCTCGATCTACGACGCCGACGACTCGCGGCGGCTGCTGCTGATGATCGGCAAGGACATGGGGCTGGACACCAAGCGGTACTCACCGCGGTTGCTGTCCAACGGCATCTCCAACCTCAAGAACGAACTCATCGACCCGGAGCAGGCGGCCTACGACGCCTCCAACGCCGACGAGGACCTGCCGCGCATCATCTCGGAGGTCTACGCCGAGTACCAGCGCAGGCTGCGGGGCGCCAACGCGCTCGACTTCGACGACCTGATCGGCGAGACGGTCGCTGTGCTGCAACGGTTCCCGCAGATCGCGCAGTACTACCGGCGACGCTTCCGGCACATCCTCGTCGACGAGTACCAGGACACCAACCACGCCCAGTACGTGCTGGTGCGCGAGCTGGTGGGCCGGGCCGGCCCGGACGACGACACCGCAGGAGTACCCCCGGCCGAGCTGTGTGTGGTGGGTGACGCGGACCAGTCGATCTACGCGTTCCGCGGCGCGACCATCCGCAACATCGAGGACTTCGAGCGCGACTATCCGAACGCGACGACCATTCTGCTGGAACAGAATTACCGCTCGACGCAGAACATCCTCAACGCCGCGAACTCCGTCATCGCACGCAACACGGGCCGGCGCGAGAAGCGGTTGTGGACCGACGAGGGCGCGGGCGAACTGATCGTCGGCTACGTCGCCGACAACGAACACGACGAGGCCCGCTTCGTCGCGCAGGAGATCGACGCCCTGGCCGACCGCGGCGACATCACCTACAACGACGTTGCGGTGTTCTATCGCACCAACAACTCCTCCCGCGCGCTGGAAGAGGTGTTCATCCGCGCCGGCATCCCCTACAAGGTCGTCGGCGGCGTCCGGTTCTACGAGCGCAGGGAGATCCGCGACATCGTCGCCTACCTGCGGGTGCTCGACAACCCCGGTGACTCGGTGAGCATGCGGCGCATCCTCAACACCCCGCGGCGCGGCATCGGCGACCGGGCCGAGGCGTGCGTCGCGGTCTACGCCGAGAACACCGGCTCGAGCTTCAACGACGCCCTGCAGGCCGCCGCCGAGGGCCGGGTGTCGATGCTCAACACCAGGGCGGAGAAGTGCATCTCGGGCTTCGTCACGATGCTCGACGAGCTGCGCGGCCGCCTCGACGACGAACTCGGTGACGTGGTCGAAGCCGTACTCGACCGCACCGGCTACCGCGCCGAACTGGAGGCGTCCAGCGATCCGCAGGACCTGGCCCGCCTCGACAACCTCAACGAATTAGTCAGCGTCGCACACGAATTCAGCATCGACCTGGCGAACGCCGAAGCGCTGGCCGACGACGAACCGGTCGATGAGGACATCCCCGACACCGGCGTCCTCGCGAAGTTCCTGGAGCGGGTGTCGCTGGTCGCCGACGCCGACGAGCTGCCGGAGCACGGCGCGGGCGTGGTGACGATGATGACGTTGCACACCGCGAAGGGCTTGGAGTTCCCGGTGGTGTTCGTCACCGGCTGGGAGGACGGCATGTTCCCGCACATGCGGGCGCTGGGCGATCCGACGGAACTGTCCGAGGAACGGCGGCTGGCCTACGTCGGCATCACCCGCGCGCGCCAGCGGCTGTACGTCAGCCGGGCCAAGGTGCGGTCGTCGTGGGGGCAGCCGATGCTCAACCCGGAGTCGCGGTTCCTGCGCGAGATCCCCCAGGAGCTCATCGACTGGCGGCGGACCGATCCGGCGCCGTCGTACTCGGCGCCCGTCAGCGGCGCCGGCCGGTTCGGCACCCCGCGTCCGGCGCCGGCGCGGTCGTCGGCGGCCAAGCGCCCGATGGTGGTGCTGGAACCCGGTGACCGGGTCACCCACGACAAGTACGGCCTCGGCCGCGTCGAAGAGGTGTCGGGCGTCGGGGAGTCGGCGATGTCGCTGATCGACTTCGGCAGCGCCGGCCGGGTGAAACTCATGCACAACCACGCGCCGGTGAGCAAGCTCTAGTCAGCGCCTGCCGCGCGCGGCGCACCACCGTCCGGTCGACGGCAGCAGCGCCAGCACGGCCGTCACGACGTAGAGCACCGACCAGGTGGCGTCGGACGTGTCGATCCGACCCGTCGACGGCCCGGTCACCAGCTCGACGATGCTGTACGCCACCAGCGCCGCGCACACCACGGCGACCACGTAGCGCGCCGCCGCGACGCGCAGCAGCATCACCGCCGACGCGATCAACAGAACCACCGAGCCGACCAGTGGGACCATCACACCGATGGCCAGCAGGCTCATGAACGCGACCGCCTCACCCTTGGCCTCCGATCCGCCGAACAGCACCGTGAGCAGGCCGACACCGGCGAGGGCGAGCAGCATGCCGATCAGCGGCAGGGCGCCTCCGACGAAGCCGAGAACGCCTGCGGTGATGGCTGTCGCACCGCTCGGCCGCGGGTGGACCGGGGGAGCGAGCGGCGGGTATCCCGGCGGGGCAACGAAGGGCTGCTGGGGCTGCCACGGGTTCACCGCATCACCGTAACAGCGGGAAAGGCCCGGTCAGCGCGCCGATTTCGGCGATGGCAGCACCGCCAGCACCACGATGACGAGCGGTGCGACCACCGCGAACAGCACGGCTGCGGCGGTTCGTGGGGCGAAGATGCGGAGAAGGTCAGGGGCGCCGAGTTCGGTGAGGAGCAGGGCGAAGTCGGTCGAGCCGTACACCGTCTGCCCGAGCGTGAACGCGGCGGCCGCGACCAGGAGCCAGCGGCCGACCGCCGCGCCGAACAGCAGCGCCACCCACGCTGCGACGAGCACTGCGGCGGTCACCACCGCCGCAAGGAACGTCTCCAGCATCACCCGCGACCACACCGAGCCGATGTCCGATCCGAACACCCCGCCCATCTCGACGAAGCCCCAGCCCAAGTCGTACTGCCGCCAGGCAAGCCAACAGAGGTAGGCCGCCATCGGCAACGAGACGGCTGCCGCTGCGATGGCCGCGGCGTCGCGACGCCGTGCGGACACCGGCGGGCGACCGCTGCACCAGCGTCGCGTGCCGGGCAGCGATGCGAGGACCATCGTCGTGATCGCGATTGCCGTCCAGCCCCACCGATGAGCGCCGATCACCGAGTCGTTCGACCATGCCACGCGGTCGGACCCGAACCACATCACCAGATCGGCGGCGGTGATCAGGAGCACCACGGTCCCACCGGCAACCAGCAGTAGCCGTCCGGCGGGCTGCTTCCCGTGCAAGAGCACCACGCCTGCGAACAGGGTGGCCGTCACGCCCGCCGGCACTCCTGCGCTGACGAACGCGTACGCCCGCTGCATCGTGCTCGCGTCGACAGCCTGGGACATCTGAAAGATCAACAGGGCCCGCAGCGTCGCGGCCACGCCGAATGCGGCGGCGAGCACGCCCGAGATCGCCGCTGCCGTCGCGATTGTCGCCGCCCCCGCCGTCGACTCCGCGCGCACGGCGCGTGCCTCTCGCACGTCTACGCCGCGGGCGCAGCGTCGACGTCGGGGGAGGACCGGCTCCACCGGGCCGTCGACGGCAGCATCGTCAGCGCGATCCCGGCCAGCGGCAGCACCGGGATGGCGTACACGACCGGCGGCAGCTTCGCGCCCGCGACGAACAGGCTGGCGAAGATGAGCAGGCTGATCACCGAGCCGACCACGATCAGCAGCCGCCCCATGCGGCGGCGCAGCAGCAACAGCACCAGTCCGCCGATGATCGCCGCGGCGGTGATCGCGGTGAGGAATCCGACGGCCACACAGAACAGCCGGTCGGTACGCCACCACCCGGTGATCAGGTCGGTGGCGATGACGGCGGTGGACCACCCGCTGACGATGCTGACCACCGCGGCGGCCACGGCAGTCCGCGGGTCGGCGTCGTTCCCCTGCTTCGGGATGGCCGTGGGTCTCGGCCGCGGGATGTAGCCGGTCGCCTGCAGCGACGCCGGTTCGATGTAGCTGGTCTGGGGTTCGCTCGCGGGGACGGCGGGCAGCTCGCCGGTGGGATGGCGCCGGATGATGCCGGTCTGCGACTCGTCTTCAACGGGAAGGGGTTTCGACGGGGTCGCGCTCTCGGGCTGACGCCGGATGATGCGCGTCTGGTCTGAAGAAGGGCCGCTCGGGAAGACTCCGTCGCTCACTCAGCCAACATAGCTGCCGGTGCTGATGCCCCGCTTCGCCAGCCAGCCGACCGGGTCGACGCGGTTCGAGCCGTTCAGCAGCACCTCGAAGTGCAGGTGCGGCCCGGTCGAGTTACCGCGATTGCCCATGGTGGCGATCTGGTCGCCGGCCATCACCCGTTCGCCCATCGAGACGTTCCAGGTGTTGAGGTGTCCGTACAGGGTGACGGTGCCGTCGGAGTGGCGCAGCTTCACCCACGCGCCGTAGCCGGCGGTCGGGCCGACGTCCACCACGACGCCGTCGGAGGCGGCCAGGATCGGAGTGCCGATCGGCCCTGCGATGTCGATGCCGCCGTGCAGCACGCCCCACCGGTACCCGAAGCCCGATGTCCACACCCCGCGGGTGGGCATCACGAACAGCGGCCGCATCTGGCGCGCCTCGCGCTCGGCGCGCTCCTGGGCGAAGGCGGCGGCCTTGGTGATCTCCTCGGCGTGCACCGACGCTTCGACGTTCGACGCGACCGTGACGATCTGCATGCCGTCGACCGAACCGGTGACCGAAGCGCCGTTGACGGCCGTCTCGCCGGCAGCCAGCACGGTGTCGCCGGGGACCGGCTCGGTGGCGTTGCTGAGCGTGTAAGCGCCCGCGGCGGTCGCGCCCGCGGCCATGGCGGCGATCATCAGGCGGCTCTTGACGGCACCCGCGGATTCTTTGCGGTGGACGCCGCGCCTGCCGGCCATGTCGATGATGTCCGTGGCGGCCGATCCGTCGCTGACGTCGGTGTGGCTGTCGCGGTAGGCGTGGGTCGACTGCCGGGCGCGCCGCGAATGGGCGGTGCGGGAATCGGTAGCCACGTCGGCGCGGAACTCGGACGGAACCGCCAGCCGCAGCGGCGTCTCGTTGCAATCGTGAAGATCATCGAGCTCAGGAGCGTGGATGACCTGCGATTCCCGGTCGAACGCGGTGTGGTCACGGAACTCGAGGTCGCCGAGACCGCCGAACTCGTTGAACGGGATGATGTCGGTGATCTCGGTCTCGTGCTCGAGGTACGGGCTGATCCGCCGTTGCCGAGCGTTCGTCGAGGCTCCTTGCGGAGTGGGGGACGAACGGTGCTGCGCCAACCTGAATAGTCCTTCTATCCGTGACCTGAACGTTATCGAAGACCAGAGGCACGTTAACCAAAATCCAATGTTGGTGGCAACCTGTGGGACTATTCCGGCAGGTTTTGTGACCTGTATCACTGAAGGACCGCGGTGAGATCTGCCACATGAGAGGTAGGCGGTGCCGACGCGTCACTGCGGTGTCGATAAGGTTCCCACGAGCCGTCAGGCGCAACCCTCGACGTCAACCCAAGACAGACAGTGAGCCCATGGATCTCTTCGAATACCAGGCGAAAGAGCTATTCGCCAAGCACAACGTGCCCACCACGCCCGGGCGGGTGACCGATACCGCCGAGGACGCGAAGACCATCGCCGAGGAGATCGGCAAGCCCGTCATGGTCAAGGCACAGGTCAAGGTCGGCGGCCGCGGCAAGGCCGGTGGCGTGAAGTACGCCGCCACCGCCGACGAGGCCTTCACCCACGCGCAGAACATCCTCGGCCTGGACATCAAGGGCCACGAGGTGAAGAAGCTGCTCGTCGCCGAGGCCAGCGACATCGCCGAGGAGTACTACATCTCCTTCCTGCTCGACCGCTCCAACCGCACCTACCTGGCGATGTGCTCGGTCGAGGGCGGCATGGAGATCGAAGAGGTCGCCGAGACCAAGCCCGACCGGCTCGCTCGCGTCCCCGTCGACGCGACCAAGGGCGTCGACGAGGCCTTCGCCCGCTCGATCGCCGAGCAGGGTCACCTGCCCGCCGAGGTGCTCGACGCCGCCGCGGTGACCATCGCCAAGCTGTGGGAGGTGTTCGTCAAGGAGGACGCCACCCTGGTCGAGGTGAACCCGCTGGTGCGCACGCCCGACGACCAGATCCTGGCGCTCGACGGCAAGGTCACCCTCGACGCCAACGCCGACTTCCGGCACGAGGACCACGAAGAGTTCGAGGACAAGGACGCCACCGATCCCCTCGAGCTCAAGGCCAAGGAGAACGACCTCAACTACGTCAAGCTCGACGGTGCCGTCGGCATCATCGGCAACGGCGCGGGCCTGGTGATGTCCACGCTGGACGTCGTCGCCTACGCCGGCGAGAAGCACGGTGGGGTGAAGCCCGCCAACTTCCTGGACATCGGCGGCGGCGCGTCGGCCGAGGTGATGGCCAACGGCCTCGACGTCATCCTGAACGACAGCCAGGTCAAGAGCGTGTTCGTCAACGTGTTCGGCGGCATCACCGCCTGCGACGCGGTGGCCAACGGCATCGTCAACGCGCTGAAGATCCTCGGCGACGAGGCCAACAAGCCGCTGGTCGTCCGGTTGGACGGCAACAACGTCGACGAGGGCCGGCGCATCCTGGCCGAGGCCGATCACCCGCTGGTGATCCAGGCCGACACCATGGACGCGGGCGCCGACAAGGCCGCCGAGCTGGCGAACAAGTAAGGGGAAGCAACAGATGTCTATCTTCCTGAACAAGGACAGCAAGGTCATCGTCCAGGGCATCACCGGCGGTGAAGGCACCAAGCACACCAAGCTGATGCTCAAGGCCGGCACGCAGATCGTCGGCGGGGTGAACGCCCGCAAGGCGGGCACCACGGTCAAGCACGAGGACAAAGAAGGCAACGAGATCGAGCTGCCGGTGTTCGGCAGTGTCGCCGAGGCGATGAAGGAGACCGGCGCCGACGTGTCGATCGCCTTCGTGCCGCCCTCGTTCTCCAAGGACGCGATCATCGAGGCCATCGACGCCGAGATCCCGCTGCTCGTCGTGATCACCGAGGGAATCCCGGTGCAGGACAGCGCGTATGCGTGGGCCTACAACGTCGAGAAGGGCGAGAAGACCCGCATCATCGGGCCGAACTGTCCCGGCATCATCACCCCCGGCGAGTCGCTGGTCGGCATCACCCCGAACAACATCACCGGCAAGGGCCCGATCGGCCTGGTGTCGAAGTCCGGCACGCTGACCTACCAGATGATGTACGAGCTGCGCGATCTCGGCTTCTCCACCGCGATCGGCATCGGCGGCGACCCGGTCATCGGCACCACCCACATCGACGCCATCGAGGCGTTCGAGAAGGATCCCGAGACCAAGATCATCGTGATGATCGGCGAGATCGGCGGCGACGCCGAGGAGCGGGCCGCCGACTACATCAAGGCCAACGTCTCCAAGCCGGTCGTCGGCTACGTCGCGGGCTTCACCGCGCCGGAGGGCAAGACCATGGGTCACGCGGGCGCGATCGTGTCCGGTTCGTCGGGCACCGCGTCGGCCAAGAAGGAAGCCCTCGAGGCCGCGGGCGTCAAGGTCGGCAAGACGCCGTCGGAGACCGCCACGCTGGCTCGCGAGCTCCTCGAAAGCCTCTAGACAGCACGCCGAGACTGCGGCCAGATCGCGAATCCTCCGGGTTTCGCGATCTGGCCGCAGTCTCGCGTTGGGCAGACGGCGGATTGGAACACGTTCCAGTTTTCGGTTAGCCTGACGAAGTAACACTTCTCAGGAGGTCCGTCATGCCGGTTGATCCCCGCACGCCCGTCGTCGTCGGCGTCGGCCAGTTCACCGAGCGGATCGACGACCCCGACTACCGCGGGCTGTCGGCGGTCGACCTCGCCACCGCCGCGGTGCGGGCGGCGTTGACCGACACCGGCGCCCGGGCCGACGACGTGGCCGCGGCGATCCAGGTATTCGTCGGGCTGCGCCAGTTCGAGATCTGCACGCCGTTCGCCGACCCGCCGCTCGGCGCCTCGGACAACTACCTGCGCTCGGTCGCGCAACGCATCGGCGCCGACCCCGAGCGGGCGGTGCTCGAGCCCATCGGCGGCAACGGGCCGCAGAAGGTGATGACGGAATTCGCCGGGGCGATCGCCGCGGGCGAGATCGAGGTGGCGTTGATCGTCGGCTCCGAGCCGGGGTCGACGGCGAAGTACTTCTCCAAGCGAGACGACAAGCCGGACTTCACTGAGCACGTCGGCGGACAGCTCGAGGACCGCGGCTACGGCTTCGAGCAGTACATGAGCGAGTACACCGCGGGGCACGGACTGACGGGCGCCCCCGTGCAGTACGGGCTGCTCGACAACGCGCGCCGTGCCCGGTTGGGGCTCGGTGTCGCCGAGTATCGCCATGCGATGGCCGAACTGTTCTCGCCGTTCTCGAAAGTCGCTGCGAAGAACCCGTTCTCGTCGTCGCCGGTGGAACGGTCGGTCGACGAGATCGTCACCGTCACCGACGAGAACCGGATGATCTGCGACCCGTATCCGCGGCTGCTGGTGGCTCGCGACACCGTCAACCAGGGGGCGGCGGCGCTGGTCATGTCGGTGGCAGCGGCACGCCGGCTCGGTGTGCCGGAGGAGAAGTGGGTGTACCTGCGCGGGCACGCCGACCAGACCGAGCAGGACCTGCTGGACCGCCCCGACGTCAGCGTGAGTATCTCCGCGAAACAATCGGTCGCGGAGGCACTCCGGGTTGCGGGCATCGGCATCGACGACGTGGCGACGTTCGACCTCTACAGCTGCTTCCCGTTCCCGGTGTTCGCCGTGTGTGACGAGTTCGGGCTGGCGCACGACGATCCGCGGGGACTGACCCTCACCGGCGGCCTGCCCTACTTCGGCGGTCCCGGGAACAGCTATTCGTTGCACGGCATCGCCGAGACCGTCGCCCAGATGCGGGACAAGCCGGGCAGTTTCGGCCTGGTCGGCGCTAACGGCGGTGTGATGAGCAAGTACTCGGTCGGGGTGTACTCCACCGAGCCCGCCGACTGGGCGCCGGACCGCAGCAAGGAGTTGCAGGCCGACATCGCCGCGCTGCCGAAGGTCGCGGTCACCCGCAATGCCGACGGCCGCGGCACCATCGAGACCTACTCCGTGCGTCACGACTGGCCGGACATCACCGGCATCATCATCGGCAGGCTCGACGCCGACGGCAGCCGGTTCATGGCGGTCACCACCGACGCGGACCTGGTGGCACTGATGACCGAGGGCGACCCGCTGGGTGCGGCGATCGCCGTGACGAACGACGGCACCACGAACGTCGCGACTCTGGCTTGAGGCCCGTCGCGCGCGAACGTGAGCTCGTGCGCGAGATTCGAGGGAATCTTCGAACGCAAGCTCACATTCGGCGCGAGAACTACACCAGCGCGGCGAGTTTCCCGGCCAGCCGTTCGACGTAACCCGCCACTTCGGCGTCGGACTTGTCCGGCAACCCGAACAGCACCTCGGTGACGCCGAGATCGCGCCAGCGCGCCAGCTTGTCGGGGTCCGGCTTGAAGTCCAGCGCGACGATCTGTGGGGCGCCGTCGCGACCCGCCGCCGCCCAGGTGTCCTGCAGCAGCTTCACCGGCTCGTCGATGTCGAAGTCGCGGGGAGTGGTGATCCAGCCGTCGGCGCTGCGGGCGATCCACTTGAAGTTCTTCTCGGTGCCCGCGGCGCCCACCAGAACCGGGATGTGTGACTGCACGGGCTTCGGCCACGCCCACGACGGCCCGAACTTGACGAATTCGCCGTCGTAGGAGGCTTCTTCCTCGGTCCACAACGCCCGCATCGCCTCGAGGTACTCGCGCAGCATCGTGCGCCTGCGGCCGGGTGGCACGTTGTGATCGGCGAGTTCGTCGGTGTTCCAGCCGAATCCGACGCCGAGCGACACCCGCCCGCCTGACAGGTGGTCGAGTGTCGCGATCGACTTGGCCAGGGTGATCGGGTCGTGTTCCACCGGCAGCGCCACCGCCGTCGACAGCCGCACCCGTGACGTCACCGCGCACGCCGTGCCCAGCGACACCCACGGGTCGAGCGTCCGCATGTAGCGGTCGTCGGGCAGCGACTCGTCACCCGTCGTCGGATGCGCCGCCTCCCGCTTGATCGGGATGTGCGTGTGCTCGGGCACGTAGAAGGTGCGGAAACCGTGGTCGTCGGCGAGCTTGGCGGCCGCCGCAGGCGCGATGCCCCGGTCGCTGGTGAAGAGAACGAGCCCGTAGTCCATGCCGTGAATTAGAACGTGTTCTAGTCCCAAGGGCAAGGCCGTCGCGGGCGCAGAGGAGTAGCGCACTACGCATGACGGTGGCCGCGCGGCCGACGAACGTCTCTGCCATGGGGATTCGGCGCCGAGCCCGCGGCAAGGTCATGGAATGGGTTCGGCGTTACCTGCCGAACGAACTCGCGGGATGGACGGCCGAGGTCGGCAGCGCGCTGGCGACCTATCAGCTCACCGGCTCCTACGCCGCCGCGGTCGTGGCGGGCACCATCGGCTCGTCGGCCGGCTACTACGCCACCGCCTACGTCAACGGCGTGCGGTGGGCCTACCGATCGCTGGCGGACCGCAACACCGTGCTGCGGATGGCGCTGGCCAACGGGCTCGCCGTCCGCAGCATCGCCGTGGAATTCGGCCCGGCCGAGGCGATCGACAGCGTCATCGTGCGGCCCGTCGCGCTGTTCGCAGGCCCGTTCCTCGTCGGCACTACCGCGGTGGGCTGGGTTCTCGGCAGCCTGGCCGCCGACCTCGCCTTCTACGTCTTCGCGATCTTCAGCTACGAGCGGTTCAGCACCCTGCTGGTCCGCCGCCCCGCCCCAGAGGAGGTAACGGATGGATGCGACGGTCCGGTCACGTCGGTCGCTGCTGCGTGAGGAACTGCGCGGCAGCTCCGGTACCGGGGCCGCCCGCTACCGGGCACTGGCCGCACAGCACGGCACCCCGCTGCTGCTGCTCGACGCCGGCCGCGTCACCGCCCGCTACCGCGAACTCGCGGCCCATCTGCCCGGCTTCGGCCTGCACTACGCCGTCAAGGCCGCGCCGCACCCGTCGGTGCTCGCCGCCGTCGCCGCCTGCGGCGGTGGCTTCGACGTCGCCACGAATGGCGAGATCGACCTGCTGCGGTCGCTCGGACTGTCGACGGCACGCTGCATCCACACCCACCCGGTGAAGAAGCCGGCAGACATCGACCACGCCTACGCGGCCGGGGTCCGCACCTTCGTGGTGGACAACCCCGTCGAGGCGCAGAAGTTCACCGGCCGCCCGGACGACATCCAGGTGTTGGTGCGCCTGGCGTTCCGCAACCCGACGGCCAAGTCCGACCTGTCGGCGAAGTTCGGCGTCGAACCCGATGAGGCCGAACTGCTGGTCAAGCACGTCCTCGCGGCGGGCGTCCAGTTCGCCGGGTTCAGCTTCCACGTCGGCAGCCAGGGGTCGACGGCCGAGCCGTACCGCACCGCGCTGCGGGGCACCCTCGACCTCGTCGGCCACATCGCCGACACGCTGGCGGTGCCCACCCGGGTGATCGACATCGGCGGCGGCTTCCCGGTCAGCTACCGCGAACCGATGCCCGCCCTGGCCGCCGTCGCCGAGATCGTCGACGAGGTGCTCGGCGACCGCCGCGGCGAGTTCACCCTGCTGGCCGAGCCGGGCCGCTTCCTCGCCGCCGACTCCATGACCCTGCTCACCAGCGTGGTCGGCAGCGCCGAACGCGGCGGCAGGCAGTGGCACTACCTCGACGACGGCGTCTACGGCAGCTACTCCAACGTGATGACCGAGGACGTCCACCCGCCGATCCTGGCGCTGAGCGAGCTCGAGGACGCTACGGCCTATGACGTCGTCACGCTGGCCGGGCCGACCTGCGACAGCGTCGACGTCGTCGCCCGCGACTACCCGATGCCGCCGCTGGCCGTCGGTGACATCCTGGTCAGCCCGATGATGGGCGCGTACACCGCGGTGACGGCGTCGCGCTTCAACGGGATCGCCGCGACACCGATCGTCGAGTGCACGGGCCCGGCCACATAACTTCAGCCAGAGCCATACCCGCGACGGCCGTCGCTTCCGCTGCTGGGATGGCTGACCATGACGACCGAACGGATCGCCGACCACGTCAAGTTCGCCTACTGGGTGCCCAACGTCAGCGGCGGCCTGGTGACGAGCACCATCGAGCAGCGCACCGACTGGAACTACGAGTACAACAAGAAGCTCGCGCAGACCGCGGAGAACAACGGCTTCGAGTACGCGCTGAGCCAGGTCCGCTACGAGGCCAGCTACGGCGCCGAGTACCAGCACGAGTCGACCAGCTTCAGCCTCGCGCTGCTGCTGGCCACCGAGCGGCTGAAGGTGATCGCCGCCGTGCACCCGGGGCTGTGGCAGCCCGCCGTGCTCGCCAAGCTCGGCGCCACCGCCGACCACCTGAGCAACGGCCGGTTCGCGGTCAACGTGGTGTCGGGCTGGTTCAAGGACGAGTTCACCCACCTCGGCGAACCGTGGCTCGAACACGACGAGCGCTACCGGCGCAGCGCGGAGTTCCTACAGGTGCTGCGCAAGATCTGGACCGAGGACGACGTGGACTTCCGTGGCGACTTCTACCGCATCCACGACTTCACGCTGAAGCCGAAACCGCTCAACACCGCCGAGCGGCCCAACCCGGAGATCTTCCAGGGCGGCAACTCCACCGCCGCCCGCCGCAACGGCGGCCGTCACTCGGACTGGTACTTCTCCAACGGCAAGGACTTCGACGGCGTCACCGAGCAGCTCGTCGAGGTGCGTGACCACGCCCGTGAGGTGAACCGCGAGGTGCGCTTCGGGCTGAACGGCTTCATCATCGCCAGGGACACGGAGAAGGAGGCGAAAGACGTCCTGCGGGAAATCGTCGACAAGGCCAACCGCCCCGCGGTCGAGGGCTTCCGCGGTGCCGTCCAGCAGGCGGGGAACTCGACCGGCGACAAGAAGGGGATGTGGGCCGACTCGAGCTTCGACGACCTCGTCCAGTACAACGACGGTTTCCGCACCGGGCTGATCGGCACGCCCGAGCAGATCGCGGAACGCATTGCGGCATACCGCAAACGCGGCGTCGACCTGATCCTCGGCGGGTTCCTGCACTTCCAGGAGGAGATCGAGTACTTCGGCGCCCGGGTGCTGCCGCTGGTCCGGGAAATCGAGGACAGCGAACGGGATTCGACGGACGCGCCGGTGCTGGTGTCGGCCTGAGCGGACGCCCGCCGTGCACTGGCCGCGGCTTCCCACCCGTCGTTGGCCGCACTCGCAGGTCGGTGCGCTAGCGTGGGGAACGAATCGCTCACGGTTGTCCGTGCCGGCCGGAGGTCACCACATCTGCGCCGTGCACATCTTCCCGACGCCCGACCAGTACAGGAGAGGCCATGTCGTACCCACCCGGTAGCCCCGGTTACCCGCCGTCCCAGCAGCCGACCACCCAGTTCAGCGCGCCGACGCAGCAGTTCGGGAAGGTGCCCGACGCCGCAGGTGACACGGCCGCAGGACCGAACAAGCTGCCGTCCTATCTGCTGCTCGCCGCAGCGGTGCTCGGACTGCTGACCTTCCTGCTGAACGCGTTCGCACCGGTCTTCGAGGCCAACGTGCCCACCGAGTACGAGAACATCCCCGGCATCGGCGGGGATGCGGGCACCACCGAGGGCATGACGCTGGCGGTGGCTGCGCTGCTGCTGGCCGGCCTCTTCGCCGCCGTCGCGACGCTGCCCAAGCAGCGCAACTACACCGCCCTGGTCGCGGTCGTCTCGGTGCTCGGATTCCTGCTGGTCCTCACCAACATGTTCCAGACGCCGGACAACGTGGACTACGGCTGGGCGTTGTGGCTGATCCTGATCTTCGCGCTGCTGCAGACCGGCGCCGCGATCGCCGCACTGCTGTTCGACTCGGGAATCCTCACCCCGCCCGCGCCGAAGCCGAAGTACGACCAGCAGCAGCAGTTCGGCCAGTACGGCGCGCCGGGCGGCTACTACGGCGGCCCCCAGCAGCACCCGGGTCAGCAGCAGCTGCCGCAGCAGCGTCCCGGCGGCTACCCGACGCAGTACGGCGGCGGCTACCCCGGGCAGCCCACCACCGGCGGTTTCCAGGCCGGCGGCCCCCAGGGTGGTTCGCAGAGCGGTCCGCCCACCCCGCCCACCGGGTTCCCGACGTACGGCCAGCCGCAGCAGCCGTCGCCGCAGAATCCCGGGCAGCAGCAATCGCCGTCATCGCAGCAGTCCGGCCCCGCGCCGTCGTAAGCTGAGCCGCGCGTGCGTGAAGTGCGCGCACGTCAGCCTGCGCGAGGAGCTGCCCCGCTAGTGGACAACCGGCCAGTCGCGACCCGCCAGGCGCGGGACCTGCTTCGGGTCGCGTTCGGGCCGTCCGTGGTGGCGCTCGTCGTCATCGCTGCGGTGACCCTGATCCAGCTGGTCATCGCCAACAGCGACATGACCGGCACGTTCGGCGCCATCGCGAGCATGTGGCTCGGCGTGCACGGCGTGCCGGTGTCGATCGGCGGCAGCGAACTGGGTGTGATGCCGCTGCTTCCGGTGCTGTTGATGGTGTACGGCGCGATGCGCACCACCGCGGCCGCGACGTCGCAGCGAGCGTCCTGGTTCGTCATCCGCTGGGTGGTGGCCTCGGCGCTGGGTGGGCCGCTGCTCATCGCCGCGATCGCGCTGGCGGTCGTGCACGACGCCTCCTCGGTGCTCACCGACCTGCAGACCCCGCACGCGCTGCCCGCGTTCGGCTCGGTGCTGGCGGTGCATGCGATCGGGGCGGCCCTCGGCGTGGCGTCGCAGGTCGGTCGCCGCACGGTGCTGCGTTCGCCACTGCCCGACTGGCTGCCCGACGCGTTCCGCGCCGCAACGGCCGGCGTCCTGACGCTGGTCGGTCTGTCGGGCGCGGTGACCGCCGGATCCCTGGTGGTGCACTGGGCGACGATGCACGACCTCTACGCCATCACCGATTCGGCGTTCGGCCAGTTCAGCCTCACGGTGCTGTCCGTGCTGTACGCGCCGAACGTCTTCGTCGGCGCGTCGGCGGTGGCCGTCGGGTCCAGCGCGCACGTCGGCCTGGCCACGTTCAGTTCGTTCACGGTGCTCGGGGGCGACGTGCCCGCGCTGCCGGTGCTCGCCGCGGTGCCTGCACCGCCGTTGGGACCGGTGTGGGTGGCACTGCTCATCATCGCGGCGGCCGCAGCGGTCGCTGTCGGCCAGCAGTGCGCCCGCAGGCCCGTGCCGCTGCCCTCCGCAGCGGCGAAGCTGGTGGTCGCGGCGGCCGCGGCGGCGGCGACGATGGCGCTGCTCGGCCACGCCGGCGGGGGACGGCTCGGCAATTTCGGCGACGTGGGCGTCGACCAGGCCACCTTCGGGCCCGCGGTGTTCCTGTGGTTCGTCGGTATCGGCGGCCTGACGGTGTCGATGGCCGGCGGCATCGCGCGCCGCCCCAGGCCGGCGAAGGTTCCCAAGCCGGCACCCGCGGACGAACCGGCCGCGGACGAACCGGCCGAAGCGGTGCCGGACACCGACGAGGCGCCCGTCCCCGAACCCGACCCGCAGGACGGACTCACCGAACCAGAGCCCGAGCCGCTGCTGCCCGAGGCCGGTGAGCCGCTGGGCGACGAGCCGGCCGCCGAGGAGCCCGGAGAACCCGTCGATCCGGAGGACCACTTCATCACCGACGAGGACATCGCCGCCGACGAGGACGCGTCCCGCGATCAGCCGCACAGACCCGCCGACTAGGCTGCTGCGGGTGCAGCAACCGCTACGTGTGCCCCCGAGTGCACCTGCGCGGCTGGTCGTTCTCGCCTCGGGCACCGGCTCGCTGCTCGCATCGCTACTCGGCGCCGCGGCCGGTGACTATCCCGCCCGTGTGGTCGCCGTCGGCACCGACCGGGCGTGCGCCGCACTCGACATCGCGGGCGAGGCCGGGGTGCCGTCCTACACGGTGCGTCTCGGCGACCACCCCGATCGGGACGCCTGGGACGCCGCGATCACCGAGGCCACCGCCGCGCACCAGCCCGACCTCGTGGTGTCGGCCGGCTTCATGAAGATCTTGGGTGCGCAGTTCCTCGGCCGGTTCCCGGGCCGCGTGGTCAACACGCACCCGGCGCTGCTGCCCGCGTTCCCCGGCGCGCACGCCGTACCCGAGTCGCTGGCCTACGGTGTCCGGATCACCGGCTGCACGGTGCACCTGGTCGACGCCGGAATGGACACCGGGCCGATCCTCGCCCAGGAGCCCGTCGCGGTGCTCGACGGCGACGACGAGGCCACGTTGCACGAACGGATCAAGACAGTCGAACGACGGCTGCTGGTGGATGTGTTGGCCGCGTTGGCGACTCGCGGTGTGACCTGGAGCGGACGAAAGGCAACCATAGGATGACCGAGGGACGCAGGCCGATCCGGCGCGCGCTGATCAGTGTCTACGACAAGAGCGGGCTCGGCGAGCTCGCCCGCGGCCTGCACGAGGCCGGCGTGGCCATCGTCTCCACCGGGTCGACCGCCAGAACCATTGCCGACAGCGGAGTTCCGGTGACCCCCGTGGAGGACGTCACCGGGTTCCCCGAGGTGCTCGACGGCCGGGTCAAGACCCTGCACCCGCATGTGCACGCCGGTCTGCTCGCCGATACCCGCAAGCCCGAACACGTCTCGGCCCTCGAGAAGCTCGGCATCGAGGCGTTCGACCTGGTGGTGGTGAACCTCTACCCGTTCACCGAGACCGTCGACTCCGGCGCGTCGATGGACGAGTGTGTCGAGCAGATCGACATCGGCGGCCCCTCGATGGTGCGCGCCGCCGCGAAGAACCATCCCAGCGTGGCGGTGGCGGTCGATCCGCTGGGCTACGACGGTGTGCTGGCCGCGGTGCGAGCAGGCGGGTTCACCCTCGCCGAGCGGAAGATCCTCGCATCGTTGGCCTTTCGGCACACCGCGGAGTACGACGTCGCGGTCGCGTCCTGGATGGGATCGACGCTGGCGCCCGAGGAGCCCGCACAGCGGCTGCCTGCGTGGGTGGGTGGCACGTGGCAGCGCACCGCGGTGCTGCGCTACGGCGAGAACCCGCATCAGCAGGCGGCGCTGTACCGCGACGCGGCGGCATGGCCGGGCCTGGCGCAGGCCGAGCAGCTGCACGGCAAGGAGATGTCCTACAACAACTACACCGACGCCGACGCGGCCTGGCGAGCGGCGTTCGACCACGAGCAGATCTGCGTCGCGATCATCAAGCACGCCAACCCCTGTGGCATCGCGATCTCGTCGACGTCGGTCGCCGACGCGCACCGCAAGGCCCATGAATGTGACCCGCTGTCGGCGTTCGGCGGCGTCATCGCGACCAACACCACGGTGAGCGTCGAGATGGCAGAGACCGTCGCGGACATCTTCACCGAGGTGATCATCGCGCCGGCCTACGAGCCGGGTGCGGTGGAGGTCCTGCAGCGCAAGAAGAACATCCGCATCCTCGTCGCGTCCGAACCGCAGCCGGGCGGCAACGAGTTCCGCCAGATCAGCGGGGGCCTGCTGGTGCAGCAGCGGGACGCGCTCGACGCCGCAGGCGACGATCCCGCGAACTGGACGCTGGCCACCGGTGAGCCGGCAGGCCCGGACACGCTGACCGATCTGGTGTTCGCCTGGCGGGCCTGTCGCGCGGTCAAGTCCAACGCGATCGTGGTCGCCGCCGACGGCGCCACGGTCGGCGTCGGTATGGGCCAGGTCAACCGGGTGGATGCGGCGAAGCTCGCGGTGCAGCGCGGCGGCGACCGGGTGCGCGGTGCGGTGGCCGCCTCCGATGCGTTCTTCCCGTTCCCCGACGGGCTCGAGACGCTGGCCGAGGGCGGTGTGACGGCAGTGGTGCATCCGGGCGGGTCGATGCGCGACGACGTCGTCACCGAGGCCGCGGCCAAGGCCGGTGTCACGTTGTACCTGACGGGGTCCCGGCACTTCGCGCACTGAGCGCGGCCGGCTAGCGGCTGATCTTCGTCTGGGTGTCGATGGCGCCCATCACCTCGTCGAGCACCTGCCCGAGCGGTTCCGGGACGTCGGCGTTGATCTGCAGCACGAAGAGACCGTTCGGCGACGGCACCACGGCCGTGGTCTGCGCGATGTCGCGCCGTAACCCGTCGCGCAGGAACGTCCCGCGCACGTGGACGGAGTCCAGGCCGTCGAGCTGTCCCTTTCTGCCGCCGCCGGACTCGTAGCCCGGCAGGTTCTTCAGTTCGTTCGGCGCGTACTCGAGCAGTCGCTGGGCGTCGACGTCGCCCTCGAGCTTGGACACCAGCAGGGTCACCGTCGGCGGCTCCGGATTGCCCGGCGTCTCACGGATGATCGCCGAGTACGCCCACGCCGGCCGGCGCGGACCCGCGTCTGACCACCCGGGCGGTATCGGCATGGTGATCACCGGGGCGCCCGGCGTCGTGCGCTGGATGTTCGTCTCGTCGATCCGGTTCTCCCGGATGTAGTCGGCGATGGTGAACGCCCGGGCATTCGCCGGCGCAGGCGGCTCCGTTGTGGACGTGCGGGTGGTGGTCGTCGTGGTGTCATCGGATGCGGTGGGCGGCGGCGAGGGCGCCGGATCGGATCCACCGAGACGGGTCAGGCCGAAGATGCCCGCGCCGATGACGATCAGCACGGCGACGATGCCGCCGGCGATCAGCAGTGGGCGCCGCTTCCCGGGTGGCCTGGGACGCGGTGGCGGTGCGCCGAATCCGGCGGCGTGCGACGGTTCGTTCGTCGGCGGCGTCCACGGCGACACGTAGACCGGCGGTGCGGGATGCTGGCCCGGCGACCGCGGCACCGGCGGCCGGGCGTGCGGACCGGCCTGCGGAGGCACCGGCGGTCCGGGCGGCGCAGTGATCACCGGCGGCCCCGACGGCTTGGGCGTGACCGGCGGACGCGACTGCGGCGGAGTCGGCACGTAGGGCGGTGCCGCCGATCTCTGCATCGTCGGGAACGGCTGTGTCGGTGGAGCGGGCGGTGGGACCGGCAGTACCGGCCTCGTCTCGGCCACCTTCTGATTGCCGGCCTCGGCCAGTGCGACCGCGAAGTCGTGGCAGGTGGCGTATCGGGCCTCGGGGTCCTTCGCCAGCGCTTTGGCCATCACGGCGTCGAAGGCGGCCAGTTCGGGCTTCTTCTCGCCCAGCTTGGGCGGCGGGGTGTTGAGGTGGTGGCTGATGACCACGGCCGGATTGGTGTGCGGGAAGAGCAGTGTGCCGGTGAACAGCCGGAATGCCGTTGCGGCCAGCGCGTACTGGTCGGCCCGGCCGTCCATCGGCTGGCCCATCAACTGTTCGGGCGCCGTGTAGGACATCGAGCCGACGGTGATGTTGGTCGACGTCAGCCCGTTGACGTCGTCGGTGCGCCGGGCAATGCCGAAGTCGGTGAGCAGGATTCGGCGCTTGGCCCGCTCGGCGCTGGTGAGCAGGATGTTCGCCGGCTTGATGTCGCGGTGCAGCAGCAGCCGCTGGTGTGCATAGTCCAGCGCATCGGCGACGGCGGTGACGATCTCGACGACGTCGGCCGGCGGCATGCCGCTCGGGTGCCGGTCGACCAGGAGCCGGGCCGCGTCGTAGCCGTCGACGAAGTCCATCGAGATCCACAGCCGGCCGTCGAACTCGCCGCGGTCGTGCAGGCCGACGATGTGTGGATGCCAGAGCGTGGCGGCCAGGTCGGCTTCGCGCTGGAAGCGCTGGCGGAACTCGCCGTCGGCGCTGAACGATGCGGGCAGCACTTTGAGCGCGTCCTGACGGGGCAGTCGTGGATGCTGGGCGAGGTAGACCTCGCCCATACCGCCGGAGCCCACCAGTCGGACGATGGTGTAGCCCGCGAAGACCTGACCGCTTTCCAACGGCATGGCCGCAGACTACCGGCCCCGACCTTGATCCTTGGACCGAGTCGCCGGTCGGCGTGCGCCGCGTTCGGTGCGCCGGACCTCTTACGGGCGCGTGACGTTGCGTTCGCTGTGGGGGGAAGAAGTGCCGCCCGACGCCGGCAGTCGTAGCGTGGAGTGGTGACCCAACCTTCTGATCTGCCCCGGACCGTCGGCGAGCTGCGTGCCTCCGGTCATCGCGAGCGGGGAGTCAAACAGGAAATCCAGCACAACCTGCTGGCCGCGCTGGCTGAGGGCCGCGACTCGTGGCCCGGCATCCTCGGCTTCGAGGACACCGTGATCCCACAGCTGGAACGCGCGTTGATCGCCGGCCACGACATCGTGCTGCTCGGCGAGCGCGGCCAGGGCAAGACCCGGCTGCTGCGCGCGCTGACCGGCCTGCTCGACGAGTGGACACCGGTGATCGCCGGCTCGGAGCTCAACGAGCATCCGTACACCCCGATCACGCCCGAGTCGATCCGCCGGGCCGCCGATTCCGGCGATGACCTGCCGGTGGCGTGGCAGCACCGCAGTGAGCGCTACACCGAGAAGCTGGCCACCCCGGACACCAGCGTGGCCGACCTCGTGGGCGACATCGACCCGATCAAGGTGGCCGAGGGCCGCAGCCTGGGCGACCCGGAGACCATCGCCTACGGGCTGATCCCGCGGGCGCACCGCGGCATCGTCGCGGTCAACGAGCTGCCCGACCTCGCCGAGCGCATCCAGGTGTCGATGCTCAACGTGATGGAGGAGCGCGACATCCAGGTGCGCGGCTACACGCTGCGGCTCCCGCTCGATGTCCTGGTCGTCGCCAGCGCCAACCCCGAGGACTACACCAACCGCGGACGCATCATCACCCCGCTCAAGGACCGGTTCGGCGCCGAGATCCGCACCCACTACCCGCTGCAGCTCGACGCCGAGGTGGGCGTCATCAGCCAGGAGGCCGAGCTGGCCGCCGACGTGCCGGTGTACCTGCTGCAGGTGCTGGCCCGGTTCGCGCGCAACCTGCGCGAGTCGAGCTCGATCGACCAGCGCTCCGGTGTGTCGGCGCGGTTCGCGATCGCCGCGGCCGAGACCGTCGCGGCCGCCGCGCGGCACCGCTCCGCGGTGCTTGGCGAGCAGGAGCCGGTGGCCCGGGTCTGCGACGTCGGCACGGTCATCGACGTGCTGCGGGGCAAGCTGGAGTTCGAGTCCGGCGAGGAGGGCCGCGAACAGGCAGTGCTCGAGCACCTGCTGCGCCGCGCGACCGCCGATACTGCGCAGCGGATGCTCGGCGGCATCGACGTCGGCCCGCTGGTGGCCGCGGTCGAGGAGGGCTCGCCGGTGACGACGGGCGAGCGGGTGTCGGCCAAGGACGTGCTGGCCGCCCTGCCCGACCTGCCGGTGATCGACGTGATCGCCGAGCGGCTGAACGCGCAGACCGACGGCGAGCGCGCCGCCGCGATCGAACTGGCGCTCGAGGCGCTGTATCTGGCGAAGCGGATCGACAAGGTGTCAGGAGAAGGCGAAACCGTTTATGGCTAGACGCGTCTCCCGTTACTCCTCGTATACGGGTGGGCCGGATCCGCTGGCCCCGCCCGTGGATCTGCGCGAGGCGCTCGCGCAGATCGGCGAGGACGTGATGGAGGGCAGCTCGCCCCGGCGGGCGCTGTCGGAGCTGTTGCGGCGCGGTACCAAGGAGATGCGGGGCGCCGACCGGCTCGCGGCGGAGGCGAATCGGCGGCGACGAGAGTTGTTGCAGCGCAACAACCTCGACGGCACGCTGCAGGAGATCAAGAAGCTGCTCGACGAGGCGGTGCTGGCCGAGCGCAAGGAGCTGGCCCGCGCACTGGACGACGACGCCCGGTTCGGCGAACTGCAGATGGAGGCGTTGTCGCCGTCACCGGCCAAGGCCGTGCAGGAACTGGCCGAGTACGACTGGCGTTCACCGGAGGCCCGGCAGAAGTACGAGCAGATCAAGGACCTGATGGGTCGGGAGATGCTCGACCAGCGTTTCGCCGGGATGAAGGAGGCGCTGGAGAACGCCACCGACGAGGATCGTCAGCGCGTCAACGACATGCTCGACGACCTGAACGACCTGCTGGACAAGCACACTCGCGGCGAGGACACCCAGCAGGACTTTCAAGACTTCATGAACAAGCACGGCGAGTTCTTCCCGGAGAACCCGCGCGACATCGACGAACTGCTCGACTCGCTCGCCCAGCGCGCGGCCGCCGCGCAGCGGTTCCGCAACAGTCTGTCGCCCGACCAGCGGGCCGAGCTGGATGCGCTGGCTCAGCAGGCCTTCGGGTCGCCGTCGCTGATGAACGCGCTCGGTAAGCTCGATTCGCACCTGCAGGCTGCGCGACCGGGTGAGGACTGGTCGGGTTCGTCTGAGTTCTCCGGCGACAACCCCCTCGGGATGGGGGAGGGCGCGCAGGCGCTGGCCGACATCGGCGAGCTCGAGCAGCTGGCCGAGCAGCTCTCACAGAGCTATGCAGGCGCGTCGATGGACGACGTCGACCTCGACGCGCTGGCCCGCCAGCTCGGTGACGACGCCGCCGTCGACGCCCGCACGCTCGCCGAGTTGGAGCGGGCGCTGCTCAACCAGGGTTTCCTCGACCGCGGGTCCGACGGCCAGTGGCGGCTCTCGCCCAAGGCGATGCGTCAGCTCGGCCAGACGGCGCTACGCGATGTGGCGCAACAACTTTCGGGGCGCCACGGCGAACGCGACACCCGACGGGCCGGCGCTGCCGGTGAGCTGACGGGCGCGACGCGGCCGTGGCAGTTCGGCGACACCGAGCCGTGGAACGTGACCCGCACGCTGACCAATGCCGTGTTGCGCAGCGCAGGAACGGGAGTGGCGGAACCGCCGCTGCACATCACGGTGGACGACGTCGAGATCTCAGAAACGGAGACCCGCACGCAATCCGCGGTGGCGCTGCTGGTGGACACGTCCTTCTCGATGGTGATGGAGAACCGCTGGCTGCCGATGAAGCGCACGGCGCTGGCGCTGAACCATCTGGTGAGCACGAGGTTCCGGTCCGATGCGCTCGAGATCATCGCGTTCGGCCGGTACGCCAGGACCGTGAGCGCGGCGGAACTGACGGGCCTGGAGGGTGTTTACGAGCAGGGCACCAACCTGCACCACGCGTTGGCGTTGGCGTCGCGGCATCTGCGGAGGCACCCGAATGCTCAGCCGGTGGTGCTGGTGGTCACCGACGGTGAGCCGACGGCGCACCTCGAGGATTTCCGCGACGGCCAGGGCGGCGGCGCTCAGGTGTTCTTCGACTATCCGCCGCATCCGCGCACGATCGCGCACACGGTGCGGGCGTTCGACGAGGTCGCGCGACTCGGCGCGCAGGTGACGATCTTCCGGCTAGGCAGTGATCCGGGCCTGGCGCGGTTCATCGACCAGGTGGCGCGGAGGGTGGGCGGCCGGGTCGTGGTACCCGATCTCGACGGTCTCGGTGCCGCTGTGGTCGGCGACTACCTGTCGTCGCGCCGCCGCAGGTAAGTCTTCCTCAAGTTCGAAACAACCTGCGCCACATGCGTTTCAGCTGTCCCGAACGCGGCGTTTCCTGTCGGTGGGTCGAACTAGTGTTCGGGGTATGGACAGGGCGGATGTGGTGGCGGCGCTGCAGGCGTGGGACGACGCCCGCGCCGGGTTGGCCGCCCTGCCTCTTGATGCGTTGACCGGGGCGGAGTTGGTGGCGGTCTATGAGCGCCGCCAGCTCGGACTGCGCCAGGAAGCCGCGCTCGATCACACCGTGCTGGCCACCCTGACGCAGCGGTTCACCGCCGCGGACTTCGGTGGCACCGGGCTGAAAGACGTGTTGGCCCAGCGGTTGCACCTCGATACCGCCGATGCGAAGAGACGCCTCGACGCTGCCGGCATGCTCGGACCCCGGTGGGCGTTCACCGGTGAAGAACTACCTGCGCAGTGGGACAACACGTCGGCCGCCTTGACGAAAGGGCTGATCGATCCTGCACACGTCGAGGTGATCCGCAAGTTCTTCACCAAGCTTCCGCCGTGGGTCGACCAGGCGGCCCGCGCCGACGCCGAGCGTGACCTCGCGCGGTGGGCGCAGGGCATGTGCCCGGAGGATCTGCAAAAGCTCGCCGATCATCTGGTCGAGGTCATCGATCCCGACGGCGCCGAACCCGACCACGACACCCAACAAGCCAAACGCAATCTGAAGATGGGTAAGCAGCGCCGCGACGGGATGACCCCGGTCCGTGGTGAACTCGACCCCGAGACCGCTGCCCTGCTCGACGTCGTGCTCGCCCGAGAAGGCGCGCCCGGACACAACTTGCCCGAGGACCCGGGTGCGGGCGAGGTCGCTGAACGCGACTTCACCGGCAACTCCGATCCGCGCACCCGCGAACAACGCCACCATGACGCGCTGAAGACCGCGCTACGGCACGCCGCGGCCGCCGGAGGTCAGATCAATGGGCTGCCGGCCACGATCGTGGCGACCACCACCGTCGCCGACCTCGAATCCGGTGCCGGGTACGCCCACACCGCGGGAGGTACCAAACTGCCGGTGCGCGACCTGATCCGGCTGGCCGGCCGATCCCGGCACTACCTGGCGGTGTTCGACGACCACACCGAAGAAATCCTCTACCTCGGCCGCGCCCGGCGCTGCGCCACCACCGCCCAGCGGCTGGCGCTGTTCGCCCGCGACCGGGGTTGCACCCGCCCCGGCTGCACCGCGCCGGCCTACCGCACCCAGGTCCACCACGCCGCACGCGACTGGGCCGACGGCGGACGCACCGACATCGACGAACTCGCCCTGGCCTGCCAACCCGACAACATCCTCATCGAACAAACCCAATGGACCACCCGCCGACGCAACGGCCGCACCGAATGGATCCCACCACCACCACTCGACACCGGCCAGCACCGCACCAACCACTATCACCACCCCCGCCGCCACCTCACCCACCGAGACGACGACGCGGAACCCGCGTAGCCACCCGGGATTTCGGTCTGAACGTCCGGGCGTACGCTGCATTCATGAGCAGAGCGGCCGTGCAGAGCGCTACCGCGTCCGTGGCCATGGCGGTAGCGAGACTCGCGCCGATTCAGTTCCGCCGCAACGTCAGTCGATGAAGCGCGCCCGCACCTCGGGGGCGGGAATCGGACAGGTGTCGTGCTTGCCGAACACCCGGTAGCGGATCGAGGCGAACCAGTCGTAGAAACGGTCGCGAGCCCCAGCGGGTACGGCCCGGCCGGCCAGGAACAACTTCCACGGCCCGCCCAGGTAGTCGGCGACCCGAAGCAGGCCGGCGGTGCGGATGCTGACGCGTTCCTCGGCAGAGCCCGGGTTTTCGACGAACACCATCGAATCGACATCGCGCAGTTCCTGGTGCCGGGCGATCACACCTTCGGCGAACTCGCCCTGCAGTGCCGCGAACCGCAGCGATCCGTTCTTGTCGTAGCGCAGGATCGTCTGGACGCCGCGATTGCAGATCCCGCACACCCCGTCGTAGAGAAGTACGGGCGCGGGCAGGCCGGTCGCGGTGTTGTCGACGGCGGCGGCGCGCGATTCTTCAGCCACTGTCCGCTCCTTTCCTTCGCTGCAACCCAGTATTCCCCGCTCTGCGCGGCGGCAACCGGGCCGAGCGTGTGACGGTGGCGACGTGTTGCTTGCGCCGGCAATCGTCTAGCTCGCGCGCAATTTCCAGTTCGCTCGTTGTGGGGGTTCGTGCGGTAGTTTGCTCACAGAAATGTGCGCGAGGGGGCGGTAGTGGCAAAGCATCGGGTGAAGTCCGGCCGGCGGGGGTCGGGCCGGGTCGGACCGGTCGTGGTGGGCGGCGCCGCCGTGGTGACGGCAGCGGCGGTCAGTGGCGTCGCCGTGACGGCGCCAGGCTCGGTCGCCGCGCCGAACGTCGAGTTGGCGGCGCTGGTGATCGAGGGCAGCTCCACCAACCCCACCGGCGACGGCATCCGCGCGTTCTACGGCAACAAGTTCGACCGCCCCGACGTCACCCAGGTCAGCTTCTTCACCGGGCCCTTCGGCGTCTACGACGCACTCAAGGCCAACTCGGGCGAGGACAACGTCGTGCTGTCCTCGGGCTGGGGCGCTGCGAATGTCAGCCTGCTCCTGAGCTACCTGGAGGCCACGAACTCGGCCGATCCCGACCTCACGACGCCGCTGTACATCCTCGACAACAACGTCGCCCGGCCCAACGGCGGCTTCGGCACCCGCTATCCGGTGTTCGCCGTCATCGGGGTGAACCCGATCCCGACACCGGAGCAGCCGGGCGTCAAGGTGGTCGATGTCGGCTACGAGTACGACATCAACGGCAACACACCGGCATACGTGCTGAACCCGGTCGCGATGGCGAACTCGCTGGCCACCTACTTCGACAACCGGCTCAACCAGAACGAGGTGAACCTGCCGGTCGACGAGAACGGCGACCTGGACTACACCGATACGAACTGCGACGCGGCGTGCCAGAGCGAGGTCGCCGACGGCGCCGAGCGCGAGTTCACGCTGCAGACGGGCGAGACGGTGCGCGTCAAGAAGGTCGAGGGCACCACGTACATCAGCTATCGCACCGACGGCCTGCCGCTGCTGCAGCCGCTGCGCCAGTACGGCGGCGAGCCCGGCGACCGGTTCGCCGACGCGGTCGAGCCGGCACTGAAGGCGGCCGTCGACTACGGCTATCCGGACAACGACGCGCTGGCGAACCCCGACAGGTACGAGCCCGCGCGGCTGGTGCCGACCGCGAAGGAGACGCAGACCTTCGCTCGCGACTTCAATCAGGGCGTGCGTGACGGGCTGGGCACGCTCGACGACGCACCGGACACCACGGCCGGCCGCACCACGACACCCCGCACGTCGCAGCTCGTGACGAAGAAGGCGACGCCTCAGATCGAGGAGAGCACGGATCCGTCGCCCACCAAGGCGGGGCAGAGGAAGCGCTCGAGCGATCCGGTCGGCTCAGCGATCAAGCGCACTATTCACCGGCTCACCAAGCCGTCACGCGTGAAGAACGACTCCGACACCGACGCCCCGTCGGAAAAAGACTCGTCGCCGGACGAGTGATCAGCCTTCTTTGCGCTTCCTGCGCTTGACGCCGACGCTGCCCCACAGCGAGAAGCCGCGCACCCGCACACATGGCGCGCCGGGTGATCCCTCACCCTCCACGTTGTGGTCGAAGGAGCCCATCACGCCGACACCCTGCAGGTCGACGTTGACCTCCGGCGGAACCAGGATCGTCTGTCCGCCGAAGATCGAGTACGAGCGGATGTCCACCTCGGGTGCGGTGAAGTCGGCGTAGCGCAGGTCGACGACTCCGCCGCCGAACAGTGCGAACGTCGTCAGCCGGCGCGGCACGTTCCAGCGGCCGCGCCGCTCGAAGCCGCTCATGATCGCCATCAGCACCGTCGAGGGTGCCGGCCGGCACGGGCCGGTTCCGCGCGGGCTGACCATCGCGCCGGGGAGGTCAGCGCTCAGCAACGCCAGCTCGTCGTAGGTCTTGGCGGCGTACGCCTTGGTGAGCCGACTCTCGTACTCGCTCATCGGCAGCCGACCCTGAGAAGCCGCGTCCGTCAGGATCTGCGCCACCTGAATGCGATCGGTGTCAGCAGCACGCGTGGAGCCGTTTTGCGACGTTGGGCTGCTCATAACACCACGAGCCTACGACTAACACTGGTACATGCAAGGGTGTTGGCCGAAATGTAGTGTGACGGTTCTCGGCGAACCAGCTAGCCCATCGAACTATTTGCGGTTTCGGGTAGGTCGAATCGGAAAGACGATTCGTTTTCCCTGCTGGTCAGCGATCGATTCGCGGCGCGGTGGTAACCCAGGACTCGTCGTCGCGGCGGTGCGAAATTCACCACATCCGGCGACGGAGTGGTACCGGTGTACCGGTCTCACCGTGCCCATCGCGGCGGTCGTTTCTCCAGGAACGCCATCATCCCCTCGTGCGCCTCCTCCGAGACGAACAGTTCGGCCGACTGCGCGGTCAACATCTCGGCGTCGCGGTCGAACGCCGCGAGGATCGCCGCCGTGGTCAACCGCTTCGAGGCAGCCAGGCCCTGCGGCGAACCCCGGCCGATCTCGGCGGCCAGCGCGGCCACCTCCGCCTCGACGTCCTCGGCGGCCACACTGATCAACCCGATCTCGGCGGCCCTGGCCGCACCGAACTTCTCACCCGTCACGAAGTACCGCCCCGCCGCGCGCGGCGCCATCTTCGGCAGCAGCGTGAGCGAGATGATCGACGGCGCCACACCGATCCGCGCCTCGGTCAGCGCGAAGGTGCTCTGCGCACCGGCCACCACGATGTCGCACGCCCCGATCAGCCCCATACCGCCGGCGCGGACGTGCCCGTCCACTGCGGCGATCACGGGGACCGGCAGTTCGAGGATCGCCCGCAGCAGATCGGTCATCTCGCGGGCCCGCCCGGCGGCGAGGTCCGCGGGGTCGCGACCGGCGGCCTCGCTCAGATCCGCGCCTGCGCAGAAGGTGCCGCCGGTGTGACCGAGCACCACCACCCGCACATCGGCGTCGGCCGCAGCTGCGCGCATCCCTTCGTGCAGGCCTGCGACCAGTGCCGTGGACAGCGCATTGCGGTTGTGCGGCGAGTCGAGCGTCAGCCGGGCGACGCCGCCGTCGACCGCGTACCGGACGAGCTCACCCATCAGTAGGACCGCGGCAGGCCCAGCGAGGTCTGCGCGACGAAGTTGAGGATCATCTCGCGGCTCACCGGCGCGATGCGGGCCAACCGGGATGCGACCAGCACCGAGGCGATCCCGTACTCCTTGGTCAGACCGTTTCCGCCGAGGGACTGCACCGCCTGGTCGACCGCCCGCACCGACGCCTCGCCCGCGGCGTACTTGGCCATGTTGGCGGCCTCGGCGGCGCCGCCGTCGTCACCGGCGTCGTAGAGACTCGCCGCCTTCTGCATCATCAGCTTGGCCAGCTCGATCTCGATGTGGTTCTGCGCCAGCGGATGTGAGATGCCCTGATGCGCGCCGATCGGCGTCTTCCACACCTGGCGGGTCTTGACGTAGGACACGGCCTTGTCGATCGCGAACCGGCCCATGCCGACCGCGCTCGCCGCACCCATGATCCGCTCGGGGTTCAGGCCGGCGAACAACTGCGCGATCGCCGCGTCCTCGGATCCCACCAGCGCGTCGGCAGGCAGGCGTACGTCGTCGAGGAACAGCTGGAACTGGAACTCCGGGCTGACGATCTCCATCGGGATCTTCGTGTAGCTCAGGCCGGGGCTGTCGGTGGGCACCACGAACAGCGCGGGCTTGAGGTTGCCGGTCTTGGCCTCCTCGGTGCGCCCGACGACGAGCACCGCCTGAGCCTGGTCGACGCCCGAGATGTAGACCTTCTGGCCGGACAGGATCCAGTCGCTGCCGTCGCGGCGCGCGGTCGTGGTGATCTTGTGCGAGTTGGAGCCGGCGTCGGGTTCGGTGATCGCGAACGCCATCGTGATCGAACCGTCGGCGATGCCGGGGATCCAGCGCTTCTTCTGTTCCTCGGTGCCGTACTTCGAGATGATCGTGCCGTTGATCGCGGGGGAGACCACCATCATCAGCAGCGCCGACCCGCCGGCGGCCATCTCCTCCATCACCAGCGCCAACTCGTACATGCCCGCGCCGCCGCCGCCGTACTCCTCGGGGAGGTTCACGCCGATGAAACCGAGCTGCCCGGCCTCGCGCCACAATTCGTCGGTGTGCCGGCCTGCGCGCGCCTTCTCCAGGTAGTAGTCCTGGCCGTAGTTGGCGACCATCGCGGCGACGGCCTTGCGCAGCGCCTGTTGTTCCTCGGTCTCGACGAATCCGGTCATGCTTCTCCTCCTGCGGTCTCGTCCGGCGCGGACACCCGCGCCAGTACGGCGCCCACCTCGACCTGCTGGCCGGGTTCGACGTTCAATTCGGCGAGCACACCGTCGCCGGGTGCGGCCAGCGTGTGCTCCATCTTCATCGCCTCCAGCCACACCAGCGGCTGGCCGGCTGTGACGGTGTCGCCGACCGCGGCGCCGACACGCACCACCGAGCCGGGCATCGGCGCCACCAGCGAGCCGTGCGCGATCGCGGCGCCGGGATCGGGGAAGCGTGGCAGTGCGACGAGTTCGGTTGCGCCCTGCGGAGAGTCGACGAACACAGCGTCTCCGTAGCGGGCGACGTCGAACGGCCGCTCGACACCGTCGACCTCGAGCACCACCCGTCCCGGCGTCGCGGACACCAGCGCCACGTCGTCCTGATCGGGCAGTTCGACCGCGCCGCGGCTGAACCGGTAGCGCACCTCGTGCTCGACGTCGGCCGCGTCGCGGTAGCGCCGGGCCTGATAACCCGACGCCAGATTGCGCCATCCGCTGGGTGCAGCCGCGAATGCCGTCGCGGCACTGCGGTTACGGGCCGCATCGGCCAACGTGGCCGCGACCGCCGACAGCGCGGTCGTCCGGTCGTCGCCCGGGGGCGCGGCGAGCCCGGCCAGTCCGTGGGTGTCGAAGAACGCGGTGTCGGTCGCGCCGTCGACGAATGCGGGGTGGCGCAGCACGTTGACCAGGAGGTCGCGGTTGGTGCGGACACCGTGCAGTCGCGTGCGTGCGAGCGTGTCGGCCAAGATCGCCGCGGCGTGCCGCCGGGTCGGCGCATAGGAGATGACCTTGGCCAGCATCGGGTCGTAGTAGATGGACACCACCGAACCGTCGACGATCCCGGTGTCTACCCGCACCCCCGCCCGCGTCAGCCGGTCGAACTGCACCGGGGCGCCGGGCACCTCGAACCGGTGCACCGTGCCTGCCTGGGGCTGCCAGTTCTTCGCGGGGTCCTCGGCGTAGAGCCGGGCCTCGATCGAATACCCCTGTGCTACGGGCTGTTCGGCGGGCAGCCTGCCGTCGTCGGCGACGAGGAGCTGCAGCTCGACGAGGTCGAGTCCGGTGGTCGCCTCGGTGACGGGGTGCTCGACCTGCAGGCGGGTGTTCATCTCGAGGAAGAAGAAGTCGCCCTGCTCGTCGGCCATGAACTCGACGGTGCCCGCACCCGTGTAGGCGATCGCCTCGGCGGCCAGCCGGGCCGCCTCGAACAGCTTGTCCCGCATGCCTGGGATGCGTTCGACGAGCGGCGACGGCGCCTCCTCGATGATCTTCTGGTGCCGCCGCTGGATCGAGCATTCGCGTTCGCCGACCGCCCACACCGTGCCGTGCGCGTCGGCCATCACCTGCACCTCGACGTGGTGGCCCGCGGCGAGGTACCGCTCGCAGAACACCGTCGGGTCGCCGAAGGCCGACTGCGCCTCCCGGCGTGCCGCCTCGACCTCGCCCGGCAGGTCGGCCAGGTCGCGCACCACGCGCATACCTCGGCCGCCGCCACCCGCCGACGCCTTGATCAGCACCGGGAGTTGAGCGGCCGTCACGGTCTCCGGATCGAGTTCGTCGAGCACCGGCACGCCGGCGGCCGACATCATCTTCTTCGCCTCGATCTTGCTGCCCATGGCCTGCACCGCGGCCACCGGCGGGCCGATCCAGGTGAGGCCGGCGCCTTGCACGGCGGCGGCGAAATCCGCATTCTCCGAGAGGAAGCCGTAGCCGGGGTGGACGGCGTCGGCGCCTGCGGCCTGCGCGGCCGCGATCAGTTGGCGGGCGTCGAGGTACCCGCTCGTCCCCTCGAGCCGCACCCGTGCGTCGGCCTCGGCGACATGCGGGGCGGCCGCGTCGGGATCGGTGTACACCGCGACGGTGCCGATGCCCAGGCGGCGGCAGGTGGCGAACACCCGGCGGGCGATCTCACCGCGGTTGGCGACCAGCACTCTGGTGATCATCGCGCTCACATCCTGAAGACGCCGAAGTTCGACGTCCCCTCGATCGGCCCGTTCGCGATGGCGGACAGGCACATTCCCAACACCGTGCGGGTGTCCCGCGGGTCGATCACGCCGTCGTCGTAGAGCCTGCCCGACAGCACCATCGGCAGCGACTCCGCCTCGATCTGACCCTCGATCGCTGCCCGCAGCGCGGCGTCGGCCTCCTCGTCGACCTGCTGGCCGCGGGCTTCCGCGGCGGCACGGCTGACGATCGACAGCACCCCGGCCAGCTGCGCACCGCCCATCACCGCCGACTTCGCCGACGGCCAGGCGAACAGGAACCGGGGGTCGTACGCGCGGCCGCACATGCCGTAATGGCCTGCGCCGTAGGACGCGCCGATGAGCAGCGAGATGTGCGGCACGGTCGAGTTCGAGACGGCGTTGATCATCATCGACCCGTGCTTGATCATCCCGCCCTCCTCGTACTGCCTGCCCACCATGTAGCCGGTGGTGTTGTGCAGGAACAGCAGTGGCGTGTCTGCGCGGTTGGCCAGCTGGATGAACTGGGTGGCCTTCTGCGACTCCTCGCTGAACAGCACGCCGCGGGCGTTCGCCAGGATGCCGACCGGATAACCCCACAGCGTGGCCCACCCGGTCACCAGCGACGAGCCGTACATGGCCTTGAACTCGTCGAACTCCGAGCCGTCGACGATGCGGGCGATCACGTCGCGGGGATCGAACGGGATGCGCAGATCGGGCGGCACGATGCCGAGCAGTTCCTCGCTGTCGAAGATCGGTTCGCGCACGGCGGCAGGCGTCGGACCCTCCTTGCGCCAGTTCAACCGGGCGACGATGCGGCGGCCGATGCGGATCGCGTCGAGCTCGTCGGCGGCGAAGTAGTCGGCCAGACCTGATGTGCGGGCGTGCATCTCGGCGCCGCCGAGTGACTCGTCGTCGGACTCCTCACCGGTGGCCATCTTGACCAGCGGCGGGCCGGCCAGGAAGACCTTGGACCGCTCCTTGATCATCACGACGTGGTCGGACATGCCGGGGATGTAGGCGCCGCCGGCCGTCGAGTTGCCGAACACCAGCGCGATGGTCGGGATGCCTGCCGCCGAGAGCCGGGTCAGGTCGCGGAACATCTGCCCGCCGGGGATGAAGATCTCCTTCTGCGTGGGCAGATCGGCGCCGCCGGACTCCACCAGCGAGATCACCGGGAGCCGGTTCTGCAGCGCGATCTGGTTGGCGCGCAGGATCTTCTTCAGCGTCCACGGATTACTGGTCCCGCCCTTGACCGTCGGGTCGTTGGACACGATCAGGCACTCGACGCCCTCGACCGCACCGATCCCCGCCACCACACTGGCGCCGACGGTGAAGTCGCTGCCCCACGCGGCGAGCGGGCTGAGCTCGAGGAACGGTGAATCGGGGTCGACCAGCATCTCGATGCGTTCGCGGGCGGTCAATTTGCCGCGGTCGTGGTGACGCGTGACGTACTTCTCGCCGCCACCGGCGAGCGCCTTGGCGTGCTCGGCATCGAGTTCGGCGAGCTTCTGCGTCATCGCCGTGGCGGCCTCGGCGTAGGCCGGCGATGCGGCGTCGAGCGTCGAGCGCAGGGCCGTCATGACTGGTATCCCAGCGTCTTGGCGGCCAGTGAGGTGAGGATTTCGGTGGTTCCGCCGCCGATGCCGAGGATTCGCATGTCCCGGTACTGCCGCTCGACCTCCGACTCGGCCATGTAGCCCATCCCGCCGAACAGCTGGACCGCCTGGTTGGCCACCCACTCGCCGGCCTCGACGGCGGTGTTCTTGGCGAAGCACACCTCGGTGATGAGGTTCGGGTCGCCCGCGAGCTGGCGCTCCACCACGCTGCGCGTGTACACGCGGGCCACGTCGACGCGGCGGGCCATCTCGGCCAGCGTGTTCTGCACCGCCTGCCGCGAGATCAGCGGCCGGCCGAAGGTCTCCCGGTCTCGGCACCACTGCACCGTCAGGTCCAGGCAGCGCTGCGCGCTGGCGTAGGCCTGTGCCGCCAACCCGACGCGCTCCGAGACGAATGCCGCGGCGATCTGGAAGAAGCCGCTGTTCTCGGCGCCGATCAGGTTCTCGACCGGCACCCTCACGTCGGTGTAGGCGAGTTCGGCGGTGTCCGAGGAACGCCACCCCATCTTGTCGAGCTTGCGGGTCACCTCGAATCCCGGTGTGCCCTTGTCGACGACTATCAGCGAGACGCCCGCGGCGCCTGGCCCGCCGGTGCGCGCGGCGGTCACCACGTAGTCGGCGCGCACGCCTGAGGTGATGTAGGTCTTCGCGCCGTTGATGACGTATTCGTCGCCCTCCCTGACGGCGCGGGTGGTGAGGTGCCCGACGTCCGACCCGCCACCCGGTTCGGTGATCGCGAGTGAGCCGATCTTCTCGCCGCTCAGCGTCGGCCGCACGTAGGTGTCGATCAACCGCTCGTCACCCGAGGCGATCATGTGCGGCACCGCGATCCCGCAGGTGAAGAGCGACGCGAACACGCCGCCGGGCGCACCGGACTGGTGCATCTCCTCGCAGATGATCACCGCGTCGGCGCCGTCGCCACCGCCACCGCCGACCGCCTCCGGGAAACCGGCGCCCAGCAGGCCCGCCTCGGCGGCCCTGCGGTGCAGATCGCGCGGCAGCTCGCCGGCCTTCTCCCACTCGTCGACGTGCGGCAGCACCTCGCGTTCGGCGAACGCGCGCACCGTCTTCCGCAGCGCCTCACGCTCGGGCGTGGTCCAAATACTCATGACAGGAGTTCCTCCGGGATGTCCACGTGTCGGCTGCGCAACCATTCGCCCAGCCCCTTGGCCTGCGGGTCGAAGCGGGCCTGGTAGGCCACGCCCTCGCCGAGGATGTCCTCGATGACGAAGTTGACGGCACGCAGATTGGGCAGCACGTGCCGGGTCACCGGCAGATCGGCTGCCTCGGGCAGCAGCTCCCGCAGCCGGTCGACGGTCAGTTCGTCGGCGAGCCAACAGAACTGCTCGTCGGTGCGTACCCACACCCCGACGTTGGCGCTGCCGCCCTTGTCGCCGCTGCGGGCCCCGGCGATCGCGCCGAGCGGCAGGCGGCGCGTCGAACCGTGCGCGCCCGCAGGCACCTGCGGGTCCGGCACGGGTTCCAGGACGAGGGTTTCGGCGGCGGGGGCGATGCCGGTGCGGGTGCCGTCGGCGTGCACGGCGACGTGGGGCACCGTGCCGGCGTCGACGAACCCGGCGGTGAAGACGCCGTACACCTGGCCCTCGCCGGGCGGTGCGGTGGTGGTGAATCCCGGGTAGCTGGCCAACGCCAATTCCACCGCGGCCGAGGAGAACCGACGACCCACGTTTGCCGGATCGGGGTCGCGGACCACGCAGCGCAGCAGCGCGCTCGCCGCTTCCTCGGTGTCCGCGTCGGTGTGGTCGGTGCGCGCCAGCGTCCACTCCAGCTCCGCCGGCTTGACCGTCAGATTGGATTCGAGCTGGCGGCGGATGAGGTCGGCCTTGCCGTCGATGTCGAGACCGGTCAGCACGAACGTCATCGCATTGCGGAACCCGCCGACGCTGTTGAGCGACACCTTGAGCGTCGGCGGCGGCGGTTCACCCCTGACGTCGTCGATCCGGACCCGGTCGCGGCCGTCGTCGGACAGCCGCAGCGAGTCGACGCGCAAGGTGACGTCGGGATTGGCGTAGCGCGGCCCGCCGATCTCGTACAGGAGTTGGGCGGTCACGGTGCCGACGGTCACGGCGCCACCTGTGCCGGGGTGCTTGGTGATCACCGACGAACCGTCGGCGTGGATCTCGGCGAGCGGAAAGCCCGGCCGCAGCGGGTCGGCGATCTCGGAGAAGAAGGCATAGTTGCCGCCGGTGGCCTGCGTCCCGCACTCGATCACGTGTCCTGCGGCGACGGCGCCGGCCAGCGCGTCGTAATCGTCTCGGCGCCAACCGAAGTGAGCCGCGGCCGGGCCGACGATCACCGACGCGTCGGTCACTCGGCCGGTCACCACCACGTCGGCGCCCCGGTTCAGGCAGTCGACGATGCCCCACGCGCCCAGGTAGGCGTTGGCGGCCAGCACCTGACCGAATCCGAGTTCGCCGGCACGGCCGACGAGGTCGTCGCCCTCGACGTGGGCGACGTTCACCTGCAGGCCGAGTCGGTCGGCGAGGGCGCGGACCGCGGCCGCCAGACCGGCGGGGTTGAGTCCACCCGCGTTGGCGACGATCCGCACGCCCTTGTCGAGCGCCGGCCCGAGGCAGTCCTCGAGTTGGGTGAGGAAGGTCTTGGCGTAGCCGCGGTCCGGGTTCTTCGCCCGGTCGCGGGCCAGGATCAGCATCGTGAGTTCGGCGAGATAGTCACCGGTCAGGAAGTCCAGTTCACCGCCGTCGACCATCTCCCGCATGGCGGTCAGGCGGTCGCCGTAGAACCCCGAGCAGTTGCCGATGCGCACCGGATCAGGCACTGCACTCCCTTGCTGTCGACGCGAGCCGACGACCATCGCCGTCAACGACCAACCAACCGGTAGGTTAGACGGTACTGCGGGTACCGCGTCAAGGGCGCCGACGGCGCGATTCGTGTTCCGACCACCCTGGGCGCGGCTCGATACTTGATCCATGGAATACCGCATCGCCCATGCCGTCGTCGGTGCGTTGTGGCTGGTGTGCGGCATCGGCATCACCTTCAATCCGTGGTTGCCTGCCGTCGGCGAGCAGTGGACGGTCATCCTCGGCTGCACGCTCGCGGGATTCGGCGGTGCACTGGTGATCGACGCGCTACGCCCGGACCGCGCGCTGAAGCCCGGCGGGACCCGTCATGGGAACGGAAGGGAAGCCAGCCGCGGTGACGTCGTACGCCTGCTGGTCGTCGGCCTGACCGTCCTGGCCACGGGCATCGGGGCGACCATGTGGGGTGTCGCGGCCGGCGAGGACGCGATGACCTGCGTGGGTGTCGCCGTCCTCGGCGTCCTGGTGTTCCAGGCGCCGCACATCGCGGACTGGATCGACAGCGGCAGCCCCTCGTCCTGACCGTCGGCTTTTGGAGGCTGACCAGCGCACCGGCTATCCTTGACGACAATTGCCTACGACCCGGCTGTCCCGGGACCTGCCTGGCACTACCCCGCAAGAGGAGAAGTCTCGATCATGGCCGTCCCCAAGCGCAGAATGTCGCGTTCGAACACCCGCAGCCGTCGCGCGCAGTGGAAGGCGAAGAGCACCGGTCTGGTGGGCGTGACCGTGGCCGGTCAGCAGCACAAGGTGCCGCGTCGCCTGCTCAAGGCCGCCCGCCTCGGCCTGATCGACCTCGACCGCCGCTGACCGGACCCGCAGGGAGTCTCCCGGCGCGCCTCTCAGTTCACTCTCAGGCGTCGGGGTGAGACTGGGGCTGTGCGCATACTTGTCGTCGACGACGATCGTGCGGTCCGCGAATCGCTGCGCCGGTCCTTGTCTTTCAACAGTTACACCGTCGCGCTCGCCCAGGACGGCGTCGAGGCGCTCGACCTGATCGCCAACGACCGGCCCGACGCGGTCGTACTCGACGTGATGATGCCGCGGCTGGACGGGCTGGAAGTCTGCCGTCAGCTGCGCAGCACGGGTGACGATCTCCCGATCCTGGTGCTGACCGCCCGGGATTCGGTGTCCGAGCGGGTCGCCGGCCTCGACGCCGGCGCCGACGACTACCTGCCGAAACCGTTCGCGCTCGAGGAACTGCTCGCGCGGCTGCGCGCGTTGTTGCGTCGCACCGGGCCCGAAGACGGGGTCGATTCGCCCGCGATGACCTTCCTCGACCTCAGCCTCGACCCGGTGACCCGCGAGGTCACCCGCGGACAGCGCCAGATCAGCCTGACCCGCACGGAGTTCTCGCTGCTGGAGATGCTCATCGCCAATCCGCGTCGGGTTCTCACCCGCAGCCGCATCCTCGAGGAGGTCTGGGGCTTCGACTTCCCGACCTCGGGCAATGCCCTCGAGGTGTACATCGGTTACCTGCGTCGCAAGACCGAGGCCGAAGGGGAACCGCGACTCATCCACACCGTGCGCGGCGTGGGCTACGTCCTGCGCGAAACCCCGCCCTGATGTCGTTCTTCACCCAGAACGCCTCGTGGCGCCCGCCGTCGCCGCCGAACACCAGCTCACTGTCCTTGCGCTGGCGGGTGATGCTGCTCGCGATGTCGATGGTGGCCATGGTCGTCGTGCTGATGGCTGTCGCGGTGTACGCGGTGGTGTCCCGCGCGCTCTACGACGACCTCGACAACCAGCTGCACAGCCGGGCGAGGCTGCTGATCGAGAGCGGCTCGCTGGCGGCAGACCCCGCCAAGGCCATCGAGGGCACCGCCTACTCCGACGTGAACGCGATGCTGATCATCCCGGGACGCGTCAAGTACACCGCCAACCAGCAGGGCCAGACGCTGCCGTACGGCTCCGCCGAGCAGGACGTCGTCTCCGGTGAACTGCTGCTGTCGTTGCGCACGGCCAACCACCAGCGGGTGCTCGCGGTGCATCTGGCCAACGGCAGCTCACTGCTGCTGTCCAAGAGCCTGGCGCCGACCGGCCAGGTGCTGCGGCGGCTGGGCACGGTGCTGCTCATCGTGGGCGGCATCGGCGTCCTGGTCGCCGCGATCGCCGGCGGGATGGTGGCCCGCGCCGGACTGCGCCCGGTGGGACGGTTGACCAAAGCGGCCGAACGGGTGGCCCGTACCGATGACCTGCGGCCGATCCCGGTGTACGGCAGCGACGAACTGGCCCGGCTGACCGAAGCCTTCAACCTGATGCTGCGGGCGCTGACCGAGTCCCGCGACAGACAGGCGCGGTTGGTGTCCGACGCCGGTCACGAACTGCGCACCCCGCTGACCTCGCTGCGGACCAACGTGGAACTGCTGATGGCGTCGCAGGTTCCCGGCGCGCCGCGGCTCCCCGAAGAGGAGATGGCCGGTCTGCGCGCCGACGTGATCGCCCAGATCGAGGAACTGTCCACCCTCGTCGGCGATCTGGTCGACCTGACCCGCGACGAGGCGGGCGGTGTGATGCACGAGCCGGTCGAGCTGGCCGAGGTCGTCGACCGCAGCCTCGAGCGGGTGCGGCGGCGTCGCAGCGATGTCACGTTCGACGTGCGCGCGCAGCCATGGCAGGTGTACGGCGACGCTGCGGGGCTGGCCCGAGCCGTGCTGAATCTCCTCGACAACGCCGCCAAGTGGAGCCCGCCGGACGGCCGCGTCACCGTTCGGCTGACCCAGATCGACCCGGTGCACGCGGAACTGGTGATCGCCGACCAGGGGCCGGGGATCCCGCCACACGAGAAGCCGCTCGTCTTCGAGCGCTTCTACCGTTCGACAGCGGCCCGCGCCATGCCGGGCTCGGGGCTCGGCCTGGCCATCGTCAAGCAGGTGGTGCTCAAACACGGTGGCGCGCTGCGGGTGGACGACGCGGTCCCGGGAGGGGACCCGCCGGGGTCGGCATTCCGTGTCGTGCTGCCGGGCCGGCCGGTCGCCGATGCGGCGATCCAGACGTCGCCGATTCCGGCGACACGCCCCGCCGGGCGCGTGGACGAACGAGCGGCCGGAGCAGAGAATGTGTGACCGACGCGACATGGCGCACGCCAAGTCTCGGCCGGCACCGAATCATCTCTAAGTGGATTCTCAGCCCACATGGGCACTGTGAGCCTACGAAGCGCGTTGAAGTAGATGTCGGATCCCTTCACGAGGAAGAGCTCATCAGCGAATGACGAACCACCCGAGGTACTCGCCACCGCAGCCGGGCCGTGGGCCTGGTGGCAATGAGCCCGCGGCGCCCGGATACCCGGGAGCGCACCGGCCGGATCCGTACCACCAGCAGACCCACCAGCAGACCTACGACTGGCGTTACGCCACTCAGCAGGCGGGGCAGCAGCAGTACCGCTCCCCGTACGACCCGTACCGCTCGGCGCCCGCCGCGGTGCCGGGCAATCGTCCCCGAAAGCGTTCCCGCGCAGGGCTGTTGACCGCAGGCGCGTTGGCGATCGCCGTCGTCTCGGCGGGTGTCGGCGGTGGCGTCGCGGTGCTGGCCCAGCCCGATCGGCCGAGCCTGGGTTCGAGCCTCGGTGGCGCTGCGCCGACGGTTCCCGCGGCGGCGTTGCCCGCCGGATCGGTGGAGCAGGTGGCGGCCAAGGTGGTGCCCAGCGTCGTCAAGCTCGAAACCGACCTCGGCCGGGCATCCGAAGAGGGGTCGGGAATCATCCTGACCTCGGACGGCCTGATCCTGACCAACAATCACGTGGTGGCCGCAGCGACGGGGAACCCGGGCGGTCGTGGCGCGCCGGGCTTCCCGGGCCTGCCGGGCAATGCCGGGTCCCAGCCGCCCGCGCAGACGAAGGTGACGTTCTTCGACGGCCGCACGGCCTCGTTCACCGTCGTGGGCACGGATCCCAGCAGCGACATCGCGGTGGTGCGCGCCGAAGGCGTGTCCGACCTGACGCCGATCTCACTCGGCTCGTCGGGCAGCTTGCGGGTGGGCCAGGACGTGGTCGCGATCGGTTCGCCGCTCGGCCTCGAGGGCACGGTGACCACCGGCATCATCAGCGCGCTGAACCGTCCGGTGGCCGCAGGCGGCGACACCCGGAACCAGAACACCGTGCTCGACGCCATCCAGACCGACGCGGCGATCAACCCGGGTAACTCCGGTGGTGCGCTGGTCAACATGAATGGCGAACTCGTGGGCGTCAACTCGGCCATCGCGACGATGGGCGGCGACTCCCCGGAGGCCCGGAGCGGCTCGATCGGACTCGGCTTCGCGATCCCCGTCGACCAGGCCAAGCGCATCGCCGACGAACTGATCCAGAACGGCAGCGCCTCGCACGCCTCGCTCGGTGTCCAGGTCAGCGACGACACCGCGACCGACGGCGCCAAGATCGTGGAGGTCACCGGCGGTGGCGCGGCGGCGGCGGCCGGCCTGCCCAGCGGCGTGGTGGTCACGAAGGTCGACGATCGGGTGATCAACAGTGCCGACGCCCTGGTCGCGGCGGTCAGATCGAAAGCCCCGGGCGAGAAGGTCACGCTGACCTACCTCGACCCGTCCGGCAAGCCGCAGACCGCGCAGGTCACCTTGGGCAAGGCCGAGCAGTGATGTCGGGCGACGGTCTGGAGACCGTGCTGGTGGCTGCGCCGCTGTCCGGCCCCGGATATACGGTTGCACTCATGGAACAGCCAGGGGAGTTGGTGGGCCGCGCGCTGGTCGTCGTCGTCGACGACCGGACCGCGCACGGCGAAGAGGATCACAGCGGGCCGTTGGTCACCGAGCTGCTCGGCGAGGCCGGCTTCGTGGTCGACGGTGTCGTCGTGGTCGCCGCGGACGAGGTCGAGATCCGCAATGCACTGAACACCGCGGTCATCGGCGGTGTCGACCTGGTGGTCTCCGTGGGAGGCACCGGTGTGACGCCTCGCGACGTCACCCCCGAGGCCACGCTCGACATCCTCGACCGCGAACTGCTGGGTATCTCCGAGGCGCTGCGCTCGTCCGGACTGTCGGCCGGAATCGTCGACGCGGGCCTGTCTCGCGGGCTGGCCGGTGTCTCGGGCAGCACGCTGGTGGTCAACATCGCCGGTTCACGTGCCGCGGTGCGCGACGGAATGGCCACGCTGAACCCGCTGGCGGTCCAGATCATCGGGCAGCTCTCCAGCCTGGAAATCTGACCTGCGAGGCGATCCCCGTGCACGGTGACGACGCCGCGGCCGAGTTCTTCGCAGACGTCAAATTACGGGCAGGTGAACTGCACGGACGTCCCATGTGTGATCTTGGTCACAGTAGGCTGTGGCCATGATTGAAGGTTCACGAGAACCGGTGCCGTCAGTTAACGAGGTCTTCGGTGACGTGCTCCCCGACACCAGTGCCGACGAGCGGGAGCAGGGCGTGCCCGACGCCGGCATGGACCACGACGACTGGCTGATCGAGAACCGTCCTCCGCACCACGGCTGAACTGCCAAAACCTGCCCTTTCGTGGCATGTGTCCGCGGACTCTTCGAACGGCGCCGACGTCGGGCCCGAGGTGCGTGGTCGTGCTTGCCCATCCGACCGGTGCGCGCCGCACACCCTCGCCCACGAGCCCGATCGCTGATCATGGGTGCCGGCAGCTAATCGTGACGTGCGGCGCGGGTTCGGCGCGCGACATCGCTATGCGTTGCCGGGTCGATGCCGCCCCGTTATGTTCCTCCTGTCAACGATGAGCAAGCCGTAAGAACTGAATGTGAAGTCTCTAATTTGCCTCACATGAAGATCTTGCGGGGTGTGTGGTGTACGAACGGCCAGGCACCGGCAACGACTGGTGAGTTCTTGGACTCGCCCTCGAACAAGCTAGGGGGAACATGAAGGCAATCAGTCGGGTGCTGATCGCGTTGGTCGCGGCCATCGCGGGTCTCTTCGCGAGCACGGGCACCTCAAACGCAGGTCTGGACAACGAGCTGAGCCTGCTCGACGGCGCGGGCCGGACCCTGACCATCCAGCAGTGGGACACCTACCTCAACGGCGTGTTCCCGCTCGACCGCAACCGGCTGACCCGTGAGTGGTTCCACTCCGGCAAGGCGACCTACATCGTGGCCGGTGAGGGCGCCGACGACTTCGAGGGCTCCCTGGAGCTCGGCTACCAGGTCGGCTTCCCCTGGTCGCTCGGTGTCGGCATCAACTTCAGCTACACCACCCCGAACATCGCGTTCGACGGTCTCGACACCGACGTGGGCGACACGTCCGCCCTGCTCGAGGGCATCCAGACGCCGCCGCTGTTCCCCGGTGTGTCGATCTCGGCTGACCTGGGCAACGGCCCCGGCATCCAGGAAGTCGCGACGTTCTCGGTGGACGTGGCCGGCGCCGGCGGCTCGGTCGCGGTGTCCAACGCCCACGGCACGGTGACCGGTGCGGCAGGCGGCGTGCTGCTGCGTCCGTTCGCCCGGCTGATCGCCTCGACCGGTGACAGCGTCACCACCTACGGCGAACCGTGGAACATGAACTGACCCAGTTCTGACGAAAACGGCCCCCGGTGTCATTCACCGGGGGCCGTTCTCGTTGCCGTTCCACTGCTCGAAGAGCCCGCGCACGTCGCGCCTTCAGGCGTCGGTCGTTGATGCCAGCGACGGCTTGGCCGTGGGCCCTCGATTGGCCGCAATGACGTCGTCTCACAGCCATGCAGGATGTGCATCGGACGATGCACATCTGGAATAGCTGCTGGCCGCATCCCTCCGTCGCCGCCCTATTCCTGACGCCGGGGAGGCGCGTGAGTGTCCGCTTAAGTTACAAGCCGGTGAACTGCGCTTACGTCGAAAATGTGATACTCGTCACAGTAGGGTCGCCATACCGCGCGTCGGATATGACGCCACGGATGGTCAGTTAACACCGGGCCGTCTGGCCCAGCGCCCGGACATCCATTGTTCCGGACGAAGTGGGGCGGTCATCAGGCGGCGCGTTCCGCGGCGTTCGTTGATTGACGAACCGCCCGCTGCACCGCTTCTGAACTGGCTTTTTTTCAGTGCGGGCACACGTGCGTGGCGTTCCGGACATCGCGACCACCAGGTCGATGCGGCCTCGACGCGCGTGTGGAACCGGTGCGACGCGACCGGTCTGTTTTCGCAAATCGCCCCGACCGTCGCCCCGGCTCCGCTCCCAGCAAATTCCCAGAACCCCATCGCCGGTTCGGCGCGCGACGATCGCTTGCGTTGCCGGGGTGGTGCCGCCCCGTTATGTTTCCCGTGTCAACGATGAGCAAGCCGTAAGAACCGAATGTGAAGTTTCTAATTCGCCTCACATGAAGATCTTGCGAGGTGTGTGGTGTACGGACGGCCAGGCACCGACAACAGACTGGTGAGTTCTTGGACTCGCCCTCGAACAAGCTAGGGAGAACATGAAGGCAATCAGTCGGGTGCTGATCGCGTTGGTCGCGGCCATCGCGGGTCTCTTCGCGAGCACTGGCACCTCTAATGCAGGTCTGGACAACGAGCTGAGCCTGCTCGACGGCCAGGGCCGCAACCTGACCATCCAGCAGTGGGACACCTACCTCAACGGCGTGTTCCCGCTCGACCGCAACCGGCTGACCCGTGAGTGGTTCCACTCCGGCAAGGCGACCTACATCGTGGCCGGTGAGGGCGCCGACGACTTCGAGGGCTCCTTGGAGCTCGGCTACCAGGTCGGCTTCCCCTGGTCGCTCGGTGTCGGCATCAACTTCAGCTACACCACCCCGAACATCGCGTTCGACGGTCTGGATTCCGACTTCGGTGGGGGCGTCATCGAGGGCATCCAGACGCCGCCGCTGTTCCCCGGTGTGTCGATCTCGGCTGACCTGGGCAACGGCCCCGGCATCCAGGAAGTCGCGACGTTCTCGGTGGACGTGGCCGGCGCCGGCGGCTCGGTCGCGGTGTCCAACGCCCACGGCACGGTGACCGGTGCGGCAGGCGGCGTGCTGCTGCGTCCCTTCGCCCGGCTGATCGCCTCGACCGGTGACAGCGTCACCACCTACGGCGAACCGTGGAACATGAACTGACCCTGCTCTGACGAAACGGCCCCCGGTGTCATTCACCGGGGGCCGTTCTCGTGTGCAGAGCCTGTCACTCGTCGGAATGGTCCTCCCGCTGGCTGTGCGCGCCCGCCGTGCCTGCCGCATCGGCGCGGAGCAGATCACGGATCTCGGTCAGCAGCGTCAACTCGGTCTCGCTGGTAGCGACCTTCGCGTCGCGCTCCTTGAGCTTCTTGAACGGCAGGACGATGACGAAGTAGATCACCGCGGCCACGATGAGGAAGTTGATCGCGGCCGACAGCACGGCGTTGAGGTCGACGAACTGATCACCTCCGAGCGGGATGCGCAGGACGCCGTACTCGGCATCCGGGCCCGCGCCGATGCGGTCGATCAGCGGTTGGATGACGTTCGCGGTGAACGCGGTGACGAGGCCGGTGAAGGCCGCGCCGATGACCACCGCGACCGCGAGGTCTATGACGTTGCCCCGAGCAATGAATTCCTTGAAACCCTTGAGCATGATCGTGGCCCTTTCGTCGTTTTCTGTGGCTCGCTCCACGGTGACGGTAGCGGGCCGCGCCCGCCTTCGGACGGCGAAACGGCCCCGCCGGAGCTCCCGTCGTCGACGCCGGAGAAACGCGCGACGACGTGCGCGGGAGCCATCACCCACATGCACCGGCGCCGTGCGAAATTCGGTGGTCGGCTGGGCAGGCGAGACGGCCTCGGCACTGCTAGTCTTCAGGGGTCGCGAACCTACCGGGCTCCGTCCCGTCAACCAACAAAGGGGAATGCTGATGGCAGCACACGCCAAGGCGCTCACTCGTCGTGCGAAGCAGCTGGGCATCGTGGGAGCCGGGTCGTTTGCCGTCGCCGCGGCCGCCCTGACGCTTGGCCTCGGCACCGCCAGCGCCGAAGTCGAAGAGGTCGCACCGTCGCCAGAGGTGACGAGTCGCGCGGCCGTCGCGGTCAACGAGGACGGTATCCGCCTCACCGATATCGGTGCCGCCCGCGGACAGGGTGGAGAGGCGCGCACCGCCGATCCGACGATCGTCCATGCACAGACGAACGGCGAGAATGCCGGCGTCCGGGATTCCGTGAAAGCGGTCTCCGGCTCGGCCACCGGCCCGCTGTTCGAGGGCGAGTTCACGCCGGCCGGCGAAGGCCCGCTGACGGGCGGCGGACCCGCCCTCGGCGACTGGTGATCTGACAGTCTGACGATCCGCCCCCGGCCCTGCGGCCGGGGGCGGATTGCTTTTCCCGGCCTAGTGGAACGTCAGGGTGATCGCCTGCGTCAGCGCGGCACCCGCCACCTCGTTTGCGTCGTGCGCCGGCAGCGCCACCAGCACCACGCGGTCGCCGGCGCCCGGCCCCTGCTGCTTCCCGGACACCAGCACCACCACCGCCTCACCGGCCACCAGCCGCGGACGGGCGTCGTCGCCGGGACCCGGACCCGGATCGGGGGCGGCCAGCACGTCGACCACATCACCCGGCCGGACGAGGTCGAGTAACGCAGTGTCGGTCAGATGCAGCGGCACGATGCGCGCATTCGGACCAGCCGCGGACTCGGCGAGACGCGGCCCGAGCATGCGCACGTCGGTGAGCACCTCGCCACGCCGAGCCGGTCCGGCCAGGGTCTTGCCGACCGCAGTCGCCGAATCGGCGAGGGCGCCCTCGGGAACTGTTGTCGCCGAATGGCTCTCAGATCGCAGGTCGGCAGCTGCGAGCGGCTGCCCGGGAGGCAGATCATGGGCGGCGACGAGGACGTCGACGTGATCGCCGCGCGGGTCTGAGCGCACCGCGATCAGGGCCGCCAGCAGAACGAGCACACCCGCGGCGATCCGGCGGGCCGCCACGGTCCGCGACCAGTCCGGCCGCAGTGCCGCAGTGAGCCGATGAAGCGGCGTCGGATCGAGCGATTCCCCCATCCCGCCACGCTAGGCAGGACAGGGGCCGATCCGCGCGGTCAATCCGGCGGGCTGTGGATAACTGTCAGCTCGACGCAGCGGCGGCCGGTGCGGAACTCGACGAGCTGGAGCCCGACGTCGAGCTCGAGCTCTTGCCGGAGTCGCTCGACGAGCTGGAGCTCGAGGAGTCGGTCGACGAGGACGTGGAGCCGGCCGATCCAGAGCCGGCCGACTCGGAGCTCTTCGCCGAGCCGTTGCTCGCGCTCTTGGCGGCCTCGCGGCTGTCGGTGCGGTAGAAGCCACTGCCCTTGAACACGACGCCGACTTTGCCGAAGAGCTTGCGCAGCCGTCCGTCGCACTTCGGGCACTGCGACAGCGCGTCGTCGCTGAAGGCCTGCACCACATCGAACTTGTTGTCACACGCGGTGCACGCATACGAATAGGTAGGCAAGGAAACCTCCGAGACGGTCACAAAGTTCTTTAGCACTCTATCGTGCCAAGTGCTAGAACCGCTACGCGGTCGCCGTCATTCCGCGGTCAGCGCGGCTGGTGCGCCACACCGGTGAGCATCAACTCCGAGAGGCGGCGTGGGGCTTCGACGAGACTGGGGAACAGCGCTGCCCGCCTCGGTATCCGCACGTGGCGGCGGCCCTTACGCACGGCCTCGACGATGTCGGCGGCCACCTTCTCCTTCGGCGTGTCCTTGAGCAGATGCAGCCGGTAGAGCCGGTCGAAGCTGTCGCGAGTCGGCGCGTAGTCGTCGGCCTTGGCGAGCAGGTCGGTCGGCACCGGCCCGAGTTCCACCAGCGTCGTCGCGACGGGCAGACCCCGCAGGTCGATGCGCAGCCCCGACGTGAAGTGCGACAGCGCCGCCTTGGACGCGCCGTAGCTGACGAGGCCGGGAAAGGTCGCGGTACCGGCCATCGAGGAGATGTTGACGATGTGGCCGCCGCCGCGGCTCAGCATCCGCGGAGTGGCGCGCCGGCAGAGTTCGGCCGGCGCCAGGTAGTTGACCTGCGTCACCCGTTGGAGTTCGCCGTCCGGTGCGTCGGCGAATCCCGCGGTGCTCTCGATGCCCGCGTTGTTGACCAGGACGTCTACCGGGCCTGCCTCGTCCTCGACCCGGCCGATCAGGGCGTCCACCTGGGCCGGGTCGGCGAGATCTGCGGCGTGCGCGGTGCCGCCGATGCCGTCGGCGAGCGCCCGCAACGCGTCGGCGCTGCGTGCGACGAGCGCGACCGTGGCACCGGCTTCGGCGAACGACCGGGCCATCGCCTCGCCGATTCCACGCGACGCGCCGGTGATCAGTACTCTTTTGCCCCCGAGATCCATGGCCGAAGCTTAGAGCGCGGTGATCTTGAGGGTGGTCGAACCGACGTCAGGCCGTGACGGTCATCCGGTGATCGACGCCGATCGCGGAGGGCCAGGTCCGCGCGGCGACGAGAGCGGCCCCGCAGGCCAACCCGCCGAGTAGGGCCGCGGCGACCGGTTGACCGGCAATGCTGCCGATCCAGCCGGCCAACGGATAGGTGAGGAAGAAGCAGGCGTGCGACAGGGCGAATTGGGCGGTGAACACTGCTGTCCGAGTGTCGGTTTCGCTCTGAAAGCGCAGAAGCCTGGCCGCTGGGGTGTTGATGAGTGACGTGGCGCCACCGAGCATCACCCACAGCGCCGCCAGTAGTGGCCACGCCACAGGTGTGGGCGGATCCATCGCGAGTGTCACCGCCACGGCGATCAGGCCGGCGGTCGCGACGGCCCCGCCGGTGAGCATGAGCCGGCGGTCGCTGATCGCCGTCACCAGGCGGGGGAGCGCAAGCGCGACGACCATGGAACCGCCGCCGTAGCAGGCGAGCACCACTGCCAACGCAGAATCGCCGGCCTCCAGGAGGTCGTGCACGTAGACCACCGAGTTCACCACCACCAGCGCGGTGGCCGCGGCGACGGCCATGTTCAGCATCAGCAGCGCACGGAGCACCGGCCGTCGCCACATCAGGCGCGCTCCAACGGTCGTCGCCTGCAGGAGGGATTCTCCCGCGCGGGCGATCGAACGAATCGGTAGTGGCGTCCGCAGTACCAGAATTGCGGAGAAGGCGAACCCCGCGACGGTGCCGAGGAAGAGGCGCTCGTACGTCGCGATCGTCAGCAGGGCCGCGGCGAGCACCGGGCTCAGCAGAGACTCGAGGTCATAGGCCAGGCGGGACAGGGACAGGCCGCGGGTGTAGTCGTCCTCGTCGACCAGCACCGCGGGCAGGACGGACTGGAACACCGGCGTGAAGGTGGCGGAGGCGGCCTGAAGCAGGAAGATCAGCAGGTAGATCTGCCACGCGTGCTGCACGAAGGGCAGCGACAGCGCGATGACCGCTCGGACCACGTCAGCGGCGACCATGAGGTGCCGGCGCGAGAGCCGGTACGTCACCGCGGTGACGACCGGTGCGACGAGGACGTAGGCGGCCATCTTGATCGCCAGAGCGGTTCCGAGGACCACGCCGGCGTCGTTGCCCGCGATGTCGTAGGCGAGCAGGCCCAAGGCCACGGTCAAGAGGCCGGTGCCGATCAGTGCGACCACCTGAGCGGCGAAGAGCGCCGCGAAGGTCCTGTCGCGAAGGACGCCGAACACGACTACATCACCGTTGATCATTATCTGCGTGCATAACTAGATAGTAGAGCAGCATCCTCTTCGTGGGGAGCGGCCGACTTAGACTTCGACGATGACCGCAGGCACCGAGGCGTCCCGAGACCCGCTCGGCGAGGAGCAGGCCGCACTCATCGTCGAGGTGTTCCGCATGCTCGCCGACGCCACCCGCGTCCAGGTGTTGTGGGCGCTGGTCGGAGATGAGCTGTCGGTCAACCAGCTGGCGGAGCGCGTCGACAAGCCTGCGCCATCGGTGTCACAGCATCTGGCGAAACTGCGGATGGCGCGGCTGGTACGCACCCGCCGCGCGGGTACCACGATCTTCTACAGCCTGGAGAACGATCATGTCCGCCAGCTGGTGATGGACGCCGTGCACAACGCCGAGCACGCTGGTCCCGGAGTGCCGGCCCATCACCGGGGCGACGAGGGCATGCACGCCGTCCGCGGCTAGCCGAGCGCAGTGAGGCCGCCCCGCGGGGTGAGGGCATGCGTCATTTGCACATCGTGGGGTTCGGCGGGCAGCCGGTCCACGAGCTCGTCGTCACGGACCACCGCCGCGAGCCGGGCTGCTGCGTCGGCCAGCGGCAGCGTGCGGTCGTAGAAGCCGGCGCCACGGCCCAGCCTCGTCCCGGTGCGGTCGACGGCGAGGGCGGGCACCAGCACCAGCGCCGCGGTCGCGACGGCGTCTGCGGGCAGCCACGGCGGCGCCGGCTCGCGCAGCCCATATCGCGCTTCGACCAGCCCGTCCACCCGATATTCGCCCCAGTTCAGCGGCAGCGGCACACCCGCGGAATCCTGCCGGGCCACCGGGAGGAGCACCCGCACCCCGAGTGCCGCCAGGGTCTCGATCGTCGTGACCGATCCCGGCTCCGAGCCGACCGGCATGTACGCGCACACCGTCTGGCCCGCGGCGACCAGCGTCAGGAGATGGCCTGTCAGCGCATGCGCCTCGGCGTCGTGCACCGCTGCGGGCGCGGCGCGGCGAGCCGAAAGGATCCGGGCGCGCAGCTCGGCCTTGGACGCGGTGGGCACGTGTCCACCATGACATCCGACGACATCCGGCAGGGTTTCAACGGCGCGGACGCGGCTAGTGTGTCAGCGTGACTCGTCCCGAGGTGCCCATCCCGTCCACCGCGGTCGTACCCGCCGCGGGGCTGGGAACGCGATTCCTGCCGGCCACCAAGACCGTGCCCAAGGAGCTGCTCCCGGTGGTCGACACACCGGGCATCGAGCTGGTGGCCGCCGAGGCCGCCGAGGCGGGCGCCGACCGGCTGATCATCATCACCTCCGAGGGCAAGGACGGCGTCGTCGCGCACTTCGTCGAGGACCTGGTGCTCGAGAGCACGCTCGAGGAGCGCGGCAAGGACAAGATGCTCGAAAAGGTCCGTCGCGCACCCGAACTCATCAAGGTCGAGTCGGTGGTGCAAGACGAGCCGCTCGGCCTCGGCCACGCGATCGGCTGCGTCGAGAAGGTGCTCGGACCCGACGAGGACGCCATCGCGGTACTGCTCCCCGACGACCTCGTGCTCCCCACCGGGGTGCTGGAGACGATGTCGAAAGTGCGCGCGAAGCGGGGCGGATCCGTGCTGTGTGCCATCGAGGTCGAGCCCGAGAAGATCAGCGCCTACGGCGTCTTCGACGTCGAGACCGTGCCCGACGCCGCCAACCCCGACGTGCTGCGGGTCAAGGGCATGGTCGAGAAACCCAAGGCGGAGGACGCGCCGTCGCCCTACGCCGCCGCCGGCCGCTACGTGCTGGACCGGGCGATCTTCGACGCGCTGCGCCGGGTCGAACCCGGGGCGGGCGGCGAGATCCAGATCGCCGACGCGATCGCGCTGCTGATCGAGGAGGGCCATCCCGTGCACGTGGTCGTGCATCGCGGATCTCGACACGACCTGGGAAATCCCGGCGGGTACCTCAAGGCTGCGGTTGACTTTGCGTTGGAACGCGACGACTACGGTCCCGAACTGCGGGAGTGGTTGATCGAACGACTAGGGCTGACCCGACCGTAGGCGAGCACTGCTGCGCGGCCCGGCCCGCGGATGGCAGAAAGGCGTGTTGTGCGTTCGGTTGAGGAGCAGCAGGCCCGGGTGGCCGCCGCCGCGGTGGCGCCCCGTCCGGTTCGGGTGGCGATCGCCGAGTCGCAGGGCCTGATGTGCGCCGAGGAGGTCGTGACCGAACGGCCGATGCCGGGGTTCGACCAGGCCGCGATCGACGGCTACGCGGTGCGAAGCGTCGACGTGCTGGGGCTCGGCCTCGGTGATCGGCCCGACGCCGACGACGAGGACGGCGAGCGCGAGGTCAGCCTGCCGGTGATGGCGGAGATCGAGGCGGGGGCGCGCACGCCCAGCCGGCTGCAGCCCCGCCAGGCCGCCCGCGTGCAGACCGGCGCGCCGATGCCCACCCTCGCCGACGCGGTGCTTCCGCTGCGGTGGACCGACGGCGGCAAGAACCGGGTGCGTGTGCTGCGCGGGGTCCGATCGGGCGCCTATGTGCGCCGCACCGGCGACGACGTGCAACCCGGTGACGTCGCCGTACGCGCGGGCACGATCATCGGCGCCGCGCAGGTCGGCCTGCTCGCCGCGGTGGGCCGCGAGCGTGTGCTCGTCCATCCGCGGCCGCGGCTGTCGATCATGTGTGTGGGCGGCGAACTGGTCGACATCTCCCGCACGCCGGGCAACGGGCAGGTCTACGACGTCAACTCGTATGCGCTCGCCGCCGCCGCGCGCGACGCAGGCGCCGAGGTGAACCGGGTCGGCATCGTCGACACCACCGATCCCGCGGAGTTGCGCCAGATCGTCGAAGGACAGCTCAACCGGGCCGAGGTGGTGGTGATCGCCGGCGCAGTGGGCGGTGTGGCGGCCGAACAGGTGCGTGCGGTGCTCTCCGAGCTCGGTGACATGGAGGTGACCCGCATCGCCATGCACCCCGGGTCGGTGCAGGGCTTCGGCCAGTTGGGCCGCGACGGTGTCCCGGTCTTCCTGCTGCCGGCCAACCCGGTGAGCGCCCTGGTGGTGTTCGAGGTGATGGTGCGGCCGCTGATCCGGCTCTCGCTGGGGAAGCGCGCACCGATGCGCCGCGTGGTGCCCGCTCGCACGCTGTCGCCCATCACGTCGGTGCCCGGCCGCAAGGGATTCCTGCGCGGTCAGTTGATGCGCGACCAGGACACCGGCGAGTACCTGGTGCAGGCGCTCGGCGGCGCCCCGGGTTCGTCGTCGCATCTGCTCGCGACGCTGGCCGAGGCGAACTGTCTGGTGACGGTGCCGGCCGACACCGAGGAGGTCCGCACCGGCGAGGTCGTCGACGTGGCATTCCTGGCGCAGCGCGGCTGACCGGCGGGCGATGAGTTTCCTGCGTGCGAGTCCGATGCATCCGGGCTGGCCGACGCCGGCAGGGCCGTTGCGGGTTCCCGCCGGGGTGGTGCGGCTGCGACCGATCCGGCTGCGCGACGCCGCCCAGTGGAGCCGGTTGCGGTTGGCCGACCGGACGCAGCTCGAGCCGTGGGAGCCGACGGCGGCGGTGGACTGGCAAGTGCGACACGCACTCTCGTCGTGGCCGACGGTCTGCTCGAGTCTTCGCGCCGAAGCCCGCAGGGGCCGGATGCTGCCGTACGTGATCGAAGTCGACGGCCAGTTCGCCGGACAGCTGACGATCGGCAACGTCACCCACGGCGCGCTGCGGTCGGCGTGGATCGGTTACTGGGTGACGAGCCAGCGCACGGGCGGGGGAGTGGCGACCGCGGCCCTGGCGCTCGGACTCGACCACTGCTTCGGCCAGGTGATGCTGCACCGTGTCGAGGCGACGGTCCGCCCGGAGAACGCCGCCAGTCGCGCGGTGCTGGGCAAGGTGGGCTTCCGCCAGGAGGGGCTGCTCAAGCGCTACCTCGAGGTCGACGGCGCCTGGCGGGACCACCTCCTGGTGGCGATCACCATCGAGGAGATGAAGGGGACGGCGGCGGCCGCGCTCGTGCGCAGCGGTCGCGCGCAGTGGGCCTGACGGATAGGCCGCTGCCACTTTCGCGAGCGAATCCGTGACGTGTGTGACACGTGTTACTCGTGGTGCTTGTATCCTGCGAATTACAGGTGTGTAATTGTCCTCGGCGCGTCATCCCCGGACGCGCTGGTCACGGACCTAGCCTGAACGGGGAAAGGAGCCGGCGTCATGCCAAGCATCCCCCAATCTCTCCTGTGGATCTCTCTCGTCGTGCTCTGGCTCTTCGTGTTGGTTCCGATGTTGATCAGCAAGCGCGACGCGGTTCGCCGCACCAGCGACGTGGCGCTGGCCACGCGGGTGCTCGACACCGGGCGCCGCTCGAAACTGCGTCGCAGCGGCCCGGCCGCCGGCCACAACAGTGACCCGCACTGGCGGCCCGACGAGAACGGCGTCGACGAGGACGCACTCGACGACCTCGACGAACAAGAGGCCCGGCCGCAGCGTGCGATGGTGCTCGCGGCCGCCACTGTCGTGACCGACGAACCCGACTATCTCGACGTCGACGTCGTCGACGAGGCCTCCGGCGCGCTGCCGGTGGGCGGATCCGTATTCGACGAACCCGAGCTGCCCCTGGAGTTCAACGCCCCTGAGCCGGTGGCCGAAGACGAGGATCTCGAGGACGAAGACGAAGCCGTCGAAGTCGTGGCCGAGGACGAAGCCCTCGAAGACGAAGCCCTCGAAGACGAAGCCCTCGAAGACGACACCGACGAGTCCGATGCCGTCGAGGACGACGGCACGGACGACGAATACGAGTACGTCGCCGACTCTTCCGGCCTGGAAGCGCCGTCGGAATCAGACCTGCACGTCGCCGACTCGATGAGCGCTGCCCGCCGGCGCAGGAACGAGTCGAAGACCGCGGCCGCGGTCAGCGCGCGCAAGTACCGGTTCCGCATGCGCATGCTGGTGTCGATGGCCGTGGCGATCGTCGCGACGGCCGCCGCCGCATATCTCGTCGCGCCGTGGGCGTGGTGGCCCTGCGCGATCATCGGTTCGGTCACCCTGATGTACCTCATGTACCTGCGCCGCCAGACCCGCATCGAGCAACGACTGCGACGCCGGCGGGCGCAGCGGATGATGCGGTCGCGGCTCGGTGTGGAGAACGCCGAGGACCACAAGCTCGACGTGGTCCCGGCTCGGTTGCGGCGGCCGGGTGCGGCGGTGCTGGAGATCGACGACGAGGATCCGGCGTTCGAGCACCTCGACTACACGACGTTCGCCCGGCACTACGACCTCCCGCGCGCTGCGGGCCAGTAGTCGATTTTCGGCACTCGCGGCGCGACTGGTAGCCTTTCGTTCCGCAAGGGGCTATAGCGCAGTTGGTAGCGCGTCTCGTTCGCATCGAGAAGGTCAGGGGTTCGATTCCCCTTAGCTCCACAGGGTATCTGCAGTTCAGAGGCGGTGACCGTGAGGGAATGGCCGTCGACGGCCACCGCCCTTTCCTCCCGGTTCACTTGCATTCGCATGACCACGCCTAGAGTCGAGAATCCGCGCCCGGTGCAGTTCTAGGAGAGCCGAATGGTCAGTCTGTGGCTGGTCAGCAACCTTCCCTCGTGGTTGCTGCTGCTGGGCCTCATCGTGGTCGTCGCAGGCGGGGCGGTGCTCCTCCAGACACTGGTGCGTCGGAAGTTCCCCAGCCTCAAGGGCGAAGAGCACAACGACGTGATCAGGTTCGCGTTCGGGGTGGTCGGGTTCGTCTTCGCCTTTTTCCTCGGCTTCGTCGTCTCCGCAATGTGGGGACAGATCGGCGACGCGGATGGAAGAGCGCGGACCGAAGGCGCGGCGGGCGTGCAGCTCGCCCGATACGCCACGGTGTTCGACCAGCCGGACAGCGACCGGGTACGCAAGGCGCTGCTCGAATACCACCAGGCGGCGGTGGTCGAGTGGAACGAGAATGCCAGGGGACGGTCCTACCCCGAGGCCGACGAGGCTTTGACGCGCCTCTATGCGGCGTATGAAGGCGTCCAGGCCCGCACCGACACGCAGAAGACTTTGCTCTCAAGCTCTTTCAGCGATCTCGACAGCCTCAGTCAGGCCCGGACGCAGCGGGTGCTGCAGGCGCGCACGGATGTCGGCCCGCCATGGTCGCTGTGGGCGGTCATCTGGCTGACGAGTGCCCTGCTGCTACTGTGCGCGATCATCTACGACGTCGAGAAACCCTCGACGCACTACTCGATGGTGGCGATCCTGGGCGTGCTGGTGGCGGTGAACTTGTTCCTGGTGATGGAACTCTCGCACCCGTTCCTCGGCGACATCGGGACGTCCTCGCAGCCACTGGAAGAGGTCATCCGGCAGCTGTCGTAGGACGCGGATCCCAGGCAGCGCGACCGGAGTCGGTCAGGACGTCGCCGCGAACTGACGAGTGATGAGTGTGCCGAGGCGCCGCAGGATGAGTGCGGTCCGACGGGGATCGCGCGCGGTGTCGCCGTCGGCGTGGTCGGCGACGGCGAACACGTCGGTGAAACGGCTGCGTGCGGTGTCGTCGTCCAGGTCGCTGCGCCCGACCGCGGCGACGACGGGTGTCGGCGCGGCGCGCAGTGCGACGGCGCAGGGCAACTTGCCACGCAACGTCTGGTGGTCGAGTCGGCCCTCGCCGGTGACGACCAGATCGGCGTCGGCGACGTGCCGGTCGAAGTCCAGGAGCTCCAGGAAGTAGTCCGCGCCGGATACCGTCGTGGCGCCCAGCAGCATGGCCGCGTATCCGATGCCGCCTGCGGCCCCGGCGCCGGCGCACTGAGCCAGCGCTGCGGCGTTGTGGACGCCCGAGCGCCCGAATGCGTCGACGAGATTACTCAGGCCGGCCTCGAGCTGAACCACTTGTCCTGCGTCGGCGCCCTTCTGGGGCCCGAACACGGCAGCCGCCCCCGCCGGTCCGAGCAGTGGACTCGTCACGTCTCCGGCGACGGTGAGCCGGACTCCGCGGAGGTCGACGACATGACGTGAGTCGACACGGTGAATGCGCTTGAGGTTGCCGGGCACGGGGGACACGGGATCGCCGGTCCGATCCAGGAATCGGTAACCGAGCGCACCGAGCATGCCGATGCCGCCGTCCGTGCTCGCGCTGCCCCCGAGTGCGAGCACCAGCTGGTGGCGAGACAACGCCAGGGCGGCGCGGACGGCCTCGCCGAGGCCCCGGCTCGTCGCGGTCATGGGTGCACGAACACGGCCGGGCAGCGTCGCCAGTCCGCATGTATCGGCGACCTCCACGATCGCGGTGTCGCCGTCGAATGCGACAAGACCGCGGTGCGGCCTGCCCGTCGCCCCGTGCACCTCGACCGGGAGGGGATGGAATCCGCCGGCCAGGGCGGCGGCGACGCTGCCGTCGCCGCCGTCCGCCAGTGGCAGGGTCGTCGTGATCGCACCGGCCTCCGCCAGTCCCGTTGCCAGGTGGTCCGCGACCTCGGCAGCGGTGAGGCTGCCTTTGAACTTGTCGGGTGCGACGAGGACTCTCATGGTTGCTTCTCCTGCGAAGTGGCCGGGGGTGGCCGGGGGTGGTCGGCGTGCCGGCCTACGGCGTCGTCAGCGTCCGGGCGTCAGCCTTCTCGGGCGCGAGTCCCGCCATCGCCAGCGCGGGGGCGGGATCCGCGGCGATCAGGTCGTGCGTCTCGGAGGAGTACGGATCGACGTCGAGGTCCTCGCTCGGGTCCGAGATCGGCTCGACGTCCCTGCCTGCGAACACCGCCCGGGCCCGTGTCACGTCGAGTTCGTGATTCCACTTGGCCACGAACAGTGTCGCCACGGCGTTGCCGATGAAGTTCACCAGCGCCCGGCACTCGGACATGAACTTGTCGATGCCGAAGATCAACATGATGCCGACGACGGGGATGTGCCCGATCGTGCTCAATGTGGCTGTCAGGGCGATGAATCCACCGCCGGCGACACCGGCGGCGCCCTTCGACGTCAACAGCATCACTGCCAGCAGGCCGATCTGCTGCCCTACCGTGAGGTTGGTGTTGGTGGCCTGGGCGATGTACAGCGCCGCCAGCGACAGGTAGATCGCCGCACCGTCGAGATTGAAGCTGTAGCCGGTGGGAACGACCAGGCCGACGGTCGGCTTGCTGACGCCGGCGTACTCCATCTTGCGCATCAGACCGGGCAGGGCAGGCTCGGCGGTCGACGTGCCGAGGATCAGCAGCAGTTCCTCGCGCAGGTACTTGAGCATGTGCCAGATGTTGAGCCGCAGGTAGGCCATCACCGAGCCGAGGACGACGAAGACGAACAGTGCGGACGTCACGTAGAACAATGCGATCAGCGAGCCGAGGCTGGTCAGGGTGGACACGCCGTACTTGCCGATGGCATACGCCATCGCACCGAAGGCGCCGAGCGGTGCGAGCTTCATGATGTAGTTCAGGATCTTGAAGATGACCTGGGTGAGCCGGTTGACCAGGTCGAGGACGGGCGCGCCGATGTGGCCGACCGCGTTGAGCGCGACACCGACCAGCACCGCCATGAAGATGATCTGCAGGATGTCGCCTTCGACGAACGGGCCGACCATGCTCTCGGGCACGAGGTGGGTGATGAACTCCCACCACTGCTTCGTCTCGCCCGCCTCGATCAGTGTCGACGCCGACTCGCTGGTCTCGATGGCCCCCGGATCGGCGTTCACGCCGTCTCCGGCGCGGAAGACGTTGATGGCGACCAGGCCGAACATCATCGCGATGATCGTGCCGACCTGGAAGTAGGACAGCGCCTTTAGCCCGGTCACTCCGACCCTCTTCAGGTCGGCGACACTGGCGATGCCCCCGACGATGGTGAGGAACACGATGGGTCCGATCAGCATCTTCATCGCGGTGACGAACGTGGTGCCGATCGGTTCCATCGCGACCCCGGCCGACGGCGCCAGCCAGCCGAGGAGCACGCCGGCGATGATCGCCATCAGTACCCAGAAGTAGAGCTGTCGGTACCAGCGCTTCTTCTCGTGGTTCGGCCGGTAGCCCTCGGTGGTGTCGGTGTGTGCGTTCATGGCGTGGACCTCTGTGTCGGTGTTCGATTCGTGTTCAGGTGGCCGGATCACCGGCCGGATCTGTATGGCTGCGCCGCACAGAGGTGGCGCCGTGCGCGGATGCCGGCCGCCGGGGCGACCCCGGGGCCGGTCGGCTAGGCGGGGGTCAGAGCCTTCGACAGCGCGGCGATGATCGCGTCGGTCACCTCGTCGGTGTTCGACGCTCCGCCGATGTCGCGGGTGCGGATCCCGCTACCGGTGGCCGTCTCGATCGCCTCCTCGACGCGGCGCGCCTCGGCGTGCAGGCCGAAGTGGTCGAGCATGAGGGCGGCGCTGGCGATGGCACCGACCGGATTGGAGATGCCCTCTCCGGCGATGTCGGGCGCCGACCCGTGGACGGGCTCGAACATGCTGGGGAAGCGGCGTTCCGGGTTCAGGTTCGCGCTGGCCGCGATGCCGAGGCTGCCGGCCAGCGCCGACCCCAGGTCCGACAGGATGTCGGCGTTGAGGTTGGAGGCCACGACGACCGACAGTTCTTCGGGGTGCAGCACGAACTTCGCGGACATCGCGTCGACCAGCACACTTTCGGTCTCGACGTCGGGGTAGTCCAGGGCGACGCGCTTGAACACGTCGTCCCAGAGCACCATGCCGTACTGCTGGGCGTTCGACTTGGTGACGCTCGAGACCTTCTTCACGGAGCGGGTGCGGGCCAGGTCGAAGGCGAAGCGCATGATGCGTTCGCAACCCTTGTCGGTGAACAAAGCGGTCTGGAGGGCGACCTCGTTGCCTGGACCGCGTCCGCCGAGGTTGCGGCCGCCCAGCCCGGCGTACTCGCCTTCGCTGTTCTCCCGTACCACGACCCAGTCGAGTTCGGTGTCGTCGGCCTTGCGCAGTGGCGAGACGACCCCGGGCAGGAACTTGACCGGACGGACGTTGGCCCACTGATCGAAATTCTGGGTGATGTTCAAGCGCAGTCCCCAGAGGCTGATGTGATCGGGGACGTTCTTCCAGCCCACGGCGCCGAAGTAGATGGCGTCGAAGGATTTCAGCGTCTCCAGCCCGTCGTCGGCCATCATCTTGCCGGTCCGCTCGTAGTACTCGCAGCCCCAGTCGAACTCTTCCCAGTCGAAGGCAAACCTGCCTTCGGACTGCGCGGCCAGCGTGTCGAGCACACGATGGCCGGCGGCGACGACCTCCTTACCGACTCCGTCGGCGGGGATCGCGGCGATCTTGAAGATTTGGTCTGCCATGGCGGCCTCCTCGGTGGTGTGGATCACAGGTACGGGATGACTCCATTAGCGATCACATCGACCGATTCGTCTAAGACGCACTTTCGATTCAGCGTATAGGCTGTACCTATCACTACAGGCAGGAGGCCGCCATGGATGTGCGGCAGCTGAAGTTCTTCCTCGCGGTTGTCGACCACAACGGATTCAGCCGGGCGGCCGAGCACCTGCTGATCGCTCAGCCGTCACTGTCGCAGGCGATCGCCACCTTCGAGCGCGAACTCGGGATGCCGCTGTTCCACCGCATCGGCCGGGGTGTGGTGCTGAGCGAAGCGGGCGCTGCGCTGGTCGGCCCCGCCAGGGTGGTGCTCCGCGATCTCGACGAGGCGAAGGCCACCATGCTTGCGCTCAGAGGTCTGCGCGGCGGTCGCGTCGACATCGTCACCATGCCCTCGCCGGGCATGGAGCCGTTGACCAAGATCCTGACGTCCTTTTCGCGCGAACATCCCGACGTCACCGTGAACGCCGAGGCCGCCTTCACGCCGGAAGAAGTGCTGACATCGGTCCGGACCGGCTCGGCCGAGATCGGCGTGCTCGGGTCAGCCGAGCCGACGGTGGCCGCCGACCTCGACGTCGTGTCGCTGGAACGTCAAGCCCTGGTCCTCATCTCGGGGCCCGACGTCGACGGTCCGATCGGCGATCGCCTGTCGCGCGACGACCTCACCGGATGCCGGCTGATCGTGTCTCAACGCGGGTCGTTGATGCGCGCTCTCGTCGACGACGTCCTCGCCAGTGGCATCGAAGTCACGATCGTCGCCGAAATCGCCCACCGCACATCGATTCTGCCGATGGTCCTGAGCGGCCTGGGCCGCGCCGTGATGCCCGCGTCGTGGACGGAGACGGCGCGCCGTTCCGGGGCTCGGGTGCAGACCATCACTCCCGAGTCCCACCTCCATGTGGCGGCCGTCAGCCGACGGCACCACCTCACGACCCCGGCCACTGCGCTGATGGCCGAGGCGAGGGCCTACGCGGCACGGGTGAAACGAGTGGGCAGTCGGTCATCACGCTGACTGGCATCGCGCCCCGTCGCCCGGGGAATGCCTCAATACCGCACGGTGTTGGTGCGTCACGCGAGACAATATTGACGCGTGTCGTGAATCGTTGAAACGCGAAGAATTAGCCCTGCTAAGCTCAGGACCGGGTCATCTCTCGTCGCTCCGGCCCGGAGTCTCGGGATCCGCTGTGCCGCATGCCTTCCGGTATGCGCTTCGGTGTGCGATGGAAAGGGTCGAGCGTGGCTGATCAGTCATTGGCCCGGCTGGCGTCGCTGCCACGGGTACCCGACAATCCGCTGCCCTTCTCGCAACGGGTGCGCGCCCTGCGGACCTTCCACACCGGTATCGAGCAGCTGCGCGACGCCGGCGGCCCGGTAACCCGGTTCACGGTCGGCCCGCGGTGGCTGATGCCCCCGGTCGTCGCGGTCACCTCGCCGCAGGGCATCCGCGACATCCTCAGCAACAAGGACGGGTCGATAGACAAGACCACCCGGGTGTTCACCGAGTTCTGCCGGGTGATCGGCGGCAACCTGTTCGATCTGCCGCACGAGGCCTGGCTGCCGCGACGACGCACCCTGCAGCCCGTGTTCACCAAGCAGCAGGTCCGCAGCTTCGGCGGGCACATGTCGGCGGCCGCCGAGTCGGTGGCGTCGACCTGGCGCGACGGCGCCACCATCGATCTCGACGCGGAGTGCCGCACACTCACCCTGCGCGCGCTGGGCCACTCGGTGCTCGGCCGCGACCTCACCGATCACACCGACGAGGTCGCCGACCCGCTGCGGATCGCCGTCACCTACGTCGCGGACCGCGCGCTGAAGCCGGTGCGGACGCCGGCATGGCTGCCCACTCGACGGCAACGGCAGGCCAGGGCGGCCAGCGCGACGCTGCACCGCCTGGCCCGCGAGATCCTGCGCACCTGCCGCGCCGACCCCACCACCGACGCTCCACTGGTCCAGGCATTGATCGCCGCGACGGATCCCGAGACCGGGCAGACCCTGTCGGACCGCGAGATCGCCGAGGAGCTCATCGTGTTCCTGTTCGCCGGGCACGACACCACCGCGACGACGCTGACCTATGCCATGTGGCAGCTGGGCCGCAACCCCGACATCCAGAAGCGGGTGGCCGCCGAGGTGGATGCGCTGCCCGGCCGGGAACTCGAACCCGGCGACATCGCCGACCTGCCGTACACGGTGCAGGTGCTGCGCGAGGCGCTGCGGCTGTGCCCGCCCGGCCCCACCGGCTCGAGGATGGCGACACGCGACGTCGAGGTGGGCGGCTTCCGGGTCGAGCGCGGCACCATGCTGATCTTCGGCCGGATGGCCGTTCAGCGCGACCCCACCCTGTGGGACGACCCGCTGACCTTCGACCCCGACCGGTTCACGCCCGAGGCGATGAAGAGCCGGGATCGCTGGCAGTACGTGCCGTTCGGCGGCGGCCCGCGGTCCTGTATCGGCGACCACTTCGCCATGCTGGAGGCGACTCTCGGGCTGGCCACCTTCATCCGGCGCGTCGAGGTCACGTCTGTGAATGACGACTTCCCGGTCGCCGTGCCGTTCACCATGGTCGCCGACGACCACATCTGGGCGCGGGTCCGGCACCGCGAGCCAGGGCTGTCCCGATGAGCGTCGACGACGACGGCCTCAACATCTACGCCGCCCACCTCCTGGACCCCGAGGACTCCGCCGATCGCGCGATGCTCGACCGGCTGCGCGCCGACCCCCGCATCGAGTTCCTCGACCGGCGCGGCCAGCAGCTCGACGATCTGCACCGGCTGCGGCCTGCGCCCGACGCGGCCGTGCTCGACGAACCCGGCCGGTGGGCGTACTTCCCGTGGCGGCGCAGCGTCGTCGCCGTCCTGGGGCCGAAGGCTTTTCGCGCCGTGCGGCTCGACCGCAACCGCAACATCATCACCGCCGCGGAGCAGCAGCGGCTCGGCACCCTGCGCATCGGCGTGGCCGGACTCAGTGTCGGCCACGTCATCGCCCACACGCTCGCCGCCCAGGGGCTCTGCGGGCAACTGCACCTCGCCGACTTCGACGGCCTCGAGCTGTCCAACCTGAACCGGGTGCCCGCCACGGTGCTCGACCTCGGCGTGAACAAGGCTCACGTCGCGGCCCGCCGGATCGCCGAGGTGGACCCGTACCTGCCGGTCCGCGTCTTCGAGGCGGGGCTCACCACCGACACCGTCGACGAGTTCCTCGACGGGCTGGACGTCGTTGTCGAGGAATGTGATTCGCTCGACATGAAGGCGGTGCTCCGGCTCGGCGCGCGGGCGCGCGGTATCCCCGTCGTGATGGCCACCAGCGACCGCGGGCTGATCGACGTCGAGCGGTTCGACCTGGAACCGCAGCGCCCGATCCTGCACGGACTGCTCGGCGAACTCGACGTGTCGCTGCTGCCGGGGATGAGCAGCCGCGACAAGGTGCCGCACATCCTGCGCCACCTCGAGGCGTCGCGGTTGTCATCGCGCACCGCGGCGTCACTGGTGGAGGTCGACCGGTCGATCTCCACGTGGCCGCAGCTCGCAGGCGATGTCGCGCTGGGCGCCACGGCGCTGGCCGAGGCGGTTCGCCGGATCGGGCTCGGCGAGGAGCTGCGGTCCGGGCGGGTGCGCATCGACGTCAGCGGCGCGCTCGACCGGCTCGCCGAACCCGAGATGGCGCGGCAAGCCCCCGAGCCGCCGCCCGATCAGGACGACGCCGACCTGCCGGGCCTGACCGGCGTGCTCGCCGCCGCCGCGATCAGGGCGCCGTCGGGCGGCAACGTGCAGCCGTGGCGCATCGACGTCACCCACGAAGCGCTCACCATTCGTGTTGCCTCCGAACACACCTCGGCGATGGATGTCGGGCACCGCGGCAGCGCCGTCGCGCTGGGCGCTGCGCTGTTCAACGCCAGGGTCGCGGCCGCCGCGCACGACGTGCTCGGCCCCGTGGCCGTGACCGAGCGCACCGACGGGATCCCGCTTCAGGCGACGCTGCGGCTCGGCGATGACAGTGACGCCGACCTCGCGGCGCTGTACCGTCCCATGCTCGCCCGCGAGAGCAACCGTCACCACGGCACGCCCGGCCCCCTCGACCCCGCCACCGCAGAGGCACTGCGCGCGACCGCCACACGCCACGGCGCCACCCTGCGGTTGCTCACCACCGACGCCGAACTCGCAGACGCAGCAGGCATTCTCGCCGCCGCGGACCGCACCCGGTACCTGACCCCGCGGCTGCACGCCGAGATGATCTCCGAGCTCCGCTGGCCCGGCGACCCGGACTTCGACGAGGGCATCGACGTGCGCAGCCTCGAGATGGACGCCGGTGACCTCGCCGTGCTCGACATCCTCCGGCGGCCCGAAGTGATGGCTCACCTGGCGGACTGGGGGGCGGGCGGCGCACTCGGCGAGGACACCTACGACCGGGTGCGGGCGAGCTGCGCACTCGCGGTGGTGACCGTGGCGGGCCACAGCCTGCGCGACTACGCGGCGGGAGGGGAGGCGATGGAGGCGGTGTGGGTCGCCGCGCAGACGCACGGGCTCGGCGTGCAGCCGGTCTCGCCGGTGTTCCTGTACGCGCGGTCCCACGACGAACTGCGGGGCCTGTCACCGCAGTTCGCCGACGAGCTCGCCGGCCTGGCATCGGACTTCGCGCGGCTGGCCGGCACCGGCCGGGACGACGCCGTCGTGCTGATCCTGCGACTGGCCGCGACGGGTCCGGCATCGGTGCGGAGCAGGCGCAGTCTCGACCGTGTTCGGGCACTGTCCCGGTGAACGCGCTGTCGTAAGGTTTGACACGTGTCGCGCACACTCGAGGAGGTCGTCACCTCGGTCGCCGCCGAACTCATGGCGGCGAACGTCACGTCGGTCGTGCGCAGCAGCGAACGGGTTCTGGAGATCCTGGTCGGGCAGCTCGGTGTCGACATCAGCTTCCTGCGCCACAACGACCACACCATCCACGCCACCAAACTCATCGCGCAGTGGCCGCCCCGGCCGTACATCCCGGACCCCGATCCGATCGGGGTGGTGCACTTCGTCGACGCCGACCCGGTGTTCGCGGCGGCGGAGCACCTCAAGACCCCGCTGGTGATGCGGCCCGAGCCGGCGAACGACGACTACCAGCGCCGGATCGAGGAGGGCACCGCGGTGCCGGCCAGCTCGATGGCCTGTGTGCCGCTGCTGTCCGGTGAGACCACCACCGGGACATTGGGATTCGTCAAGTTCGGTGACCGCGAATGGACGCCGGAGGAGCTCAACGCGCTGCAGACGATCGCCACCCTGTTCGCCCAGCTGCAGGCCCGCATCGTGGCCGAGGAGCAGCTGCACTTCCTCGCCGAGCGCGACGACCTGACCGGCCTGCTGAACCGCCGCTCGCTCACCGAGCACCTGGACCGGCGGCTGGCCTCCGGCCGGGAGGAGTCGGTGCCCGTCCTGTTCATCGACCTCGACCGGCTCAAGGCGGTGAACGACTACCTCGGGCACAAGGCCGGCGACGCGTTCATCAAGGTGTTCGCCGATCGCCTGCGTGAAGCGGTGGAGGGTCCGGCCACCCTCGCGCGCATCGGCGGCGACGAATTCCTGGTGATGCCGAACGCGTCGATGGACGCCGACGGCGCGGAGGTCTACGCCCGGGAACTGCAGACGCGGCTGCAGAAGCGGGTGGTGATCGACGGCGAGACGCTCACCCGCACCGTCAGCATCGGCGTCGCCGTCGGGGTGGCAGGGCGCGACAGCACGTCCGACGTGCTGCGCTGGGCCGACCAGGCCGCGCTGTCGGCGAAGAGCGCGGGCGGCAACAACGTCTCGGTGCTCACCCCCGCCCAGTCCGAGAAGCAGGCATTGATCAACGACGTCGAGCTGCGACTCGAAGAGGTGATCGACGTCGACGGCGCCCTGGTGCTGCACTACCTGCCCGAGATCGACATGCGCACCGGCGAGATCCTGGCCACCGAGGCCCTCGTGCGATGGCAGCACCCGACGCGCGGGCTGCTGCTGCCCGACTCGTTCATCGGCGTCGCCGAATCCATCAATCTGGCGGGCCGGCTCGGGCGCCGGGTGCTGCGGATGGCCTGTGAGGAGTTCACCGGCTGGCGGCGCAACGGGCTGGGCCTCGACCTCGTGTTGCGCGTCAACGTGTCACCGGTGCAACTGGTCTCGCACGGCTTCGTCGACATCGTCGCCGCGACGCTCGACCACTGCGGGCTCGACGCAGGCAACCTCTGCCTGGAGATCACCGAAAGCGTTGTGGTCCAGGACATCGAGGCCACCCGCAACACGTTGTCCGGCCTGCGCGACGTCGGCGTGAAGATCGCGATCGACGACTTCGGCACCGGGTACAGCGTGCTGACGCACCTGAAGTCGCTGCCCGTCGACACGGTCAAGATCGACCGCGGTTTCGTCCGCGACCTGGGCAGCAACCCGCACGACCTGGCGATCGTCCGGGCGATCATGGCGCTGGCCGAGGCGTTCGGCCTCGACGTCGTGGCCGAAGGCGTCGAGACCGAGTTCGCCGCCAGGACCCTGATGGCTCTCGGGTGTTCGAGGGCGCAGGGCTTCCTGTTCTCGAGGCCCGTCCCGGGTGAGGCGATGGCGGCGCTGCTGGCCGCCGGTGCGGTACCGATCACCCACACAGATGTGCGCACACCTCTCGACGGCGGTCGGCCTTCCCCGTAGCCTCGGGGCGTGGCCGGTGCGACAGCCGTCCGCGTAGACGAACTCGCGGCACTGGAAATCTTTGCCGGCTGCCCCATTGACGCTCTGGCGCCGCTGGCGGCCCAGTTGCGGCCGCTGACCGCCACGCCCGGCCAGATCCTCATGCGCCAGGGTGAGCAGGCGGTGTCCTTTCTGCTGATCGGCTCCGGCCGGGCCCAGGTCACCCACGCGGCCGCCGACACCCATCCGCTCGTCGTCGACGTGGCGCCGGGCATGATCGTCGGCGAGATCGCGCTGCTGCGTAACACCCCCCGCACCGCGACGGTGGTGGCACTCGATGAACTCACCGGCTGGGTGGGTGGCCACGAGGCGTTCACCACGATGCTCGACCTGCCGCCGATGATGGCCAAGCTGGTGCGCATCGCCCGGCAGCGGCTGGCCGCCTTCACCGACCCCATCCCGGTGCGGGTGCGCGACGGCACCGAACTGTTCCTGCGTCCGGTGCTCCCCGGCGACAACGAGCGCACGATCAACGGCCCGGTCGAGTTCTCCAGCGAGACGCTCTACCGGAGGTTCCAGTCGGTGCGGCGCCCCACGGTGACGCTGATGGCGTATCTCTTCGAGGTGGACTACCTCGACCATTTCGTGTGGGTGATGACCGACGGCGCCGACGGGCCGGTGGTCGCCGACGCCCGGTTCGTGCGCGACGAACGGGACCCCACCACCGCCGAGGTCGCGTTCACGGTCGGGGACGCCTATCAGGGTCGAGGGATCGGCACGTTTCTGATGGAGGCGCTCGCCGTGTCCGCGGCGTACGACGGTGTGCAACGGTTCTCGGCGCGCGTGCTGTCGGACAACTTCCCCATGCGCAAGATCCTCGACCGGTTCGGCGCGTTCTGGCACCGCGAGGATCTCGGCGTGGTCACCACCGTGGTCGACGTCCCCGATGCGTCCGGGCTGTCGCTGAAACCCCGTCTCGTCGAGCAGATCCGCGCCGTCACCCGCCAGGTGATCCGGGCGGTCGGATGACCGGCGCCGAACGCAGACCACCGCTGAGCAAGGACACCCGGTTGTGCATCTCGCTGGCCGGCCGGCCCAGCAACATCGGTACCCGGTTCCACAACCATCTCTACGACGTGCTCGGCCTGGACTTCATCTACAAGGCGTTCACCACCACGGACATCGTCGCCGCAATCGGTGGGGTGCGCGCCCTTGGCATCCGCGGTTGCTCGGTGTCGATGCCGTTCAAGCAGGACGTGCTGGCGCTCGTCGACGAGGTGGAACCCTCCGCCCGCGCGATCGACGCGGTGAACACCATCGTCAACGACGTCACCGTGTCCGGCGGGCGTCTCACCGCGTCCAACACCGATTACCTTGCGGTGCAGCGGCTGATCGCCGACCACGCGCTCGATCCCGCCGCCCCGGTGCTGATCCGGGGCAGCGGTGGCATGGCCGCGGCGGTCGGAACCGCCTTCCGGGACGCGGGTTTCGGCACCGGCACCATCGTGGCGCGCAACCGCGACACCGGTGCGGCACTGGCGGACCGGCTCGGCTACGGCTACGCGGGCGACGTCGGGTCGCGCACCGCCGCGGTAATCGTCAACGTGACCCCGGTGGGCATGGCCGGCGGCCCCGAGGAGCGCGACAGTGCCTTCGACATCGCGACTGTCACACGGGCCCAGACGGTGTTCGACGTGGTGGCGATGCCGTCCGAGACCCCGCTCATCAGGGCCGCCAGGGACGCGGGGGTGCCGGTCATCACCGGTGCCGAGGTGATCGCGCTGCAGGCCGCCGAGCAGTTCGAGCGCTACACCGGCGTGCGACCGACGCCCGAGCAGATCGCCGAGGCGTCGGCCGTCTCCCGCGCCTGACCGCCCGCCGTCAGGGGGTGATGGTGGTCTGCTCGTCGATGAGGTTCATCGCGTCCATCATCGGCCCCTCCTGCCCTTCCGGGCCGTCGGCGTTGAGCTGCAGCACGTACATGCCGTCCTGGCCGGGGATCACGACGGTCTTCTGGCCGATCAAGCGGGTGGCGCCGTCCTTGACGTAGGTGCCGCTCAGCTGCCAGGCGTCGAAGCCACTCATTGTGCTGGACTGCCCGTCGGTGCCGTCCCAGCCGTCGAGGTTCTTCAGCTCGTTCGGCGCGAATTCGATGATCTTGGCCGGGTCGACGTTGCCGGTGAGCTTCGACATCAGTGCGATGACGCTCGGCGGATCAGCCGCGGCTGCGGGGTCGCTGAACACGATGGCGCCCCAGGCCCATTCGGGTGCGTTGGCGCCGGCGTCCTCCCATCCGGGCGGGATGGGCAGGTCGAGGGTCGGCGAGCCCGGATCGCCGCGGTGGATCGGTGTCTCGACGATCTGGTTCTCTTTGATGTAGTCCACGATCGTGTAGTTGGCGCCCTCGGCCGGTGCGGGCGAGGTCTCGGGAGCGGACTTGGTCGCCTCCGCTTTCGACGTCGCCTTCGACGTCGTCTCCTTTGACGTGCTCGACTCGGTGGCGGTGTCGGACCCGCACCCTACGAGTGCCAGTCCGAGGGCGACCGCCGCGATGGCGACGCTCGCCCGCCGTGAATTCCTCATGAGTTCTCCCGTCGATTGAGATGTCGGCAAGAGCCTACGGCTGGCAAATGCCCGCCGAAGGCCGAATCGCCGGGCACGTTAACCGGCGATGATTGGAACTCGATTGGAGGCCGTCGGGCTCCGCGACGGTCCGCCGACGCTTCTGAACCGATTCCGAAATACGACGCTGATTCGCTTGCTGTGGCTGGTCGCGGGCGGTCGGTTATTTCCTGCGGCAACTACTTGAAACCGGTAGCCGAAAACTTCGTCATTGCCCGTTGGCAACCTGAGAATCCGATGAGAAACTGGTCGTGCCCAGCAGGAAGCAGCTGTCTCTTGACACCCGCGTCATCACTGGGCGTCGGGGAAATCATTGCTGTTACTGCATGGGGGAAGTCGCGTATGCGCAATCAACTTCGTTCGCTGGGCGTGGCCGGGGGAGCCGTCGCGGCGGCGGTCACATTCGGTCTGGCGTCACCGCTGCCGTCGATGGTCCAACTGCTGGCCACCACCGCGCTCATCATGGGAGGCACCGAACACCCGCTGGTGCAGTCCAACCACGACGGCGTCAGCAATGATCCGTTGACCGCGGACGAGCAGTGGGTGAGGGACTATCTCGACGCGATGCAGGAGAACTACCTCGAGCCGACCGAAGGCGACCGGGACGCTCAATCGAACGAGCCCTACCGCCTGGTGGCCGTGTACACCCCGGAGGAGTTCTTCCCGGTCGTCGGCTCGAAGACGTTCGACGACTCGGTGCAGGAAGGTGCGGACAACCTCGACGGCTGCATGACCACCGGCTGCGACTCGCAGGTGGTGACCGACCCCGAGCCCGGGGTCGAGGACGAGTGGGTGATCGTCGGCTACTCGCAGAGTGCCCGCATCGCGTCGATGGAGAAGCAGCGGCTGATCGACGAGTACGGCGAGGACTGGGCCGCCGGTCGGCCGACTCCCGACGTCTCGTTTCTGCTCCTGTCGAACCCGAACCGTCCCAACGGCGGTGTGCTCATGCGCTTCAACGGGCTTTCGATCCCGTTCCTCGGGGTGACCATGGACGGCGCGTCGCCGACCAACAGCTGTGTCGGCGACACCTGCCATCTGCCGACCGTCGACGTGGCGCAGCAGTACGACGCCCTCGGCGGTGACTTCCCGCTCTACCCGCTCAACCTGCTGGCGACGCTGAACTCGATCGCCGCCTATCTCATGCTGCACGGGGACATGCCCTATGCCGGCATGGACGAAGTCGACGAGGATCAGGGGCAGTTCGGCGATACCCACTACTACATGGTCGGCGCGGACATCCTGCCGCTGCTGATGCCGCTCGAGCGGATCGGTGTGCCGCGTGCGCTGCTGCGGGTCATCGACGCACCGCTGCGTGTGATCATCGAGACCGCATACCGTCGCGACATCAGCCCCGGCGAGCCGGTGCCGGCCCAGCTCGTGCCCGTGCTCAACCCGAGGTTCCTGGCCAACCTGCTCGCCTCGATCCCCGTCGGCATCGACGACGCCATCGAAGAGGAAACCGGCGAGCGGCCGCTCGGCACAGAGCCGGCCGGGATCTACGGCGTCGGCGGCGAGGACGAGGACCTCGAGGGCGCACCGGTGGGGTTCGTCCCGCTGGGCCGGCCAGATCCCACGACGTCGACGGAAATGGCAACGACAGCCGCGCCCGACTCGCCGGCGGCGGATGCCGAGAGCGCCGACTCGCAGCGGACCACCGAGCTGACGGCCCTCCCCGCGGCTGGGAGCACGCCCGAGACCCCGAACGCGGAAGTGCCGAAGGCGCAAGCGGAGCCGCAGTCGCGCGGCAACCTGCAGACGTTCTTCCGGCAGCGCGACAACGCCGACGACGAGCAGCAGAATCCGAAGCCGCGCTCCGAGCACCGCCCGGGCAGTCACTTACGCAACTTCGTGAAGCGGCTGACCGGTCAGCGTCAGGAACGCCCGAACGCCGCGGACCCCTCCCCGTCGTCCGACGACGCGCCGGACAAGGACCCGTCGCCTTCGGCGGACAACGACACCAAGGACGCCGCCTGAGTCAGCACTTCGCCGTGAGCAGCAGCGTGCCGAGCGCGCCGTGGCGCCCGGTGCTCATCGGCTGGGTCGCGGCTGCGCCCGCTTGCACGGCGGCCACCGAGCACTGATCGAGCGGCAGATCGCCGACTTTGTCGACGACCACCTGGTAGCCACTGCGCTCGAGGGCAGCGGCGGTCTCTTCGGCCGATCCGACGCCGGCCGGCGCGGCCGAGGCGGCCGGTGTGCCGAGTGTCATCAGGGTCATCGCTCCGCCCGCCATCGCGGCGAGCAGCAACTTCTTCATCCGTGGTGCCTTTCGATATCTGATCTTGTCAACGTGCGATCAATCGAATTGATTCCGAACGAGTTTGGGGCACGCGGGCGCGGTCGGCACCGTCCGGCGCGTCGACTGTGGTATCAACGGCGACGTGCGCCATTTCGCGGCCCTCGCAGCGGCGATGCTGTGTCTGGCGGCCTGTGCCGCGCCGGCCGAGGCGCCACCTGCCGTCACCCCGTCGTCCTCCCCGACGGTCGGGGTGGTGAACCCGGCGCGGGTCGACCGCGTCCGCGGCGAGCTGCCCGCCGGCTACGAGGTGGCCGACCTCATCGACCGGCCGACCCCGGTGGCGCTGTGGGGATTCGGCCCCGGGTGGATCGCCGAACCGTCGCAGTGCGCTGCACTCGCCGACCCTGTGCTCGACCCCGCCTCGCTGCGGGGATGGTCGGCGTCGGGCGAGGGCGGCATCGTCTACACCTTCGCGGCGGGCGGCGCGGCCGCACCGGATCCGGCCGTCGTCGACGGCTGCGCCGCATGGACGGTGACGGCAGGCCCCACCTCCGGCACGGTCGACCGCCTCGACGCGCCGACGGTCGACGGCGCCATCACGCTCGGCATGGGCGCCGACGTGGTCACGACCGTCGAGGGCGGCACCGCCACCCGTTCACACGCCGACACGTACTACGCCTTCGCCGAAGGCCGTGTCGTGGTGGTCGTCGTGGTCACCGATCCGGGCGCCGCCCAGTCTGCGCTCGACGCGGCGTTCGCCGCCGACCTGCTGACGAAAACCGTGGCGGCGTTACGGGGTTGACCGCCCGGGCGCGGGTAGATTGACGCCGATGCTGCTTCTGAGGGCGACGGCCGTCGCCGGCTGTGCCGTGCTGATCGCCGCGTGTGGAACCGAAGAACCCACCGGCGACATCAACCGGATCGACCAGCTCACGTCGAACTTCGGGCCTGAGTTCAAGGTCACCAGCGTGCCGTCGAGCGGTATCGATCCGAAGCTGCTGGCCCCGCAGAAGCTGCCTGCGGGCATCACGTTCACACCGGCGGACTGCGCGAAGTTCGCCGAAGGTCAGGTGCTGCCCGACGGGCTCAAGGGCAACATGGCCGCCACCTTCGCCGAGGGGCAGGGCAACCGCTTCATCGCGATGGCGGTGGAGACCTCCGAGCCGGTGCCTGCCGCCGACCCGGGGGAGAACTGCAAGAAGGTCGAGTTCGCGGGCGGGCAGTTCCGCGGACTGGCCGAAGCGGTCGAGGCGCCGCAGATCGACGGCGTGACGACGCGCGGCACCCACCGCGTGCTGCAGACGATCGTCGACAAGCAGCCGCGCACCGGCGAGCTGTACAACTACGTCGCCAGCTTCGGTGACTACCTGGTGATCGTGACCGCCAACCCGTTGGTGGTGCCGAACCAGCCGGTGGCCCCGGTGGACACGCAGCGGGCCCGCGACCTGCTGACCGCGGCCGTCGCCGCCGTGCGCGGCTGACGATCACCGCACGTCGTGCGGGCGGAACTGGATGCTGATCCGCGGGCCCGTCGGCCTGGTGGTCTTCGGCACCGCGTGCTCCCAGGTCCGCTGACAGGAGCCGCCCATCACCAGGAGGTCGCCGTGGTGGTGTTGCAGCCGGAGTGACCGTCCGCCACCGCGCGGGCGCAACGCGAACACCCGGGTGGCGCCGAGGCCGACGATCGCGACCATGGTGTCCTGACTGCTGCTGCGGCCGATGGTGTCGCCGTGCCAGGCCACGCTGTCGTTGCCGTCGCGATACAGACACAGCCCGGCGGTGGTGAACGGTTCGCCCAGCTCACCGCCGTAGGTGTCGTTGAGTCGTCGGCGCAGCTGTTTGAGCCGTGGATGGGGGACCGGCCCGTCGACCAGATTGTGGAAGCTGAGCAGCCGGGGCACGTCGAGCACGCGGTCGTACATCTGCCTGCGCTCGGCTCGCCACGGTACGACGTCGAGGAGTTCGTCGAAGAGGGTGTCGGCGTCGGTCAACCAGCCGGATCGCACGTCGAGCCAGGCGCCGTTTCCGAGCTGGCGGCGTTCGGCGTGCTCGAACAGCGAGTCCTGAAGAGCCACCTCCATGTTCGCGAGTGTATCGCACACCCGTTCGAAAATTCAGAGTCGGACCGCTCCCGGCCCGTGTTCGGCGAGCACATCGCCCGGGTTGGACAGGACGCAGGTCTTCAGGCTGAGGCAGCCGCAGCCGATGCACCCGGCGAGGTTGTCGCGCAGTCGCTCCAGGTGCAGGATGCGGTCGTCGATGTCCTGCCGCCAGCCCGCCGAGAGGCGGGCCCAGTCCTTGCTGGTCGGAACGCGGTCGGTGGGCAGTGTCCGCAGTGCTTCCCGGATGCGGGCGAGCGGGATGCCCAGCCGCTGCGACATCCGGATGAACGCGACGCGCCGCAGGGTCTCACGGGCGTAGCGCCGCTGGTTCCCCGACGTACGCCGGCTCTGGATGAGGCCCTCGCGCTCGTAGAAGTGCAGTGCCGACACCGCGACGCCGCTGCGCTCGGCCATCTCGCCCGGGGTCAACTCGTGCGTGTCCACACCTGAACAATAGTTGAGGTGACCTTTGGCGCTACGGTGCTAGGTGTGACCGGCACCGTGTTGGGCTCCTACTCCGAGGTCGGCCCGCTGCGCGTCGTCATCCTGCACCGCCCGGGCGCGGAGTTGCAGCGGCTCACTCCGCGCAACAACGACGCGTTGCTCTTCGACGGGCTGCCGTGGGTGGCCAAGGCGCAGCAGGAGCACGATGCCTTCGCCGACCTACTGCGCTCGCGCGGGGTCGAGGTGCTGCTGCTGGCCGAACTGCTGTCCGAGGCGCTGGTGAGCGGCGCCGCCCGGATGCACGGGATCGCGGCCGCCGTCGACCCGCGACGGCTGGGCATCCCACTCGCCCACGAACTGTCGGCGTATCTGCGCACGCTGGAACCCGCGGCCCTGGCGCACGTGCTGATGGCGGGGATGACGTTCAACGAACTGCCGCTGGCGGGTGGCGAATTCTCGCTGGTGCGCCGCATGCACCACGGAGGCGACTTCGTCATCGACCCGTTGCCGAATCTGCTGTTCACCCGCGACTCGTCGTTCTGGATCGGCCCGCGGGTGGCGATCACGTCGCTGGCGCTGCCCGCGCGGGTGCGGGAGACGTCGCTGACCGACCTGATCTACGCGCACCATCCGCGGTTCCTCGGGGTGCGACGGGCCTACGAGTCGCGCTCGGCGCCGATCGAGGGCGGTGACGTGCTCCTGCTGGCGAAGGGCGTCGTCGCCGTCGGTGTGGGGGAGCGGACCACGCCGGCCGGAGCGGAAGCGCTGGCGCGCAGCCTGTTCGACGACGATCTGGCGCACACCGTGCTGGCGGTGCCGATCGCCCAGGAGCGCGCGCAGATGCATCTCGACACGGTGTGCACGATGGTCGACGTCGACGCCGTCGTGATGTACCCCAACATCAAGGACTCGTTGTCGGCGTTCACGATTCACCGCAACGGCAGCGGAGGGGTGCGGATCGACGACGCCGCGCCGTTCGTCACCGCCGCCGCCGCGGCCATGGGCATCGAGCGGCTACGGGTGATCGACACCGGCCTTGACCCGGTGACCGCCGAGCGCGAGCAGTGGGACGACGGCAACAACACCCTCGCCGTCGCCCCCGGCGTGCTGGTGGCCTACGAGCGCAACGTCGAAACCAATGCGCGCCTCGCGGATTCGGGCATCGAGGTGCTGCCGATCGCGGCGTCAGAGCTCGGCACCGGTCGCGGCGGCCCGCGCTGCATGTCGTGTCCGGCGGCCCGCGACCCGGTATAGCCGCGTCTTGTTCGCGGCTTCTGCGCGTTTTTGCGTGGAGGGCTGTTGTGGCGTCGAAACCACAGCCCTACGCGCAAAAACGAGGAGTCCACTCGCGTCGTGCCAAGGCGTCGCGGACCCGTCGCAGCGTGAAGAGCCTGCTGTGCTCCTTCACCACCTTGATGTCGATCCAGCCCTGACGCTCGATGAGTTCGGCTCTTCCGATGTCGTACACGTACTGACCGCGATCATCGAGGTGGTGGGCGCCCTCGTAGTCGAGGCCCACTTTCGGCTCCTCGTAGCCCATGTCGATGTAGGCGTCCGCGAATCCGTCGCTGACCAGGATCTGGGTGTGCGGGCGGGGCAGGCCGTCATCGATGAGCATCAACCGCAGCGCCGTCTCTCTCGGTGACTGTGCGCCGCCGTCCATCAGGTCCAGCGCCACCCGCGCTCGCGGCAGCCCCCTGGCCCTGGGATGGCGCTCGGCCGCCTCGAGTGCGTCGACCGCGGTGACTCCGGACGCATGGGCGAGGGCGTCGAGGTGTCGGACGGCAGCGTCTCGCGGGAGACATCTCGCCAGATCGAGCGCCGTGCGATGCACGCTCGTGACGGGTAGCCCGGCGACGCGGACGATCTCGTCGGCGTCGAGCCGCTCATTGCGCACCGTGATGCCCGGTGGGGGCCGGCCGGAGCGCCAGATCAATTCGATCGGCGTGGCCGCGTCCACCCATCGCGCTCCGTGCAGTGCCGCGGCGGCACGACCCGCGATCACGCCGTTGCGTCCTGACCACAGAATGGCGCCGACGGTTCTCGTCTGCAGCGAGGGCGTCGCTGCCTTGGGCGCGTAGACACCGGGGAAGAGCGCACGGTAGTTCCACCGGAGCTGACCGCGGGTGAGCGTGCCGAGGGCCAGCACCTCGCCGCCGATCACGACTTCCTGCATGCCGCGATGGTCGCCGTCGCGGCCGACAATTCGGCCTGCCGAGCGCAATTTTGCGTCTAGGGCTGTGGATAACCGCGCGCAACAGCCCAGGACGCAAAAACGAGCGCTACACGTCCAACCGTTAGCGCCAGCTGGGCAGCCAGATCTGCAGGTTCCACGTCGACTGTGAGATCGGAATCCCGGTCAGGATCGGGTACATCCACGCGAAGTTGGTGATCACCAGCGCCACGTAGATGCTCACCACGAGCAGCCCCAGCGTTCGCCGCTCGGCGTTCTGGCGGGGCTTGTGCAGGATGTCGCCGAGGATCATCGCGATCGCCAACACGAGGAACGGCGCCATCACCGCGGCGTAGAAGAAGTACATCTGCCGGTCGATGTCGGCGAACCACGGCAGGAAGCCCGCCGAATAGCCCACCAGGATCACCGCGTAGCGCCAGTCCCGCTTCACGATCGCCCGCCACACCGCCCAGCCGAGCACCGGCACCGCGATGAACCACATCGCGGGTGTGCCGACGAGCATCACGGCCTTGACGCACGACTGCGCGCCGCAGCCCGGCACGTCCTGGTTGTCGATCGCATACAGCACCGGCCGCAACGACATCGGCCACGCCCACGGCTTGGACTCCCACGGGTGGTGGTTGCCGTCGGCGTTGGTCAGCCCGGAGTGGAATCGGTACGCGGCGTGGGTGTAGTACCACAGCGACCGCAGCGCATCCGGGATCGGCAGCACGCTGTCCTCGCCGATCGCCTGCCCCACCTGGTGCCGGTTCACCCCGGTCTCGGAGGCGAACCACGGCGTATACGACGCCAGATAGACGCCGAACGGAATCAGCACCAGCGCGTACAGCGACGGCCCCAGGTCGCGGCGAAGCGCCCCCCGCCACGGCCGCCGCACCCGGTACTGCCTGCGCGCGGCGATGTCGAACGCCAGCGTCATCACGCCGAAGAACATGACGAAGTACAGGCCCGACCACTTTGTCGCACACGCCAATCCGAGCAGCACTCCGGCGCCGAACCGCCACCAGCGCACGCCGAGCCGCGGGCCCCACGCGGTCTCCCCGATCCGGCCCTCGAGCATCGCGATGTGCATCCGCTCGCGCACCTGGTCGCGGTCGACGATCAGGCAGCCGAACGCCGCCACCACGAACACCACCAGGAACCCGTCGAGCAGTGCGGTCCGGGACGCCACGAAGCTCACCCCGTCGGCGATCAGCAGCAGACCGGCGATACCGCCGACGATCGTGGACCGGCTGATGCGCCGTCCGATCCGCGCCACGAGCAGCACCACGATCACACCGCAGAGCGCGCCGGAGAACCGCCAGCCCAGGCCGTTGTAACCGAACAGCGCCTCGCCGATCGCGATCAGTTGTTTGCCGACCGGTGGGTGCACCACCAGCCCGTAGCCGGGGTTGTCCTCGATGCCGTGGTTGTGCAGCATCTGCCAGGCCTGCGGCGCGTAGTGCTTCTCGTCGAAGATCGGAGTGCCCGCATCGGTGGGCGAGCCGAGGTTGAGGAACCGCGTCACCGCGGCGAGCGCCGTGACCACGGCGGTCATCGCCCACCCCGACAGCCGGTCCAGTGGACCGAAGTCCGCCGGGGGTGTCAGCGGGGCCGGACTGATGACGGGGACCGCGCGCGGCGCTTCGGTGGCGGGGGCGGTCACGACAGCGATCGTAGGCTGTCGGTTGTGACGAATCCTGGTCGACTACTGCTGGGCGCCACGCCCCTGGGTTTGCCCACGGATGCGTCCGCCCGCCTGATCACCGCGTTGAGCAGCGTCGACATCGTCGCGGCCGAGGACACCCGGCGGGTGCGCACCCTCGCCCAGGCACTCGAGGTCCGGATCGCAGGCAAGGTGGTGAGCCTGTTCGACCAGAACGAGGCGACCCGCATTCCCGGCCTGCTCGACGCGATCCGCTCCGGGGCGACGGTTCTGGTGGTCAGCGACGCGGGCATGCCGCTGATCAACGATCCCGGATACCGGCTGGTGTCGGCCTGTGTCGACGCCGGTCTCCCGGTGAGCTGCCTGCCCGGGCCGTCGGCCGTGACGACGGCGCTCGCGGTGTCCGGACTGCCGTCCGACCGGTTCTGCTTCGAGGGATTCGCCCCGCGTAAGCACGCCGCCCGGGTGTCGTGGTTCGCCGCCCTGGCCGCCGAACCGCGCACCTGCGTGTTCTTCGAGTCGCCGCGGCGCCTGGCCGACACCCTGCGCGACGCGGCCGAGGCGCTCGGTGGACAGCGCCGCGCGGTGGTGTGCCGGGAGCTGACGAAGACCCACGAGGAGATCGTGCGCGGGTCGCTGAGTGAACTCGTCGAATGGGCCGGGGACGGCGTGCTCGGCGAGATCACCGTGGTGCTGGCGGGTGCGGTGCCGCAGGCCGACGAGGCGACACTCGTCGCGGAGGTGAGCGCACTCGTCGACGAGGGGATGCGGGTGAAGGACGCCTGCGCGCAGGTGGTCGCGGCGCATCCTGGCTCGCCGTCGCGCCGAGAGCTCTACGACGCGGTCTTGCGCTCGCGGGAGTGAGCGGCGTCCACGATCGACGCGGCCTTGTGCAGGCATTCGTCCCACTCGAGGTCGGGGACCGAGTCGGCGGTGATGCCGCCGCCGACGCCGAGCACCGCGTTGCCCGCGGCGTCGATCTCGACGGTGCGGATCGCCACGTTGAGCTCGCAACCGCCCAGCGGTGACGCCAGACCGATTGTCCCGCAGTAGATGCCGCGACGCGCGGACTCCCAGGACCGCAACAGCCTGCGTGCCCGCTCCTTCGGGGTGCCGGTCACCGACGCCGGCGGGAACGCGGCCTCCAGCAGTGCCGCCATCGGCACGTCGAGGCCGACCTGCGCCGCCACCGTCGACACCAGATGCCACACGCCCGGGGCCGGCCGGACGGAGAGCAGGTCGGGCACGGTGACGGTGCCGATGTCGGCGACCCGCCCCAGGTCGTTGCGCACCAGGTCGACGATCATGATGTTCTCGGCGACGTCCTTGACCGACGACCGCAGCGCGGCGGGGTCCGCGTCACGCGGCAGCGTGCCCTTGATCGGACTGGATGTCACCGTCGTCCCGTGTCGGCGCAGGAACAGTTCGGGGGACAACGACGCCACCGCGCCCCATTCGCCGGCCACGTACGCCGCCCGCGCGGGTGACGTCCGCGTGACCGCGTCGACGAAGAAATCCAGTGGGGCGCCGCGCAGTCGGCCGCTGAACTGCGTGCACACGCAAGCCTGGTACACCTCACCCGCGGCGATCGCCTCGAGGCAGGCCAGCACACCGGCGCGGTGGGCGTCACGGTCGGGCGCACGCCAGGTGATGTCGGCGCGTGTCGCCGGGACGGGGCCGTGCAGGGCCTCAGTGATCCACGCGGGAAGTGCTGCGTCGGTGAGAGATTCATACCGCCACGTGCCGTCGCGGTCCTGGCGGAGCACGCAGTCCGACCAGCCGCCCGCCGCCTCCGGGATGCGCGGACCGAGCCCGTCGGCGCCCGGATCGGGATAGGACAGATAGCCGAACCAGCCGCCGCCGATCGTCGAACCGTCGCCCACCGCACCGTCGAACACCGAATCGACCGCCACCGGCCGTACGTCGACGCTCGGCGCGATCACCGCGCGCGAGCCGAACCAGTCGCCGATCAGCGCGGCGGGCGGCGGCAGGCCGCGGCGCGCGCCGGCGGCGCCGAGGGCGGCAAGCACCGTTGGCGCGTCGCCGAGTCGTCCGAGCCGCTCGATCCGCACCCGCCAAGCCTGACAGAGGCTAGCGGCTGATCTCCCGGCGGATGTCGACACCGGCCAGCTTGTCCGGGTTGCGCATCGCGTAGAAGTGCGCGATGCGGCCGTCGACGATCTCCACGGTGATCACGCCCTCGAAGCTGTCGCCGAGGTACAGCCGCAGCGCGGGGGCGTTGTTGTACATGGCCGGTTCGATGCGGCCACCCTCGCCCGCGAGCCGGATCAATCCCATGACCAGCTTGGCGACGCGCTCCGCGCCCGCCACGGGTCTCCTTGCCGCCGAACGCTTGCCGTCGCTGTCGGCGGTCCACACGACGTCGGGGGCCAGCATCGCCATCAGGTCCTCGAGGTCGCCGCTGGCGGCCGCGGCGAAGAACCGGGTGGTGAGGGCCTCGGACGTCCTCGAGTCGACGGGCTCGAACCGCTTGCGCCGCGACTGCACATGCTCCCTGGCGCGGTGCGCCATCTGACGCACCGCCACCGTGGATTTGCCGACGGCCGAGGCGATCTCGTCGTGGTCGAAGCCGAACACCTCGCGCAGCACGAACACCGCGCGCTCGTCGGGGGTCAGTGTCTCGAGCACCACCAGCATCGCCATCGACACCGACTCGGCGAGGACGACGTCGGCGGCGGGGTCCCGGATGTCCAGCAGCAGGGGTTCGGGCAGCCACGGCCCGACGTAGTCCTCGCGCCTGCGGGACTGGGTGCGCAGGGCGTTGAGGGCCTGCCGGGTGACGAGCTGGGCGAGGTAGGCCTTGGTGTCACGCACCGTGTCCAGGTCGACCTCGGCCCAGCGCAGGTAACTCTCCTGCAGCACATCGTCGGCTTCCGTTGCGCTGCCCAGCATCTCGTAGGCGATCGTGAACAGCAACGGGCGCAGCAACGTGAACCGTTCCGCGTGCTCCGAAGCACCCGGCGCGGCCGTCACCGGACCGCCACCGCCTCGGCGAGCCGCTTCTGACGCTTGCCGCCCTTGAGCCAGAAGTAGCTTCCCGGCTTGCGCGCCTCCCGGGCCAGGAAGGCGACCGTGCCCTTGCACACCGCTTCCTTGATCGACGCCGCCGCCCGTCCGCCGATGTGCAACGGCATCACCCTGTCGTCGAGGTGGGCGAGTTGGATGAGTCCGGCGTTGCGCCCGATGCTGATGCACTGGCCGGTGAACGCCTGATTGAGCACGGCGGGTTCGGTGCCCGCGATCCGGGACAGCACCGTGTTGGCGGCCTGTGCGCCGAGCGGGATCGCCGCCTGGCAGCTCATCCGCAGTGGGAGGTCCGACGGTGCCGAGGCGTCGCCGGCAGCGACGATGCGGGGGTCGTCGACGCTGGTCAACGTCTCGTCCGTGATCAGCCGGCCGATCCGGTCGGTGGTCAGGCCGCTGCGCGCAGCGAGGTCGGGCACCCCGAAGCCCGCCGTCCAGATCGTGACGGCGCTGGGCAGTTCGCGGCCGTCGGCCAGCGTGACCGCGGCCGGGCCGACCGCCGTCACCACCGCACCCGGGCCGTCCAGCACGGTCACGCCCAGCTTGGCGAACCGCTTGGCCGCCGAGCGCCGGCCCGCGGTGCTCAGGTAGGGGCCGAGCACGCTGCCGCACACCAGGGTGACGGGGCGGCCCTGCTCGGCCAGTTCGGCGGCCACCTCGATGCCCGTCGGTCCGGCACCCACGACGACGATGGGCGCGTCGGCCGCGGCGCCGGCGACGGCGGCGCGCAGCGGTTCGGCGTGCTCGAACTCCGAGATCGGATATGCGTGCTCGGCGGCGCCGGGCACGGTCACCGCGGCGCCGGTGCTGCCGACCGCGTAGATCAGGTAGTCGTAGTCGAGCGTGTCGCCGGAGCCGAGTTCGACCTGGCGCGACGGGGCGTCGATCCGGGTCGCCGAATCGACGACGAGCCTGATGCCCGCACCGAGAATGCTCTCGTAGTCCACGACGGAATCGTCGGACCCGGTGACGACCTGGTGCAGCCGGATTCGCTCCACGAAGGTCGGCCGCGGGTTGATCAGGGTGACGTCGACCGTCTCGTCGAGTCGCAAATGGTTGGCGGCCATCACACCGGCGTAACCGCCGCCGACCACGACCACCCTGTGCTGTTCGGTCATCTCACACTCCTCGGTTCATCCGGCGTTGCGATCGAGCCGGGTTGCCTTGGAGACACCGCACACGCCGCGAGTGTGACAGGCGATCGCGCCGGTGTGGCGCAGATCACTCCACCTGATAGCGCGGGAACACCCCGCTGGGCGGCGGCAAGGGCGTGCCCGCCGCGATGGGGGTGCCGATCGCGGCGAAGTCGCGCTGGTCGGCGGGCTGCCCCAGCAGATCGAGCAGTGCCCCGGCCGCCGTCGGCATGACCGGCTGGCTGAGCAGTGCCGCGATGCGCACCACCTCCAGCGTCGTGTAGAGCACGGTCTTGAAGCGCTGCCGGGATTCGTCGGTGGAGCCTTTTCGCAGCACCCACGGCTCCTGGGCCGAGAAGTACCTGTTGGCGGCGGCGAGCACCGACCAGATCGCCTCCAGCCCGAGGTGAAGTGCCTGCCCGTCGTAGTGCTCCCGCACCCGGGCCAGGAGTGCGCCCGCCGCGTCGAGCAGAGCGGTGTCCTCGGCGGTGAACGTTCCGGGTTCGGGCACGGCGCCGTCGAGGTTCTTGGCGACCATCGACAGCGAGCGCTGCGCCAGGTTGCCCAGTTCGTTGGCGAGGTCGGCGTTGATCCGGGCGATGATCCCGTCCTCGGTGTAGTTGCCGTCCTGGCCGAACGGCACCTCACGGAGCAGGAAGTAGCGCACCTGGTCGACGCCGAACGTGTCGACGAGTGCGACCGGGTCCACCACGTTGCCGACCGACTTGCTCATCTTCTCGCCGCCGCTGAGCAGGTGGCCGTGGGCGAACACCCGCCGCGGCAGTTCGATGCCGGCCGACATCAGGAACGCAGGCCAGTACACGGTGTGGAACCGGATGATGTCCTTGCCGATCATGTGCAGGTCGGCCGGCCAGTACTTCGTGAACGCCGCCGAGTCGGTGTCGGGGAATCCGACGCCGGTGAGGTAGTTGGTGAGCGCGTCGACCCACACGTACATGACGTGGTCGGGGTGGCCGGGCACGGGGACGCCCCAGTCGAAGGTGGTCCGCGAGATCGACAAGTCGCGTAGGCCGCCGGAGACGAAGCTGACCACTTCGTTGCGCCGCACGTCCGGCCCGATGAACTCGCGGTGGGCCTCGTAATGGGCCAGCAACCGGTCGGCGTAGGCCGACAGCCGGAAGAAGTAGGTCTCCTCCTCGGTCCAGGTGAGCGGTGCGCCGGTCTCGGTGGCGATCCGGGTGCCGTCGTCGCGGACCGTCGTCTCGCCCTCGGTGAAGAACCGCTCGTCACGCACGGAGTACCAGCCGGAGTAGGCGTCGAGGTAGATGTCGCCGGCGGCGTTCATCCGGTTCCAGATGTCGATCGAGGCGTCGATGTGGTCGGCATCGGTGGTGCGGATGAAGCGGTCGAAGGAGATGTCGAGCTTCTCGTAGAGGCGCTGGAACACGTCGGAGTTGCGCCGGGCGAAATCGGGGGTGGGCAGACCCTCACGGGTGGCGGTCTCAGCCATCTTCAGGCCGTGTTCGTCGGTGCCGGTGAGGAAGCGGACGTCGAAACCGTCGAGGCGTTTGAACCGCGCGATGGCGTCGGTGGCGATCTTCTCGTAGGCGTGCCCGATGTGCGGTGCGCCGTTCGGGTAGTCGATAGCCGTGGTGATGTAGAACGGGATGCTCATTTGGACACAACCTTATGGTGTTGCGGTGAGTAGTAAGCGCTCAGCCGGACGGGAGGCGCCGCCGCCGCCGGAACCCCTGCCTCCGCTGATCGACGCGCACACCCACCTCGACGCCTGTGGGGCCGAGGACGCCGACGACGTGCGCGCGATCGTGGACCGGGCCGAGGCCGTCGGCGTGCAGACCGTGGTCACCATCGCCGACGATCTGGCCTCGGCGCGGTGGGCGACCCGGGCCGCCGAGTGGGACCCGCGCGTGTACGCCGCGGTCGCGCTGCACCCGACGCGCGCCAATGCGCTCACCGACGACACCAGGGCGGAGCTCGAACGCCTCGCGGCGCATCCGCGGGTGGTGTCCGTCGGCGAGACCGGCATGGACCTGTACTGGCCGGGCCGGCTGGAGGGCTGCGCCACGCCCGCCGAGCAGCGCGAGGCCTTCGCCTGGCACATCGACCTGGCCAAACGCGTCGACAAACCGCTGATGATCCACAACCGCGACGCCGACGCCGACGTGCTCGACGTGCTGCGCGCCGAGGGCGCCCCCGACACCGTGATCTTCCACTGCTTCTCGTCGGACGCCGCGATGGCGCGGGCCTGCGTCGACGCCGGCTGGCTGCTGAGCCTGTCGGGCACCGTCAGCTTCCGCAACGCCCGGGCGCTTCGCGAGGCGGTTCCGCTGATCCCGGCCGACCAGCTGCTCGTCGAGACGGACGCCCCGTTCCTCACCCCGCACCCGTTCCGGGGTGCGCCGAACGAGCCATACTGTCTGCCGTACACCGTGCGTGCGCTCGCCGAGGTCGTCGGGCGCCCGGCCGAACAACTCGCCGGCGAAACCACGGCAAACGCGAGAAGGGCCTACCGCGTGGCCTAATTTGCTGCCAGGACACCTTTTCGTTACCGTCTTGTGATCCAGTACGGCTGAGCCCAATGCCGTCCGACAGTCGGGGACTGACTCCATCTTGAATGCTCTGACCAAGCTCCATGAATCGCGCTCGCCTGTCCTGCGACTCCTCGTGGGGACGTTGCTGCTCACGTTGACGTTCGCCGGCGGCTACGCCGTCACGGCGCACAAGACCGTCACCCTCAACGTCGACGGCACCTCCACGACGGTCACCACGATGAAGTCCCGGGTGATCGACGTGGTGCAGGAGAACGGCTTCGACGTCGAGGACCGCGACGATCTGCGCCCGGCGGGCGACCAGAAGATCCGCCAGTCCGAGACCATCGAACTGCGCCGCAGCCGGCCGCTGCAGATCTCCCTCGACGGCCAGCACAGCACCCAGGTGTGGACCACGGCGTCCACCGTCGACGAGGCGCTCAGCCAGCTGCAGATGACCGACAAGGCGCCCGCCGCGGCATCGCGCGGGAGCCGCGTCCCGCTGGCCGGCATGTCATTGCCCGTGGTCAGCCCCAAAACCGTGCACATCGACGAGGGTGGCGTCGTGCGCACCGTGCGTCTGGCTGCGCCGAACGTGGCCGGCCTGCTCGACGCCGCGGGCGCTCCGCTGCAGCAGCGTGACAAGGTGACCCCGCCGGCTGCCGCGCCGGTCGTCGACGGCATGGCGATCCACGTGACCCGGATCCGCATCGAGCGGGTCACCGAGCGGCTGCCGCTCGCACCGGCCAACCAGCGCATCGAGGACGTCTCCCTGAACATGAGCCGTTCGGTGGTCGAGGACCCCGGCGCGCCCGGCTCGCAGGACGTGACATTCGCCATCGCGAAGGTGAACGGTGTCGAAACGGGCAGGTTGCCAGTAGCCAATGTCGTCGTGACACCGGCCCGTCCCGGGGTGCTGCGGGTGGGTGCCAAACCAGGTACCGAAGTGCCTCCGGTGAGCAACGGGAGCCAGTGGAACGCGCTTGCGCAGTGCGAAGCCGGAGGTAACTGGGGCATCAATACCGGCAATGGATATTTCGGTGGAGTGCAATTTGATCAAAACACCTGGGAGCGGAACGGCGGTCTGAGGTATGCTGAGCGCGCAGATCTGGCCACAAGAGAAGAGCAGATCGCGATTGCTGAGGTCACTCGGGCGCGTCAAGGATGGGGCGCGTGGCCCGTGTGTAGTGCGAGAGTGGGGGCGTCCTGACGATTCGGCTACTCGGGCGGACCGAGATACGACGCTTGGCGAAAGACATCGACTTTCGGCCACGCAAGTCCTTTGGACAGAACTTCGTCCATGATGCGAACACCGTTCGCCGGATCGTCTCGGCGTCGGGCATCCACCGGCACGACCACGTCTTAGAGGTCGGACCCGGGCTGGGTTCGCTCACGTTGGCGCTGTTGGACAAGGGTGCGCACGTCACCGCGGTGGAGATCGACCCGCTGCTGGCGCGCCAGTTGCCCAAGACGATCGCCGATCACTCGCACAGCGAGATCAACCGGCTCACGGTGCTCAACCGCGACATCCTGACGCTGCAGCCGACGGACCTGGACAACGCGCCCACCGCGCTCGTCGCCAACCTGCCGTACAACGTCGCGGTGCCCGCACTGCTGCACCTGCTCGCGGAGTTCCCGACGATCAAGTCGGTGATGGTGATGGTGCAGGCCGAGGTCGCCGAGCGACTGGCCGCCGAACCCGGTGGCAAGGACTACGGCGTGCCGAGTGCCAAGGTGCGGTTCTACGGCAAGGTGCGCCGCTACGGCATGGTGTCGCCGACGGTGTTCTGGCCGATCCCGCGGGTGTACTCCGGGCTGGTGCGGCTCGACCGTTACGAGACCTCGCCGTGGCCGACCGAGTCCGCCTTCCGCAAGCAGGTCTTCGACCTCATCGACATCGCGTTCGCACAACGCCGCAAGACGTCGCGCAACGCGTTCGCCGAGTGGGCGGGATCGGGCAACGAGTCGGCACGCCGGCTGCTCGCCGCCAGCATCGACCCGTCGCGTCGCGGTGAGACCCTCGGCGTCGCCGACTTCGTGCGGTTGCTGCAGCGCTCGGACGACTCCGAAGAGCCAGTCCGCCTCGCGTAGCCCGGCCGGCTACTCCTTGTCGGCGTCGCGCCGGTTGTCCTTGCCGAGCAGTTCGTCGAGCAGCGGCGTCTCCGCGACCACCGGGTAGTTGCCGGTGAATCCGACGCGCTCGCGCGCCATCTCGAGCACCCGGCCGCGGACCGCGTACCACCCGCCGACCAGCGTCGGGATGATGACGAGCAACGCGATCAGGTTCCAGTAGTTCTCGTAGCACATCAGTGCGGTCACACCGACGAGGAACACCAGGGTGGCGTAGCTCGTGTAGGGCGTGCCGAACAGCCGGAAGCTGGGCCGCTCGAGGATGCCCTTCTGCGACCAGCGGTACAGCTGGATCTGGCAGATGACGATCGTCCCCCATGACGCGATGATGCCCAGGGCCGACAGGTCGAGAGCGATGTTGAACGCCTCCGAGGGCACGATCAGGTTGAGGAAGACGCCGACGACGGTGAAGCAGGCCGTCAACGCGATGCCGGCCCAGGGCACGCCCCTGCTGGACATCTTGGCGGTGAACTTGGGCGCGCTGCCGTTCATGGACATCGACCGCAGGATGCGCCCCGTCGAGTACAACCCGGCGTTGAGGCTGGACAGCGCGGCGGTGAGCACCACGAAGTTCATGATGTCGCCCGCCGCGGGAACACCGATCTTGGAGAAGAAGGTGACGAACGGGCTGGTGCCCTCCTCGTAGGCGGTGTACGGCAGCAGCAGTGCCAACAGGATCAGTGAGCCGACGTAGAACACCGCGATCCGGAAGATGACGGAGTTGATCGCCTTGGGCATCACCTTGGGCGGATCCTCGGTCTCGCCTGCGGCGGTGCCCACCAATTCGACTGCGGCGTAGGCGAAGATGACGCCCGAGGTGATGATCACCAGTTGGAGGATGCCGGTCGGCAGGATGCCGCCGTTGTCGGCGATCACCGAGGGACCGGTGGTCTGGCCCTCGATCGAGAAGCGGCCCGCCAGGAAGGCGATGCCGACGATCAGGAAGGTGACGAGCGCGACGACCTTGATCAGCGCCGCCCAGAACTCCATCTCGCCGAACCACTTGACCGAGATCATGTTCACGCTCAGGACGATCACCAGCGCGATCAGTGCGATGGTCCACTGCGGAATCGCCTCGAACGCGCCCCAGTAGTGCATGTAGAGCGCGATGGCGGTGACGTCGACGATCGACGTGCAGGCCCAGTTGAAGAAGTACATCCAGCCGGCCACATATGCGGCCTTCTCGCCGAGGAACTCACGCGCGTAGGAGACGAACGATCCCGACGAAGGGCGGTGCAGCACAAGCTCACCCAGTGCGCGCAGGATGAAGAAGACGAAGACGCCGCAGATCGCGTACACGATGAACAGGCCCGGTCCGGCGCTGTTGAGCCGGCCGCCGGCGCCCATGAACAGGCCGGTGCCGATGGCGCCGCCGATGGCGATCATCTGCAGCTGCCGCGGCTTGAGGCCCTTCTCGTAGCCTTCCTCCTCATGCGCGAGTGCGGAGTTGTCGTACGGCGCGGTCGCGGTCATACGCCCGAAGTTAGCCCCGGCCGTGTAAAGCGGAACTTGACGCCAGTTAAAGCTGCGTTAAGTCGGCGGGCGGACGCCGTTCACCGCAGCGTGCGGGTGATCAGCCGGATCATCTCCGAACACGAGTCGTAGCGCAGCTCGGGATCCTTCGCCAGCGCCTTGGCCATGACCGAGTCGAACGCGTGCGGGATCCAGGCGATCCGCCGCGCCAGCCGCGGTGGCGGGGAGTTCAGATGCAAGTCGACCAGGCCGAGCGAGGTGCTCGCGGTGAAGGGCGTTGCGCCGGTGATCATCTCGACCGCGGTGCACGCCAGCGCGTACTCGTCGACCGCCGGTGTCGGCGTCCTTCCTCGCAGCAGCTCCGGTGCGGAGTAGGGCAGCGACGCCTCGACGCGGGTCGGGTGGCGGGCGGCGTCGTCGGCCATCGAGTGCGCGACGCCGAAGTCGACGAGCACCGCATTTGTCGGTGAAAAGGGCTCACGCACAAGGATGTTGGCGGGTTTGACGTCACAGTGCACGATTCCCTGACGGTGTGTGTGGTCCAGCGCGCCGGCGATCTGAGCCAAGGCCGTCAGCCGGTCGTCCATCCGGGGCAGGGTCATCGCCGTTCCGCCGCCGACGATCTCCATGGTGAGCCAGTGCGGTCCGGCCTCGTAGACCTTCACCACGTGCGGGTGGTCGGCCGCGCGGGCGAACCCGAACTCTCGCTGCAGCCGGCCGAGGTCGGCGGGCCTGCGGTGATGCTCGTCGAGCATCTTGAGCGCCACGTCGACGCCTGCGTCGGTGCGCACCCGGTAGACCTCGGCGTACCCGCCGCGGCCCAGCGGTTCGTCGACGACGTAGGACGCCACCTTGTCGCCGCGCGCGAGCATATGGGGAAGCCTAGGTTCTCCGGGCCGGCCCGCGGCGTTAGTGTCGTGCGGTGGCCGACGGCAACACCGCATCTCAGTGGGTCCCCACGGGTTCGGTGACCGTGCGCGCACCAGGCAAGGTCAACCTCTATCTTGGCGTCGGTGACCTGCGCGAGGACGGCTACCACGACCTCACCACCGTCTTCCACGCCGTGTCGCTGGTCGACGAGATCACCGTGCGCAACGCCGACGTGCAGTCGCTGGAGATCGCGGGCGAGGGTGCCGAGGGGCTGCCCCTCGACGAGCGGAACCTGGCGTGGCAGGCCGCCGAACTGCTCGCCGAACACGTCGGACGCGCCCCCGACGTGGCGATCTCGATCGAGAAGGCGATACCGGTGGCGGGCGGCATGGCGGGCGGCAGCGCGGACGCAGCGGCCGTACTGGTGGCGATGAACGCCCTGTGGGAGCTGGGGGTGCCGCGCCGCGACCTGCACGCGCTGGCCGCCACGCTGGGCAGTGACGTGCCGTTCGCCCTGCACGGCGGGACGGCGCTGGGCACCGGCCGTGGCGAGGAACTCGCGACGGTACTCGCGCGCAACACCTTCCACTGGGTCCTCGCGTTCGCCCACAAGGGCCTGTCGACCCCCAAGGTCTTCCGGGAGATCGACCGGCTGCGTGCGGCGGCGGACGACCAGCGCGAGGCGCCGCCGCGGCTGGACGATCCCGAGCCGCTGCTCTCGGCGTTGGCCTCCGGCGACCCCGCCGAGCTGGCTCCCCTGCTGGGCAATGACCTGCAGGCCGCGGCGCTGAGCCTGTACCCGGGTCTGCGGCGCACGCTGCGGGCTGGTCGCGAAGCCGGCGCGCTTGCCGGCCTGGTGTCTGGCTCGGGTCCGACCTGTGCGTTCCTGTGCGAGTCGGCGGCGGCGGCGGTCGACATCGGTGTCCGGCTGGCCGGCGCCGGCGTCTGCCGGACCGTGCGGGTGGCCAGCGGGCCGGTGCACGGGGCCCGGTTGGTGCCCGCGCCGACCCCGTCGGGCTGAGCGGTTGGGTCGTATTTGACACCGCAAACTGTGACCCAGGCCTCATTCGGCGCTGCGGTTTGTCGGTTACTTAAGGGTCTTCTAAGATGACTGGCGGTGAAAACTCACGGTCAAGCATCGGGCGCACGACCTTTACCTGCCGGGCACGTCGGCGGGTGGCCTCGCAGCCGCGCGGCAGGCACCCTCGAGGGCGTCGTCGCTACCGCGCCCGGGTTTTCCAATGCATCACCGTTTCGAGATGAAACCGCTCCTGAATTGTGTATGCGCGCCTGCTCGGCAGCGTCTGCTCACTGGCGGAGCATGAGAATCCGGGCGATGTCGCCGGTCCCGAGGAGGATGTCGTGAGCAGGTTCACCGACAAGATGTACCGCAACGCCCGCACCGTCACCACCGGCATGGTGACCGGCGAGCCGCACGAGCCGGTCCGGCACACCTGGGGTGAGGTGCACGAGCGGGCGCGGCGCATCGCCGGTGGGCTGGCCGCGGCCGGTGTCGGACTGGGCGACGCCGTGGGCGTGCTCGCCGGCTTCCCCGTCGAGATCGCGCCGACCGCGCAGGGGCTGTGGATGCGTGGCGCGAGCCTGACCATGCTGCACCAGCCGACCCCGCGCACCGACCTGGCGCTGTGGGCCGAGGACACCATGATGGTGATCGGCATGATCGAGGCCAAGGCCGTGATCGTGTCCGAGCCGTTCAACGTGGCCATCCCGGTGCTCGAGGAGAAGGGCATCACGGTCCTGACCGTCGCCGAGCTGCTGGCGTCGGAGCCGATCGACCCCGTCGAGGTCGGCGAGGACGACCTGGCGCTGATGCAGCTGACGTCGGGTTCGACGGGGTCGCCCAAGGCCGTGCAGATCACCCACCGCAACATCCACTCGAACGCCGAGGCGATGTTCATCGGCGCCGAGTACGACGTCGAGAAGGACGTCATGGTCAGCTGGCTGCCCTGCTTCCATGACATGGGCATGGTCGGCTTCCTCACCATCCCGATGTACTTCGGCGCCGAGCTGGTCAAGGTCACGCCGATGGACTTCCTGCGCGACACACTGCTGTGGGCCCGGCTGATCGACAAGTACAAGGGCACGATGACGGCCGCGCCGAACTTCGCCTACGCGCTGCTGGCCAAGCGGCTGCGCCGGCAGGCGACGCCCGGCGAGTTCGACCTGTCGACGCTGCGCTTCGCGCTGTCGGGCGCCGAGCCGGTGGAACCGGCCGACGTCGAGGACCTGATCGACGCGGGCAAGCCGTTCGGGTTGCGCGCCGAGGCGATCCTGCCCGCCTACGGCATGGCCGAGACGACGCTGGCGGTGTCGTTCTCCGAATGCGGCGCCGGCCTGGTGGTCGACGAGGTGGACGCCGATCTGCTGGCCGCCCTGCGACGGGCCGTGACCGCCACCAAGGGCAACACCAAGCGGCTGGCCACACTCGGCCCGCTGCTCGAGGGGCTCGAGGCCCGCATCATCGACGAGCAGGGCAACGTGATGCCCGCTCGCGGCGTCGGCGTCATCGAGCTGCGCGGCGAACCGCTGACCCCCGGCTACATCACCATGGGCGGATTCGTCCCCGCGCAGGACGAGCACGGCTGGTACGACACCGGCGACCTCGGCTACCTGACCGAAGAGGGCCACGTCGTGGTCTGCGGCCGCGTCAAGGACGTCATCATCATGGCCGGGCGCAACATCTATCCGACCGACATCGAGCGGGCCGCCGGCCGCGTGGAAGGCGTGCGGCCGGGCTGTGCCGTCGCCGTCCGGCTGGACGCCGGCCATTCGCGTGAGACGTTCGCCGTCGCGGTCGAGTCCAACGCCTGGCAGGACCCGCTCGAGGTGCGCCGCATCGAGCACCAGGTCGCCCACGAGGTGGTGACCGAGGTGGACGTGCGTCCGCGCAACGTCGTGGTACTCGGGCCCGGCACCATCCCGAAGACGCCGTCGGGCAAGCTGCGCCGGGCCAACTCGGTCTCGCTGGTCACCTAACCCTCGGGCCGCCCACGGGTAACGGGGTGTCGGTGATCACCGATACCGTCGTTGACATGACACCGGCCATCGAAGCGATCGACCTGGTGAAGCAGTTCGGGGATCCCGCGGTCGTCCCGCCCGCGGTCGACCACGTCAGCTTCGCCGTCCCGCCGGGCACCGTGCTGGGACTGCTCGGGCCGAACGGCGCGGGCAAGACCACGACGGTCCGCATGATGACCACGCTCACCGAGCCCACCAGCGGGACGGCCCGCGTCGCCGGCTATGACGTGCTGCGGCAACCGGACGCGGTGCGGCGCAACATGGGGCTCACCGGTCAGGTCGCCACCGTCGACGAACTGCTCACCGGCCGCGAGAACATCCGGATGATCGGCGGCCTCTACGGCATCCGGCGCAGGGAGATCACCCGCCTGGGCGATGAACTGCTGGAGCGGTTCTCCATCGCCGACGCCGCCGACAAGGTGGTCAAGTCCTACTCCGGCGGGATGCGTCGCCGCCTCGACCTCGCCGTCAGCCTGCTCGCGTCGCCGCCGGTGCTCTTCCTCGACGAGCCGACCACCGGCCTCGACCCGCGCAGCCGCAGCGATCTGTGGGACGTGCTGCGCGGCCTCGTCGAGCAGGGCACCACGCTGCTGCTCACCACCCAGTACCTGGAGGAGGCGGACCAGCTCGCGGACAACATCGTCGTCGTCGACCGGGGTCGCATCATCGCCGAGGGATCGCCGCTGGAGCTCAAGCGCCAGGCCGGCAATGCGAGCCTGGTGGTCACCGTGACCGAGGCCGACGACCTGGCGGCGGCGCAGGAACTGCTGGCCCGCACCGGCGCCGAGGTGTTCGTCGAGGCCGGGGCCCGCCAGGTCACCGCCTCCGCGGACGGGCTCGACGACGTCATCCGCGTCGCAGGCTGGCTCCGCGACAGCGGCATCGCCGTCGACGACATCGGGCTGTCCCGGCCCAGTCTCGACGACGTCTTCCTGTCGCTGACCGGGCACCGCACCGAAGAGGAGGCCAGCGCATGACCGAGCGAGGAGGAGTCGAGGCATGACAGCCGTCGCATCGCGTACAGAGGTCGAGGCGCAGCGGCCCCTCACGCACCCGACCAACATCGCGCAGCAGTCCTGGATCATGGTCAAGCGCAACATGATCCACACCAAGCGCATGCCGGAGATGCTGAGCGACGTCACCGCGCAGCCCATCATGTTCGTGCTGCTCTTCGCGTTCGTGTTCGGCGCGTCGATCACCGACACCGGCGGCGCGTCCTACCGCGAGTTCCTGCTGCCCGGCATCCTGGCGCAGACCATCGTGTTCTCCGCGTTCGTCGTTGCCTCGGGCATCACCGCCGACGTCGAGAAGGGCATCATCGACCGGTTCCGGTCGCTGCCCATCCACCGGTCGTCGGTCCTGATCGGGCGGAGCGTCGCGAGCCTGGTGCACTCGTCCATCGGGGTCGTGGTGATGGCGGTGACGGGCCTGGCGATCGGCTGGCGGATCCGCGGCGGCGTCGGTGAGGCGGTGCTCGCGTTCGTGCTGCTGCTGGTGTTCGGGTTCGGCATCATCTGGTTCGGCATCCTGGTGGGCTCGCTGATGCGATCGGTGGAGGCCGTCAACGGTGTGATGTTCACCGTGCTCTTCCCGATCACCTTCCTCGCGAACACCTTCGTGCCGACCGGGCCGATGCCGCACTGGTTGCGGGTGATCGCCGAGTGGAATCCGGTGTCGTCGCTGGCGCAGGCGATGCGGGAACTGTGGGGCAACGGGCCGCCTGCGGCGCCCGAAGCTCAGCTGCCGCTGCACCATCCGGTGCTCGCGACGGTGTTGTGGTCGGTGCTGCTGACCGCGATCATCGCGCCCGTCGCGCTGCGCGCCTACGCCCGCCGCACGGGCGGCTGACGGCCCGCCTGGCAGGCTGAGTATTTATCGCTATACTCAGCTTCATGCTGAAGCCCCCTGCGCGGATCGCCGACCATCCGACCGTGCGGGCGGTGCTGGCACGGAAGCGGGAGAAGCCCGGCGCCGTCGACGCCGGCTGGCTGCGCGAGGTGTGTCTGGCCGCGGGCGCCGACGACGTCGCCTTCGCCAGTGTCGCCAACCCGGAGCTGGCCTCGGAGGTCGAGCACGTCGAGGCGGCGCTGCCCGGCGTCAGGAGCTACATCTCGCTGGTGGTGCGGATGAACCGCGACAACGTCCGGTCGACGGCGCGCAGCGTCGCCAACCAGGAGTTCCACCGCAGCGGCGAGATCATCAACGAAGCGGCGCACCGGATCACCCGTGCGCTGGAGGACGCCGGCCACCGGGCGCTCAACCCGTCGGCGACGTTCCCGATGGAGATGGACAAATTCCCCGGCCGCATCTGGGTGGTGGCGCACAAGCCGGTCGCCGTCGCGGCGGGACTGGGCGTGATGGGCATCCACCGCAACGTCATCCACCCGAAGTTCGGCAACTTCATCCTGCTGGCGACGATCCTGCTCGACGCCGAGATCACCGAATACGGCTCGCCGCTGGACTATTCACCGTGCCTGGAGTGCAAACTCTGCGTCGCGGCCTGCCCGGTCGGCGCCATCGGTAAAGACGGCGCCTTCGACTTCGTCGCATGTTCGGTGCACAACTACCGCGAGTTCATGGGCGGCTTCACCGACTGGGCGCAGACCATCGCCGACAGCACCGACGCCGACGACTTCCGCTCGCGCGTCAGCGATTCGGAGAACGCCTCGATGTGGCAGAGCCTGTCGTTCAAGGCCAACTACAAGGCGGCCTACTGCCTCGCCGTGTGTCCGGCGGGCGAAGACGTCATCGAGCCCTACCTCGAGGACCGGAAAGGATTCATGGACCTGGTGCTCAAGCCGTTGCAGGAGAAGCGCGAAACGCTGTACGTGCTCCCGAATTCGGCAGCCAAGGCGCACGCCGAACGACGGTTCCCGCACAAGCCGGTGAAGGTGGTCGACAGCGGGATCCGCGGGCGCTGACAGCCGCTACCAGGCGTGGACGGTGTTCTGCGCCGGCTCGATGCCGTGCAGGAGCAGGAGTTCGGTCGCGTCGGCGGCCTGCTCGCAGATCGTCGGCACCTCGGCGCGCTCGGCGGTGGTGAACGCCTCGAGCACGTAGGCCGCCGCATCCTTGCGTCCGGGCGGGCGGCCGATCCCGACGCGAACGCGCTGGAACCCGTTGCTGCCCAGCGCCGCCGACACCGACTTCAGCCCGTTGTGGCCGGCGACGCCGCCGCCGAACTTGAGCCGGATACGACCGAAGTCGATGTCGAGCTCGTCGTGGATCACCACCACGTCGGCGGGGTCCACCGAGTAGAACTTGGCGAGCGGGCCCACCTGGCGCCCCGACTCGTTCATGTAGCAACGGGGCTTGGCCAGTACCACCGACCGGCCGCCGAGCCGGCCGGTGACGACCTCGGCGCCGGACTTCTTGTGCACCTTGAAGCCCGACCCCATCCGTCCCGCGAGCAGGTCGGCGACCATGAAGCCCACGTTGTGCCGGGTCTTGGCGTAGGTGGGCCCGGGATTGCCCAGGCCCACCACCAGCAGCGGCTCGGCCATGAGAGGTGAGTCGACCGCCTACTCGGCGGATTCGGCCGGGGCCTCGTCGCCCTCGCCGGCCTCGCCCTCGGCCTCCTCGACGGCTTCGACGAACTCCGCGGCCTGCTCGTCGATCGACGCGCCGCCGCCCTCGGACTCGAGGTCCTCGGCGGTGGGCGCGGCCACGACGTTGACCACGAGCGCCTCGGGATCGGTGATCAGGGCGACGCCCTTGGGCAGCTCGATCTGGCCCGCGGTGAACTGGGTGCCTGCCTGGGCGCCCTCCACCGAGACGGTGATCTGCTCGGGGATGGCCTGCACGTCCGACTCGATCTCGATCGTGTTGGCTTCCTGCGTCACCAGGGTGCCGGGGATGGCCTCGCCCTCGATCACGATGTTGACCTCGACGGTCACCTTCTCGCCGCGGCGGACCACCAGCAGGTCGGCGTGCTGGATGTTGCGGCGGATCGGGTGGATCTCCAGCGACTTGGTCAGTGCGAGCTGCTCGGTGCCCTCGATGTCGAGGCTCAGCACCGCGTTGGTGCCGGAGTGCCGCAACACGGCCGCGAAGTCGCGGGCGTCGATCTCGAGGTGCTGAGGATCGGTGCCGTGGCCGTACAGAACGGCCGGGACCTTGCCCTCACGGCGAGCGCGACGCGATGCGCCCTTGCCGGTGGCGGTACGGACCGATGCGGTCAGATTGTTCGAAGAGGCCGACTTCTTGGCCATGTGCGGTGCTCCTGTGCTGGTCGAGGGAATTCATCGCACAGCAGGGGCCGCATCGGTGATGACGCGTGTTCCCGTCGATAACGGTGGCCGACATGCCGGCCGCCCTCGCCGTGACGCTCGCCCAGGGTAGCGCAAGCCGCTGGTCAGAGAGAAATCAGCGGGGAAACGCGGTTCCGGTGAGCTGCTCGGACAGCTCCCACAGGGCTGCTGCGGTGTCCTTGTTGCGGGCCAGCGGGCTTCGTCCGACCGACCGGGTCGGGCCCGTCATCGAGAACCTTGGCCCGACGAAACTGTCGCCCGGGACGTCCTGCGACACCGCATAGAGCGTCTGACGGGCCCCGAAGTCGGCGTCGGTGGCCAACCGGTTGCCGATCGACATCAGCGCATCGCCCAGTTTGCGGCCACTACGGCCCTGCAGGTTCGTCGCGCTGTACCCGGGGTGGGCGGTCACCGCCCGCACAGCGGACCCGGACCGCTGCAAACGGTTCTGGAGTTCGGTGGTGAACAGCAGGTTGGCCAGCTTGGACTGACCGTAGGCCGGCCAGGCGGAGTACGGCCGGGCCTTCCAGTTCAGATCCTTGAGGTTGATGCGGCCGATCCAGTGCATCATCGACGACACCGTGACCACCCGGTCGGTGATCTTGGGCAGCAGCAGGTTGGTCAGTGCGAAGTGGCCGAGGTGATTGGTGCCGATCTGGCTCTCGAAGCCGTCCTTGGTCTGCGCATACGGCGCCGCCATGATGCCGGCGTTGTTCACCAGGACGTCCACCGCGTCGACACCGGCGGCGAACTCCCGCACCGACGCCAGATCCTGCAGGTCGAGCTTGCGGACGGTGACGTCGCCGGTCATGCCCGCAGCCGCCTCGTCGCCCTTGGCGGTGTTGCGGACGGCGAGCACCACCGACGCACCGGCACGTGCCAGCTCGCGGGCGGTGATCAGCCCCAGACCGCTGTTGGAGCCGGTCACGATGACCGTCCTGCCGGTGTAGGAGGGCAATTCGGCAGCGGTCCAACCAGTCATGGCCACCACCCTATAGACGTCGGCTCAGCGGGCCGCGGTCACTTGGGTGCTGCCGGCTTGGGGGCGACGGTGAACCCGGAGATGATGGTCTCGATGTCCTTGCCCTGCGCCTGGGCCTCGTCGGCGAAGCTGGTGACGGTGAGCTGAACCAGGTAGCGCTGGTTGGCCGGTGGCGATCCGGTGGCGATCACGATGCGGTTGTAGCTCTGCATCCGCTGACCGTTGAGGTCGTAGCTGCCCTCGATCATCGACGACGGGAATCCTCGCCAGTTCTTCTCGGAGGCGTTGAGGCGCTTGAAGTTCTCCGACAGCTCCGCATCACCCGTGCCGTGCTTGACCGCCTCGGCGGCGTCGAAGTCTCCCTTGAGCTCCAACACCACCAGCATCGCGATCGGGTAGGTGTCGCCCTTGGCGATGGTGCGGGTGCCGGGCTCGAAGTTGGGATTGGTGTAGGGCTTCCAGCCCGGGGGCGTCGGCAGCGTGACCGTGAGGTCCGGCAGCCGGTCGGGGGCCACCGGTTTGCCCTCGACCCCGATGCCCGCCAGGTACTGCGACAGCGGCACCGGCGCCTCGGTGCTCGTCGGGGCCGCCGAGGTGGTGCTCGTCGTCGACCAGACCGCTTCGTAGTCAGGGGTTTCCGCGCCGCAGCCGACGGCGGCGACGGTGATCAGCGCGAGCGTTGCCGCCACGCAGCGGCGGCGGGCGGTCACAGAATCTCGCGCACCGTGTCGATCGGCCGGGCCAGCCGGGTGCCTTTCGCGGTGACGACGAAGGGCCGCTCGATGAGGATCGGGTGCTCGGCGAGGGCGTCGAGTAGTTCCTCGTCGGTCGCGTCGGCCAGATTCAGCTCACCGTAGAGCGATTCGCGCTTGCGCACCGCTGCGCGCACCTCGATGCCCGCATCGCGGATCAGTGCGGCCAGCTCGTCGCGTGACGGCGGCGTCTTCAGGTACTGCACGATCGTCGGCTCGATGCCGTTGTCCCGCAACAGATCCAGCGTCTTACGCGACGTGCTGCACCGCGGGTTGTGATAGACGGTGGCGGTCTGCGCCATCTAGGCCGACCCGTCGAACAGGCTGGTCACCGAACCGTTGTCGAACACCGCGCGGATGGTGTTCGCCAGCAGCGGTGCGATCGAGAGCACCGTCAGCTGGGGGAACTGCTTGTCCTCGCCGATCGGCAGGGTGTTGGTGACGATGACCTCGCGGGCACCGGAGTCAGCCAGCCGCTCGCGCGCAGGATCGGACAGCACACCGTGGGTCGCCGCGATGATCACGTCGCCCGCACCGTCCTGCTTGAGCAGCTTCACCGCGCCGGCGATGGTGCCGCCGGTGTCGATCATGTCGTCGGTCAGCACGCAGGTCTTGCCGCGCACGTCGCCGACCACGCGGTTGGACACCACCTGGTTCGGCACCAGTGGATCCCTGGTCTTGTGGATGAAGGCCAGCGGGACGCCGCCCAGCGCGTCGGCCCACTTCTCCGCCACGCGGACGCGGCCGGAGTCGGGGGAGACCACCACCATGTCGTGGTTGGCGTAGTTCTCGGCGATGTACCCGGTCAGCAGCTTCTGCGCCCGCATGTGGTCGACCGGCCCGTCGAAGAAGCCCTGGATCTGGTCGGTGTGCAGATCGACGGTGAGGATCCGGTTCGCGCCCGCGGTCTTGAGCAGATCGGCCACGAGCCGGGCCGAGATCGGTTCACGTCCGCGGTGCTTCTTGTCCTGCCGGGCGTACGGGTAGAACGGCAGGATCGCCGTGATCCGCTTGGCGCTGCCGCGCTTGAGCGCGTCGATCATCAGCAGCTGTTCCATCAGCCACGTGTTGAGCGGCGCGGGATGGGACTGCAGCACGAAGGCGTCGCAGCCACGCACGGACTCGTCGAAGCGGACGAAGATCTCGCCGTTGGCGAAGTCACGCGCGGTCTGCGCGGTGACCGGGGTGTCGAGCTCCTTGGCCACCTGCTCGGCGAGTTCGGGATGCGCGCGGCCCGAGAAGAGCATCAGGTTCTTGCGGTTGTCGGTCCACTCGGTGCCCACTGTGCGCCTCTGCCGGTCGGGGGTCGATGTCGGCCCAATCGTACGTAGCGGTCCTGCAGATGCGCTGCCGGGTTGCCGGATCGCCAACAGAAGGGGTCGAGATCACGACCCCTGGGCGTCGTCCTGTCGGTCGGCGGCGCGCTCGGCGGCCTCGTGTGCTGCGGCCGCGGCGTCGGCGGCGGCCGATCCCGGCCGTTTGCGGATCACCCAGCCCTCGATGTTGCGCTGCGGGCCCGCCGACACCGCGAGCGCACCCGGCGGCACGTCCTCGCGGACCACGGTGCCCGCGCCGGTGTAGGCGCCGTCGCCCACGGTGACCGGCGCGACGAACATGGTGTCCGAGCCGGTCCGCACGTGCGAACCGATGGTGGTGCGGCTCTTGTTCTCGCCGTCGTAGTTGACGAACACGCTGGACGCGCCGATGTTGGTGTTCTCACCGATGTCGGCGTCACCGACGTAGGTGAGGTGGGGCACCTTGGTGCCCGCGCCCAGGGTGGCGTTCTTGGTCTCGACGAACGCGCCGAGCTTGCCCGCTGCGCCGAGCACGGTGCCGGGCCGCAGATAGCTGAAGGGTCCGACGGTCGCGCCCGATCCGATGGCCGCCTGCGAACCGTGGGTGCGCACCACCGATGCCGCGTCGCCGACGGTGACGTCGGCCAGGGTGGTGTCCGGGCCGATCTGGCAGCGGCCGCCCACGCTGGTGGCGCCGAGCAGCTGGGTGCCCGGCTGGATGACGGTGTCCCGGCCGATGGTCACGTCGACGTCGATCCACGTGGTGGCGGGGTCGACGACGGTCACGCCGGCCCGCTGGTGGGTGGCCACGATGCGGCGGTTCAGCTCGGCGCCCAGCGCGGCCAGCTGGACGCGGTCGTTGATGCCCGCGACCAGGGCGCTGTCGTCGACGTGGCGGGCCCGCACCACCAGGCCGTCCTGCCGCAGGATCGAGACGACGTCGGTGAGGTAGAGCTCGTGCTGGGCGTTGTCTGACCGCAGCCGGCGCAGTGCCGAACGCAGGGCGCCGATGTCGAAGGCGTACACACCGGCGTTGACCTCGCGGATCGCCAGCTGCGACGGGCTGGCGTCGGACTGCTCGACGATGCGGGTGACCTCGTGGTCCTGGGTGCGCAGCACCCGGCCGTAACCGGTGGGGTCGGGCAGCGTGGTGGTCAGCACGGTGGCCGCGGCGGCCTCCGTGCTGTGGGCGGACAGCAGGTCGGCGAGGGTGTCGGCGTCCAGCAGCGGCACGTCCCCCGAGGTGATGACGACGACGCCGGCGAACTCGTCGGGCAGTGCCGACAGCCCACAGTCGGCGGCGTGGCCGGTGCCGAGCTGCTGGTCCTGTACGGCGATGTCGACCGGACGACCGAGGTCCTCGGCCAGCGCGGTGACCGCAGGCGCGATCCGGTCGCGGTCGTGGCCGAGGATGACGACGAGGTGCTGCGGGGCGACCTTGGCGATGGTGTGCAGGACGTGGGAGAGCATGCTGCGCCCGCCGAGGGTGTGCAGCACCTTGGGGGTGTCGGACCGCATGCGGGTGCCCGCGCCCGCTGCCAGCACCAGCACCGCGGCTTCGCCGTGCACCGTCATCGCCGTCCCCTCTTCTCGCGAAAGCGGATGTCTGTCGGTCGACACGTCGCTCGTCGCGCCGTTCGCACGCCCGCCGCCGAGAATTGTTCCGTCGCCAGGACTCGAACCTGAACTATCTGAACCAAAATCAGAGGTGCTGCCGATTACACCACGACGGAAAGATCACCTGGAGACTCTAGTCGACACAGGCCAGCGGCTACCCTGAGCATCGTGGCAGCACCCGACAAGGAAGTGCGTGCACCCCGCGCCCGGATGACCGGCAGTGAGCGGCGCCAGCAACTCATCGAGATCGCGAAGTCGCTGTTCGCTGCGCGTGGCTACGAGGGCACCTCCATCGAGGAGATCGCGCAGCGGGCGAACGTCTCCAAGCCGGTGGTCTACGAACACTTCGGCGGCAAGGAGGGCCTGTACGCGGTCGTCGTCGACCGGGAGATGTCCGCACTGCTCGACGGCATCACCTCCTCGCTGACCAACAACCGCTCCCGTGTGCGCGTCGAACGGGTCGCCCTGGCGCTGCTGACCTACGTCGAGGAGCGCACCGACGGGTTCCGCATCCTGATCCGCGACTCGCCGGCCGCGATCACGTCGGGCACCTACTCGACCTTGCTCAACGACGCGGTGAACCAGGTGAGCTCGATCCTGGCCGGTGACTTCTCCCGCCGCGGCCTCGATCCCGAGTTGGCGCCGCTGTACGCACAGGCACTCGTCGGCTCGGTGTCGATGACGGCCCAGTGGTGGCTGGACACACGGGAACCGAAGAAGGAAGTCGTCGCCGCGCACCTGGTGAACCTGATGTGGAACGGCCTGACCCATCTCGAGGCCGACCCCAGGCTGCAGGACGACGAGGGGTAGCGACACCACGCTGCCGCCGGCGAGTTGACACCCGTCGAAACGGGGTAGGTGCACGGACAACGTGCCCGACGGGCGTTGCCTAGGATGGATGCATCATGACCTCTTCGGGGCCCACCCATGTCGAAACCCCGATCGCGGGGCTCATCTCGTTGGCGTTGCGCGATCCGGCGCTCGCCGACCTCACCCGCCGCGCGGCCGAACGGCCCGAGCGGCTCGCCGTGGTCGGTCCGGCCAGTGCCCGGGTGCTGGTGGCGGCGGCGCTGGCGCAGGACGGCCCGCTGCTGGTGGTTTCCGCGACGGGCCGCGAGGCCGACGACCTGACCGCAGAACTGCGCGGCTATCTCGGGGACGCCGCCGCCCTGTTCCCCTCGTGGGAGACGCTGCCCCACGAACGGCTGTCACCAGGGGTGGACACTGTCGGCGCGCGAATGATGCTGCTGCGCCGGCTGACCCACCCGGACGACGCCCGGCTCGGCCCGCCGCTGCGGATCGTGGTGACGACGACGCGGTCGCTGGTGCAGCCGATGGCGCCCGGCCTCGCCGAGGTGGAGCCGGTGACGTTGACCGTCGGCGCCGAGCTCGACTTCGAGGGACTGGTGGCCCGGCTGGTCGACCTGGCCTACAGCCGGGTGGACATGGTCGCGCGGCGCGGCGAGTTCGCGGTGCGCGGCGGCATCCTCGACCTCTTCCCGCCCACCGCCGAACATCCGGTGCGCGTCGAGTTCTGGGGCGACGAGGTCTCGGAGATGCGGATGTTCGCCGTCGCCGACCAGCGATCGATCCCTGACATCGACGTCGACGCGGTGATCGCCGTGCCGTGCCGCGAACTGCTGATGACCGCGGATGTCCGCGAACGGGCCGCCAAGATCGCCGCTGACCATCCCCGCCTGGAGAACGCGGTGCCCGGAGGCGTGCCCGACATGCTGGCCAAGCTCGCGGAGGGCATCCCCGTCGACGGCATGGAGGCGCTGCTGCCGGTGCTGCGGCCCGGCGAGCTCTCCTCGCTGGCCGATCACCTGCCCGCGGGCACGCCGGTACTGGTGTGCGACCCGGAAAAGGTGCGCACTCGCGCGGCCGACCTGATCAAGACGGGCCGGGAGTTCCTGGAGGCGTCGTGGTCGACGGCGGCGGTCGGCGGTGACGCGCCGATCGACCTGGAGGAACTCGGCGCGTCGGGGTTCCTGCAGCTCGAGGACGTGGCCGAGGGCGCCCGGGCGGGTGGCCATCCCTGGTGGACGCTGAGCCAGCTGTCCGACGAGTCGGCGATCGCGCTGGACGTCCGGTCGGCGCCATCGGCCCGGCAGCACTCGACGGTCAGCGAGATCTTCGCGATGCTGCGCGCTCATGTGGCGACCGGTGGTCACGCCGCGATCGTCACCCCCGGCACCGGCACCGCCCACCGGGTGTGCGAACAGCTCGCCGATGCCGACACTCCCGCGGGGATGCTCGAACCCGGTGCGGAGCCGAAGGCCGGCGTGGTCGGCGTGCTCCGGGGTCCGCTGCACGACGGCGTCGTCCTCCCGGGGTCGAACCTGGTCATCATCACCGAGACCGACCTGACCGGTAACCGCGTCACCGCGCCGGAGGGCAAGCGGCTGGCCGCCAAGCGCCGCAACGTCGTCGACCCGCTGGCACTCACCGCAGGCGATCTCGTGGTGCACGACCAGCACGGCATCGGCCGGTTCGTCGAGATGACCGAGCGGGTGGTGGGCGGGGCGCGCCGCGAGTACCTGGTGCTCGAGTACGCATCGAGCAAGCGCGGCGGTGGGTCGGACCGGCTCTATGTGCCGATGGACTCCCTGGACCAGCTGTCCCGATACGTGGGTGGCGAGGCGCCGTCGCTGTCCAAGCTGGGTGGCAGCGACTGGGCGAACACCAAGACCAAGGCCCGTCGGGCGGTGCGCGAGATCGCCGGCGAACTGGTGTCGCTCTACGCCAAGCGGCAGGCCGCGCCCGGTTATGCGTTCGGCCCGGACACCCCGTGGCAGGCCGAGATGGAGGACGCGTTCGGCTTCACCGAGACGATCGACCAGTTGACCGCGATCACCGAGGTCAAGTCCGACATGCAGAAGCCGGTGCCGATGGACCGGGTGATCTGCGGCGACGTCGGCTACGGCAAGACCGAGATCGCGGTGCGCGCCGCGTTCAAGGCCGTGCAGGACGGCAAGCAGGTCGCCGTGCTGGTGCCCACGACGCTGCTCGCCGACCAGCACCTGCAGACGTTCACCACGCGGATGGCGGGGTTCCCCGTGACGGTCAAGGGACTGTCCCGGTTCACCGACCCGGCCGAGTCCCGGGCGGTGCTCGAGGGCATGAAGGACGGGTCGGTCGACATCGTGATCGGCACCCACCGGTTGCTGCAGACCGGGGTGACGTGGAAGGACCTCGGCCTCGTGGTCGTGGACGAGGAGCAGCGCTTCGGCGTCGAGCACAAGGAGCACATCAAGTCGATGCGCACCTTCGTCGACGTGCTGACGATGAGCGCCACCCCGATCCCGCGCACGCTGGAGATGAGCCTGGCGGGCATCCGCGAGATGTCGACGATCCTCACCCCGCCCGAGGAGCGCTACCCGGTGCTGACCTACGTCGGTCCGCAGGACGACAAGCAGGTCGCGGCGGCCTTGCGGCGCGAACTGCTGCGCGACGGTCAGGCGTTCTACATCCACAACCGGGTCCGCACGATCGACCAGGCCGCCGCGCGGGTGCAGGCGCTGGTGCCCGAGGCGCGGGTGGTGGTGGCCCACGGCCAGATGCCGGAGGAGGCGCTCGAGCGCACGGTCGAGGGCTTCTGGAACCGCGAGTACGACATCCTGGTCTGCACGACGATCGTGGAGACCGGGCTCGACATCTCCAACGCCAACACGCTGATCGTGGAGCGGGCCGACACCTTCGGTCTGTCGCAGCTGCACCAGCTGAGGGGCCGGGTGGGTCGCAGCCGGGAACGCGGTTACGCCTACTTCCTGTACCCGCCGGAGATGCCGCTGACCGAGACCGCCTACGACCGGCTGGCCACCATCGCGCAGAACAACGAACTCGGCGCAGGCATGGCGGTGGCGATGAAGGACCTCGAGATCCGCGGCGCGGGCAACGTGCTGGGCGCCGAGCAGTCCGGACACGTCGCCGGGGTCGGGTTCGACCTCTACGTCCGGCTCGTCGGCGAGGCGGTGGAGGCCTACCGGGCCGCCGCCGACGGCAAAACCGTTGCCACAGCGGAAGAGCCGAAGGACGTCCGGATCGACCTCGCGGTCGACGCGCATCTGCCACCGGACTACATCGCCAGTGACCGGCTGCGACTGGAGGCCTACCGGCGGCTCGCGGCGGTGCACGACGACGCCGGGGTGGACGCGGTGATCGACGAGCTGGTCGACCGGTACGGGCCGCTGCCGGAGCCGGCGCTGCGATTGGTCGCGATGGCGCGGCTGCGCCTGCTGTGCCGCGAGTACGGCGTCACCGAGGTCAGCGGAGTCTCAGGGTCGACGGTGAAGGTGTCGCCACTGGAGTTGCCCGATTCGGCGCAGCTGCGACTGAAACGGCTGTATCCCTCGGCGTCCTACCGGGCGACGACCGCGACGGTGCAGGTCCCGATACCGCGGGCCGGTACCGGGGTCGGCTCGCCGCGGATCCGCGACCTCGAACTGGTGGCGATGGTCGCCGGCTTGATATTGACGCTTAGCGGGAATGCTGTGACGGATGTTGATATAACCAAATTCGGAGGTGGCCCGGCCATGACTGACAGACGGCAGACGCCATGACAGTCGTGCTGGTCGATCCCCGCCGACCCGCTCTGGTCCCGATCGCGGCCATCGAGATGCTCGCCGGAGACGTGCAGTACACCGAGGAGATGCCGATCGCGGTGCCGTGGTCGCTACCCGCGGCACGGCCGGCCTACGACGGCGAGGACGCGCCGGTGCTGCTGTCGTCGGATCCCGAGCATCCGGCGGTCCGGGCGCGCCTGGCTGCGGGTGACCGGCTGATCGCTGCGCCGGAAGCGCAGTCGGGCGAACGACTGGTCGACGCCGTCGCCATGATGGACAAGCTGCGCACGGCGGGGCCGTGGGAGAGCGAACAGACCCACGACTCGCTGCGGCGCTACCTGCTCGAGGAGACCTACGAGCTGTTCGACGCGGTGCACAGCGGCAACGCCGACGAACTCCGCGAGGAACTCGGAGATGTGTTGCTGCAGGTGCTCTTTCACGCCCGGATCGCCGAGGATGCCCCGGAACATCCGTTCACGATCGACGACGTCGCCGACTCGCTGGTGCGCAAGCTCGGCAACCGGGTGCCCGCGGTGCTGGCGGGCGAGTCGATCTCGCTGGACGAGCAGCTCGCGCAGTGGGAGGAACGCAAGGCCCAGGAGCACGCGGTCAGGTCGCGCAGGTCGTCGATGGACGACGTGCCGACCGGTCAGCCGGCGCTGGCGTTGACGCAGAAGGTGATCGCCCGGGTCACGCAGGCGGGACTGCCTGCCGACCTGATCCCCGTCTCACTCACCGCCGTGACGATCTCGGCCGATGCCGACGCCGAGAACGACTTGCGCACAGCGACTCTGCGATTCATGGACACGGTGCGGCGGGTGGAGAGGGACATCGCCGCGGGCCGCCGCGGCGAGGATGTGCCCGAGGAGCTCGACATCGCGGCGCTCGGTGCGGTGAGCGAGGACGAATGGCGGGCGTACTGGCCGTCGGACACCGCGCCGGACGTGGATGTCACCACCGATGCTGCCACCTCCGATGTGGACGACGCCGTCGATGCGGATGACACTGCCGACGAAGACGTTGCGGACGACGACATAGCGCACGACGAGGCAGAGCCGGAGGTCGAGATGGACACCGAACCCGCACCGGACCGGATCCCGGAGCCGTTACCGGTCGAGGTGCCCGAGCCCGGCCCGGTCGAGGTGCCCGAGCCGTCACCGGTCGACGTGCCCGAGCCCGCACCGGCCGATTCGCCTGCCGCCGACGAGGTGAGCACCGCCGAGCGCTGACTCGCCGAATGTGAAGTGGTGGCGAGAATCGGCGCCGAATGTCGCCGTGGTTTCACACTCAGCGCGCAGCGCTCAGGCGAACAGGGTCGAGCCCCAGTAGGCCGACTCGTCGCGCTCGCGCAGTCCGGGCGGGCAGGCGAAGATCGCCGTCCCGGTGTGGGTGATGTACTCGTTCATCGCATCCTTGCGCGACATCTCCGCCTGCATCGGGATGAACTGGGTGATGGGATCGCGGACGAAGGCGATGAAGAACAGCCCGGCGTCGAGGTGCCCGAAGCCGTCGGTGCCGTCGGTGAAGTTGTAACCGCGGCGCAGGATCTCGATGCCGCCGAGGTTCTCCGGTGAGACCAGGCGCACGTGCGCGTCGACGTCGATCAGCGGCGCTTCCTTGTCGTCGCGCAGGTCGAAGTCGAGCTCCTCGAACTCGTCGGTGAGCCCGTTGGGGGCACCGCTGCCCTTCTGCCGGCCGATCACCCGTTCCTGCTCGAGCAGTGTCGTGCGGTCCCAGTTCTCGATGCGCATCCGGATCCGCCGGGTGACGAGGTACGACCCGCCGGTGAGCCAGTCCGGGCCGTCGCCGTCGGCCACCCACACGAACTCGTTGATCTTGTCGGTTTCCTCGGCCTTGAGATTGGCCGTTCCGTCCTTGAAGCCGAACAGGTTTCGCGGTGTCGCCTGATCCTGGGTGGTGGAGCTGGTGCGTCCGAAGCCGAGCTGCGCGTAGCGCACCGCGACCGTGCCGAAGCCGACGCGCGCGAGGTTGCGGACGGCGTGGAACGCGACCTGCGGGTCGTTCGCGCACGCCTGGATGCAGATGTCGCCGTAGCTCTTGTTCGGGTCCATCGTCTCGTTCGGGAACTTCGGCAGCTTCGCGAGCTGTTTCGGCAGCTTGTCGGCGATGCCGAACCGGTCCTTGCCGTCCTTGCGGAAGAACGACGGGCCGAACCCGACGGTGAGCGTCAGCTGCGATGGGGGCAGGCCGAGTGCCTCACCGGTGTCCGGCGGTGGGGCATAGGGGTTGTGGTCGACGGCGCCGCCTGCAACGGTCTCCTCACCGCGGGCCATCCGCTCGGCCATCTCGGTCCACTGCTTGAGCAGCGCGACGACGTCCTCGCGGCGGTCGGTGGTGACGTCGAAGACGACGAAGTTCATCCGATCCTGCTGCGCGGTCACGATGCCCGCTTGATGCTCGCCCCGGAATTCGACCGGACTCTGCAGCCCGGCGGTCGACGTGCTTGCCGCTGAGGCACGGCCGGCCAGCGCACCCGCGCTGGCCGCACCGACGACAGCCGCCGTCACCCCCGCCGCGCCGAACAGCTTGCGCCGGGAGAGCCCGGCGTTCTGCTGCTCGGCCTGCGGCACGGGCGTTTCGGGATTACTTCTGGGCGACGACACCTTGGACCTGGCTGACTTCCTTGCTCAGCGCGTCGATCGCGCGCGACAACTCCTGACGCTGCGGCTCGGTCACCTTGTCGTAGGAGACGAAGCCGTCACCCTCACGGTACTTCTCGAGCAGCGCCTCGACGTCCTCGAAGCGCTGGTCGACGCGTTTGCCCAGTTCGGCGTCCTTCTCGTCGAGGATCGGCCGCACCGAGGACACCGCGGTCTGCGAACCCTGCAGGTTGGCGTTGAAGTCCCACAGGTCGGTGTGGCTGAAGATGTCCTCTTCGCCGCTGATCTTGCTGATCGCGATCTCGTCGAGCAGACCCTGCGCGCCACCGGCGATCTGGGTCGAATCGATCGAGTAGTCAGGGGCTTTGACGCCGTCGTTGAGTTCCTTGACGTCGGCGATCAGCTGGTCGCCGAGCTTGTCGGTCTCGGGGGTGAGACCGGTGACCCACAGCGCCTTCTCGATGGCGTGGAAGCCGGTCCACTTCTGGCCCTCTTCGAGATCGGCCTCGCGGAGGTCGATGCGCGGGTCGAGGTCGTTGGGGAACGACTCGGCGACGGGCTCGATCCGCTCGAAGTAGGTGCGGGAGGTGGGGAACTGCGCCTTGGCCGACGCGACGTCGCGGGCCTTGACCGCGGCGACGAACGCCTCGACGGCGGGCACCAGGGCCTCGGCCTGGCTGTTGACGTACCGCTTGTAGCTGTCCGCGGCTTCCTTGAACTTGCCCTCGGTGTCGATCTGGACGGCCTCACCGGAGACCGTGAAGTCGTTGCGGATGCCGTCGCCGACCATCCCCGGGCGGCACGACGTCTGGTAGGTGCCGGGCTCGGTCAGCTGGACGATGAGCTTGCGCTGCAGCCCCGGGGAGATGTTCTCCACCTCGCCCATCACCCGGTCGCCCTCGCCGTACACGTAGAACTCGGTGACCTTGTTGCCGTTGTTGGTGACGACGAAGGTGCTCGGGCCGGTCGAGGCCTCGGTGCCGGAGAGCTTGCACTCGCTGTCGGAGGCCTCGACGGTGATGTCGCTCGCGCCGTTGCCGCCGCCTGCGGTGTCGGTGCCCTCGTCCTTGACTTGGCAGCTGGTCAGCGAGACGCCGGCCAGCAGGGCGGCGACGGCGGCCATACCGGCTCTGGCTCCGGGGAGATTGTTCACGTGGTGGACCTTTCGGACGGGGTTTGGGACGGCAGAGAACTCGGGGAGTCGGCGGGTGCGGCGGCCGGCTTGGCGCTGGTGACCGGCCACAGGAACGCGATCAGCACCGTCACCAGGTAGGCCAGCCACAGCAACAGCTGCAGCCACGTCGGTGACGGGGTGATGTTGAAGACGCCCTGGATGACCTCGCCGTACCAGGCCGACCAGTTGAACGACGCGCTGACGTCGAACGCGCGCGAGCCCAGTCCGGGCAGCCAGCCGACGGTCTGCAGCGCCCCGATGCCGTAGGACAGGATCCCGGCGGCGACGACGATCAGGAACACGCCCGTGTACTTGAAGAACTTGGCCAGGTTGATCCGGACCGCGCCGGCGTACATGCCGTAGGCGATGGCCGCGGCGATCAGGACGCCGATGATCAGTCCGAGGAGTGGCCAGGCGGTCTCGGCCTCGGCGAAGCCGACCATGAACAGCGCGGTCTCGACGCCCTCACGCCCGACGGCCAGGAAGGCCAGCGCCGTCACCGCGAATGCGCCGGCTTCCAGCGCGCGGGTCATCCCGGTGCGCAGCTCGCCGGACAGCCCGGCGGCGGCCTTCTTCATCCACAGCACCATGGTGGTGACGATGCCCACCGCCACCAGCGACGCCACGCCGGCGATCGCCTCGGCGCCGAGGCCGGTGATCGTGTATGCGGAGAATTGAATGGCGAGGAACACGACGATCGTCATCGCGATTGCTGCGCCCACGCCCAGCCACACCCATTTCAGGGCGTCGCGGCGGTCGGACTTGACGAGGAACGCGACCAGAATGGACACCACGATTGCGGCTTCCAGGCCTTCGCGGAGACCGATCAGACCGCTGCCGAACAGCTGCGATGTCACGTTGGGGGCGGCGGCGTGGATACTGGCCGGAAATCCCGCGAACGCAGTCATCGACGCAACCTCGCTTCAGGAAATTCGGTAAGCCAGCTATGCCTATCCATAGCAAGGCGTGGCTCACCTTAGCAGGGCGTTCTGGCTACTTGAACGGGTCTGTGAGAGGTGACGTTGCACGACCGGCGTTGCGAACCACGGCGCAACGCATGCAACGATGGAGACAGCAGAGCAGGTTGAGGAGTCCGGTGTCGCCAGTTCGTTGGCTGCGGGCTGTCGCGGTGATCGGCGCGACGGCCCTGCTGATGGCTTCCAGTTGTTCATGGCAGCTGGGCGCACCGATCCCAGAGGGAATCCCGCCACCGGCGGGGGACTCGGTGCCTGCCATCGACACCCACGCCTCGGGACGGCCCGCCGACCAGTTGCACGACTGGGCCGCCGAACGGGCCGATGCGCTGGAGATCCCGGTGACCGCGCTGGAGGCCTACGCCTACGCCGCCCGCGTCGCCGAGGTGGAGAACCCCGACTGCCACCTGTCCTGGACGACGCTGGCGGGGATCGGGATGGTCGAGAGCCACCACGGCGGCTACCGGGGCTCGATGGTGTCCACCGACGGCGAGGTGACGCCGCCGATCCGGGGGATGCAGCTCGACGGTTCCAGCGGAAACCTGAAGATCGACGACAGCGACGGCGGCGAACTCGACGGCGACTCCGAGCTGGACCGGGCCATGGGACCGATGCAGTTCATCCCGGAGACGTGGGGGCTCTACGGCGTGGACGCCAACAACGACGGCCACGTCAGCCCCGACAACATCGACGACGCCGTGCTGTCGGCGGCCGGCTACCTGTGTTACCGCGGCAAGGACCTCTCGACGCCGCGCGGCTGGATGAACGCGCTGCGTGCGTACAACTACTCCGACCAGTACGCGCGGACGGTGCGGGACTGGGCCACCGCCTACGCGCAGGGTCGCTCGCTCTAGGCGCGTCCTCGTTCCGCCGTCGCGATCTGAAGCCTCTAGGCTGAGTGCGCAACGAGCCGGTCGCCGCATACCAAGGAGACGCCAGTGCCCATCATCGAGCAGGTCGGAGCCCGCGAGATCCTCGACTCCCGCGGCAACCCGACGGTCGAGGTCGAAGTCGTGCTGGACGACGGCAGCTTCGCCAGGGCCGCGGTGCCCTCGGGTGCGTCGACCGGTGAACACGAGGCGGTCGAGCTGCGCGACGGTGGCTCGCGCTACGGCGGCAAGGGCGTGCAGAAGGCGGTGGAGGCCGTCCTCGACGAGATCGGCCCGACGGTCATCACCATGAGCGCCGACGACCAGCGGCTGATCGACCAGGCGCTGCTGGATCTCGACGGCACACCGGACAAGTCCCGGCTGGGCGCCAACGCCATCCTGGGCGTGTCTCTGGCGGTGGCGAAGGCCGCGTCGACGGCCGCGGACCTGCCGCTGTTCCGCTACATCGGCGGTCCGAACGCCCACATCCTCCCGGTGCCGATGATGAACATCGTCAACGGCGGCGCGCACGCCGACACCGGTGTCGACGTCCAGGAGTTCATGGTGGCCCCGATCGGGGCGGCGTCGTTCAAGGAGTCGCTGCGGTGGGGCGCCGAGGTGTACCACTCGCTGAAGTCGGTGCTCAAGAAGCAGGGGCTGTCCACCGGCCTGGGTGACGAGGGCGGATTCGCGCCCGACGTCCCCGGCACCAAGGCGGCACTCGACCTGATCTCGTCGGCGATCGAGGGGGCAGGCTTCAAGCTCGGCTCCGAGATCGCATTGGCGCTCGACGTGGCCGCCACCGAGTTCTACACCGCCGGGACGGGTTACGCGTTCGAGAAGGAGACCCGCACCGCCGAGCAGATGGCGCAGTTCTACGGGGAGTTGCTCGACTCCTATCCGCTGGTGTCGATCGAGGACCCGCTGTCGGAGGACGACTGGGACGGCTGGGTGGCGCTGACCACCGAGATCGGCGACCGCGTCCAGATCGTCGGCGACGACCTTTTCGTCACCAACCCCGAGCGGCTCGAGGAGGGCATCGACCGCGGCGCGGCGAACGCGCTGCTGGTCAAGGTCAACCAGATCGGCACGCTCACCGAGACCCTCGACGCCGTGGCACTGGCGCACAACAGCGGCTACCGCACGATGATGAGTCACCGCAGCGGCGAGACCGAGGACACCACCATCGCCGACCTCGCGGTCGCCGTGGGCAGCGGGCAGATCAAGACCGGTGCACCGGCCCGCAGCGAGCGCGTCGCCAAGTACAACCAGCTGCTGCGCATCGAGGAGATCCTCGGCGACGCGGCGCGGTATGCAGGCGATCTGGCGTTCCCGCGGTTCGGGGTGGGCGAGGGTCAGGCCTGACACAGACGTGCCCGAGGCGAAACGGCCCGACCCGAAGCGGCGGTCACCGGCTTCCCGGCCAGGGAAGCCGGCGAAGCCGGGCGAGTCGAAGCGGGACCGTCCCCGCGGTGCGTCGCCGGTGCGGCGCGAGCCCAGGGCGATCGAGGCCAAGCCGTCCGTCCCCGAGACCACACCCGAGGTGGCCGACGCCATCCGGGAGTCGATCGCGGCGTCGGCGGAGCAGCAGTCGGAGCAGCGGTTCGGGTCGGCCGCGCGGCGGGCGGCGATCCTGGCCGCTGTGGTCTGCGTGCTGACGTTGACGATCGCCGGCCCGGTGCGGACCTACTTCGGGCAGCGCACGGAGATGCAGCAGCTGCGGGCGAGCGAGGCGGTGCTGCGTGAGCAGATCGCCGAACTCGAGCAGCAGAAGGTGAAGCTGGCCGATCCCGTCTTCGTCGCCGCGCAGGCCAGGGAGCGGCTCGGCTTCGTGATGCCGGGCGACATCCCGTACCAGGTGCAGCTGCCGCCGTCGGCGGTGGTGCCGGAGGCGCCCGACGCCCGGGTGGACACCGTGCCGCCGGGCACGCCGTGGTATTCGGCGCTGTGGGGCACCATCGCCGATGCGCCGCACGGTCTTCCGCCGAGCGCGACGCCGCTTCCACCGCCCCCGCCGGGCCCACCCGCACCCCCGCCCGGTGGTTGAGCGCGCCGACCTCGAGGCCGTCGCGCGGCAACTGGGTCGCGAGGCCCGCGGGGTGCTCGAGATCGCCTACCGGTGTCCCGATGGCACGCCGGCGGTCGTCAAGACCGCGCCGAGACTGCCCGACGGCACGCCGTTCCCGACGCTGTACTACCTGACCCACCCGGCGCTGACCGCGGCGGCCAGCCGGCTGGAGTCGGCGGGTCTGATGCGCGAGATGACCGAACGGTTGCAGCAGGACCCGGAGTTGGCCGCGGCGTACCGGCGGGCGCACGAGTCGTATCTGGCCGAGCGCGACGCGATCGAATCGCTGGGCACCACGTTCTCCGGCGGAGGCATGCCGGACCGCGTCAAGTGCCTGCACGTGGTGATCGCCCACTCGCTGGCGAAGGGGCCCGGCACGAACCCGTTCGGTGACGAGGCGTTGGCGGTGCTTGCCGCAGAACCTGGGATGGAGGGCATCTTGGACCCGGAGGTGTGGACATGAGCAGAGTCGCGGCCGTGGACTGTGGCACGAATTCGATCCGGCTGCTGATCGCCGACCCGGTCGACGGCCGGTTGCGCGACGTGCACCGGGAGATGCGCATCGTACGGCTGGGCCAGGGCGTGGACGCCACGGGTGAGTTCGCGCCGGAGGCGTTGGCGCGCACCAGGGCCGCGCTCGTCGACTACGCCGCGCTGATGCGCGACCACCGCGTCGAGCGGGTGCGGATGGTCGCGACGTCGGCGGCCCGGGACGTGGCCAACCGGGAAGAGTTCTTCGCGATGACGGCCGAGGTGTTGGGCGACGTGGTGTCCGGTGCCGTCGCGGAGGTGATCAGCGGCACCGAGGAGGCCGAGCTGTCCTATCGCGGCGCGGTCGGCGAACTGGATCCCGACGGCGGGCCGTTCGTGGTGGTGGATCTGGGTGGCGGCTCGACCGAGGTGGTGGTGGGCCGGGTCGACGTGGAGGCGAGTCACTCGGCCGACATCGGCTGCGTGCGGCTCACCGAGCGGTGCCTGCACTCCGATCCGCCGACCGCCGAAGAGATCTCCGCCGCACGGGAAGTGGTGCGCGATGGGCTGGCCGCGGCGTTCCGTGCGGTGCCCGTCGACGGCGCGCGGACGTGGGTGGGGGTGGCCGGGACGATGACCACGCTGGCCGCACTCGCGGCGAAGATGACGACCTACGACTCCGACGCCATCCATCTCTCGCGGGTGGGGTTCACCCGGCTGCGCGAGGTGTGCGACGAACTGCTGACGATGACGCATGCGCAGCGTGCGGTGCTCGGGCCGATGCACGAGGGCAGGGTCGACGTCATCGGCGGCGGCGCGATCATCGTCGAGGAGCTGGCCGACGCGCTCGGCACGCGGGCCGGACTGGACGAGCTGGTGGTCAGCGAGCACGACATCCTCGACGGCATCGCGCTGTCGGTCTCCTAGCGATTTCGGCGTGGAAACGATCGCTCAGCGAGCGTGAGCGCGCCGAAATCGCCGGAAGTCAGCACCACTCGTCGTCGAGCCGGTCGAGCACGTGCAACCGCGGTGACAGCCGCAGCGCCGTCCGGCTGCCACCTGCGCTGCGGGCAGTGGCCATGGCGGCCGTGGCGACGGTGAGCAGTTCGTCGACGACGGCGGGCACCGGCTGATCACTCAGCGGCATCAGCGATGTGCTGACGGCGCCGATGCTGGCCGTCAGCCGGAACGGCGCATTCCTGACGGTGGCGTGGATGCGTTCGGTCAGCGGTTCAGGATCTGCCCTGGTGAACAGGTCTGCAATCAGGTACTCGGTATCCGCGACGTGGGCCAGGACGGTGTCGCGCCGTACGGTCTCCCGCAGGCGCTGCGCGATCGCGACACGGGCGCGATCTCCGGTCACCGCGCCGTCCAGGCCGGTGAGCAGCGAGAAGCTGTCCAGGCTGACCACCAGGACCACCAGGTACCGGTCGTCGCCCCGGCTGCGCGCGCCGAGCAGCGTGGCCATCCGCTCGTCGAACGTCTCGCGGGTGAGCAGTCCGGTGAGCGGCTCGATCCCCGCGTAACCCGGCTCGTCGTCGATCATCCGGATCGCCGTCCGGCAGGCAACGCCGAAGAGGACGTTGACCAGCAGCACCATGCCGACCGCACAGACCGCGAGGGCCACGTCGTCCGCGGCGATTCGTGGCGCCAGGACCGCGAGGACACCGCCTCCGAAAAACCACGGGACGGCCAGCAGCCTGCCGGAGTGGAACAGCATGGCGAACGCGGACAGGATCGCCAGAGACGTTGCGCCGAGGATGCCGACCAGCGGGTCGTTCTGTATCAGGCAGGCGAGCGCGATGCACACGGTGCCGACGACGACGGTGCCCTGCGACTGTCTGCGGGTCGGCCAACGGGGCCTGCGCCACATCCATCCCATGGCCAGGCAGCATCCGGCGATGCCGACCGCGACGGCTCGGTGCAACGGACCCTGGGGGCCGGCTGGGCTGGCGATCAGGACGGCCGAAATCAACCCGAGGCCGACGATGGTCGCGGCGATGGCCCGGCACAGCACGCCCTGCAGATCATGGCTCGCGAAGAACGCGGTCAGCCAGTAGTAACGGTCTTCCTCGCGCGGTTGGCGTGGTCGCATCAACAGCACGGTCCCGATAACCGGGGCTGACCCCCGCCAGAGCGGACGCCGCTCGGGCGGGGGTCAGCTTCAGCCCGCCACCGGAATCGGGGTGCCGGGCCGACCCCTCGTGCCGTCGCAATGGTTTGTCGGCGGTGCGTCGAGCTGCGCTGGCTTCTTAACGTCAGGGTTGCTCCCGACGACCACCTCGTGGGGATATGGACGCGACCTGTCCTTCGTCCCACACGTAGATCGGGGTGCTCGGACGATTCGGGACACGCGTCGCAGGGGTCGGCACTCGGTGGCGCGCGGAACCGCCACAGAGCCGACGATCTCGATTTGCGGTGAGACCCCTGAGACATGGTGAACTCGTCGTCCGCACGCTGTGTCGTCAACGAGGGGCGGAGAAAGAAGGCGCCGAGCGCCTTCGTGCCGGTCGACCAGAAAGAAGTCGCCTTCGACAATACTCACCGTCGAAATAGTTTGTCGAGATCACCGCGGGATGGACCCGGTGCGTCAGGTGAGCTCGATCAACGGCAACTCGCGCCCCGCGGCGATGGAGAGCCGCTGCCGGCCGAGCGCGGGCCAGGCCTGCACGGCGCAGAACGGGGCACACTGGTCCTGCGACGATCTGGTGCCGACGTGCACGCAGCACTGCACGAGGCGCTCCTCGATCATCGTGGACATGTCCATGAACGGTTTGACGGTGAGCCGCACCACCCGTTCGCCGAGGAGTCGGCGAATCTTGTTGCGGCGTCCGGGTAGTGCCGACGATGCCAGCGTCAGCATCGTCGACATGCCGAGATCGCAGCTCTCGCAGATGATCCGCCAGATGTCACCGATCTTGGGATGCGACAGGGACGACTGCTCCGAGAGCAGGCCGAGGAGCGACTCCTGCACGGCGACCCGAAGCTGCTGCGGGATCTCGGCGTCGGCGATGCGATTGGCCACCAGGCCGAGCCGGTCCTTGAGGACGTCGTGACCGATGAGTGACACCAGCGAGCGCCACCGGTCGCTGTCGTCGCGAATGAGGTAACCGACCGAGCAGCAGTGCGGATGCGAGCACGGCAGTGCGGTGAGATCCCGCCAGGTCACCAGTCCGTCGGTCTGCGGACCCAGCCTGCTGAGCACCCCGGTGTGGGTGAGCCGGTCGAGCGGATCGATCAGTCCGGACCGGCCGGAACCGAACTGTGGCTGAATCGTCAGCCCGCCGACGTAGGGGGTGGCCAGCGCCAGCCCCACCATCTGCCCGATCTCGTGGTCGTTGACCCCGAGCGTCGCGGTCATCACCAGCGTGGTGAAGATCTCCCGCTCGGAAAGACGCTGCAGTGCAGTGGCTTTCATCCGGCTCAGGTCTCCGCCGCGGTGGAAGCGGTGGGTCGCAGCAGCCTGGCCGTCGTACTGCAGGTAGACCTCGACGCGTTGCCGGTGTTCGGTGAGCAGGTCGAGCAGCGCGTCGTCGGTGGCGATCCGAATGCCGTTGCTGTTGACCAGGATCCGGGTGATCGGCCGAGTCGTCAGTTCGGCGAGCAGCCGCGGGAGTTCCGGGTGCAGCGTCGGTTCGCCGCCGCTGAGCATCAACACGTCGATGCGGCCGTTCTCCCGGGCCAGTCGCTGGTCGACGTTCGCGAGCACGTCGGCCACCGGTACCACGTTGCGCAGATCGGGGGAGGAATCGGTGAAACAGGTGGGGCAACGCAGATTGCAGGTCTCGGCGATGTCCTCGAGGAGGATGCAGGTGTGCTGGGTCTGCATCTCGGGCAGGCCGCGCAGATACGCCGAGGGCACCGGGTCGAAGTTCCCGGCGACGTCGGGCACATGGGTCTTGGTCGGCGCGGTCCACTCCTCGAGGTAGCTCAGGATCTCGGGATCCTCGTCGTAGAGGGTGCGGACCAGACCGTGCTCGCGGCACCCTCGCTCCAGCCATACCCGGCCGTCGCGTTCGACCAGCCAGGCGTTGAGCCGGACGACGTCGGCGAGTGGCCGCTCCGGTGCCTCGTCGTGACAGCGAGGACAGTAGGCGGTGACGTAGCGGTGAATGCGGTCGCCGCGCAGCGACATCCCTGGCGTCACGTCGTGTACAACTCGGGGTTGATGCCGGTGCAGAAACCGACGGTGACCAGAGAGGTGACCGCCCAGCCGATCATCAAACCGAGCCCCAGCCCCCTGGCGTTCGGGTTCTTCGACCGCAGCAGTGCCGCACCCCCACCGAACGCGATGAGCAGCAGCATCACTGCGGCCCCGCCGAACACGGCGTCGGAATTGCTGGCCTCCGCTCCGACGATGAATGCGGCGAAGGCCAGCACGGAGTTGACCATGATGTACAGCAGAGTGCCGAGCACCGCCAGGCCTGCGCTGATACCGGACTTCTGCTGTGGCGCCGGGTAGTACGGATATCCCGGCGGCGGGTAGCCCGGCGGATAGCCCTGCGGCGGTCCCGGCGGATAGCCCTGCGGGTAACCGGGCGGGGGACCCAACGGCCGGCCGTCCTCCGGATAGTCCTCCGGCGGTGGTTCCGAGGGTGGGAACGTCATACAGGTACTTCCTGGTCGCGGGCCGGTGAGCGATAGTACCCACGTCGGTGGCCGTACCACAGCCGAACCGCGATGATGAGCAGCGAGGGCAACAGGAACCATTGCGGCCGAGTGAGATTCAGCCACACGGTTTCGTTGGCGCGGGTGAACTCGACCAGGAAGCGAAACGCCGCGTAACCGGCGATGTAGATGACGAACAATTCGCCGGGCCGGCCGATGCGCGGCCGCAGCCAGAGCAGCACCGCGAACGCGGTGAGCTGAAAGGCGATCTCGTACAGGAACGACGGGTGCATGGCCAGACCGGCGAGACAGCCCGGGCATTCCGGGGTGTCCGGGGATGCGTGCACGCCCCAGGGCAGGCCGGTCGGGCGGCCGGGCGCCTCGGTGAGATGGCAGCCGATGCGGCCGATCGCCATGCCGAGCGTCACGGCAGGCGCAAACAGGTCTCCGGTCTTTCCGCGGTAGCCGCCGACGCGTTTGGCGACGAGCACTCCGATGTAGGCGCCCAGCAGTCCGCCGAGGATGCTGCGTGAACCGAACTGCCACGCCTCGGCCAGGCTCGGGTTGGTGGAGAAGTCGAGATGGCGCGCCCATCCGGACAGCCGCATGCCGATGGCCCCGCCGATGAGGGCGCCCGCCGCGGCGACCAGCGACTGTTCGTTCACCGCTGCGCGCCTTCTGGCCTCGTGCACGAAGACCGCCATCGCCGCGAGCACCCCGAGCGCCACGAACACGCTGTGCACCGGCACCGCGAGCGGCCCGACGTGCCAGACGGGAACCATGGGCGCAACCTATCGTGTTCGGCCGGAATCGGGCACCCGGTCGCGTCACTCAGGACGAGAGTGACAGCCCGGCCGCGAGGGCGAAGCCGAGGACGGCGGCCAATCCGGCGGATTCCCGGGCCTTCTCGGTGGCTTCCGGGATCATCGAACCGACCAGCATGACGAGCAAGGCACCCGCCGCGAATCCGTCGATACCGCCGCGCATCTGGTCGCCGGCGAACTCCTGGAGCTGATAACCCGCGGCGGTCGCCGCCACGCACAGCAGCGCGACCGCGCCCCAGCCCGCCATGATGCGCTTCGCGGGGCGCCCGGCGGCGCGCATGTCGGTGGCCGAGCCGATGGACTCCGGCAGGTTCGACACGAAGATCGCGAGCAGCAGCGCGGGACTGACGGCGCCGCCCCCGGCGATGCCGATGCCGAGGACGGCCTGCTCCGGGATGCCGTCGAGGAGGGCGCCGAGCAGCAGTGGCCATCCCGTCGTCGGCCCGCCCCCACCGATGCGGTCGACGGCCCGGTCGGCGACGAAGAAGGTCACGGCGCCGAGCGCCAGCCCGACCGAGACCGCTACCGCGCCGCCGACGCGAAAACCTTCCTCCGCCAACTCGAACGAGATGCTCGACACCAGGGCGCCCGCACCGAATCCGAGCACCCAGCCGACCAGTCGCCCGTTCCAGGTGTGCGCCACGCCTGCGAGCGCGCCGATCAACAGGGACGACGCTGCGACGGCACCCCACAGCAGCGCGCTCAGCACATGGTCGAGCCTAGGCCGGGGCCCGCCTGCGCGCTCGTTGCTTCGTCGGATCGCGCCGTCCGCTCAGCGTCAGGCCCAGCAGCAGCATGCCCGCGCCCAGCCCGAGATGCAGCCAGTTGTCGGCGCTGTTGAGCGGCACGAAATTGGCTTGACTGCCATGGTCGATGAGCAGGCCGTACACCCACAGTCCGAGGTAGACCATGCCACCGCCCAGGAGGTAGAGCCGGGAGCCGACGTAGCTGCGGGCCGACAACAGCCCGATCACGCCGAACGCCAGATGCAGCGCGTTGTGCAGTCCGGACACCGCGAACGTCCCGAGCAGCATGGCCCCGGAGTGGTGGCCCACCCACTCCAGCCGGTCGTAGTGACTTGTCAGGCCAGGAATGAAGCCGGCGGCACCGGCCACCAGGAATGCGGCGGCGACGATGATCGCCGCACCCTGGACGGCCATGTACTTCGGAGTGGTCGTCGTCATCGCCATGCCTCCCTTCGCTCATATTGACGGAGCAGTAGAAGGGAAATACCCCTGCGGGGGTCTGACTAACCGGCGGCGGTCAGCCTTTCAGCACCGGTGCGAGGGCGTCGATCACCGACGGGTCCTCGATGGTCGACGGCAACGGCTCGTCGCGGCCCTCGGCGATACCGCGCATCGTCTTGCGCAGGATCTTGCCCGAACGCGTCTTCGGCAGCGCCGACACCACGTCGACGGTCTTGAAAGCAGCCACGGCGCCGATGTTCTGCCGTACGGCCTCGACGAGTTCCTCGGCCAGTCCGGTGGCTGAGGCTCCGGACTTGAGCACGACAAATCCGCGCGGCACCTGTCCCTTGATGTCGTCGGCCACCCCGATGACGGCGCACTCGGCGACCGCCGGATGGTCGGCCAGCACCGCCTCGATCGATCCCGTCGACATCCGGTGCCCTGCCACGTTGATGACGTCGTCGGTGCGGCCCATCACGAACAGGTAGCCGTCGTCGTCGAGGTAGCCGCCGTCGCCGGTCAGATAGTGGCCGGGGAAGGCGGACAGGTAGGACGACACGTAGCGATCGTCGTCGCCCCACAGCGTCGGCAGGGTGCCCGGCGGCAGCGGCAGCCGGACGCAGATCGCTCCTTCTTCGCCGGGGTCGCACGGCGATCCGTCCGGCCGCAGGATCCGTACGTCGTAACCGGGCATCGGCACGGTCGCCGATCCCGGCTTGACCGGCATCTGCTCGACGCCCATCGGGTCCGCGGCGATCGCCCAGCCGGTCTCGGTCTGCCACCAGTGGTCGATCACCGGAACGCCCAGTTTCTCTGCGGCCCAGTGGTAGGTGCCGGGGTCGAGCCGCTCACCGGCTTGGAACAGGTACTGCAGCGCGGAGAGGTCGTGGTCGCCGATGTGCCGGCCCTCGGGGTCGTCCTTCTTGATCGCCCGGATGGCCGTCGGCGCGGTGAACAACGCCTTGACCCGGTGCTGGGCGGCGACCCGCCAGAATGCGCCCGCGTCGGGCGTGCCGACCGGTTTGCCCTCGTACAGCACGGTCGTCGCCCCGGCGAGCAGCGGCGCGTAGACGATGTAGGAGTGGCCGACGACCCAGCCGACGTCGGACGCCGCCCAGTACACGTCGCCGAGCGCGGTGTCGTAGACGTGGCGCATGCTCCACAGCAGCGCGACGGCGTGGCCGCCGTTGTCGCGGACGATGCCCTTGGGTCTTCCGGTGGTGCCGGAGGTGTACAGCACGTAGAGCGGGTCGGTGGCGGCGACCGGTACCGGGTCGACGGGTGCGGCGCCTGCTGCCAGTTCGGCCCAGTCGTGGTCGCGGCCGGGGGTGAGCGTGCACGGCGACTGCTCGCGCTGCAGGATCACGCATGCCGACGGCTGGTGCTCGGCGCGCTCGAGGGCGGCGTCGAGCATCGGCTTGTACTCCACGATGCGGGTCGGTTCGATGCCACACGACGCCGTCACCACGACGGTGGGGCGGGCGTCGTCGATGCGGGCGGCGAGTTCGTGGGCCGCGAAGCCGCCGAACACCACCGAGTGCACGGCGCCCAGCCGTGCGCAGGCCAGCATCGCGATGACGGCCTCGGGCACCATCGGCAGGTAGATCACGACGCGATCGCCCTTCTCGACGCCCAGTCCGCGCAGAGCGCCGGCGAAGCGCGATGTCAGGTCGAGCAGTTCGCCGTAGCTGTAGGTGCGGGTGGCGCCGGTGACCGGCGAGTCGTAGATCAGGGCTGCCTGCTCGGCGCGGCCACCGTCGACATGGCGGTCCAGCGCGTTGGCGCAGGTGTTCATCTCGCCATCGGGGAACCATCGGTAGAACGGCGGATTGTCGTCGTCCAGAATGCGTTTCGGTTCGCGGGTCCAGGTGACAGCGGTCGCGGCGTCAGCCCAGAAGGCCGTCGGTTCGGCGATGCTGGCGTCGAACAGTTCCCGGTAGGCACCCATCTCCGTACGGTAACCCCGATGGCGGTGCCCACCGTGGTCGTTTGACGCGAGGGGCGGCGGGTAGTCCGTGGCCATGGCAGCCCAGCGTCCGCGCGCTCTCGTCACCGGCGGGTCGAGTGGTATCGGTCTGGAGCTGGTGAAGCTGTTCGCGCGGGACGGCTACGACGTGATCGTGGCCGCCGACGGGGACGGCGTCCACGAGGTCGCCGATGTCGTGGCGGACGCCGGTGTGGACGTCGAACCCGTCCAGGTGGACCTGAGGGACCCCGACGGCGTGGAGCGGCTCTACCGCGCGGCCACCTCCGAGGGGCGAGTGCTGGACGCGGCGGCGCTCAACGCGGGCACCGGCCGGGCCGGGCCGTTCGTCACCGGACCGCTCGAGGAGGACCTGGGCATCGTCGACCTCAACGTGCGCTCCACGGTGCACCTGGCCAAGCTCGTGCTCACCGACATGGCGGCGCGGGGTGCAGGCCGGGTCCTCATCACGTCGTCGATCGTGGCCACCATGCCGGGCTCGCACCAGAGCATGTACAACGCGTCGAAGTCGTTCGTGCAGTCGTTCGCCACCGCGGTGCACGACGAACTGCGGGGCAGCGGGGTGACGGTGACGGCACTGGCCCCCGGCCCGGTGGACACCAACTTCTTCGCCCGGACCGGGATGCTGGACACCGTGCTCGGGCGACTACCCGGCAAGGACGATCCGCGTCAGGTCGCCGAGCAGGGCTACCGCGCGATGATGCGCGGGGAAGCCAGAGTGGTCGCCGCCTCGCCGCTCTCCAAGGCGACGGCACTGGCGAACTCGGTGCTGCCGGACTCGGTGAAGGCCACAGCCAACAGGCTGATCATGACTCCGTTGGACAAGCGGGCGCGGTGAGCGAATCGGCGGACGCGGTCGTCATCGGCGCGGGACACAACGGCCTGGTCGCCGCGGCGCTGTTGGCCGACGCCGGCTGGGACGTCCTGGTGCTCGAGGCGCAGCCCGAACCGGGCGGTGCGGTGAAGAGCGCGGAACTGTTCCCCGGGTACGTCTCCGACCTCTACAGCGCGTTCTACCCGCTGTCGATCGAGTCACCGGCGCTTCGGGCGCTGCATCTCGAGGAGCACGGCCTGCGTTGGGTGCACGCTCCCGCGGTGGTGGGCCACGCACGGTCGGCCGCCGACGACGACGCGCCGGTGATCTATCGTGACATCGACCGCACCGCAGCCGATCTGGAGCGGCGCGCGCCCGGCGACGGTGACCGGTGGCGGGAGCTGTTCGACCAGTGGCAGCACATCAAGGACCCGGTGTTCTCGGCCCTGTTCGCACCGTTCCCGCCGGTCCGCGGCGCGGCGGGGATGCTGCGCCGGCTCGGCAGTGCCGGGGCGCTGCGGTTCCTGCACCGGCTGCTGTTGCCGGCCGGCGTGCTCGCCGAGCAGTTGTTCGACGGTGATGCCGCCCGGCTTCTGTTGCTGGGCAACGCGATGCACGCGGACGTGCCGATCGACGCGCCGGGCAGCGGCCTGATGGGATACCTGCTGGTGATGATGGCCCAGGACGGCGGTTTCCCGGTGCCCGAGGGCGGCGCGGGTCAGCTCACCGCGGCCCTGGCACGCCGGGCCCGGTCTGCAGGTGCGCGCATCGAGTGCTCGCGCGAGGTGACGCGGATCGACGTCAGCGGCGGGCGCGCGGTCGCGGTCCACACCGCCGACGGATCGACCGTGCGGGTCCGGCGCGCGGTGGTCGCCGACACCTCGGCGCCGCGGCTGTTCGGCAGCCTGCTCCCCGAGGCGGCAGTGCCTCCCGCCGTGCACCGGGGGATGGCCCAGTTTGTCTGGGACACACCGGTCTTGAAGATCAACTACGCGCTCGACGGGCCGATTCCATGGCGGTCGCCGAACCTCAACGAGGCAGGCACGGTGCATCTGGGCGCCGACCGCGACGGGTTGATCCGGTGGATGGCCGACCTCAACACGGCCACGGTGCCGGAGCAGCCGTTCATGCTGTTCGGTCAGATGACCACCGCGGACGCCGGCCGCTCACCGGCGGGCACAGAGAGCGCCTGGGCGTACACCCACCTGCCCCGAGGCATGGCCGACGACGAGTCCGCCGACCGGTTGTCGGTCGCGGTCGACCGGGTGCTCGAGGAGCATGCGCCGGGCTTCGCCGGCCGGATCGTGGGCAAGGCGATCCAGCGGCCGTCGGACCTCGAGGCGAGTGACGCCAACCTCCACACCGGCGCCGTCAACGGCGGGACGTCACAGATCTTCCAGCAGTTGATCTTCCGGCCGGCACCGGGATTCGGGCGGGCCGAGACGCCGGTGCAGAACGTCTTCCTCGGCAGCGCCGCCGCGACGCCCGGCGGCGGTGTGCACGGGATATGCGGCCGCAACGCCGCGAGCGCCGCGTTGGCATCCGCCGGGGTGCGGGGCTGGCCGCGGCGCCGGCTCACTGCCGCGGTGAACTCACTGCTCCTGCGCTGAGGTCAGGTCACCTGCCGCGGTGCGGGCTGAGCGGCAGCCGGCCTCAGCGTGCGTTTCCCAGTGCGTTCTCGACGACGGGGGTCAGCACCTCGTCTGCGAAGCGCCGCAGCTGCGCCTCGTCGCCGACGGCGGGGTCAGCGGGTGGAGCGCCCAGGTAGGTGACGAACAGCCGCGCGAACGTGTCGGCGACCCAGCGCACCTGCTGTGAGGGCTCTCCGGGTGCGTCGCCGTGGATCTCGCGCGCGATGAATGCCGCACCCATGGACAGTATTTCGTTGTCGTTGGCGGCGACAGTCTCCAACGCGAGCCCGGGATCGGTGATGGCCAGTCGTCTCAGTAGTGGATGTCGTTGCGCGAAGGTGACGGCCGCGACGAACGCCTCGGAGACGCTGGTGCGCCGGTCCTCGGCGCGGTCGATCCCGGCCGCCACGGCCGCGAGGAAGCGCTGGATCTCCCGCAGCCGCAACGCCTGATTCATGTCGTCGCGGCGGGGGAAGCGCCGGTACACCGTCATCCGTCCCAGCTTGCTGCGGCGCACGACGTCCTCCACGGTGACGCGATCGAGCCCGACGGCGGCGGCCTCGGTCAACGCGGCGTCCAATATCCGGTCCCGGGTGGTGTCGGGATCCGGCGCGAGGCCGCGCGCGGCCTGGCCGACGAGGACCGCGAACTCCGAGGCGCTCATCCGGGCGCGGTGCCGTGTGCTACGCGCACCGTCCTCGTGGCGTGCTCGCGCGAACCCATCGGACTGCCTCCCGGGGCGTAGGTGGTACGCATGCTACTGAAAACGTATCTCACGTATCTGGCGCGGTCATGGTCGGGCACCCGATGCGCTTCTGAACACATGGTGGGAGCTAGGCCGAGGAGGCGGGGATCGCATAGACGCGGCCGGGAGTGGCGACGGTCGTGACCGCTTCCGCGATCTTCGTCGAGGCGTCCTCGGAGACATCGGAGTTCACGATCACGACGAGGGTCGCGTCGCGCTCCGGCAGGTAGACGGCGACCGTCTGATAACCGGGGATGTCGCCGTTGTGCCCGATCCAGCCGTGGAAATCGGCGAGGGCAAACATGTAGCCGATGCCGGGCGCCGCCTCGGTGGGCCTGGACATCCTCTCCTGGTGCGTCCAAGGCAGCAGCAGCGCACCTTTCGCCACGGCGGGCGCCCACGTGTGCAGATCCTGGTAGGTGGAGACCATCGCGCCCGCGGCCCAGGCGACGGACGGATTCCACAACGTGGTGTCGACCGGTTCGCCGTCCGGCGTTTCGGCGTATCCGTGGGTGTAGGGCAGGGGCAGCGCTCCGTTGGCCGGAAAGCTGGTGTATGTCAGCCCGAGTGGCCCGGTGACGTGCTGCGTCAGGTAGTCGCCGAGACGCTGCCCGGTGACACTCTCGATCACCATGCCCAGCAGCACGGTGTTGGTGTTGGAGTACTCGAAATCTGTGTCGGGCGAAAAGTTCGTCGGGTGGGCGAACGCGATGTCGACGAGTTCGCGCGGGGCGAACGCAGCCGCGTCGGGCCCCTTGCCGCCCTCGGCGAGGTAGCGGTCGAGGAACGCTTCGTCGGTCGTGTAGTTGAACAGTCCGCTGCGCATCCGGCCGAGCATGTCGAGGGTGATCACGTCACCGGACGGCACGCCGTTGACGTAGCGGGAGATGGGGTCGCTCAACCGGATCCGGCCCTGGTCGACCAGTTGCAGGACGGCGGTGCCGGTGAATGTCTTGGTGACACTGCCGATGCGGGTGTGGTCCGCCGGTGAGATCGGTGTGCCTGCGGCGGTGTCGCTTTCGCCCAGTGCCCTGACGTACTCGACCGTGCCGGGAATCGACAGGCGGACGATCGCGCCGGGCACGCCGGCCTCGGCGAAAACCCTGTCGACGGCCGCGTCCAGCGCGGCGGTCAGGGTGTCGGCGGGCTGTGCGTTGGCGATCACCGGTGCGGTGAGCAGCAGTGCCACCAGGGTCAGCAGCGCCGCGCACCGCCGACTGCCCACCCGACTTGCTCCGTGAACAGACATGAATTCGCACGCGCTACGGGGTTGTGATGCGACTTTGCGAATGCTCGCCGGCGGAGGGGTCATCGCTGCCGACGGTAACCGATCCCGACCTCGGGCATGCCCCGCTCCGGGCGGTCAGCCCACCTTGCCTGCCGGGTTCGTTCCCGTGCCCGCGCTGCCGTTGCCGGTGGCCGTTCCGCCGGGGCCCTGTCCAGCCGCGGGGTTGGTGCCGGTGCCCGTGCTGCCGTTGCCGGTTGCGGTTCCGCCCGTGCCCTGCCCTGCGGCGGGGTTGATCCCGGACCCGGCGTTGTAATTGCCGACGGCCGTGGGGGCTGCCGTGCTCGACGAGGTGCTGCTCGACGTCGTGGTGCTGCTCGATCGTGACGCGGGTGCATTGGTGTTGGGGGCGGACGGCTGTGCGGTGGCATTCGCCGCGCCCAGCACGACCGCGACCGACAGTGCGGCGGTACCCGCCATCACCGTGAAGGTTTCGCGATTCATGTGTGTCGTCCTAAGGGGTGAGTGGCGGGGCCTGGGGGCCCGGGGGCACCTCGGCAGGCGTGGGTGGGGGAGGAACGGATGCGGCCGGCGGACCGCCGAGGCCGGGCGGAAGAGCCGTCCCGGGTGGCGGTGCGGTGCCCGGGAACGGTTCGCTGAGTTGTTCTTTGGGCACCCGGCCCAGCAGCGCACCCTTGAGGTTGCCCTCGCGGTACATCCCGTGCAGCCGACGCAGGTAGTCCAGCCGACCCAGGTCGGCGTTCTCCTGTCCCGGGGTCACCCCGGCCACCGCGCCATCACCGGGTGCGGCGGGTTCGGTGTTCTGCGGGAGCAGGTATCCGCCGTTGAGCGCGTTGAGGTTCGGCGGGGTGCCCGGCGCGGCGCAGGGAGCTGCGGGCACCGGGTTCTGGCCCAGTAGCATCTCGGTGCCGGTCGGACCCGCGATGGGCATGCCCGCCGGGCCGCCCGGTTGGCCGGCCTGCGCGAGCGGACTGGTGACGGCCGCCGGGGGTGGCGCAGGTGCGGGCGGTGGCGGGGGCGGAACCTCCGAAACTGGTTGGGCCCCCGCCACACCGCCCGCACCGAACACGCCCGCGCAGGCGAGCGCACCGAGCAGGGCGGCGCGCACGCGGACGTCAGACAACCTTGGTGACACCGTAGTAGGCCACGACGTCGTCGGTGTCGGTCGTGGTGCTGGTCAAGATCGCATACGACCGCAAGAAGGACTGGCCGACGCAGTTGTCGATCTTGATGTGCACGTCCTTCACCGTGACCCGTGCTTCGGTCGCCTTGAACGACTTCTTGTCGACCAGGACGCTGATCACCTCACCCGGACGGGGTTCGACCTCGATCTGGCCCTGAATGGGCACCGTCAAACCGGTGGGCACGAGGCCGCCCGCGAACCGCGATCCGGACGTTCCGAGACCGACCGAGCCGTTCAACTTGATCTTGTCCATGGCGATGCCGCAACCGATCTGGAATCCGGTCTCCAGCGTTCCGCCGCCGAGTGTCGTCGAACCGTCGCCCTTGACCGAACCGGTGAATGTCGCGCCGACGAGATATTCGCGCGACGACACCGCCGTGGTCAGCGGCGCCACCGGCAATTGCGATTCATTGCTTGCTGCGACATTCAATTCCCAGCCGTCGGGCGTGTGGACGATTCCGGCCGGCCCGGACGGCACCGCACCCGTGTTCGGCGGCGGCGGGGGCGGCGCCGCGTCACCGGCCGGCGGTGGTGGTGGGGCGGGTTCGGCAGCCACCGTCGGCGCGACGTAGAGCGGCACCACCACGCACAGCGCAGCCAGTGGCGCGATGCACCTCATCATGCGGCCTTTCGTCGTCGTGTCGAAGTCATTGGAGTGTGGTCGCATATTCCCATTCATTTCAGACGGCCTTTGTGACGCCGAGGTACGTGATCACGTCGTCGGTGTTCTCCGTCGAACTCGTCAATGTCGCATAAGAGCGCAAGAATGACTGTCCGGCGCAGCCGTCGATTTTCACCCGGAATCCAGTGATCGTGATCCGGGGCGCTTTGCCTTTGAACGATTTCTTGTCGACCGGGACAATGCTTACGGTGCCCGGCTTCAAGACCACCTTGATCTGTCCGGTGATGGACGCACCGAATACCGGATCATTATTGGCGAGCGGAATGGCGATTCCCGGCGTCAGGCCGGCGCCGCCGATCAATTCGACGTCGTCGGCGTTTATACCGCAGCCGATCTGGAAGCCGGCCTCGAGCGACCCGCCGGACAGCTTGGTGTCGCCGCTGCCGTCGACAGACCCCGTGAACGTGCCGCCCACCAGATACTCGCGAGAGGACAGCGCCGTCGTCAGGGGCGCGACCGACTGCTGGGTTTCATTGCTGCCCAACACATTGAGGTGCCACCCGTCGGGGGTGTCGAGCACCCCGGGCGGACCCGACGGCACTGCAGCCACCGGAGGCGGCGGCGCAGGCGCCGGAGCAGGCAGTGGCTGCGCGGCGGCATTCCCGGCCGCCAACGGCAGCACCAGGCAGGCCGCGACGAGCGGAAGGATTCGGTTCAACATTGCGCCTCTCGGGGTTTGTGGCTCCGCAGATCGTGTCGCGGAAATCATCAGTACGGTAGGTGGACTGATGATGAACCCAAGGGCAATACGTCAGACTGATTCTAAGTACAGAAGGCGGCGCTGAGCTGTGAGAAAGCTGTCGGTGAGGAAATCGTGCAGGTGGTGCCGGGAATGTGTGACACGCCACATTATGGAATGGCACGCTGACAGCATTTTGGCAGAATTACTGCCAGGTCTTTCACAGCTTGTGTTCATCGAATGGATACCGGGATCGGCTGACATATACGTTCGTCATTGGGGGTGCGACGGCGCCGCCGCCCACACTGCGTATCGGCTCGAACGTTCTGGAGGAACAATGCGTCGACACTTCCGCACCCAGGTGCTTCCCGCGACGGTGCTGCTCGCGGCCCTCGGCCTCGCGCCCGTCGCAGCTGCCCAACCGGCGGACACCGGGGGCCCCGTGGCAGCGGTCGAGGTGGGGCCGCCCGCCGGCCCGGCGAGCGACGCGTGCACACAGTTCGGGGCCGCACTCGACCACGCGGCCAGCTACTACTCGGACTTCGCCGACGCCATCGCGGGCGACCGGTGGACTTTTCGCGACGCGAACGTCGTCGGAACGAACGACGACGCGCGCACCGCGCTCCGCCAGTCCGCGGCCGCGGCGATGAGAGCCGCGGGCACTCCCGGACTGCAGCCGGAGATCGCCAATCCGATGCGGGCCTGGTCCCTCGGAGCGACCAAGCTCGTGCTCGTCATGGGGCTGCACGGCAGCGGCGACCGGATGAACTCCGCTGCGACAGAACTCAACACTCACGCCACGGACACACAGATGGCGTGCGCTCAGGCGGGCACGCAGGCCTGAGCGGCGCCGCCGGAACTCACTGCTGGAACCGGTATCCCATGCCGGCCTCTGTCAGCAGGTGCACCGGGCGCGACGGGTCGTCCTCCAACTTCCGCCGCAGCTGCGCCAGATACACACGCAGATAATGGGTCTCCTTCGCATACGCCGGGCCCCACACCTCCCGGAGCAACTCCTCGCGGCCGACGAGCTTTCCGCGGTGGCGCACCAGCATCTCGAGCATTCCCCATTCGGTGGGGGTCAGGTGCACCTCGGCACCGTTCTTGGTCACCTTCTTGGCCGCCAGATCGACCGTGAACGACGCCGTCTCGACCACCGGTTCGTCGGTGTCGGAGACGGTGCCGCGACGGACGGCGGCGCGCAACCGGGCCAGGAACTCGTCCATGCCGAAGGGCTTGGTCACGTAGTCGTCGGCGCCTGCGTCGAGCGCCTCCACCTTGTCGCCGGAGTCTGTGCGCGCAGAGAGCACGATCACCGGCGCGCTGAGCCAGCCCCGCAGACCGGCCAGCACCTCGATGCCCGACATGTCCGGCAGACCGAGGTCGAGCACGATCACGTCCGGCCGGTGGTCGGCGGCCGAGCGTAGGGCGTCGGCGCCGGTGGCCGCGGTGGTGACTTCGTAGCCACGCACCGACAGGTTGATCCGCAAGGCCCGCAGGATCTGTGGTTCGTCGTCGATGACGAGCACCCTGGTGGCCGTCACGGCGTGTCCTGCGTCGGCGCGGCCAGTTCGATCTCCATTGTGAGCCCGCCGCCGGGGGTGTCGGTGGCGGCGAGGGTGCCGCCCATCGCCTGGGTGAACCCGCGCGCCACCGACAGGCCGAGACCGACGCCGCTGCTGGTGTCGCTGTCACCGAGGCGCTGGAACGCGCCGAACATCTGCTCCTCGGCGCCGCGGGGGATGCCGGGGCCGTCGTCGGCCACGGCGATCAGCACCCGGTCCCCGACCCGGCCCGCCGTGACGCGCACCTGGCCGTTCGGCGCATACCGCAGTGCATTGTCGATCAGATTGGCCAGCACCCGCTCGAGCAGACCGGCGTCGGCGAGTGCCACCGAATCCTGCACGTCGACCTTGACGCGGTCCACGCCTCGACCGAGACCCGTTGTTTCTCTGCTGATTCCGAGGAGCGCCCGCTGGACGGTCTCCTCGAGGTAAACACGCTGCAGCGCGGGGCGTACCGCACCGGCGGCCAGCCGCGACGAGTCCAGCAGGTTGCCCACCAGCGCGGTCAGCTGGTCGACCGATTCTTCGACGGTGGCGAGCAGTTCCGCGGTGTCGTCCTCGGAGAACTGCACGTCGTCGCTGCGCAGACTGGACACCGCCGCCTTGGCTCCGGCCAGCGGGGTGCGCAGGTCGTGGCTGACCGCCGACAGCAGCGACCGCCGGAGATCGTCGGCGCGCGCGATCGCCTCGGCGCGCCCGGCTTCCTCGGTGAGTTCGTGCTGCCGGACCAGGCCTGCGGCCTGCCGGGCCACCGCGGACAGCACCCGCCGGTCGCGCGCCGCCAGGCTGCGGCCGGCCAGCAGTAGCCAGAATTCGTCGCCATCGGTGTCGACTTCGACTGCGGTGTCCGCGGAGTCGACGTCGACGCAGGGATCTGTGCCGACGCAGGCGACGATCCCCGCGCCCACCCGGAGCAGACTGACCGCCCGCTGGTTGTACGTCTCGCGCACTCGCTCCAGCAGCGCCGCCGGGTCCGCCCCGCGCAACACCGATCCGGCGAACAGTGCGAGCAGTTCGGCTTCCTGCGACGCACGGCGGGCTTCGCGGGTGCGGCTCGCGGCACTGTCGACGAGGGCCGCGACGGCGACCGCGACGGCGAGCAGCACGACGATCGTCACCGCGCTGTCGGGATCGGCGATGGTGAAGGTGTGCCGGGGTGTGATCAGGAAGTAGTTGAGCAGCAGGCCCGACAGCACGGCCGAGAGCGCCGCGGGTGCCACACCGCCGAGCAGCGCCGCCACCAGTACGCCGATGAAGAACAGCGCACTCTCGCCTGCGACGCCGAGCAGCGGGTCGAGCAGTACCGCGAGGGCGCAGACCAGCGGTGGCACGAACAGCGCGGCGAGCCATGACGCCAGGTGCCGGTGCCGGGGCAGCCGGGTGCCCGCACCGCGGTGGGCCTCGTCGTGGGTCACCATGTGCACGTCGATCTTTCCGGAGTCCTGCACGACGGCCGCGCCGATGCCCTCGTCGAAGATGCGCGCCCAGCGCGACCGGCGGGACGTGCCGAGCACCAACTGGGTGGCGTTCCGCTCTCGGGCGAAGTCCAGCAGTGCGGCGGGAACGTCGTCGCCCACGACCGTGTGCAGCGTCGCACCGAGATCGGCCGCCAACTCCCGGACCTTGCCCATCCTGGGCGCGGACACCCCGGCGAGGCCGTCGCCGCGCACGACGTGCAGGATCATCAGCTCGGCACTGGACTTGGATGCGATGCGAAAGGCTCTGCGCACCAGAGTCTCCGATTCGGCGCCGCCCGTGACGGCGACGACCACGCGCTCTCGCGCCTCCCAGGTGTCGGTGATGTTGTTGTCCGCGCGGTATTTGGCCAGTGCGGCGTCGACCTGGTCGGCGAGCCACAGCAGCGCCAATTCGCGCAGCGCGGTGAGGTTGCCTCGGCGGAAGTAGTTCGACAGTGCCGCGTCGACCCGCTCGGGTGCGTAGACGTTGCCGTGGGAGAGTCTGCGCCGCAACGCCTCCGGCGTGATGTCGACGAGTTCGATCTGGTCGGCCGCGCGGACCACCTCGTCGGGCACCTTCTCCTGCTGCTCGATGCCGGTGATCTGGGTGACGACGTCGTTGAGGCTCTCCAGATGCTGCACGTTCACCGTGGAGATCACCGTGATGCCGGCGTCGAGCAGTTCCTCGATGTCCTGCCAGCGCTTGGGGTTGCGGCTGCCGGTGGTGTTGGTGTGGGCGAGCTCGTCGACGAGCACCACCTCGGGCCTGCGGGCCAGCACGGCGTCGACGTCGAGTTCGGCGAACCGGCCGCCCCGGTACTCGACGTGGCGGGGCGCGACGACCTCGATACCGTCGAGCAGTTCGGCGGTCCGCGTGCGGCCGTGGGTCTCCACCAGTGCGGCCACCAGGTCGGTGCCACGTTCCAGTCGCCGGTGCGCTTCGCCGAGCATCGCGAACGTCTTGCCGACGCCGGGAGCCGCACCCAGGTAGATGCGCAACTCACCTCGCTTGGCGTTCGACGTGCTCACCCGTCCATCATCCACCCGGGTACTTCTGGTCGATCGCGACGTTGAGCGACAGCACGTCGACCCGTGGCTCGCCGAGGAAGCCCAGTGTGCGGCCGTCGGTGTGGTCGACGACAAGCCGCCGGATGTCGTCGGCGCTCACGCCGCGGGCCTTGGCCACCCGCGCCACCTGCAGATCGGCGTAGGCCGGTGAGATGTGCGGGTCCAGTCCGCTGCCGCTGGCCGTGACGGCGTCGGCGGGCACCAGCGCCTCGGCCGAACCGCGGATCGGCACGATCTGACCGAGGCGGTAGTCCTCCCCGGGCGCAGCGCATTCGACCCGCACGCCCTCGTAGGAGTCGAGGAACGGGCGCGCGGTGGTGGTGCACGGCTCGTTGACGCTCACCACCCTGGTGGGAGCGACGACGTTGCCGTGGGCGTCCCGCGGCCCGATCACCGACAGCACCGCGCCGACGCCGCCACCGGTGCAGAACGGCCGGCCGCCCTCGACACCTTCGAGCTCACCGACCGCCTTGTCCCTGCTGCACACCAGGGTGAGCAGGCTGGTGCGGTCGGGGGTGTCGACGACGTCCTCGGGGCCGAGGTTGCTCGCGCCGGACGCCATCGGGTCGTACCCGTCACCCGCCGCGGACGGCCGGCTCTGGAAGTACCGGGGCGCCGGCTCGCCGACACCGTCGGTGTAGAGCTGCCCGATCAGGCTGCTGCCGACCGGCTTTCCGGCGACGTCGACCATCGAGCCGTTCGCCTTCTCGGACAGCCCCGGCAGTTGGGCGGCCAGCCAGATGAGGGCGGGGTAGGCGATGCCCAGGATCGCGGTGAGGACGAGCAGCGCGCGAAGCGCCGCCCAGTGCTGGCGGAGGACAGCAGTGAGTTTCATGGTCACATTCCCGGGAGAAGCTGGATGAGCAGATCGATGAGTTTGATGCCGATGAACGGCGCGACGATGCCGCCGAGACCGTAAAGGGTCAGGTTGCGACTCAACAGCTTCGATGCGCTGCTCGGGGTGTAGCGCACACCGCGCAGGGCCAGCGGGATGAGCGCGACGATCACCAGGGCGTTGAAGATGACGGCGGACAGGATCGCCGACTGCGGACTGTGCAGCCGCATGACGTTGAGCACGTCCAGCCCGGGGAACAGGCCGACGAACAGCGCCGGGATGATGGCGAAGTACTTGGCGATGTCGTTGGCGATGGAGAAGGTGGTCAGGGCGCCGCGGGTGATGAGCAACTGCTTGCCGATCACGACGATCTCGATCAGCTTGGTGGGGTCGGAGTCGAGGTCGACCATGTTGCCGGCCTCCTTGGCCGCCGACGTGCCGCTGTTCATCGCGACGCCGACGTCGGCCTGGGCCAGCGCGGGGGCGTCGTTGGTGCCGTCGCCGGTCATCGCCACCAGCTTGCCGCCCGCCTGCTCGCGCTTGATCAGCGCCATCTTGTCCTCGGGCGTCGCCTCGGCGAGGAAGTCGTCGACGCCGGCCTCATCGGCGATCGCCTTGGCGGTCAACGGGTTGTCGCCGGTGATCATGACCGTGCGGATGCCCATGCGGCGCATCTCGTCGAAGCGTTCCCGCATGCCCTGCTTGACCACGTCCTTGAGGTGGATGACGCCCAGCAGATGGGCCTGCCCGCCGCGCACTTCACCGACGGCCAGGGGAGTACCGCCCGCGGCGGAGATGGCGTCGACGATCTCACCGAGTTGACCCGGCACGGTGCCGCCTTCGGTGCGGATCCACTCGGCGACCGATGCCGCCGCGCCCTTGCGCAACTGGCGGCCGTCCAGGTCGACCCCGGACATCCGAGTGACCGCGGTGAATTCGACCCAGCGTGCGTTGGCGAGTTCGCCTGGTGTGCGGGCACGCAACGCGTGCTGATCCTTGGCGAACACCACGACGGAGCGGCCCTCGGGAGTCTCGTCGGCCAGGCTGGACAGCTGCGCGGCGTCGGCGAGTTCTTCCTCGGTGACGCCCTCGAGCGGGACGAAGGCGGCGGCCTGCCGGTTGCCCAGGGTGATGGTGCCGGTCTTGTCGAGCAGCAGGGTGTTGACGTCGCCCGCCGCCTCGACCGCGCGACCCGACATGGCCAGTACGTTGCGCTGGACGAGGCGGTCCATGCCCGCGATGCCGATCGCGCTGAGCAGCGCCCCGATCGTGGTGGGAATGAGGCACACCAGCAGCGACACCATTACGATCCCGGTGATGCCGTTGTCGTCCAACGCGAGCGTGTCGGGCACACCGGGGTTTCCGGCCTTGGAGTAGATGGCCAGGGGCTGCAGGGTGACGACGGCGAAGACGAAGATGATCGTCAACGAGGCCAGCAGGATGTTGAGCGCGACCTCGTTCGGTGTCTTCTGCCGGTTGGCGCCCTCGACGAGCGCGATCATCCGGTCGATGAAGCTCTCACCCTGCTTCTGGGTGATCTTCACGACGATGCGGTCGCTGAGCACCGTGGTGCCGCCTGTCACGGCCGACCGGTCGCCACCGGATTCGCGCACCACCGGGGCGGACTCGCCGGTGATGGCGGATTCGTCCACCGAGGCGATGCCCTCCAGCACGTCGCCGTCGCCCGGGACCACCTGTCCGGCCTCGACGACCACCACGTCGCCCCGCTGCAGCAGTGCCGCCGCGACCTCCTCTTCGTGGCCCGATGCGGTGAGCCTGCGGGCCATGGTCGACGTCTTCGTCTTACGCAGGGTCGCGGCCTGGGCCTTGCCCCGGCCTTCCGCGACCGCCTCGGCGACGTTGGCGAAAAGCACCGTCAGCCAGAGCCACCCGACGATCAGCCAGGCGAACCAGCTCGAATCGGTGACGGCCAGAACGGTGCTCCAGACCGCGCCGACCTCGACGATGAGCATCACCGGATTGCGCCACAGGGTGCGCGGGTCGAGCTTGCGCAAGGCGTCCGGCAGGGAGCGCCACAGCATCGACGGGTCGAGCAGGCCGCTACTTACCTGACTGCGCGCCTGGGTATCGGGAGCGTCGGCGGCCGGCGCCTCGTGGGTGGTGAGTGTCATGGTCAGTGGATTCCTTCGGCGAGTGGGCCGAGCGCGAGCACGGGCAGGTAGGTCAGGGCGACGAGGATCAGCGTCACGCCGGCGACCATGCCGACGAACTGGGGCCGGTGTGTGGGCAGCGTGCCGACCGACTCCGGCGTCTTGCCCTGTCGGGCCAGCGATCCGGCGAGGGCGAGCACAATGATGATCGGCAGGAACCGCCCGAAGACCATGGCCAGGCCGAGCGCTGTGTTGTACCACTCGGTGTTGACCGAGATGCCGGCGAAGGCCGAGCCGTTGTTGTTCGCGGCCGAGGTGAACGCGTAGAGCACCTCCGAGAGGCCGTGCGGCCCGGTGTTGAGCATGCTGTCGCGCTGGCCGGGCATGGCCATCGCGGCGGCGGTGCCGGTGAGCACGATGATTGGGGTGATCAGGAAATACGTTGCAGCGAGTTTGATCTCACGAGGGGTGATCTTCTTGCCCAGGTATTCGGGCGTCCTGCCGACCATCAGTCCCGCGACGAAGACCGTGATGATCGCCAGGATCAGCATGCCGTAGAGCCCGGAGCCGACGCCGCCGGGCGCGACTTCGCCGAGCTGCATGTCGAACATCGTGATGAGGCCGCCGAGGCTGGTGTACGAGTCGTGAAACGAGTTCACCGCCCCAGTGGAGGTCAGCGTGCTGGATGCCGCGAACACCGCGGAATCGGCGACACCGAAGCGTTGTTCGACGCCTTCGGTGGCGGCGCCGACCGCGGTCGGGACGGTGCCATGGGCCTGCAGCTGGAAGAACATCAGCAGCGACACGCTGGCGGTGGCGATGACGCCCATGACCGCGGCGATCGCCAGCCCCTGCTTGCGGCTCTCGACCATGCGTCCGAAGGTGCGGGGCAGCGAGAACGCGATGCAGGACAGCAGGAAGATCTCCACCCAGTTGGTCCACGTGGTCGGGTTCTCGAACGGGTGCGCGGAGTTGGCGTTGAAGAAGCCGCCGCCGTTGGTGCCGAGCTCCTTGATAGCCTCCTGGCTGGCGACGGGTCCGCCGGGAATGACCTGCTGGGCGCCCGTCAACGTGGTGACCACCTGGTCGTGCAACGCGAAATTCTGCACGACGCCGCCCGCCAACAGGATGATCGCACAGATGATGCTCAGGGGCAGCAGGATTCGCAGCGAACCCCGGACCAGGTCGACCCAGAAATTGCCGAGCTCACCGGTGTCGCGACGAGCCAGTCCGCGGACGAAGGCCATCGCCACGGCCAAACCGACGGCGGCCGAGACGAAGTTCTGGACCGCGAGGCCCGCCATCTGGACGAGGTGACCCTGGGTGGATTCGCCGGAGTAGGCCTGCCAATTGGTGTTGGTGACGAAGCTGACCGCGGTGTTCCACGCCAGTGCGGGCGTCATCTCGGTGCCGGGATTCTCCAAATGCAGTGGCAGCCTGCCCTGCACCAGCTGAAGGGCGAACAGGAACAGGATGCTCACGGCGGAGAAGGCGAGCACGCTGCGCGCGTAGGAGCCCCAGGTCTGCGGTGAGCGCGGGTCGGCGCCGATCACTCGGTAGACGGCACGTTCGGCGCGCAGGTCCTTCTCCGATGCGTACACGCGGTACATGTAGTCGCCGAGAGGCACGTGCACGGCCACCAGGGCGATGACGAGCGAGGCCAGGAACAGGATCCCGGCGAGTTCGGTGCTCACTAGAACCTCTCGGGGAACAGCAGGGCGGCGAAGAGGAACACGGCGATGACGACGGCCAGCGCCAGGCCGACGAGGTTGTAGATCACAGCTGCTCCACCCACTTCTGCACCAGGCCGAGCAGGGTGAAGATCGCCACCGTCACCGCGATGTAGGCGACTACGGACATGCCACTCCAGACGTTGACGCGGCGCCGGATCTCGGCGCCTGCACCAGCATCTGTCGAGTTCAGAAGCGTCGACCGAATCTTGACGCTTTCTTGACGGGCGGCGGTCCGACCTTTACGGCTTTCGCACGGGGGCCGGCGCGAACGTGAAGCTGTGCACGTGTTCTCCGCGTTTTCACGCGCACAACTTCACGCTCGCGAGGCGAATTGACAGGCTGCGCTCAGTGCGAAGTCAGACGTCGCAGTCAGGATCGGTGGCATGAACCGTTTACGCCGTCCGCAAGCATCACCTCGGTATGCGGTGTGCCGCCGCGCGTTGCGGGGCACGCCGCTGCAGGTGCCCGCCGAGCTGCTGACGACCGCCTCGGTCGCGGAGTGGGTGCGCCGGCGCGGGTTGGGTGTCGACGTGTCGAGCGCCGAGGAGCTGCGGCTGGCGCTGGCGGCCGGCGTGCCGGCGGAGCGACTGGCGGCGCAGTGCGCGAATGATGCGGCCATCGAGGCGGCGGTGGTGGCGAATGTCGGGCGATTCATCATCGGGACCTGGTCGGAGGTGATGCTGCTGGCGCGGTGCCGGCCATCCGCGCCGCGGGTGCTGCTCGACGTGACGGAGGGCCCCGGCGATCGGATGGCAGCCTCGCTGATGAGTACGGCCAGGGTGGACGTCGTGGGTCTACGCCACCGGATCAGTGGCGACGACGATCACGCGGGGGAAGCGGCGCACGCGATGATCGAGCAGATGGCTCGGTTGCGGCGCTCGCACGACGTGATTCTCACGCGGCTGTGCCTGTCGGGCTTCGGGCACGGAGGCGGCGATGCGGAGGCGTTGCGGCAGGGGGTCCACCGGCTGCAGTTGTCGGTCGAGGAGGCGTGCGCCGAACTGCGGTATCCGCGGCCGGCGCTCGGGCTGTCGCTGCACGCGGCCGCGCTGGTGGGTGCGGGTTAGCTCGACGGTCAGCCCGGCGCCGTGATACCCCATGGGGGTATAGTGCGGGCATGACGGAACACCACGACCACACCGGCCACGACATGGGCGGCAACGTCAACACGATGGCGCTCAGCGCCACGCTGCACTGTCTGACCGGCTGCGCGATCGGTGAGATCGTGGGCCTGATGATCGGCACCGCCCTCGGGTTGGGCAACGTCGCCACCATTGCGATCGCCATCGCGCTCGCGTTCCTGTTCGGCTACTCGCTGTCAACGCTGCCGCTGCTGAAGGCCGGTCTGGCGGTCGGCACCGCGCTGGGCGTCGTGCTCGCGGCCGACACCCTGTCGATCTTGACGATGGAGATCGTGGACAACCTCGTCATGGCGCTGATCCCGGGGGCGATGAACGCCGGCCTGGTCAACGCCGTGTTCTGGATCGGCATGTCGATCGCGCTCGCAGCGGCGTTCGCCGCCGCGTATCCGGTGAATCGCTATCTGCTGCAGCGCGGGAAGGGGCACGCGCTGACCCATGAGTACCACCACGGCGGCGGCCAGGCGGTCGGGTGGCGCCGGTACATCCCGTCGCTGAGCACCGGGGCGCTCGTGGCGGCGATCGCCGCGTTCATGCTGGGCGGGCTGGTGGTGTCGATCGCGGACGGCCTGGACGGCGGCAGTGCCCACGCGCTGGCCGCGAGTGTCGGCTCGGGTGGCGTTTAGCGCTGTTCACGGGTCTCGGATCACCACATGGCGGTCGCGGTGGCGTGCTAGCCGGACGTCGGCGCCGTCTGCAGCCGGTCCAGCAACTCGTGGACGACTTCACGCAGTTTGACGTTGCGCCGTTGGGATTCGCTCTTGAGCCGGTCGAAGGCATCGCCTGGACTGCAGCCGTGTACCGCCATCAGAGCGCCCTTGGCCATGTCGATGTCAGAACGGGAGACCAGCGCTGTCTCGAGCTGGGTGACGGTTTCCCGGGCTTTCTGCCAACGGCTGGAGTTGCTGATCGCCTGGCCGGCGGCAACGCTGTAGAGGCGCATGAGCTCGGCGTCGAACTGATCGAATGCTGTTGCCGTGTGGCTGTAGATGTTGAGTGAGCCGACGAGTTCCTGCTCGCCCGCCCCGCTCGCGATGAGTAGCGGAACCGACAGACTCGCGCAGATCCTGTGTCGCAGTGCGGCCTCGACGAATTCCGGCCACCGCTGAAGCTCTTCGCCCATGATCGCTCGCAGCGGCGTGCGCTGCCGTGCGGCTTCCAGGCTGGGCCCTCGTCCCGATGCGTATTGCCGGCGATCGAGTTCCAGCGCCGATTGATCGGTGTATGCAACCGTCGTCGCATCGGCCCCCGACAGCACCGTGATGCTGACGACGTCCGCATGCGGGATCGCGGCGACCGCCGTCTTGGCGACCCGCCCCGTGATGTCGTCGATGGACTCCTCGGCGACGAAGAGATCTCGCAAGCCCTCGATCGCCTCTGCGGTGGTGACCAGCCTGGCCAATGGTGCGACAAGATCAGCACTCATGATCGGTGCCCTTCAACAGCATGCGATAACCGCCGCTGCGGACACACTATGACCTGACCATAGACCCGTTTCCGCATCGGTATCGCGGATCACTGGGATACTCCGATTCACCGCCTGAGGCCCATAGGGTAAGAACGGCTCCGAACAGCCGAGCCCCCATAGCCCAATTGGCAGAGGCAGCGGACTTAAAATCCGCCAAGTGTCGGTTCGAGTCCGACTGGGGGCACCCAAGAGGCCTGGTAGACGCCTTTCGACCGAGATGCATCGGCTCGGAGGGCCGGTCGTCCCGGCGGAAGGCGGGATCGCGGCGGCGGGGTCGGCGCGGTAGCTAATTACAACGTCTGCGTCTGGTCAGTGCTCGAAATCGACGATGAGGGTAGGTGGGTCATCGACAGCGTCCACGCGAAACGGGACTCTCGCTCGTAGGCCGACGACCCAAGTCAGTACGGCCTCGATGTCGCCGGCCATCGTCGCCTCGGTGACCACAGCAGTCTTGCTCGTGATCGTCTCGGGCCCCTGGTAATCATGGTTGCTGTAGTCCCAGTCTGCGACGGCTGGCTTGAGCGTGATCTGTAGAAGTGCACTCGCCCCGGGCAGTGGAATTTCGTCGCCCGAGCCGTCGGCCTTCGCTGGCAGCGGGCGGTAACCGATCGTGTAGTCGGGCAGCTGATCGGTGAACTCGAGTACGAGCCGGTCGTACCCGTCCTGGGGGGCCATCCGAACGTTGGAAAGGTGGGCTGTGCCGCCGTTTCCGGCGGCGGTCGCGTCAGAGGTGGAGGACGTGCGTAATTGTGGCTGAGTGGTAGTGCCGGACGGCGGCGGGCTGACAGCTGATGTAGCTGTCGGGATAGCGCTCGCCGAGGCGGTTTTTTCGCAGTCGCCGGACGCCTGTCGATTGGCGATTATTTGTTGCACTGGCAAGCCGTGGTCCCAGACAAATTCGGGATCCGGTGCCAGTAACCACTTCCCATCCTCGTAGAGCATCGTCTTCGTGACTTTGACTCCGCTGAGATTCGGAATGTCGATATTCCAACGGACGATTGCCGTTGTGGAGTTGTCGAGGCGCACACCAGTGACGTGCGCAGGCAGCCCTGTCCTGGCGCAGGCGTTCTGGAGCGTCACATAGTCGGCTTGGCTGATTGCATCGCGCTGTTGCTTGGTCAGCATGAGCCAAACACCGGCAAAGTCACCGGAGGTGCGGCGGTCCGCAATTTCTTGCGCAGCAGCCGTGGCTGTTTCCAGCGTCTGGGGTTCGCCGCCGGTGAGCTCGGTGGGAAGGCTGAGTTGGTCGGGGAGCTTCGGCCCGCAACCGGAGATGAGCACTGCGAGGGCCAGAGCCCCAGCAACGAGCAGACGGCGCATAGTCCGAGGATAGACGCTAGATGAGCGCGCGCAGGCAACCGGTCACGGGGCGTCGGAAGGCAGTAACTCCGCCCCGTGACCGGTCCGCCTTGAGTGCGCCTCAGCCGATACGGTCGCCCGCATAGCCGCGTGACGGGTCGCCCCTACGCCATCGGGTTTCTCGGAGACCGCCCCGGCCGTTTGCGCTCGGCGGGCATAACGGCTTACCTATTGGGATGCCTGAAGTAAATCGTCGCCGTGTGATGCAGATTGCCGGTATTGGCGCGTTGGCGGCCTCAATGCCCCTGCCCACGGCCGGAGCTGCGCCGCCCTCGAGCGCTTACCTGTTCCACGATGAATTCGACGGCCCGGCGGGCTCGGCCCCGGATTACTCCAAATGGGAGCCGGCGCTGGCCCGCGAAGACATGGAGGACCCGACGTTCTGGGAGCTACCCGGGAATGTCGGCCAATACCGTGATGATCGACGAAACGTCTTCCTAGACGGCAAGTCCAACCTTGTTTTCCGCGCAGCCAAGGACGGCGACACGTACTTCAGCGGGAAGCTCTTCGGCAAGTACAGGGGACCTATCGGCACAACCTGGGAAGCCCGGATAAAGCTGAACTGCCTCACCCCCGGCTGCTGGCCCGCCTGGTACCTGGCCAACAACAATCCAGTCAACGGCGGCGAAGTCGACATCATGGAGTGGTACGGCAACGGCAGCTGGGCGCCGGGCACCACCGTCCACGCAAACTTGAACGGTGGAGAACACCAGAGCCAGACAATCGCGGTGGACAGCGCGTGGCACACCTGGCGCGCCGGGTGGGATGCGGACGGTATCCGCTTTTGGAAGGACTATGTCGACGGCGCGCAGCCGTACTTCACCGTTCCCGCCAGTTCGCTGCCCGGCTGGCCGTTCAATACCCCTGATTACACGCTCTTTCCGATACTGAATCTCGCTGTCGCCGGTTCCGGCGGCGGCGATCCCAACGGCGGTGCCTATCCGGCCGAGATGCTCGTGGACTGGGTTCGGGTCTGGTAAGTCCCGCTGAAGTGCCGTCGCGAGCGGATCTTTCAATGCGCCTGGTGCGCAGTCGGCTTTCGACACCTGCCCGACTGTCGGGCTGGGTATCGTGCCTCCCTGTCCGATAGCGAGAGCGTCGCGTACGCGCCGTGTACGCGTCTAATGGGGCCGTTCTGTGGCGGTGCCGATGTCGTGGGCGACGAGCAGACCGCGGCAATAGCTACGCAGGCAGATCTACCCGCAGCGCCACGTGCCCATTGCTGCCCGCCGCTTGTCGGACTGGCCGAGCCCGATTCTCAGTCAGAGCTTGTTGGCCAGGACGTCCAGGTGGCTGATGTCGGGTGGCGAGGCGAACAACTCGTCGGCTTTCTCGGCGAGTGCCTTTCCTACGGGGCCATTGAGGTGCGCCTCGCGCGCGCCCTCGTCCGGGAACGCGTCGAAGATGCCGAAGGTCGACGGGCCGAACCTGACCGCGAACCAAGGCTTGGTCCCGGGTTCCTGCTCGACGAGAGGCAAGGCGGAAAGGAGGAACTCCTCGACCGCGTGTTCTTTGCCGGGCTTCGCTTCGAGTCGCACCAGCAATGCCTTTGTAGCCATGAATGAACCTGTCTCTCTGTAGTGAGTGAGTGATCAACGGGACGCCGGAAGAGTGGTCGTGTGGTGCAGCAACGTCACCGTCCTGATGCGCTCGCTCGGGACTGGGCGAATTCATCAACTATGGCATCGCAGAACGCGGGGAGGTCATCGGGTGATCGACTGGATATCAGATTGCCGTCGATGACGACCTCTTCATCCACGACGTTGGCACCGGCATTGCGCAGATCGGTACGCAGGCTCGGAAACGATGTCAGGGTCCGGCCTTCAGCGACCCCGGCTTCGACAAGGGTCCATGGACCGTGACAGATCGCCGCCACTGGCTTTCCCGAACTGACGAAGTCGCGGACAAACGAAACAGCCGATTGGTCCATGCGGAGCTTGTCGGGATTCACAGTCCCGCCTGGTAGCAACAACGCGTCATAGTCGTTGACCGATGCGTCCGCGACGGCTCGATCGACAGCGAACGTACCGGCGGACTCGAGGTCGTTGTTCCTGGCCGCAATCTCACCCGTCTTGACTGACAACAGTTCGGTTTCCCCGCCGGCACGTTGCACTGCCTCGCGCGGAGTCTCCAATTCGACGCGTTCGACACCGTCGGCGGCAAGAATCGCAATCCGCCTGCCCTGCAATGTGTTTGTCATGCGTAACTCCTCTCTTGAAACGTGTACCGCAAGCTCCTCCGTCGGGCGCGCTGTGCGCGGGCGGAGGCTCCTACCAACGCTCGACGGTTGGGCCGCCGATTTCCTCCTCCTGCCAGGGTGAAGCCTCTGAGCGCCGTTCACCCTCGCGTGTCATGAAGGCGCGTCATGCCTTTCGCGACGTAAGCCACCAGCTGCACAACCAAGCGAATGTCGCGGTGTCGTCGAGACTGTCAGATTCTCGCCGTTCCATCGACAAGCGAGTCAGCCCCTAGGCCCTCGACAGCGGCGAAGATCAGATCCGCGCGGGCCGGAATCGGGTCGCCCTAGGGCGTACTCACTGAATGGTCCCGCCAGGCTGAGGTGTTGCCGAAGGCCAGCTCGAACTGCCTGCAGAAGGACATTGGAAATCGACATGAGCATCTACGTCGATCGGGCCGGTGCCTACGGCAACGCCGCTTCTGTCACTGCTGGCACCGCGGGGGGCCTGGTCTGGACTACTCGCCGCGACGGTATGGCACAACCGTGCCGAGTAGAGGCTGTTTTCGCCCTGCTAGGACCAATTTCGTAGCGAGGCTTGCCCCTGTGGGGTCGGAGCGAGTGCGCTGCTGCGTTGGCAAACTGACCTACGGTTCTCCCGGGAAGGAAGTGAGCGGTGCCGGAGTGATGCCGTGACGAGCGATGACGAAACCTCTGGCGAGGGTGGCGGTTCAAGGTCGGAGGGCAACCTCGAACTCTTCTTCGACCTGGTCTTCACCTTCGCAATGTCGCAGGTGACCCAGCTGATGCTGCACGACCTCTCGGGCAGAGGTTTCGGGCGGGCGGCGCTCGCACTGCTCGCGGTGTGGTGGGCCTGGGTGGGCTACACGTGGCTGATCAACACCTTCGACACCACCAACGTCCGGCACGAGGCCGTTGTCATCGCTGCGATGGCGGCCATGCTGGTCGCCGCTACGGCGCTGCCCACCGCGTTCACGTCAGGGGCGTTGGTCTTCGGGATCGCCCTGATGGTGGTCCGGCTGATCCACGCCGCGAAGTTCGTCGCCCACTCGTCGAACGAGGACGCCGATCTGCGGCGCAGCATCTGGCGAATAGCGCCAGCCTTCGTCGCGGCGCCCGCCTGCATCGTGGCGGCCGCCTTCGTCGACTCACCCGGCCGAGAACTTTTGTGGGTAGCTGCCGCAGTGATCGACTACGGCGCCCCGGCCGTCTTCGGCCTCGGCGGATTCCGCGTCTCGCCCGGCTACTTCGTCTCGCGCCACGGCTCGATCATCATCATCGCGCTCGGCGAGGCGATCGTCGAATTGGGCGCCGGCGCACACGATCTGCACCGCTTCGAGGTGATCGCCGCGCTCATCCTGGGCGTCGGGATCATGGCGACATTCTGGTGGACCTATTTCGGCCTGACCAGCGGAGCCGAGCAGCGACTGGAGCAGGCCCAAGGCCTCGAACGAGCTCATCTGGCGCGCGACGCCTACAGCTACCTGCACTTGCCTCTGGTCGCCGCCGTCATGCTGTTCGCCGTCGGCGCCCACGCCAGCGTCGCGCACGCCAACGCCCCTTTGCCGTTACTGCCTGCCATTGCACTCGCCGGCGGAATGGCGTTGTTCTACCTGGGTGATGTCGCCTACAGATGGCGTGACCACCGACAGATCCCGACCGACCGCACCGTGACCGGGCTTGCCGCCGCGGCGACCTTGCCGGCGCTGCTACACATGCCGGCGATCGCCGCGCTCGGCCTGCTCACCGCTATCGGGTGGATTCGGTTGGCCTGGGAACTATGGCGGCGGCCGCGCATCGGTCCCGGCGTGGCGGGGCAGGCGCGCTGAGATCGAGGTATGCGCGCTCGTCGTTCAGTCGATCGCTGTGACCGGTCAGGCTGACGTCGCGTGCTGTATCTCTTCGTGACTGGCCGTCAGCACCCACCGGATTCCACCGACGAGCACCCGCCCGGACAGCCGCACGGCCGTCGCCTCGAGGGGCGGAAGATGCGGCAGCCGCAACGGCTTGCGGGCCCACCCCGGCAGCATCGCCACCGACGTCGCAGCCAACACACCGTACGGAGCGCGGGCAGGCAGCGGCAGCGGCGGCGTCAACAACAGGAACCGGGCCGCCTCGCGCGCCGAGGCCGTGCTCCGCAGCTCCGGTCGGTATGCCTCGATCCGCGCCCGCAGCTCCGCCTCGGTGCGCGGCGGGTCGAGCACCCCGAGAGCGGTTGCGACGCGGGCGGTGTCGGCGACGTACTGATCGCGGCCGGTTTGGTCCAAAGGCTGTGCGCCGTAGAGCTGGTGTGCCAGAAGAAAGCTGTCGATCTCGGCGATGTGGACCCACTCGAGGAGGTGGGGATCCGTGGCCTCGTAGGGTGTGCCGTCCGGCGCCACCCCGCGTACGCGGCGGTGGATCCCGCGGACCTTGTCGACGGCTCGTTGCGCGTCCGCCGCAGGTCCGAAGGTCGTCACCGCGAGGAACGTGCTGGTGCGCTGCAGGCGTCCCCAGGGATCGCCGCGGTAGTCGGAGTGGTCGGCGACGCCTGCCATCGCCAGTGGATGCAGGGACTGCAGGAGCAGTGCGCGCAGTCCTCCGACGAACATCGACGCGTCACCGTGGACGCGGCGGATCGGCCGGTCCTCGGCGAACCAGCGCGGTCCGGGTGTTCCGTGGATCCGTGCGCGGTTGTCCGGTCCGTCCGGTCCGGCGACCAATCCGAACAGTGCGCGCCCCAGCCCGCTTCTGACTGCACTCAGTTCCCGCGCCAACACCATGACTCGACGTTACGTGGCAACGCCGGCACTGGTGAATCCGTCGATCAGCCGGAGACGTCGCTGGACCCGAGATTCCGCTCGGCGGTGCGAACCCGGGCGGCTCCCGTCGGTCGGATGCCCGGCTCTCGCCTCGGTCTTTCCCACGGCCATGTCATCAGCGCCCAGACTCCCATCACGACCAGGATCTCGATCACGAGGTACAGCGGCCACGGGCCCAGCACGTCCAGGATCGAAGCCGTCGGCGGTTTCCCGTTGAGGTATCCGTAATTGGTCCCCGCGATCGTGTTGAACGTGAACGTGAACGCCAGCCATCCCAGCGTCGCGACGACCGCGAACCGGTAGTCGCGCCATTGCGGACGCATCCCACGCCCCCACGTCAGATAGACGGCCGACCACACGACGAGCACGTGCAACACGAAGAACGTGAGGAAGAGGTGGCTCGGGAAGTCGGGCGCGCCCTCCCCGGGAGTGCCGATGTCCGGGGTGAGCAGCGCCTGCGAGCTGAGGAGCAGACCCCAGAAATAGGTGAGGACGAACGCCCGATGCTGCTGCGTCCACAGCGCGTAGGCCGCCGTCAGTTCCGCGATGTCGCAGAGTTGCAGCGGTATCGACGTGGCCAGGTCCGGCCGGATCAGCTTGTAGACGAGCGCCGTGCCGAACGCCGCCAGCAGCAGCACCGCCAGCATTCGACTCACCAGGCGCGCCTGCGCGGCGTTCTCGCGGCGACCGTGCCACACCAGAACGGCTGCGCCGACCGCGAACACCCCGAGCACCGCCACGTGAGATGGGCCGTACGCGACGAAGTCGTGCTGCGATGAAACCAACTCGATCACCTCCTGCGCCCTCGAGCAACGCTGCGGGCCGTGACGATCATCCGCCCGGCGCGACGCCTCGTCACGATCCCGTGGAGGCGTGTCGCAAGACGCGGCGACATGCGGCGTGATGTCGACGGCAGGGCGCTTCCGGCGCGTCAGAACCTCGAATCGATCGTGCGCGGGCATGATGCAGATGTGACTGCTGATGCCACTGTGATCATCGGGGCCGCCGCCGACGCGCCGCAGACCGAACCCGACACAGGTCCATTTCCGCCGACGCAGCGAACCTGGACGATGCCGAAGTCGTACGTCACGCGACAGCACGTCGACCGACTCGGTCGCTTCACCAGGAAGGCAGGAGCCGGCATCGCCGTCGTCGCGGCCGACGTCGCCCGATCGGGCGGCCGCGCGGTCAAGCAGGCGTGGGTGGCGGTGGGCGTCGTACCGCCCACCCTCCGGCTGCTCGCCGTTCTCGGCCTGCTCACGCTGCTGGGAATCGTCGGGTCGATCGCACTGGCCGACACACCGAAGCTGTTCTGCGCCATCGTGATCGTTCCGGTCTGTTCCGTCGCGTTCGGTGCGCTCGCCCACGGCTGGGTCAGCAGGAACGGTGACGTCGGGGTGCCACGAACCGACGCACGCGATGCCGACGCCAAAGCGGCCGAGATCGCACGATCGGTCGTTTACGTCGACAAGAAGCTCTCCGTCGCGCTCAGCGCCATCGGCACTGAGCACCACCAGCAGGCGGTGATCGCTCTGGTGCAGGCGAAGACGGCCACCGACCTCGCTCTGGGCGCAGACACCGGGGCGGCCCTGGCGGTCGACGATCTTCGCCGGCGGCCCCGCATCCAAGCGGGCCCGTCACTGGTGGCGTCGTGACCGACCGGTCCGCTGGACGCGTCGCGCTCGTCGAGGACGACTACACCCTTGTGATCAACCGCGGCGCCGACGCGGGCGTCGCAGCGGGCATGGTCTTCGCCGTCTACGGCCGCACCGGCCGGGTGGTCACCGATCCCGACACCGGCAGGCAGCTGGGCACGATCAAGCGGGAGAAGCTGCGGGTGAGGGTCTTCGACGTCCAGCCCCTGTTCGCGCGAGCGCATACGTTCGTCGAGACCGACGACTTCCACGGTCTGCTTCGATTTCCGTTCATGGCCGAGCCAACCGAAGACGTCGTCAGCATCGACGTCGGGGACACGGTCGAACTCGTCAGCACGGATGAGGCCGCCGTGCGCCGTGACATCGGATGACACGCCTCTCTCAGACGGCCGTCGACGTCACGCGAAGTGCGACTTGAAGATCTCGCCGTGCACGCCCACCGTCTTGTCGACCACCTGCGAGACGTGGAAGTTCGAGGCTGCTGAGAGATAGGCGTACGCGGTGGCGCGGTCCATGCCGCGGTCGGTTTCGAGATAGTCGAGTGCGTTGACCACGGCGCGGCGCATCGCGACGTCGAGGTCGCTGCCCTGGCCGTCGCGGGCGCCGTCGGGATCGGAGAGGCCGATCGGTACCCACGCGTCGGCGGTCTCCGCGAAGGGGTAACGGAAGGCGACCGACGGGGCGTCGCCCGACCCCTTCTTGCACACCGTGAGACGGAAGGTGCTGCGCAACGAGCCCTCCATCGCCGTCAGTGCGACCTCGCCGTTGCCCATCGCCATGTGCGGGTCGCCGACGTAGAACAGGGCGCCCTCGGCCACCACCGGTAGATAGAACGTGGATCCCTTGCCGAGCAGGCGGATGTCGATGTTCCCGCCGCCGAGGGTTGGCGGCACCGAATTGGACGTCGGCGCAGTCAGTTCGAGGTCCTGCGAGTAGGCGACGCCCATCATTCCCATGAACGTCTGCAGCGGGAAGCGGACCTTGGCATCGCCGTAGGTCATCACGCCCTGGCCGTCCTCGATGGCCGTGAACGTCGAGATGTTGCCGTAGGACATCGGGTTTTTGGTGGCTCTGCCGTCCGCGGCGATCGGCGGCATCACCTCGGCCAGTGAGATTCCCGCCGGGGCGCCACCGTCGGCCGTGCGCGCCAGCGAGCCCTTGCCGTGCCGGCTCGACACCACGCCGTACGGCACCCTCGGCACGGCTTCGAGTGTCTCGATCTTCAGCACGTCACCCGGTTGAGCGCCTTCGACGAACACCGGGCCGGTCACCACGTGTGGGCCGTCCTTGTCGAAATCCCTCGGTGTGCGCCGGTAGTCGCTCGCGATCACGACGGCGTCCTCGAGCACGTCACCCCGCGCGACGCCGTGACTGCCGAAATAAGTGACCGGGTCGCGGCCCTGGTCCTCGAGAATGCCTTCGTGCGACACGGCGTCGATCGTGACGGTCTCGCCCGACCGCATCTGCATCACCGAGGTGGCGTGCACGTTCGGCACGTATCCCCACAGCACCTGGTCCGGGTTGGACTGCAGGTAGTGGTCACCGGGGGTGTCGCCCTGGCCGGGTTGCAGCACCGTGACGGGGCCTGCGAGGGCTGCGTTACTGGAGGGGGACGCACTGTCGTGGGAGCAGGCCGCCGCGACACCGGCGACTCCGGTGCCCGCGCCCAACAGTGCCGCGGCGCGCACGAAGTCGCGTCGCCCGATGCCGGCGACGAGGGTCTGCGCGGCTGTCCTGGCGAGCGATTCGGTCATGGAGGTCTCCTCGCTCGGCGATCGGCAGCATCGGTCCGCGCCATTGCGTCCTACGTCTTCTACCCGGTGTGCTGACTCGCCGAAACGGTCCGCACGTTTCCATTGCGTTTCGTTTCCCGGGCGCACATGAGCGACCGCGCAGCTAGGGCATCGGACGAGGTGCGCTTTTACCCGCAGACGGCGACAGCCCAGAAGCCGCCTCCTTCATTCGCCTTCGGCCATCGCGGTGATACGCGAGCGGATCTCCTCGAGCAGATCGGTCACCGAGTCGAAGTCGTCCGGATCGATCGGCTCACCGAAGAGGACGTAGACGGTGTGCCCGAACGACGGAAAGCTCCGACCCACCGGCAGCACCTTGTTGGCGTTCACCAGGCTCACCGGGATGATCGGCACACCGGTGCGCTTGGACAGCACCGCCACTCCGGGACGGTACGGGGCGACCTCGCCGGGCATCACACACTTCTGCTCCGGGAAGATGCCGACCAGGGCCCCGTCCGCCAATGCCTTGGCGGCGCTGTCCATCGCCTGCTTCCCGGATTCCGGATCGCCGCGCACGACCGGTATCTGACCGAGCACCTCGACCAGCCAGCGGGTGAGCGGTGACTTCCACAGCTCCGCCATCGCCATGGCGATCGCCTCACGGCGCAGCGCCGCCAGGATGAACAGCACGTCGATCATCGATGTGTGATTGGCCGCCAGTATGACTGCACCGTTGTCCGGCACCACCTCGGCGCCGACGATCTTCGTCCTGATGATGCGGGTGAATCCCAGCGTCCACAGGACGAGCCGAATCGACCAGGTGACCAGCCACGCACGCTTACCGAGCCCGCGGATGCGCCGCCCTCGTCCACTCCCGGTCATCTGGTCCTTCGTTGTCGCCGTGCCGGCCCGCCGCGGGGTCTAGCGTGAGCCTACTGAGGTGGACGCGGCTGTAGGCGCCGTGGTCCGAGGGGGTGCGGTGGAGGTTCGAGCGGACACCGATCACCGAACGGCGCTGATCCGGCATCGACGCGATCGCGCGGTACTGGCAGTGGTTTTCCTTCTCCTGTTCATCTTCTCCTACAGCGAAGAGATCGTGTTCGCCCTGCTCGAGTGGACCGGCCAGAACCGCCTCGCGGGGTGGATCGTCGGCCTGGTGGGACTCGACGTGGCGGTGCTCGCGGTGGTCGGCCTGCTCAAGCGGCAGATCTCGCGCGCTGACGACGGCCTTCCGCGACTGTGGCGTCCGTGGTGGATCTCCTTCGCCGCCGTGGTCGGCGTCGACGTGCTCCTGTGCCTGCTGCCCGATGAGCACCCGCTCTGGATCGACCTCACCACCTCGGTCGCGCTGGCCGTCCTGATGGGTGTCCTGATGGCGTTGTCGCTCAACGCCTGTCCGCTGACGCTGTTCAGCAGGGCGCGAAGGCTTGCGGCCCCGGCCGACTGGTCCCGCGTGCGCGCCGTGGTCCCGCTCGTCACCGGAACCTTCGTCTGCTACCTCGCCGCCACCGCGTTCGACGACTTCTTCGACCTCGACACGGTGCGCACCCTCGACCCGGAGACGGCGGCGACCGTCGCCACCATGCCACTTCAGGAGAAGCTCGGCGCCGTCGCGACGCTCTGCGAAGGCGCCGTCAGCCCTGCGTTCTTCCAACAGGTGGTCGCGGTGATCCCGCTGCTCCTGCTCACTCTCGGGGTCGAGTTCAACTTCTTCCGCCGGGCTCTGGACGAACCCGTACAACGCGCCGCCGCGGCGGCGACCGTGACCATGATGTCGATCGGCCTCGTCCTGGCACTGTCGACGCTGCCGTGGGCCGGCGCGGGTTGTGGTGAGGTGCTCGGGTACTGGCACGAGTTCCTGACGTTCGTCATCGCCGTGCAGGGTGTCGCCACCGGGCTGGCGACGCTGGTGTGGCTGCTCGTCGTCAGCGGCCCCGATCAACGCAGCGGCCGGGGAGCCGGCGATGCCTGAAGCCGCCGCACCGCCACGCGCCGACCGTTCGGTCTTCGGTGTCGTCTTCCTGATGGTGTTCGTGTTCTCCTACAGCGAGCAGTTGGTCTCACAGCTGTTCCCGCCCAACGACACTGGCGGGCAGCTGGCATGGCGGATCGCGGTGATCGTCGTGGACGCCGCAGTGCTCGGCGCGGTCGGCGTGATGAAGCGCGCCGTCACCCGGGCGGACGGCGACGGGCCGCGGCTGTGGGGCTGGTGGTGGACCGGCGTCGTCATCCTGATCGGCATCGATGCACTGCGGCTCATTCCACTGGAATCGATCCGCATCGATGTGCTGACAGCGACTGTCTACGCCGCCGCGATGGGCGTCACCATCGCAGCGTCACTCAACGCCGATCCGCTCACGTTGCTGCACAGCGGCCGCCGGGTGAGCCTGCCCGTCGACTGGGGCAGGGTGCGGGCGATCGTTCCGCTGGTGGTCGGCGCCTGGCTCTGCTACCTGGCGGCGAGCGCCTACGTCGACTACTTCGACGTCGCCACCGCACGTTCACTGGATCCGGAACTCGAAGCGGAGGTGATGGAACTTCCCTTCACCGAGCAGATGTCGGTGCTGTCCCAGTTGTGCGAGGGTGCGATCAGCCCCGTGTTCTTCCAGCAGGTGGTGGGCGATACCCGTTCTCCTGCTGGCGCTCGGAGTCGAATTCAACTACTTCCGGAGAACCTTGACCGACGCCGCCCAGCGTGCGGCGACCGCGGCCACCGTGACGGTGATGTCCGCCGGTCTGGTGGGCGCCCTGTCCACGCTTCCGTGGGACGGCAAGGGCTGCGGGGACGTGTTGTCTCGCTGGCACGAGTACATCGCCTTCCTCCTCGCGGTCCAGGCCATCTTCACCGGTCTTGCGACACTGATCTGGCTGCTGGTCGCCCGCGCCCCCGATGGCGCTCGCTCCGAGACTGAGAGCTGAGCCCTCACAGCTGGGAGCAAACGGGTCGTGGCGGAGCTGCCGCGCGGTGCCGACGATGGCAGGATGAGCCGACCCCACCCTCACGTCCACATCGCCCGCGGCGCAGCGGCCTTGGCCGCGGCCATGGGCATCGGCCGTTTCGTCTACACACCCATCCTCCCGCTGATGACCGCGCAGACCGGTCTGACCGCCGCGGCCGCCGGTGGCCTCGCCACGGCCAATTACGCCGGGTACCTCGCCGGTGCGTTGGCCGGTGTGGTGGTTCCCCGCCTGGTGCGCACGACCGTCACGCTGCGTGTCGCACTGGTGGTGGTGGTGTGCAGTCTGGCCGCAATGCCCCTGACGCACAGTGTCCTCGCGTGGTTGGCGATCCGTACCCTCGCGGGCTTCGCGAGCGCCGTGCTGTTCGTCATCGCGGTCGACTGGATGCTCGATCATGCCGGGCGCCGGTCTGCGCTGTCCGGGTGGGGATTCGGGGGCGTCGGCGTCGGTATCGCCCTGTCGGGTGCACTGGTGCTGGTGCTGCCCGCCTCGGGTTGGCGGGTCGCTTGGTGGGCTGCCGCGGCGTCGGCCGCCGTGATCGCGGCCGTGGCCTGGCACCTGCGTGGTGCGGCGCCGAATGCAGAGCCGTCGAAAAAGGATGAGCAGCAGCAACCCGACTCGCACCGATGGTTCGTCGTGCTGCTCGCGTGCTACACCCTCGAGGGAATCGGCTACATCATCGCGGGCACGTTCCTGGTTGCCGCCATCGGCCAGAGCTCACCGCAGTGGCTGGGCAACAGTGCGTGGATCGTCGTCGGACTGGCAGCGGCGCCGTCGGCAGCGCTGTGGGCCGCGGCGAGCAGACGCTGGTCGCACGCGACGCTGCTGGCGGTGGCACTCGCGCTGCAGGCGGCGGGAATCGCGCTGCCCGCCCTCGCCGATGGCGCCGCCGCAGCATTCATCGGCGCAGTGCTGTTCGGCGGCACCTTCATCGGGGTGAGCACGGTCGCACTGGCGGCCGGTCGCCTGCTCGCCTTCCCGCGTGCGGTCGCCGTGCTCACCGCGGGCTACTCGGTAGGCCAGATCCTCGGCCCGCTGATCGTCGCACCCCTTCTGCATCAAGGGTTTCGGTATGCCCTCATGGCGTCGGCCGTCGTGGTGTCGGCAGCGGCGCTCACCGCCGTCTGGCTGCGCATCGGCTGTCCGGCATTCGGCGACGAGCGTCACGGCCTCGCTTCGAAGATCATGTTGAACGGCGTCTCGGTGGCCCGCCGGAATCGCGTGAAACCGCCGTCGTCGACCATCACGCTCCTCAACCGGTGTTCGCCGGCCTGCGCACCGAGCGCAGGTCCCTGCTGGGACAGGGAAACCGGCACGCAGATCAGGGATGACGCACCGTAGAACAGGCGGCCGACGGGATTCAGGTTGTCGGTCAGGTGGTCACCGGCCATCGGCTCCACGAGCATGCAGTGGCCGTCCGGTTTGAGCGCCTCCCTCGCGCGCCGGGCGGCACCCGCCGGGTCGGCCATGTCGTGCAGGCAGTCGAAGAAGGCGATGACGTCGTAGTCGCCACCCTGGTATGACGTCGCGTCCGCCGCCTCGAAGCGGGCGTTGCTCACCCCCGCCTCCGCCGCCCGGTCACGTGCGGTCTGGATGGACGCGTCGTGATAGTCGATTCCGACGAACTCGGATTGCGGGAATGCCTGCGCCATCAGGATCGTGCTCGCGCCATGGCCGCAGCCGACGTCGGCGACGCGCGCCCCGGCGTTGAGCTTGTCGACCACCCCGTCGAGCGCGGGGAGCCAGGAGGTCAACAGGTTCGCGTTGTAGCCGGCGCGGAAGAACCGCTCGGTGCCCTCGAAGAGGCAGGGATGGTGTTCGCCCCACTCCATGCCCTTGCCGGAGCGGAAGTTCTCGACGGCGCGTTCCCGTACCTGGAAGAGGTCGTTGACGATCTGGTAGGCGCCGGGCAGATCCACCGGCCCGTTCGGATCCGCCAGGCACAACGCCTGCTCCTCGGTCATGTGGTACTCGTCGGTGTCGGCGTCGTATTCGACGTATCCGCCCGCGGCTTGATTCGCCAGCCACTCACGAAGATAGCGCTCGCTCGTGCCGGTCTTCTCGGCCAACGCCGATGCCGACAGGCGTTGACCGGCCAGTGCCGAATACAGTCCGAGTTCATCCCCGATCAACATCAGGACCGCGCTGACCGAGGCCGCCAGGTCGTGGACCGCCCGTCCCAGAAATGCGTTGAGTCTCTCCTCGGAAACGGTCACATCGTCCTCCTTCGCCCCGTGCCGAAACGGTGGCACATCGAACGAGGCGGCGTGACGGTTCGCACAAACCCGGCAGATCCAGACATATGTTAGCTGTTCTAGGCGATCCTGGTCAGGTTTCACGCGCGGCTGTCGAGCGGGCGCGCCACATCTGTGCTTGTCGGAGGCCGTTTCTGTCGCGCGCGTCAATGAATGGCGCCGAGAGAGGGAGCGGCATCGACCCAATTCGTCAATTCGCTGAAAGCGACCTCCGGCGGTCGTAGCATCGCACCCACTGGCCGGTTGCCTGAAGGGCGGACGTCATGAAGAGCACGATGCAGACGGTTCCGCTCAGCATCACCACGATCATGCGCCACGCCTGCGACGTGCACGGCGACCGAACGGTCACCACGGCGATGGGTGACGGCGAGTATCGCCGCGTCTCCTATCGCGAGCTCGGCGAGCAGGCGGCGAGGATGGCCAACGCACTCCGCCGGCTGGGAATCGCCGGAGACCAACGTGTCGGCACCTTCATGTGGAACAACGCCGAGCATCTGGCGACGTACCTGGCCGTGCCGGCGATGGGAGCGGTGCTGCACACGTTGAACATCCGGCTGTCCCCGCAGCAGATCGCCTTCATTGCCAACGACGCCGAGGACCGGGTCATCTTCGCCGACTTGTCGCTCGCCGCGCAGCTGGCTCCGGTGCTGCCGTTGCTCGAGACCGTGCACACCGTCATCGCCGTCGGGCAGGGCGATGCGGACGTGTTGTTGTCACCCGGCAAGACAGTGCTGCGCTACGACGACATCCTGGCCGCGGAGTCGCCGATGTTCGACTGGCCCGACATCGACGAGGATTCCGCGGCGGCGATGTGTTACACCAGCGGCACCACGGGAAATCCGAAAGGTGTTGTCTACAGCCATCGTTCCGATTACCTGCACTCTATGGCGGTGTGTTCGGGCAACGGTCTGGGTCTGAACTGCGCGGACTCCCTGGTTCCGATCGCGCCGATGTTCCACGCCAACGCATGGGGAATGCCCTACGCGGCCATGATGGCCGGCGCCGATCTGGTGATGACGCACCGCTTCCTCGACGCCAGATCGCTGGTCGACCTGATCGAGACGCAACGTCCCACGGTGGCCTGCGCGGTGCCGACGATCTGGAACGACGTCATGCGTTACCTGGACAAGAACCCCGGCCACGATCTCTCGTCGCTGCGGCTGGTGCCGTGTGGTGGGTCAGCCGTCCCCGCCTCGATGATGAAGACGTTCCAGGAGAAGCACGGCGTGGAGATCGTCCAGGTGTGGGGAATGACCGAGACGTCGCCACTGGCCACCGTGGCGCGCCCGGCCCCCGCCACCCCGGGGGACCGGATCTGGGCGGTGCGATCCAGCCAGGGCAGGCCCGTCTGCGGAGTCGAGACCCGGCTCGTCGACGACGCGGGCAACCCGCTGCCGCACGACGGAAAGGCGGTCGGCGAGATCGAGGTCCGCGGCCCGTGGATCACCGGCTCGTATCACCGCGGACACGACGAAGCGAAGTTCGAGGGCGGCTGGCTGCGCACCGGTGATGTCGGGCGCATCGACCCGCAGGCGTTCGTGACGCTGACCGACCGCGCCAAGGACGTCATCAAGTCCGGCGGCGAGTGGATCTCCTCGGTGGAGCTGGAGAACCACTTGATCGCGCATCCGGCGGTGTTGGAAGCGGCGGTGGTCGCCGTGCCCGACGAGCGTTGGCAGGAAAGGCCACTGGCCGCCGTGGTGCTCGAGGACGGCGCCGATGCCACACCGGCGGAACTGCGGGAATTCCTCAAGGACAAAGTGGTTCGCTGGTGGCTGCCCGAGCGGTGGACGTTCGTCGATGAGGTGCCGAAGACCGGGGTCGGCAAGTACGACAAGAAACTGATCCGGTCGAGGTACGCCGAGAACGCCTATGAGGTACTGGAAGTCAGGGACTAACACCTCGGCCACAAGCGCACCGCATCCGTCGCGTTCTGGGTACCGTTGCGCGCATGGGGATGACGCGGTACGTGGCGCTGCTGCGAGGCATCAACGTCGGCGGGCGCAACAAGATCTCGATGGCCGACCTGCGTTCCGTGTTCGAGTCCCTCGAATTCGAAGACGTCACCACCTACATCCAATCGGGCAACGTGCTGTTCTCCTCGGATGCGCCGCGCGCGTCCCTGGAGTCCTCGATCGAAGGCATGCTCGAAGCCCGGCTCGGAATCCCGCTCGTGGTCGTGGTGCGCTCGCACCGCCAGTTACGGGCAGTGGTGCACCGTGCGCCGTCAGGCTTCGGTGAGCAGCCGGACACCTATCACTCGGACGTCGTGTTCCTGAAGCCGCCGCTGACCGCCGCGCAGGCGATGCGCATCGTCGACGTGCGCGACGGCGTCGACCAGGCATGGCCCGGAAGCGGAGCGGTGTACTTCGCCCGGCTCAGCGCGCGGCGGACCGAGAGCCGGATGAGTCGGATCGTGGGCAAGCCCGAGTACCAGAAGATGACCATCCGCAGCTGGTCGACCACCACCAAGCTGCTCGCCCTGCTCGACCAAACCTGATCGGCGCGGTCGCGTCGTTCACGATCCGACGACGAGCAGGACCAGCGTGACCGACGCGGTGACCCCGAGGAAGGCGCCGGCCAGGAAGGCGCGCACCCACAGCCGGTGCACCGCCATCGCGCCGGCCAGCAACGCTGCAGCGGCCAGTCCGCTCAGGCCCAGCAGCAGGCCCTCGCGCAGCGGCAGCGCGAGCACCCCGGTGACGAGGAACCACCCGGCGACGACGCCCACCGCGGCGACCGCGAGAGCCGCCACTGTCCGGCCGATGCGCCGCGACGGAGAGCGTGGAACGGGCCGGGGCGTGGGCGAGCTCATCCCGTCATGATGGCAGCGTTTCGGCCAGGCCTCTGGCGGCAACACCTCGTCGGTGTAGATACTGCGAACACAGGTGGTACGCACGCAGCCCCGAGAGGATTCACCATGGCACTCGACGACGACGACATCACGACATCCGGTGGCGGGGAGGGAACCGCTGACGGCGGTTCGAACCCCGAGGGCCACGACGGCGGCGCGGACGGCACCGCAGGCGGGGAGGGAACCGCGGACGGCGGTTCGAACCCCGAGGGCCACGACGGCGGCGCCGATGGCACCGCAGGCGGGGAGGGAACCGCGGACGGCGGTTCGAACCCGGACGGTCACGACGGCGGCGCGGACGGAACCGCGTAGCCCTTTCTCATGCTGAGCCGCTGCATCGCCGTCGACCCTGCGGAGTTCGCGGAGCAGTACTGGGGCCGTAGGCCTCTGCTCAGCCGGTCCGGTGCACTGCCCCGCGATTTCGCCGATCTGCTGTCGTCCTCGATGGTCGACGAACTGATCGCCGAGCGCGGGGTACGTGCGCCGTTCATCCGCATGGCCAAGGCCGGCGACGTCCTGGCGCGCAACTGCTACCTCGACTCGGCCGGCTTCGGCGCCGAGATGCCCGACCAGGTGGATTCCGGGAAGGTGCTCGGCGAGTTTGCCGCGGGCGCCACGATCGTGCTGCAGGGCCTGCACCGGTTGTGGCCGCCCATGATCGAGTTCGTCCGGGGCATGGTCGACGACCTCGGGCACCCCGTTCAGGCCAACGCGTACGTCACGCCCCCGAGCCAGACGGGATTCGAGACGCACTACGACGTGCACGACGTGTTCGTGCTGCAGACCTGCGGGCAGAAGCGGTGGATCGTGCACGCACCGGTGCACGAGCACCCCCTGCCGTCCCAGCCGTGGACAGACCATCGGACGGCGATCGCCAGGCGCGCCGGGGAAGAACCGGTCATCGACACGGTGCTGTCCGCGGGCGACGCACTGTATCTGCCGCGGGGCTGGGTGCATTCAGCGCACGCGCTCGACACCACGTCCATCCACCTCACCGTCGGCGTCTCCGCGGTGACGCGCCTCGACGTCCTGCAGGCCGTCGTGGACACGTTGACAACGGCCGCGGACTTCCGGGCGTCCCTGCCCTTGGGCATCGACGCCACGAACCGCGATGACATGATGGCCACCGCCTCGAAGATCATGGCCGAGGCCATCGCCACCATGCGCGACAGCGCCGCCGAGCTCAGTGAGTCTGCGGCCCAGCGACTGTCGCGACGCCACGCCGACCGGACGCGGCCCGTCGCGGTCCGCCCGCTGGCGACGCTGGAGGCCACCGAGCACGCCGACACCGTCACGGTCCGGTGGCGTCACGGCCTCGTCGGTTCCGTCGAGGACCGCGACGGCTCCGTGGTTCTGCGCCTGCCGGACAGGACCATCACGTTCCCGGAGTCCTGCGCGCCCGCGGTGGAGGCGCTGCACCACGGGGCGGTCGGGAGAGCGGATTCCCTGCCGGGCCTCGACCGCGCGGACGGCGCAGTGCTCATTCGAAGGCTGCTGCGGGAGGCCGTCGTCGTGCCGGTGAGCGGAGGATGACCTCGGCGAAGCGCGAACCGTGCAGTGACCAGTCCCTCGCCCGCAACGACACCATGTACGGCACGGCTTCCGCCGGGCATTCCTGGCTGATGCTCGAACTGGCGGGACCGTGGGGGCATTCGGCATTCCTGGACTCCGGCACGGTCATCGATCGTGACCTCGGCCGTGCGATCGCGCGTCGGGCGGAAGCCGCGGGCATGCGGATCGCCGCGATACGCCGCCCGGGCCGCCGCTCCGCCACACCGCGGTGGCGCTGGTTTGTCGCCCACTGCGACGAGGGCAGTGAGGCGCTCCACCACGGCGAGGTCGACGATGCCCGTGGATATCTGAGCCTCGCCCTCGACGGCTCCGACGGCGAGGTGAGCGCAGACCCGCTCGTCGCCATCTGCGCTCACGGTAAGCACGACCAGTGCTGTGCGGTGCGGGGGCGATCCGCCACTGCGGCGATCGCCGCGCAGTTCCCCGAATTCACCTGGGAGTGCTCCCATCTCGGCGGCGACCGGTTCGCGGCGACAATGCTCGTACTGCCCGAGGGCCTCTGCTACGGCCGGGTGGACTCCGCGGACTCACCGGAACTGATCCGCAAATATCTCGACGGCAGGCTCGACAACCGATTCCTCCGGGGCCGGACGTCGCTGCCGCATCCGGTGCAGGCCGCCCAGCATTTCGTCAGGGAGGCCACGGGCGAGGACCGCATCGCGGCGTTGTCGCCCCTGCACGTCGAACGCGATGACCACACCGTGCGTGTGGTGCTCAGCGCGGAGTCGGGACCCGTGCAGGTCGTGCTCGCCGAGGAGTTGTCCGAACCGCTGCTGTCGATGTGCTCGGCGAAGGCGTCGGGTCGGGTGCGCACCTTCGTGCTGGTGTCGATGACGCCGAGCTGATGCTCCGCGGCGATAGGATGCGTGAAAGATCACCCATCTGTTGATCGGAGACGTGTCGCGGTGCCGAAACGTGAACCCTACCCGCTCAACGAGTCTCAGCAGCGAACCTGGCTGAACTACATGCGGGTCTACCACCGGCTCGAGTACGAGATGAATCGTCAGCTGCTCGCGGATTCCAACGTCTCGCTGGGGGATTACACCGTGATGAACGCGCTGTCGCAGGCGCCGGGGCGACGGGCCCAGCTCACCGCCCTGGCCACCACCATCGGTTGGGAACGCAGCCGGCTGTCGCACCACCTGCAGCGGATGACGGGCCGGGGCCTGGTCGACCGGGTCAAGTCCGACACCGACGGCCGCGCCACCGACGCGGTGCTGACCGCCGCCGGCTGGCGTGAGCTGCGCGCCGCCGCGCCGCGGCACGCCGCGTGGGTTGCACGGGCCTTCTTCGCCGACCTCGACCCGGCGCAGGAGGCCGCCTTGGCCGACGCGCTGGCCGTCGTCCACGAGAGCCTCCTGCGGCACGGCAGCCTGCCCAGGCCGGATTAGAGCTGTCGCGAGCCGCCGTCGACGAACAGCTCGGTACCCGTCATGAAGCTGCTCTGATCCGACGCCAGAAACACCACGGCCGAGGCGATCTCGTCGGGCCGGCCCAAGCGGCCCAGTGGCACACTGGCGGCCTCACCGTCGAGCAGCGCCTGGTCCTGTCCACTCGGGGCCAGCCCCCGCAGTCCGGGCGTCTCGACTGGGCCCGGCACCACGGTGTTGACCCGGATCTTGCGGTCCACCAGCTCGGCGGCCCACGTGCGGCCCAGCGAGCGGATCGCGGCCTTCGACGCCGCGTACGCACCGAACGCAGGCACCCCGGCGGACGCCGCCGTCGAACCGGCCAACACGATCGATGCGCCCTCATTGAGCAGGGGCAGCACCTTCTGCACGGTGAACACCGTTCCGCCGACATTGCGGGTGAGCGTGTCCAGCAGATGCTCCGGTGTCTCGTCGGCCAACGTGGCGAACTCGCCGCCACCGGCGTTGGCGAAGACCACGTCCAGCCCCTCGCCGTGTTCCTGGATGGCGCCGGCGAGCCGTTCGAGATCGTCGGCGTCGGTGATGTCACCCTGCACCCCGGTCGCGTTGGCACCGATGGAGGCGACGGCTTCGTCGACACCGCTCTGGCGCCGTCCGGTGAGGAAGACGTGTGCTCCCTCGGCCGCGAGCCGCTGCGCCGTCGCCAGGCCGATGCCCGACGTTCCGCCGGTGACCAGGGCTGTCTTTCCACTGAGCTGATTCACGGGTACTCCTCGACTCTTCGGGCGGACCGTTCCGCTGTACCCGTGACAACTGCGTGACATGTCACGTTATTCCATGCCGCGCCGCCCGGCGTCACCGTCCTGCGACGGGCACCTCGATCGAGTTCTGCAGCGTGTCGATGAAGGCGTCCTGGTTCTTGCTGACGACGAACGCGGCGACAGCGTCGTACACCGCCTGCTGGAAGCCGGTCGACATGAGTTCGCCGTGGGTGATCGACAGGACGATCTTGTCCTTCCACAGCGACTGCGAAGCCTGCCGCTGGTAGGCGGGCAAGGAAGACACGTCGACGTCGTCGCGGATCGGCACCGAGCCCTTCGCCCTGTTGAATTCCAGCGAGGTCTTGGGGTCGGCAACGGTCGCCACGAAGTCCATGGCGTTGACCCCGTCCTTGGCCTGGGAGGACACCACGAAGGTGTCCACGATCGCGAGGTACGCCTCGGCTGTGCCGGGGTAGGGCACGTACCCGAAGTCCTTGCCCTCCACCGACTTGTTGGCGACGAGTTCGCCGTAGACGGAGTCGTTCATCGACAGGAAGGCGCACTCTCCGGTGGCCAGCTTCTTGGCCGCCTGGTCCCACGTCAGCCCGGCTGCGTTCGGGTCGGCGTGCGAGACGATCTGTGCGAAGGCCGAGAGTGCCTGTCGCAGTTGCGTACCGCGCCAGTCGAACGAATCGTCGGTGATCTTGGACCAGCCGTCGGTGCCGGTGACACCCAGCAGCGTGTTCTCGAACAGTTCCGTGGCGGTGAACCTGTCCTTGGCGCCGAGACACAACGCGGTCTTCCCGCCGGCCGAGACCTTCGCCAGGTCCGCCTCGAAGGCAGCCGTCGTGTAACCGGGGCCGGGAGGCCTCACTCCGGCGTCTCGCAGCATCCGCTGGTTGAACCACAACACATTTCCGCGATGCGAGCCGGTCGGCACACCCCAGGCCTTGACGCGGTGTGTCGCCGCGTCGAGCAGCGCCTGGGGCATGGTGCGATCCAGGCCGGAACGCTCGTAGACCGCCGACACGTCGGCGATGCGGTCCGCGTCCACCCAGGCACGCAGCGAGCTGCCGAGGAAGGTCTGCCAGACGTCGGGCGGATCACCGGCGCGCAGCCGCGCGGCGAGGGCGACCTGCACATTGCTGCCACCACCGCCGGTGATGGCGCCGTCGACGATCTCCACGTCGGGATGGGCCGACGTGAACGCGTCGAGCAGTACGTCCAGAGCAGGACGCTCCGAGGACGACGCCCACCAGGACACCACCTCCAACCGGTCGGTCGCTTCGGAGAAGTTCGCCTGCTGGCCGCCGCCGCAGCCGGCGAGGACGAATGCCAGCGCGATGATCCAATATCGCCTCATGCTGTTCGATCTCCCACCTGGTGCGGCGCCGCCTTCAGGTCGAAGACGGCGAAACTGGTGACGACGAGGAAGCAGAAGGCGGGCACGATGAACGAGAACGCCGGGCTCGTCGCATCGAGGATGCCGCCCTGGATGAGCGGCATCACGGCGCCGCCCACGATCGCCATCACCAGGCCGGCCGCGCCGAATTTCATTGCCGGACCGAGGCCTTGCAGCGCCACACCGTAGATCGTCGGGAACATCAGGGACAGGCAGAAGGACAGCGCGACGACGGCGGTCACACCGGCCACATTGGGCGAGAACATGGCGAACACACACAGCCCCACCGCGAGTGCGCCGAGCACCAGAAGGACTTTCGTCGCGCGGATCCGGCCGATCACCCACGTCATGATGAATCGGGATATCAGGAACACGATCAGACTGACCTGCAGCAGATACCCGCCGAGTTCGAGCGAGCCGTTGAGCGCCTGCTGCGAGTACTGGATCAGGTACGTCCACGTGCAGACCTGCGCGGCGACGTTGAAGAACTGCGCGACCACGCCGTAGACGTAGCGCTTGTTCGACAGCAGGATCTTCAAGGGGCGCCGGCCGTCCAGGTCGCCCGACTCGAACTCCTCGACGATCGGTGGCGACTTCTTGATCGCGATCACCAGACCGATCGCGATGAGGACGAGACCCAGGCCGAGATACGGCCCCATGACGGCACCCAGTTGGCCGGCGCGGATGGTCTGTTCCTGAGCCGGGGTCAGGTTGGCCATGTTCACCGGCTCGTCCAGCTTCGGCAGGATGAGCGTGGCGGCCAGCAGCACGCCGATGTTGGTGCCCACCGGGTTGAACGCCTGCGCGAAGTTGAGCCTTCGGGTCGCGGTCTCCTCGGGCCCGAGTGACAGCACATACGGGTTGGCAGACGTCTCGAGGATCGAGCAGCCGGCGGCGATGGCGAACAGCGCGATCAGGAACGCCTCGTAGGTCATGATCTTGCTGGCCGGGTAGAACGCCATCGCTCCTGCCGCGGCGAGCAGCACACCGGAGAGCAGGCCGGCCTTGTATCCGAATTTTTCATTGATGAATGCCGCCGGGATCGCCAGCAGGAAGTACGCCCCGAAGTACGCCAGCTGCACCAGGGACGCCTGGAAGGTGTTCATGTCGAAGATCTGCTTGAAGCCCGCCACCATCGGTGTAGTGAGGTCGGCCGCGACTCCCCAGGCGGTGAAACAGCTGATCAGGACCACGAACAGCAGGCCCATCCCCGGGTACACCAGACCGCCCTTCGCCGGCTTGGCCGCCGGGGCGTCGGCGGGCTGATCGGCGTGGTCGGTCGTCGTCATGATCAGTACCTCTCTGGTGCTGAGGAGTCAGCCGAGGTTTCGACCTGTGATGTGGATCACGCTACTCAGGTGGCGTGCCCGCGGGGTGACATTGCCGATGACGTTCGATTGCGCGGCGACCGGCCGAGCCACAGCGACCGCTCAGCAATCCAGAGGATTTCCACAAACAACCCTTCGGGCTTCCTCAGTCCGCGCGCGGACAGTGGGGTCATGACCGCTTCGATCGAACCCCGCCGGAGGGCCGCCGGCGCCGCCTCCAGCAACGGCCGTCGCGGATGGTGGCGACACAATCCGGCCGCCAGGACCGCCCTGGCCGCAGCCTTCATGGCGATGCTGCTCGCCGTCGTCTACGCGACGGGGCAGTGGGCGAACGTGGTCGCCTCGCTGGCCGGCTTCGCCACCGCCATCACGCTGATCGCGGTCGGCATGATCGGGTGGGAACGCATCGTCGGCTCCGCCCGGTCGGCAGGCCTCATCGAGCAGTGACCTGGCCCGCCAGTGAGGACGGGTCGACGACGAAGTCGAAGAACGTGTCCGGGTAGGCCTCCGGCTTGAAGGTGAAGTGCCACCACTCGTTCGGGTAGTTCTCCAGGCCCTGCGCTGCCAGGCCGTCCTTCAGGCGGAGCCGGTTCTTCAGCTGGTCGCCCTGGATCCTCGGATCCGTAGTGTGGGCGAGCGTGTCGAAGCAGTCGTAGCCCGTACCCATGTCGATCGTGTTGTCGGCGAACCGTTCGGGCTGGGGGGCGGTGCAGTCGACCAGTGGCTGACCGGGAACGTACGGCGGTGTCGATTGCGCGGGCAATGCGACGAGCGTGAGATCCACTGTGCTGCCCCGGCTGTGGCCCGACTTGTCGGCGATGTAGCCATCGGCGAACAGCTGTGACTTGTCCACCCGTGGGTAGAACTCGGCCTTCATCCGCTGGTCGAACGGATCGTTGGCCCACGCGACGAAGTCGTTGACGGCGCGCTGCGGCCGGTAGCAGTCGTAGATCTTCAGCGAGTAGCCGTCCTCGAGGAACTGCTGCTGCGCCCTTCGCAGCGCCTCGGCCGCCGGGCGGGTGAGGATGCACATCGGCGCGCGGTACCCGTCCACCGGATCCCCGGTGAAGTTGTGCGGCGTCACGTAGCGGATGTCCAGCAGGATGGTCGGGTCGACATCACTCAGTGAAACGAAGTCCGGCGGAGCGGCGGGATCCACGGCAGACGCGGTGGGTGCCGTGGTGACGGCCACGACGAGGGCGGCACAGGCGAGGCCCGTCATCAGAATCTTCATCCCGCCATTGCAGCACCGACGCGGCGAGCCGTCGCGGTAATGCGGCCGCAACTCACAGTCCGCGGGTCTGCGTTGTGCGGACCCCGCAACATCGGCGCAGCAGTGACGTTCCCTTCCGGAAATAGCGTTGCGCGACGCTGCTGGAAACCGTCTCCTCCCGGAAGGGTCAGTCATGTCCTATGTCAGTCCGCCCGACTTCGTCGGCAAGATGATCGAAGCCGGAGAAACCAAGGCGCTGATGTCCACTCGGGACACCCTCATCCGCGCCTTCATGGCGGGCGCCGTGCTCGCGCTGTCCGCGGCATTCGCCGTCTCCATCACCGTCCAGACCGGCAATCCGTTGCTCGGCGCGGTGCTCTTCCCGGTCGGCTTCTGCCTGCTCTACCTGATGGGATTCGACCTCGTCACCGGTGTGTTCACGCTGGTGCCGCTCGCGCTGCTGGACAAGCGCCGCGGCGTCACCGTCCGGGCGATGTTCCGCAACTGGGGCCTGGTGTTCCTGGGCAACCTCGGCGGGGCACTGCTGGTCGCCCTGCTGATGGCCATCGTCTTCACCTACGGCTTCAGCGTGGATCCCAACGCCGTCGGGCAGCAACTCGGCGAGATCGGTCACAGCCGGACCGTCGGGTATGCCGCACACGGTGCCGCGGGGATGCTCACCCTGTTCATCCGCGCGGTGCTGTGCAACTGGATGGTGTCCACCGGAGTGGTCGCGGCGATGATGTCGACCAGCGTCTCGGGCAAGGTCATCGCGATGTGGATGCCGATCATGCTGTTCTTCTACATGGGCTTCGAACACTCCGTGGTCAACATGTTCCTGTTCCCGTCCGGGCTGATGCTGGGCGGCGACTTCTCGATCGGCGATTACCTGATCTGGAACGAGATCCCGACGATCGCGGGCAACATCGTCGGTGGTGTGACGTTCGTCGGACTCACGCTGTTCGCGACCCACGCGCGCACTGCGGCGCCCCGCACCGTCGGGCCCGACGTGCCCGCGCAGGTCGCCGTGGCGCTCGAAACGAACGGGGCGCGCTCGTGACACCGATCATGCCGAAGTCCGAGGCGGCCGAACTCGTGGTGGCGGCCCGTATCCGCAAGAAACTCAGCTGGGCGGACGTCGCCGCCGAGATCGACGCGCCCCTGGTCTGGACGGTGGCCGCGCTGCTCGGCCAGCACCCGATGCAGGCCGCACAGGCCGACACGATCTGCGCGCTGCTCGAACTCGACTCATCGGTGTCGGAAAGCCTTCAGCGTCAACCCAGCCGCGGCATCGACCCGGCGGCGCTCGCCGACCCGACGATCTACCGGTTCCAGGAGGCCCTCGCCGTCTACGGACCCGCGCTCAAGGAGTTGATCCACGAGGAGTTCGGCGACGGCATCATGAGCGCCATCAACTTCAACATCGAGTTCGGGCGGCGGCCACACCCCGACGGTGACCGGGTGGTGGTCACCTTCGACGGGAAGTTCCTCGACTACCGCTGGTGACGGGTTCTCCTGTAGCCGTTCAGATCCGGACCCAGATGACCCGGACGGGATGGCCGAGCACCGCCTCGAGCTGTTGCTGTTCCTCACCACCGAGGTTGTCCGTCTGAGGTCTGTAGGCCTCCATCGACCACAGCGCGAAGCCCATCGTTGTTTCGGCGGACTCGTCGTTGAGGTCGTTGAGGGAGATCTCTGCCCCGCAGCACGGCGCGATGACCTGGAGCGGCCAGTAGCCGTCCTGCTCGGTGTGGCATCGGTCGAGTTGTTCGACGAACCACTCCATCGACACCGGCCCTACGGGTTGGCCGAGCACCTCAGCGCAACGGGGACACACCAGGCGCTCGAGATGCACCCCACCGGTGAAGAGTGTCACGCCATCTGAACGGTCGGCCCTCACTTCGCGGTGGCCCGGATCGGGGTACATCTGATCGGCGAACAGCGCCACGGCAGCCGACTCGTGCGGATCGTCTGGCGCCCACCTCGGATCGGTCGGGATCACCGTGCAGTAGAAACCGCTCACGCGCCCACGGTAAGCGGCGCAGCACATACATTCACCGAGAACTGAAACGCGGCCGCTCCGACGACACCGCGTCGCGCGGCCGGCTGAGCGTGGACAATCGCACCGCGTCGACGGTGACCGGGCGGACCCGGACCGCGAATCGGCTCGCTGCGCCCCGGCACACCCACTATGTTGACCGCGATGTCCACGCCGTCCGACTTTCCGCGTGGGATGGCCCTGCTGGTGGCCGGCGCGTTCTTCATGGAGATCCTCGACGCCACCATCATCGCTCCGGCCATCCCGCTGATCGCCGACTCGTTCGGCGTTGCGGCCGTCGACGTCAACGTCGCCATCTCGGCCTACCTGGTGACGGTCGCCGTACTCATCCCCGCCACGGGATGGATGGCCGACCGGTTCGGCGTGCGGCGGGTGTTCATCACCGCCATCGCGGTGTTCACGGTGGCCTCCGTCGGGTGTGCGGTCAGCACGACCCTGCCGATGCTGGTCGGCATGCGGGTGCTGCAGGGGGTCGGCGGCGCGATGATGGTGCCGGTGGGGCGGCTGGCGGTGCTGCGCCGGTCCGACAAGGCCGACCGGGTACGGGCGATCGCGCTGCTCACCTGGCCCGCGCTCACGGCGCCGGTGCTGGCGCCGGCGCTGGGCGGCGCCATCGCGACCTACGGCTCGTGGCGATGGATCTTCCTGATCAACATCCCGATCGGCATCGCCGGATTCGTGTTGGCGCTGCGCCTCGTCCGGGGCGGCCCGACGTCGTCGTCGAGGTCGCTGGACTGGCGCGGCATGTTGATCATCGGTGCGGGAATCGCGACTGCGCTGATCTCCCTCGAACACATCCGGGTGAGCGGAACCGACTGGTGGTTCGTCGGGATCGGCGGTGCGGCGGCCGTGGTGCTGCTGGGTTGGGCGCTGCGCCATCTTCTGCGTGTGCCGGAACCGCTGGTGCGACTCGCGGTGTTGCGCGTGCAGACGTTGCGGGTCACCGTGACGGCCGGATCGTTGTACCGCATGGTGATCACCGCGGTGCCGTTCCTGCTGCCGCTGCAGTTCCAGCTCGCCTTCGGGTGGTCGCCGGTCGCCGCCGGTCTCATGGTCGCCGCATTGTTCGCCGGCAATCTCGGCATCAAGCCCGCGACCACCCCGCTGATGCGCAGATTCGGCATCCGACAGGTGCTGCTGGTCAACGGAATCGCCTCGGTCGGCTGGTTCGCGGTGTTGGCGACGATGCAACCCGGACTACCCGTCGCGATGATCGCGATGATCCTGTTCATCAGTGGCGCGCTGCGCTCGATCGGCTTCACGGCCTATGCCACGCTGGCCTTCTCCGACGTCGAAGGCGACGACCTCACCCACGGGAACACGTTGAACGCATCGGTCCAGGAGCTCGCCGCCGGGCTCGGAATCGCCGTCGCGGCATTGCTGCTCAGCCTTCTCGCGTCCTACCAGACGACATATCTGGTGCTCGGGGCGGTGCTGGCCGTCACGCTCGTCGAGACGATTCGGCTACCACGCGACGCCGGAGCACACGTCAGCCGCTGACGTACGCCGGCTCAATCTCCGCCGCCGCAGCCGCCGCCGCAGCCGCCTCCGCCACCACTCGCGCCGCCGCCGCCGCCGCAGCCGCCGCCCCCGCCGCCACTACTCGCGCCGCCGCCTCCGCAGCCGCCGTGACCACCGTGGTCGCCGCCGCCGGCACCCCAGAATCCCGAATCGCCGGAATCCCCTGCACCTCTGCGGGCAAGAAACCGATAGACGATGATCGCCACGGCGATCACCACCGCGGCGGCGCCGACGACGATGATCGTTCCCATCATGCGGGAAGCGTACGCCCGCCAGAAGCGCTCGCCTATTGTGGATTTCGCAAGAACTGTCACATTCCGCACGCATCGCGCGACATATCAGCATGAACTCGAAGCCCCGGATTCTCGGATACGTGTTGGCGCCGGCTGCCGTGCTTGCGCTGACTTCCACCGTCACGCCCACAGCGGTCGCCGCGCCGTGCCCGGACGTGGAGGTGGTCTTCGCCCGCGGCACCACGGAGCCACCCGGAGTGGGCGGCACCGGCGGGGCATTCGTCGAGGCGCTGCGCTCGCAACTCGGACCCCGTTCGCTCGGCGTGTACCCGGTGAACTACCCGGCGAGCAACGATTTCGACTCCAGCACACCCGCGGGCGCCCGCGACGCCGCCGACCACATCCGGACGACGGCGGCGAACTGCCCGAACACCAGGATGGTGCTCGGCGGGTACTCCCAGGGCGCTGCGGTCATCGACATGGCCACAGGCGAACTGCCGCCCGAGGTGGCCGACCGTGTCGCCGCGGTGGCCGATTTCGGCGGGCCGAGAAGCACATTCGCCGACAATCTGGCCGCTGGTCCGTCACCGGTCATCGCACCGGCCTACGCCGGCAAGCTCATCGACCTGTGCGTGCCGAACGACCCGATCTGTTTCCAGGGCGGCTGGGACATGGGTGCACACACGGCATACGTCCGAAACGGCCTGGTGAACCAGGCCGCATCCTTCGCCGCCGGTCGGATCTAGTCCTCAGCCGGGAGCCTGCTTTACGATTCTTCGCACGTTCCGGGGGAGAGGAAAGCATGAAGATCCAACGACTTTGCGCAGTGACGATCGGTGCGATCGGCTGCGGCGCGGCGTTCAGCGCCTCGGCGGCGGCCACTCCGCCTGAAGGTGACGTGGTCCGCACCGACCTGGCCAAGGGCGTCACCGACGCGCCCGTGTCCATCGTCACCGAGGCCGGCAGGCCGACGACGTTGATCGTGCAGAATCTCGTGCTCAAACCGGGGGCGGGCAGCGGCTGGCACACCCACGAAGGGACGGAGTTCTCGGTCATCACCGCGGGCAGCGTCGCGCTGCAGCAGGCACCCGGCTGCTCCGTCGTGCGGTACGGCCAGGGCCAGGCGGTGTTCATCCCGGCCGGGGTCCCGCACCGCGTCGGCAACGACGGCCCCGTCGACGCCACCGTGGTCGTCAACTACACCCTGCCCGCCGGCGCGCCTCCGCGCGGTGACTCACCCGACGTCTGCAGGAAGTGAGCCGGTATCGGGGTCGGCGGCGCGGCGACGTCGCGCCAGCACCACCCGGGTGACCGAGACGATCACCGGCAGCGACGACAGGCACGCGATCGCCAGCACCAGCAGTTCGAGGTGCCGCGAGACGAAGGCGACGGTGCCGAGGTGGTATCCGACCGCCGGCAACCCGAATCCCCAGATGACGCAACCGATCGCGTTGAAAGCCGTGAACACCGCATGGCGCATCCCCGCGATCCCTGCCACCACGGGTGTGAAGGTGCGGACCACGCCGATGAACGGTGTGATGATGAGGATCTTCGAACCGTATCTGGCGAAGAAGTCATGGGACTCCGCCAGGTATCGGCGCTTGTAGATCCGGGAATCCGGGCGTTCGTACAGGCGCGGCCCGATCCGCCGCCCGACGAGATAGCTGCACTGGCTGCCCGCGATCGCGGCCGCGGTGGCGCACGGCATCAGTGTCCAGATGCTGACGTCGGCCGCTGCCTGTGCGGCGATCACTCCGGCAGTGAACAACAGGGTGTCGCCGGGCAGGAAGGGAAAGAACAGCCCGCACTCGACGAACACGATGACCATGACGCCGGCCACGATCGCCGACGCGAACAGTCCGCCCTCGCCGAGCCAGTACATCGGATCGAGGAACTCCGGGCCCGCCACGAGCATCACACTCGGCGAAGCTACCGCTGCGAGGTTTCGGGTCGGCGAACGGCGGCGGAAGTGTCGCCGCGCACGAATTCGGCGCGATGTGGCCGGCGGGTGAACACGGCGTAGCGACAGGGTTATCGACGTGTGGGTTGGCCCGGCAGCGGGGATCATGGGCCGGTGGAGGCTTTCGCATCGGTCTACGTCGACATGGCGGCCAGTCCAGCCGCGGTGCGTGCGGCGGTGACCGAACTGCCGCTGCCCGACGGAGTGCTCGAGGCGGTCGTCGACGACCGTTCGGTCACCGACACCTTCGGCTGCCGCATCGCCGTCGACCTCACCGGGACCTTCGACGAGCAGCACGACGGCCTGACTATTGCCCGTGGGTACGCCAGGCAGCTCGCCGCGCTACTCGGCGTCCCGGCATTCGCTTTCCCCGACCTGCTGCTGCTCGACTCGCCGCACCGTTTCCTGCAGTGAGCCCCGGCGGGCAATTCGGCTGCAGGACAGCTCAATCGCCCCGGTAGATTCGTACCGATGCCTCAGACTTCCCGGTCCGGTGACCCGGTGTGGCTGGTTGACGTGTTGCGTGGAGAAGGCGTGCGCCCGGTCGAATACCCCGGTTGGCGATCGCGCGGGCATGGTGACTTCCGGGACATCCGCGGCGTGATGGTCCACCACACGGGGTCGGATAGTGCCGATGCCGGGTCCATCGCGCGCGGACGGCCCGATCTGCCCGGCCCGCTGTCACAGCTGCACATCGCCCGCGACGGCACCGTCACGGTCGTCGCCGCGGGCGTGGCGTGGCATGCGGGTGTCGGGATGTACACGTGGCTGCCGACCAACATGGGCAATTGGCACACGATCGGCATCGAGTGCGCCAACAGCGGCACCGGCCCGTCCGCGCCGCACCGCACGAACTGGCCCGACGCGCAGTACTCCGCCCTGGTCCGTTGCTGTGCCGCGATCAACCGGCGGCTGGCGCAGACGGCGGACCGCACCATCGGCCACAAGGAGTACGCGGGCCGGGCGCAGGGCAAGTGGGATCCCGGAGCCATCGACATGCACCTGTTTCGCCGCGACGTGCAGGCCCGCATCGGCGTGGTGCCATCGCCGGCGCCGACGCCCACGCCGGGTGTGCCGATCGGTCGATACGCCGACATCCTGCTGTTTCGCGGTTCGACGGGCGCACAGGTCGCCGAACTTCAACGCCGACTGAAGCACGGCTATGCCGCCTACGGCGGTCACCTGGCGGTCGACGGCTTGTACGGCGAACAGACCGAGGCAGCGGTCAGGGAATTCCAGCGACGAACGCCTGACCTCGTCGTCGACGGTGTGGTCGGACCGGCCACGGCGGCCGCCCTCCGGCTGCGGATCGTCCCCGAAGTACGCGCACCCTCGGCGGCCGACGCGGGGGTCTGACCTGCCCGCCGATCGTCCAGCGAACACCTGCGACCGCGGTACGGCGTCGCCCGGACCACGTCCACGGCGCCGACCCGAACAGTGGCGGTTCCTGTCAAAAGTTTGCTGAGTGCGGAGGCTGTGATTTAGCCCTCACTTCACCGGTCGAAACTAAGAAACCCTTAGTCGCGTGCTCGAACAAATTGATCAAGCAAGATTTGCTGTGGCGTCGATTCATCAGGTGGAAAAGCCACAATGATTCGCCGAGGAAGGGTAACAACTCGATAACGACCGATTTCTTAAGCATGGCCTGAGAGCAAAGAACGTTACTGTCGCGATCGCGTGAAGTCGGTGACTTATCCGCCCAATTCACGTCGCTACACTCGACCGAGACCGCGCCCAGGAGGCGCAGAGACAGCTGCAATCGAGAGCCGGCGCACAGCCATGCCGGCGGAGGTGCCCAACACCATGGCAAATATCTTCACCCGCGCAAGCCGCGCGGCCCACGACGAGTCGGTAGACGACGTCATCACCACCGACCATGACCTCACCGTCATCGGATCGGTGGCGATCGGCCGACCCATCGGCGATCTGACCGTCGACCCCGACAGCGGAGCGGTCGTCGCGACGCACCTCGGCGTGCGCGCGGTGTCGGTCCTCGACGCCGATGCGGCGGCCGTCACGGCTCTCGTCCGGGCGCCGGGGGAGCCGTTCGCCGTAGCGGCGACCGGTGACCGCGCATACGTGACGACGATGTCCTCGACCACCGACGGCGTCGCGGTGATCGACACGGTCGGCGCCTCGGTGCTGGCCGAATACCCGCTGGCGTTCGGCGTCACCGCAATCGCGGTCAGCCCCGACGGCAAGAAGGTCTTCGCGGGCCGCACCGGCTACGACCACGTCGATGTCGCCGTCATCGACATCACGGCGGAGCGGGCGGGCACCATCGACGTGGCCACCGACCCCGGGATCAACCTCGACGCGCTGCGGGTCGACGCGGCGGGCAAGCGTCTCTACGTCGCGGCTTCCGACAGCGAAAGCAGTCGCCTCCTGGTGGTCGACGTGGAGACCACCCAGATCGTGGCGACGATCAGGATCGGCGCGCCCATCCGTGACCTCGCGCTCGGCGAGGACGGCACCGCTCACGTGCTCACGTCTCACCGCACCCTCGGCGGCGCGATCGAGATCGTCGACCTGTCGACGAACAGGGTGACCGACACCGTCGAGATCGGCCGTGCACCGGTGCAGCTCGCGCTCAGCGCCGACGGCAGCCGGGCGTACGTCGTCGACTACAACCACGTCGCCGTGCTCTGCACCCGGACCAACGAGGTGCTTCACACCGTGCAGGTGGGAGCTCGCCCGTCGTGCATCGCGCTCAGCGTCGACGGCAGCCGGCTCTACGTCGCCGACTACGCAGGCACTGTGACCGCATTCGCCGTCGCGGCGATGCAGCCGCTGGTGTACTCCCATACCGCGGCCACCGACCGCATCCCGGCGCAGGCGCGCGAACTCGTCGCCGTCTGACCGGGGTCAGCCCCACTCGTAACGGGTCTTGGGGCGGCCGGCCTTGCCGTAGTCGGTGGTGCGGGTGACGGTGCCGTCGTCCGCGAGCCGCTCGAGGTAGCGCCACGCCGTCACCCGTGACACCCCGATCTGCCTGGCCACCTCGTCGGCCGTCAGACCTTCGGCGGCGTCGCGGACGACGCGGGCGATCTCATCGGTGGTGCCCGCCGCCGCACCCTTGGGTGTCACCGACCTGTCGGTGGCGATGCGCAGTTCGGCCAGCGCGCGGTCGACCTCCACCTGACTGGCCGCATCGGTGCCCGCGGGCAGCGCGTCGCGGTAGCGGCGATAGCGCTCGAGGCGGTCGCGGAACGCGGCGAAGGTGAAGGGCTTGAGCAGGTACGCCAGTGCGCCGTGGGACACCGCCGCGCGCACCATCTCCAGGTCCCGTTCCGACGTGATCGCGATGATGTCCGGCGCGGGCCGCAACCCCGAAAGCGCTGACGCCAGCGAGATCCCGCTCGCATCGGGCAGGCCGATGTCGAGCAGCACGAGGTCGATCGGACTGTCCGACGCCGCCGCCTCGGCCGCCAACCGCATGCCGTCGCGTGCGGTGTGCGCGACGGCCGCCGTGGTGAATCCGGGCAGCCGGCCGAGATACACCTGATGCGCCTCGGCGATCAAAGGGTCGTCCTCGACGATCAGCACCGAGATCACGGTGCCTCCCGCGGCACGGTCACCGTCACCACCGAACCGTAGGTGACGTCGGCGGTCAGCGTGCCCCGATGACGGTTGACCACCTGCGCCACCAACGCGAGGCCGAGGCCGTGCTGGCCGGCGTCGGTGCCGGACTTCGTCGAATACCCGCGCTGCATCGCCCGCCGGAACGTCTGCGTGTCCATCCCGGACCCGCTGTCGGCCACCCGCAGCAGCAGGGTGTCGTCGTCCAGGGTCACGGTCACCTCCACCCACGGGTCGTCGCGGTCGCACGCGTCCATCGCGTTGTCCACCAGATTGCCCAGTACGGTGACCATCTCCTGACCGCTCAGCGGCACGTCGTCGGCGTCCGACGGCAGGTGGGTGTCCTCAGTGACGGTCAGTGCGATGCCCCGCTCGTCGGCCTGCGCGGTCTTACCCAGCAGGAGCGCCACCAGCGCCGGCTCGCCGACGGCCTCCGAGAGACGGTCGACGAGGCGCTGGGACAGCTCCAACTCGCGGGTCGCGAACGTCACCGCGTCCTCGGGCCTGCCCATCTCCACCATCGTGACGACGGTGTGCAGCTTGTTGGCGGCTTCGTGCGCCTGCGCGCGCAACGAGTCGGCGAGCACCTGCAGGGAACTGAGTTCGCCCAGCGCGCCCTGCAATTCGGTGCGGTCACGGACCGTCACCACCTCGGAGTCCGAGTCGGCGACACGGGACCGGTTCACCACCAGCACCCGTTCGTCGGTGACGTGCACCTCGTCGCGCACCCCCGGGTCGTGAGCGCGCAGGAAGGCGGGCAGCGCCGAGGCGTCCACCGGGCCGGGCGGCAGCCCGAGCAATCGGCGGGCCTCGTCGTTGACCAGCGCGACGCCATTGCGGTCGAGCACGATCAGGCCCTCCGACACCGAATGCAGGATCGCATCGTGATGCTCGTACATCACCCGCAGTTCGTCGGGCCGCAGCCCGTGGGTCTGCCGGAGCAGGCGGCGCCGGATCAGGAACAGCCCGACCGACGACACCGCCAGCGCCGCAACACTCAGCGCGACGATCGTCGGGACCTGGCCGCGCCACCGCTGCGCGAGGGTCTGCTGGGTGATCCCGGCCGAGACCAGCCCGACGATCTCGCCGGCGCCGTTGCGCACCGGCGCGACCGCCCGGATCGACGGACCCAGCGTGCCGGTGTACACCTCGCTGAACGTCTCGCCGCGCAGTGCCGGCTCGGTCGTGCCGAGGTAGCGCCCGCCGATCTGGCGGGGATCGGTGTGGGTGTAACGGATGCCGTCGGGGGCCATGATCGTGATGAACGCGATGTCGGTGTGCATCCGGACCGCCTCGGTGACCGGCTGCAGAGTCGCTGTCGCCGTGCCGGATTCGATCGCCGACGCCGTCGACGGTGCGTCGGCCAGCGCGGCGGCGATGGCGACCACCTGCTGGCGCGCGGCCTCGTCGCCGTCGCGGCGCGCGTCGAGCAGCGCGAGCACGCTGCCGGCCAGCACGATCACGGCGATCACCACGATCTGCATCGCGATCGCCTGACCGGCCAGCGACCGCGGCCAGGCCCTCCACCGCACCGGGCGCCGCCTAATCCGCGCCGAGATCCGCTGCGGCGATGGCGAACACCTCGTCCGCGCAGCCGACGGCCACGAAGTGTCCGGCCTCCGCCACCGGATGCCACACGGCGCCGGGCATCCGCTCGGCGACGGTCTCGTTGATCGACGCAGGCACCAACCGGTCGTCGAGCCCCTGCCACAGATGCACCGGGCGTTCGATCGCCGTCACGTCGAACGCCCACTGCCGGTACAGCAGATCGGCGTCGAGGACCAGACCCTCACTGCCCTGCGCGAAGCACTCTGCACCCGCGCGGGCGAACACGGCCGCGTTGTCCGCCTGCTGCAGGACCTCTCGGTCGTAATCGTTGACGGCCTTGCGCACTTCGTTGAGGTAGCTGCGCGGGAACCGGGTGGCGGTGAACCCGACCGCCGCGTACATCAGGTGGAAGCCGGGCCGGAAGCGCAGCGCCAGGGTGCCGCCGAACGCGTCGGCTCTCGACAGCCGGCCGGCCGCCCAGTTGTCGCCGAAGGCGCCGTAGCTGCCCGGGGCGAGGCTGCTGACGTGCCGCAGCCGTCCGGCATCGAGGTAGGCCGCGGCGGCCAGTGCCCACGGGCCGCCCTCCGACCAGCCCGTCACGCCGAACTCGTGTCGGCCCAGTGCGTCGGCGACAGTGATCAGGTCCTCGGTCCAGCCGCGGTAGGTGCGGTGGCGCTGCCGGGTGGAGCGCCCGAAGCCGGGACGGTCGACGCAGACGAGCCGCAAGCCTCGGGCCGCCGCCGCGTCGGCGAACAGGCGCGCCTCGAGCCTGCTGCTGGGCCCGCCGTGGTTGTGTAGCACCAGGGGCCCACCCGGGTCTCCCACGTCGAGATAGCTCAGGGTGCGGCCGTCCGGCGTCATCACCTGCCCGTCGGCGCCGTCCGTGCCGTCGACCACCCCACCGCCTCCCGCTGCACTTAATGAACTAAAGCGTGACCTGGCTCACGTCCTCGCCGAACCTACTTGCAGATCACATTCACTGTCGACCTTGGAGAAGAGCCATGAGCGTGACCCTGGACCCGCCCCCGCCGTCGCAACCCGATCCCACGCCTGCGCCGCCCAAGCGCCGCGACCGCACGCACTGGCTGTACATCGCCGTGGTCGTCGCGGTGCTGGCCGGTGTGGTGGTGGGCCTACTCGCCCCCGAGGTCGGCAAGAGCGTCGGCGTGCTGGGCACGATGTTCGTCGACCTGATCAAGATGATGATCGCCCCCGTCATCTTCTGCACGATCGTGCTGGGCATCGGGTCGGTACGCAAGGCCGCCACCGTCGGCAAGGTCGGCGGGCTGGCGTTCGTCTACTTCCTCGCGATGTCCACCTTCGCCCTCGCCATCGGCCTGGTGGTCGGCAACATCCTGCATCCCGGCAGCGGGCTGAACCTGTCCGAGAGCTCAGCAGGGAAGGGTGCGGAGCTGGCCGAGAAGGCGCACGAATCGGGCGGCATGCTCGACTTCGTCCAGGGCATCATCCCCGAGACGCTGTTCTCCTCGTTGACCGAAGGCAGCGTGCTGCAGGCGCTGTTCGTCGCCCTGCTGGTCGGGTTCGCGCTGCAGGGCATGGGCACCGCGGGCGAGCCGGCACTGCGGGCCATCGCCTCGCTGCAGAAGCTGGTGTTCAAGGTCCTGGTGATGATCCTGTGGCTGGCCCCGATCGGCGCGTTCGGCGCCATCGCCAACGTGGTGGGTCAGACGGGCTGGTCCGCGGTCACGCAGCTGCTCGGCCTCATGCTGGGCTTCTACATCACCTGCATCATCTTCGTGTTCGGTGTGCTCGGCGTCATTCTCCGGGTGGTGTCCGGCGTGTCCATCTTCAAGCTGGTGCGCTACCTGGCCCGCGAGTACCTGCTGATCGTGTCGACGTCGTCGTCGGAATCGGCGCTGCCGCGGCTGATCGCCAAGATGGAGCACCTCGGCGTCGACCGCACCACCGTGGGAGTCGTTGTCCCGACCGGCTACTCGTTCAACCTGGACGGCACCGCGATCTACCTGACGATGGCCTCGCTGTTCATCGCCGGAGCGCTCGGCGACCCGCTGTCGGTCACCGAACAGATCGGACTGCTGGTGTTCATGATCGTCGCGTCCAAGGGTGCGGCCGGTGTCACCGGCGCCGGCCTGGCCACCCTGGCCGGCGGCCTGCAGGCGCACCGCCCGGACCTGCTCGACGGGGTGGGCCTGATCGTCGGGATCGACCGGTTCATGTCCGAGGCCCGCGCGCTGACCAACTTCTCCGGCAACGCCGTCGCCACCATCCTCGTCGGTTCGTGGACCCACACGATCGACAAGGGCAGGGTCGACTCCGTTCTGCGCGGCGAGGATCCGTTCGACGAACTCACCATGGTCGACGACGATCACGCCGAGAGGCGGCAGACCGTCACCGCCTGACCGAGACGCGAAGAGCCCGGCCGACGCGTTCGGCCGGGCTTTTTCGTGCGGTGAACCTTTTCGGTGCCTCGCCCGTCGAGCCTCCTGAAGCACAACGACGAATGAAGGGCACGACCATGAAGACCTACCTGCTGATCTCCACCGGCATCGCGGCCGCGGCCTGCGCGGCGATCCTCGCACCGGGGACGGTGGCCGAGGCGGCCGCCGAATCGGCGGACCAGACCATCGCCGTTCTCGAAGCACAGGGTTTCGACGTGAGGGTCAACCGGTTGGGCAGCGCGCCGATCGACGAGTGCGTCGTCACCGACATCAGGAACCCGCGCAGGCAGACCGGATTCGTCCTGCGCGACGAGGACGGCGACAACCCATTCGCCACCGGCAACAACCGACGCCAGACGATCACCGTCTCGGTGGACTGCTCACGGTGAGCGGTCGGTTCAGCGCGAGCAGTTCAGCGACACCGAGATACTGCGGACGACGACCTCGATCAACCTGTCGTCGTAGTCGTCGTCCCACCATCGGTACTGACCGTTGTTGGGTACCAGCCGTGTGGTCTGTTGGGGATTGCGGATCCCGGTGACGGTGCATTGGTCGAGCGGTGCGGAACCGACCCGGTCGATGTTGACCGTGTAACCGGCGTCCTCATAGCGGGTGATGGTCTCCAGCGCCGTTTCCTCGGCCGACGCGAGACCAGCGGGTACGGCCAGCACCCCACACATCGCCAGCGTCACAGCGCCCAGTGCTGTCTTCGCATTCATGACCGAACCTCCTGGTTCACCTCAACCATCCTCTGAATACATCGCCGGCGGAAGCCCAAACGTTCCTGACGCCGGACGTTCGACAGCACCAATCGACGGACTCCACCGCCGCGCCGGCATTAGCATCGCGCCCAACCGAAGGGGAGGCGTCCGATGCACAGCACCATGCAGGACTGTCCGTTGACGATCGCGGCGATCATGCGGCACGCCGCGACCGTCAACGGCGACCGCGCCGTCACCACTGCCACCGGCGGGGGCGGCTACCGCACGACGAGCTACCGCGAACTCGGCGACCAGGCCGCGCGCCTGGCCAACGCGCTGCGGAGGATCGGTGTCAGCGGCGACGAACGCGTCGGCACGTTCATGTGGAACAACGCCGAACACCTGGCCGCCTACCTGGCGGTGCCGTCGATGGGGGCGGTGCTGCACACCCTCAACATCCGGCTGTCGCCCGAACAGATCGCGTTCATCGCCAACGAGGCCGAGGACAAGGTGATCATCGCCGACGTCTCGCTGGTGGCCCAGCTGGCGCCCGTGCTGCCGCTGCTGGACACGGTGCACACCGTGATCGCCGTCGGCGACGGTGACCTCGACGCGCTCGATTCGCCGCACATGAGGGTGCTGCGCTACGCCGACGTCATCGCCGGTGAACGTACGGACTTCGACTGGCCGGAGACCGACGAGACCTCGGCGGCGGCCATGTGCTACACCAGCGGCACCACCGGCAATCCGAAAGGCGTTGTCTACAGCCACCGCTCGAGCTACCTGCACTCGATGAACGCCTGCACCGCCAACGCGTCGGGCATCGGCTGCAGCGACTCGGTGCTGCCGATCGTGCCGATGTTCCACGCCAACGCCTGGGGCCTGCCGTACGCGGCGCTGATGGCCGGTGCCGACCTGGTACTGCCCGACCGTTTCATGGATGCGGCCTCCTTGATCGACGTGATCGAGTCGCAACGGCCCACGGTGGCCGGCGCGGTGCCGACCATCTGGAACGACATCCTGCACCGGATCGAAGCGTCTCCTGGCCATGACATCTCGTCGCTGCGACTGATCACCAGCGGCGGTTCGGCGGTACCCGTGTCGCTGATGCGGGCCTACGAGCGGCTCGGCGTGCAGATCGTGCAGGCGTGGGGGATGACCGAGACGTCACCGCTGGCGACCGTGGCGCACCCGATCCCCGGCGTGAGCGACGACGAGCGGTGGACGCAGCGCGCGTCGCAGGGTCGCCCGGCGTGCGGGGTCGAGGTGCGGATCGTCGACGACGAGGGCAACCCGTTGCCGCACGACGGCAAGGCGGTCGGCGAGATCGAGGTTCGCGGGCCATGGATCACCGGCGGCTACTACCGCGGCCGCGACGCCGAGAAGTTCGACGACGGTTGGCTGCGCACCGGCGACGTCGGCCGCGTCGATCCGCAGGGCTTCGTCACGCTCACCGACCGGGCGAAGGACGTCATCAAGTCGGGCGGCGAGTGGATCTCGTCGGTCGAACTCGAGAATCACCTGATCGCCCACGAAGCGGTGCTCGAGGCGGCCGTCGTCGGCGTGCCCGACGAACGCTGGCAGGAGCGCCCACTGGCGGCGGTGGTGCTCAACGAGGGCGCGGCCGCCGATCCCGCCGAACTACGGGAGTTTCTCGCCGACAAGGTGGTTCGCTGGTGGCTGCCGGAACGCTGGACCTTCGTCGACGAGGTGCCGCGCACCAGCGTCGGCAAGTACGACAAGAAGACCATCCGCGCCCGCCACGCCGACGGCGCCTACGACGTCATCGAACTGCGGGACTAGATCGGGCCGCGAGCGTGACTACCGCTCGGCGCGCTGGTAGGCCGTGACGACGGCCGCGCCGCCGAGCCCGATGTTGTGCTGCAGCGCCGCGGTCACGTTGTCGACCTGACGCTTGTCGGCGTTGCCGCGCAGCTGCCACGTCAACTCCGCGCACTGCGCCAGCCCGGTGGCGCCCAGCGGATGACCCTTGGAGATCAGCCCGCCCGACGGGTTGACCACCCAGCGGCCGCCGTAGGTGGTGTCGTTGTTGTCGATCAGCTTCGGCGCCTCACCCTCGCCGCACAGGCCCAGCGCCTCGTAGAGCAGCAGCTCGTTGGCCGAGAAGCAGTCGTGCAGTTCGATCACCTGGAAGTCGCTGGGGCCGAGACCGGACTGGTCGTAGACCTGGCGCGCCGCCTGCACGTTCATGTCGTAGCCGATGACGTTCTTGGCGCTGCCGTCGAACGTCGACTCGAAATCCGTGGTCATCGCCTGGCCGACGATCTCCACGGCCTGGCCCGCCAGCCCGTGCTTGTCGACGAACGCCTCGCTGGCGAGGATCGCCGCGCCCGAACCGTCGGAGGTGGGGGAGCACTGCAGCTTGGTCACCGGATCGGAGATCATCCGCGCGCCGAGGATGTCGTCGAGGCTGTACTCCTCCTGGAACTGCGCGTATGGATTGTTCACCGAGTGCTTGTGGTTCTTGTACCCGATCTTGGCGAAATGCTCTGCGGTGGAACCGTGTTGACGCATGTGCTCGCGACCCGCGGCGGCGAACATCCACGGCGCCACGGGGAGTGCGAACTCCTCGATCTCGGCCAGCGCCTTGATGTGGCGGCCCAGTGGCGACTCGCGATCCTCGGCGCCGCCGGCCAGCGCACCGGGCTGCATCTTCTCGAAGCCGAGCGCGATCGTGCAGTCGGCCAGGCCGCCGCGAATGGCCTGGGCGGCCAGGAACAGTGCCGTCGACCCGGTCGAGCAGTTGTTGTTGACGTTGACCACCGGGATGCCGGTCATGCCCAGCTCGTAGAGCGCGCGGTTGCCCGACGTGGAATCGCCACTGCAGTAGCCGACGTAACCCTGCTGCACCTCGGAGTAGTCGATGCCGGCGTCCTCGAGCGCCTTGGTGCCCGACTCCTTGGCCATCTGCGGGTAGTCCCACCCCTCGCGGCGACCGGGCTTCTCGAACTTCGTCATCCCGACGCCGACGACGAACACTTTCTCAGGCATGGCTGTGGCCCTTCGCTTATCACCGCAAGTGGTGTAGACCACAATAGAACGCGTTCTAATTCGCCGACAAGGAGGGTGACGTGGGCCTACGGGTCGTGCAGTGGGCGACGGGCGGAGTCGGTGTGGCCGCGATCAAGGGTGTGCTCGAGCACCCCGATCTGGAGCTCGCCGGCTGCTGGGTGCACTCTCCCGACAAGGCCGGACGTGACGTCGGGGAGCTGGTGGGTGTCGACCCGATCGGCGTCGCCGCGACCAACAGTGTCGAGGAGATCCTGGCGCTCGACGCCGACGCGGTGATCTACGCGCCGCTGCTGCCCAACCCCCAGGAGGTCGAGGCGCTGCTGCGCTCTGGCAAGAACGTCGTCACGCCGGTCGGCTGGTTCTACCCGGGGGAGAAGGAGAGCACACCGCTGCGCACCGCCGCCGTCGAAGGCGGCGTCACGCTGCACGGCACCGGCATTGCGCCGGGCGGCATCACCGACAAGTTCCCGCTGATGATGTCGATCATGTCGACCGGAGTGACATTCGTTCGCGCCGAGGAGTTCTCGGATCTGCGCACCTACGACGCGCCGGACGTGCTGCGCTACGTGATGGGTTTCGGCGACACCCCCGAGAAGGCGCTCACGGGGCCGATGCAGAAGCTGCTCGACGGTGGTTTCATCCAGTCGGTGAAGATGATCGTCGACACCATGGGCTTCAACGCCGACCCGCAGATCCGCGCCACCCAGGAGATCGCCGTCGCGACCGCGCCCATCGACTCCCCGATGGGCGCCATCGAACCCGGCCAGGTCGCGGGCCGCAGGTTCCACTGGGAGGCGCTCGTCGGCGACGAGGTCGTCGTCCGAGTCACCGTCAACTGGTTGATGGGACAGGAAAATCTCGATCCGCCATGGGATTTCGGGCCGGCCGGCGAGCGTTACGAGATGGAGGCGAAGGGCAACCCGGACTTCGCGGTCACCATCAAGGGCTTTCAGCCCGAGAGCGTGGCGGAAGGCTTGGAGTGCAACAACGGCATCGTGGCCACCGCGGCGCACTGCGTGAACTCCGTGCCCGCGGTGTGTGCGGCCGCACCGGGCATCGCCACCTATCTCGATCTGCCGTTGATCAGCGCCAAGGCGGCGCCGCGACTGCGCTGAGCCGACGAGCTACGGCTGCACCAGGATTCGGATCGGATCGCCGTCGGCGTTCTCGAGCTTCTCGATGCCGAGCGCGACGTCCTCGAGCGGTACGACGGCACTGATCGAGCGCGACAGGTCTAGCCGGCCGAGTGAGACCAGTTGGGCCAGTGTGCCGATGTCGGAGTTCTGGTACCCGAGGTGGCCGAGCACCTGGCGCTTGAACAGGTTGAAGATCGAGGTCGGGCCGATGGTGGGAGCGTCGGCGCTCATCCCGACACCGACGAGCCTGCCGCCGACGGTGAGGCTGTTCAGCGCCTGCTCGAACGTCGATCCGAGGCCGACCGCGTCGAACGCGACGTCGAGGTTGCGACCGCCGGTGACCTCGGCGATCTTGCCCGCGAGGTCGGGGTCGCGCGCGTCGAACGCATGGTCGGCGCCGACGGCCAGCGCCCTGTCGAGGATGGCGGGTTTGATGTCGACCGCGATGATCGGCGCGGCGCCGACCAGCCGGGCGAGCTGGATCATGTGCGTGCCCAATCCTCCGACACCCCATACGCCGACGGACTCGCCGATACCGACCCCGGCCGTCCGGACCACCGCGCCGTACGGCGTGGAGACGGCGTCGGCCAGGATCGCGGCCTGCTCCAGGGGCACGTTGTCGGGAATCCTGGTCAGCCCGAACGCCTGGGCCACCGTGTACTCGGCCCAGCCGCCGTCGTAGGCGAACGCCATCAACCGGATCCGCAGGCAGTTCGACATGTCGCCGCGGCGGCAGTTGACGCATTCCAGACACGGCTTGCCTGCGGCCACCACCACGCGGTCGCCCTCCGCCCAGCCGGTGACGCCGGGCCCGATGGCCGCGACGGTGCCCGACGTCTCGTGGCCCTGGGTGACCACCGGCAGCTGCGAGGGAAACGTCCCGTTGATCAGGCTCAGGTCGGAATGGCAGATGCCGCAGAAGGCGACCTTGACCAGCACCTCACCCGGACCCGGCTGGGGGATCGGGACGTCCTCCACCGCGACGGTCCTGGTGTCGGCGTAGAAGCGCTGAGCGCGCATGGTGGCCATCGGACTCACGGTAGGCGACGGCTGGCACACTCGGGACCCGTGACAACGAAAACGGCACTGGTCCTCGCCGGCGGCGGGATCGCGGGCATCGCCTGGGAGACCGGCATTCTGCGGGGCATCGCCGACGAGTCGCCGTCGACGGCGCAGGCACTTCTCGACGCCGACGTGCTGCTGGGCACCTCGGCCGGATCAACGGTCGCCGCGCAGATCAGCAGCGGCACGAGACTCGACGCGCTGTTCGACCGTCAACTGGCCACGGCGTCGGCGGAACTCAGTCCGGCCGTCGGAATCGACGGCATCGTCGAACTGTTCGTCGGCGCGATGGCCCAGCCCGGGTTGACCACCACAGAGAAGCTGCAGCGGATCGGCGAGATCGCGGTGTCCACCCCGACGGTCGCCGAGCCGGTGCGGCGCGACGTCATCGCCGCCCGGCTGCCGTCGCACCAGTGGCCCGACCGGGTGCTGCGGATCCCCGCGATCGACACGGCGACCGGCGAACTCGTGGCGTTCGACCGGTCCGCCGGTGTCGGCCTCGTCGATGCCGTGGCCGCCAGTTGCGCGGTGCCCGGCGCATGGCCTCCGGTGACCATCGACGGGCGCCGCTACATGGACGGCGGCGTGGGCAGCACGATCAACCTGCGATTCGTCGACGACTGCGACGTCGTCGTGGTGCTGGTGCCGTCCGGCCGGGACTCGCCGTCGCCGTTCGGCGGTGGCGCCGCAGAAGAGATCGCCGCACAGGGCGACCGGGTGCTCGGGGTGTTCGCCGATGACGACGCGCTGGCGGCGTTCGGTGCCAACCCGCTTGACCCGGCTTGCCGCGTCCCCTCCGCCCATGCCGGGCGCACGCAGGGCCGCCGGGTGGCCGCCGAGATCGCGGCGTTCCTCGGCTAGGGGGTCAGCGTCGGGGTGAACCCCGGCGCCTCCAGCACGTCGAGCGCGTGCGCGGCCAGCTCTCTGCCGACCTGGATGACCTCGGCGGCGCGGTGGAAGTCGAGACTGCGGCAAACCGTTCGCGGGACCTCGATCAGCAGATCCGGCGGATAGCCGGCCAGCGTGTGTCGGGCCAGCGCCGCCTGCGCGATGTCGATGGTGCGGTTCATCACCTCGAAGCTGCTGAGCCGGGGCACCACCACGTCGTCCACCTCGTCGGAGCCGTCCTCGGCTGCGCCGTCCGGAGGGTCCTCGACGATGCCGTCCTGGCCGTCTGTGCCGTCCTCCGGGTCTTCGGCGGTGCCGAACCGGCTGAGCATCGACCGCACCGCGGGCGTGTCGAGCACCGTGCGGGCCGACTTGGTGTCGAGCAGCGCGGAGGTGCTGCGCAGCAGGCGGTTCAACCATTCGGAGTTGACCCCCGACTGGTCGCCGTCGGGTTCGGCGCGCCCGCCGGACTCGCTGCCGCTCAGGCTCACCGCGATCGTCAGGTCGGCGTTGACGGCCGAGATCGGCGCCATCGGCAGCGGGTCGAGGATGCCGCCGTCGGCGAGCAACCGGCCGTCCAGCACGTACGGCATGATCACACCGGGAATGGCGATGGAGGCGCGGATCGCCTCGTCGAGCGGACCGCGCTGCAACCACACCGATTTGCCCGCGATCAGATCCGTCGTCACCGCGGTGTACGGGATCGGCAGGTCCTCGATCGCCACCTCGCCGAGGATCTCGCGGACCGCGTCGATGATCTTCTCGGCACGCAGCACTCCGGCGGCGGTGATCGCCGGGTCGAGCAGCCGAAGCACCGCCCGCTGCGTCAGGCCCTTCGCCCACTCGGCGTACTCGTCGAGCTTTCCCGCCGCGTGCAGACCGCCGACGAGCGCCCCCATCGACGACCCCGACACTCCGACGATCTCGTAGCCGCGGTCGCGCAACTCGTCGATCACCCCGATGTGCGCGTAGCCGCGGGCTCCGCCGCTGCCCAGCACCAGAGCGACCCGCTTGCTCATGGCGCTATTGTGCGCCCTCTCGAATCGGCGCGGTCAGCCGCACAGTCCACCGGCGGCCGCCTCGACCGCGACGATCACCGCCGCCTGCCGCGGCGGTGCCAGCTTCGACCACGGCGTCCCGAACGTCCCGGGTCCCGCCGAGTCCGAGCGCTGCAGTTCGCCGAGGTACGGCTCGATCTGCGACGCAAGGTCGCCGCCCTTCTCGGTCATCCACGTCTTGGCGGCGTTGCACGCCTGGAAGTACTCCTCCTCGGTGGACTCCGCGGGCGAGCCGACGGCGGTGGTCACCCCGCCCGGCGTCACCTCCTGCGCGCCCGGCGCCGCCGTGCGGGTCTCCGACGTGGCCGTCGTCGACGGGCTTGGTTGCGGCGAACTGGCGGGGACGGCGTCGTCGCCGCCCGACGAACAGCCGGCGAGGGCCAGGACACCGGCGGCCGTGATCACCACTGCGGAGTAGCTGCGCATACCGCTCAATCTAGGCAACCCCGCGCAGCGGCCCGCCGCCGCCCGCGTCAGATGCCGGTGCAGAGCGAGACGAAGGGGATCGGCGCGCACACCCCGATGGAGAACCCGGGCGTCGGGTCGCCGTTCCAAGGCGGCGGAGGTGGCGGAGGAGGCGGGGGTGGCGGCGGCGGGGGTGCGCCGACACACGAGTTGGACGGCGCGTCGTACACCGTGCCCGGGCCGCACTCGGCGGCATTGCCCACACCGGGAGTCGCGACGGTCACGAACAACAGCGGAGCGAACGAGGCAGCCGCGGCGACTGCCAGATGTCTGATCTTCATTGCAGGCCTCCTGCAGCTTCTCCCCACGGCCCGAACCCGACTTTACCCCCGGATGGCGGCGTCGAACCAACGCTTCGACACCTGTCCGCACCGGTTTGGCCGCGCCTGCGCTCGCGACCCGACCAGCGCATTTCAAGATTCATCCTGAGGTTAAAGCCGGCGGCTACCGGGCGGTCCCGGGCTGTGGAACACTTGGCGCTGTGACGAAGACGACTGACCGTCTGGAGTGTTGTCGGGCCTGACGCCCGCCCCCGATCCGTCCCGTCACACCCCTTTGGAGCTCCTCCATGGTTTCCGCGGTTTCCACGCGTCCCCTCACGCTGCCGCCCGTCGCGGTCGCCCCCGCCGTCTCGGCGCCCACCCGGCTCCGGCTGCCCGACCTGCTGCACGCCACCGACGCCGGCGCGGACGAGGTTCTCAGCGGCCGCTACGACCACCTGCTGCCGGCCCGCGGCGTTCCGCGCGACGACCGCTGGTTCACCCGCATGTACGGCGACGACGAACTCGACATCTGGCTGATCAGCTGGGTGCCCGACCGGTCGACGGAGCTGCACGATCACGGCGGCTCGCTCGGTGCGCTCACCGTCGTGTCGGGCTCGCTGTCCGAAACCCGTTGGGACGGCGAGGCGTTGCGGCGCCGTCGGTTGTCCGCGGGCGATCAGGCCGGCTTCCCGCTGGGCTGGGTGCATGATGTGGTGTGGGCGCCCGACCCGGTGCCGACGCCCACGCTCAGCGTGCACGCCTACTCGCCGCCGCTGACGGCGATGTCGTACTACGAGGTCACCGAACGGCAGACGTTGCGGCGCAACCGCACCGAACTCACCGAACACCCGGAGGGATGAGCATGCCCAGCCGTATCGATCGCATCCTCGAGGGTGCGCGATCGCGCCTCGACCGGATGCCGGCGCGCGAGGTGCCCGTGGCGCTCGAGCGTGGCGCGCTGCTCGTGGACATCCGTCCGCAGGCGCAACGGGCGCGCGAGGGCGAGGTGCCTGCCGCGCTGGTGATCGAACGCAACGTGCTGGAGTGGCGCTGCGACCCGACCAGTGACGCGAAGATCGCCCAGGCCGTCGACGACGACGTCGAGTGGGTGGTGCTGTGCTCGGAGGGCTACACCTCGAGCCTGGCCGCTGCTGCGCTGCTCGATCTCGGGCTGCACCGGTCGACCGACGTCATCGGCGGCTACCACGCGTTGAAGGCCGAAGGCGTCCTCGTCTAGCTCTCCGCGTCGGCTTCGTTCTTCTTTTTCTTCTGGTCTGCGGCCGGAGCGGAGTCCGACGTCGCACGATCGGTCCTGGACCGGATCTGGTCCGTGGCCTTCTCGACGCGGTCCTGGATTCGCGTTCGAAGGCTTTTCCGCGGAGTCTCCGACGTTGACTCGGTCGCCTCGGCACGCTCGTCCCTCGCCTGCTTCAGATTGCCCCTGATCTCGCGAAGCGCACCGAATGGGCGCAGAAGCCGCTTTTCCGCCTTCGGCGCCGAGGTCTGCTCAGCGGGTTCGACGTCGACGGTCGCGGTATCGACCACGGCGGCGCCCGTCTCGAGCTGCGGGTCGACCGCAGCCGCCGGCTTCGGCGTGACCGTGTCGACGATCCCTTCGATGCTGTTGTCGGTTCGCGCCTCGACCACTGTCCCTGGGTCGGCCGCGGTCGGATCGGCCGGACCGATCTCTACGCCTTCTTTCGCCTCCGGCACCACCTCGGTCTTCGCCAGACTCACGTCGACCAACGTGGTCGATCCCACCGGTGGCCGCTCCTCGTCGTGGTACGGAAGCAGATCGGACAGATTGCGGAGGAACTCACGCGCCGACGCACGGAAGGCCTCATAGCCCTCGCCGAACTCCGTCGACCCGGGAAACGGCGGAAGCGGAGGGAGATTCGGCAGGAAGAAGTTCAGCTCGTCGATTCCCAGCTGGATCAGCGCGTCCAGACTCCACGACAGCCCCTCGGCGAGGTTCTGCCCGAAGCTGCCGTCGCCGTCGATCCAGTCGAGCGTGTTGTGGACGATCGCATGAACGATGCGCTCGCCGAAGTTGTAGAGGATCATCACCTGCGGTGCGAGCCATCCGACATACGGGATCCATCCCACGGCGTACTCGCCGAGTTCGAAGCCGTACCGAACCCACGGCTCGATGGCGTGATAGGCCGCTTCTAGACTGCTGGCCACCGAGCCCGGCGTCGGCACTGGCTCGGGCTGCGGCGGCTGCGGTACCGGACGGGACGCGCTGGGCCAGAATGTCTGCTGCCACCACTCGTACAGTTCGGGGAACTGGCTCGTCTGCGCGGCAGGCCTGACGTCGGCCACGTACTGCACGGCGACTGTTTCGTGTACGGGCGGTGTCACAGAGGGCGCGGCGACGAGCGCACTGATTCCGACGACGGCGACTCCGGTGGCGATGGATCGCGAGACACGCGTCATGATTGCTCCTCAAATTGACGCCGATGACGCGAACATAGCCCTCGACCCGGGGAATAAGGGCATTTGCGCAGATTTGCTCGGGAGATCGTTGATCGATCTTGTTAGCTGCTCTCGCCGGAACGCAGGGTCGGCCGCAGCCGTTCGGTCTTCTCCGGCGTCCAGCCCGGTGGCTGCAGTATCGCCGCCCACGCGTTGGCGACGTCCCTGACGTAGACATGGCCATGTCCGTCGGGCACGTCGATTGCCACCGCCATGTCGGCCGACACCTGCAGGAACGTCACGACCGGGATCCATTTCATCCGGGGGGTGCGGTCGTAGCCGGGTGGTTCCTCGAGCCAGTCGGGCCGAGCGAACAGCAGTTCCGGATTCCACCACGAGATCGGGTCGGAGGCGTGCTGCAGGTATACCGCCCGCGGCACACCCCACGGATCGGCGGGCCGGTCGAGGTTCTCGGGCCGGGCGGCGAACCGGACGTTCTCACCCTTGTCGTAGATCGGCAGCCACTCCGGCGAGCCGGCGTCGCGGTTGACAGTGAGGTCGGTCCACATCGTGTTGTTGAACGTCGGCCCGCTGAACAGCGCGCCGTCCGTGCGGGCGACGAGGTTGTTCAGCGCGAGGAACGGCGCCTCGCCGCCGAATGAGCCGAGGCTCTCACCGAACACCACCAGCCGGGGCCGTTGCGCTTCGGGCATCGCCCGGATGAGGCCGTCGACGGCTTCGAACAGCGCCTGCCCGGCCTGGCGGGCGTTCTCCTTGTCGACGAGGAACGACAGCCAACTCGGCAAGAACGAGTACTGCATCGACACGATCGCGGTGTTGCCGTTGAACATGTACTCCAGCGCGGCGGCCTCGGCGCCGTTGATCCAGCCGGTGCCCGTCGAGGTGGCCACCGCGACCACCTCACGGTCCAGGCCACCGGTGCGCAGCAGTTCCTGCGCCGCGAGTGCGGCGGTGGCCTTGATGCCGTCGGCGGAATTCAGGCCCGCGTAAGCGCGGATCGGCTCGACGGCCGGGGCGCCGTTGAACCGTGTGAGCCGCTCGGTCGTCGTCGCACCCGAAACGAACACCCGGCCCTGGTGGCCCAGCGACTCCCAGCTCACCAGTGACTGCGGCCCGCCGGACTGCAGCGCCGACGTGGGCGCCGCGAAATCGGGGTCGGTCTCGTCGTTCACCGCCTCGAAAGTGTTGTTGATCGTGCTCATCGCGAAGCGGACGACCACGCCGTTGAGGATCGCGATCGTCAGCACCAGCAGCAGGGCCACCACCACGACGGCCGAAACACGCGGTGGGGCAACGCGTTCGAGCTGTCGCATCAGGAACAGGATCAGCTTCCGGATGAGCTGGCCGATCTCCACGAGGGCGAACAGCACCACGAGGGACAGCACCGCGGTCAGCGGATGGTCCCAGAATCCGAGCCGCGGCACCCCCATCAGGTCGCGGACCTGGTCCTGCCACACGTGGAAGTACACGATCATCAGCACCTGGCCGATGACGCCGACCACGAGCAGTCCGAGCCATGCCCACAGCGGGGCGCGCGGGCTGGAGTTCCTGGAGAGCATGAAGCGGACCAACCACACCCCGAACACACCGAGCGCATAACCGAATGCGCCTGCGCCGCCGCTGACGAGGCCCTGGAACAGCGGTCCGCGGGGCAGCAGCGACGGGGTCATCGAGAACCAGAGGAACAGCAGACCGACGGCGGTGCCGAAGAACGTGTAGCGGCGAAGCCACCACGGTCGCTTGGCGGGCGGCGGTTCCTCCTGCGGGGGCGCCTGCGGTTCGGCCTCCGCGGTCTCGGTCACCAGAGCACTTTAGCGATGGGTGAAGTTCGGCGGGCGCTTCTCACTGAACGCCGCCATCCCCTCCTTCTGATCCGCCGTGGCGAAGGTGGAGTGGAAGAGCCTGCGCTCGTAGAGCAGGCCTTCGGACAGTGACGATTCGAACGCGCGGTTGACGGCCTCCTTGGCCATCCGCGCGGCGTTGAGGGACATGCCCGCAATGGTCTTGGCGACGGCGTTGGCCTCGTCGAGCAGCGTGTCGGCCGGGACGAGTCGCGACACCAGGCCGCTGCGCTCGGCCTCCTCGGCGCCGATCGTGCGGCCGGTGAGGATGAGGTCCATCGCCTTGGCCTTACCGATCGCGCGGGTGAGCCGTTGCGAGCCACCCATACCGGGCAGCACGCCCAGCTTGATCTCGGGCTGGCCGAACTTCGCGGTGTCGGCGGCGATCAGCAGGTCGCACATCATCGCCAGTTCGCAGCCGCCACCCAGTGCGTAGCCGGCGACGGCCGCGATGGTGGGGGTGCGGGTGGCCGCGAATGTGCCCCAGGGAGCGAAGAAGTCGGCCGCGAAGACGTCGGCGAACTCGAGGGTCGCCATCTCCTTGATGTCCGCGCCCGCGGCGAAGGCCTTCTCGTTGCCGGTGACGATGATCGCGCCGATGCCCGGATCCTGGTCGAGTTCGGTTGCCGCAGAACCGACTTCGGCCATCACCTGGCTGTTGAGGGCATTGAGCGCCTTCGGCCGGTTCAGGGTGATGGTGCCGACGCGGTCGTCGCGGGTGACGAGGATGGTCTCGTAGGACGTCACGGTGTCTCCTCCGGGAAGGTCAGGTCGGGGTCGGCGGGGGCGAAATAGGCGTCGACTTCTTCTTCGGTGACGGCGTCGATCGAGGGTGGCGACCACTTCGGGTTGCGGTCCTTGTCCACCAGTTGCGCGCGGATGCCCTCGACGAGGTCGTGCGAACGCAGCGACGCGCACGACGTCCGGAACTCCTGGCGCAGCACGTCCTCCAGGGTGGCGAGTTCACCGGCGCGGCGCACGGCTTTGAGCGCGACGGCCAGCGAGACGGGGGAGCGGCCGACGATGAGGTCGGCTGCGTCGTTGGCCGGCTTGGCGTCGTGGCCGCGCAGAGCCGCCACGATGTCGGCGATGGTGTCCCCGGCGTAGCACTCGTCGATCCAGTCGCGTTGCTCGAGCAGGGTGCTCGCCGGCGGCTCGACGGCATGGGTCTCGAGCACGGCCTCGACCCCGTCGGCGACGACCGATTCTGTGAAGGCTCTCAGCGATTCGTGCGGCACATAGTGGTCGGCGAAGCCCATCGCGATGGCGTCGGCGCCGGAGAACGGTGCACCCGTCAGGGCGGCGTGTAGGCCGAGCAGACCGGGCGCGCGGGCGAGCAGATAGGTGCCGCCGACGTCGGGGATGAAGCCGATGCCGACCTCGGGCATCGCCATCTTGGTGGTGTCGGTGACGACGCGGACGTCGCCGTGCGCGCTGACGCCGACTCCACCGCCCATCACGATGCCGTCCATCACCGCGACATACGTCTTCGGATACCGGCCGATCACCGCGTTGAGCAGGTATTCCTCGTACCAGAACTGCCGCGCCTCAGAACCGTCGGCCTTGGCGCTGTGATAGATCGCGACGACGTCGCCACCGGCGCACAGGCCTCGCTCGCCGGTGCCGGTCAGCAGGACGGTGTGTACGTCGTCGTCGCCTTTCCAGGTGTCGAGCGCCTCGGCCAGGGCCGTGACCATGCCGTGGTTGAGCGAGTTGATCGCCTTCGGCCGGTTCAGGGTGACGAGGCCGACGCCGTTCTCGACGGTTACTAGGACATCCTCGTTTTCCTCCATGGGTAGCAATCTAGATCGTCGCCCGACTCTCTGGTCCGACGGGTAATGTTTTGACACGAACCGGCCACAGGAAGTTCCCAGGATCCCTTGCCATCTCGGGAACCAACTCGCCGCCGGTGATCGTTGAGAGTGTGTTCGTCACTCGAACCACAGCACAGGAGAGGATCCGACGGTGCGCGAGAGCAGCAACCCGGTATTCCGCTCGCTGCCCAAGGGGCAGCAGGGCGGATACGCGTCATTCGGTACCGGAGCCGCCGGCTACGGTGCCCAGCAGACACACGCTGAGCCCTATACCACTCAGTACCCCGAGCAGACGGGCGTCGCCCGGCCGCTGACCATCGACGACGTCGTCACCCGCACCGGCATCACGCTGGCCGTGCTGACGGTCTCGGCCGTGGTCTCCTTCTTCCTGGTCACCCAGAACATCGGCTTGGCCGCGCCGCTCACCCTGATCGGCGGCCTCGGCGGCCTGGCGCTCGTCATGGTCGCGATGTTCGGTCGCAAGCAGGACAACCCGGCGATCGTGCTGAGCTACGCGGTGCTCGAGGGCCTGTTCCTCGGCGCGGTGTCGTTCCTGCTGACCTTCAACATCCAGGGCGCCAGCGCCGGCGGGCTGATCTCGCAGGCGGTGCTCGGCACCTTCGGCGTGTTCTTCGGCATGCTGGTCGTCTACAAGACCGGCGCGATCCGTGTGACGCCGAAGTTCACCCGCATGCTGGTCGCCGGGATGATCGGCGTGGTCGTGCTCGCGCTCGGCAACTTCGTGTTCGCGATGTTCACCGACGGCGCAGGCCCGCTGCGCGACGGCGGCCCGATGGCGATCATCTTCTCGCTGGTGTGCATCGGCCTCGCCGCGTTCAGCTTCCTGCTGGACTTCGACTCCGCCGACCAGATGATCCGCGCCGGCGCGCCGGAGAAGGCTGCGTGGGGCATCGCCCTCGGCCTGACCGTCACGCTGGTCTGGCTGTACATCGAGATCCTGCGGCTGCTGAGCTACTTCCAGAACGACTAGCAGCCTTCGCGAGGGAAGCCCGGCACCGGACGAGGTGTCGGGCTTTCTGCGTTCTCGAGGCCTTTCGCGTTGACTTTGTTCACAGATCGCGATTCGTCCACAGATCGCGATCTGAGCGCAGAGTCAACGCGTCCGCCGTCGGGAGCCGCGACGAGGCTGCGGGCATGGACGGCACTCCATTCCTCGGGTCCGAGGCGGTCGCGGCGGGCGTAGTTCCCAAGCACCGCCTGCGGTCCCATTTCCGCAGCATCTTTCCCAACGTCTACGCACCGAGGGACGCCACACTCGACATCCGACAGCGCGCCTACGCCGCGTGGTTGTGGTCGGGGCGCCGCGGTGTTCTCGCGGGCGTGACGGCGTCTGCCCTCCTCGGCGCCAAGTGGGTCGATTCCTCCCAGCCCATCGAACTGGTCTTCAGCTGTGCGCGTCGGCCTGCGGGCCTACGGACCTACGCGATGGCCGTGGAGCCCGAGGAGTGCGACGTCGTCGCAGGCCTGCCGGTCACCACACCGGAACGGACGGCCTTCGATCTCGGCAGGCGCGGCACGATCGACGATGCCGTCGCACGACTGGACGCTCTCGCACGGGCGACGCATCTCGACCTGGCGAAGGTCGAGGACGTCGCCGGGCGCCACCCGCACACGCGAGGTCTGCGCCGACTAGCGGCGGTGCTCGACCTGGTGGATGCGGGCGCCGAGTCGCCGAGAGAAACCTGGCTGCGCCTCCTGCTGCAGCGCGCCGGATATCCGCGACCGCGCACACAGATTCCGGTGCTCAGCCCAATTGGATGGCAGAAGTACTACCTCGACATGGGATGGGAAGACCTCAAGCTCGCCGTGGAGTACGACGGCGACCACCATCGGACGTCAAAAGAGTTGTACGCCTACGAGATACAGCGTGCCGAAGACATCCGCGAGCTCGGGTGGTTGGTGATGCGAGTGGCCGCGCGAACCCGTGAGGTCGACGTGCTGGACCGCATTCAGCGGGCGTGGCGCATGCGAACGCGTTGACTTTGCACACAGATCGCCAATTCACGTGATTCGGCGATCTGTGTGCAAACTCAACGCCTCAACGGCAACGTCAGGAAAGGCGCTCCACGATCATCGCCATGCCCTGGCCGCCGCCGACGCACATCGTCTCCAGGCCGAACTGCTTGTCCTGGGTCTGCAGGTTGTTCAGCAGCGTGGCGGTGATCCGCGCACCGGTCATGCCGAACGGATGGCCCAGCGCGATGGCGCCGCCGGACACATTCAGACGCTCCTCGTCCATCCCGAGCGCACGCGCCGAGCCGAGCACCTGGACGGCGAACGCCTCGTTGATCTCGTAAAGGTCGATGTCGCCGATGCTCATGCCCGCGTTGGCGAGCGCCTTCTTCGACGCCTCGATCGGCCCGAGTCCCATGATCTCCGGTGACAGACCCGACACCCCGGTGGCGACGATGCGCGCCAGCGGCGTCAGGCCCAGTTCGCGGGCCTTCTCGTCCGACAGGATGACGACCGCCGCGGCGCCGTCGTTGAGCGGGCAGGCGTTTCCGGCGGTCACCGTGCCGTTCGGCCGGAACACCGGCTTGAGCTGGCTGATCTTCTCGTAGGAGGTGCCTGCGCGTGGGCCGTCGTCCTTGGACACGACCCTGCCGTCCGGCAGCGTGACCGGGGAGATCTCGCGCTCGAAGAAGCCGCTGTTGATGGCCTCTTCGGCCCGGTTCTGCGACCGCACACCCCAGTGGTCCTGGTCCTCGCGGCTGATGCCGGTGTGCAGCGCGACGTTCTCGGCGGTCTGACCCATTGCGATGTACACGTCGGGCAGCGAGCCGTCCTCGCGCGGGTCGTGCCACTCGTCGCCACCGGCAGCGGCCTGGTTGGAACGCTCCTGAGCCTCGGCGAACAGCGGGTTTTTCGTGTCGGGCCACCCGTCGGCGTTGCCCTTGGCGAACCGCGACACCGTCTCGACGCCCGCGGAGATGAAGGCGTGACCCTCGCCGGCCTTGATCGCGTGGAACGCCATCCGCGACGTCTGCAGCGACGAGGAGCAGTAGCGGTTGACGGTGGTGCCGGGCAGGAAGTCGTAGCCGAGCGCAACGGCCACGGCGCGGCCGATGTTGAAGCCGGACTCGCCGCCGGGCTGGCCGCAGCCCATCATCAGGTCGTCGATGTCGTGCGGGTCGAGCGACGGAACCTTGTCCAGCGCCGCGCGGACCATCTGGGCGGCCAGATCATCGGGTCGCATGTCGACCAGCGACCCCTTGTTGGCGCGGCCGATCGGCGAGCGGGCGGTGGCGACGATGACGGCTTCAGGCATGACGGCTCCTCAACTTGCTGGTCACCGAAGAACCTAGCTGGCGGGCCCGACGATGGGCGCGGGCACCCCGGTCGTGGGCCGGCGCCACAGCCGCGAGATGCCGCCGATCCGCTCGAGCAGCGAACTGCCCTCGGGTGCTCGCGGCTCCAGCGCGGCGTCGGTGTCGGCGGCGGAGACGCCCAGCGCAGTGCACAACGCCGGCAGCAGCTGATTGCCCGCCAACGCGTATCCCTCGGCCGACGGATGGAACATGTCGTCGGAGATCATCTGGTCCGGCGCCTTGAGGAACTCGGGCGCCAGCAGGTCGGCGAACGGCACCGGCACGCCCCCGGCAGCCCGCACCGCGTCGGTCTGGGCGCGCGCCAGCCGCAGTCCGAGAGCGCGGGTGACCATGCGCAGCGGCTGCGGAATCGCGGTCAGCACGCCGAAGTCCGGGCAGGTGCCGACGACGACGACGGCGCCCGCGGTCCGCAACCGTTGCACCCCCGCGCCGAGCCGGCGGGCCGACGCCCCGATGCCGTTGGGGCGGGTGATGTCGTTGGCGCCGACCATGATGACCGCGGCGTCCGGCGGCGGGCCGGCGACGAACATCGCGTCGATCTGGCCCTGCAGACCCTTCGACGTCGCGCCGACGATGGCCTTCGTGCTCAGCCGTATCCGCTTCCCCGAGGCTTCGGCCAGCCCGCGTGCCAGCAGCACCCCTGGCACCTCGTCGGCGACCCGGCAGCCGTAACCGACCGCGGTGGAGTCGCCGAAGATCATCAGATGGATGTCGAACGGCACCCCGCGGGTCCATTTCTCGACGGGTCCGCCGCCGGCCGAGTAGACGCCGTCGGCGCGCGGCGGGATGTCGAAGGCCTTCGGGATGGTCTGACGCGCCTGGTCGGCCTGCCCGACCAGCAGGTTTCGCGCTCCGATGTAGGCAGATCCCGTTGACGCCAGCGTGGCCGCAGCGGCGAGAGCGACGGTCGACTTGCGGCGTGCACGTATGCCCACGCGGCCAGTTTAGGTGCCCAAACGGTCATCGACCGCGTGGCGGCGCCAACCGGCAGTCACGGTGCGGTATCAACTCCGGTACGAAAATGGTTTAACAGACTAGGAAACCGGATACAGGTGTCAAGCTAAGTTACCGAGGTTGGCTGAAACAACATGCACCCGGGGCACTACAACGGCGTAGGAAGTGGTGGCGATGACCGCACCTAGTAAGGTTCCGAGCACCCCTCGTGCTGCTATTCATGCAGCCAGAGCCAACAAACCGCGCAGATTTCCCGTCAGTGACGGGGCTCCGGTCGAGGTGGTCGAGGACGGCCCGAGCCTCGGCGGACGGCTGGTCGCACTGGCCGCGATGGCCACTATCAAGCCAACTCTGGCCATTGGCAGCTACGCCCCCAAGATGCCATGGCCCTGGGGAATCGTTGATTTCGCATGCAGAGTCCTGCGGCCGCCGCCGGGCACCGTCCGGGCGACGATCGGGCTGACCCACTGCAACGCCCAGCTGGTGCGGGCCCCGGGTGTACTGCCCGCCGACGGCAAGCGCAGCGTCATCCTGTACCTGCACGGCGGCGCATTCATCACCTGCGGGGTGAACTCCCACCACCGCATCGTCAACGCACTGAGCGGCTACGCCGACAGCCCCGTGCTGGTGGTGAATTACCGGATGATCCCCAAGCACTCGGTGGGCCAGGCTGTCGACGACTGCTACGACGCGTACCAGTGGCTGCGGCTCAAGGGCTACGAGCCCGACCAGATCGTGCTGGCCGGCGACTCCGCGGGCGGCTACCTGTCGCTGACGCTGGCCCAGCGCCTGCTCGCGGAGGGCGAGGAGCCCGCGGCGATGGTCACCATGTCGCCGCTGTTCGAGATCGACAACCAGCGCCGTGCCGACCACCCGAACGTGCGCAGCGACGCGATGTTCCCGGCGCATGCGTTCGGGGCGCTGGTCGACCTCATCGAGCACGCCAACCGGCGCAATCCGGTCAACGGTGCGGCGCCGGAGATCTACGAACCGCTCGACCACATCGAACCCGGCCTGCCGCGCACGCTGATCCACGTGTCCGGCTCAGAGGTTCTGATCAGCGATGCGCGAAAGGCCGCACGGCTGCTCGCGGAGTCGGGCATCCCGGTCGAGATCCGCGTCTGGCCTGGTCAGATGCATGTTTTCCAAATTGCGTCGCCGATGGTGAAGGAGGCGACGCGGTCGCTGCGCCAGATCGGCGAGTACATCCGTGAGGCCACGTGGTGAGCTGATCGCGAGCCTGACACGATGGAGTCATGCGCATCGCCCGGCACGTCAGTGAGCTCATCGGCAATACCCCTCTGGTACAGCTGAACTCCGTCGTCCCTCACGGCGCAGGCACCGTCGCCGCGAAGATCGAGTACCTCAACCCCGGCGGCAGCTCCAAGGACCGCATCGCGATCAAGATGATCGACGCCGCCGAGGCGAGCGGCGAGCTCAAGCCCGGCGGCACCATCGTCGAGCCCACCTCCGGCAACACCGGCGTCGGCCTGGCGCTCGTGGCGCAGCAGCGCGGTTACAAGTGCATCTTCGTCTGTCCCGACAAGGTCAGCGAGGACAAGCGAAACGTGTTGCGCGCATACGGCGCCGACGTCGTCGTCTGCCCGACGGCGGTGGCGCCCGACGACCCCGACAGCTACTACAGCGTGTCCAACCGGCTCACCACGGAGATCGACGGCGCCTGGAAGCCCGATCAGTACTCCAACCCGATGGGTCCGGAGTCGCACTACGAGACCACGGGCCCGGAGATCTGGGCCGACACCGACGGCAAGGTGACGCACTTCGTCGCCGGCGTCGGCACCGGTGGCACCATCACCGGCGCGGGCCGCTACCTCAAGGAGGTCTCCGGCGGGAAGGTGAAGATCATCGGCGCCGACCCGGAGGGCTCGGTGTACTCCGGCGGCACCGGCCGGCCCTACCTGGTCGAGGGCGTCGGTGAGGACTTCTGGCCGTCGGCCTACGACCCTGCGGTGCCCGACGAGATCATCGCCGTCTCCGACGCAGACTCGTTCGAGATGACCCGCCGACTGGCCCGCGAAGAGGCGTTGCTGGTCGGGGGATCCTGTGGCATGGCGGCGGTCGCCGCGATCCGGGTCGCCGAGCAGGCGGGCCCCGATGCCCTCGTGGTGGTGCTGCTGCCCGACGGCGGCCGCGGCTACCTGTCCAAGATCTTCAACGACGCCTGGATGTCGTCCTACGGCTTCCTGCGCAGCAGGCTCGACGGATCGATCGAACAGTCGACGATCGGAGATGTGTTGCGCCGCAAGTCGGGTGCGCTTCCGGATCTGGTGCACACCCATCCGTCGGAGACCGTGCGCGACGCGATCGGCATCCTGCGCGAGTACGGCGTCTCGCAGATGCCGGTGGTCGGCGCCGAACCGCCGGTGATGGCGGGCGAGGTGGCAGGCAGCGTCTCCGAGCGCGAATTGCTGTCGGCGGTGTTCGAGGGTCGGGCAAAGCTCGCCGACGCAGTCGCCGACCACATGGGGCCGCCCCTCCCGCTGATCGGCGCCGGAGAACTCGTCAGCACGGCGGCCAAGACGTTGCGGGAATGCGACGCGGTGATGATCGTCGAGGACGGCAAGCCGATCGGCGTGCTGACGCGTCACGATCTGCTCGGTTTCCTGTCCGAAGGCAGCGGCCGCAGGTAGGCTTCGCCGCCCGGATCTCAAGCCCGGCAAACCGATACCCGGTGGCCGTGGCCTGCTATAGCAGCATCTTCAAGATCTTGCGAGAAACGCTGCTCAAAGCGACATCTCAGGTACTGTTAGCTCGCTTGTCGTCGGCTACCTCACCTGGAAGGTGTTCATGAGCGAACAACCGCCGCCGCCCACTGGAAACCTCCCTCCTCCGCCACCGCCGGGTGGAAACTACCCACCTCCACCGCCGCCGCAGGGCGGTGGCTATCCGCCTCCGCAGGGCGGGTCCGGCTATCCCTCGGCGCAGGGTTCGGTGCTGCCGCAGGAGGCCTACACGTCCTGGGGAACTCGCGTGCTGGCGTGGCTCATCGACTACGTGCCGGTGATCATCCTGACCGGAATCGGCTACGGGCTGCTGATGGGCACCCGGGAGACCGCGTGCATCACCGACAGCTCCGATTACCAGATGGGCGAGTTCTGCGCCGAAGGCGCGTCGACTCTCGGCCAGTTGTCCTTCGGCCTGTTCGGCGTTCTGCTGCCGCTGGCCTACGGGGTCTGGAACTACGGATACCGCCAGGGCACCACCGGGTCGAGCATCGGCAAGTCGGCGATGAAGTTCAAGGTGGTCAGCGAAAAGACATGGCAGCCCATCGGTTTCGGGCTGTCACTGGTTCGCGAGATCATCTACTGGGTGGCGTCGGCGGCGTGCGGCGTCGTCTGGCTCGTCGCCGTCCTCTTTCCGCTGTGGGACACCAAACGGCAATCTCTTGCTGACAAGATCATGACCACCGTATGCGTACCGCTCGACCACACGCCCGGCCAACCCACCTACTGATCCCGGAGGACAGATGAGCGACCAGACACCCGGCGACTACCCGCCGCCCCCTCAGAGCGGTGGCGGATACCCGCCCCCGCCCCCGCCGCAGGGCGGTGGTTACCCGCCGCCGCCGCAGCAGGGCGGATACCCGCCCCCGCCGCAGGGTGGTGGCTACCCGCCGCCTCCGCCGCAAGGCGGTTACCCGCCGCCCCCGCAGGGTGGTGGCTACCAGGGTCCGCAGGGCGGATTCGGTGGGCCGCAGGGATATCCGGCACAGCACGGGCTAGGAGTCGGTGCCATGCCTGCGGAGGCCTACACCTCCTGGGGCACCCGCGTGCTCGCCTACCTGATCGATTACATCCCGCTGCTCATCCTGTTGGGCATCGGCTACGGCGTCGCCTTCGCCACCGCCGACAACAACTGCTACGGCGACACCTACGGCTACGGCGGCGGCTGCACATCCGAGTTCTCCGGCATCGGCTTCGCCCTGCTGGCCCTCACCTGGATAGCCGGTATCGCCTACTGGATCTGGAACCTCGGCTACAAGCAGGGGACGACGGGATCCAGCATCGGCAAGGGCAGGATGAAGTTCAAGATCGTGGGCGAAAGCACCGGTCAGCCTGTCGGATTCGGCATGTCGTTCCTGCGTGAGGTGCTGTACTGGGTGGCCTCTGCGGTCTGCGGCATCGTCTGGATCGTCGCCGTGCTGTTCCCGCTGTGGGATCAGAAGCGGCAGACGCTCGTCGACAAGATCCTGAACCACGTCGCGCTGCCGCTGTCGGGTCAGGAACTCAACCCGCAGCCGCTGCCCCCGCACGGCGGACAGCAGTACGGCGGACCTCAGCAGTAATCAATACGGTTCATCGGAAGGCGCTGACGCCCGTCAGCGCCTCTCCGATGACCATCTGGTGCACCTCTGAGGTGCCCTCGTAGGTCAGCACCGACTCCAGGTTGTTGGCGTGCCGCAACACCGGATACTCCAGCGTGATCCCGTTGGCGCCCAGCAAGGTCCGGCACTGCCGGGCGATCTCGATGGCCTCCCGCACGTTGTTGAGCTTGCCGAAACTGATCTGCTCGGGCCGGATGCGGCCGGCGTCCTTGAGTCGACCCAGGTGCAGCGCCAGCAACTGCGCCTTACCCAGTTCGACGGCCATGTCGGCGATCTTCACCTGGGTGATCTGGTAGCCGGCCAACGGCTTGTCGAACACCTCGCGGGTGCCGACATAGTCGATCGCGGTCTGCAGACAGTCCCTGGCGGCGCCGACGCTGCCGAACACGATGCCGAAGCGGGCCTCCGAAAGGCAGGCCAGCGGACCCGACAGCCCGCGCGCTCCGGGCAGCCGGGCGTCGTCGGGCAGGCGCACGTCGTCGAGACTCAGTTCCGAGGTGTTCGACGCCCGCAGCGAGAGCTTGTGCGACATTTTGCGCGCCGTGAATCCTTCGGTTCCGCCCGGCACGATGAACCCGAGGATGCCCTCCTCGGCGCGGGCCCAGACGATCGCGACGTCGGCCTCCGAGCCGTTGGTGATCCACATCTTCGAGCCGTTGAGGATCCAGTCGGAGCCGTCGCGGCGAGCGGTGGTGCGCATCCCGGACGGGTTGGACCCGAAGTCCGGCTCAGTGAGGCCGAAGCAGCCGATAGTGTCGCCGGTGGCCATGCCGGGCAGCCACTGCTGGCGCTGCTCCTCGCTGCCGTGCCGATGGATCGCGAACATGGCCAGCGAGCCCTGCACCGAGACCATGCTGCGCAGACCGCTGTCGACGGCCTCGAGCTCCTGGCACACGACGCCGTAGGCGGTGGCGCTGGACTCGCCGCAGCCGTAGCCCGTGAGGTGCATGCCGAGCAGGCCGAGCTTGCCGAACTCGGTGGCCAGCTCACGCACCGGCACCTCGCCGGCCTCGAACCACTCCGCGATGTGCGGGCGCAGCCGTTGTTCACCGAACTCACGCACGGTCTGCCGGATCGCCAGTTCTTCGGGTTCCAGCATCTGGTCGATGTCGAGCAGGTCGTCGATCCGAGTCGTCATGATCCATGTCTACACCCGCTTGCCGCGCGTGTGGACGGGGATAGGCTCGACCCGTTATGAGTGCACACAGCAAGTGGCAGGGCCTGGCCACGACGGCTATTCACGCGGTGCGGCCCGATGCCCGGACCGGCGCCGTCAACGTCCCCATCTACGCCAGCTCGACGTTCGCCCAGGACGGCGTCGGCGGCCTGAGGGAAGGCTTCGAGTACGCCCGGACCGGCAACCCGACCCGCGCGGCGCTGGAGGCGGCGCTGGCCGCGGTCGAGGGCGCGGCGTACGGGCGGGCGTTCAGTTCGGGGATGGCGGCCACCGACTGCGCGCTGCGGTCGCTGCTGAAGCCGGGTGACCATCTCGTCATCCCCGACGACGCCTACGGTGGCACCTTCCGGCTGATCGACAAGGTGTTCACCAAGTGGGGGATCAGCTACACCGCGGTGGCGCTGTCAGACCTCGACGCGGTGCGGGCGGCGGTGACGCCGCAGACCCGGGTGATCTGGGTGGAGACGCCGACCAACCCGCTGCTGTCGATCGCCGACATCGCGGGCATCGCGGAGCTGGCTTCCCCGTCGGGAATTAAGGTGTTGGTGGACAACACGTTCGCCTCACCCGCACTGCAGCAGCCGCTCTCGCTGGGCGCCGACATCGTGCTGCACTCGACGACCAAGTACCTCGGCGGGCACTCCGACGTGGTGGGCGGCGCGCTGCTGACCAACGACCAGGAACTCGACGCGGCATTCGCGTTCCTGCAGAACGGTGCCGGCGGCGTGCCCGGGCCGTTCGACGCCTACCTGACGATCCGCGGCCTGCGGACACTGGTGCTGCGCATGCAGCGGCATAGCGAGAACGCCGCGCTGGTCGCGGAGTTCCTGGACAGCCACGCGGCGGTCGAGACCGTGCTCTACCCGGGGCTGCCCAGCCATCCCGGGCACGAGGTCGCGGCCCGGCAGATGAGCGGATTCGGCGGGATGGTGTCACTGCGGATGCGCGGCGGCGCCCAGGCGGCGCGTGACTTGTGCGCGCGCACAGAGCTTTTCATCCTCGCCGAGTCGCTCGGAGGCGTGGAGTCGCTGATCGAGCACCCCGGCGCGATGACGCACGCGTCCACCGCCGGCTCGCAGTTGGAGGTGCCCGATGATCTGGTGCGGCTGTCGGTCGGCATCGAGCATCCCGCCGACCTGCTTGCCGATCTGGAGCAGGCGCTAGGTTAACGCCGCCCGCAGTGCCGACGCGGTGACGGCCAGGTTCATCTCGGGCAGCTCTGAGGAGGATTCCTCGGTCCAGCTGCCCAGGGCGATCTCGCCGGCACGGCCGTGCACCCAGCGCCAGCCGCGGTCATTGAGACTCAACAGGGCGCCGAGACCGTCGACGGCGTGCAGCAGGAAGATGATCGCCGCAGTGGCCGGCGCCGGTGCAGTGCGGTCGAACAACGCCGACAGGACCGCCGCCCTGGCATGGCCCACCCGGTCGCGATTGAGCAGCGGCCACGCGTAGGCGTGCCCGAACCTCTTGGCGGGCAACTCGACCCGACCGATCTGCCCGGTGCGGTGCAGGTATCCGGCGAGGTTGTCCTCGGTGTGCTTGCGCAGCTTGGCGACCACGGCCGTCGGGCGCATCGGCCGCTGCTGAAGCAGCCGGAAGGCAGGTTCGCCGACCGGATCGAGCGGAGCGTCAGACGTCAGTGCGATCAGCCGGCCCTCTTCCACTGCGTCGCCGGGCATGGTTGGCCGGATGTGGCAGGCATACGCCAGGTCGAGCAGGACGGCGGCCGTCAACACCCGCTCACGGCGCGCACGGTCGAGCCCCGGCTGACCGGACGCATTGTCCAGAAGCAGGAGAAAGAGGTCCTCGGCGATCTGCGCCACGGTCGGAGGGTAACCCGGTGCGCATGCGTGCCGCGCACCCGAGCGGATGCGCCGGCGGCGTCAGGAGTGGTAGGGCTCGGCCTTGACGAGGGTGACCTCGACGGTCTTCCCGCTCGGCACCGTGTAGGAGCGCGTCTCGCCCTCCTTGGCGTCGATCAGGGCGTTGCCCAGCGGCGACACCGGGGAGTACACCTCGAGCTTGCCGTCGTTGACGCCCTCCTGCCGGGTGGCGATCAGGAACGTCTCCTCGTCGGACTTGTTGCCGTCGTAGTAGACGGTGACGACCGAACCGGGCAGCGCGACGCCGGACTGTTTGGGGGCCTCGCCGACCTTGGCGTTGTTGAGCAGCTCCTGAAGCTGGCGGATGCGAGCTTCTTCCTGGCCCTGCTGGTCGCGTGCGGCGTGGTAGCCGCCGTTCTCGCGCAGGTCGCCCTCTTCGCGGCGGTCGTTGATCTCGGCCGCGATCACAGGTCGGTTGGCGATGAGCTGGTCAAGCTCGACCTTGAGCCGGTCATAGGACTCCTGGGTCAACCACGTGACCTGGGTGTCAGTCATGTCCTCGCGCTCCTGTCGTCGTTGTCTCGCGCTGTTCGCATACGAAGTTGTGGGTTCGCCGGGATTCACGACGCGTATCGCAGCGTTTCGCGGACTCGAGATTCCCCCCGCAAATGCAGCAATACACGGTCCCAGCGGGAACCGTGTACCGACCGAGCATACCACCGGCGCGACTCGCGGTTTTCACGAATTCGCTGGTTGGCGTTTGTTGCGGCGCCCGATCGGCGGTGCTCTAAGACGCCTTCAGGTAGGGCGGGACGTCGGTGCCGCAGCCGTAGACGTCGCCGACCGCCGGCGTGCGCGTCGACTTGACGATCGTCGTCACCTGCACCGTGGCCTGCGACGATGGCGGGATCAGCACCTCGCGGCGGCCCGTCTCGCCGCCGTCCTTGGCGCGGGCCCGCACGATGCAGACCGCGGGCAGCGACGGATCGGGGCGGGTGACGCCGATCGTCACCTCGACGGTTTCGTCGTCGATCAGCCGGTAGGCGCTGAGTTCGCCCTCCACCTCGTTGGATCCGAACCGGGCAAACGCCACCAGAGCGACGATCACGCCGACCACGAGTGCCCCGGCCAACGCCGCGACGCCGAGCCAGCGGCGGTTGCGGCGCGGCGACCGCTGCAGCCCGTAGCGGTCGGCGGGACGTTCGATCATCTCGTTTTGGCAGCCCGTCGGTCGGAGAGAACAATCAGAACTGGAACTATAGGGCGACAGGAGTGATCGACACCGCGGCATAGGTTCGCCGGCGCCGTAGTTAGATGAGATGAGATGAGTGAACTGCGGTTGATGGCGGTGCATGCGCACCCCGACGACGAATCCAGCAAGGGCGCCGCCTCGATGGCGCGTTATGCGGACGAGGGCGCGCGCGTGCTGGTGGTCACGCTGACCGGCGGCGAGCGCGGCGACATCCTCAATCCCGCGATGGACCTGCCCGAGGTGCACGGCAGGATGGCCGAGATCCGGCGCGACGAGATGGCCCGCGCCGCGGAGATCCTCGGGGTCGAGCACCACTGGCTGGGATTCGTCGACTCCGGTCTGCCCGAGGGTGACCCGCTGCCGCCGCTGCCCGAGGGCTGTTTCGCGGCGATACCCCTGGACGGGCCCACCGAGGCGCTGACGAAGGTGATCCGCGAGTTCAAGCCGCACGTGATGACCACCTACGACGAGACCGGCGGCTATCCGCATCCGGACCACATCCGCTGCCATGAGGTGTCGGTCGCGGCGTACGAGGCGGCCGCGGACTACCGGCTGTACCCCGACGCCGGCGAGCCGTGGGCCGTGTCGAAGCTGTACTACAACCACGGCTTCCTGCGGCAGCGGATGCAGCTGCTGCAGGACGAGTTCGCCAAGCGGGGGCTCGAGGGGCCGTTCGCCAAGTGGCTGGAGCACTGGGACGTCGACAAGGACGTCTTCGCCGACCGGGTGACCACGCGCGTCGAGTGCGCGAAGTACTTCCCTCTGCGCGACGACGCGCTGCGCGCCCACCAGACGCAGATCGACCCGACGAGCTTCTTCTTCGCCACCCCGATGGAGTGGCAGCAGGAGCTGTGGCCGACCGAGGAGTACGAGTTGGCCCGCTCACGCATCCCGGTCGAGCTGCCGGAGACGGATCTGTTCGCCGGGATCGAGACGGACGGATGACCGACACCCTGCTGCTCGCCATGACGCTGCTGGCCCAGGAGCAGCCACGGGAGACCGGGCCGGACTTCGGCAAGGCCAGCCCCTTCGGCCTGATCGTCGTCGTGCTGCTGCTGATCGGCACGTTCCTGCTGGTGTGGTCGATGAACAAGCACCTCAAGCGGCTGCCGGAGTCCTTCGACCCCGAGCACCCCGAACCCGACCAGGCCGTCGACGAGGGCACCGTCGACCTCGGCCCGGAGGGTCAGCCGCGCACCCAGGAGCCTCCCGGTTAACCGCCTCGCCGACGCGACCAGCCCGTATCTGCGCCAGCACGCCGACAACCCGGTGCACTGGCGGGAATGGACGCAGGACGCGCTGGCGGAGGCGGCCGAGCGGGACGTGCCGATCCTGCTGTCGATCGGTTACGCGGCCTGCCACTGGTGCCACGTGATGGCGCACGAGTCGTTCGAGGACGACGAGGTGGCCGCCGCGATGAACGACGGATTCGTCTGCATCAAGGTCGACCGGGAGGAACGGCCCGACCTCGACGCGGTTTACATGAATGCCACCGTCGCCCTGACCGGTCAGGGCGGCTGGCCGATGACGTGCTTCCTGACCCCGGACGGCAGGCCGTTCTTCTGCGGCACGTACTACCCCAAGACCGGCTTCCTCGAGCTGCTGGCGGCGGTCGGCGAGACGTGGCGGAAGCGGCGCGCCGAGGTGGAGGAGGCATCCGACCACATCACGGGTGAACTGCGTTCGATGGCGGCGGGACTGCCGGGCGGTGGTCCTGTGGTGGAGGCCTCGCTGTGCGACGCCGCGGCCTCCGCGGTGTTGGCGGACTTCGATGCGGTGCGCGGCGGCTTCGGCGGCGCACCCAAGTTTCCGCCGTCGGCGTTGTTGGAGGCGCTGCTGCGGCATCACGAACGCACGGGGTCGGCCGAGGCGCTGGCCGCGGTGGAGCGGACGTGTGAGGCGATGGCCCGCGGTGGGATCTATGACCAGTTGGGCGGCGGCTTCGCGCGATACAGCGTCGATGCCGAGTGGGTGGTGCCGCACTTCGAGAAGATGCTGTACGACAACGCGTTGCTGCTGCGGCTGTATGCGCACTGGGCCCGTCGGACCGGTTCGGCACTGGCCGCCCGGGTCACGGCGGAAACGGCCGGCTTCCTGATCGACGCGCTGGGTGACGACGGAATGTTCACGTCGTCATTGGATGCGGACACCGACGGCGTCGAGGGGCTGACGTATGTGTGGACGCCGGCGCAGTTGGCCGAGGCGCTCGGCCCCGAGGACGGGGCGTGGGCGGCCGACGTTCTGGGCGTGACGGCCGCCGGGACATTCGAGCACTTCGCGTCGGTGCTGCAGTTGCTCCGCGATCCGGAGGACGTCGAGCGATTTGCACGGGTGAGGGCGGCGCTGGCGGCTGTGCGCTCGGAGCGGCCGCAGCCCGGCCGCGACGACAAGGTGGTCACCGCGTGGAACGGGTTGGCGATCACGGCGCTGGCAGAGGCCTCGGTGGCCCTCGAGCGCTCGGACCTCCTGGACGCAGCGGTGCAGTGCGCCTCGCGTCTGGTGGACCTGCATGTGGTGGACGGCCGGCTGCGTCGGGCCAGCCTCGGCGGCCGAGTGGGGGAGAGTGCGGCGATCCTCGAGGATCACGCGATGCTCGCGACGGGTCTGCTGACGCTGTACACGGTGACGGCGGAGTCGTCGTGGTTGCGGGAGGCCGAGCGGCTGTTGGACGTGGCGATCGAGCATTTCGCGGATCCGGAGGTTCCCGGCCGGTGGTTCGACACGGCCGACGACGCGGAGAAGCTGATGGTGCGGCCGTCGGACCCGATGGACGGGGCGACGCCATCGGGTGCGTCGTCGATGGCGGAGGCGCTGCAATTGGCCGCGCATCTGACGGGTTCGTCGTCGTATCTGGAGGCGGCCTCGGCAACCGTGGCGTCGGCGACGCCGATTCTGGCGAGGGCGCCGCGAGCCGGTGGGCACTGGCTGACGGTCGCGGAGGCGGCGGTGCGCGGGCCGATCCAGATCGCGGTGGCGTGCGATCCGGCGTCGTCGGAGCTGTTGCGTGCCGCGCGCAGGATCGCGCCGGGCGGAGCGGTGGTGGTCGGCGGGCCTGAGGATTCGTCGGAGTTGCTGGCGGGACGGGGCAGGGTGCGCGACGCCGACGCGGCGTACGTGTGCCGGGGGCAGGTGTGCGACCTGCCGATCACGACGACCGCGGAACTGGCTGTTGCGCTGGGTGTTCCCGTGTAGCTTCGAGCCCATGTCGAGTGCCGAGCACATCACCGAAATCGTCAACCTCTACCTCGAATTGGTGGCCAAGGGCAACGCCGACGCCGTGGCGGAGCTGTACGCCGACGACGCAACGGTGGAGGACCCGGTGGGCGGCGAGGTGCACATCGGCAGGCAGGCGATTCGCGGGTTCTACGGTGCCGTCGAGGGTGTCAAAGCCGAGGCCGAGCTGCTGACGCTGCGGGTGGCCGGCCATGAGGCGGCGTTCCATTTCCGGCTGACGCTGGACTTCGGCGAGACGCAGATGCAGTTGGACCCCATCGACGTGATGGTGTTCAACGACGAGGGCAAGATCCAGGCCATGAAGGCGTACTGGACGCAGGAGCACATGAAGCAGCTCTAGCTGTGGTGCGCCTGGGACGCTTGTGGCGCCGAAATTGCCGACCTTGAGGGCTGATCAGCTCCGGTAGCATTTGCTATCGAACTGGTGAAGGGCTGGTCATGCGCGATTTCGCGTCGGCTGAGGCCTATTCGCGCGACGGCGATGGGAGGCGTCTGACCGTGTCAGCGAAGCGTTCGGTGTCGACGGGCGTGGCATCGGTCAGTCGCGGACTGAAGGCGAGGACTATCGGTGTCCGGTGAGCTCAGGGTCAACCCGGGGGAGCTGAGGAACGGGGCCACCGGACTGGAAAGCGCCGCGGACGGCATCCCGGACCCGCTGCCGCAGTTCAGTGGTGGTGGAAGCGATGCGCTGTCGACTGCCGCAACCAGTTATGTCCAAGGCTTCGAAGCGCCCATTGCGGAGAATCTGCCGCGCACCAAGGAAGAGGCGCGTACGGCCGCGCAGAACATCCTCAGGGCCGCAGGCCTGTACGAGCAGGCAGATCAGCTGGGCGCCGAGGGCGTGCAACAGGCGTCGTCGGGGACCGCCTCGAGTGGGTCGTCGCCGGCGGGTGGTGACGCGTCAGGCCAGCTCAGTCAGATGATGAGCATGCCGATGCAGATGGCGCAGATGGCCGGCCAGATGGGTGCGCAGATGGCGCAGATGGCCGTGTCGATTCCCCAGGGAATTGCGCAGGGTGTGTCGCAGGGGATGCAGCAGATCAGTCAGCTTGCCGGTGCAGGCGGCAAGGGCGGCGGCGACCTCGGCGAGGCGGGCAAATTGCCCGGCGCGGAAGGTGCGGCACCCGGCGACGAGCGGTCCGAGGACGAGCGCCGAGGCGATCGCGACGAGGACAAAGAGAAGAAGGATCCGCAGGCGGGTGCGCCTGGAGAGCCAGGTGCGGAGAAAGCGCCGGTGGGAGACCCGCAGCCGAGTCCTCGGCAGGGCGCGCCGCAGCAGGGTGCCGTGCCCGAGGCGGCTCCGCCGCCCAAACCGGCGCCGACCCGCCCGGCGGGCTCGGATGCTCCAATAATCGTGTGACCGTGATGCCGATCGACGAGAAGGTGTGCCGATGACGTTGCCTCCCCCGCCGGATTCGTACGGTTCGCAGCCGCCGCAAGGCGGAGGCCAGCCGGGCGGTGGGGTGCCCCCGCAGTGGGTGAGTCAGCAGGGCGGGGTGCCACCGCAGGGGTTCGGCGGCGGCTATGGCCCGCCGCCACAGGGGCAGTGGGGACCGCAGCAGCAGTGGCCGGGCGGCGCGGGTGGACAGGGTGGCCAGCCGCCGAAGGGCGGCAAGGGGAAGTGGATCCTCGGGGGTATCGCTGTCGTGTTGGCGATCGCTCTGGCGGTGGTGATCACGGTGCTCGTCGTGCGTCCCGCCGACGGTGGCGGTGGTAATGGTGACCCGACGCAGCAGAACGGCGACTCGGAGTTTGCGAGCGCGGACGACACCGGGCCGGTGAACATCATTACGGAAGACCCGACTTGTGCGGCTTGGCTAAAAATCGCCCGGGCTTACGCCGAAAAGACCGCAGCGGTGAAATGGATTGACCGAGACCAGTCTGTGCCGGCCAGCAGTTGGTCGCCAGAACAAAGAGCAATGTACGAGACGGCCAGTACTGCGTTATCGGAGGCCGCCGCTTCTACCGTTCGCCTTGCTCAGCAGACTCCACATCGTACAGTGCGTGAACTATATCAACAATTCATTGTCTATTCGCGGGCTTTCATCGAAAAAATTCCGTCGTACACTCCCGCGGATGGACCGTTATCAGACGTGGCTCATTCGATAGCCAACGCTCTCGCTAATGCATGCTCGGCGATCAATAGTAATTCGGCTGATGCGGTTGCGCCTCTGATTCCCGCTGCGGAAGGTCCCGCGACTGTTCCTCCGCCCAGCAACACCGATGACGTGGAGCCGTTGCTTCAGGGGCAGAACACAGTCTGCGGCGAGTGGGAGCAATTGGGTGTCCGTTTCAGCGAGGACACGGCGGCGTGGCGTGCCTTGGATCCTAAAATCCCAGCAAGCCAGTGGACGACAGAACAGCGCAACATTAACAACGCGGCGGCGTCGGTGATGTCGGCGAACGCTGACGAGATGGAGCGCCTAGCGCGCGACAGCGGAAATCCCCTTGTGGAGGACATCGCATTGCTTGCCGCACAGTATCGTCGCGGATTTGCCGTCGCAATTCCCGACTATGCTGCAACGGACAACTTCTTATCAGAGACCTCAGTATTTCTAGCGAAGACAATCGACTGGTCATGTAGGGCGGCACAATGATCGGTGCCGGAATTTCGCGTGCGAACGGCGAGAAGCCGTCGGGCGAGTACGCAGACGATATGACGAGTGCGGGCGCTTGGCCCGAAGCGGACGAGTCAGCATTCCAAAAACAAGCAGATCAGCATAGGGCAAATCTGACGAAACTCAATGCTGCAATGTCTTCGTGGAGCGCCCAACAGGCTCTAATTTTTAATGGTTCCTACGTTTGGTCCGGGCCAAGCTCCGTCAGCGCCGCGGGGGTTGTCAGCGCAGTCTCTCAGGCTCTGTCAAAGCACAAAACCCAACTTGAAGGGGCTATTGCCTCCTGCGAGAACGCAGCAACTACCATCTCTAACGCGAAGGATGCAATTTGGAGCGCCGTCCAAGGCGCGCAGAACCGTATAAACACGGTCCGAAACAACGCCGCAGAGGATGAAGCGGATCCAACCGACGCCATCCACGCCATCGTCAACGAAACATGGGCGGCCAACAAGGGCACTGTTGATAACGCGGCAGTGAGCCTTGGAGGGCGGACCGGTGAACCTCAAGCACCGCCGTACCCGGACGACGCCGACTCGAATGAAGCGGCAGCGAATGATGCCGGTGAAAGCGCGCCGTTTTCGACTATGAGTCGAACGGATCAGCCCGCTGGGGCGATCGGCGATAAGCCAGGCTTGGATGTCGCGGACGCAGCTTTCTCGACGCCCCCAGGCGCGCCGGACGGGCAGGGCGAAATTGTTACAGCTTCAAACTCAGTTCGAACTGATCAATCCTCCGGGGGGACGACTGGTGTTTCTGTCACAACAGAAGAATCCCAGCCGAACGCTGCAGTAGAAGTAACACGAACCGACCAGACCCAAATGACGCCCGGGATCGTAGCTCCCGCGGCTGGGCAACAAACGGCCGGATCAAATCCTGCTAGGAATTCACCTCCGCCGGTATCCGTCTCCGGAGATTCGGCGGCGGGGAACGGGTCTAATCCCGCAACGCCAAGTAATCCGGGCATAGCCGCCACTAATGCGGGCGGCACGTCAGTTAGTGGAAGCCAGACACCTGACGCTTCTTGGTCCGATACCGCAACAGGGCCCGAATCTTCAACCGCGGAATCATCGTCCAACGCAAGCCAAGCCGCGCATACGCCGACGAATCCCGTCGAAGCATTCATGCAGGGGTACGCGGAGGCAGAGCCGTCGATGAACCCTGCCTCGGCGGGCAGTTCCCCGACCGCACCGGTCGCTCAGGCCGCACCAGTTGCGCCAGATCTGACGAACACCTCGACGCAAGCGGCTGGACACAACCCGTCGGCCAGCCAGCCGAGCAACGTTGCACCCGTTAATCAGTCGGCACCTGCCGCGCCTCTGAACGCTGGCTCGCCGATGTCTGGTGGCGGTATGGGCGGTATGCCGCTCGCGCCACCTCCTACAGTCTCACCCGCTGCGCCGCCGCCGATGGCTCCGCCACCCGTCGCGCCGGCCCCTGCGGCACCGGCCGGAGCCGCGGCTGCCGCGCCCATCCCGGTGTCGACCGCTCGGCGCGAACGCGACGCCATCGCAGCGGCTAGTCGCCGCGGCAGCGACCCCTCCCAAGGCGCGATGCGAATCGCTGCTGCGCTCAACGCGATTCCGACGCAAGACTTCGGCTTCTACTGGGTGACGGCACTGACGGTCGACGGGACGGTCGTGGTCGCGAACAGCTACGGGATCGGCTACATCCCCGAGGGCGTCAACCTGCCCGACCAGGTGAAAATGGCCAGCGCCGACGAGTCGATCCCGGCGGTCGATCGCGGCAAGTGGGCGACCTATCCGATGTTGACCCTCAAGGGCTGGGCAGAGCAGCACAGTACGACTCTGCGGATGGTCATCGCGACTGAGTCACAGTTCCAGGGCTTCGACCCCGGTGCGGCAAAGATGATTCTGCAACCCGACGACATCCCCGAGAACGGACAGATGCAGGGCCGCTCGCGCCTCGAAGTGATCGCGCCTCAAGCGGCGGCGCAGTTGGCGGCGGTCAGCGACGCGGACCTTCCTGAGTTGTTGCCCGTCGCGCCGGCCGACCGGACACCTCCTGCCGACGAGACCTTCCAGAAGTGGTTCAACGTGATGAAGCCGATGATGAGCCAGTCCGACGAGCGCGGGCAATTCCACCTGAAGGCCTTCATCGAGTACGCGAACTACTCACAGGAGAGAGCTTTATACGCGGCGCACACCGCCGCTGACGCCACAACATTGCGCGCCGCGATCGCCGATTGGATCTACTGGCAGCACCTCGGTGTGCTTACGTCGGATGCTCTGTCCGAACTTCAGCCCTCGTGACCCCGGCGGACTACAGGTTGCGCAAGCCCTAGCCGCTCCCTAGAAGACCGCGAACCACATCGCGATGTAGTGGCATATCGCGGCCACGGCCGTGCACGCATGGAAGAACTCGTGATGCCCGAACGTCGTCGGCCAAGGGTTCGGCCATTTCACCGCGTAGAGCACCCCACCGATTGAATACAGCGCTCCGCCGACGATCAGCAGCACCACCGCCGCCACCCCCGCGCCGTCCATGATCGGCCCGATGAACCACGCCGCCACCCAGCCCAACAGGATGTACAGCGGCACCCCGACCCACGCCGGCGCCGACGGCCAGAACATCTTCAAGAGCACCCCGGCCAGCGCCCCGCCCCACACGATCGCCAGCAGCACCACGCCACTGCGCTCAGGCAGCGCCAGCATCGCGAACGGCGTGTAGCTGCCCGCGATGAAGATGAAGATCATCGAATGGTCGGCGCGCTTCATCCATTTGCGAGCCGACGGCGACGTCCAGTTCACCCGGTGATACGTCCCACTCACCGCGAACATCGCCACGATCGTGAACGTGTAGATCAGCGTCGCGATCCCGGCCCGCTGCGACTCCACCGACCACGACACCGATACCAGCGCCGCTCCGGCGATGAGCGCCACGATCGCCGAGTACACGTGGATCCACCCGCGCGCCCTCGGCTTCCCGAAGAACTGCGCGACATGATCGACGACAGCCTCAGGGAAGTCCTCCGCGTACACCCGCGGCGGCTGTTGCTGGGCTTCGTCAGCGGTATCGATCTGAGCCATCTCACCTCCACCAATGCCATTGGAGTACCCGAACGTCACAGTAGTCTTGATCGTCGTGGACATCATTCCCCCGCGTCTCAAGGAGCCGGCCTACCGGGTCTACGAGATGCGGTTGCGCCAGGAGCTGGCGCGGTCCAAATCCCAACTGCCCCGCCACATCGCCGTTCTGTGCGACGGCAACCGCCGCTGGGCCCGTGACGAGGGTCACGATGACGTCAGCTACGGCTACCGCATGGGCGCCGCCAAGATCGCCGAGATGCTGCGCTGGTGCCAGGCCGCAGGCATCGAGATGACGACCGTCTACCTGCTCTCCACCGAGAACCTCCAACGGGATCCCGACGAGCTCGGCGAGCTCATCGGGATCATCACCGACGTCGTCGAGGAGATCTGCGCGCCCGCCAACAAGTGGAGCGTCCGCACCGTCGGCGACCTCGAACTGCTCGGCGACGACGCCGCCCGCCGCCTGCGCGACGCCGTCGAATCCACCAACGGCAACGGCAGCGGCTTCCACGTCAACGTCGCCGTCGCCTACGGCGGCCGCCAGGAGATCGTCGACGCCGTGCGCGCCCTGCTCGGCAAGGCACTCGCCAACGGCGCCCACGGCGAACAACTCGTCGAGGCCGTCACCGCGGACGCCATCTCCGAGAACCTCTACACCTCCGGTCAGCCCGACCCCGACCTCGTCATCCGCACCTCCGGCGAACAGCGGCTCTCCGGTTTTCTGCTCTGGCAGAGCGCCTACTCCGAGATGTGGTTCACCGAGGCCTACTGGCCGGCCTTCCGCCGCGTCGACTTCCTGCGCGCCCTGCGCGACTACACCCAGCGTCACCGCCGCTACGGCAAGTAACCCGGCGGTCCGCTCTTCGCGCAGGCGCTCATCGCCGTGACACACTGATCACATGGCTGCGCTGTCGGCAGTGGTCTTCTCGCTGAGCTGGTGGCTGGGTCTGTACCTGCTCGCCCGCGACCCCCGCAAGCCGGTTCTCGTGCTCGCCGCCCTCGGCCTCACCAGCTTCGCCGTCGTCGTCGCCCTCGACGCTGTCCGCGTCGTCACCGGTTCCGAACTACTCGGCCGCATCGAGATCTACCTCGTCGCCCTGCCCGGCATCGCCTGGTTCGCTGTTCTCGTCGAACTGTCCCGCCCGATCGAGACCTGGCGCGGCCGCGCCGGTGAATTCGCCGCCGTCACGGTGATCACCGCGCTCGCCTTCGTCGGCGCCGACCTGGCCGACTCCGTCGACGGGCCGCTGAACTCCGGCCACTGGATGATGTTCGCCGTCGTCAGCGTGTCCTCGCTCGGCGCGATGATCCGGGCTGTCCTGCAGGGCGTCCGGCCCGTCCCCGTCGTCGGCTTTCTCGTCATCGCCACACTCTTCTTCGCGCTCGGCAACGCGATCCTCATCATCCCGCTCGGCCTGGTGCCCAGCTGGCTCGCACTCGCGTCCACCGGCTTCGACGTCGCCCTGCTCGGCATCGCCGTCGCCATCTGGGACGCCTTCGACGAAGGCCAGGCCCTGCGCGCCGACATGCTGCGCTCCTTCGCGGCCACCGCCGTGGTCGCGTTCCTCTTCGGCGGCCAGGCGCTGGTCGGCCTCGCCGCCACCGACGGCGCCGCCACCGCGTTGACCGTCCTGCTGTTCACCAGCCTCGCCATCGCCATCTCCATCAACGTGCTGGCCGACCCGCTCGCCGGCGTACTCGACCGCCTCGCCTTCTCGCGTTCACCCGCCCTGCGCGCCGACCGCGCCGCGCTGCGCCGCACCGAGGCCGCGCTGCCGCTGCGATCGGCCAACCCGCTCGACGACGTCGACGACGACACCTTCGCCCGCCTCACTCGCCGCGCACTCGGCCACTACGGCGACCTGTCCAAGCTCGTCGCCAGCCCGCTGACCGCGCTGCCCGTCATCGACGAGCGGCTCGCCGCCCGCGGCGCACCCGACCAGCCGATCGAACGGGCCAACGAACTGCGCGCCCTGCTGGCCGACCGCATCGCCGCCCTGAAACCGCGTGACGGCGGCGACTTCGGCACCACCGAACACTGGCGGCACTACAACTCGCTCTACTTCCCCTACGTCGTCGGCGTGCGCGCCTACGCCCAGAACGCCACCGCCTCAGGGCTCGACCCGGTCGCCCGCAAGGCGTGGCAGTGGTTCGTCACCGAGGTCCCGCAACGCTCCCTGCACAACTGGCAGAACGCGGCAGCCCGCGTCATCGCCGCCGATCTGCGCGGCACCCTCGTCACCGCGGACGACTGACACCCCGCTGACCTGCGGTTGGCAGCGCCTGGCAGTAGCAGGCGTCGATCTGGCAGTGCCTCGGAAGCAATATCGGTGGTGTTCCACCCCGACCTCAACGCCGAGGAGCCCGCAATGGCCACCATCACCCACCGACCACTGTCCGATTCCACCGACTCGCTACTGCGCTTCGCGCTCCGCGCCGACGCCACTCTCACCGGCGTCGCCGGACTGCTCATTGCCGCCACCGCGGGCCCGACGGCCTCGCTCACCGGACTCACCGGAGCGCAGACCTACGGCCTGGGCGCCGCCCTGGTGTTCTACGGCCTGATCGTCTACGCGCTGGCCGCGGTGGAGTCGCTGCGGGGCGTGGGCATCGGCGTCGCGATCGCCAACGTGGCGTGCACCGTCTCCGCCATCGCCGTGGTGGCCGCGGGCACGCTGTCGCTCACCCAGGCCGGAATCGCCGTCAGCTTCGCGATGGCCCTCTACACCGCCTTCTTCGGCGGGCTGCAATACCTCGGAGTGCGCCGCCTCTCGGCGTGACTCCCTCCCCGCCGGTGCGGGGCGCCGCCGCAAGAGGTTACGGCGCGCCGCCCCGCACCGGTCTTCACCCGATCACTCTGAAAGGAACTGTCATGACCGCAGTCTCGACCACCACGTCCGACTCCCTGCTCCGCTTCGCCATGCGCGCCGACGCCATCCCGGTCGGCGTCGTCGGCATCGTCTTCGCCGCCGCCGCGCAGCCGCTGTCCCCGGTGTTGGGCCTGCCCGTCGCCGCCGCGTACGGGTTGGCCGCGTTCTTCATCGCCTGGGGCGTTATCGTCACCTGGCTGGCCTCGCGACCCGCCGTCCGCGCCGCCGGCATCGGCGCCGCGATCGCCAATGTCATCTGCACCGTCGGGGCGGTGGCCGTGGTGTTGACCGACGTGTGGCCGCTCACCACGCTCGGCGTGGTGATGATGCTCGCCAGTGGCGTCTACACCGCGGTGTTCGCCGAACTGCAGTACGTCGGCGTCAAGCGCATCGCGGCCTGATCCGCCCGGCTTCGGCGCGCTCCCGTTCGCTCACCGAACGCGAGCGCGCCGAAATCGCTGCGTCAGTCAGAGCTTGCGCAGCCGGAGCCTGTTGATCTTGTGGTCGGCGTCCTTGCGCAGCACCAGCGTCGCCCGCGGCCTCGTCGGCAGGATGTTCTCGATCAGGTTGGGCCGGTTGATCGAATGCCAGATGTCTCGGGCGGCGAACACCGCCTGCTCGTCGGTCAGCGTCGAGTAGTGGTGGAAATGCGACTTCGGATCGGCGAACGCGCCGGCCCGCATGTTCAGGAACCGCGAGATGTACCAGCCCTCGATGTCCTCGATGCGGGCGTCGACGTAGACCGAGAAGTCGAACAGGTCCGACACCATCAGCGCGGGGCCGGTCTGCAACACGTTGAGGCCCTCGAGGATCAGGATGTCGGGGTGGCGGATCAACTGCTTCTCGCCCGGCACGATGTCGTAGATCAGGTGCGAGTACACCGGCGCGCACGCCTCGTCGGCGCCGGCCTTCACCGCCGTCACGAACCGCATCAGGCCCCTGCGGTCGTAACTCTCCGGAAAACCCTTGCGGTGCATCAGGTTCCGCCGGTTCAGTTCGGCGTTGGGATACAGGAACCCGTCGGTGGTGACCAGGTCGACGCGGGCGTGATTGCCCCAGCGGGCCAGTAGCGCCTGCAGCACACGCGCGGTGGTCGACTTGCCGACCGCCACACTGCCCGCGACGCCGATCACGAACGGCACCGGCCGGTCCGGATTCTGCTGCGGCTCGCCGAGGAACTCCGCGGTGGTCGCGAACAGTCGCTGCCGGGCGGCGACCTGCAGATGGATCAACCGTGCCAGCGGCAGGTAGACCTCTTCGACCTCGAGCAGGTCGAGCTTCTCGCCGAGGCCGCGCAACTGCGCGACTTCCTGCTCCGTCAGCTTCAACGGCGTCGACATGCGCAAGTCGCGCCATTGACCCCGGTCGAATTCCACATACGGACTCGGCTCGCTCAGCCGCGGCATGGGGCCAGTCTTGCAGCACGCGCGCGACCCGGCAGAGCCTGGGTAGCGTTGACGGCCATGGAGGCCGACACGCTCATCCGTGAGTACCTGCTGCTGGGACTGCGCTTCGACCGCATCGAGGACGGCTACGTCGACTCGTTCACCGGCGATCCGGCGCTGCGCCGCGCCGTCGCCGACGAGCCCCCGCCCGACCCCGCCGACCTTGCCCGCCAGGCCCGACGGCTGCTCGCCGAGATCCCGCAGAGCGGGGGACTGGAAGAGGCCCGCGCCGACTACCTGGCCGCCCATCTGCGCGCGCTGGACTGCGCGGCCCGAAAGTTCGCCGGCGAACAGGTCGGCTTCGTCGACGAGGTCGAGGCCTACTTCGACGTGCGCATCGGCAAGGGCGACCCGGCCCGCTACGAGGCCGCCCACGCGAAGCTCGAGGAGGCGCTGCCCGGCGACGGCCCGCTGGCCGACCGGGTGCAGGCCCACCGCACCGCCGACGAGATCCCGCCGGAGCGGCTCGAGGAGTGCATCCACGCGTTCTCCAGCGCCCTGCGCGACCGTGTGCGCGCCGACTTCCCGCTGCCCGACGCCGAGACCATCAACTACGAGGTGGTCACCGACAAGCCGTGGTCGGGCTTCAACTACTACCTCGGCAACTACACCTCGACCGTCGCGGTGAACGCCGACCTGAAACAGCAGATGGCGAACCTGCCGCGACTCGTCGCGCACGAGTCCTACCCGGGCCACCACACCGAGCACTGCCGCAAGGAGGCCGGGCTGGTCGAGGGGCAAGGCCAGGTCGAGCAGACGATTTTCCTGGTGAACACCCCGCAGTGCCTGATGGCCGAAGGGCTGGCCGATCTGGCGCTGCACGCGGCGATCGGGCCGGGCTGGGGCGCGTGGGCGTCCGAGATCTACGCCGATCTGGGCCTGCGGTTCGATGGTCATCGGGCCGCGGCGGTGTCGGAGGCGACGGCCGCGCTGGCCGACGTCCGGCAGGACGCCGCGCTGATGCTTCACGACGAGCACCGCGACGTCGACGACGTCGTCGACTTCCTGCGGCGCTGGCTGCTCGTCGACGACAAGCGCGCCCGGCAGACGCTGCGGTTCCTGTCGTCACCGCTGTGGCGCGCCTACACGTCGACCTATGTGGAGGGCTACCGGCTGCTGCGAGGCTGGCTGGACGCCCGCCCCGCCGAGGTCAGCCTCACCCAGCGGTTCGGCCGGCTGCTCGACGAGCCGCTGATCCCGTCGTCGCTGCGCGCCGCCTGAGATGTCGGCACTGCGCCGAGACATCCCGGCGTTGGTGATTCCGGTCAACATCCTGTTGCTGGTCTGGATGGTGATCGGCCGGGGGCTGTTCGTCCCGCTCGGCTGGATGGTGGTGTTCGGCGTACTCGCATCCCCGGTGCTCGTGATCTGTCTGGGGATCACAAGCCTGATGATGCGACGCCCGCTCGGCCGCGAGCTCTCCGCTGTGCAGGCGTGGGCGCAGATCGCGCTGTGGGCGGCGATGTTCGGCTTCGGCCTCACCTGCGTCGACGGGGGAGACGGCGGCACCACCGGGTCGGTGCTCACGAAGCTGGTCGGCGACGGGTCGGCGGTGGAGACGGTGAGCGGTCTGCTCTGGTACGGCTGCATCGCGGCCGGGATCGTGGCGTGGTTCGTGTTGCTGATCACGCTGAACAGGCGGCCCGCGGCCACACCGCTACCGCAGCAGCCGTATCCCTACCCGCCGACCCCGTGACGCGCGGGTGGCCGGTACCGGACCGACAGCCCGCCCGACTACCCTCGACGGCATGACTGCAGATCCTCTGACCTCGTCGGCAGCTCCCGGGGCCGAGTACGCCGAGACCGCCAGCGCGGCCTACCGTTCGGCGCTCGAAGTCATCGAATCGGTCGAGCCCCGCATCGCGGCGGCCACCCGTCAGGAACTCGCCGACCAGCGCGACTCGCTGAAGCTGATCGCGAGTGAGAACTACGCGTCGCCGGCCGTGCTGTTGACGATGGGCACCTGGCTGTCGGACAAGTACGCCGAGGGCACGATCGGCCACCGCTTCTACGCGGCCTGTCAGAACGTCGACACCGTCGAGTCCATCGCCGCCGAACACGCCCGCGAGCTGTTCGGTGCGCCCTACGCCTACGTCCAGCCGCACTCCGGCATCGACGCCAACCTGGTGGCGTTCTGGGCGATCCTCGCCACCCGGATCGAGGCCCCGGGCCTGGCCGAGCTCGGCGCCAAGCACGTCAACGACCTGTCCGAGCAGGACTGGGAGAGCCTGCGCAACAAGCTGGGCAACCAGCGGCTGCTGGGCATGTCGCTCGACACCGGCGGCCACCTGACCCACGGCTTCCGGCCGAACATCTCCGGCAAGATGTTCCACCAGCGCAGCTACGGCACCGACCCGCAGACCGGCCTGATCGACTACTCCGCCGTGGCCGCCGCGGCCCGCGAGTTCAAGCCGCTGATCCTGGTCGCCGGTTACTCGGCCTACCCGCGGCGCGTGAACTTCGCGAAGATGCGCGAGATCGCCGACGAGGTGGGCGCCACGCTGCTCGTCGACATGGCGCACTTCGCGGGCCTGGTCGCCGGCAAGGTGTTCACCGGCGACGAGGATCCGGTGCCGCACGCCCACGTCACCACCACCACGACGCACAAGTCGCTGCGCGGGCCGCGTGGCGGCATGGTGATGGCCACCGAGGAGTACGCGCCCGCCGTCGACAAGGGCTGCCCGATGGTGCTCGGCGGACCGCTCAGCCACGTGATGGCGGCCAAGGCCGTTGCACTGGCCGAGGCGCGCCGCCCGGAATTCCAGACCTACGCGCAGAATGTCGCCGATAACGCCAAGTCGCTCGCCGAGGGCTTCCTCAAGCGCGGTGCGAACCTGGTCACCGGTGGCACCGACAACCACATCGTGCTGCTGGACGTGCAGTCGTTCGGGCTCACCGGCCGCCAGGCGGAGTCGGCGCTGCTCGACGCGGGGATCGTCACCAACCGCAACTCCATCCCGAACGATCCGAACGGCGCCTGGTACTCCAGCGGCATCCGGTTCGGCACGCCGGCACTGACCACGCGCGGCTTCGGCGCCGACGAGTTCGACCGGGTCGCCGAGCTGGTGGTCGAGGTGCTCGACAACACCACCCCGACGCAGGCGTCGTCCGGTCCGTCCAAGGCCAAGTACACGATCACCGAGGGCACGGCCGCGCGGGTGCACGAGGCTTCGGCCGACATGCTGGCGGCCAACCCGCTGTACCCGGGCCTGACGCTCTAGCCGCGACGCGCGGACGTGGGAATTTTACGATTCCCACAGGATTGGGTTAATGTAACCCCATGGCACAGATACCTGTCCCTAACGCGTTCCTGCTGGAGCTGGAGCCCGTGGTCAGCCAGGAGTTCCGTCGGCACATCGACACCGAGGACGTCTGGTACGGACACGATTACGTGCCGTTCGACCAGGGTGAGAACTTCGCCTTCCTCGGCGGCCGCGACTGGGATCCGTCACAGGTCACGCTGCCCAAGCAGGTGACCGACGCGGTCGAGATCCTGCTCATCACCAAGGACAATCTCGCCGGATACCACCGCGAGATGGTGTTCAACTTCATCCTGCAGGACAAGTGGGGACGCTGGATCGGCCGCTGGACCGCCGAGGAGCACCTGCACGCCGTCGCGCTGCGCAACTACCTGGTGGTGACCCGCGAGGTCGACCCGACCGCCAACGAGGACGTACGCGTCGAGCACGTGATGAAGGGCTACCGCGCCGAGGGCCACTCCCAGATCGAGACGCTGGTGTTCATGTCGCTCTTCGAGCGGGCGCACGCGGTGTTCACCCGCAACCTCGAGGCGCAGATCGACGAGCCGGTGCTCAAGGGTCTGATCGGCCGCATCGCCGCCGACGAGGAACGCCACGAGGAGTTCTTCTCGAACCTGGTCGCCTACTGCCTGGGGTCCATGCGCGACGAGACCCTCCCCGCGATTGCACGCATCGCCGGCGAGATGGGTGTCGTCGGCGGTGACATCGACGCCTACCAGGACAAGCTGGCGCGGGTGGCCGAGGCGGGCATCTTCGACGAGGCGACCCTGCGCAAGGTCATCGCCGACCGCATCGCGGCCTGGGGTGTGGCCGACGAGCCGAGCCTCGCGCAGTTCACCCAGGCGTAACCCGGCGGGCCCTCGACACGCGGCGCGCCGAAAGGCACGGATGCCGTTGCGGGAGTAGCGTCGCAGTCGATGGCTAGCGACATGCTCTGCTATCCGGGCGGTACCCGATGAGAGGGCCGGCCCCGGTCCTGGGACCGCAGTGTCCGCCGAGAGGTTCGTGCGGGGCCGCGCGGACTCGAGGAGCGCCACGTGACTGATTCCTCCATCCGGACCTACGTGCTCGACACGTCCGTTCTGCTGTCCGATCCATGGGCGGCGACGCGATTCGCCGAGCATGAAGTGGTCGTCCCGCTGATCGTGATCAGCGAACTCGAGGCCAAACGCCATCACCACGAGCTGGGCTGGTTCGCCCGCCAGGCGCTGCGGATGTTCGACGACCTCCGGCTGGAACACGGACGCCTCGATCTGCCCATTCCGGTTGGGACGCAGGGCGGCACGCTGCACATCGAGCTCAACCACAGCGATCCGGCGGTGCTGCCCGCGGGCTTCCGCACCGACAGCAACGACTCCCGGATCCTGACCTGCGCGGCCAACCTCGCCGCGGAGGGCAAGCGAGTCACCTTGGTGACCAAGGACATTCCGCTGCGCGTGAAGGCGGGCGCGGTGGGTCTTGCCGCCGACGAGTACCACGCTCAGGACGTCGTCACCTCCGGGTGGACCGGGATGACCGAGGTCGACGTCAGCGCCGAGGAGATCGACACGCTCTTCGCGGAGAGCGAGATCGACCTGGAGGCTGCGCGAGACCTGCCGTGCCACACAGGTATTCGGTTGATCGGCGGCAGCTCGAGCGCACTCGGGCGGGTCAACGCGGCCAAGCGGGTGCAGCTGGTGCGCGGTGACCGTGAGGTGTTCGGGCTGCGCGGCCGCTCCGCCGAACAGCGCGTCGCGCTCGACCTGCTGCTCGACGAGTCGGTGGGCATCGTGTCGCTGGGCGGCAAGGCGGGCACCGGCAAGTCGGCGCTGGCGCTGTGTGCGGGCCTGGAAGCGGTGCTGGAGCGGCGGACTCAGCGCAAGGTCGTGGTGTTCCGCCCGCTCTACGCCGTCGGCGGGCAGGACCTCGGCTATCTGCCGGGCAGCGAGAGCGAGAAGATGGGCCCGTGGGCTCAGGCCGTCTTCGACACGCTCGAAGGCCTCGCCAGCCCCGCGGTGCTGGAGGAGGTGCTCTCGCGCGGCATGCTCGAGGTGCTGCCGCTGACCCACATCCGCGGCCGTTCGCTGCACGACTCGTTCGTGATCGTCGACGAGGCACAGTCGCTGGAGCGCAACGTGCTGCTGACGGTGCTGTCCCGCCTCGGCGCGGGGTCGCGGGTGGTACTCACCCACGACGTCGCCCAGCGCGACAACCTGCGCGTCGGCCGCCACGACGGCGTGGCCGCGGTGATCGAGAAGCTCAAGGGTCACCCGCTGTTCGCCCACATCACGCTGCTGCGCAGCGAGCGCTCGCCGATCGCGGCGCTGGTCACCGAGATGCTCGAGGAGTTCAGCCCCGGCGCCCTGCCCTGAGCCGGCGATTTCGGCGCGCTTTCGTTCGGTGAGTGAACGGGGGCGCGCCGAAATCCCGGTAGCCTTGACACGTTGACACAAAAGCCTAGTCTTTGTGTCAACGGGGTCGAGGGGAGTCGTCATGACCGAGGCAGTGGCAGCGCGCGTGCACGGCGCGGCGGAGGACGCGACGGTCCGGCCCTGGGCGATGCGGCAGTTCCGCAAGCACAGCGGCAGCGTGCTCACCGGCGTCTTCGGCGCGGCGGCCTTCGACGAAGTCGCGCTGGTACCGGTCGCCGCGGCCGTCGACCGGACCGGCCGCTTCGAGCGCAACTTCGCCGATCGCGGTGTGCGCAGCGGATTCTCGGCACTGCTGGCGATCTGGGGCGACCCCGCCGACCGGGCAGCCGAAGGCGAGCGCCTCAAGACGATGCACCGCGAGGTGCGTGGCCGCGGCAAGGGCGAGTTCGCCGAGACCCGCTACAGCGCGCTCAACCCCGACCTGTGGAACTGGATCGCGGTCAGCGGCATCTTCATCACCCTCAACTCGTTCACCCCTGCCACCGGCATCACGCTGCACCCGGCCGAACGTGAAGCCGCGTACCAGCAGTTGCTCGAGGCGTTCAGGTCGATCGAACTGCCCGGCAAGGCCGGCAGGCTGCCCGGCACCTACGCCGAAGCGGTCCGCTACTACGACCGCATGGTGGAGACGGAACTCGCGGCCAACCCGTTCCTCGACCGGGTCGTCGACAACCTCACCCGGTTACCACTGCCGACCCTTCTGCTGCCACCGCCGCTGCGGGCCGGGCTGACGCCGCTGTGGGCCGCCGTGCGGCCGGTCGCCGGGCGCGTGATCAAGGTGTGCTCGTTCGGCATCATGCATCCGGGCGTGCGCGAGCTCACCGGCTTCGACTGGCAGTCCCGTCACGACGCCGAGTTCGCGGTGTACACCCGGGTGCTGCAACTGATCTGGCGCACTCTGCCCGACCGGCTGCTGCTGATCCCGCTGGCCTACAACCGGCTGCAGTACGAGAAGCTGGTCCGGCTGCACCGCTCGGTGTCGCTCGACTCGTTCGGGCCGCCGAGCGGATGCCCCGTCGGGTGACACACTGGTAGCGATGGCCCGTTCGCGCAGCACCGCCACGCCCTCGGAGCAGGAGGAGGCGATCCTCAAGGCCGCGGCGGAAGAGGTCGCGCTCGTCGGCGTCGGCCGCGCCAGCATGGATGTCGTCGCCCGCCAGGCCGGTGTCAGCCGCAGCACGCTCTACCGGCGCTTCCCGAGCCGCGACCTGCTGATCACCGAACTCGGCAGGCGCACGTTCGAGGCCGCGATGGTCCGGCTGCGCACGGTGGGCATCGACTCCGGGCCGAAAGACGTTGCGGTCGCCGCGTTCTGCGAAGGGCTGCGGCTGATGAGCACCGAACCGGTGATCCAGCGATTCCTGCAGCCCGACGCGGAGATGACGTCGGTGGCCGGCGTCTACGCCGAGGCCGTCACGTTCCTCACCAGCGCGTCGACCGCGATGGCCAAAGCGCTGCGCGCGTCGGGCGCCACCATGCCCGACGCCGACCTGCAGGCCGTCGCCGAGCTGCACATCCGGCTGGCCTGCTCGCTCGCGCAGGTGCCGACGCCCACCCTCGACATCCGCGACGACGACGCCGTCCGCGCATACGCCCGGCGATTCCTGGTGCCCCTGGTCTGGTGAGGGATTGAGCCGCGCCGCGTCGGGTATGGCACGACCATGGCTACACGCGTCGTGATCACCGGTGCCAGCGGCAACGTCGGCACCGCCCTGCTGACCGCCCTCGCCGAAGCCGGCGGCTACGACGTCACCGGCGTCGCGCGCAGGCGGCCGCCCGACTCGGGCATCTACCGCTCGGCGACGTGGCACCAGGTCGACCTCGCCGAGCGGGACGCCACGCTCAAGTTGCAGCCGATCGTCAAGGACGCCGACTGCGTGGTGCACCTGGCGTGGGGCTTCCAGCCGACCCGCAACATCGAGTACCTGGAGGCCCTGGGCGTCGGCGGGACCCGTGCGGTGCTGACCGCCGCGGATGCCGCCGGCGTCGGTCATCTGCTGCACATGTCGTCGGTCGGCACCTATGCGCCCGGCCGCTACGGCCAGTACGTCGACGAGTCGTGGTCCACCGCAGGCGTCCCGTCGTCGGCGTACAGCAGGCACAAGTCCGCCGCGGAGAAACTGCTCGACGGCTACGAGGGGCACAACCCCGACGGCCTCACCATCACCCGGATGCGGCCCGGCTTCATCGTGCAGCGCAACGCCGCCGGGGGACTGCGCCGCTACTCGCTGCCGGCGTTCATCGAGCCGAGCTGGCTGCGCTTCCTGCCCGTGCTGCCGCTCGACCGCTCACTGGTGGTGCCGATCGTGCACGCCTCCGATGTCGCGGCCGCATTCGTCGCGGCGATCGACCGGCGCGCAGCGGGCCCGTTCAACCTGATGGCCGAACCGCCGGTGCGGCGCGACGACGTCGCCGAGGCGCTGGGCGCCAAGCCGGTTCACGTCCCGTCGGGCCTGCTGCGCAGCGCTGTAGCCCTGAGCTGGCGGGCCCGGCTGCAACCGATCGACGAGGGCTGGCTCGACCTGTCGTTCACCGTGCCGCTGCTCGACACCACCCGCGCGCAGACCGAATTGGACTGGACGCCCGCCTACTCGTCGGCCGAGGCGATGGCCGACATGGGCGACGGCTTCCTGCACGGCGGGCAGACGGAGAGCCCGGTGCTGGAGTACCGGTCGATGCTGGCCAATCTGCGGCGCGACCTTACCCGCGGCCCGATCACCGACCGCCGCGTCCCCTAGCGATTTCGGCGCGGAAACGTTCGCTCGGTGAACGTGAGCGCGCCGAAATCACAGAGTCAGTCGCCGTCCTTGACCTTCGCCATCGCCAGCACGTCGAGGCGCTTGTCGAGCTCCTCGATCGACAGCTTGTCGCCGATCAGGCCGCGGTCGATGACCGTCTGGCGGATCGTCTTCTTCTCCTTGAGCGCTTCCTTGGCGACCTTGGCCGCCTCCTCGTAGCCGATCGCGGAGTTCAGCGGCGTCACGATCGACGGCGACGACTCGGCCTGCTCGCGGATGTGGTCCTCGTTGGCGACCAGGCCGTCGACGCACCGCTCGGCGAACAGCCGCGACACGTTGGTCAGCAGCTTGAACGACTCCAGCAGGTTGCGGGCCATCATCGGGATGTAGACGTTGAGCTCGAACGCGCCGGACAACCCGCCGACGGCGATGGCCGCGTCGTTGCCGATCACCTGCGCGGCGACCTGCGTGACCGCCTCCGGCAGAACAGGATTGACCTTGCCGGGCATGATCGAGCTGCCCGGCTGCAGGTCGGGTAGCTGGATCTCGCCGAGCCCCGTCAGCGGACCCGAGCCCATCCAGCGGATGTCGTTGGCGATCTTGGTCAGTGACACCGCGATGGTCTTCAATGCGCCGGACGCCTCGACCAGCCCGTCGCGGGCCGCCTGCGCCTCGAAAGAGTCCTTGGCCGTGGTCAATTCGGCCACTCCGGTCTGGTTCACCAGCACCTCGACGACCTTGGCGCCGAACCCGTCGGGGGCGTTGAGTCCGGTGCCGACGGCGGTGCCACCGATCGCCAGTTCGCCCAGCCGGGGCAGTGTCGCCTTCACGCGTTCGATGCCGGCCTCGATCTGGCGGGCATAGCCGCCGAATTCCTGGCCGAGCGTCACCGGCACCGCGTCCATCAGGTGCGTGCGGCCCGACTTGACCGCGGTGCGCCACTGCCGCGCCTTGCCGGCCAGCGACTCGTGCAGCACCTCGAGCGCCGGGATCAGGTGCCGCACAGCGGCTTCCGTCGCGGCGATGTGTGTGGCGGTCGGGAAGGTGTCGTTCGACGACTGCGACATGTTGACGTGGTCGTTCGGGTGTACCGTGACGCCGTTCTGCGCGGCGATGCTGGCGATCACCTCGTTGGTGTTCATGTTCGAGCTGGTGCCCGACCCGGTCTGGAAGACGTCGATCGGGAACTGGTCGTCGTGGCGGCCGTCGGCGATCTCACCGGCCGCGGCGATGATGGCGTCGGCCTTCTCCGGGTCGAGCAGCCCGAGATCCTTGTTCACCTGGGCGCAGGCGCCTTTGAGCAGTCCCAGCGCCCGGATCTGGGTGCGCTCCAGGCCGCGGCCCGAGATCGGGAAGTTCTCCACCGCGCGCTGGGTCTGCGCACGCCACAACGCGTCGATCGGCACCCGGACCTCGCCCATGGTGTCGTGCTCGATGCGGTACTCGACGTCTTTGTCGGCCATTGTGTGATGTGTCCCTTGGGTTGTCGGAGTTCTTACGGCAGGGGATAGGCGGCGTTGCTGTCACCGGTGAAGTCGACAGCGGAGTACTCGTTGAGCTTGGACAGCCGGTGATAGGCATCGATCATGCGGACGGTGCCGGACTTGCTGCGCATCACGATCGACTGGGTGGTGCAGCCGCCGCCGGAGTACCTCACACCCTGCAGCAGGTCGCCGTCGGTGACGCCGGTGGCGCAGAAGAAGACGTTCTCCCCCGACACCAGGTCCTCGGTCTTCAGGACGCGGTCGACGTCGTGGCCGGCGTCGATGGCCTTCTGGCGCTCCGCGTCGTCCGTCGGCGCCAGCTGGGCGTGGATGGCGCCGCCCATGCAGCGGATGGCCGCCGCGGTGATGATGCCTTCGGGCGTGCCGCCGATGCCTGCCAGCATGTCGGTGCCGGAGCCGGGCCGGCACGCCGAGATCGCGCCCGCGACGTCGCCATCGGAGATCAGCCGGATGCGGGCGCCCGCGGCGCGGACGTCGGCGATGAGCTGTTCGTGGCGCGGCCGGTCCAGGATGCACACCGTGACGTCGCGGACCGATAGGCCCTTGACCTTGGCGACCGAGCGGACGTTCTCGCCGATCGGCGCGGTGATGTCGATGGCGTCGACGGCGTCTGGGCCGACGGCGATCTTGTTCATGTAGAAGACGGCCGACGGGTCGAACATCGCGCCGCGCTCGGCCACCGCGAGCACCGAGATCGCGTTCGGCATGCCCTTGCTCATCAGCGTGGTGCCGTCCACCGGGTCGACGGCGAAGTCGCAGTCCGGGCCGTCGCCGTTGCCGACCTCCTCGCCGTTGTAGAGCATCGGCGCGTTGTCCTTCTCGCCCTCGCCGATGACGACGACACCGCGCATGGACACCGAGTTGACCAGCTCGCGCATCGCGTCGACAGCCGCGCCGTCGCCGCCCTCCTTGTCGCCGCGGCCTACCCAGCGGCCTGCCGCCATGGCGCCGGCCTCGGTGACGCGGACGAGTTCGAGGGCGAGGTTGCGGTCGGGGGCCTCACGGCGGCGATCGGGCATGCGGTGATTGTCCCAGAAGCGGATGGGCCGGTGGGAGCTGGGATACTGGCAACTATGACGCAGCCGCAGCCCGCTCCCAGGGAGCCGAAGTCACGGCTGCTCCACGACGGCCGGGACATGTTCTGGTCGATAGGGCCGCTGGTGCTGGCGTGCGTCGTGCTGGCCGGTGTGCTGGGCATGTGCTCGTTCGCGCCCGCCGGTCCCGGGGAGGGCCGGGTGCCGAACTTCGACGCTCCCGCCGCGCTGCGCGCCGACGCCGACGCACTGCGCATCCCGGTGCGGGTGCCGGCGCTGCCGGAGGGCTGGCGGGCCAATTCCGGTGGCCGCGAGGGCATCGACGGCGGCCGCACCGATCCCGCGACCGGCCAGGCGGTGCGCGCGGTGGCGACGCGGGTCGGCTACCTGGCGCCCAACGGGATGTACCTGAGCCTGACGCAGAGCAACGCCGACGAGGACGCGCTGGTCGGCTCGATCAATCCGGACGCCTACCCGACGGGCAGCCAGGACGTCGCAGGCCGGTCGTGGGTGGTCTACGAGGGCGGCGAGGACGCGGAGCCGGTGTGGACCACGAGGCTCGACGGCGCGGGCGGCCCGGCGCAGATCGCGATCACCGGCGCCGGTGGTACAGACGAGTACCGTACGCTGGCGCAGGCCACCCAGAGTCAGCGGCCGCTGACCGTCCCCTAGCCCAGGAGCTGCGATGACCTCGCCGGAGTCGAATGCCCCCACTGGAGCGGCTCCGGAAGCCGATCTGACCGGATGGACCTGCGAGCCGTTCACCGCAGCCGGCTACACCCACGACGTGTACCGCAGGGGCGAGGGTCCCGGTGTGGTGCTCATCCCCGAGATGCCCGGCCTGCACCCAGGCGTGCTCGCGCTCGGCAACCACCTCGTCGACAACGGCTTCACCGTCGCGGCGCCGTCCCTGTTCGGCACACCGGGGCAGCCCGCACTCGGACCGGGTGCGGTGCCCGTGCTGCTCAAGGGCTGCGTGTCCAAGGAGTTCGCCGCCTTCGCGACCAACGTCGACCGGCCGGTGGCCCACTACCTGCGCGCGCTGGCCCGCGACCTCAACGACCGCACGCCCGGCCCCGGCGTCGGCGTGATCGGGCAGTGCTTCACCGGCGGCTTCGCGCTCGCCGCCGCCGTAGACGACAGCGTGCTGGCGCCGGTGCTCAGCCAGCCCTCGGTGCCGATACCGCTGACCGGCAAGCACAAGCGCGACCCGGGGCTCTCGGAGCGCGAACTGCGGATCGTCAAACAGCGCGCCGACGAGGACGGGCTGTGCGCGTTGGCGTTGCGGTTCAGCAAGGACCCACTGGCGCCGGGTGAGCGGTTCCGCACCCTCAAGGACCGGCTGGGCGACGCGTTCGAGGTGATCGAGATCGACGCCGGGAAGGGCAACGAGCACGGCTTCGGCGTGATGTCGCACTCGGTGCTGACCCGCGAGGTCCGCGAGGTCGACGGCCATCCGGCCTACGAGGCGCGCAAGCGGGTGGTCGAGTTCCTCACCCGGCGTCTGAAGTCCGGCTAGGTGTTCAGCTGCCAGACGGCGAAGTTCAGGGCCAGCGCGAAGACCGACCACACCAGGTAGGGCACCAGCAGCGCGCCGGCGACCACCGAGCGCCGCCAGAACAGCACGACGGTCGCGACGAGGACGACCAGGAGCACGGTGAGATCGGCGAACGCGACGCCGCGCCAGCCCAGTCCGAAGAACAGCGGCGTCCACGCCGCGTTCAGCACGAGCTGTACCGCGTACAGCGTCAGCGCACGACGGGTGTCCTCGGACGGTCCGGTGCGCCACACCAGCCAGGCGGCCAGCGCCATCAGGCCGTAGAGCACCGTCCATACCGGACCGAACACCCAGGACGGCGGCGCCCACGAGGGCTGCTCCAGCCGCGCGTAGTCCTGCGCCGATGTGGCCGAGGCCAGCCCCCCGATCACCGAGGCGGCGACCACGGCCAGCACCGAGATCGCCAAGGCGAGTGCTGCTCTGCTCCGGGGTGCGGCGGTGTTCGTGACCATGAACTCGCAGACTACGCGGGCGGTTCGGCGGGCCGGACCGGCTCGGCTGCGGGTCCGTCGGCGTCGTCCGCGTCGTGCTCCGGCTCGGCGGCGGGTGCCTGCCTGCGCGCGCGGGTGAGGAGCCGGCGCAACCGACCCGGCTTCTCGTCCTCGCCCTCCTCGTCGAACTGGTCCAGCGGCACGCCCTTGTAGACCGCGAGATAGACGGTGACGGTGGTGACGACGACGATCATCACCACCGGGCCGATCACGATGCCCCAGAAGCCCCACATCGCGATGCCGGCGAACACCGCCAGCAGCATCAGCGCCGAGTCCAGCCGCGCCTGGCGCGGGACGAGGATCGGCCGCAGCACGTTGTCGATGTTCGTCACCACCAGCAGGTGGAACGCGATGACGAAGATGCCGCCGAAGACGTTGCCGAACAACATCATCCCGATACCGACCGGGATGCTGAGGATGCCACCGCCCAGCGGGATCACCGACAGCGCGGTCAGCAGGATCGCGAAGATGAAGAAGCCCTGGTGGAATCCGGCGATGTAGATCGACGCGGCGCCGGCGAAGCCCTGGGCCACCGCGATCACGAACTGGCCGAAGACGGTGCCGCGCACCATCGCACCCATCTTCTCCAGGTAGAGGTCGGTGATCTCCTCGCCGAGCGGGTTCAGCTTGCGGATCACCATGACCACCTCGTCGCGGTTGGTCAGCAGCGAGATGAACACGTAGAGAAAGAGCACGGCCGCCGTGACGCCGCCGACCAGGCCGCCGACGGCGCCCTGCAGGATGCCCAGCAGGTACTCGCCGGCGTGCTGGGCGACGGTGGCGGTGCGTTCCTGCAGCATGTCGGGCGTCACCCGGAAGTCGTCGAGAAACGGGATCTTCGCCAGCGTCTGGTTGACCACGTTGAGCGCCCTGGTGCCCAGCGCGCCGAGGTCGGTCTTGCCCATCCACGCCGACACGCTGCCGACCATGTTGGTGATCTGGACGACGGCGAAGAACACCAGCCCGCTCACCGGGATGATGATCGCGCCGATCACCGCCAGCAGCGTCAGGGTCGCCGACAGGCCCGTGCCGAACCGTCGCCTGCACCGCTCGTAGAGCGGGTTGAACAGGTAGGCGACGACGGCCGCGACCACCACGAGGATGAAGAAGGTACGCAGGAAGTAGGCGGCGAACGCCAGCGCGATCACCGTCGCGACGGCCAGTGCACGCTTCTGCGAGTCGGTGAACTCGGGACCCGCGGTGGCCATCAGTGCGCCTCGGCGAGTCGCATGACGTGGCCGAGCACGTCGGGGTAGCGCTTGAGATGGGCGCCGCCGTTGAGGTCGAGGACCTCGCCGGTCAGCCAGGACGCCTGCGGCGAGCACAGGAAGACCACGGCTGCCGCGATGTCCTCGGGCGTGCCCGCCCGGCCCAGTGCGGTGTTCTCGATGTAGTCCTCGACCACGCCGGGGATCGACGCGGCCGGCTGGGTGAGCGGGGTGTGCACGAAACCGGGTGCGACGGCGTTGACGCGGATGCCGCGCGGACCCAGTTCGAGGGCGGCGACCTGGGTAAGCATCGACAGCCCCGCCTTGGCCGCACAGTACGCACTCATCGCGGCGGCCGGCTGGCGGCCGTTCAGCGACGAGATCGACACCAGCGCGCCACCTTCGGTCAGCCGCCTGCCGGCGTGCTTGGCGACGATGAAGGCACCGGTGAGGCAGACGTCGATCACCGACCGCCACTGGTCGACCGGCATGTCGACGATCAGCCCGACATTGCTGAACCCGGCGCAGTTCACCACGACGTCGACCGTGCCGAGATCGTCGAACAGCCGCTGCACCGACTCCTCGTCGGTGACGTCGACGGTCGCCGCGACGTGCGGGTCGCCGAGCTCACCGGCCCGGTCGCGTGCGCCCTCGGCGTTCAGGTCGGCGACCACGACCCGGCAGCCGTCGGCGGCCAGTGCCCGTGCGGTGGCCCATCCGATCCCGGAGGCGCCGCCGATGACGACGGCAGTGCGGTGCTCACTCACGAGGTGCTCCTGTCCGGGCCTGCATCGCCCCATTGACCAGCACTGCGTCCAGGATCGCCCGCCCGCAGAACTGGAACGTGTTGCAACAGTAGCGAACGCGGCGATTGCGGGGGAGTGTTGCGCACCATCGCCGGCGGCGGCGGGCGGTTGTTAGCCAGCGACCTGCGCGGCGCCGTCCCGGTCGGGTATCTCCGGTGGCAGGGACGCCGCGGGCGGCGGACACGGGGTTTGCTCGAATTGTCCGCAAGTAATTGGTTCGTTATTGGTCGGCGGACGGTGAAAGAAAATCACCGACTTGGAATTTGCGTGAAATCAATACCACTTGCGTCTCCCGTCAATTTCTGTGATGTACTTCGAGAGCTGTCGGGGCACTTATGGGAGGTTGTGATGACTGCGGACATCGACGAGGCGGCCAGCGGCAACGGGTCTTCCGACATTGCCGTCGATACGCGTGTTGTGGTGCATCCGGGAACTGATCATGAAATGCACGGCGTTGTCGTCGAGGATTTTGCTGAGCTTGCCGGAATGGCGGTCGACGTCGCGGAGAACAGGATCGTCGAGGCGGCGCGCAGGTGGGCGGTGAGCACCGACGACGGCGGTCTGGTGTTCGTCGACAGCGACAGTCTGGTCGCAGAGACCGACGAATAGGCTCAGCGCCTCACGCACCGGAAGCCGATGTGGCTCATGCCGGTGTCCACCGGCTGTGGCCGTCGCGCCGCAGGCCGGTATCGGCTGCAGTAACTGTCTGCACACAGGAACGAGCCACCCTTGACCACCCTGCGGGGCACGGCGAACTGCGGCTGCGCGGGGTCGTAGGAGTCCTCCGCGCAGCACGGTGTCGCGGTGCGGTCGCTGCCGTACCAGTCGGCGGTCCACTCCCACACGTTGCCCGCCATGTCGAAGAGGCCGTAGCCGTTCGGTGGGAAGCTGCCCACCGGTTTGGTTGTGCCGTAGCCGGTTTCGGGTAGGTACGGGAACTCGCCGTGCCAGTAGTTGGCCAGCCGCCGGTCGCGGCCCTCGGGCTCGTCACCCCAGGTGTAGGCGGCGGCGGCCAGTCCGCCGCGCGCCGCGGTCTCCCACTCGGGTTCGGTCGGCAGTGCCCTGCCCGCCCACTGCGCGTAGGCCTCGGCGTCTTCGTAGGCGACGTGCACCACCGGATGCTGCTCGCGGCCCTTCAGCGACGACCTCGGCCCGCGGGGATGCTTCCAGCAGGCCCCGGGAGTCCACGTCCACCACTGGTTGAGGTGCCGCAGGTCCACCGGGCCCGCCGTCCTGGTGAACACCATCGACCCCGGCTGCAGGTTCTGCGGCGGCGCACCGGGGAAGTCGGCGGGGTCGAGCGGCCGCTCGGCGACGGTGACGTAGCCGGTCGCGTCGACGAATTCGGCGAACCGGGCGTTGGTGACCTGGTGGGCCTCGACCCAGAAGCCGTCGACGTCGACCTCGCGCGCCGGCGCTTCCTCCGGGTAGTGGTCGTCGGAGCCGAGCACCACGCGCTGCGCCGGGATCCGGATCAGGTCGTCAGTCACAGGCCTCTGTGACGACGCCACTCCCTGCGCCGGTGCCGAACACGCCGGACCAGTCGTCGCGCATGCTGATCACCGTCCAGCCGTAGGCCGCGGCATGCTCGAGGGCACGCTCCGCGCCTGCGGTGTAAGCGAATTCGCGTTCGGCGTCGTCGTGGTTGACCAGCAGCCGCAGCCCCCGGGTGTACTGCAGCATCTCGTCGTCGCCGTTGGAGTTGCCCGCGGCCAGGATCGGTCGCCGTCCAATGCGGCTCCAGATGCGGACCGGCTTCTCCGGCCCGTCGTCGAAGATGTCGAGCACCGGTTCGATCAGCAGGTCGCCCTCGCCGTCGGCGCCGTCGAACCGCAGGCCCTGCGCGCTGCCCACCACCCGTTCCGGCGGGATGCCGTAGATCGCCGACGTGACCGGTCGCATGAAGTCGCGGCCGCCGCCGGAGACGATGTAGCAGGTGAACCCGTTCGACTCGAGGTAGCGCAGCAACTCGACCATCGGCGCGTAGGTGCACTCGACGTAGGGCCGGTCGAGGGTGGGATGTCGGGCGTCGGCGAAGAACGCCGAGACCAGGGCGGCGTGGTCCTGCACCGTCATCGTCGCGTGCAGCGCCATCACCGCGCCCGCAAGGGTTTTCAGGTCGGCGTCGTCACCCTGGTAGTGCTTGGTGATCGCACCGCCGAACCACGCGAGGTCACCCGACACGGCCGCCTGATACGGCTGCTGTTCGGCCAGCGAGGAGTCGGCCGAGGCCTTCTCCGCGAGCCTGCGCACGATGAAGTCGAGCTGGATGTACATCGGCTTCTCGCACCACAGGGTGCCGTCGTTGTCGAAGACGGCGATGCGCTCCTCCGGCTCGGTGTAGTCCGGGGTGCCCTTGGTGGCGACGGCGTCGACGAAGGCGATGATCGCCGACTTGGTCGGCCCGTCGTTCCAGTGGTTGAGCATCAGCCCCCTCGCGTCGCGAGGAACTTGTTGAGCTCCTCCACGGCATGGTTGATCGTGAACGTGGCGGGCTCCTGGCGCGGCGGGAACTCCTTGAAGGTGTCCAGGAACTGCGTCGCGATCGCCGAACCGTAGAGCACCAGATAGATGCGGTCGATCACCCAGTCCCAGTAAGTGTTCGACGTGATGTCGGCGCGCTCGTACGGATCGGTCCGCAGGTTGAACAGCTTCGGCGCCCGCAACTTCGTGAACGGTTCGAACCAGATCTGCAAGGTGCCCTCGCAGCGCTGCTCCTGGAAGACGACCTTCCAGTTCTCGGCGCGGATGCCGAGCACGTCGCAGTCGTCGGAGAAATAGATCATCCCGCGGCGCGGACTCTTGTCGACCTCACCCGTCAGGTAGGGCAGCAGGTTGAACCCGTCGATGTGCACCTTGTACTCGGTGTTGCCGTCGGCGCCGGCGGTGTGCCCCTTCTTGAGTTTCTCCACGATGTCCGGATCGCCCGCGGCGGCCAGGAACGTCGGCAGCCAGTCGTGATGCTGGACGATCTCGTTGGAGACGCTGCGCGGCTTGATCTTGCCGGTCCACCGGATCAGTTCCGGGATCCGGAAGGCGCCCTCCCAGTTGGTGGCCTTCTCGCTGCGGAACGGCGTGGTGGCGCCGTCGGGCCAGCTGTTGGCGTGCGGCCCGTTGTCGGTTGAGTAGATGACGATGGTGTCCTCGGCGATGCCGAGTTCGTCCACCAGGTCGAGCAGCGTGCCGACGTGGCGATCGTGGTCGATCATCGTGTCGTGGTATTGCGACTGCCACCGGCCGGCCTGGCCGACGCTCTCCGGTTTGGTGTGGGTCCGGAAGTGCATGTGCGTCATGTTCATCCAGACGAAGAACGGCGTCTGCGCGTCGTGCTGGCGCCGGATGAACTCGGCGCACGCGCCGGTGGTCTCGTCGTCGATGGTCTCCATCCGCTTCTTGGTCAGCGGTCCGGTGTCCTCGATCCGCTGCTTGCCCACCGGGCCGTAGCGGTCGTCGACCTCGCCGGAATCCTCGTCGGTGGCCCACGAGTGGATGACACCCCGGGGGAGCAGCGCGCGCCGCAGTATCGGCGCCTCCTCCTCGGTGGGGTAGTCGGCGTTCTCGGGTTCTTCCTCGGCGTTGAGGTGGTAGAGGTTGCCGAAGAACTCGTCGAATCCGTGCGCGGTCGGCAGGAACTTGTTCAGGTCGCCGAGGTGGTTCTTGCCGAACTGCCCGGTCGCATAGCCCAGCGGCTTGAGCAGTTCGGCGATCGTCGGATCCTCCTTCTGCAGGCCGACGTCCATCCCGGGCATCCCGACCTTGCTCATCCCGGTGCGGTAGACGCTCTGTCCGGTGATGAACGACGACCGGCCGGCGGTGCAGCTCTGCTCGCCGTACGAATCGGTGAAAAGCATTCCCTCGTCGGCGATCCGGTCGATGTTGGGCGTGAAATAGCCCATCATGCCGCGGCTGTAGCAACTCAGGTTCGAGATGCCGATGTCGTCGCCCCAGATGACCAGGATGTTCGGCTTGCTGTCGGGCACGGTGTCAGTCCTTTGCTAGGAAGTCTTCGAGCTTCTGCACGATCTGGTCGACGCTGAAACTGGCCGGTGGGTGCCGGGGCGGGAACTCCTTGAAGGTGTCGAGGAACTGTGCCGCCATCGCGGTGGCGTAGAACACGAAGAAGTCGCGCCGCAGGAACCACTCGTAGTAGGTGTTCGACGTGATGTCGGCGTACTCGTACGGGTCGGTGCGCAGGTTGAACAACTTGGGCACCCGAAGCGCGGTGAACGGCTCGGCCCAGGTGCGCAGCGTGCCCTGGCAGCGCTGCTCGGCGAACACGATCTTCCAGTTCTCGAAGCGCATGCCCACCAGCTCGGCGTCGTCGTTGAAGTAGAAGAATCCGCGCCGCGGGCTGTGCTCCACTTCGCCCGTGAGATACGGCAGCAGATTGAACCCGTCGATGTGCACCTTGTACTCGGTGTTCCCGTCGGCCCCGGCCTTGTGGCCCTGCTTCAGCTTGTCGCTGATGTCGGGGTCGCCGGCGGCGGCGAGCAGCGTCGGCAGCCAGTCGTGATGCTGGATGATGTCGTTGGACACGCTGCCGGCCTTGATCTTCGCGGGCCAGCGGATCAGCTCCGGCACCCGGTAGGCGCCCTCCCAGTTGGTGTTCTTCTCGCTGCGGAACGGTGTGGTGCCCGCATCCGGCCACGAGTTGCGGTGCGGACCGTTGTCGGTGGAGTAGATGACGATGGTGTCGTCGGCGATGCCGAGCTCGTCGAGGGCGTCGAGCACCGTGCCGACGTTCTTGTCGTGGTCGATCATCGCGTCGTGGTACTCGGACTGCCACAGTCCGGCCTGGCCCCGGCTCTCGGGCTTCACGTGCGTGTAGAGGTGCATGTGGGTGAAGTTGCACCAGACGAAGAACGGGGTGTCGGCCTCATGCTGGCGCTTGATGTACTCAACGGTGCGGTCAGCGATGTCGTCGTCGATGGTCTCCATCCGCTTGGCGGTCAGCGGACCGGTGTCCTCGACGGTCTGTTTTCCGACCGGGCCGAACTTCTCGTCGTCCGGTTCCGTCGATTCCTCTGCGAGCGCCTTGCAGTCGAGCACCCCGCGCGGCAGGGCCTGTTCGTAGAGCCGCGGGAACTGGTCCTTGTGTGGATAGTCGAACTGCTCGGGCTCCTCCTCGGCGTTGAGGTGATAGAGGTTGCCGTAGAACTCGTCGAAGCCGTGCACCGTCGGCAGGTACTTGTTCAGGTCACCGAAGTGGTTCTTGCCGAACTGGCCGGTGGCGTAGCCGAGTGGCTTGAGCAGCTCGGCGATGGTGGGATCTTCGGCCGCCCAACCGATGTCGACGCCCGGGACGCCGACCTTGCTCATCCCGGTGCGGTACACGCTTTGTCCACTGATGAACGCGGCACGGCCCGCCGTGCAGCTTTGCTCGCCATAGCTGTCGGTGAACCGCATGCCCTCGCTCGCGATGCGGTCGATGTTGGGGGTGCGATAGCCCATCATGCCGTCGCTGTAACAACTGAGATTCGAGATCCCGATGTCGTCGCCCCAGATGACCAGAATGTTCGGCTTACCGTTCGGCACGGCGACTCCCTCGTTATTGACGGTCGCCTCGACTCTAGGGCGATTGGCGCCAGAAAGGGTCGACTTGCCGTCTAACGAATGTGAATTCTCGGCCGATCGTTGCGGGGGTGGACATTTGGAGTCTGTGCGCAGCTCAGCGGGTGATCAGGCCCGCGCGGGCACCGGCTGCGCGGCCTTGAGTTCGTTGTACAGGTCGACGTAGTAGGGCAGACATTCCTGCAGCGCCTGCTCGGTGGTGAACAGCGGCCGGTATCCGAGGTCGCGCTCGGCCTTGGCGATCGAGAAGTAGTTGTCGAGGTAGAGCCGTTCCACGCCGAGCGGTTCCAGCGGTGGCTTGGCGATGCCCAGGCGGAAGTGCAGCCACTGCCAGATGGTCATCACGAGCCACACCAGCCGGCCCGGCACCCGCACCTTGGGCCACTTCTCGCCGCAGGCCTGCACCACCGGGCGGGCGAACTCGAACATGTTGATCGGCTCGCCGTCGTTGATGAAGTAGGCCTGGCCGGGCGCGGTGCCGCCGGGCACCAGGTGCTGGCCGGCCAGGATGAAGCCGTGAATCAGGTTGTGCACATAGGAGTTGTCGAGCTTGACCTGCTCGCTGCCGATCAGCACCTTGACGTGGCCGGCCAGCACTCCTTCGAAGACCTTGCGGAACATCGTCTTGTCGCCGCGACCCCAGATGCCGCTGGGCCGGATCGAGCAGGTGAGCATCCCGTCGACCCCGTTCTGGGACAACACGAAACGCTCGGCTGCCACCTTGGTCTCGGTGTACAGGTCGTTGAACCGCGCGGTGTAGGGCAGGGTCTCTTCGCCGTTGGCGATCGGCCGGCCGCCCATCACCACGCTGTTGGACGCCGTGTACACGAACCGCTTCACACCGGCCGCGCGCGCGGCGCGCACCAGTTTCTCGGTGCCGCCGACGTTGACGGCGAAGCTGCGCTGCCGGTACTCCTCGGTGACCGACGCCCCGCCCATCAGGTCGATGATCGCGGCGGTGTGGATGACCGTGTCGATACCGGCGACGGCGGCCGCGACGGTGTCCTCGTCGCAGATGTCGCCCTCGACCGTCTCCAGCCCGGGACGGCCGGCCAGCGCCGACGGCACCCGGTCGAAGGAGCGGACCTGGTGGCCCCTGTCGAGCAGCTCGGTCACCAGGTTGCAGCCCACGAATCCGGAGCCGCCGGTCACCAGCACTCGGCCCAGTTCAGTCGTCAACGATGCATCGCCCATGCGGCGACTATAACTGAAACGTGTTCTAGTTTGAAGCGCGTCGGGAGAAATTCTGCCCGAATCAGGCGTCCTCGGCATCCCGTGCGGCCAGGGCGTCGGCCACCCGCTTACGCGCGCCAGCCAGGTGCTCCTCGCAGCATTTGGCCAGCTCCTCGCCCCTTTCCCAGAGCTTGAGCGAGGCGTCGAGATCCAGTCCGCCTTGCTCGAGGCGTTGCACGACGTCGATCAACTCGTCGCGGGCCTCTTCGTACCCCATCTGACTAATGGGCTTCATATTCAGGCTCCTTCGGGTCCTTCGCTGACCGCCGTCACCGCGCCGTCGGCCACCCGCACCCGGATCCGCGTGCCTGCGGGCGCGTCGGCGACCGAGTGCAGCACCCGGCCGCCCGTCTGCACCACCGCGTAGCCGCGGGCCAGCGTGGCCGCAGGCCCCAGCGTCTTGAGCCGGGCCGACAGATGCCCGGTGCGGTCGCTCTCTGCTGTGATGAGACGTCCGATGTCGCGGCGCGCGGCCGCCACCGCCCGGTGGATCTCCTCGGAGCGGGCGTCGAGCGCCTGCAGCGGCTGCGCCAGCACCGGGCGGCTGCGCAACTGCGCGAGCAGGTGTTGTTCACGGTTCACCCAGTTGCGCAGAGCTCCCGCGCTGCGCTGCCGCAGCTCCGCGACCAGGGCCTGTTCGGCCGCCGCATCGGGGACGATGCGCTTGGCCGCATCCGTCGGCGTGGCGGCCCGCAGGTCGGCGACCAGGTCGCACAGCGGATTGTCCGGTTCGTGGCCGATGGCGCTGACGACGGGCGTCGTGCACGCCGCGATCTCACGGCACAGCGTCTCGTCGTAGAACGGCAGCAGGTCCTCCACGCTGCCACCGCCGCGCGCGATGACGATCACGTCGACGCCGGGATCTTTGTCCAGTTCGCGCAGCGCCTCGACCACCTGCGGCACGGTGTTCGGCCCCTGCACGGCGGTGTTGCGGATCGCGAAGCGCACCGCGGGCCAGCGTTCGGTGGCGACGGCGACCACGTCACGCTCGGCATGACTGGCCCGCCCGGTGATGAGGCCGACGGTGCCGGGCAGGAAGGGGATCGGCCGTTTCAGCCGCGCATCGAACAGGCCTTCGGCCGCGAGCAGTTCGCGCAGCCGGGCGATGCGGGCCAGCAGTTCGCCGAGGCCGACGGCGCGGATCTCGGTGATGCGCAGGCTGAACGAGCCGTTGCGGGTGTAGAACTGCGGCTTGCCGAGCACGATCACCTGCGTGCCCTCCGCCAATGGCACCGGGGCGTTGGCCACCAGGTCGCGCGGGCAGCTCACCGACAGCGACATGTCCGCCGCGGGGTCACGCAGCACCATCCACGCCGTCGACTGGCGCAGCTTCAACTCGGTGAGCTGACCCTCGATCCAGACCATGCCGAGCCGGTCGATGTACTTGGCCACCCGGGTGGCGACTGCACGGACCGGCCAGGGATTCTCCGCCGACTGGCCCGGCTCGGAGGTGGTCACTTCGCGCTGGCGCGGGTGATCCTGTTGGCGAGCAGCGTCTGGAACGGGGCGCGCGCCTTCGTGTCGCCCTCGTAGTCGAGCAGCGCTTCGAGGTCGGCGATCCGCAGCGAGGGCAGCCGCGCGCGCAACTGGGCGAGCGTCAGCGACTCGTAATCCAGCTCGGTGACGATCTCGGGCGTGTCCGGCTTGGTCTTCTGGGTGGCCGGCTTCTCAGGGGCCGGCGACTCGGGCTCACCGGTGCTGTAGAGCGCGAAGCGACCCTCGGTGCGACGCTCGCCGTCGTCACCGGAATCGGCGGACCCGTCGTCCGCGTCCTCGTCGAATGTCGCCCATTCCGGCTGTTCATCCTTGGGCGGGAAGATCGATTCGAGGGTCTCGTCGCCCTTGATCACCAGGGCCGCGACGTCCTGCTGCGCCTTCATCACGAAGTGCGCCACCTGGCTGACGATCGTCATCGGATACATCAGGATGGTCTGCGGCAGCTTTCGGGTCTCCTCGATGGCGGTCACGGCTGCGCCGACCAGCAGACGGACCCCATAGGGTGCGGTAGCCATGGGGCCAGCCTACGGCGGGCTCGCCAACTGGTCCGATACCCCTGCGGGTAAGTACCCTGGAGTCATGCCGTCGACAATCAACATGGGGATTCCGGGCGCTTCCAGCTCGGTCACTGGCGGCGTCGCCGGCAAGCGGGTCCTGCTCGCCGAGCCTCGGGGCTATTGCGCCGGGGTGGATCGGGCCGTCGAGACCGTCGAGCGGGCGCTCGAGAAGCACGGCGCCCCCGTCTACGTGCGGCACGAGATCGTGCACAACCGCTACGTGGTGGACACGCTGGCCAAGGCCGGCGCCGTTTTCGTCGAGCAGACCGACGAGGTGCCCGAGGGCGCCATCGTCGTGTTCTCCGCCCACGGCGTCGCGCCGACGGTGCATGTGGAGGCCGCGGCCCGCAATCTCAAGACCATCGACGCCACCTGCCCGCTGGTCACCAAGGTGCACAACGAGGCCAAGCGCTTCGCGCGTGACGACTACGACATCCTGCTCGTCGGTCACGAGGGTCACGAGGAGGTCGTCGGCACCGCGGGTGAGGCACCAGATCACGTCCAGGTCGTCGACAACCCCGACGCGGTCGACAAGGTCACCGTGCGTGACCCGAACAAGGTCATCTGGCTGTCCCAGACCACGCTCAGCGTCGACGAGACGATGGAGACGGTGCGCCGACTGCGGGAGAAGTTCCCGACGCTGCAGGACCCGCCCAGTGACGACATCTGCTACGCCACCCAGAACCGCCAGGTCGCGGTCAAGGCGATGGCGCCCGAGTGCGACCTCGTCATCGTCGTCGGATCCACGAACTCGTCGAACTCGGTGCGGCTGGTCGAGGTCGCGCTGCTCGCCGGCGCCAGGGCCTCGCACCTCGTCGACTTCGCCGACGACATCGATCCCGCCTGGCTGGAGGGTGTCACCACCGTCGGCGTGACGTCGGGAGCATCGGTGCCCGAGATCCTGGTGCGCGGCGTGTTGGACCGGCTCGCCGAGCACGGGTTCGACACCGTGCAGCCCGTCACCACCGCCAACGAGACACTCGTGTTCGCGCTTCCGCGCGAGATCCGCCCGTCGCGCAGCTGAGCTCAGCGCTCGGAGTCGTATTCGTCCCAGCTGTGCCGCCGCGGGCGGGTGCGGTATTCCGTACGGCGGTCGCTGTCGTCGGCGCCCCGGTAGCGCACCCGTGACACCGGGTGGTGCGTCGAACTCCCGTTGGAGCCATTGGTCCGGTGCGGTTCGAGCGGCTCGTAATCGTCGTAGTCGCTGTAGCGGCGGCGCCGTTCCGGCCTTTCGTAGGCGTCGTAGGAGGACCGTCGCTCGGCGGGGGGTTCCTTGCGCGGCTCGCGAGGCGACTGGCTGCGCGGCCGCCGGCGGGGTTCGGCGGACGGCGGCTCGGGCGACCTGGCGCTCCTGGTCCGGCGCGGACGCTCCTCGACCGGCTCGACGAGCTCGGTCTCCGGCGGGCGGGTGTGCCGCGACCGCGACGGTGTGGCCTTTCTCACCGGCTTGCGCGTGCCACGGGCCTCGCGGGCTTCCAGCGCGGCCTCACCGGCGGCGGTGCGGGCGGACCGGCGGGGCCGTTCGGCAGCGGCGGGCTTGCGCGGCGGTTGTTCGTCGTCGTCCTCGGTGGCAGCACCGGTGAGAGCCGACACCTTGGCGGTGACGGTCGACAGCAGGCCGGCGCCCGAGGCGCTGCGCTTGGGCTTGGCGTCTTTGGTGTCGCTGGTCCCGGCGGGTGCGGCCCGCCGTGCCGACGTGCCGAGATACCACCGGCCCATCCCGATGAGCAGGACCGCCGCGGCGGTGAAGAACATCAGCGGGAACCGCTCGATCAGCGGATAGCCGCAGTTGATGGCCAGATCCTTGAGCCCGCTGAGCTGCCCGCCGTGGAACAGGAAGTAGGCGCCGGGAACGCTCGCGAACAGGATCAGGGGCGGCTGGATGACGGCGGTGAAGATCGAGTTCTGCCGAACCGCGAGCACCGCGAGCAGGCAACCGAGCACGTAGCAGGCGGAGAACACGGCGCTGAGCTGACGATCGCCCGATCCGGCGTCGAACGCGAAACCGATGGCGGTGAACGTGCCCGCCAGCAGCACGGCACCCCACCACGGCACACCCGGGAAATTGGGATGCACAGAGCGATGGTCGGCCGACACCGCCGGCCGGGCGCGCTGTCCTGACACAGGTAGACCGTACCGGCTCCGCGGCGTGCCGCGCTGCCAGCGCGCGCGGGTGCGCGCGCCGCCCTCTGGCAGACTGTGATCCCTGTGGGCCTCAACCTCGGAATCGTCGGACTCCCGAACGTCGGAAAGTCGACCCTGTTCAATGCGCTGACGCGCAACAACGTGCTGGCGGCGAACTACCCGTTCGCGACCATCGAACCCAACGAGGGTGTGGTCGCGCTCCCGGATCCTCGGCTCGACGAGCTGGCGAAAATGTTCCACTCCGACAAGATTGTGCACGCGCCGGTGACGTTCGTCGACATCGCCGGCATCGTGAAGGGCGCGTCGGAGGGCGCGGGCCTCGGCAACAAGTTCTTGGCCAACATCCGCGAATGCGATGCGATCTGTCAGGTGGTGCGGGTGTTCACCGACGACGACGTCACCCATGTCGACGGCCGGATCGATCCGCGGTCCGACATCGAGGTGATCGAGACCGAACTCATGCTCGCCGACATGCAGACCCTCGAGCGGGCGCTGCCGCGGCTGGAGAAAGAGGCGCGCACACACAAGGACCGCAGACCCGTGCACGAGGCCGCGCTCGCCGCGCAGGAGGTGCTCAACGACGGCCGGACGCTGTTCGGTGCGAGCTTCGACGCGACGCTGCTCCGCGAGCTGAACCTGTTGACCACCAAGCCATTCCTGTACGTGTTCAACGCCGACGAGGGCGTGCTGACCGACGACGCGCGGGTGGCCGAACTGCGCGAGCTGGTGGCGCCCGCCGACGCGGTGTTCCTCGACGCGAAGATCGAAGCGGAACTGCAGGAACTCGACGAGGAGTCGGCGGCCGAACTGCTGGAGTCGATCGGGCAGACCGAACGCGGCCTGGACGCACTGGCCCGTGCCGGGTTCCACACGCTGAAGCTGCAGACCTTCCTGACGGCGGGGCCCAAGGAGTCGAGGGCGTGGACGATTCACCAGGGCGACACCGCGCCGAAGGCGGCAGGGGTCATCCACACCGACTTCGAGAAGGGGTTCATCAAGGCCGAGATCGTGTCCTATGACGACCTGGTGGAGGCCGGCTCGATGGCGGCGGCCAAGTCGGCGGGCAAGGTGCGCATGGAGGGCAAGGACTACGTGATGGCCGACGGCGACGTGGTGGAGTTCCGCTTCAACGTCTAACGGGCTGTAGACCGCTCTACCTGGCGCCGGCCTCGCGCGACCTAGCTGATGACGAGGGTGACAGTGCCCACGTTGCTGTCGACGGTTCCGTCGTTGACCTTGTAGGTGAACGAATCCTGTCCGGTGAAGCCGGTATTGGGTTCGTAGGTGAAGGACCGGTCGACGCCGTTGAAGACCAGGACGCCGTTTTGGGTGCTGGTGAGCAGTGTCGCGACCAGCGGATCGCCGTCATCGTCGAAAGACCGGTTGGACAGGGCGATTGCGTAATAGCCATCCTTGGCCAGCGGAATGGTGTCGTTGGCCACTACCGGTACGTCGTTCACCGAAGTGACGGTGATGTTCACAGTGGTGAAGGCGGAAGTGGCGATGCCGTCATTGATTTGGTAGGTGAACGAGTCGGGGCCGTGGTAGTTGGGTGCCGGCGTATAGATGAACGAGCCGTCGGAACGAAGATCGAACAGGCCCTGATGTGCCGTCGCGGTGCCCGCACTGAGAACCAAAGCGTCGCTGTCGATATCGGTGTCATTGCCCAGCACCCCGGGAGCGGCGACGGTCAATGTGGTGTCTTCGGTGACGGTGTACGAATCGGGGTTGGCCACCGGGGCGTTGTTGACCGCTTTGACGTTGAGGCTCACGGTGGCCACCGGACTCGTGGCTGTGCCGTCCGACGCGCGGTAGGTGAAGCTGTCGGGCCCGATGTAGTTGGTAGTGGGGGTGTAGGTGAACGACCCGTTGGGGTTGAGCGACAGTGTGCCGTGCGACGGACCGGCATCCACCTGCGCAGTCAATGAACTTCCCTCGGGATCAGTGTCATTGGCTAATACGCCGCGGGTGACGACCGTCAACGCAGTGTTCACGGTGGTGGCATAAGAATCGTTGGTTGGTGTCGGCGCGTCGTTGACCGGGGTGACGGTGATGGTGACGGTGGTGTACGTCGACCTGGTGATGCCGTCGGTGATCTGGTAGGTGAACGAATCCGTGCCGCTGAAGTTGGGTGGTGGGGTGTAGGTGAACGAACCGTCCGACAGGAGCTGGAATGAGGAGGGAGCGGCGTGGACCGGATTGGTGACCGCAACGACGTATATCCCGGGACCGTCGATGTCGGTGTCGTTGTTGAGCAGTCCGTAAGCGGGGACGGTCAACGTGTTGTCTTCGGCGATGGTGTAGAAGTCCGGAATGGCCACCGGAGCGTCGTTGACCACGTTCACTGTCAGCGACACGGTGGCCACATTGCTGTCGAGCACGCCGTCAGTCACCTTGTAGGTGAACGAGTCCAGCCCGGTGTAGTTGGCAGCCGGGGTGTAGGTGAACGACCCGTTTGAGTTGAGTGTCAACGTGCCGTGTGCGGGATCACTGACCTTCACGACGGTCAACGGGCTGCCTTCCGGGTCGGTGTCGTTGCCCCGTACACCAGGCGCTGCCACGGTGAGCGCAGTGTCCTCATTGGTCGAATAGGCGTCATTGGCGGCCACCGGGGCGTCGTTGACCACGTTGACCGTCACGTTCACCGTGGCCACATTGCTGTCGAGCGAACCGTCAGTCACCTTGTAGGTGAATGAATCCGGCCCCGTGTAGTTGGCAGTCGGGGTGTAGGTGAACGAACCGTTTGAGTTGAGTGTCAACGTGCCGTGTGCGGGATCGCTGACCCTCACGACGGTCAACGCTGCGCCTTCGGGATCACTGTCATTGCCCAGTACACCGGGCGATGCCACGGTCATCGTGGCGTCCTCATTGGTCGAGTAGGCGTCGTTGGCGGCCACCGGGGCGGTGTTGACCGCGTTGACCGTCAAATTCACCGTGGCGACATTGCTGTCGAGCGAGCCGTCATTGACGTTGTAGGTGAAGCTGTCCGGTCCGCTATAGCTGGCCGCCGGGGTGTAGGTGAACGACCCGTTCGAGTTGAGGGTCAACGTTCCGTGCGATGGGTCCGTCACCAGCACCGCCATCAGCGAATTTGTCTCGGAGTCACTGGCATTGGACAACACGCCCGGCGAGGCCACCGTCAGCGCGGTGTCCGCATTCGTCGAATAGGACTCGTTGACTGCCACCGGCGAATCGTTGACCGGGGTGATCATGACGGTGACGGTCGCTTCGTTGCTGGTCGCACCGGCGTTGTCATTGACGCGGTAGGCGAAACTGTCGATCGTTACTTCCACACCGTTCGAGGTGTAGGTGACGGTGCCGTTGGGGCCGGCGGTGACGCTCCCGGCGGTTGGGTGCCGAGTGATGACGACCGTGGACGTATCGACCGTGCCGTCGGCGTCGGTGTCGTTGGCGGTGACCGTGACAATGGCGACGCCGCCTTCGGCGACGGTGATGCTGTCGTTGTTGGCGACCGGCGGTGCGCTGAGAGGGACATGTGTGGCCAACGAGATCACCGACACGGTCTCGTCGAAGTAGTTCGTGATGTACGCCAGGGTGCCGTCGCGGGGGACCGCGATGTCGTACGGAGTGTTGCCGACGGGAATGGTGGCGGTGACGGTGTTGGTGGTGGTGTCGATCACCGACATGGTGCCGTCGTGAAAGTTGATGACGTAGGCGCCGGTGCCGTCGGGGCTCAGCGCGATATTCCACGGGGTGTTGCCGACGGTGATGGTGGCGGCGACGGTGTTGGTGGCGGTGTCGATCACCGACACGGTGCCGCTTTGGGAGTTGGCAGTATAGGCGCGGGTGCCGTCGGGGCTGAGCGCGATCCCGGTCGGGCCTCCTCTGCCGAGGGGGATGAAGGCGGTGACGGTGTTGGTGGCGGTGTCGATCACCGACACGCCGTCGTCCTGGGTATGGGCAACGTAAGCGCGGGTGCCGTCGGAGCTGAGCGCGATACCATCTGGCCTGCGGCTTACCGGGATCGTTGCGATGACGGTGTTGGTGGTGGTGTCGATCACCGACACGGTGTGGTCGCGATTGTTGGTGATGTAGGCGCGGGTGCCGTCGGGACTGAGAGCGGTTTCCCGCGGGCCCGCGCCGACGGGAATGGTGTCGGTGACGGTGTTGGTGGCGGTGTCGATCACCGACACTGTGTAACCAATGAAATTGGTGACGTAGGCGCGGGCGCCATCGGGGCTGAGCGTGACCCCGTTCGGGGAGTCGCCGACGGGGATGGTGGCGGTGACGGTGTTGGTGGTGGTGTCGATCACCGACACGGTGTCGTCGCCGTTGTTGACGATGTAGGCGCGGGTGCCGTCGGGGCTGAAAGCCACCCCACTAGCGGCGCCGCCAACGGCGATGGTGGCGGTGACAACTGCTTCGGCCGGATCGATCGGCACATTGTTGACCGTGACCGTGACGGGCGGGTAGGTCCCGTCGGTGACTGTGACGGTGAAGCTGTCGACGTCCTCGCCGGGAGATTCGTAGGCGTCGAGGCGTGCCTTCGGCTTCGGTGTGTAGCTGAAGGTGCCGTCGGTGTTGACCACCACTGTGCCCTGGGTCGGCTCGGTGGTGACGGTGTAGGTCAGGGTGTCGTTGTCGGCGACGTTGAGATCGCCTGTGATAACCCCGAATTGGGGATCGGCCGAGTTGACGGTCGGCGGCGCGGTGATCACCGGGGCACGGTTGGCGAACGAGATCACCGACACGGTGCCGCTGCCAGTGTCGGTGGTGTACGCGTGGGTGCCGTCGGGGCTGACCGCGATGTCGGACGGGGAGTTGCCGACGGTGACGGTGACGGTGGCGGTGACGGTGTTGGTGGTGGTATCGATCACCGACACGGTCCCGCTGTAGTAATTGGTGACATAGGCGCGGGTGCCGTCTGGGCTCAGGACGATCCCCTGCGGGCGAGCGCCGACCGGGATGGTTTCGGTGACGGTGTTGGTGGCGGTGTCGATCACCGACACGGTGCCGTCGGATTTGGTGATGTAGGCGCGGGTGCCGTCGGTACTGAGCGCGATTCCGTACGGGCCGGAGTCGACGGGGATGGTGGCGGTGACGGTGTTGGTGGTGGTGTCGATCACCGAGACGGTGTGACTGTAGAAATTGGCAACGTAGACGCGGGTGCCGCCGAGGGGGCTGAGCGCGACCCCAATCGGGTAGCCGCCGACGGTAATGGTGGCCACGACGGTGTTGGTGGCGGTGTCGATCACCGACACGGTGTTGTAGTGGGAGTTGGTGGTGTAGGCGCGGGTGCCGTCGGCGCTGAATGCGACCCCGCGCGGCTCCTCGCCGACGTAAATGGTGTCGGTGACGGTGTTGGTGGCGGTGTCGATCACCGACACGTCGCCGCTGTTGTAATTGGCGACGTAGGCGCGGGTGCCGTCGGGGCTGACCGCGATCGCCATCGGGCGGTCACCGACGGTAATGGTGGTGATGACGGAGTTGGTCGCGGTGTCGATCACCGACACGGTGTCGTCGACAACGTTGGTGACGTAGGCGCGGGTGCCGTCAGAGCTGAGCGCGACCCCCAACGGGAAACCACCGGCGGCGATGGAGGCGGTGACGACTGCCTCGGCCGGGTCGATCGGCACATTATTGACCGTGACCGTGACGGGCGGGTAGGTCCCGTCGGTGACCGTGACGGTGAAGCTGTCGACGTCCTCGCCCGCGGATTCGTAGGCGTCGAGGCGTGCCTGCGGCTTCGGTGTGTAGCTGAAGGTGCCGTCGGTGTTGACCACCACTGTGCCGCGGGTCGGCTCGGTGGTGACGGTGTAGGTCAGGGTGTCGTTGTCGGCGACGTTGAGATCGCCTGTGACAAAGCCTAATTGGGGATCGGCCGAGTTGACGGTCGGCGGCGCGGTGATCACCGGGGCACGGTTGGCGAACGAGATCACCGACACGGTACCGCCGGAGTAGTCGGTGGTGTACGCGCGGGTGCCGTCGGGACTGACCGCAATCCCCATGGGGTAGTCGCCGACGGGGACGGTGGCGATCACGGTGTTGGTGGTGGTGTCGATCACCGACACGGTGTCGCCCCCAGCGTTGGTGGTGTAGGCGCGGGTGCCGTCGGGACTGACCGCGATCCCCAACAAGTAACCGCCGACGGGGATGGTGGCGGTGACGGTGTTGGTGGTGGTGTCGATCAGCGACACCGTGCCGCCCGTGCCGTTATAGGTGTAGGCGCGGGTGCCGTCTGGGCTGAATGCCACTCCGCGCGACCCCGTGCCCACGGGGATGGTGGCGGTAACGGTGTTGGTGGTGGTGTCGATCACCGACACGGTGTTGTCAATCTGGTTGGTGACGTAGGCGCGGGTGCCGTCGGGACTGACCGCGATCCCCAGCGGGTATCTTCCGACGGGGATGGTGGCGGTGACGGTGTTGGTGGTGGTGTCGATCACCGACACGGTGCCGGCGCCATTGTTGGTGATGTAGGCGCGGGTGCCGTCGGTACTGATCGCGATTCCCTGCGGGTATCTTCCGACGGGGATGGTGGCGGTAACGGTGTTGGTGGTGGTGTCGATCACCGACACGGTGTGACCGTTGTAGTTGGCGGTGTAGGCGCGAGTGCCGTCCGGGCTGAGCGCAATCGCGTATGGGTTGCCGGTGACCTCAACGGTGGCGGTGACGGTGTTGGTGGTGGTGTCGATGACCGACACGGTGTTAGAGCTGAAATCGGAGGTATAGGCGCGGGTTCCGTCGGGGCTGAAGACGACCGCGTTCGGACCGACGCCGACGGCGATAGTGGCGGTGACGACCGCTTCGGCTGGGTCGATGGGCACGTTGCTGACGGTGACCTCGATGGGCGGGTGGGTCCCGTCGGTGATTACGACGGTGAAACTGTCGACGTCCTCGCCGGCGGATTCGTAGGCCTCCAGGCGTTCTCGCGGCTTCGGCGTATACGTGACCGTCCCGTCTTCGTTGACGACCACCGTGCCGCGGGTCGGCTCGGTGGTGACGGTGTAGACGAGAGGGTCACCGTCGGGATCGGCGACGTTCAGCGTGACATTCACAGCGCCCGTCTGGGGGTCGGGGCCGCCGTTGATGGTGAAAGCCGGGTCGCCGACAACGGGGGCGCCGTCGACGGGGGTGATGGTGATGGTGGCGGTGGTGGTGGAGGTGTGGCCGCCGCCGTAGAGCAGGCCCTCGGTGCCGTGGATGTGCCAGGGGCTGGCTTCGTCGGAGACGGTGTAGGTGAAGGTGTCGGTGCCGGTGTAGTTAGCGGTCGGGGTGTAGGTGAACGTGCCGTCCTCGTTGAGCGCCACGGTGCCGTGGGTGGGTTGGGTGTAGTTGGTGACGGTGAGTACGTCGCCGCCGGGCAGGCCGGCGACCGGGGTGCTCATGTCGGGGTCGGTGTCGTTGGCCAGCACCGCGATGTCCACGGGGGTGTCTTCAGAGGTGGTGACCGCATCCTCTACCGCGGTGGGGGATTGGTTGAAGAGGCTGCGTTGCAGTTCGCGTTGCACCCAGCCCAGCACGATGAACAGCATCATCGGCGGGGCGGGGGTGGTCGGGCCGGGGGCGAAGATCGAGTTCAGCAGGGTGGTGATGGCGGTGTTGAAAATATTGCCCAGCACCGCGGGGGCCCCCAGTAGCGCTTCAGAGAGGTTGGCCGGCTGAGTGGTCAGTGGCGCTGGGGCTGGGGTGCCGGGCGCGGTCGCGGTCGCGGCGATGAACATCTGCGGTGTGGCGGCGGGGTCATCGAGGGTCAACGTCATCGTGCGTGCGCTGGGTTGCTCGTCGCTGAACTGTTCGGCGTCGGTGTCGCTGTCCTGGTCGGTGGGGCCGGTGAGGTCTTCGATCAGGGCGGCGGTGGTGGTGTCGGTGGGTGCGAGGTAGCCGGTCGGCGGCTCGGTGAGCGCCGGTGGGTCGGGTATCACGACTGTGGTGTCGGTTACTGCGACCGGTGTGGGAGTCCCGGTCAGCGGCGTGGCGGTCTCTGGGGCGTGCACCACCGGGGCCGGGGTGGTGACCTCCTGCTCGGCGCCCTCCTCGTCGAGATCGGAGTCCTCGTCCAGATCGGAGTCGTCGTCCTGGTCGGAGTCGTCGTCGAGATCGGATTCTTCGTCCTCATCGGAGTCTTCGTCCAGATCGGATAGGTGTGCGCCGCCGATGTTGGCGCCGGCCTTGTCGTCAGACGGGTCGTCGGACGGTTTGTCGGACGGTTTCTCGGAGTTGTCGGAGTTGTCGGAGTTGTCGCCGGTGGACTGCGCACCCTCCTCGGCCCATGCGACTGCGGGGTTGCCGATGCCGTATCCGGTGGCCGCCGCCGCCCCGACACCCAGCGCCACCGCCAACGCGCCAACCCGGCCGATGTGCATCGCATAACCCATGTCTGCATCCCCGATGACCCGGACGTCGCCGCGAAACCGGGGTCGGTGAAGTTTCGGTCGGTGCCAGCCCGATCACGCCACTCCGAGAGCAGCAGCAAATTGACTGCGCCGTCAAACCCTAGCGGAAACCGGCATCGCAATGTGCTTTTTTTGCGACCGATTCCCGGTGCCGCCGCAATTGCGCCATCTTCGCGACCGTGCCGAATCGAATCGGAACTGCAGGAACTCGACGAGGAGTCGGCGGCCGAGCTGCTGGAGTCGATCGGGCAGACCGAACGCGGCCTGGATGCGCTGGCCCGTGCCGGATTCCACACGCTGAAGCTGCAGACCTTCCTGACGGCGGGGCCGAAGGAGTCGCGGGCGTGGACGATCCACCAGGGCGACACCGCGCCGAAGGCCGCAGGGTCATCCACACCGACTTCGAGAAGGGCTTCGTCAAGGCCGAGATCGTGTCCTACGGCGACCTGGCGGAGGCCGGCTCGATGGCAGCGGGCAAGTCAGCGGGCAAGGTGCGCATGGAGGGCAAGGACCACGTGATGGCCGACGGCGACGTGGTGGAGTTCCGCTTCAACGTCTAACGGGCTGTAGACCGCTCTACCCGGCGCCGGCCTCGTCGCGGAATGTCTCGAGGTTCGTGCGTCGAAGCGGTAGAGGCGCATCCGGTCGGGCGGCGGTAGGTTGCCATCGCGGACGCGGCGGGCGATGTCGATCACCGACACGATGTGCAGCTCCGTAAGCGGCCTTTCGACGCTAACTAGACCCGCCGTACACGAAGATGGAGATCCAGACAGGCGAGGACGAGTTGCCGTCGCTGACCTCGTAACGAACGGAAAACCCATAGCCGTGATTGGGAGGAACACTGTCGGCTGTGTAGGTGAATGAGCCGTCCGGGTTGATGACCACATGAGGATTTGACGAAGGCACGACGGTGAGGGCATCACCCTCGGGATCGCTGTCGTTGGCCAGGACACCCGGGGCCGCGACAGTGAGCGTGGCGCCCGAAGTAATCGTGTAGGTGTCGTCGGCGACCTTCGGAGGGTCGTTGAACCCGTTGATGGTGATGGTGACGGTGGTGGTGGCACCGTCGGTGGTGGTGGCGGTGAAGGTGTCGGTGAGTGGGGTGCTGGTGGTGGTGAGCGTCTGCACCGTGGTGTTGGTGTTGTCGAGGGTGTAGGTCCAGGTGCCGTCGGCGGCGAGGGCGTAGTTGCCGTAGGTGGTGGTGTCTTCGGCGGCGGTCCAGGTGTCGGCGGGGCCGTCGATGTCGGTGGCGTCGAGGTCCCCGGTGGTGCTGGTGGTGTCGTTTTCGGTGGCCGTGCCGGTGGTGTCGCCGGTGATGGTGGCGGGGTCGTTGACCCCGGTGATGGTGATGGTGACCAGTTGGGTGGTGCCGTCGGTGGTGGTGGCGGTGAAGGTGTCGGTGACCTTCGCGGCGGCGGCCAGGGCCTGCACTGCGGGGCGGGTGTTGTCCAGGGTGTAGGTCCAGGTGCCGTCGGCGGCCAGGGTGTAGCTGCCGTAGGTGGTGGTGTCGTCGGCGGCGGTCCAGGTGTCGGCGGGGCCGTCGACGTCGGTGGCGTCGAGGTCTCCGGCGGCGGTGGTGGTGTCGTCCTCGGTGGCCGTGCCGGTGGTGTCGCCGGTGATGGCGGCGGGATCGTTGAACCCGGTGATGGTGATGGTGACGGTGCGGGTGGCGCCGTCGGTGGTGGTGGCGGTGAAGGTGTCGGTGAGTGGGGTGCTGGTGGTGGTGAGCGTCTGCACCGTGGTGTTGGTGTTGTCGAGGGTGTAGGTCCAGGCGCCGTCGGCGGACAGGGTGTAGTTGCCGTAGGTGGTGGCGGCGGTGTCGGCGGCGTTCCAGGTGTCGGCGGGGCCGTCGACGTCGGTGGCGTCGAGGTCTCCGGCTGTGGTGGTGGTGTCGTTTTCGGTGGCCGTGCCGGTGGTGTCGCCGGTGATGGTGGCGGGGTCGTTGACCCCGGTGATGGTGATGGTGACCAGTTGGGTGGTGCCGTCGGTGGTGGTGGCGGTGAAGGTGTCGGTGACCTTCGCGCCGGCGGCCAGGGCCTGCACCGCGGGGCGGCTGTTGTCCAGGGTGTAGGTCCAGGTGCCGTCGGCGGACAGGGTGTAGTCGCCGTAGGTGGTGGCGGCGGTGTCGGCGGCGTTCCAGGTGTCGGCGGGGCCGTCGACGTCGGTGGCGTCGAGGTCCCCGGTGGTGGTGGTGGTGGTGTCGTCCTCGGTGGCCGTGCCGGTGGTGTCGCCGGTGATGGTGGCGGGGTCGTTGAACCCGGTGATGGTGATGGTGGCGGTGGTGGTGGAGGTGTGTTGGCCGCCGTAGAGCAGGCCCTCGGTGCCGTGGATGTGCCAGGGGCTGGCTTCATCGGAGACGGTGTAGGTGAAGGTGTCGGTGCCGGTGTAGTTGGCGGTGGGTGTGTAGGTGAACGTGCCGTCCTCGTTGAGCACCACGGTGCCGTGGGTGGGTTGGGTGTAATTGGTGATGGTGAGCACGTCGCCGCCGGGCAGGCCGGCGACCGGGGCGCTCAGGTCGGCGTCGGTGTCGTTGGCCAGCACCGCGATGTCCACGGCGGTGTCTTCAGAGGTGGTGACCGCATCGACCACCGCGGTGGGGGATTGGTTGAAGAGGCTGCGTTGCAGTTCGCGTTGTACCCAGCCCAGCACGATGAACAGCATCATCGGCGGGGCGGGGGTGGCCGGGCCGGGGGAGAAGATCGAGTTCAGCAGGGTGGTGATGGCGGTGTTGAAAATATTGCCCAGCACTTCTGAGGCTCCCAGCAGCGCTTCAGAGAGGTTGGCCGGCTGAGTGGTCAGTGGCGCTGGGGCTGGGGTGCCGGGCGCGGCCGCGGCGGCGATGAACATCTGCGGTGTGGCGGCGGGGTCATCGAAGGTCAACGTGCTCATCGTGCGTGCGCTGGGTTGCCCGTCGCTGAACTGTTCGGCGTCGGCGTCGCCGTCCTGGTCGATGGGGCCGTTGAGGTCTTCGATCAGGGCGGCGGTGGTGGTGTCGGTGGGTGCGAGGTAGCCGGTCGGCGGCTCGGTGAGCGCCGGCGGGTCGGGTATCACGACTGTGGTGTCGGTTACTGCGACCGGTGTGGGAGTCCCGGTCAGCGGCGTAGCGGTCTGCGGGGTGTCAACCACCGGGGCCGGGGTGGTGACATCCTGCTCGGCGCTTTCCTCGTCGAGATCGGAGTCCTCGTCGAGATCGGAGTCCTCGTCGAGATCAGAGTCCTCGTCGAGATCAGAGTCTTCGTCCTCATCGGAGTCTTCGTCCTCATCGGATAGGTGTCCGCCGCCGATGTTGGCGTCGGCATCTGACTTCGGCGTATCGGTATCGGCCTCGTCGTCGGACGGCTTGTCGGACGGTTTGTCGGAGTTGTCGGAGTCATCAGAGTTGTCGCCGGTGGTCTGTGAACCCTCCTCGGCCCATGCCACCGCCGGGTTGCCGATGCCATATCCGGTGGCCGCCGCCGCCCCGACACCCAGCGCCACCGCCAACGCGCCAACCCGGCCGATGTGCATCGCATAACCCATGTCTGCATCCCCGATGACCCAGACGTCGCCGCGAAACCGGGGTCGGTGAAGTTTCGGTCGGTGCCAGCCCGATCACGCCACTCCGAGAGCAGCAGCAAATTGACTGCGCCGTCAAACCCTAGCGGAAACCGGCATGGAATGTGTCCTTTCTGCGACCGATTCCCGGTGCCGCCGCAACCGCGCCGTCTTCGCGACACATCCGCGACCTTGCCGCATCGAAGCCCGAATTGCAGGAACTCGACGAGGAGTCGGCGGCCGAGCTGCTGGAGTCGATCGGGCAGACCGAACGCGGCCTGGATGCGCTGGCCCGTGCCGGTTTCACACGCTGATGCTGCAGACCTTCCTGACGGCGGGGCCGAAGGAGTCGCGGGCGTGGACGATCCACCAGGTCGACACGTCGCCGAAGGCCGCAGGGGTCATTCACACCGACTTCGAGAAGGGCTTCATCAAGGCCGAGATCGTGTCCTACGACGACCTGGTGGAGGCCGGCTCGATGGCGGCGGGCAAAGTGCGGATAGAAGGCAAGTGTCTCCAAATCGAACGGTCAGTGATCGTGGCCGTGCGGGCGCGCCAGAAACTCCCGATGTCGCGCTTCGACGACACCCGGATCGAGCGCGCAGGTGTCCGCGAGAGCGTCCTCGAGCGCCGCCGCCCAACTGCGCCAGTAGGGCCGGGTCGGCGCCTCGCCCACCCGGACTATGAGCCGTTCCCGGAAGTCCGCATAACTGAAGACGCGTTGGCTGAGCGCCATCGTCACGCCGAACAGGCGACGCTCCCACGGTGCGTCGAATGCCAACTCCCCGTTGGCTCGCGGCGGTGCTGCCGGGCCTTCGGCGTCGAGAAGCACCTCAGCGTCCGCCATCGGCTGCCTCGGAAGCCAGCGCGACACCGATCATCGAGTCACGTGTGATCAGTGGAACCAGTTGTTCCGCCGACCACCCTTCGGTGCCCGACGGTCGCCGGGGCAGCACGAGGTAGCGCGCTTCGGCCGAACTGTCCCAGACGCGGATACGGACGTCGTCGGAGACGACCAGCCCCATTTCGGCAAGTACCTTGCGTGGCTCGACGACCATGCGCGACCGATACTCCGGCGATTTGTACCACGTCGGCGGCAGGCCGAGGACAGGCCACGGGTAGCAGGAGCAGAGGGTGCAGACCACCACGTTGTGCACATCGCTGGTGTTCTCGACAATCCGCATGTCCGCGCCTTCTACCCCGCCGAACCCGAGTTCGGCGATGGCCTTGGTGCCGTCGACCATGAGCCGTTTCCGGAAAGCGTCATCGGTCCAAGCTCGCGCAATCACCTTGGCGCCGTTGAGTGGCCCGACATCCTTCTCATAGTGCTCGATGACCGCATCGACGGCGGCCGGGTCGATCAGCCCGCGCTCCAGGAGCAACGACTCCAACGCTTCAACGCGGACAGCGATGGGGTCAGGCTCACTCATGCCGGCTCCAAATAAGGCTCGAACAACTCGATGCGCACCTCAATATTGGGCTCGGCCTCGTCGCCCCACAGTTCGGCTCCATCGAACATGACGGTATAGAGGTGCTCAGCGGCAGTTGAGCCGGTGGCGAAACGTCGGTCCGGGAGCATCGCGGCGCCGCGGTGGTCTGTCACTCGCCCGAGCCGGCCGCTGACGTAATCGGGCTGCTGACTGTGCCCCTCCGCGGGCGCCGGGCGGACCCGCACCGCATCACCGATCGCAAAGCGTGCGGGGCGCTTCGACTTCTTGTGCGTCCCAATGATCTTCGGTGCAACCCGAGCGTTCATGAGGCGGGGCAAGGTTGGACGCAACGCCACCCGCCGCAGGAACAGGGCCGTGCCCACCACCTTGAGCTTCGGAACCGAGCGTTCACCCGAGAGGTGCTTGGCAAACATCTGCTCGATGGCAGGGACCCATCGGCGGTAATACGGGCCGAAGTACTCCTCCGGCGGCAGGAGTGCCAAGTACCCACGAAATGTGTCGAGGTCAGGGCCGAGCAACGTTTGCAGGAAGTAGTTGATGCCGAAAATTCGGCGCTCCCAGACCGCGTGGAACACGGGCTCGCTCGGCGTGTGGGCGATCGAGCCGAAGTGCTCGGTCTTGCCGCCCAGATCGTGGCTGTTGGGCACGTAGCGAGCGTAGACCCGATTCCCACTTGGGCGCTGCCGATCTCGAGCCCTGATTTCCGCTTCAACCTTGGGCCTGAACTGCATCTTTGCTCGTATACGAGCTCAAGTTCGACGATCATCGTCATAAGCCGAACGCCAGGCAGTACGTTGAACGCGGCCGACCGCAGGCGCTTTTCGACGCGTTTTCGCGGTGGAAAGCGAGGGGCTGATGAAAGACGTTCTGATCGGCGTCGTCGTCTTCGCGATCATCTTCGGCGGCGCAATGTTGGGGATGTTTCTCGGAAAGGTCCTTCCCGATCCGCATTTGAGCACCGAGTCGCGCGACGCCATCAGGACCATAATGGCCATGCTGGGGACGCTGTCGGCTGTGGTGCTCGGCCTTCTCACCGGCTCCTCCATCGGTTCGCTCGCCGAGAAGGAGAGTGAACTGCGAAGTGCCGGAGTCCAATTCCTCATGCTTGATCAGACCTTGGCAGAGTACGGGCCGGAGACCGCGCCGATCCGAGCGCTGGCCAAGGATCTGCTCGCACAACGAATACATCAGATCTGGCCGGAGGAAGGCGGTGCGGTGTCGCTCACGGCGCTCAGCAGTGGGGCCGGCATCCTCTTGGTTCAGAGGGACGTCTTCGATCTGTCGCCGCGGACGGAGCGACAGCAGTGGCTGCGGTCCAACGCATTGGAGAGCACCAACACGATCGCCCTGTCGCGGTGGACCACCGTCGAGCAGATCGGAAGCCGATTCCCATGGGCCTTTTTCGTCGTTGTCGTGGCTTGGCTGGCGGTGATCTTCGCCAGTTTCGGGCTGTTCGCACCGCGGAATGCAAGCGTGATCGCGGCATTGGTGGTCGCCGCTGTGGCACTTGCCGGCCCGATCTTCATGATGCTCGAGATGGATCAGCCGTACGGCGGGCTGGTCAAGATCCCCAGCACTTCTCTGCGGGTCGCCTTGGACCAGATGGGTCGATCGTGAACGCGCGGGCGCTGTGGATGTCGAGCTGACGGCATAGGCTTGCGCCATCAGTTGGTTGGGGGTCCGATGTCCGAAGAATCGGTGGGTTCGTCGTCCAGATGGTGGTGGCGGCTGTGGCCGCCCAGGAACTGGCTGCTTGTCGCCAACACCCACTTCATGTCTCGGCGTTCACGCCGCCGATGGTCGGCCGGTGGAGCCGGAGGCGGTGGGAACTTCGGCGGGGATGGCGGTGGCGGCGGGCCCAGCTGTGGCGGTGGAGGTGGCTGCGGTGGCGGGGGCGGCTGCGGCGGTGGCGGAGGGGGCTGACCGAGATGGGGAGGTTCTGCTTCGACGTCGGATCGACCGAGAGATCGGCCCGATGAGCGAAAGCGATCTCTTGGCCGTCTACCGTGCCTACCTGCAGTGCCTGAACGATCGACAATGGCCAAGACTCGGAGAGTTCGTCGCCGATCAGCTGACCTACAACGGACGACGGATCACCCTGCACGACTACAGAGCGATCCTGGAAGGCGATGTCGACGCGATCCCAGATTTGCAGTACCAGCCGGAGGTCCTCATCGCGGCCGATGACGTTGTGGCGTGCAGGCTGTTCTTCGAATGCACTCCGCGGCGAACGTTTCTGGGCTTCGAGCCGACGGGCGGGCAGGTTTCGTTCCCCGAGCACGTCTTCTACAGGTTCGATGACGACCGCCGGATCGCCGAGGTGTGGTCGGTGATCGACCTGCAGGCGATCCGCGAGCAGGTGATGCGCGGGTCATAGCGGCAAGTTCGGCCGGCGACCGTCAGCGCCTGTTGACCGCCCAGCCATCGACATGCGCCGGCAGTCGGGCGAGATGTCGTGCCAGCACACGCTGATAGGCCATGGACATGGCGGCGTCGAGAAGTCGACCGACGGGTCCGCCGAACGCCGGTTCACCCGTGGCCTGGCAGGTGTAGCGCGTACCCCCGGGGACCTCTTCCAAGGTGTCGACGGTGACGAACGGAAACCTGGACTTCGTCGACCGGAATTCCATCACCCTGGGCGGCTCGAAACGGGTGAAGACGCCGGTCCACTCGTAGGTGATGCCGAACATCCGGGCAGTGCCGTGCCAGACATCGCCGGGAACGTACGGTGGTCGCTTTTCGGCGCGAACGGCGACGATCCCCGGCAACACGTTCGAGGTGTAGTCCGGATCGACGATGTAGTCCCAGACCACCTGCGCGGGATGGGCAATGACGACTGATGCGGTTCCATGAGCCATGACTCACGGTAAATCGACATGGACGCCTTCGGCGACAGTTGAGAAAGGCCCGCGAGTCAGCGCGGCGGTGCAGGTGCGGGTGGCAGCGGAATCGAGAACGGGGCGCAGGGCCCGAACAGGTCGGGACGGAAGAGCTTCGTCACGACGCATTCACCGTTCACGCCAGGGTATTTCGCGGTAACGGTGCTGACGACCAGGGTGCGCACCTGCCTGTACAGGTCGGTGCTCGCCGTGGTGGCCAGACTCTTCGCCAAGGAGTACATGTTCATACCGGTCCCGGGAACCGGTTGTTTCCCGCGCGCCGTGTCTGGGCCGTCCTTGTTCAGCGCCGAGTGGCACTCCTGGAAGCCGGGCGGTGGCCCCCCGGGGGGACAGCCGTCGAACGGAAACTGATTGAAGAACAACAGATTGAAGTAACCGGTGTGGAGACCGGCCGGAAAGGCGCCCGGATTGCAGGACGGGAACAGCGGGGGAGCCAGCCGGTTCGGCTGCCCCGCCGCAATGTTCTCCTCGACCCAGTTCGAGTGGGCGTAGAAATCCTGCTGGGCGTGCAGTAAGCCGCCGAACGCGGCGCGCGCGGCGGGTCCATTCACCAACACCGTTGCACCCGGGCCGGCAGGGAGTGACCCGCTGAGGAGGACCGGTGAGAAGGTGTTCCACGCCCGCTGCGCCTTGGCGCAGACCTCCGCGGGGCTTCTCGCGTTGTCGATGTGTCGCCAGTCGTCGAGCGCGAAGGCGTCACTGCCCATGGCGCCCCCGCCGGGCGGCGGCCCGTTGAGGATCTGCGCGATGCCGAGTTGATTGACCTGATCCGGTGGGAGCGCGGCACGCGTGATGCTCTCGTGGTTCTGAATCGCGAACGCCGCAGCGGTGGGCATGGCCCAGCAGCACAACGCGCCGATCAGGCCGGCGACGACGGCTACCGACGATGCGGCCCGTCCCCGCCGTAGAAATGCAGTCATTCGATCTCCTCCTGGCAACGAATCGCAACGTGATGGAACGACTCGAAACGTCGCTGCGCTGGCAGCTCAGTACCCGGCAGTCATCAAGAGCAAACTGGGTGACGATCGACGGTTCGTCGGACGACTGCGCTGTGCAGCCGTCAACAGTTGTTGACGGGCGCATATGCGGCACATGCCGCGGACGCTCACGCCGACTACTCAGGGGAAGGCGCAACGACGGTGTCATCGGCGCCGACGTCGATCAGCTCGCGGGCGATCTGGGCCTGCCGGACCAGGAACGCGCCTTCGTCGAGCTTCTTGCGGCGCATCCAGCCGGTGACTTCGAAGTTGCACTTGCTGGCGTTGCACGAGCGGCAGCTGGGCACCACATTCGCCAACGCGTAACGGCCGCCCCGCGAGATCGGCAGCATGCAGTCCTTCTGCAGCGGTGTGCCATTGGCGCCGCAGTAGGCGCACCCGCCCCACGCCAGCTTGAGCGCGGCCCACTGGGCTGCTGTCAGATCGTGTTCCTGCTCGGCCATCCGCCGGCTGCGTCGGCGCGCGTATCTCGCCGAGCGGGTCCGGCTTCGGGGCGGCATGGGCTGAGGCTAACGCCGGTCGCGGCCTCCGCCGGTGCGGTGACCTCCCGCGTGTCGCCGATGAGGCCGATCGCCGAACGCGACGTCACTACCGGCGTAGGGTCCGGCTACCAGCGATCCCGATGGCGGTGGCCAATCATGACCGGAACTCGCACCCGAACGACGCTCCTGTGCTGCCTCGCCGGCACGCTGCTGCTCGCAGTGGCCGGGTGCTCGTCATTCACCGACGGGCCGACGACACCCTCGACGACGGCGACCGCCACCAGCGTTGTCGCGTCGACGGCGCTGAAAACGATTGACGGCGAGGCGTTCCGGGCGGTGGTCGACGCCACGGCGAAGGAACTCCGCGTGCCCGGCGCCATGGTGCTGCTGCAGACCCCGCAGGGAAGGTTCGTCGCGCCCTTCGGGACCACCCAGATTGGGGCCATGACACCACCCACCCCGGAAACGCACTTTCGGATCGCGTCGAACACCAAGACGATGACCGCCGCGTTGATTGTGCTGCTCGCCCAGGACGGCAAGCTCCGCCTCGAGGATCCCGTGTCGTCCTTCGTGGCCGACGTGCCGGGTGGTGATGACATCACCATCGCGCAGCTGCTGAAGATGCGCACCGGGCTGTACGGCTACACCGGCGACCCGGACCTGTCGGCCATGATGGATGCCGATCCGGGACGGGTGTGGACACCGGGGGAGGTGCTGGCCATCGCCTTCCGTCACCCGCCGAACTTCGCCCCGGACGCCGAATATGAGTACAGCAACACGAATTACGCGCTGCTCGGCCTGGTGGCCGAGAAGGCGGGCGGCCGGCCGCTGGCCCAACAGTTCAAGGAGAGGCTGTTCGTTCCGGCCGGCATGGTGCAGACCTCACTGCCCGCCGCCGACGACACCTCGATGCCCGCACCGTTCTCGCACGGCTACATGTACGGCGGTAGTTTCTACGCACTCGGCGACGATCCCTACCCCGCCGACATCCAAGCCGCCGCGCGGGACGGATCGCTGAAACCGGTCGACTACACCCATCAGAACTCGTCCTACGCCACCGCGGCCGGGGGTGCCGTCTCGACGGCCGACGATCTCGCCACCTGGATGCGCGCACTCGTCAGCGGCCGGATCTTCGACGCCGACCACCACCGCCGGTGGCAGGACTCGCTGCAGGCGGAGGATCCGGACGCACCCGATGGTCAGAAGTACGGGTACGGGATCTCGTACCAGCGTTTCGGTCCCGAGGCCGCGATGTACTACCACGGGGGCGAACTGCCGGGCTTCAACTCGTTCATGGGCTTCGACCCGGACAACGATGTCACCCTCGTCATCTGGACGAATCTGACGCTGTCGCCGGACGGCAGGACCACAGCGCAAGCGATGCTCCCGACGATGCTCGACGAGATCTACGCCGGGCTGTCGCTGAGCTCGCCGCCGCCGACGACCACGAGGTAGCCGGCGGAGCGGCCGCGTCCACAACCTGTCCCGGGTTGATGAGGCAGAATCGCGACGATGACGACGCCCCCGCCGCCGCGTCCAGGGCAGCCCGGATGGCGTGGTCGCGGCCAGCCTCCGCAGGATCCGGCGACGCACCGCATCCCGCGTGGCCGTCCGGAACTGCCGACCGAGAGATTCCGCCCGCCGCCGCGACGCCCCGACGCCCCACCACCTCCCCATGTGGGACGTCCAGCCGACGCCGGGCGCACCGAGAAGCTGCGGAGGCCGCCGTCCCCGGCGGACATCTCCCCGACGCAGGAGATCTACCGCACGCCGCCGCCTGCCCCGCCGCTCCCGCCGGCAGCGCCGCCGCAACCTGACGCCCCCAAGCCGAGCAAGCGACGCTCTCTGTTGGGGAACCGCCAGTCCGTCATCCTGATCGCGGTGATCGCTGTCGCGGCGATCATCGGTGGCCTCGCGGGCGCCGAACTGTATGCCCGCAGCAGAGCCGACAGCATCCTGGTCGAGGTCGCCGAATGCGTGGTCGACGACGGCGCCACCATCTCCTTCGGCGTGAACCCGCCGTTCCTGTGGCAGCACATCACCGGCCACTACACGAACATCTCCGTGGTCACCGCCGGCGACCGCGTGCAGAGCGCCGACGGGATGACCGCGGACGTCACGCTCGAGGACATCCGGCTCCAGGAGACCGCCGACGCCAAGGGCACCATCGGCTCGCTGAACGCGACGTTGACGTGGAAGTCGGCCGGCATCAAGGACACCGTGGCGGACAACCTGCCCGGCGTCGGAAGCCTTGTCACCGGCGTACGGACGGACCCGGCGGCGGGCACGATCATCCTGGACGCCGGCGACTACAGCGTCACGGCCAAGCCTGTCGTGGCCGACGGGAACCTCGACCTGCAGGTTCTCGACGTCAACGGACCGCTGCCGAAGGACACCGTGCAGTCGGCGTTGAACGACCTCACCAAGAAGCTGAACGACAACTACCCGCTCGGTATCCACGCCGACAGCGTCGAGGTCACCGATACCGGCGTCGTGGGCACTTTCTCCAGCCAGAACGCGTCGATCCCGAAGGAGGACGCCGATCCCTGCTTCGCCCGGCTCTGACCGCCGTCTACATCGGCGGCGGCGGCAGGGGTGCCGGCGGTGGGGCCAGACGGCCCGCGGCGAAGGCGGCGCCCTGATGGGTCAGACCGTTCGCGACGTACAGGCCGTGCAGATGGCCGTCAGTGCCGGGACTGCAGATCGGGTCGCCCGGCACGCACAGGTTCAGTGACTTCGCCGCAAGCGGCTCGCTGAGCGGAACGGCGGTGGCGCCGTACTTGCGCAGCACCTGATCCGTCGGCTTCCCGAAATAGACCACGGCGGCGATGTGCTCACCGACCTCCGGCGGCAGCGGCGCGGGCACCGCCTCGGGCGGCAGACCCTGAGGCGCGGTTCCGGAGGCCACGAAGTCCGCCACGACCGCGCCCTGGGAGTACCCGCCGAGCACGATGCGGGTGGCCGGGCAGGCCGCCGCGGTGTTCTGGACGTGCACGGCCGCGTCCCGGGCGCCGTCCACGACGGTCCGCTGGAAATCCGGGCTGGCGAAGTCGCCGGAGGCCGCGTAGTTGACCGGATACACCGCCAGGGTCCGCATACCGAGGTGCCACCGCAGTGCGTCGACGAAGGACTGCCCCGGCGCGCCGACGCCGAACGGCTCGTTGGTGCCGCGGGCGAACACCACCTCGACGTCGGTGCACGGAGGTGGCTGCGCGGACGCGGCCGGTGCCGGCCCCGTCAACAGTGCGGAAACCGAGGTCAGAGCCGCAGCCACCACCGTCGCACCGCGTCGGATCATCACTTCCCACGGGCGCACCCGTGCCTGTGTAGTCAAAAGCACCACCGAAACGTTCCCACCCCGTCGCAGAATCCCGGACCCGGCGTGAATGTTAGCTGCGTCTCGCGCGTGCGTGTGCGGGTTTCGGTGGAGGGCCGTGGTGGGTACTTCTGAGGTTCGGCCCCGGGCTTTCCAGGGCCGCATTGCCAACGAAGGAGTGGGCACCGTGAGCGGCACCGATAAAGCGAAGAACAAGATCGAAGACCTCGGCGGCAAGGCCAAGGAAGCCGTGGGACGGGCGACGGGTGACCGGTCGACCGAGAACGAGGGCCGCGGCGATCAGTCGAAGGCGAGCCTCAAGGACGCGGGCGAGAAGGTCAAGGACGCGTTCAAGAAGTAATCGCATCACCCCCGGCGGTTGGCCGGGTATTGAAGTGCGCCCATGACGGACCTGGTCCGTTGTGGGCGCACTTCGTTGTGCGGTCCCGTACCGAATTTCGGCGAATGTGCCGAGAGTCCGGCTGTGGTGGAGTGATGCTGAGTCGGTGCTTGACTATCGGCGCGGTGCGTACGTCTTCGATCTCCTCGACGAGGGCCCATCGGACGGAGCTGTGGTCGTGCTCCTGCACGGGCATCCGCAGACCAAATCGTCCTGGGACGCGGTCATACCGAGGCTGACCGCGTCGGGCTACAGGTGCCTCGCGCCGGACCAACGTGGGCGCTCGCCGGCGTCGCGACCGAAGCGGATACGCGATTACCGGGCAAGGGAACTCGTCGAAGACATCCGCGCGCTGATCGAGCACTTCGGTCAAAGACGGGTGCACGTCGTGGGTCACGACTGGGGTGCTCTGGTGGCGTGGAGCGTGGCCGCCCGCTATCCCGAGCGGCTTGCGTCGCTGACGGCGCTGTCCGGACCGCATCCCTCCGCGCTGCAGGTCGCGATGATGACCAGCCGGCAAGCATTCGCGTCCTGGTACGCCTATGCCTACCTGGTGCCGCGGTTCTTCGAGTGGTGGCACCTCGGTAGTGGACGCGATGGAGCGCGGTTGGTGCGCTCGCTGGTCGCCGGCGGGCAGTCCGCAGAGCATGCGGAGCGTGATGTGCGAGCGATGGTCGCGCCGGGGGCGTACACGGCCGCGCTGAACTGGTACCGCGCCGCGCCTCTTGCGGGCCGCGTCGGGAGGGTCGACGTCCCCGCGATGTACGTGTGGAGCGACGGCGACAAGTACATTCGCGAGAGCGCCGCGCGTCGCTGCGGCCGCTACGTCACCGCCGAGTACCGCTTCGAGATACATCACGGAATGTCCCACTGGATGCCCGATCAGCACCCCGAACTCGTCGCCGATCTGCTGCTCGACTGGTTTGCGAGCCATCCCGACAAGTAGACGCTTCCTCAACCATCCAGCGTCACCGGGATCTCGTCGCTCAACCGGTAGCCCTCGGCGAGCGGCAGGTCGTCGCCGCTCCAGAACTTGCCCGGGTCGAACCAGCTGTAGTGCTTCTCGGTGGTGAGCAACCCCATCTGCTCATAGGTGATGGCGACCGTCTCGGCGCAGTAGGCGGTCTGCAGCCCGACGTTGAGGTTCTCTGCCTTCCTGCGCTGCGCGGCGGTGCGAACCTTGCGGTCCACGAACGGGATTCCCCGCACCCAGTCATACGCCGTGGGAACGCGGCCACGAAACCATCGGCCGGTCAGTCGGGCAGTCGACGGAAACGGCGTGCCGTCCATGCGGGCGATCACCTTGAGCGCCAGATCCTCCTGCTCGCGCGTCGCGTACGGGCTGAGCTGACGCAGCCAGCACCGCTGCCCGTAGTTCTGCATCCATCGCTCGGCCGCCTCCCGGGCGTCGTTGAGCTGGACGCCGCGGTGATGGTCGCCGGTCCACAGGTCGAGCAGCTTGTCGCCGAGTTCCGCGTGCCAGATCAGTGGTGGCAGGTCGTCGAAGGCCACCGTCATGCCGACATGGTTGACCGGCGCATTCGTCATGGTCTGGATTGCCCGGTCCGGCCCGGAAGCGCCGCGGAACAGCCAGATGTCACCGGTGCGGGTCTCGTTCAGCGCCTGCGTCAGCGACACCGTGTTCGCAATCACCAGCGCAGCTTAGGCACACTGTCGATCATGCGGAGCATCTGGAAGTGGGTTGGGCTGGCCGGTGTCGCCGGCGTGGTGGCCGGCGGTGCGCTGGTGGCGCGCGATCAGCGTCGGCGCAATGCGTACACGGCCGACGACATCCGCGCCCGGCTGCACAAGCGCCTCGAAGAGGCGGATCGCGCCTAGCCGGAGACCGCGTAGAGCCGGTACGAGCCCTTGAACCCCTTGAGCTCGGCGTCGCGGCCCTCGTCGAACGAGACGCCGTCGCAGTCGTCGCCCTCACAGGCGTCGCGCACCGAATCGCTGACCAGGATCTCGCCGCCTTCGGCCTGCGCGGCCACCCGGGCGGCCAGGGCCACGTTGCGGCCGAACAGGTCCTCTCCGCGTCGGACCGACTTGCCGGAGTGGATGCCGATCCGCACGCGAATGCCGTTCGGCCGCTTGGCCAGTGCGCGTTGCAGTTCGACGGCGCAGAGCACCGCCTGATTCGGTTGGGCGAACGCCACCATGAAGCCGTCGCCCTGGCTCTTGACGACGTGGCCGCCGTGGTTCTTGACGTGCCGCTGGACCAGGCGGGCGTGGCCGCTGATCAACCGGGTCCAGGCGCGGTCGCCGATCCGGTTGTTGAGAGTGGTGGAGTCCTCGATGTCGGAGAACATGATCGCCACCCGGCCGTCGGGCGCGAGCCGGGCGAGATCGGGCCGCTCCACCTCGAACCAGTCGGCGAGGTCCTCGATCGACGTCCTGATGGCGCCGCCGAACCCTTTCTCGCGAACCAGGGTGGCGGTCTGCCACATCGTCTTGACCGCTTCACGGCCGCCGCTCAGCAGCATGTTGCGGGTGTCGTATCGGCGGTGCAACTCCTCGGCCTCCCGACGGCTGCGCGTCAGGAGCACCGACAGCACCCCGATGGCCACCGCCTCCGCCGCCGCGACGACGGCCAGCGCGTAAGCCGCGATCTGCACTCCGCTCACCGTTGTCCGGCTAACTGAACGCGTTGGTGATCGTGGCCATGTCGAAGTAGTCGCGCCATGCCGCGATTCTGCCGTCTGCGATCTCGAACACTCCCATCACGGGCAGTTCGATGTCGGTGCCGCCGGGGCGGCGCATGACGTCGGTGCGTTCGTTCATCACCAGGTCGCCCATGCTGACCTGTCGGTGCACCCGGAACTCGAGGTACTCGAAATTGCCGAGGAAGTCGCGAATGTACTCCTCGATGGCCGAGCGTCCCTGCACCGCGCGCAACGGGATGTTGTGAAAGACAGCATCTTCGGTGAAGAAGTCGGCCAACTCGTGGGGATCGGGTGAGGTCCACCGGCCACAGAAGTCGGTGACGAGTTCGTCCGCGGATCGCGTCATGCGTCGACTAAACGCGAGCGTCCGCCTGGAAAGCAAGTCTTCAGACGCCGGTCGACGACCCCGGTCGCACGATCATCAGGATGGTCACCGCCACCCACAGCAGGTTGAAGATGCCGGTGGTCATGGCGAGTCGCGGCACCGCGGGACCGTCGAGGACCGCCCGCTGATCGGGCAGGATGCTCGCGACGAGGACGGCGGCGGCGATTGCGGTGAGCGCGATCGACACCAGCACCCACGCCTGCGTCAGCACATCCATCGACAGCGCGGTGCCGATACCGAGGAGCGGCACCGCCACTCCGACGATCGCGTATGTGCGGCAGATCCTGTGCAGGGCAATGGTCACCGGCCCGGCTGCGGCGTCCGGGCCTGCGGCGGCACGCGCGTAGCGCGGGAAGATGCTCGCCGCGACGGCGATCGGGCCGATGGCGAGGATCGCCAGTACCACGTGGAGGCTGAGGAAGACGGCGGACATCGGCGTCGACGTTATGTGACGCGGGGTCTGGCGAACGCCGCCTGGACGGACACGATCCGCTGGAATCCGGTCATGGTCTCGTGGGCATCCGTGTCGTACCCCTCTGCCATAATCGAATGTATGTTCGATCCGGCGCAGGCAAGCTTCGACCAGGTGCTGGCCGTCGAGCGTCCGGAGTCGGTCGAGGCACGCGAACTGCTCTGCGCCGTGGTGGCGGCGGCGCGCCGGGAGAACCAGCAGGCCGCCGCGCGGTTGACCGCGATCGGGGAGTTGTATGCGGTGCGGTTCGCCGAGCGCGATGAGCTCAGCGACCAGTGGGCGGTGGACACCGAATCGGCGGTGGCCGTCGAGATCGGCGCCGCACTGAACATCGCCTACGAGCGGGCCAAGGACCAGGTCAGCCTCGCTCGCGGCCTGCGCGAACGCCTACCGTTGGTCGCGGCGATGTTCCGCGCCGGTGCGCTGACCCTCGGCATCGTCGACACCCTGCTGCACCGCACCACCCTGATCACCGACCCCGCGGTGTTGACTCACGTCGACGCCACCCTGGCCGGTGCGGCGGCCCGGCTGATGAGGCTGAGCTACGGCCAGCTCTGCGGATATGTCGACCGTGTGATTGCCACCCACGATCGGGATGCGGTGCGGCGCCGACAGAAAGCCGCCGACGAGCGTGAGGTGTGGGTCATCGACGGCCTCGACGGGATGAGCAGTTTCGGCGGCACCATGCCCACCGCCGGGGCCCGGGTGTTCGACAACCGCCTCGACGCGCTCGCCGACACCGTCTGCCCGGCCGACCCGCGCACCAAGAAGCAGCGTCGCGTCGATGCCATCGAAGCCCTCTCCAAGGGCGCCGACCACCTGGGATGCCAGTGCGGCAACCCCGACTGCCCGAACAAGAACGCGATCGCCGCCCCCTTCGTCATCCACACCATCACCGGCCCCAACACCGACGCCAACACCCCGGCCGACGCCGACGCCGTGGATACCGATGTCGACGTTGACACTGAACCCGACGCCGACACCCACGTCGTTGATTCGGTGGCGAGCCTGGTGCGCAACGACGGCATCCTGCCGCCTGAACAGCTCACCGGCCTGGCCGAGAACGCCGCCACCCGGCCACTGATCCATCCCGGTGACGCCGCCCCTGAGCCGCGCTACACCCCGTCGCGGAATCTGGCGGAGTTCGTGCGGTGCCGCGACATGGGCTGCCGATTCCCCGGCTGCGACGTGGCGGCCTTCAGCACCGACATCGACCACACCGTCCCTTACAGCCAGGGCGGGCCGACGCAGGCGTCGAACCTCAAATGCCTGTGCCGCCTGCACCATTTGATCAAAACGTTCTGGGGTTGGCACGACCGACAACACCGCGACGGGACGGTCATCTGGACGGGCCCGGCGGGCCAGACCTACACCACCCGACCCGGAGCGGCGCTGCTCTTTCCGCACCTGTGCACCCCCACCGCGGCCGCAGTCATCACACCGCGACCCGACGACCCATGCGGTGAACGCACCGCGATGATGCCCACACGGCAACGCACCCGAGCCCAGAACAAAGCCGCCCGCATCGCCGCCGAACGCCAACAAAATCACGAACACCGCGAAGCCCGCCGCCTGGCCCGCCGACAAGCACTCGACAGGCTGTTCGGCCCCCAGCCACCACCCCAACCCGGCGACGAACCCCCGCCCTTCTAGCGGGCGCCGTCACCACCCTTCGGTGAGCACGCGATCGAGCGTGTCCACGTAGAAGTCGGCGGATTCGACGTCGATGCACAACGGCGGCTTCGTCTTCAGGATGTTCGAATGGTCGCCCGTCGGCTGGATGATCACCCCGAGTTCCAGCATGCGCTCGCAGATCGCGGCCGTCTCCTCGGTGGCCGGCGCCAAAGTGTCTGGATCGCGGATCATCTCGACGCCGAGGTACAGCCCGATGCCGTGCACCGTGCCGATGATGGAGTGCCGGGTCTGCAGCTCCTGCAGCCGGGCCTTCAGGTGGGCGCCGACGTCCGACGCGTTCTGCTGCAGGGCCTCGTCGCGCAGCACGTCGAGCACGGTGATGCCGATGGCGCACGACACTGGGCTGCCGCCTGTCGAGGAGAAGAAGTAGCCCTGCGACCTGAAAGCCTCGGCGACGGCCCTGCTGGTGACCACCGCGCCGAGCGGCGAGCCGTTCCCCGTCGACTTCGCCATCGACACGATGTCGGGCACCACATTCTGCTGCTGAAAACCCCAGAACCAGTGGCCCAGTCGGCCGTAACCCACCTGCACCTCGTCGGCGATCGCCAGCCCGCCCGCCGCACGCAGTGCGGCGTAGATCCGCTCGAGATAGTGGTCCGGCAGCGCCATCCCGCCGGCGTTTCCGTACACCGCCTCACAGATGAACGCCGCCGGAGGCCTGCCCTCGGCGACGAGCTGCTCGATCTTCGCCACGGCATCGTCGGCGTACCGGTCCACGTCGGCGCCGCGATACGTACCACGGAAGCTGTTCGGCGACTCGACGGTGTGTACCCAGTCCGGCCGGGTGGCAACGGCATTCGGGTTGTCCGCCGTCGAGGTCGACACCGCGTCGGTCGCGTACGTCCAGCCGTGATAGGCCTCGCGCACCGCGATCACATCGCGTCGGCCCGTCGCCGCCAGCGCCAGCCGCATCGCCAGATCGCTGGCCTCCGAACCCGAATTCACCAGGAACACCGTGTCCAACGGATGGGGCAGCGTCGCGGCGAGCCGCTCACTGAACTCGACCACCGCCTCATAGTTGAACCGCGAGTTGGTGTTCAGCTTGCGCAGCTGTCGCGCTGCGGCATCGGCCACCCGCGGGTGCGCATGGCCGAGGACCGTCACGTTGTTGACCATGTCCAGGTAGCAGCGCCCCGACATCGACATCAGGTAGTGCCGCCAGCCCCGCTCGATCTGCGGCGGCCGACGGTAGTAGTGCTCCTGCACAGGCGCGAAACTCCTGTCGCGCCGGGCCATCAGATCGTCGTCGGGCGCATCGGCGTCGACCGCGGCCAGCCCGAGCAGTGGCCGGGGATCCCGCGCCAGCGCCAGCCAGCCCCGTGCCAGCTCCGGCCGCACCAGCGCGGGCGCCCGCGGCGCTCCGGCCGGCTGCACGGCGACCTCACACCACTGTCCCGCGACGGCCTCGCCCAGCGGCGCGCCCGCGGCGACCGACCCGGCCGGCGCACCGGCCACGCCCGTCAGCGTCAACGTGAAGTCACCGCCCCGAAGCACCGCGGCACCGTCGACGTGCTCGACCTCGCCATCCCACGGCGCCACCAGGCCAACGGTCTCCGCCGGCCACATCCCGATCCCCGTGGCGACGACGTCGGCGCTGCGGTGGCTCAGCCTCGGAGCACGGCTCAGCCGCGGTTCACCGAACGCCGTGACCACCAGGGCCGCCCCGCCGCCGATGGCCGCGCGTGCGGCCGCATCCTCGACGTCCTCCCGCAGCCATCCGCCCGGTGTGAAGGCGTCGTCGTACACATCCGACGTCACCGAAAGATCCAACGCGGCAATGGCTTCCGGATCGACCCCGGCGACCAGCATCCCGGCAGGCTGCGCGGACGGCGAAGCAAACCCGAGCTCCGCCCGCAGCAGCGCCGTCATCACCTCCTGCGGCACTGACACAGCCTGTTCGAACATCCGCCATTCGCCATCGGCGTGCTCGGTGACGTAGTCGTTGTCCGGATCGATCGCCGCCTGCTGCGCGCCGCTCACGATCAGCACGGCGGTCCGCAACACCAGCATCGGCCACAGCGCGTCGACCTCTTCCGGACTCAGCGGTCGCACCGCGTGGAATGCGCGCACCGCTGGCAGTATCGACGCCGGCTCGGCCCCGGGGTGCCCGAGCACCGACGACGCCGTGATCGCCAGCTCCGAGACCGCCCAACTCGTGGTGAGGTCGCCGAAGTCGATCACCCCGTCCGGCCGCACCGAGCCATCGGCCGCGCGCGACACCACCACGTTGGCGTCGGTGAGGTCCAGATGCACTGCCTGACTGGGCAACTCATCCGCCAGTACTTCGATCCGCTTCCAGGCCTCCCGCGCGGCCTGCTCGACCAGCGCGCGACGGGCCGGGTCCGTGACATGACTGCCGAGCGCCGCCACCACGTCCGCGCCGTAGCGCAGATCCCACTGCAGGATCCGGTCCAGGCCCGGATGCTCGAAGCCCGCCAGCGCGCGGCTGACCCGCCCGGCGATGTCACCGAGCCCGCTGACCGCGGCAGGCGACAGGTAACCGGCGTCCAACAGCGTGCCGCCGGGCAGGAACCGCAGTAACCGCACATAAGCCGTCCGGTCCAGCAGCCCGTCGACCGCGGTGCAGGTGTCACCGGTCCGGTTGGGTATGGGCACCGCGATCCGCAGCGCCGGTTCGGCTGCGGCGATGAGCGCAGTCGCCTCATCCTGAGCGGCCAGTTCGGTTTCCGTGAACGCGGGATTGGCGATCTTCAGCACGCCGACGACATCGCCGTCGTCGCCGCGCACGAGGAAGTTCTTGTCCTGCTGGCTGCCGAGTGACTCGGCGTGCCCGCTCACGCCGTAGTGCGCGGCGAGCAGTTCGTCGGCCTGCGCCTCGGTCACCTGCGGTGCGGGCAGTTCCGGCTCGGCGAGGAAGTTGAAGCCGACGGTGCGGCGGTCGTTGCTCACCGGCTGACGAAGGACACCACGACTTCGGTGAAGGCGTCGTTGTCGTCGCCCGCCGCGGTGTGGCCGGCGTCGGCCAGTTCGACGAACTCCGCCGCAGGAACCTTCGCGAGGAAGTCCTTGACCCCTTCGGCGCTCACCACGTCGGAGAGCTTTCCACGGATCAGCAGGATCGGGATGGTCAACTCGATCGCCGATTGTTCGAGTTGATCCTCCCGGACGAACGGGTCGTCGTTCGGCGCGGTGAGGAACGCCGGATCCCAATGCCAGTACCACCGGCCGTCGCGCTGCCGGAGGTTCTTCTTCAGGCCCTCCGGGCTGCGGGGCTTGGCGCGGTGCGGCAGGTATTCGGCGACCGCCTCGGCGGCCTCCTCGAGCGAATCGAACCCGTGCACATGGCTGAACATGAAGTCGCGGATGCGCGCGCTGCCGTCCTTCTCATAGCGCGGCACCACGTCGACGAGCACCAGTTGCGTGACCTTCTCCGGCCCGGCCCGGTGGGCGACCGTGATGCCGGTCAACCCGCCCATGCTCGCGCCGATCAGCGCGACGGGCTTGCCGATCTGATCGATCACGGCGAGGGTGTCGGTGCACAGCGCCTCGACCGTGTAGTTGGCCTCGGGGGAGCGGTCGCTGTCACCGTGGCCCCGGCTGTCCAGCGCGACCACGTGCAGTCCCTGATCGGCCAGTATCTGGCCGGTCTTCTTCCATGAGAAGCGGTTCTGGCCGCCGCCGTGCAGCATCAGAACGGTAGGCCTACCGGCCGAGTCCGCGCCGCGGTTCCACTCGTCGGCGACCAGCGACAGTCCCTCCGCGCCGCGGAAGGTGACGGTCTGCGGCTGGATCTGATCGGACTTCGCGGTGCTCACAGCCTCACGCTATCGCGGCGGCGATGAGGTTCCCGGCTGGGTCGAGTCTCACTTCGTACGAGGTCTCCAGCAGAAAGGATTCGCCATGCCCGCCATCACGCCGTCGCTCTGGTTCGACGACAACGTGGAGGAAGCCGCCGCGTTCTACACATCGGTGTTTCCCAACTCCCACGTCGAGCAGATGTACCGCTACACCGACGCCGGGCCCGGCACGCCCGGGGAGGTGGCATACGGCACGTTCGTCCTGGACGGCACCCGCTTCCTCGGCATCAACGGCGGCCCTGCGTTCCAGTTCTCCGAAGCGGTGTCCTTCGAGGTGCTCTGCGCCGATCAGGACGAGGTCGACCACTACTGGAACAGCCTGGTCGACGGCGGCGAGGAGTCGCAGTGCGGCTGGCTCAAGGACCGCTTCGGGCTGAGCTGGCAGATCGTGCCGAAGCGGCTCTACGAATTGCTGAACGATGCCGACCCGGCCCGTGCGGAGGCCGCGACGAAGGCCATGCTCGGCATGCGCAAGATCGTCGTCGCCGAATTGGAGGACGCCGTCGCCGGAGTCTGAGCCGCCCATCCTCCGGGGAGTCGCCGAGGCCGCGGATCGCCGTCCCGTACTTTGAAGGCGGAGTGCCGCGAAGGAGCGACCAATGCCAAAGCACGCCGCCCCGGCGGACTGGGGTGTCGACGGCGACGTCGACGAGCCGGATGCTGCCGTCGAGTCGGAATCCGAGGACGCAGGCAGCGACACCGAAGCCGACGTCCCACACAAGCAGCGCAGAGCGCCCTGGTCACTGGTCCGGCTGGCCACCGTGGCCGGCCTGGTCGTGGTGCTCGCACTGGGCGGACTGTCCGGCTGGCTCGGCTACCAGGGCTGGCAGGCGCGCCAGGCCGAACAGCAGCGCGAACGCTTCGTCGAAACGGGACGCCAGGGCGTGCTGAACCTGACCTCCGTCGACTGGCAGCAGGCGGACGTCGACGTGCAACGCATCCTCGACGCGTCGACCGGCGGGTTCTACGACCAGTTCCAGAAGCGAGCCGCGCCGTACACCGAGGTGGTCAAGCAGGCGAAGTCGAAGTCCGTCGGCACCATCCAGCAGGCCGGCCTGGAGTCGGTGTCCGACACCGGCGACTCGGCCAAGGTGCTGGTGGCCGTGTCGATCGCGGCGTCGAACGCAGGCGCACCCGACCAACCGCTCCGGTACTGGCGGATGCGGGTGACCGTGGATGAGATCGACGGCCAGATGAAGGTGTCGGACGTGGAGTTCGTGCAATGACCACCGAGAACGATCCGGTCGACCCCGACGCCCCCGTTCCCGACAGCGGCGAGCCGACGACCACGGAGCCCGAGGCGACCGAGCCGGAGGCCGCGGAGGTCACGGAGCCCGAGGCTGAGGAGCCCGAGGACGCCGCAATCGCCGACGTCGAAGAGCCCGACGTCGAAGAGCCCGACGTCGAAGAGCCCGACGTCGAAGAGCCCGAGGCCGCATCCGGAATCCGGTGGTCGCGAGTGTTCGCCTTCGGCGTGCTGCCCGCGCTGGCACTGGTGCTCGCCGTCGCCGCGGGCGTGCTCAAGTGGCACGACAGTGAGGTCCGCCAGACCGACGCGGCTCGCGCCGAGAGCCTGCAGGCCGCGCGCAACACGGTGACCGTCATGTTGACCTACGAGCCCGCGAAGATCGACGAGCAACTTTCCCAGGCCCGCGACCTGCTCACCGGCCCGTTCCGCGAGACCTACACCCGGATGACCAACGAGATCGTCATCCCCGGCGCGAAGCAACAGGGGATCACGGCCGTCGCCGCCGTCCCCGGCGCCGCGATCGAATCGGTCGACAAGAACCACGCGGTGACCATGCTCTACGTCAACCAGAAGGTCAGCATCGGCGGGCAGATGCCCACCGACAACCTGTCGACCGTCAGGGTGACCCTCGACAAGGTCGGCGACCGGTGGCTCGTCTCGCAGTTCGAGCCGGTGTGAGCGCATGAGCGAACCGCGCTGGCTGGACGTGAGTGTGCCCGCCGGGCGGCTTCGGGCACTGGTGTGGGGTCCTGATGACGGCCCGGTTGCGTTGTGCCTGCATGGATTCCCGGACACCGCGTACAGCTGGCGCAAAGTGGCGCCCGCGCTCGTCGACGCAGGCTGGCGGGTGGTGGCGCCGTTCATGCGCGGCTACGTGCCGTCGTCACTGCCCTCTGACGGGAGCTACCACGTCGGAGCGCTGATGGACGACGCGCTGCGGGTGCTGCAGGCCGCGGGCCCGACCGGACGCGACGTCGTCATCGGCCACGACTGGGGCGCGATCGCGACGGCGGGGCTGGCGGCGATGCCCGACAGTCCGTTCGCGAAGACCGTGATCATGTCCGTTCCGCCGCCGGCGAGTTTCCAGCCGTTCGGCAAGCTGCCCGACCGCGGCAGGCTGGCGGCCCAGCTGCCCCGCCAACTGCTGCGCAGCTGGTACATTACCTACTTCCAGCTCCCGTTCCTGCCCGACCGGTCCGCGTCGTGGGTGGTGCCCCGGCTGTGGCGGCAGTGGTCGCCCGGCTATCCCGCCGGCGAGGACCTCCGCCACGTCGACGCCGCGATCGGCGCGCCGGAGCGCTGGCGGGCAGCACTGGGCTACTACCGCGCGACCGTGCGCAACACCCGGCCGCCGGCGCAGTACGCCGAACTGCACAAGCACTGGCTGGCCCCGCCCCGGCTGCCGACCCTGTACCTGCATGGCGCCGACGACGGCTGCGCCGCACCGGATTACGCGGACTGGGTGCGGCCCGTCCTGCCCGCGGGCAGCGACATGGCGATCGTGGCGCGGGCCGGCCACTTCCTGCAGCTCGAGCAGCCCGACGAGGTGGGCCGCCACATCGTCGGATTCGTCGGCTCCGCACGGTAGCCGTGCGCCGGCTCGCCGCGGCCGATGCCCAGACCTACTGGCTGTCGGCCAAGATGCCCAGCGACCAGTTCCTGGTCTACGGCTTCGCGGGCGGCCCCGCCGACCCGCGGGAGGCGCTCGCCCCCGTGCGCGAACGTGCCCGCGGCTGCGGCGAGCTGCGGTTGCGGGTGCGAGAACACAGCGCACTCACCTACCCCGAGTGGGCACCCGCCGGCATCGACGACCGCCAGTTCTGCGTGCACGACCTCGACGACCGCAGCTGGCCCGGCTGCCTGGCCGCGGTACGCCGGCTCGCCGAGCGGCAGCTGGACGCGCGCGAGATGACCTGGCGGCTGCACCTTTTCGCGGCTGTCGACGGGATCCCCGGCGCCGGCCGCCCAGGCACCGTCGTGGTACTGCAGGTCGCGCACGCCTTGGCCGACGGCGTCCGCGGATCGGCACTGGCCGCGCTGCTGCTGGGCAGGCCTGGCGGCGTCGAGCCGGTGCCGGTGTCGCGCTTTCCGGCGGCCCGGCTGCCGGTGCGGGCGGTCACCGCTGCGCGAACCCATCGTCGGCTGCTGCGCGACGTGACCGCCGGAGTTACACCAGCGCAGGCGGATACCCGGCCGCCGCTGCGTACCAACGCCAGGCCGGCGGGTGTGCGGTACGTCCGGACGATCGTCCGTCACCGGCGTGAGCTGCCCGGCCCGACCGTCACGACGGGTGTGCTGGCCGCCGTGTCGGGTGCGCTGGCCGCACAGCTGCGCGAACTCGGCGACGACCCTGCCACGCTCGGTGCAGAAGTGCCGATGGCCGCAGCCGGACAACGGCTGGCGCACAACCACTTCGGCAATGTCGGTGTGGGGCTCTACCCGGAGCTCGACGCCCCCGACCGGGCCCGCAGGATCGCGCAGGACCTCGCGGACCGCAGACGCCGCGCCGCGCATCCGGGCATGCGGGCGGCCGGCAGGGCGTTCGCGGCCACGCCCGCCCCGCTGCTGCGCTGGGGCGTCGCGCAGTTCGACCCCGACGTGCGGGCGCCGCTCGTGATCGGCAACACCGTCGTGTCCAGCGTCCACCGAGGTCCGGCCGACCTGAGCTTCGGCGGCGCGCCGGTGGTGGTCACCACCGGGTTCCCCGAGCTCTCGCAGATGGTGGGGCTGGCGCACGGCGTGCACGGTGTCGGCGACACCGTCGCGATCAGCGTGCACGCCGCCGAGTCGGCGATCGGGGACGTCGACGCCTACACGGCGCGACTGGCCGCGGCGCTGGGCTGAGTGGCGCGCAGCGACGCGATCCCCACGTCCAGCGCGGCCTCCAGGTAACTGAGGTCGCCGGTGCTGAGCAGCACCGACACCCCGCCCTGAATGCCGGCCAGCAGTGCCGCGGCGGCACGCTGCGGATCCACCGACGCGGCGATCTTGTTCTGCGCCTGCATCGCCCGCACGCCGGCCTCGATCTCCATCCGCCAGCGATCGATGAGCGTCGTCGTCACCGCGTGCGCGCCGGGTGTGCGGCCGATCTCGGACATCACCGTGGACAGCGGACACATCCGGCCCTGCCTGCGGTATCGCTCGACCACCACGTCGCGCCAGCGCTGCCAGGCCGCCCACGACGTCAGCCTGCTCAGATGCGGCTGCTGGTCGGACAGCACCCGGTCGGCCTCCTGCGCGGCGACGGCGAGCAGCAGTTCGTCCTTGCCGCCGGGGAAGTAATGGAACAGCTGGCTCTTGGAGGTCGCGGTGCGGGCCAGCACATCGTCGAGCGTGGTGGCGACCGCACCGCTGAGGCGGACCTCGGCTGCGGCGCCGTCGATGATCCGCTGCCGGGTGGCGCGTCCCTTCGCGGTGAATTTCTGGACTTGCGGGTCCATTTTCATCGGCGCACTGTCGGACTCATGAGCAAAAACGATACGCGGCTCGCGGGCCGCACCGCACTGGTCACCGGCTCCACCGCAGGCCTTGGAGCGGCCATCGCCCAGGCGCTCGCCGCCGCCGGGGCCTTCGTCGTCGTGTCCGGCCGCAACAAGCAACGCGGCGATGCGGTTGTCGCCGAGATCCGCACCGCCGGAGGCGAAGCGGCCTTCGTCACGGCTGATCTGGGCGGGGGAGCAGAGGCCGCCCGGGCACTGGCCGGCCAGGCCGTGGCTGCGGCGGGCGGCCGGCTCGACATCCTCGTCAACAACGCCGCGACCCTGTTGATGCCGAAGCCGACCGCCGACGTCACCGAGCAGGAACTGCGGGAGGTGTTCGGCGTCAACGTGTTCGCACCGCTACTACTGACCGGGATGATCGCGCCCGCGATGGCCGAGCGCGGTGATGGCGCGATCGTCAACATCGGATCCAACACCGGGCTGCGCGGCAGCGCCGGTTCGGCGGTGTATTCCGGCAACAAGGCGATCGTCCACTCCTTCACCAAGTCGTGGGCCGACGAGTACGGGCCGTCGGGGGTGCGGGTCAACGCCGTGGCACCCGGGCCGATCGCGACCGAACGCGCGGTGGAGTTCGCCGAGCACGTCGCGCCGATGCTGGCGCGCATCCCCTCGCGGCGCATGAGCACCCCCGAAGAGGTCGCCGCCGCGGTGGTGTTCCTCGCTGCCGGGGACGCGGCGAACATCCAGGGCGCCGTGCTGTCCATCGACGGGGGGTGGGCAGCCGTGTGACAGATGCCCTAGATTCTGTTACGTGGATGCCTACGATTTCGCTCTTCTGGTGCTGCGCGTCGTGCTCGGCCTGACCATGGCCGCGCACGGCTACAACAAGTTCTTCGGCGGCGGGCGCATCCCCGGCACCGCGGGCTGGTTCGAGAGCATCGGCATGAAGCCGGGAACCTTCCACGCCCGGGTGGCCGCCAGTACGGAGATGGCCGCGGGCATCGGCCTGGCCGTCGGGCTGCTCACCCCGGTGCCCGCCGCAGGCTTCGTGGCGCTGATGCTGGTGGCCGCGTGGACGGTGCACCGGCACAACGGCTTCTTCATCGTCAAGGAGGGCTGGGAGTACAACCTGATCCTCGCCGTGACGGCCGTGGCGATCGCCGGGGTCGGCGCGGGGAAGCTGAGCCTTGACTACGCGCTGTTCCACGGCACCGCGCTGTGGGACTACGTGCAGGGCTGGGGTGGCCTGGCGGTGGCGGTGGTGCTCGGCCTGGCCGGCGGCATCGGTCAGCTGGCGATCTTCTATCGGCCGCCCGCCAAGACCGCGGGCTGACCCGCCGCGGTATGCGGTCATCGGGCCAAGTGGAACCACAGGACTAGAACACGTTCTAGTCTGTCCGGCATGGGTTTTCTCAAACAGGACGCGCCCGTCGTCGACTACGCCGAATGGAGCAAGGGCACCCGCGCCGAGAGGATCGTGCCGATGGCCCGGCACTGGGCCGAGGTCGGCTTCGGCACGCCGGGTGTGCTTCACCTGTTCTACGTCGTCAAGATCCTGTTGTATGTGCTGGTCGCTTGGCTGATCGTGCTGAGCACCGACGGCATCGACGGGTTCACCGCCGTGGCCACCTGGTACGCCGAGCCCATCGTCTTCCAGAAGGTCGTGCTCTACACGATGCTGTTCGAGGTGGTCGGCCTCGGCTGCGGCTTCGGACCGCTCAACAACCGCTTCTTCCCGCCGATGGGCTCCATCCTCTACTGGCTGCGGCCGAAGACCATTCGTCTGCCGCCCTGGCCCGGTCGCATCCCGCTGACCAAGGGCGACAGCCGCACCCCGTTCGACGTCGCGGTCTACGCCGCCCTGCTGGTGATGCTCGTGATCGCGCTGTTCTCCGACGGCACGGGTCCCATCCCGGAACTCGGCAGCGAGGTCGGCGTGCTGCCGATCTGGCAGACAGTGGCGGTGCTGGGCCTGCTCGCCGTCGCCGGCCTGCGGGACAAGGTCATCTTCCTGGCAGCCCGCGGCGAGGTGTACGCCTCGCTCGCGGTGTGCTTCCTGTTCAGCGGCGCCGACATCATCCTCGCCGCCAAGCTGGTGTGCCTGGTCATCTGGCTGGGTGCGGCGACGTCGAAACTTAACAAGCACTTCCCGTTCGTCATCTCGACGATGATGAGCAACAACCCGGTGTTCCGCCCGCGCTGGATCAAGCGCAGGTTCTTCGAACACTTCCCCGACGACCTGCGACCGGGCCGGGCCTCGCGCTGGCTGGCCCACTTCAGCACCGCCGTCGAGGGACTGGTGCCGCTGGTGCTGTTCTTCAGCCACGGCGGCGTGGCCGGCGCGATCGCGGCGTTCATCATGCTGGTGTTCCACTTCGGCATCCTGTCGTCGATCCCGATGGGGGTGCCGCTGGAGTGGAACGTCTTCATGATGTTCAGCGTGCTGGCGTTGTTCGTCGGCCATCCCGGCGTCGGCCTGGGCGACCTGCAGAGTCCGTGGCCGGTCGTGCTGTTCGCCGTCGTCGCAGGCACCGTCGTGCTGGGGAACCTGTTCCCGCGCAAGGTGTCCTTCCTGCCCGGAATGCGCTACTACGCGGGCAACTGGGACACCACGCTGTGGTGCGTGAAGCCGTCGGCGGCCGAAAAGATCACCGCCGGGCTGGTCGCGATCGCCAGCATGCCCGCCGCGCAGATGGAGAAGTACTACGGCAGTAAGGAGACCGCGGAGATGTACCTCTACATGGGGTACGCGTTCCGGTCGTTCAACAGCCACGGCCGGGCCATGTTCGCGCTGGCGCACCGCGCCATGGCAGGGCTGAACGAGGACGACTACGTGCTGACCGACGGCGAGCGGATCTGCAGCACCGCGATCGGGTGGAACTTCGGCGACGGCCACATGCACAACGAGCAGCTGATCTCAGCGATGCAGAAGCGGTGCCACTTCGAACCGGGCGAGATCAGGGTGGTGCTGATCGACGGCCAGCCCATTCACCGCCAGCGCCAGGAGTACCGCCTGGTCGACGCGGCCACCGGCGAGTTCGAACGCGGCTACGTCAACGTGGCCGACCTGGTCACCCGCCAGCCGTGGGACGACACCGCGCCAGTGCACGTGACGTGGCAGAAGGACGGCGCCGACGCTACGTGAGCCTCATCCCATCACGTCCCGGACCTTGACCGTCTCCAGTCCCTGCAGCAGCAGACCCCTCGCCGTGTCGAGATGCTTGCGCCAGTGCGCCTCGGCCGCCGCCCCGTCACCCGAGCGCATCAACTGCAACAGCCGGCGGTAGGACCGCATCAGCTTCTCGTAGTCGGCCTTCGACGGCGGATTGCTCTCGCTCATCGCGAACGCGGTGTGGCGCACCGTGATCTCGTGCAGCATGCCCGCCATGATGTTCAGCGTCGCGTTGCCCGACAGCTCGACCATCCGGCGGTGGAACTCGCCCGTGGTCTCGGCCAGCTGACCGGTGTCCCAGCCGACCGGCACGTCCTCGGCCAGCGTTCGTTCCAGCTCGTCGTAGGCGGCGGTGTCGCCGGACTCGGTGAGCAGCCGCACGGCCATCGGCTCGATCCCCGACCGCGCCGTCATCACGTCGGCGATCGTGGCGCCGCTCAGTTCCAGCAGTAGCCCCGCGGGCCGGGCGACGATCTCCGCGCCGGGGACGCGCACCCTGGCTCCGGTGCGCGATCCGCGGCGCACCTCGACCAGGCGCTCGGATTCCAGCACGCGGACGGCCTCGCGCAGCGTCGGACGGCTGACGCCGAAGTGGCTCATCAGCTCGGCCTCGTTGGGCAGGAAGTCGCCGTCCCTGAGCTGGCCGTCGACCACCATCCGGCGCAGCGTGCCCGCCACCAGTTCGGCGGTCTTGGGGGAGCGCACGGTGTTCCCCGACGTCACGGCACTCGCCCCCATCATCGGGGCCAGCGGTGTGGTTCGAGGCACGCGTTCTTCTCCGGTGGGGTGTTTGACCTGGCATGCAAGCCAGCTGTACAACTCAGTAAACCATGTGGCGTCGCGGCACGGCGTCGAGTCCGACTCTACCAACCAGTAGGTTGACCTAGTAAACCTACTCGTCTACCTTCGGTGGCGATGCTCATACGGGCCCCGTCGGGCTCCCAGGTCGCGTTCAAAGGAGAACTTCCATGGCTGAAGCCGTCATCGTCGAGGCCGTGCGGTCGCCTGTCGGCAAGCGCAACGGCGGACTGTCGGGCGTGCACCCCGCCGAACTCTCCGCGCAGGTGCTCAATGGCCTCGTGGAGCGCGCCGGTGTGGACCCGGCGCTGGTCGACGACGTCATCTGGGGCTGCGTCATGCAGGCCGGCGAGCAGGCGCTCGACATCGCCCGCACCGCCCTGCTGACGGCCGGCTGGCCGGAGTCGGTGCCCGGCGTGACCGTGGACCGCCAGTGCGGGTCGAGCCAGCAGTCCGTGCACTTCGCCGCCGCAGGCGTGGTCGCCGGCCACTACGACGTCGTCGTCGCCGGCGGTGTCGAGGCCATGTCGCGCACCCCGATGGGCGCGTCGCTGGCCAGTGGCGGCAACCCGTACCCGCAGGGCTTCAAGGACCGCTACCAGCAGACCCCGAACCAGGGCATCGGCGCCGAGATGATCGCCGAGCAGTGGGGCCTCGACCGCGCCACGCTCGACCAGTTCTCCCTCGACTCGCACGAGAAGGCCGCCGCTGCGCAGGATTCCGGTGCATTCGACGATCAGATCGTGGCGATCAAGGACCAGGACGGAAACCCGGTGCTCAAGGACGAGGGCATCCGTCGCGGCACCACCCTGGAGAAGATGGGTCAGCTCAAGCCGGCCTTCAAGGAGGACGGCGTGATCCACGCCGGCAACTCCTCGCAGATCTCCGACGGATCGGCGGCGCTGCTGTTCATGTCCGCCGAGAAGGCCAAGGAACTCGGCCTCAAGCCGCTGGCCAAGGTGCACACCGCAGTGCTGGCCGGCGCCGACCCGGTGATCATGCTGACCGCCCCGATCCCGGCCACCCAGAAGGCGCTCAAGCGATCCGGGCTGACCATCGACCAGATCGGCGCGTTCGAGGTCAACGAGGCGTTCGCGCCCGTGCCGCTGGCCTGGCTCAAGGACATCGGCGCCGACGAGAAGAACCTCAACCCGAACGGTGGCGCGATCGCGCTGGGTCACCCGCTCGGCGGTTCGGGTGCGCGCATCATGACGACCCTGTTGTACCACATGCGCGACAAGGGAATTCAGTACGGCCTGCAGACCATGTGCGAGGGCGGCGGCCAGGCCAACGCCACCATCCTCGAGCTGCTGTGACAGGAGCCGACACCACGACGGCCCCCGGTGCTCTCGTCGAGCGCCGGGGCAACGTCATGGTCATCACGATCAATCGGCCGGAAGCGCGCAACGCCATCAACTCCGCCGTGTCGATCGCCCTGGGCGACGCACTCGAGCAGGCGCAGCAGGACCCGGATGTCCGGGTGGTCGTGGTCACCGGGTCGGGCGACAAATCCTTCTGTGCGGGAGCCGATCTCAAGGCCCTGTCGCGCGGCGAGAACATCGGTCACCCCGACCGGCCCGCGTGGGGCTTCGCCGGATACGTCCGCCACTTCATCGACAAGCCGACGATCGCGGCCGTCAACGGCACTGCGCTCGGCGGTGGCACCGAACTGGCGCTCGCGAGCGATCTCGTCGTCGCCGGTGCGAGTGCGAAGTTCGGGCTGCCGGAGGTCAAGCGGGGACTGATAGCGGCCGCGGGCGGGGTGTTCCGTCTCGTCGATCAGATTCCGCGCAAGGTCGCGCTGCAGATGATGTTCACCGGAGAACCGATCACCTCGGCCGAGGCGCTGAAGTGGGGCCTGATCAACGAGGTGGTGCCCGACGGCGAGGAGCTCGACGCGGCGCTCGCACTGGCCGAACGCATCACCGTCAACGCGCCGCTGGCCGTGCAGGCCAGCAAGAGGGTCGCCATCGGTGCCGACGACCGGGTCGTGGCCGACGACGAAGCCGGCTGGACACGCACGAGGCGCGAAGTCGCCGTCGTCTTCAGCTCCGAGGACGCCAAAGAAGGACCGCTGGCCTTCGCGCAGAAGCGCGAGCCGGTATGGAAAGCCAAGTGAGGAAACGACAATGAAGAGAACGATCTACGACGCCGAGCACGAGGCCTTCCGCGACACCGTGCGGGGCTACATCGACAGTGAGCTCGTCCCGAACGCCGAGAAGTGGGAGGCCGACCGCCTCGTCGACCGGTCGGCCTACGTGGCCGCGGGCAAGCACGGGTTGATCGGGTTCAACATGCCCGAGGAGTTCGGCGGCGGCGGCAGCGACGACTTCCGGTTCAACGCGATCATCGACGAGGAGATCGCCAAGTCCGGCGTGCCCGCGCCCGCGCTGAGCCTGCACAACGACGTCGTCGGCCCGTACTTCAAGGACCTGACCAACGACGAGCAGAAGCAGCGCTGGCTGCCCGGCATCACCAGCGGCGAGACCATCATCGCGGTCGCGATGACCGAACCGGGCGCGGGCAGCGACCTGGCGGGCATCCGCACCTCGGCGGTCCGCGACGGCGACGACTGGATCGTCAACGGCTCCAAGACCTTCATCTCGTCGGGCATCAACTGCGACTTGGTGGTCGTCGTCGCCCGCACCGACCCCGAGGCCGGCCACAAGGGCTTCTCGCTGCTGGTTGTCGAGCGCGACATGCCCGGCTTCACCCGGGGCCGCAAGCTCGACAAGATGGGCCTGCATGCCCAGGACACCTCCGAGCTGCATTTCGAGAACGTCCGCGTGCCGAGCGCGAACCTGCTCGGCAAGGAGGGCCGCGGCTTCTACCACCTGATGACGAACCTGCCATCCGAGCGGCTCTCGATCGCCATCTCCGCGATCGCCGGTGCGCGCGAAACCTGGCGTCAGACACTGCAGTACGCCAAGGACCGCAAGGCGTTCGGCCAGCCCATCGGCAGTTTCCAGCACAACCGGTTCCTGCTGGCCGAGATGGACACCGAGCTCGACGTGACCGAGCAGTACATCGACCGTTGCCTGCAGGGAGTCGTCGACGGTGAGCTGACCGCGGTCGAGGCGGCCAAGGCGAAGTGGTTCGCCACCGAGACGGCCAAGAAGATCGTCGACCAGTGTGTGCAGCTGCACGGCGGCTACGGCTACATGCTGGAGTACCGCGTCGCGCGCGACTACGTCGACGGACGCATCCAGACGATCTTCGGTGGCACCACCGAGATCATGAAGGAGATCATCGGCCGCGATCTCGGCCTGTAGACAGCGAATTCGGCGCGCTCACGTTCGTCAGACGAACGTGAGCGCGCCGAAATCACAAAAAGAGCTAGCCGATCGGGGCGTCCGCGGCGGGCATCTCCGCCGGCGCGAGGGGCGGCGTCGTGGTGGTCGTGGTCGTGGTGCTGGTCGGCGACTTCGGCGTCGGGGTGAGCGCCTCCGGCGGGGCGGCCGGGTCGAGCACCGTGTCGATCACGTAGATCCGCGCGTTCTGGGCGGGGATGCCACCGCAGATCACCTTGGCGGTGTCGTTGACCTTGATGTCGCCGTTGGTGCCCTCGACCTTGATCTCGGCGCCCTGCTGGGTGGGCCGCTGACCCTTCACGTCGGCGGGGCCGAGCAGGCCGAGGAAGACGTGGTAGTAGTCCAGGTCCGTCAGCGCGTCGGCATTGGTCTTGAGGGACTCGAGCTGCTCGGGCGGCAGCTTCGCGAACGCCTCGTTGGTCGGCGCGAACACCACGTACGGGCCGTTGTCGAGCACCCCGGCGATGTTGACGGCGGGGTTCAGCTGACCCGAGATCGCGGAGTTGAACGTGCTGATGTCGGGGATCTGCGCCAGGACCTGGCTGACCGGCTGGCCGGCGTAGCTCTTCCAGTTGGGGTTCGCTTCCCGGAACGGGTCGCAGTCGCCCTCGAGGTTGGGCAGCGGGTTCTCCACCGGCTTCGACGGCGTCGGTTCGGGTTGCGCGTAGGCATTGACCGCCAACGGCAGCGACAGGGCGATGGCCGCGGTTCCCACGGCCGCGCCCAGTGCTCTACTGGTGCGAGTCTTCACGTCAGGCTCCTCAGCTCGTCAGAACGCCCTCCCCGATGGGCGGAGATGTCCGGCTACCGGTTCGGCGCCGTCTCGTAGGGTAAAGCCACGAATTGGTAACGGCCAAGTCGAGGTCGAGGGTTGGCGGCCTCCTTCCAACGCCGAAACCCGCCCTGAGCACGGGTTCAGGAGATCGTTACGTCGGATGTGTCACAGTCCGCCGGATACCCAGGCACAGCACCGCCGCCACCCCGCACAGACCGGCCGCCAAGAAGAAGGCGGTGTCGTAGTTGCCGTTGAGGTCGCGCAGCCAGCCCGCGCCTGCCGCCGCGACCGCCGCGCCCAGCTGATGGGAGGCGAACACCCAGCCGAACACCACGGGTGTGCGGGCCCCGAAGTACTCGCGGCACAGCACGATCGTCGGTGGCACGGTGGCCACCCAGTCCAGGCCGTAGAAGATGACGAACACCCAGGTACCCGGCTCGGTGTGCGGCGCGAGCAGCGACGGCAGCAGCAGCAGCGACACCCCACGCCCGGTGTAGTAGACGACCAGCAGCAACCGCGGGTCGACCCGGTCGGTCAGCCAGCCGGAGAACACGGTGCCCGCGACGTCGAGCACGCCGATCGTGGCGAGCAGACCGGCCGCCACGGTGGTCGGCATGCCGTGGTCGTTGGCCGCCGGGATGAAGTGCGTGCCGATCAGGCCGTTGGTCGTCATGCCGCAGATCGCGAAGCTCGACGCCAACAACCAGAACGCCGGCACCCGCGCACCGATCGCCAGCCCCTCGAACGCCGCACGGAAGCCGCTCCCCGGAACCGGCGCCTGCCGGGCCGCAGCCGTCGCGCCGTACGGCAGCAGCCCCTTGTCCTGCGGCGCATTGCGCATGAACGCGACGACCAGCGGCACCACCGCGAGTGCGGCCCCGGCCACGATCAGCGACGCCCACCGCCAGCCGTGCGCCGTCGTCACCGCGGCGACGAGCGGTAGGAAGACGAGCTGGCCGGTCGCGCTCGCGGCGGTCAGCACGCCCGTGACGAGCCCGCGGCGGGCATCGAACCAGCGGGTGGCGACGGTGGCGACGAAGCCCATCGAGATCGCGCCGGTGCCGACACCGACCAGCACGCCCCACAGCAGCACCAGCTGCCAGCTCGCCGTCATCGTCACCGACAGCGCAGAGCCCGTCGCGATGAGCAGCAGCGCACCCGTCAGCACGGGGCGCACACCGAGTCGGTCCATCAGCGCCGCCGCGAACGGCGCCGTCAGCCCGAACAGCGTCATGTTCACCGACATCGCCAGGCCGACGGTCCCGTGCGTCCAGCCGAACTCCTGGTGCAGCGGATTCATCATCACGCCCGGCACCGAGCGGAAGCCCGCGGCGCCCAGCAGGGCGACGAAGCTGACGGCCGCCACCACCCACGCCCAGTGCACGCGGCTGGCCGTGCCGGGTCGCGCTGTCACAGTCACCTGGCCACTCTCACCCGGCCGGCGAACGGCGGCCAGTGGCAAGAATGACACCATTCGTCAAAAACATGCCAAGATTGCCCGGTGCACCGGATCGCCGTCCTGCTGCTGCCACCCGTGATCGGCTTCGACGCCGCGATCGCGCCGACGCTGTTCGGCGCCGCCGCAGGTCCCGGCGGAGAACCCCTCTACGAGGTGATCACCTGCGGACTCACCGCGGGCCCGGTGCCGTCGACCACCGGGTTCGCCGTCGTCCCGACCGCAGGCCCGGAGGTGCTTGCCACCGCGGACACCGTGGTGATCCCGGGCACCCGGTACCCGGCGGTCCGGGTCGACGGCGTGCTGCCGCCCGAGGCGAGGCAGGCACTGGCGGCCATCCCGCCCGGAGCGCGCCTGGTCTCGATCTGCACCGGAGCGTTCGTCCTCGCGGCGGCGGGCCTGCTCGACGGCCGCCCCGCGACCACCCACTGGCAGCACGCCGACGAGTTGCGGCGGCTCTACCCGGCCGTCGACGTCGACGAGAACGTGCTCTACGTCGATGACGGCGACGTGCTCACCTCGGCCGGGCTGGCCGCGGGCATCGACCTGTGCCTGCACCTCATCCGCACCGACCACGGCGCCGCGGTCGCCAATGCGGTGGCCCGGCACTGCGTGGTCCCGCCGTGGCGCGAAGGCGGGCAGGCGCAGTTCATCGAGCGTCGCGACGACGACGCGGCCGCCGGGGGAGTGTCGACGGCGGCCACCCGGGAGTGGGCGCTGCGCCGGCTCGACGAGCCGCTGACCCTGCAACGTCTCGCCCGGCACGCGCACATGAGCCCGCGCACCTTCATTCGACGATTCCGCGAGGAGACCGGCCAGGCGCCGGGCGCGTGGGTGCGGGGCCGCCGCGTCGACCGTGCCCGCGAACTGCTCGAGTCCGAGGACCTCCCGGTCGACGAGGTGGCCCGGCTGTCCGGCCTCGGATCGGGCGGAAACCTGCGGCATCATCTGCGCCGCGGCGTCGGGATGTCACCGACCGGCTACCGCAAGGTCTTTCGGGGTTCCTGACCACGTCACCGCGATCGGCTCCTACGATGTCGGCCATGTCGCAGCCGCTGATCCTGGCCCTACGCGGGCACACCCCGAAGCTGCACGCCGAGTCGTGGATCGCCCCGAACGCCGCGGTGATCGGGCAGGTGTCCCTGGCAGCCAGGGCCAGCGTCTGGTACGGCGCCACCTTGCGGGCCGAGGTGGAACCGATCGAGATCGGATTCGGATCCAACATCCAGGACGGCGTCACCGTGCACTGCGACCCCGAGTTCCCGGTGTGCATCGGCTCGGCGGTGAGCGTCGGCCACAACGCCGTGCTGCACGGGTGCACGATCGATGAGGGCTGCCTGATCGGCATGGGCGCGGTGATCCTGAACGGCGCGCACATCGGCGCCGGCTCGCTGGTGGCCGCCAGTGCACTGATCCCCCAGGGTGCGGTCATCCCGCCCAGGTCGCTCGTGACGGGCGTGCCCGGCAAGGTGCGACGCGAGCTCAGCGACGCCGAGGTCGCCGCCAACCGCTACAACGCCGAGGTCTATCAGCGGCTCATCGACCATCACCGCGGAGCCACCGTGGTCAGCCCGGCGCCGGAGTAACGGGCCGATCCCCGGCCGGCGCAACGGTTCTCGCGGGCACGGTGAACGTTGTGCGCCGCGTCACAGTGACCCCCCGCACCTCAGGGTTCCCGACGCTGCGCTCCGGGTACAGGCCTACGGTGAGCAACATGCGGATCCTGGTCACCGGCGCCACCGGCTATGTCGGATCGCGGCTGGTGAGCGCCCTCGTCGAACAGGGCAACAAGGTCGTGGCCGCCACCCGCAATCCCGACCGGCTGGCGACGTTCGGCTGGCACGCCGATGTCACCGGTGTCTCCCTCGACGCGGGGGACCCCGCATCGGTCAAGCAGGCGCTGGCCGACGCCGGACCCATCGACGTCATCTACTACCTGGTGCACGGCATCGGCCAACCCGACTTCCGCGACGCCGACAACCGCGCCGCGGCCAACGTCGCGGCCGCCGCCCGGGACGCCGGCGTCAAGCGCATCGTGTACCTCGGCGGCTTCGTGCCGACCGACGACACGCTGTCCGAGCACCTGGCCAGCCGCGCCGAGGTGGCGGAGGCGCTGAACATCGAGGGCGGCGCCGACGTCGTGTGGCTCGGCGCGGCGATCATCATCGGCGCCGGATCGACGTCCTTCGAGATGCTGCGCTACGTCGGTGACCGGTTCCTGGTCATCCCGCTGCCGAAGTGGGCGGCCAACCCGATCGACCCCATCTCGATCCGCGACGCGCTGCACTACCTGGTGGCCGCCGCGGACACCGACCGGGTCCCTGCCGGCGCCTACGACATCTCCGGACCGGAGACCACCACCTACGGCGAACTGCTGACGAAGTACGCGCGCATCGCCGGCAAGTGGCGGGCGCCGCTGCCGGTCCGCGGCATCGACACCTCGATCGTCTCGAAGGTCACCGGCCTGGTGCTGCCCGTGCCGGGCGGTCTGGCCGGCGATCTCGTTGAGTCCCTTGACCACCCGATGACAGCGTCCGGCGACGGGCTGCGCGACCTGGTGCCCGACCCGCCGGGCGGACTCACCTCGGTCGACGAGGCGATCACCCTCTCACTGGCCAAACAACGTCCGCGTCCGGTCAACGCGCTCGCCGACGTCCACCAGCTGGCCGACACCGATCCGGATTGGGCCGGCGGTGACGTCCAACGGATCACCCAACTGATCCGCCCGTTCACGCTGCCTATCGCCCGGCCGGCGCTCGGACTGCTCGGCGCCGTACCCGGCCCGGTGGCCGCGGCGGTGCGCACCGGCCTGGACACCGTCATCGCCCTCGCCCCGAAGGTGGGCCACTGATGACCGAGGTGTCGACGAAGTCCTGCGACGAACGCAGCGGCTTCTTCTCCGAGGCCCGCCGCATCCTCACCGGCACTGCCGAACCGCACAACGAGGGACCGGGCACCATCCGCCGGCGGCGGATCTTCGTGGCGATCTTCGTGGTCGGCGGATTCGTGCTGCTTGGCTATTCGTTGCGGCTACCCCCTGGCGACCCGGCGTTCTACTGGTTCACGATGGGGCTGGCGGCGTGGTGGATTGTGGGCGCCTTCGTCTCCGGCCCGGTTCACCTGGGCCGCATCTGTTTTCGCGGACGCAATCAACGGCCCGTGATCACCGGCACCGCGATCGGCCTGGTGCTCGGCGGCGCATTCGTGGTCGGCGGCCTGGTCGCGCGCGAGATCCCCGCGGTCCGTGACTACATCGTGCAGGTGCTCGAATTCGCGAACCAGGGTTCACTGCCGGTGATCGTCGCGATCACCGTGATCAACGGCCTGGCCGAGGAGATCTTCTTCCGCGGCTCGATGTACTCGTCTCTGGGCAAGCGGAACAACGGGTGGTTCGCGTTCATCGTGACGACGCTCGTCTACGTGGTCGTCACCGGTGTCAGCACGCAGAACCCGATGCTGGCGTTCGCGGCCATCATCCTCGGCACCATCTGCGCGTTCGAGCGCCGCGCGACCGGCGGTGTGCTCGCCCCGATGCTCACCCACTTCTTCTGGGGTCTGGTGATGGTGCTCGCGCTACCCCCGATCTTCGGCGTCTGACGCAGCGGGCGTCTCACGCAGCGGGTTGGCCACCTCGTCGCGCGGCATCCGGGCCGCGCACACGGCGACCACCGCCAGCAGCACCGGCACCACACCGGAGACCCAGAAGATGGTCTGCATCGACACCACCTTCGACAGCGGGCCGACGATCGCGAACGACAGCGGCATGAACGCCAGGGACACGAAGAAGTCCAGGCTCGACACCCGACCCAACATGTGCCGGGGTACCCGCCGTTGCAGCACCGTGCCCCAGATGACCAGTCCCGCACCGTCGGTCACGCCGATGACGAACGTCGCGGCAGCCATCACCGGAAACGACGAGGTGGTGCCGATGACCACGAGCGGAATCGAGCCGACGCTCCACATCGCCATCATCACGGTGAGGTAGCGCCGCGGCAGGCGCCGCGAGGACACCGCGAGCGCGCCGATCGCGCTGCCCACCCCGAAGAACGCCAGCACGAAGCCGTACATGCGGGCGCCGTCGGCGAAGCGGTCCGCGACGATGAACGGCAGCAGCACCTCGATCGGACCGAGCACCACGAGCACGAACAGGCTGGCGAACAACAGCGTCCACAGCAGCCACGGCGTGGCGACCATGAAGACGAACCCGTCGCGCAGGTCGCGCAGCATCTGCGGCTTCTCGCCGACGGAGTCCTCGACGGCCCTGGTCGCCGGACGGGTTGCGACGAGCAGCAGCAGGCCCAGCGCGAACAGTGCCGCGACCACGACGGCGCCGACCGACGGGAACGTCGCACCGATCACCAGGCCCGCCACCGCCGGCCCGACCGATCGCTGGAACACCGGCCGCACCACGCCTTCGACGCCGTTGGCCGCGAGCAGCTGTTCGGCGGGCAGGATCCGCGGCAGGATCGCGCTGTAGGCGGGGAAGAAGAACGCCGCGGCGATACCGAGGACGGCCGCGGCCACCGCGAGATGCCAGATCTGCAGCGCGCCGAGCAGTCCCAGCGCAGCGACCGTGGCGACTGCCGCGAAGTTCACGGCTGCGACGGCAATGATGATGGCGCGCTGAGAGATTCGGTCGGCGGCGATGCCGCCGACCAACACGAACGCCACCAGGCCGCCTGCTAGGCAGGTCGCCACCAGTGACAGCGACGCCGGATCGTCGTCGATCGAGATGACCTGCAGCGCCATCACCACCGTCCACATGCCCTCGGCGAAGATGGACAGCGAGACCGCCGCGATCAGCAGCCGGTACTCGCGGGAGCGGAAGGGTGCGAGCACGCGCCAGCCGCCGGCAGGCGCCGGCTGCTCGAGATCGAACTGAGTGCTCACACCGTCGATGGTCGCCGACCGGTTGGCCCTTGGTCCAACGATTTTCGGCCGGTCAGCCGCGCGGAACCCGCGGGAGGTGTGGCTAGCTGTCGGTGAACTGCGCCGACCGGCGCTGCTGGAACGCCCTTGTGCCCTCGCGGAAGTCGTGCGAGCCCAGCAACTGGAGCTGTCCCTCGCTCTCCCGGTCGAATGCGCCGTCGAGTTCGGTGAGCGTGGCGGCGTTGATCGCCTGCTTGGTCTTGCGCAGCGCGACGGCGGGTCCCGCCACCAGGATCGCGAGCACCCGGTCGACCTCGGTCTCGAAGTCGTCGGCGGGGTGCACCCCGCTGACGAGTCCGAACTCGTGGGCCTCGGTGGCGGAGAGCCGTTCGGCCAGCAGCGCCATCCGCATCGCCCGGATCCGGCCGATCGCGGCGGCCACCAGTGCCGACGCGCCGCCGTCGGGCATCAGCCCGATCTTGGTGAAGGCGAGCAGGAAGAAGGCCTTCTCCGAGGCGAGCACGATGTCGCACGCCAGCGCGAGCGACACCCCCACGCCCGCCGCGGGCCCGTGCACGGCGGCCACCACCGGTTTGGGCAGCGCCACGATCGCGGCCACCGCGCGGTTGGCGGCGTCGAGCACCGCCTTGGCGTCGTGGCCGTCAGCGGTCTGGTCGTTCTCGCTGATGCCCGCGCCGGAACTGAAGCCGCGGCCCGCGCCACCGAGCCTGACCACCCGGACGGCGGGATCGGCGGCCGCCTGGGTCAGGGCGTCGGCGATGCCCTCGAGCATCTCCGCGGTCAGCGAGTTGAGGCTGTCCGGCCTGTTCAGAGTGATCGACAGGACGCCGTCTCGCGGGACGACCGTGAGGTCGTCGAGGCTCACATACGTTTCGGTGGAGGTCATATCGGCACCAGTCCCGGTAGGCGTTTCGACGGGTCGACGACCCGCGATCACTGGAGAAGGTTATACAAGTAAGCTATGTCGGCGGTCAACCACAGGTGAAGGGCGGTAAGCATGTCGGGTCCACTGCAGGGATTGCGTGTCGTCGAGTTGGCCGGTATCGGCCCGGGGCCACATGCCGCCATGATCCTCGGCGATCTGGGCGCCGACGTGGTGCGCGTCGAACGGCCGGGTAAAGGGCCGGGCATCCCGACCAAGGGCCGCGACCATCTGCTCCGGAACCGGCGTTCGGTGTCCGCGGACCTCAAGAGCGACGAGGGGCGCGACCTGGTGCTGCGGTTGATCGCCAAGGCCGACGTGCTGATCGAGGGCTTCCGGCCCGGCGTCACCGAACGGCTCGGCCTGGGGCCGGATGACTGCGCAAAGGTCAACGACCGCCTCATCTACGGACGCATGACCGGCTGGGGGCAGAACGGTCCGCGCAGCCAGCGGTCCGGCCACGACATCAACTACATCTCCCTCAACGGCGTGCTGCACGCCGTCGGCCGTGCCGGTGAGCGGCCGGTGCCGCCGCTGAACCTGGTCGGCGACTTCGGCGGCGGTTCGATGTTCCTGCTCGTCGGCATCCTGTCCGCGCTCTGGGAGCGGGAACGCTCGGGCAAGGGCCAGATCGTGGACGCCGCGATGGTCGACGGATCCAGCGTGCTGGCGCAGATGATGTGGGCGTTCCGGTCGATGGGGATGTGGAGCGACGAGCGCGGGGTCAACATGCTCGACACCGGTGCGCCGTACTACGACACCTACACCTGCGCGGACGGCCGCCACGTCGCCGTCGGCGCGATCGAGCCGCAGTTCTACGCCGAACTGCTGGCCAAGCTCGGCCTCGACGCCGCCGACCTGCCCGACCAGAACGACATGGGCCGTTGGCCCGAACTGCGCGAGGTGTTCACCAAGGCCTTCGCCGCCCACGACCGCGATCACTGGGCGAAGGTGTTCGCCGACAGCGACGCGTGCGTCACGCCGGTGCTGAGCTTCGCCGAGGTCGAGGACGAGCCGCACAACACCGAGCGCGACACCTTCTACCGGGAGGACGGCTCGCTCTACCCCGCGCCCGCCCCGCGGTTCTCTCGCACCGCACCCGATCTGCCTAAGCCGCCGGGAGCCCCCGGAGCGGACACCGAGTCCGTGTTGAGCGACTGGGTATAGTCCCCAACCAACCAGTAGGTCGGCGACACTGGCCGGCCGGAGAGGAAGTACATCAGTGGAGATCAAGGACGCCGTAGCCGTCGTCACCGGCGGGGCATCGGGCCTGGGCCTGGCAACCGCGAAGCGACTGCTCGACGCGGGCGCACAGGTGGTCGTGCTGGACCTGCGCGGGGAAGAGGCCGTCGCCGACCTCGGTGACCGCGCCACCTTCGTCGAGACCAACGTGACCGACGAGGCCGCCGTCGCCAAGGCGCTCGACGTCGCCGAATCGCTCGGCCCGGTGCGGATCAACGTGAACTGTGCGGGCATCGGCAGCGCGATCAAGACCCTCGGCAAGGACGGGCCCTTCCCGCTCGACGTGTTCAAGAAGACCATCGAGGTCAACCTGATCGGCACGTTCAACGTGCTGCGGCTGTCGGCCGAGCGGATCGCCAAGACCGAGCCGCTGGCCGGCAAGAACGGCGACGAGCGCGGCGTCATCGTCAACACCGCCTCGGTCGCCGCGTTCGAGGGTCAGATCGGCCAGGCCGCGTACTCGGCGTCCAAGGGCGGCGTGGTCGGCATGACGCTGCCGATCGCGCGCGACCTGTCGCGCAGCCTGATCCGGGTCTGCACCATCGCACCGGGCCTGTTCAAGACGCCGCTGCTGGGCTCGCTGCCCGAGGAGGCGCAGAAGTCGCTCGGCCAGCAGGTGCCGCACCCGGCCCGCCTCGGTGACCCCGACGAGTACGGCGCGCTTGCCGTGCACATCGTGGAGAACCCGATGCTCAACGGCGAGGTCATCCGCCTCGACGGCGCCATCCGCATGGCCCCGAGGTGATCGCATGACTCTGAACACGAAGTTCACCGAGACATTCGGCATCGAACATCCCATCGTGCAGGGCGGCATGCAGTGGGTCGGCCGCGCCGAACTGGTGGCGGCCGTCGCCAATGCCGGGGCGCTGGGGTTCCTGACCGCGCTGACCCAGCCGACGCCCGCGGACCTGGCCAAGGAGATCGACAAGACCCGCGAGCTCACCGACAAGCCGTTCGGCGTCAACCTGACGATCCTGCCGACGATCAACCCGCCGCCCTATGACGAGTACCGCCAGGTGATCGTCGATGCCGGCATCAAGATCGTCGAGACCGCGGGGTCCAACCCGGCGCCGCATCTGCCGATGTTCCACGACAACGGCATCAAGGTGCTGCACAAGTGCACCTCGGTGCGGCACGCGGTGAAGGCGCAGAGCCTCGGCGTCGACGGCATCAGCATCGACGGGTTCGAGTGCGCGGGCCATCCCGGCGAGGACGACATCCCCGGCCTGATCCTGATCCCGGCCGCGGCGGCCAAGATCGACATCCCGATGATCGCGTCGGGCGGGTTCGCCGACTCCCGCGGCCTGGTGGCGGCACTCGCGCTGGGTGCCGACGGCATCAACATGGGTTCACGGTTCATGTGCACCGTCGAGTCGTCGATCCATCAGAACGTCAAGGAAGCCATCGTCGCCGGCACCGAGCTCGACACCGAGCTGATCTTCCGGCCGCTGCGCAACACCGCCCGCGTGGCGAGCAACGCGGTGTCACGCGAGGTCGTCGAGATCCTCAACAACGGCGGCCAGTTCCCGGACGTCAAGGATCTGGTGGCCGGCGTGCGGGGCAACAAGGTCTACGAGCTCGGCGACCTCGACGCAGGCATCTGGTCGGTGGGCACGTCGATGGGCCTGATCAACGACATCCCGACCTGCGGGGAACTGGTGTCGCGGTTGGTCGCGGAGGCCGAGGAGCTGATCACCGACCGGTTGGCCGGAATGGTCACCTCGGGTCGAGAACAAAAAGTGCCCGCCTGAGGCTCCACGGGTCATCGTGAGATGACCAGGGGTGCCCCGGCGGGCAGCAAAGGCTGACGGGTGACACGCGCGCCGATCAGGCGCGCGTGGTCACACGGCTTGGGCCAGGTCGTCCAGTTGCTCCGAGGTGTCGCCCTCTACGAGGAAGTCCCCGTGGTAGAGCGCCTCGAAGTCGACCTTGATGACATCGGCACTGGTGTCGTCGATCCACATGACACTGAGCGTATGGGTCACCATTAAGAGTTCTTTGAGTCACGGTTCGGAAAATGGTGGCAATCCTACTTCTCGGTAGGTTTCTGGCCAGTAGGTCCCGTGAGGTGGATCGGGTTGGTCACCAGGAGCTGAGACGGGCGTCGACATCGGTGCTCAACCGCGCGACCGGGATGCCGGCACGGGCACACACCTCGCTGACGACCTCCGGCGCGTCGGCGGTGAACACGCCGTAGAGCACTTCGTCGGTCGGTACGGCCAAGGTCAGCAGCAGTTGCACCGACTTGCCCTCGGACGCCATCGCGGCGGTCGCGGCGTCCAGCTCGCCCAGCAGGTCCTCGACTCCCGGCCGGGTCATCTCGGGCCGGTACCACTCGGCGAGGAAACAGCAGAGATGCGGTGCTGAGGCGCCCATACCACTCAAATTAGTGTCGGTTCCCCGCGTTCGAATCGGGCGTTTCCCTAATCTTGAACAGGGTGTTTTCGATGGAAAGTACCCAGGTGGGAGGCCTATGAGCCGCCCATCAGCCGCCCCAGTTCGGCCCGTGACCGGATGCCGAGCTTGCGGTAGACGCGTCCCAGGTTGTGCTCGACGGTCTTCGGGCTGATGAACAGGGCGGCGGCGACGTCTCTGTTCGTCATGCCCGAGGCGGCCAGTTCGGCGACGCGCCTCTCGGACGGCGTGAGCGCGGCCTGCCCGCCGGGCCCGACGTTGGTGCGGGCCAGTTCGGCGCGGGCCCGGGCAGCCCACAGCGGCGTGCCGAGCGATTCGAAGGTCCGCAGGGCCTTCCGCAGCGTGCCTGCCGCCAGGTCCTTCTGACGCAATCGGCGCTGCAGCTGGCCCAGCAGAAGCTCGGTGCGGGCCCGCTCGAACGGCATCGGCAGCCGGTCATGCTCGGTCAGCGCCTGCCGCGCCGTCCGCTCCGCCGCCTCCACGTCGCCCATCGCGGCCTGCATCATGGCGCGGCAGCGGCCGCCGACGGCGAGGATCCACGGGCGGTCGTGGGCCCGGCCGTTGCGCTCCATCTCCGTCACCATCGGCTCGGCCTCATCGAGGCGACCCAGCGCGGCCATCGCCTCGACGGCATCGGGGACGTGCATCGAGGACATGATCTCTGTGCCCGGGATCCGGTCGAACATCGCGATCAACGGGGCCATGGCCGTGAGCGCCTCGGCGTAATTGCCCTGCGACACCTCGATGAAGCCGAGCGTCATCAACGGCCACTCCGTCATCCGCACCGCCTCGCACTCCACGGCGCACTCGTAGGCGGCCTTGGCGTCGGCGCGGGCCTCCTCGAAGCGACCCAGATAGGAGTAGGCGGCCGCCCGCACGGTCTGCGGGATCACCAGCACCGAATCGCCGCCGAGCTGTTCGGCCCGCTCGACGGCCTCCTCGGCGTATCCCGCGGCCTCCTCGAAGCGTCCGCGCCAGATGCTGATCAGCGTGCTCCAGCCGGCGATGGCCATCAGATCGCTCTCCGCGCCCCGCTCGTCGCACCGACGGCGGGCCTCGGCGATGAGCACGGCGGCCTCGTCGAGCCGGCCGATGTGGGCCATCGACAGCGCGTTGACGACGTGGGCGCGGAACGGGATGGGGCCGTTGTAGTCGAGGTTCTCCAACTCGACGGCGCGACGGAGGGCGGCCTCGTCGAAGGGCTGCCCGAACTGCAGGCCGGCATGCACCTGCAGCGCCAGCGCTTGGCTCAGCAGTGCCGGGCGGCCGATCTCCTCGGCGATGCGCACGGCGTCGCTCGCGGCGCGGGTGGAGGCGTCGACGTCGCCCGCCATGCCGCGGGCCATGCTGAGCAGCAGCAGGGTGCGCAGCCGTAGCTTCGGGATGTCGCCTGCCGCTTCGAGCGCCTGGTCGAGAAGCTGTGCGGCGAGTGCGAATCGGTTGTCGTAGATGCGCAGACCGGCCCGCAGGATCAGCGCCATGGCGAGGATCGGCCCCGGCGGCAGCCGCTCGATCGTGGGGTCGAGGTGTTCGACGGCGCGGTCGGTGCTGCCGGCCTCGAAGTGGTGTTCGGCCGCACGCAGCCGGCGCACCGGGTCGTCGCCGCCGAGCCGGAACGCCATCTCGAGGAGCTCCGCTGCGGCCGCGGGCGCGCCCCGCCGCCGCGCCACCTCGGCCGCGTCGTCGAGCGCCTGCAGAGTCGCCGGATCCTCGCTGACCGCGGCCAGCGCCAGGTGTCGCGCCTTGAGCTCCGGCTCGGTGACGATCTGCGCCAGCGTGCGGTGCATCCGGCGACGGTCCGGGCGGCCGGCATCGGTGTAGACGCTGTGCGCAAGCAGCGGATGGGCGAACCGCACGCGGGAGCCCTCGATCGTGATGATGCCGTTGGTCTCGACGTCTTCGAGCACGTCGAGCACCCGCTCGGCACTGTTGCCGGTCGCCTCGGCCAGCAGCTCGATCGACGGCTGGGCGCTACAGGCCGCGGCGAGCAACACCCGGCCGGCGTCACGGTCGAGCCGGCCGATGCGATTGCGCATCAGCTCCGCGAGACCGGCGGGCAGCTCGCCGTCGGCCCGTGGGAGCCCGTCGGAGGCCCGCGCCAACTCGAGCGCATAGAACGGGTTGCCTCGGGAGATCTCGGCGATGCGGACCAGCGTCGGCCTAGGAAAGGTCCGGCCGAGCCGCTCCGCCAGCAGTTGATGCAGACCGCCCAGGCTCAACGGGCTCACCCGGTGCCGTCGCATGGCGTCGGGCCGGCTCAGCCGCAGCCACGACAGTGCGTCGGGCTCGTCGGCATCGGTGCGCGCCGTGACGAGGATCCCGACCGGTCCGGAGAGCCGGCGCGCGGCGTAGGTGAGGACCGCCCTGGTCGACGCGTCGAGCCATGGCACGTCGTCGACCGCCACCAGCACCGGCGCGTCGGCCGTCATCGTCTCGACCGCGGAGACGAACGCGGCGGCCACCGCACGCTGATCGGTGCTCGGCCCGGTGTCGTCGCCGCGCAACAACACCCGGTCGATCGCGATGCGCTGCAGCTCGGGGAGCCGGTCGATGACCGCGGCCGGTACGTCGCGCAGCAGATCGGCCAGAGCCGCGTAGGCCAGCGATGATTCGCTCTGTACGGCGCGCGCGGACAGCACCTGGAATCCGGTGGTGCGCGCCCGGTCCTCCACACCCAGCCACAGGGTGGTCTTCCCGATGCCCGCCTCACCCTCGATGCCGAGGCCCGATGGTTGCTCGGAGGCGGCGGTGAGGAAGTCGGCGACGACGCGAGAGTCACCCGCGCGGCCGACGACTGAGGTGGTCACGGGCGAATCATCGCAGGCGGGAATACAGTAGGCACCCCGAACGGCCTTTGTTTGCCCGATCGGGCGATTCGGGTGCGGTGACGGGGTTGGTCCCGGCGCGGACGGCAATCCTGCGGCCGGGGCGTTGACGTCTCGGGTTACCGTTGTTAAGTTAGCGCCGGTAAGTCCGTATTCGGGTCTGGAGGACGCGACGATGCTGCAACGAATCGCCGAGCTGGCCATCGCCGCACCCCGCCGCATTCTCGTCATCGCCGCACTCGTGATGGTCGCAGCCGGAGTCTTCGGCATCCCGGTGGCCAAGAACCTGTCCGCCGGTGGTTTCCAGGATCCGGACTCCGAATCGGCCAGAGCCACCGCGGTGCTGGTCGACAAGTTCGACCGCGGCGACATGGACCTCGTCATCAGCGTCACCTCCGAGGCGGGCGCGCGTGACGCCGCAGCCCGCGCCGCCGGAGACGACATCGTCCGCGCACTGGAGGCCTCGCCCGAGGTCGGCCAGGTCAGCTCGGCGTGGACCGCGCCACCTGCCGCCGCGTCGGCCCTGGTGAGTGAGGACGGTCGCACCGGCCTGATCATCGCCGGAATCACCGGGGGCGAGAGTGACGCGCAGAAACATGCCAAGGCGCTGGTCGAACAGGTGGTGCACGACCGCGACGGTGTCGTGGTGCGGGCCGGTGGCGAGGCGATGACCTACGTCCAGGTGAACGGGCAGAGCGAGAAAGACCTGCTCCTGATGGAGTCGATCGCGATCCCGCTCAGCTTCCTGGTGCTGCTGTGGGTGTTCGGCGGCGTGTTCGCCGCGACGCTGCCGCTGATCGTCGGCGCCTTCGCGATCCTGGGCACGATGGCCGCGCTGCGGACCGTCACCCTGTTCACCGACGTGTCGATCTTCGCGCTGAATCTCTCGATCGCCATGGGTCTGGCGATCGCCATCGACTCCACGCTTCTCATCATCAGCCGCTACCGCGACGAACTCGCCGAGGGCGCCGACCGGGACCGCGCGCTGGTGCGCACCATGGTGACGGCAGGCCGCACCGTGCTCTTCTCGGCGATGACGGTCGCGCTGTCGATGCTCGCGATGGTGCTGTTCCCGATGTACTTCCTGAAGTCGTTCGCCTACGCCGGTATCGCGGTGGTGGTCTTCGCCGCGACCGCAGCACTGGTGGTGGCGCCCGCGGCGATCGCGCTGCTGGGCGATCGCATCGACTCCCTCGACGTGCGGCGCGGCCTGAGGCGGATACTGTGCCGGCCCGAGCCGGTCCCGCGGCCGGTCGAGGAGACCTTCTGGTACCGCTCGACGAAGTTCGTGATGCGCCGCTCAGTCATCATCGGCCTGGCCGTCGTCACGCTTCTGCTCCTGCTCGGGGCGCCGTTCCTCGGCATCAAGTGGGGATTCCCCGACGACCGCGTGCTGCCCGAGTCGGCCTCGGCGCGCCAAGTGGGTGACGAGCTGCGCAACGGCTTCGCGGTCGACTCGGCCGCCAACGTGACGGTGGTCCTGCCAGACGCCACCGGCGTCACACCCGAGCAGTTCGACCGCTATGCCGCCGCCCTGTCGCAGGTGCCGCAGGTCGCCTCGGCGTCCGCACCGGGTGGCACGTTCGTCGACGGTGCACCGGTCGGGGCGCCTGCGGCATCGACCGGAATGCGGGACGGCGCCGCCTATCTCACCGTCACGAGCGAGGCGCCGCTGTTCACCGCGGCGTCCGACGCGCAGCTCGACGCACTGCGAGCGGTGGCGCCGCCCGAAGGCAAGCCGGTGCAGTTGACCGGTGTCGCGGCGATCAACCGCGACAGCTCGGAATCGATCACGTCCCGGCTGCCGCTGGTGCTCGGTGTCATTGCCGCGGTGACATTCGTGCTGCTGTTCCTGCTCAGCGGCAGCGTGGTGATACCGCTGAAAGCGTTGCTGCTCAACGTCATCTCGTTGTCCGCCGCGTTCGGCGCGCTGGTGTGGATCTTCCAGGAAGGCCATCTCGGCGCGTTCGGCACCACGCCGACCGGAACCCTGGTCGCCAACATGCCGGTGCTGATGTTCTGCATCGCCTTCGGCCTGTCGATGGACTACGAGGTCTTCCTGGTCTCCAGGATCAGGGAGTACTGGCTGGCATCACCCGGAAGGACAGCCGAGGACAACGACGAGGCCGTGGCGCTCGGACTGGCCCGCACCGGCCGTGTCGTCACGGCTGCGGCGCTGGTCATGTCGATCAGCTTCGCCGCACTGATCGCCGCGCAGGTGTCCTTCATGCGGATGTTCGGGGTGGGCCTCACCCTGGCGGTGCTCGCCGATGCCACGCTGGTGCGGATGCTGCTGGTGCCGGCGTTCATGCATGTGCTCGGCCGGTGGAACTGGTGGGCGCCCGCGCCGCTGGTCCGGTTGCACGAGCGCATCGGCATCAGTGAGTCGGCGCCCGAGCGCGCTGCGGGGGCCGACGACCGGCCACGGCTCGCCGTGTCGGACACTGGGTGACGTGAGCGGGCCGACCGGGGTGAAGCGTCGCCGGGCCCCACGCGGGTCCGGCGAACACCTGCGTGAGGAGATACTCGACGCCACCACCGATCTGCTGCTGGAGACGGGGCACGCCAAGGCGGTGTCGATCCGCTCCGTGGCGCAGCGCGTCGGCGTCACCGCGCCGTCGATCTATCTGCACTTCGCCGACAAGGATGCGCTCCTGGATGCGGTGTGCGCCCGCTACTTCGAGAAACTCGACGAGGAGATGCAGCGGGTGTCGGCCGATCAGCCGTCGGCCATCGACGTGCTGCGGGCCCAGGGCCTGGCCTATGTCCGGTTCGCCACCGAGACCCCTGAGCTGTACCGCATCGCGACGATGGGGGAGGGCCGCCCGGGCAGCGACGTCGACGTGACACTCAACAGTTCGGCGTTCGTCCACATGCGCGGTTCGATCGAAGCGCTGATCGCCGAGGGCATCTACCCGCCGGGTGACCCGACCATGCTGGCGCTGGAACTGTGGACGGCCGCCCACGGGGTGGCGGCGATGCTGATCTCACGGCCGTATCTGCCGTGGGGCGACGTCGAGGCATTCGCCGACCGCGTGCTGCGGGCGGTGTGTTGCGGCCACATCATGTCGACGATCATCGATGTCGAGACGCCACCGCAGCAGACGATAGCGCTGATGAAGGAGATGGCCGATGAGCGAACTCGTTGACAATCCGTTCTTCGCACGGGTGTGGACCGCCATGTCCGGACACGAACCGGAGACCGTTCGCCGGCTGCGTACGGAGAATCTGGCCGGGTTGACCGGCCGGGTGCTCGAGGTGGGTGCAGGCACCGGCACCAATTTCGCGCACTACCCGCCGGGGGTGGCGGAGGTCATCGCACTCGAACCCGAACACCGGCTCGCCGAAACCGCCCGCGAGGCGGCCGCGCACGCACCGGTCCCCGTCACCGTCACCGCCGACGCCATCGAGGACTTCGCGGCCCGCGAGCCGTTCGACGCGGTGGTGTGCTCACTGGTGCTGTGCTCGGTCGATGATCCGGACGGTGTTCTGCGACAGCTGTATTCGTTGCTGCGTCCGGGCGGGGAGCTGCGCTACCTCGAACACGTCGCAGGTACCGGCATACGGGCGCGGCTGCAGCGGCTCGCCGACGCCACAGTGTGGCCGCGGCTGCTCGGGAACTGTCACACCCACCGCGACACCGAATCGTCGATCGTCGGCGCGGGATTCCGTGTCGACGGCGCGCGACGCGAATGGGCGCTACCGGCCTGGGCGCCGTCGCCGGTCGCCGAAGTGGCGCTGGGCCGGGCAGTCCGGGACTGACCATGAGCTGGTGGCGTGCGCGCTCGGAGTGGACGCTGACCGAGTGGGTGCCCACCGATCCTGCCACGATGCGAGCCTTCTACACGGACCTGACGAACCTGCCGACGGTTCACCCGCTGATCCTGGCGGTGCGCGAGGTCGCACCCGGGCACTGGCGCGTTCAGGAGCGGAACACGCTCGGTCCGTTGTCGTTTCGCACGTCGTACACGGCGAATCTGCGCGTCGGTGCTGAAGGCGACGTGGTCGGTGAGTCACAGGCGCACCTCGGTGTGCGACTCCGTGACGTCGTGAGTTTCGATGCCGTCGACAACGGCACCCGGATCGTCGAGCGGGTGCGGATCGTCGCACCGCGCCCGTTGATCGGCTATGCGCACCGCGAAGCGGTGAGAGCGCACGAGGAGATGCTCGCGGCCATGCGCCGCCACTTCGAGCAGCGCTCGAGCGGGCCTGCCGCCACGCCCTAGCGCAGTAGTTGCGGCAGCCGCTGCAACAGGTTGGGCAGCGCGCCGGCCGCCGATTCGCGCAGGCTGACGGTCGCGGCGTCGGACAGCGGGGTGCGCTCCGGATTGACCTCCACCACCGCCGTGCCGTTGGCCAGCGCCATCTCGGGGAGCCCGGCGGCCGGGTAGACGATCGACGACGTGCCCACCACGATCACCACGTCCGCGGCGTTGACCGCGGCCACCGACCGCTGCCACGCGTCCTCGGGCAGCGCCTCGCCGAACCACACCACATTCGGGCGGATCAGCCCGCCGCACGGACACTGCGGCGGATCCACCGACTCCACCGGTTCGGGCATCGCGGGCACCACACCCTCGAACTGCCCGCCACACGCGGCGCAACGGAATTCGAACAGGCTGCCGTGCAGGTGGTAGACGTTGCGGCTACCTGCCCGCTCGTGCAGGTTGTCCACGTTCTGGGTGACGACGTGCACGTCGGCGTAGTCCTGCCACGCCGCGACCGCGCGGTGGCCGTTGTTCGGTTCCACGGCGTCCATCATGTGGTGGCGCCACAGGTACCACGCCCAGACCTTCTCGGGATGGTTCGCCCAGCCGTGGGCGCTGGAGATCTCGTAGGGGTCGACCTTGGCCCACAGACCCGTCTCGACGTCGCGGAACGTCGGCACGCCACTCTCGGCCGAGATGCCGGCCCCGCTGAGCACCGTCACTTGCACATGACCAAAGTAGCGGCTGTGAGCAATACTGGGCACGTGGCCGAATTGGGGGATTGGGTGCGGATCGACGCGCAAGCAGCACGGCCACTCTTCGACCAGCTCAGGCAGCAGATCATCGACGGTGTCCGTGAAGGCGGGCTGCCTCCGGGCACCCGGCTGCCCACCGTGCGCGAACTCGCCGGTCAGCTCAACCTGGCCGTCAACACCGTGGCCCGCGCCTACCGCGAACTGGAAGCCGCGGGCATCCTCGAAACCCGGGGCAGGTTCGGCACATTCGTCGCCAGGGTGGACCCCGCCGACACCGTGATGGCGACCGCGGCACACACCTTCGTGGCGACGGCGCGGGCACTCGGCGTCGACAAGACCGAAGCGCTGCGCTACGTCGAGTCGGCCTTCGACTAGCGCTAGCCGAACTCGAGCAGCGTCGTCACCGGACGCACCGAGTCGAACGCGGGCAATCGCTGCGCCGTCCAGGCCAGGGCGTTGAGCAGCCGCCCACGGCCCTCCGGAATCGGCACGTCGTGCACCGCGCGCACGCCCGGCACCGTGTCGGCCAGTTCGGCGGCCTGCGACACCGTCAGGCTGAACGGCATCGGCGGCACCTTGTAGCGCGTCGACGTCCGCAGGCCCCGGCGGGTGATCGCCGCGAACCACGGCGGCGGCAGGTCGAACATCATCTGGCCGCCGGGGAACCGGGTGGCGCAGGCGTTGATCAGACCCATCGCGTCCGACGGCGGCAGGTACATCAGCAGGCCCTCGGCCGTGACGAACACGCCGTCGGAGTCGTCCACCGCGTCCATCCACGAGTAGTCCAGCGCTGACTGCGCCAGCATCCGCACCCGGTCCGACGGCGGCAGCAGCTTCTCGCGCAGCGCGATCATCGGTGGCAGATCGACGGTGAGCCAACGAAAGTCGTGGCCCACCCCGGCGGCGTCCAGCCGGTGGAAGCTGGTCTGGAACCCCTCCGCGAGGGCCACCACCGTCGCCTTCGGGTGGTCGACGAGGTAGCGACGGGTGTAGGTGTCGAAGGTCTTCGCGCGCAGTGCCATGTCCTGGCGGCGGGTGAAGCCGAACTTGGCGAAGTCGAAGTCGATCGAGTCGACGAGCCGCACGGCCATCGGATCGTCGATCAGGGAGTCGGGGCGCCTGGCCTCGTGTGCCCGGACCTGCAGGGTCAGCAGGGCCGTCTCCGAGACATCCTTCAGGGCGCTGGCGTCGACCTTCGGGGTAGGTGTGCCTGTCACCTACGCGAATGTACTCACCTCAACACTTTGTCCAGCGTGCGGAGATTGCGGGTGGTCGTCGACGACTTGTACCGCTTCCTGCCCATCGTCTTGCCCATCGCGCTGTGCAGCGTCGCCGAGCGGGGCACCTGCCAGTAGACGACGCCGTCACCGCGGGCGATCTTCTCGTCGGGCCCCGGGTCGTCGGCCAGTAGGGCCAACTCGTCGAGCACGTCGGCATCGCTGACGAATGTGACGTACGAGTGGTGCCCGTCGACCTCGCGCTCGAACGGGTACGCCTCGGAGATGGCCGCCACCGTGCCGAGGTCGTAGGCCAGGACCCAGGCGTCGTAGCCGAACGCGTCGCGCAGCGCCTTCTCGGCCTTCGCGCGGACCCCGCCGACCGCGGCTGGGCTGTCGAAGACGACATTGCCGCTCGCCAGAATGGTTCGCACAGAACTGAATCCGGCATCGGTGAAGACGCGTTTCACGTCGGCCATCTTCAGGGTCACCCCGCCGACGTTCACTCCGCGAAGGAACGCGGCGTAGCGGGTCACCCGCCGAACTCCAGCAGCGTGATACTCGGCCGGTTGCGGCGGTGAAACCCGAGCCGGTCCAGGGCCGGCCAGAACAGCACGTTGAACAGTCCGCGGCCGCGCGGCATGGCGACGTCGCGGGCCGCGCGCCCGCCGGGAATGCGTCCGGCCAGGGCGACACCGTCGTCGGCGGTGAGCGCGAACGGCATCGGCGGTGTGACGTAGCGGTCCGACAGCTTCAGCCCCTTCAGCGTGCGGCGGCTGAGCCAGTGCGGGATCGAGTCGAACATCATCTGCCCGCCCGGGAAGCGCGCCGCGCAGTCGCGGAGGAGGTCGAGCACGTCGCCGGGCTCGAGGTACATCAACAGGCCCTCGGCGGTGATGAACACCCCCCGCGACGCGTCGACCCGGTCCATCCAGCTGCGGTCCAGCGCCGACTGGGCCAGCTCGACGATCCGGTCGTCCCGCGGGAGCAGCTGCTCGCGCAGCGCCATCACCGGGGGCAGATCGACCGAGTACCACCTCACGTCGTCCGCGACGCCGCGGCGGTCCAGGCGCCAGAAACTGGTCTGCAGTCCTTCGGCGAGCGCCACCACCGACGCGCCGGGGTGGGCGCGCAGATAGGCGGCCGTCGCGTCGTCGAACGCGCGGGCCCGCAGCCCGTGCGACTGGTTGGGCTTGCCGAATTTGCGGTAGTCGTAGTCGATGGCGTCCAGCAGCGTCACCGCCCACGGGTCGCGGATCACGCCGTCGGACCGCTTGGCCTCGGAGCCGCGGTTGTGCAGCGTCCACAGGGTGGTGGCCGAAACGCCGTCCAAAGTGTTGCCGTCGATCGCCGTCATCAGATCGATGGTAAAGACGTAGGCTCGGTCCATGGGCCGTCAGGTGTTCGACGACAAGCTGTTGGCGCTGATCGCGAACAACTCGCTGGGCGTGCTGGCCACCATCAAGCGCGACGGCCGGCCGCAGCTGTCGAACGTCAGCTACTACTTCGACCCCCGCGCGGTCGTCGTCCAGGTCTCGGTCACCGAACCGCGGGCCAAGACCCGCAATCTGCGCCGTGACGCCCGGGCCTCGCTGCACGTCGGCTCCGACGACGGGTGGTCGTATGCGGTGGCCGAGGGCACGGCGAGTCTGACCCCTCCGGCCGCCGATCCCCGGGACGACACCGTCGAGGCGCTGATTGCGTTGTACCGCAACATCGCCGGAGAGCATCCGGACTGGGATGACTACCGGCGGGCGATGGTCGACGACCGGCGGGTGTTGCTGACGCTGCCGATCTCGCATGTCTACGGCATGCCGCCGGGGCGCCGGTAAACCTCGCGACGGCGGCGGGCGGGCAGGCTACGCTGCGCTCATGGCTGACGAACCGGTGACCGAGAGCAACGGCGAGACGACCGGAGCCGCCGCACCGGACGACACCAAGCAGAAGTTCCGCGAAGCGCTGGAACGCAAGAAGGCGAATGCGGGCGGCGGCGCCGCGCACAAGGACGGCGGCCGCAAGCAGCCCCGGGCACACGGCCCCCAGGAGAGCCGTCGGGAGTTCCGCCGCAAGAGCGGGTAGCGCGGCGGTCACTTCGGCGATCCGGCGGTCAGATCGCCGTGGCCGCACGTTCGGTGACCCGCGGCGCGATCACCGACGCGTCACCGGCCAGCGCGCGGGCGCCCACCAGCGCCACCAGCATCACCGCGACGCACCACAGGCCCTGATCCTTGAGCCCCCACCCGACGGAGGCCAGCGTGGCAGCGCCGGCCACGCAGAGCAGGGTGCCGACCGCGGCGCTGCGCGGCCCCGGCCGCGACACCAGGCCGCCGTCCCACAGCGGTAACGGGTTGTTCTCCAGCGGGCGAAGCGTCACGAACACCACGCCGATCAGCGCCGCCATGATCACCAGCTGAACCACCGACAGCAGCACGAAACCGTCTGCGGCGGGGTCGAATCGGGACATGCCGAGGTGGTCGAACACCAGGTGCATGGCCAGCAGGGCCGGCATGTGCCACAGGTAGAGCGTCATCGCTCCGGAGTTGCCGATCGCGGCCAGCCACCACACCCGGGGCCGCTGTGCCCACCGGTTGATGGCGGGTGCGGCGGCGATCGCGAAGGCGCACATCATGATCGCGTGTCCGGCGAGCAGCAGTGACGGCGGTGTCATGTTCTTGAGCTGCTGGGTCTCGATGCCGACCAGGCTCAGCTCGTAGGGGCCCCACCACAGCAGCGCCAGATTCACCCCGAGCATCGCCACGCCGACGCCCAGCGCGGTGCGGCCGTCGAGCAGCCGTCGCCGGTACGCCACTCCCAGCATGCCGGGGATGAGCCAGGCCGCCATGTTCAGGTAGGACACCAGCTTCGGCATCTCCATGTTGATGCGCAGGACGTCGATCGCCGCGACGAACGCGTAGGCGCCGAGCACCGCCGCCGCCAGCCGGGCCGTGGTGGTGATGTGGGTGAGCAGCGGGACGGCGGCGAGCACGAGCACGTAGGCGCCGAGGAACCAGAGCAGTTGGATGCTGATACCGGCGATCGGTTCGTAGACGTGTTCGGGCAGCACCACGCGCAGCGTCACCAGGGCCACACCCCAGAACGCCAGGTAGTAGAACACCGGCCGGTACAGCCGGGTGCAGCGGCGCAGCAGCCAGTTGCCCCAGGATCCGCCGGCTTTCCACGAGTCCACGCACGCCGCCACCCCCGCGAAGAAGAACAGCGGCATGATCTGGAACACCCAGGTCAGCGCCTGCAACACCGGCGAGGCGGTGAGCAGATTGCTCCAGATGAACACGTCGTCGCGGATGGTGCTGGTGGCCATCACGGTGTGGCCGAGAACCACGCCGACGAGGGCGGTGATGCGGATGACGTCGATGGCGCGGTCGCGGGTGGCCGGGGTGCCCGCGGCGACCTCGGCGGGGGACGGGAAGAAGGCGGGCAGGAGCGTTGCGACCCGGGGTTCGGAAAGGCGTTCTGGCATGGGAAAACGGTATGCCGCGACCGCCTAGGTAGTGCTACTCAAATTTCGGTCGGGGCGTCCGCCGCCTTGACCAACCGCACCTCCGGCCGGGCGGGCACCCCGTCGGCCAGGAACCACCGGAACGCGAGGTTGCCGCGGGGATAGCCGAGCGTCGTGACCGAGTTCGGGTGCGCCGTGCTGCCGGGTGACACGACGATCGTCACCGAGCCGTCGGCACTGGGCACCGCGCGGTGGCCGTTGACCGAACTGCGGGCGTCGGCCACGCCGGGGGTGGCCATGAACTGGTTCCACACCACCAGATTCCAGAACCGGCAGGGCGGCGGGCGGTGGGTGATCACGAGGGCCTCGTCGTCCTCGAGCACGAAGCTGCCGTAGGCATAGCACGCGTCGCGCGCCGACCAGCCGAAGTTGGCGTCCGGGACCTGGTACGGGTCGGCGAATTCGTTGGCCACCGAGGCGATCTCGTGACCGTGCGCGAGTGCGTCGTCGACCCGCACGCCGACGGCCAGCGGCAGGATGGCGAACATCGTCCGCAGCCAGGCCGCCGAGGCGCGCAATGCCGAGGCGGTTTCGGCGTCGCCGTGCCGGAACGGCGGTGGCTCGTCGAGCGCCTCGATCTCCCAACGCACCGGTCGCCCGGTGCGCGGATCGGCCTGGTAGTCGCGGGTCATCAGCACCGCGGCGTCCGGGGCCGGGCCGAAGTCGAACGTGAAGTCGCCGTCGGCGGTGAACTCGAGGTCGTCGTCGCGCACGATCGCCACGATGCGGTCCGACCACGCACCAGGGGCGGGTTCGTTGTAGGCGGTCACCGAGAAGTAGACGCTGTCGCCGCGGTTGCCGCTGATGCGGTAGCGGCGCTGCGGGTCGACCGGGCACATGAAGTAGTAGGCGTCGGTGTTGTCGCCACCCCATCGGCGGTCGGGACGCGACGGCGAGTTCACCTCGAGCCACCGCGGGCGGGCGGGGTCGGCGAACAGGTAGGTGTCGAAGGCCACCCCGAGGGTGGTCGCAAGCATGCGGTAGCCGTCCGCGACGTGGCGGTCGTCGGTGACGGCGCGGTCGCCCTCGAGGAAGGTGCGGTCGAGACTGCCGAGGGTGTCGAGCAGTTCGCGCCACGCGGCGCTCGACTCGTGGGTGGCTCCGGTCATGCGCTGATGCCTTTCGTGATGAGGGTGGCGGTGCGTTCGACCCAGGCGTCGTCCAGGGTGGCGCCCCGGCTGAGCAACGCGAGCAGGGTGATGCCGGCGATCGCTTCGGTGAGGTCGACGGCGGTCACATCGGTCCGGATCTCGCCGCGGGTTCCGGCATCGGCCAGTCGTTCGGACAGCCCGCGGCCGAGGATGTCGCCGAAGCGCTCGAGCAGTGCGGTGTGCAGCGTGGGGTCGGCGGCCATCTCGCCGATCAGGCCGGGCAGGGCCGCCTGTGCGGCCGGAGTGGTGAGCACGGCGGCGGTGCGGCGCACCATCTCCCGGACGTCTTCCGGCAGGGACCCGGTGGTGGGCAGCTCCACCGCCGCGTCGAGCGGGAAGGCCGCTTCGTGCACGAGGTGCGCCTTGCTGGGCCACCTCCGGTAGATGGCCGGCTTGCTGGTGCCTGCCCGCCTGGCGATCGCGTCGACCGAGAGCGCGGCGTAGCCGGTCCGGCCGAGCAGGTCGACGGTCGCGTCGAGGACGGCGGAGTCGATGCGGGGATTCCGGGGGCGACCCAGGTCTGTCGTCATTACGAAACTCAGAGTAACATAAGTCGCTGTGACCGACACCACAGCCGCAGTCGTCGAGCTCGGCGATCTTGCGCACCCGCAGTTCAGTGCCGACGCGCAGCAGATCCGCGACATGATGGCGATGATGGCCGCGGACTGCCCGCTGGACGCGGCCGCGCTGCACGCCAAGGCCAGTGCGGAAACCGGGCTCCACGACTTCGGCGCCGATGACTACCGCGACCGTCTCGATGTGTTTCTCACTGCGCTGCAGGAAATCTCCGGACTGCACGACCCCGGCGTGGTCAACTTCCACGTCATGCTGGTGCAGCTGCTGAAGAACCGGCTACTACTCACCGACCTGCTGGCCCGCCATCCCGAGATCCACCAGATCGAACTCCTTCCGCCGGTCGTGATCGCCGGTCTGCCGCGGACCGGCACCACCCATCTGCACAATCTGCTGGCCGCGCCGACCACTTTCCGGACGATGCCGTACTGGGAGAGCGTCGAGCCGTTCCCGATGCCGGGTGAGCAGGGCGTCGAGCCCGATCCCCGCAGGCTGCGGATGGACGCCGCTGTGAGCGTGATGGACGTCGTCATGCCGCACTTCCGGTTGATGCACGAGATGACCACCGATCATGTGCACGAGGAGATCCAGCTGCTGGCCAACGACTTCTCCACGATGCTGTTCGAGACGCTGGCCGACGTGCCGCGCTGGCGCGACCACTACCAGGGCCACGATCAGGCGCCGCACTACCGCTACCTCGCCACGCAGCTGAAGGCGATGCAGTTCCTGCGCGGCGGCCGGCGCTGGCTGCTCAAGTCGCCGCAGCACCTCGAGCAGCTGCCGGTGCTCGATCGGGTCTTTCCGGGCGCAGTGGTGGTGTGCACGCACCGCGACCCGCTGCCGGTGGCGCTGTCGATGATCGCGATGATCACGTATTCGGCACGGATGCACCGCGATCCGGTGCCGGTGCGGGACACGGCGGCGATGTGGATCGACCGGCTCGAGCGCATGCTCGCCGCGCTGATCCGGGACCGCGACCTGCTCGGACCGGACCGCTCGATCGACGTCCGGTTCGACGATTTCATGGCCGACGAGATGAGCGTCGCCGAGGCGGTGTACCGGCTGGCCGACGAACCGCTGACCGACGACGCGCGGGCGGCGATGGCCGGCTACCTCGACGGACACCAGCGGGGCCGGCTGGGCCGGATCTCGACGTCGTGGCGTGACTTCGGTATCGACGAGGAGGAGCTGCGAGAGCGCTTCGCGCCCTACGTCAGTCGTTTCCTGGCCTGATCGTCACGCGAGGTCGCTGCTGCGCAACATCTGGCGGATCAGCCGGTCGAGGTGTGCGGCGTCGGAGACGACGGAGTAGCCGTTGACGAAGCTCGTCATCACACCGCTGATGAACGTCAGCACGGTGACGGCCCGCTCCTCGATCACGGTGTCGGGCACGTGGGGGTCGTCGTACCACTGCGCGATGACGTCGCGCGCCAGGGCATAGAAGCGCATGCCGTAATTCCGGAACGTCTCGTCGAGCTCAGGGTCCTGGCGGGCGCTCAGCACGATCTCGAATCGTGCCCGGGTCCGCGTCAGATACGGCTCGGTGCTCGACAGCATCACCAACTGGGCGAGTCCAAGGGTGCCCGAGTAGCCGCCGGCTTCGTCATGCCCCAACTCCGCCATCATCGACAGATCGGCGACATCGAGCTCGGTGATGCGATTCCCGATCGCCTGCAAAAGTGCTTTGCGGGTGCGGAAATAGAACGACGTGGTGCCCGCGGGAACACCGGCATGGCGGTCCACCCGCGGATGACTCAGACCACGCGAACCGTCAGTGCCCAGCAGGGTGATACCCGCGTCGGCGAGATCCCTCCGGCGCTGCGGTGCGTCGTACTTCCTGCGTGTGGCGATGTTTTCGAGTCTATTGCAGGCCCGTCCCGTCCGGCCTGTACGTCGCCGCCCGGCGTGCCAATTGTCGCTCGCGACAGATATCCATTATTCACATTTCATTCTCTAATAGATTAGAGAATGTTACGTTCCGGTCATGGGGAGATGTGCGCCGGCGGGGGATGGGCACCGGATCGGCGGGAGGGTGCTCGACCGTGTCCTCGTCGTGGTGACGGTGCTGCTGATGCTGGTCGCCGTCGGCGGGACGAACGCCTGGGCGACGCTGCCGCCGGACTTCGACGAGGCGAAGGACATCTGGCCGACGGCGGTGCCCACGGCCAACTGCCGGCTCGGAGACCGTCCCGAGACCGGCTTGCAGGGCGAGGTGCCGCTCGCCGATCGTGACTCCCGCCGCAGCACCGAGGGCTACCACTGCAACATCGATCTGCTCGGCCAGTTCCAGGGACCGGGGGCCGGGTGGACCAGCGCGTCGTACAAGAACTGCGTCTACATCGGATCGACGTTCCCCCACACCCAGGGCGTGCAGGTGCTCGACGTCTCCGATCCGGCCAATCCGCGACCGACCGCGATGCTCAGCGAACCGGCCATGGTGAACGGCACCTGGGAATCGCTGAAGGTCAACGAAGCCCGTGGCCTGCTTGCCGGCACCGGAGTGCCCTTCGTGATGGGGCTCGGCTACATCTCGATCTACGACATCGCCACCGACTGCGCGCACCCGCGCCTGCTGAACCTCGGGCGCGGTTCGCTGCCCGGTGTGCGGATCCCGATGCTGACCCACGAAGGGGGCTTCTCGCCCGACGGGAACACCTACTGGGCCTCGGGGCAGATGTGGGCCAGCGCGGTCGACCTCGTCGACCCCGCGAACCCGGCGGTGGTGTGGAGTGCGCCCGCCGGATTCGCCAGCCACGGAATGGAGTTCAGTCCCGACGGTGACACCATGTACATGTCCACCGCCCAGGGCCTCAACATCCTGGACACCTCGGCGATCCAGGATCGCGTGGCGCCCGGCACCACTATGCACCAGATGCTGCCGCTGCGTGGATACAAGCACTGGCGTGACGGGCTGATCAGCCAGCACAGCATCTACGTGACCTATGGCGGCACACCGTACCTGTTCAACGTCGACGAGTTCGGGTCCGGTGGTGTCAAGGTCTTCGACGCCGCGAACCCTGCGGACCTCCGGCTGAAGAACACCGTCAAGCTCGAGATCAACCTGCCGCAGAACCTCGACACGTGGGCCGCGACCGCCTCCAGCAGCGGTGCCTTCGGCTACGAGTCGCACTACTGCGCGGTGGACCGGCGGGAGAATCCGCAGGCGCTCGCGTGCGGATGGACCCAGTCCGGCATCCGGGTCTTCGACGTCCGTGATCCCGAGAACATCAGGGAGATCGCCTATTTCAACCCGCCGGCGCAGACCGGCAAGAACGACCGGCTGCCCAACTCGCAGCACGTCCGGTTCGGCGGCATCATCGTGCCGCCTGCCAGCAGTGCGGTCGCCATCGCCCAGGCGATCCTCAACGGGCAGATCAACGGCAACGACATCATCCGGGACGGCCGCATCATCGGGCTCGACCTGTCGGCCGACTGGTGCATGTCGCCGCCGGAGTTCCGCGGCAACACGCTCTTCGTGTCCTGCTCGGACAACGGCTTCATGGCGTTGCGGCTCGACCCCGCCGTGTACCCGCCGCGATGACGCGGACGGTCGTGGTGCGGATCGTGGCGCTGCTCGCCGCGGGAGTGCTCGGCGGTGCGATCGCGCTCGCATATCGCGAGCCACCGCCGCGCCCGCCGCTGATGACGGCTGTCGACACCGGTTTCGCCCAGGACATGTCGAGCCATCACCAACAGGCGGTCACCATGTCCGACATGCTCGTCCGTGACGCCGGGCCCGATGTGCGCGCACTCGCCGAGCAGATCCGCTTCACCCAGCTCACCGAGATCGGTCAGATGACCGGCTGGCTCCAGCTCGTCGACGCACCGCCTGCCGCCGCCACCCCGATGGCGTGGATGGGCCACGACGAGCACCACCATCCGGGTGACGCGGCGACGGCGATGCCGGGGATGGCCTCACCCGCCGACCTCACCCGGCTGCAGCGCAGCACCGGACGCGACAACGAGGTGCTCTTCCTGCAACTCATGGTGCGCCACCACCAGGGTGGGATCGACATGGCGTCACACGCCGTGCGCCACACCGACACCGACGCGGTACGCCGAGCGGCCGCCGTGATGATCAGCGAGCAGGCACAGGACATCCAGGTGATGACGATCCTGCTCGCACAACGGGACGGCGCCCCGCTGCCCTACCCGTGACGGTGTATCAGCCGGCGGCGGTGCTCACCCTCATCCGTCGCTCCTGGGCGAGGATCGCGAGCAAGCAGACCGCGGCCAGTATCGCCACCGCGATCGCGAAACTCACGCCCGCGGTGCGCAATCCGAGATGCTGAGCCGCCAGGCCCTCGCCCACTACGGGAACCGAGATGGCGATGTAGGCGACCACGAAATACGTGGAGCTGACTTCCGCGCGGCGATCCGGCGGCGTGCGCTCAGCGACGGCGGCCAGCCCGCGGCTGAAGCTGATGCCCTGACCGACACCGGACACCACCGCGGCGGCGAGCAGTCCCGGCAGTGACGAAGTGGCCAGCGCGACAGCGAGTATGACCATGCCGGCGAACAGGATCACGCAGCCGAGCGCGACGGCCCGCTGCGGTGCGGTCCGGCGGGCCACCACCTGGGCCACCGCGGAGGCCGCGAAGATCGAGCACGCGATGGCTCCGGCGACCGCGTGGTTGTCGATGCCCACCACGCCGGCCAGGAACGACGGCGCGACCGCGGTGAACAATCCGGTGACGGCGAATCCGGCGAACGCCGCCAGCGCGGCGACGACGAAGACCGCGCGGGTCTCCGGGGGCACCGACAGCCGCTGCACACCGATCCGTCCGGCGCGGCTCGAGGTCTCCGGCACCACGAACACCGCGATCGCGGCGAGTGCGGCCATCGCGATGTGCACCACGAATGCCAGATGCAGCGGTTGCGGGGCGTACTGCACGAGCAACCCGGCCAGCAGCGGGCCGAGGCCGAGGCCGCCGATGTTGGCGACGGTGGCCACCGCGGCCGCCCGGTCGCGCCAGCTCGGCGGGGCGGCCTCGATAACCGCCGCGGTCGCGGTGCCGGTGAAGATGCCCGCCGACAGTCCGGACAGCACCCGGCCCACCAGCAGCACCGGCACCGAATCGGCCACCAGGAACACCATCGCGCTCACCACCGCGAACGCCACGCCCGCGAGCAGCATCGGGCCTCGGCCGATCGCGTCGGACCAGCGGCCGAACGCCAGCAGCGCGAAGAGCACGCCGCCGGCGTAGGTGGCGTAGATGACCGTGGTGGTGAGCACCGCGAAATGCATGCGCTCGGCGTAGAGCGCGTACATCGGCGTCGGCAGCGTGGTGCCGACCATGATCGCGGCGAAGGCGTACGCCAGCAACGGGAGGGCGAAGCGGCTGACCGCCTGCCGGGAGTCGGTGGCGGGGGACGAGGCCGCCGGCGCGTTGTCAGACATATCTGATGACAGCGACGCCGGCGGCCCCGGTTATTCCGTTCGTGGTCAGTGCGACACGGCCTTCTCCGCGCCGATGCCGGTGAGCGACCGCACCTCCATCTCAGCGGCGACCTCGCGGTTCTCGTCGTCGGGCGAGGTGTAGGTGCCGACGATGCCGAGGATGAACGCCAGCGGGATCGACACGATGCCGGGGTTGGCCAGCGGGAAGAAGGCGAAGTCGACGCCCGGGATCATGGCCGTCTTCGACCCCGACACGGCGGGGGAGAACACGATCAACACGATCGTCGAGAGGAGGCCGCCGTACATGCTCCACAGCGCGCCGCGGGTGTTGAACCGGCGCCAGTAGAGCGAGTACACGATGGTCGGCAGATTGGCCGCCGCGGCGACGGCGAAGGCGAGCGCCACCAGGAACGCCACGTTCTGGCCGTTGGCGAGGATGCCGAGGCCGATCGCGACCACGCCGAGCACCACGGCCGTGATACGCGAGACCTTCACCTGTTCGGCTTCGGTCACCTTGTGCGCCTTGAGTACCGACGCGTAGATGTCGTGGGCGAAGGAGGCCGACGCGGTGATCGTCAGTCCGGCCACCACGGCGAGGATGGTCGCGAAGGCGACCGCCGAGATGACACCGAGCAGGATCACCCCGCCCAGTTCGAACGCCAGCAGCGGAGCGGCGGAGTTGACCCCGCCGGGGGCGCCGAGGATGCGGTCGGGTCCGACGATGGCCGCCGCCCCGTAGCCCAGCGCGAGAGTGAACAGGTAGAACGCGCCGATGAGGGCGATCGCCCAGACCACCGACCGGCGGGCCTCTTTGGCCGTCGGCACGGTGTAGAACCGCATCAGCACGTGCGGCAGGCCCGCGGTGCCGAGCACCAGCGCGAGCGCGAGTGAGATGAAGTTGATCTGACTCGTCAGCGATCCGCCGTACTGCGCGCCCGGGGCGAGCACGTCGCGACTGGCGACACCCTCGGTGGTGGCGCCGGAGATGGCGGTCTGTGCCGAGCCGAGGATCTCGGAGAAGTTCAGGCCGAACTTGACGAACACCATGACCGTCATCAGACCCGCGCCGGTGATCAGCAGCACCGCCTTGATGATCTGCACCCAGGTGGTGCCCTTCATGCCGCCGACGAGTACGTAGACGATCATCAGCAGACCGACCACGGCGATCACCACGGCTTGGCCGCTCTTGCTCGTGACGTTCAGCAGCAGGGCGACGAGCCCACCCGCACCGGCCATCTGGGCCAGCAGGTAGAACAGCGACACGGTCAGCGTCGTCGTCGCGGCCGCCACCCGGACCGGCCGCTGCTTGAGCCGGAAGCTCAGCACGTCGGCCATGGTGAATTTGCCGGTGTTGCGCAGCAATTCGGCCACCAGCAGCAGGGCCACCAGCCAGGCCACCAGGAAGCCGATCGAGTAGAGGAAGCCGTCGTAGCCGTAGACGGCGATGGCGCCTGCGATGCCGAGGAAGCTTGCGGCCGACAGGTAGTCGCCGGCGATCGCGATGCCGTTCTGCGGCCCGGAGAATCCGCGGCCACCGGTGAAGAACTGGTCGGCGGTCCGGTTGTTGCGGCTGGCCCGGATCACCACGATCAGCGTGATCACCACGAACAGCGCGAAGATGCCGATGTTGGCGGCGGTGTTGCCCACCGTCTCGGCGGCCAGGACGCTCACGTGAGCTCACCTTCCAGTTCGGTGCGGATCTTCGTGGCGCGCGGGTCGAGTTCCCGGTTGGCGAAGCGGACGTACAGCCCGGTGATCAGGAAGGTGGTGAGGAACTGCCCGAGGCCGACGATCAGCCCGACGTTGATGTTGCCCCACACCTGGATGGCCATGAAGTCGTGTGCGAAGGCGCCGAGCACGACATAGAGGCCGTACCAGACGAGGAAGAACGCGGTCATCGGGAACACGAAGCGGCGCAGCCTGCTTCGCAGCTCCTGGAATTCCGGACTGGCTTGGACCTCGAGATACCGCTGGCCGCTGATGGCGGCCGCGGGATCCGAGGGCATGGTCTCGGGCACGGTGACTCCTGACCTCGTGTGTGTGAACCGGCTCATCGGCGAAGCTAGCTGAGATGTGGGTCACATACCCACCTTTCCCGCAGGTCACACGGCAAGGACGTGGTCGGCTGCGGTGAGCGGTCGATCGGCCACGACGAACGGCGCGCTGCCAGGAGCTCAGCCTCGAGGCACTCGTTCGATGCCCATCCCGAGTCGTTCGGGGACGTGCATACGGGCGAAGATCTGTGCGACGTCGCGCGGTGCGCCGCGGCGGTCGCACAGGCTGACGACGATCATCGTCGCGAAGGCCAACGGCACGCTCACGGCAGCGGGATAGCCGGTCACCACCGCAGGCCAGCCTGCCAGCGCCCGCTCGTCGACGGCGCCGGTGATCGCGAGGGTGACCGCCGTCCCGGACACCAGCCCGCCGACCACCAGCCCGCAGGCGGCCCCGAGTGCGGTCAGTCCACGCCACCAGATGCCCAGCACCAACAGGGGGCACAGCGTGGAAGCGGCCACCGCGAACGCGAGGCCGACGCTGCGTGACAGTTCCAGGCCGGAGGTGATGAGCGACAACGGGATCGGGATGACACCGCCGACCAGGGCGGCCACCCGGAAGTCACGCACCCGGCCGCGCAACACGTCGGTGGCCAGGGCACCGGCGATGCTGACCAGCAGGCCCGACGACGTCGCCAGGAAGGCGGCGATCGCCCCGGCCGCCACCAGCGCTGCGAGTAGTTGCCCGCCCACCCCGCCGACCGCCGCGCCAGGGGCGAGCAGCACGGCGGCGTCGGCGGTGCCGGTGATGAGCAGCTGCGGCACGTACAACCGGGAGAACACCCCGAGCAGGGTCGGGAAGAGATAGAACAGCGACAGCAGTGCGATCACCGCCAGCGCGGTTCTGCGCGCCGCCCGGCCGTCGGGGTTGGTGTAGAAACGCACCAGCACGTGCGGGAGGCCCATGGTCCCCAGGAATGTCGCGATGATGATCGACACCACCTGGTACAGCGGATGATCGCCGCCCAGGCCGCCGCCGGACGCGAGCCATTCCGAGCCCGCGCCGGGGGTGCCTGCGACAACGGGCGTGGCCGTTCCGGCGGCGAGACTCAGCGTGCTGCCCGCGCCGAGTGTGTGCTCGCCCGTCGCGCCGATGCCGGCGTCGGCCACCGGGGTCCCGTCGAGGGTTCCGGTGACAGTGATCCCGGCCGGTGCGGCGACCTGCACCACCACGTCGGTCTCGATCGCGACGGTGGTGTCCTGCTGCACGGTCGGTGGCAGCGGCCCGCCGAGTTCCCCGCCGCCGCTGAAGAACAACCCGGTCAGTGCCAGGGCGGGGACCGCGACGGCGGTCAGCTTCAACCAGTACTGGAACGCCTGGACGAAGGTGATCGACCGCATGCCACCGGCGACCACATTGGTGACGACGATCGCGCCGACGGCCAACGGGCCGATCCAGACGGGAACGCCGAGAAGCGTTTTCAACGCCAGCCCGGCGCCCTGATACTGCGGCGCCAGGTAGAACACGCAGATGACGACGACGGTGAGCATCGCCACCTTGCGCAACCGGGCCGACCCCAGGCGGAACTCGGCGAAGTCGGGCACCGTGTAGGCGCCCGAGCGGCGCAGCGGCGCCGCCACGAACAGCAGCAGCCCGAGGTAACCGGCGGTGAAGCCGACGGGATACCACAGCGCGTCGGCGCCGTACTTGGCGATCAGACCGGCGACGCCGAGAAACGATGCGGCCGAGAGATATTCGCCGGAGATGGCAGCGGCGTTCCACTGGGAGCCGACGCTGCGCGACGCGACGAGGAAGTCGGAGGTGGTGCGCGAGAACCGGACTCCGTACGCACCGATCGCGATGGTTGCCAGCGCCGAGGCGAGCAGCGCGGCCGCGGTCAGCGGGGAGCCGGTCACGGTTCGCTGTCGACGACGCGCACGAAATCCCGCTCGGCCTGTTCGGCGAGCCGCACGTAAAGGCGGCCGACGCCGTACAGCAGCGGATAGGCCAGCGCCGCCAGGATCAGCCAGTTGGCCCGGACACCGGCCACGTCGATGTCGGCGAAGCCGGGGAACGCGCTGTTCACCACGACGATCGCGGTGACCGCGCACAGCACCACGGCGGCCAGCCGCAGGGCCAGGCCCAGTTGCGCGCGCACCAGGCCGCGCACCAGGGCGTCGCCGACCTGGGTCTGCTCCTGCACCTCGACGCGGGTACGCACCATGCGTGCGCCGCGGCGGTGGGCCAGTACGACGCGCTCGCGCTGCGGCCGGTCGGGTTGGCCGCCGCTAGTCATCGCCACCGGCCGGTTTGAGGTGCCGCATGGGGTCGCGCACCACACGGTCACGCAGTTCCCGGGCCTGGCGCCGGCTCACCGGCAGTTCGACAGCGGGCGACGCGCCGTTGGCGCGCAGTCGCACCAGCACCGCGCCGTCGGCGGTGCGCAGACCGGTCACCAGCCGCAGTGCCACCAGGTAGGAGCGGTGAATGCGCTGGAATCCGTAGTTGCGCCAATGTGTTTCGAGAGTACTCAGGGGGATCCGGACCAGGTGCGAGCCGGACGCCGAGTGCAGCCGCGCGTAATCGCCGTCCGCTTCCACCCAGCCGATGCTCTCCCGCGGCACCAGATGGGTGACGCCCCCGACCTCGGCGGGGATGACGTCGGAGTCGGGCGCCGGCACGGTCTCAGCGGGCGCAGGTTCGACCGACCGCGCGGCGGAGACGCGGCGCACCGCCTCGTCGAGCCGTTGCTCGCGGATCGGCTTGAGCAGGTAGTCGACGGCGCCGACGTCGAAGGCGGCGACCGCCTTGTCCTCGTGGGCGGTGACGAACACGACCGCCGGGCGGTGGGCGAAGTTGGCGAGCACACCGGCGAGTTCGATGCCGGACAGGCCGGGCATGTTGATGTCGAGGAAGATCGCGTCGATGGTGCGCTGGTTGAGTTCCCGCAACGCCGAGGCGGCGTCGGCGGCGCTGTGCACGTGGGCGATGCCGGGATGGCGGCTCAGCAGATAGACCAGTTCGTCGCGGGCGGGCGCCTCGTCGTCGACGGCGAGCACCGTCAGGCCGGTCATCTGACCCTCACCCGAACGCACCTCCGCTGGCCCGGACCCCGGAGCGGAACTTGGGCACCCGCATCATCACCTTGGTGCCCGCACCGATCGCGGTTTCGACCACCAGACCGTAATCGTTGCCGAACGCGGCCCGCAGCCGATGGTCCACATTCGTCAGGCCGACGTGCGCGGACTCGCTGGCGGCGGCGTTCAGGGCGTCGCCCGATCCGGCCCGCAGCGCGGCGGGATCCATTCCGGCGCCGTCGTCTTCGATGGTGATGACGCAGTCCGACCCTTCGTCGCGGGCGATGATCTCCACCGAGCCGCCGGCCTGCCCGACCAGGCCGTGCCGCACCGCATTCTCCACCAGCGGCTGCAGGGCAAGGAACGGCACGACGACGTTGAGCACCTCCGGGGCCACCTGCAGGCGGACGTCCAGCGCGGTGCCGAACCGGGCCCGCTCGAGCGTCAGGTACCGGTCGATGTTGCGGAGCTCCTCTGCGAGCGTGGTGTACGGGCCCGCCGCGCGGAACGAGTAGCGGGTGAAGTCGGCGAACTCGAGGATCAGCTCACGGGCCCGGTCGGGATCGGTGCGCACGAACGAGGCGATGGTGTTGAGCGCGTTGTAGATGAAGTGCGGGCTGATCTGGGCGCGCAGCGCGAGCACCTCGGCGCGGTCGAGCCGGGCCCGCGACGCATCGAGTTCGGCGAGTTCGAGCTGACTGGCCGCATACCGGGCGACCTCTCCGACAGCGCCCAGCAGGCCCGGGCCCGGCGTGCGGGTGGTGACCACGACCAGGACGCCCAGCACGTCGCCGTCTTCCGCCAGGAGTGGCTGGGCCACCACCGCCGACGTCCGGCCGGCCTCGAGCACCCGGCGCTCTCCGGAGATGGACTGCGCCGCCGTGCGTTCGCAGTCCTCGACCACATCGGCCGTCCAGACCGGCTCGTCGGCGGGATCGCGGGCCAGCAGATCGCCGTCGCGGCCGAACAGCGCCACGCCGTCGGCACCGGTCAGGCCGCGCAGGAACGGCGCCGACGTCTGTGCGGATTCGGTGTCGAGGCCCTGTCGCAGGGCGCGGGCCGCCAGCGACGCGGTGTGCAGGGCTGCGTGCACCGCGCGTTCGGTCGGAGTGGCCACGACGCGGCGGGTGCGCACCACCGCGACCGCGGCGGCGACCGCCGCCAGCAGCAGGACCGCCGCCAGCACCAAAGCGAGCTCGCCAGACATCTCACCTCACCAGCCTCTGGTCACCTTAGACCGGCGCGGTGCCGAAACTGCAGCTGGTTCAGGATCCGGCGGCCGATGCTCTGCTGGAGGACAACCCGTTCGCTGAATGGCCACTGAACGCGGGTCAGCAGGACCAATGAATCGAATTCGATTCGCACGCGAGTCAGTGGAATCGTTCTTTTCCTGACATCTCGAGGCGCGGCGGGTGAGACTTGTGGTCCGCGAGGGGACGGGGTGGTTCGAATGGCGCATGTCGGAGACACGATCGAGCACCCGCTCACAGGCGAGCGGTTGACCTTCCTCGAAACTGCTGCGACAACGGGCGGAACGTTTCTCAAGCTCAGCATCGAAATGGCAGCGGGTGGCTTCCTGCCTCGCCCGCATGTCCACCCGCGGGCAGAGGAGCGGTTCGAAATTGTTTCGGGCCGTGTGCAGATCAAGACCGCAGGCACGACTCGGGTAGCCGAAGCCGGCGAATTGGTGGTCGTTCCCCGCGGTGCGGACCATGTCTGGGGCAACCCGTTCAGCGATTCGGCCACAGTCGCGGTGACACTGCGCCCGGCACTGAGAATGGAGACATTCTTCGAGACTTACTTCGGCCTGGCCAGCGACGGGAAGTTCAGCTCGAGGACACAGTTGCCCACTTTTCTCCAGATGGTCCTGATAGCGCACGAGTATCGCGAAGACATCGGCCTGCCGGGAGTTGCAGGAATGGCCTCAAGAGGGTTGGGCGCAGCCTTGGCACCGCTTGCCCGTCGTCGCGGTTACCGCTCGGTTTATGCGCGATACAGCGATTCCGACGCACCGTAACCTTGATCACCACGCCGTCGAGGTGTCGAAGCAATGGGCATCGGCGAAACCGGCGTAGGGCATGCCCATCGCTCACAGACGCCGCACGCAGAGGCGTCTCGAGAAGAGATTGACTGCCGCCGGCAGCCACTCGCCGGCTCGACGGATACGTTGTTTCCCACCTGCTCATGCCTTGTGCGCCCCGAAAGATTGGACAGCCCGTGCCGAAACTGCAGCTGGTTCAGGATCCGGCGGCCGATGCTCTGCTGGAGGACAACCCGTTCGCCCTGCTGGTCGGGATGCTGCTCGATCAACAGATCCCGATGGAGGTCGCGTTCGCCGGGCCGAAGAAGCTCGCCGACCGGCTCGGCGGTCTCGACGCCCGCCAGGTCGCCGAGTACGACGAGGAGGCGTTCGCCGCGTTGTGCGCCGAACGCCCTGCGGTGCACCGGTTCCCGGGCTCGATGGCCAAGCGCATCCAGGCGCTGGCCCAGGTGATCGTCGACCAGTACGACGGCAACACCGCGGCGTTGTGGACCGACGGCGATCCCGACGGCACCGAGGTGGCGCGCCGGCTGAAGGCACTGCCCGGGTTCGGCGATCAGAAGGCGCGCATCTTCCTGGCGCTGCTCGGCAAGCAGTACGGAGTGACGCCGCAGGGCTGGCGCGCGGCGGCGGGTGACTACGGCAAGGCGGGTTCGCACATGTCGGTCGCCGACGTCACCGACGCCGGATCGCTCGAGCGGGTGCGTTCGTACAAGAAGCAGGCCAAGGCGGCGGCCAAGGCCGCGAAGGCCTGAACTTCGAGTAGTCGAATACGCACGGGACGCCGGAGCTTCGTGCAATTCTCCGAGAATGGGCATGGTCGAGGGGCTCGAGGTGATCGACAAGGGCGGCTGCACGTCGGGGCACCCGGCGCCGCTGCTGTTCGTCCACGGATCATGGCACGCCGCGTGGTGCTGGGACGAGCACTTTCTCGACTTCTTCGCCGAGCGCGGTTACCGCACACTGGCAGTCAGTCTGCGTGGCCACGGAGGTAGCCGCACTCATCCGCGGCCGCGCTCCTGCGCACTGGCCCACTTCGTCGAGGACGTCGCCGCGGTGGCCGATGAGTTGGGGTCCGAGCCGGTCCTGATCGGACACTCTCTCGGCGGCGCCGTCGTGCAGAAGTACCTCGAAACCCATCATGCGCAGGCCGGTGTGTTGGTCGCGTCGATGCCGGTGTCGGGCATCGTCGGATACATGGGACGGCTCTGGCGTCACCACCCGGTGCAGGCGGCCGGGGTGACGCTGCGGGGTAGACAGTCGGTCGGTACGGCGACGCGGGCCCGCGAGATGTTCTTCTCGGCGTCGCTGCCCGAAGCGGACGTCGCGCGCTACGCCGCGCGGCTCGGTGAGGAACTGGTGGGGCGACTCACCCTCGACACACTCGGATGGGACAAGTGTCGACCGGAGCGCGTGACGGCCCCGATGCTGGTGCTCGGCGGGGAGAACGACCGGTGTTTCACGGTGGCCGAGGTGGAGTCGACTGCGCGCGCCTACGGCACCGAGGCGGAGATCTTCCCGGGCATGGCGCACAACATGATGCTCGAGCCGGGCTGGGCGGACGTCGCGGAGCGGATCGACGGGTGGCTGGGCGAGCGTGGGCTGTGACCCGGCCGCGAGACTGCGTACAGGGTCGTCAGGCGTGGCGCCCGGCAGCCCTGGGCGCAGTTTCGGCGTCGGCGTATCCCGACATGCCCGGTGACGCATGTGTGCAGAATGGACCCATGAAGACACATCTGAGTTGCCCGTGCGGGGAAGCCATCACCGGTAAGGACGAGGACGACCTGGTCGAGAAGGCTCAGGCCCACCTCAGCGAGGCGCATCCCGGTCGCGACTACGACCGCGACGCCATCCTCTTCATGGCCTACTGACCCACCCGATAAACGGAATTCCCGGCCGTCGGGCGGTACACGCCTGACGACCGGGAATTCGTTTTCGCGTAACAGGTCAGGGCACGACCGTCGACCCGATGGTCGGCATGAACTGGCACTGCTTCTCGGTGGTGGTGATCTGACCGAAGATCGTCGACATGATGCTGCCCGACCCGGTGTCGGCGATCGCCGTCATCGTCGTCGGCCCCTGCGGGTTGATGTCGGCGTGCGGCTTGAGCGTCGCACTCCCGGACTTGCCGGTGGTCAGGTTGACCCATGTGACATTGAGCGGCAACGCCTGCTCGGCCGCGGGACCGGGCGTGCCGACCGCGGTGAACACGTAGGCGGTCTGCCCCGGGCGCGGTCCCGGCGTCGGGATCTTCGCCGGCCCCGCCACCGAGATCGCCGTCGCCAGAACGTTTCCGCCGTCCTTCGTGCACCCGTTGCTGATCGAGGGATACATGAAGTCCTGTGTCGGCGGGCTGTCCGGGCTGAACGTCGGCGCGCCGCCCGGTGCGGGCGCCGGAGCCGGCGCGGCTCCCTCGGGAGCGGGGGCAGGTGCAGCCGCCTCAGGAGCCGGAGCCGGTGCCGGTGCAGCCGCCTCGGGAGCCGGAGCCGGGGCCGCCTCAGGAGCCGGCACGGGCGCCGCCAGCGCAGCGGCGTCCGGCGCGGCCTCGGGTGCCGGACCGACTGCATGCGCGGGATCGACGCCGGCAGGCAGATGCGCCTCGGTGCCCGGGAGCGCCCCTGCCGCCGGGACATGGGCAACCGGTTCGGCCACGAACTGATTGACCGCGGTCGCCACATTGCGCGAATCAGGCGGTGCCGACGAGTTTCCGGCGAATGCCGCAGCGGCCGCCATCAGCATCGACACGGCGTTGTTCGGGTCGGCCGCCGCCTGCTGGATGGCCGGCCCGAGGCTCTCCATCGCCGGCAGGCCGGGCGCCTGCAACGCGTCGATCGGCAGCGGGGGAGCGGGCTGGGCGTTGGCTGTTCCGCTGCTCAGCAGCAGGGCGGCCGACGAGCCGACCGCGGCCGCTGCGGCGAGCAGTGTCCTGATCCGTGACATGGCACTCCTAGACGGTGTGGTGGGGCGTGATCAGGGCAGGGCGGAGACGGGGAACATCGCCGCCGCAGCCGCGGGACCTGCGGGCAGGACCGGCGCCGCAGGTGCGGCCGCTGCCACCGGCGCGGCCGCGATTGCGGGCGCGGCCGCGATTGCGGGCACGGCCGGGGCGGCCTTCGGCGCGAGGTTGGCCAGCGGCGAGCCGCCGGGCATCAGGGACGCCAGCCCGCCGAGGTCACCGGGCAGCGAGATCTTCTGCGGCAGCGGCACCGGCATGCCCGGCACCTGCGGGATGTTGATGTCCGCCGACGGCAGTGCCCCGGCAGGTCCGCTTGCGGGCTGCGCCGCCGCTGCGGGCCTGGTGGCGGGCATCCCCGGAAGCGGGGACGTCGCCGCGGGTGCCGTCGCGGCGGGCGCGGTGGGCGTCTGCGGCAGCGTCAGCTGCGCGCTGGCGGTGGGCGGCGGGGTGACCGGCGCGGCCGGGGTGCCCGTCAGAGCCGAGGCGAAGCCCTGCAGCATCTGCGGCGCGTTGGCGAGTTGCTCGAGGCCCGGCACCGCCGGGACGGGCGCCGGGGCGGCCGGCTGCGCCGTGGCGACTGCACTGAACGCCAGCGCGAGCGGAAGGGCGCCCGCGGCGGCAATAACGCTGGTGGCGAACGCTTTTCTGGTGAACTTCATGATTCTCCCAATCGGTTGTCAGCAGGCCTGCACCCGAAGCTACGGAGTTACTGGTGTTACTCAAGTGACACGTGTGGCATTTATGCAACCGTGACTGAGGTGTAGGTAATCGGTTACTCGGGGGCCGATGTCTAAAGTCGTCGGCATAGACGCCTCACCCGCTGCCCGTCCGGGGCCGAAGCACCGCCCGCTCGCCACGCGACTCGCGGTTGCGGCACCCGTGTTGCTGGTGCTGAGCGTCGCCGCCCGCTTCGCCTGGACCTACCTGGCGGCCAACGGCGCGAACTTCGTCGACCTGCACGTCTATGTCGGCGGCGCCGGCGCGCTCGACCGACCCGGCACGCTCTACGACTACGTCTACGCCGATCAGACGCCGGACTTCCCGCTGCCGTTCACCTATCCGCCGTTCGCCGCGATCGTCTTCTACCCGATGCACCTGCTGCCGTTCGGCCTGGTGGCATTCGCGTGGCAGGTCGGCATCATCGCCGCGCTCTACGGCGTGGTGCGGGTCAGTCAGCGCCTGCTCTCGGGCGGCGCTCCAGGCGACCGGCGGATCGCGATGTTGTGGACGGCGGTGGGCATCTGGCTCGAACCGCTGCGCAGCACCTTCGACTACGGACAGGTCAACGTCCTGCTGGTGCTCGCGGTGCTCTACGCGGTGCTCTCCACCCGGTGGTGGCTCTCGGGTCTGCTCGTCGGACTGGCCGCCGGGGTGAAGCTCACGCCCGCGGTCGCAGGCCTGTACCTCGTCGGCGCCCGCCGGTGGGGCGCCGTGGTGTTCTCCGCGGTCGTCTTCGCCGGCACCATCGGGGTCGCGGCGCTCGTCGTCGGCGATCAGACCCGGCGCTACTTCACCGAACTGCTCGGTGACGCCGATCGGGTGGGGCCGATCGGGACGTCGTTCAATCAGTCCTGGCGCGGCGGGATCTCACGAATCCTCGGACACGACGCCGGCTACGGACCGGCTGTGGTGGCCGGAATTGTGCTGACCGCGGTACTGGCGGTGCTGGCGTGGCGGGCGATCGGCGGCAGTGCCGACCGCCTCGGCGCGATCGTGGTGGTGGAACTGTTCGGCCTACTGCTGTCACCGATCTCGTGGACGCATCACTGGGTGTGGGTGCTGCCGCTGATGATCTGGCTGCTGCACGGCCCGCGCAGCGACCTGCCGGGTGCGCGGATCCTGGGCTGGGGCTGGCTCGCGCTCACCCTGATCGGCGTGCCGTGGTTGCTCAGCTTCGCCCAGCCGACCATCTGGGAGATCGGCAGGCCCTGGTACCTGGCCTGGGCGGGCCTGATCTACATCGTCGCGACCCTGGCGACCCTGGCCTGGATCGCTACGACTGGTCGACGATCCCGTCGATATCGCGAGCCATCTCCACGTCCTTCTCCGTGATGCCACCCTCGGAGTGGGTGACCAAGGCGAAAGTGACTGTCCGCCAACGGATGTCGATGTCGGGGTGATGGTCTTTCGCCTCGGCGTGCTCGCCCACCCGCCGCACGGCGTCGATGCCGTCGAGGAATGCGGGGAACTCGACCGACCGCCGAAGTGCTCCGTCGGCGCGCTGCCAGCCGTTGAGGTCGGGCAGTGCGGCGTCGACTTGCTCGTCCGTTAACACAGCCATGCGATCGACGGTATACCGTCGGCGGCGATGAGCGGGCAGATCGTCGTTGCGGGTGCACTGATCTCGGGCACGTCCCTGCTGGTCGCGCAGCGCGCCAGGCCGCCCGAACTGGCCGGGCTGTGGGAGCTGCCGGGTGGCAAGGCGGCGCCGGGGGAGAGCGATGCCGCGGCGCTGATCCGTGAGCTCCGTGAGGAACTCGGCATCGAGGTGACGGTGGGCGCCAGGCTCGGCGCCGACGTCGCGCTGACCGACTCGATGCTGTTGCGGGCGTACCTCGTCACCCAGGCGGGCGGCGTGCTGGCGCCCAACGACCACCGCGCGTTGCGGTGGGTCGGCGCCGCACAGCTCGACGACCTGTCGTGGGTGCCCGCCGATCGGGCATGGCTGCCCGACCTGGCCGTCGCGCTGGGGTCACCCGGGCCGCTGGAGCCGATGCCCGATCGGTGACGTGCTTTCTTCGCCGGGCGCAGGCACGTTCAGCGGTGCGGTCTGCTTCCTGCCGGCCGCACTGCTCCTGATGCCCCGCCTCAGTAGCGCAGGCGGTCGCCGACCACCCGCAACTGGCGCACGCTGCGCGGGTGGTGCACCGCGTGCACCGGGTGCAGCAGCACCGGGTGGCGGCAGTGTGGGCAGGACTGTTGCGGCTCGTTCGCCGACGAGACCGTCAGGTGGTGACAAGCGGCGCACCGCACGACGTAGGCCGCACGGAACCAGTTCATCATCCCGACGTAGAGCGCGATGACGGTGGCGCTTGCCAGCACGACGATCAGGGTGACGGTGAGCACCTCGTAGACCGACATGGTGTACCTCCGGCCGCCGGAATGACGCCTTTCGACGGCTGTCATCGACGATACTCGCAGGTCAGTGCTTACGGGCGCGCTTGAACACCTTCTCCAGTTCCTTGCCGCGGATGCCGTTGAGTTCGGCCTTGTGGACGCGATGCAGGACCAGCGGGCAGCGCTTGCAGCGCGGCTTGCTGCGGCAGCATTTCTTCTTCGGCCTGAGGTCGGCGTACTTGGACGTCGTCACGTATTGGGGATCCCTGCCGGTCGCGATCGTGGTGGTAATGCGGTTACCCACTGTGCCACGGCCTGCGCGGGCGGTGTGACCTGCCTTGCTGCATTTCGCGATCGCTGTCAAGCGCTGCCACACTGAGCGACGTGGATTTTCGGAACGTCGCCATCGTCGCCCACGTCGACCACGGCAAGACGACCCTCGTGGACGCGATGCTGCGGCAGTCCGGTGCGTTGACGCACCGCGGTGACGACGCGATCGAACGGCTGATGGACTCCGGTGACCTGGAGAAGGAAAAGGGCATCACCATCCTGGCCAAGAACACCGCGGTGCACCGCCACCACGCCGACGGCGGGATGACGGTCATCAACGTGATCGACACGCCCGGCCACGCCGACTTCGGTGGTGAGGTCGAACGCGGCCTGTCCATGGTCGACGGTGTGCTGCTGCTCGTCGACGCCTCGGAGGGGCCGCTGCCGCAGACCCGCTTCGTGCTGCGCAAGGCGCTCGGTGCGCACCTGCCGGTGATCGTGGTGGTGAACAAGACCGACCGTCCGGACGCGCGCATCGCGGAGGTCGTCTCCGAGAGTCACGACCTGCTGCTCGACGTCGCGTCGGACCTCGACGAGGAGGCGCAGAAGGCGGCGGAGTTCGCACTCGGCCTGCCGACGCTGTACGCCTCGGGCCGGGCGGGCATCGCGAGCACCGTCGAGCCGGCCAACGGCGGGAACCCCGAGGGTGAGAATCTCGACCCGCTTTTCGACGTTCTGCTGCAACACATTCCGCCGCCGCAGGGCGATCCCGAGGCACCGCTGCAGGCGCTGGTGACCAACCTCGACGCGTCGGCCTTCCTCGGCAGGCTCGCACTGATCCGCATCTACAAGGGCAAGCTGCGCAAGGGTCAGCAGGTGGCGTGGATGCGTGAGGTCGACGGCGTGCCGGTGGTCACCAACGCCAAGATCACCGAGTTGCTGGCCACTGTCGGCGTCGAACGCAATCCGACGGACGAGGCCATCGCCGGTGACATCGTGGCGGTCGCCGGCCTGCCCGAGATCATGATCGGCGACACGCTGGCCGATCCCGAGCACGCCCACGCGCTGCCGCGGATCACCGTCGACGAGCCGGCGATCTCGGTGACGATCGGCACCAACACCTCGCCGCTGGCCGGAAAGGTGAAGGGGCACAAGCTCACCGCCCGGATGGTGCGCGACCGGCTGGACCGCGAACTCATCGGCAACGTGTCGATCAAGGTCGTCGACATCGGCCGCCCCGACGCCTGGGAGGTGCAGGGCCGAGGCGAGCTCGCGCTGGCCGTGCTCGTCGAGCAGATGCGCCGCGAGGGCTTCGAGCTGACGGTCGGCAAGCCGCAGGTGGTCACGCGCACGATCGACGGCAAGCTGCACGAGCCGTTCGAGGCGATGACGATCGACTGCCCCGAGGAGTTCGTCGGGGCCATCACGCAGTTGATGGCCGCCCGCAAGGGCCGCATGGAGGAGATGGCCAACCACGCGGCGGGCTGGGTCCGGATGGACTTCATCGTGCCCAGCCGCGGGCTGATCGGCTTCCGGACCGACTTCCTGACGCTCACCCGCGGCACCGGTATCGCCAACGCGGTGTTCGACGGCTACCGGCCGTGGGCGGGGGAGATCCGCGCCCGGCACACCGGGTCGCTGGTGTCGGACCGCACGGGATCGGTGACGCCGTTCGCGATGATCCAACTCTCCGACCGTGGGCAGTTCTTCGTCGAACCGGGCGATGACACCTACGAGGGTCAGGTCGTCGGCATCAATCCGCGCGCCGAGGACCTCGACATCAATGTGACCCGGGAGAAGAAGCTGACCAACATGCGGTCCTCCACGGCCGACGTCATGGAGACGCTGGCCCGCCCGCTGGAACTCGGCCTCGAACAGGCCATGGAGTTCTGTGCCGAGGACGAGTGCGTAGAGGTCACACCGGAGATCGTCCGGGTGCGCAAGGTGGAGCTGACCGCCAGCCTGCGTGCGCGCGCGAAGGCGCGGGCCAAGGCCCACAACTAGCCGACGAAAAACCGGCCACGGCAGGTGCCGTGGCCGGTTCCTCTCGCCGACTTACCCGGTTTCACCGCCGCCGTTGTCCGCCGCCGGCTTCTTCTTCGACGGGGTGACCGCGTCGCGCACCGCGTCACGCAGGCCGCTGAAGGCCTTCTTCGTCTCGGCGCGATGCTTGGCGCGGGTCTCGGACCGCTCGGCCCTGCGCTCCTCTGCCCGATCGGAAGCCTCCTCGGCGTTCTCCTTCAGCGAGCTGAAGAAGCGCTTGGCGGGACGCTCCTGCTCGGGTGCCTGCGACTCCTCGACGTCAGACGTCTTCTGCGCCGACCTCAGGGTCGCGTCGGTCTGGGTGCTCTGGACCTCCGCGCCGGTGACGGGGTCGACGCCCAGCGGCGCCGCGACTGCCTCACGGATGACATCCCTCGGCGCCAGCAGCACATCGGCGCGGAAGTCCGACACCGCGCTGCCGTCCATCTTGGTGGGGTCGGTCGCCGGATCGCCGCCCGTGGGCTGTGGCAGTACGTCGTCGACGGCGAAGACGATCGGGTCGAGCGCGTAGTTCGGTCCGTCGATGTAGGCCTGCAGGGCCCGGTACAGGTCCGTGTTGTCGCCGCTGTCGAGGCTCTTCTGCAGTCCCTCGGCGACCGCGATGAGGCCCAGCGGTGCGAGCGCGGCGCTGCCCGCGGTGCGAACCGCGGAGTCGGCGAACCCGCCGGCCAGGCGGGCCGCGGCGTAGACGGCGCTGACCTGGTTGCCGGTCGGCTGCGTCGCCGTGCCCACGCCGAGCGTGTCGGCCAGGGCCTCTTTGATGTCTTCGCGTGCCTGGTAGAGGACGTTCGCGCGGAACTGTGAGATCGCGCTGTCAGCGTCCGGTGTGGTGGGGTCGTTGAGATCGTCGCCACCGATCGGCTCGGGAAGTAGATCGTCGAAGGCGTAGATCGCCGGATCGGCCGCCCACAGCGGACCGTCGACGATCTCGTCGAGGATCGCCAGCGCGGCGGCGTCCTGTCCCTGCGCCAGCGCGATCACAGCCGCGACCGCGCCGAGGGGCGTCCCCGCCAGGCCGGACGCGGTGCGCTGGGCCGACAGGGCGAACAGCTCCGGAACGCTCTGTGTGTACCTGTCCGCCTCAGCGGCCAACGCAACCTGAGCTTTCAGGACCTCGGGCGCCTGCGGCGTGACCGGCGAAACGGCCATCACGCCTGCGCCCACCAGCGCCACACCCGCGGTGACGCAGCCCTGAACACGTTCTTTCATGAAACTCCCCAAGAGAATGTGCCGATCGGCACGATGTGAACCCCCACGTGCCGAGCGGCACGACGGCCAGTATGCCAAAAATCTCAGGTTTGTCTCAGGTATTTCTCAGGTTTTTGTAAGTGCACGCATCGGCCCGGTAAAGAGGCTCGTCCGCACCATGATCAGACTTATGGAGCCGACGAAATGAGTGTGTGCGGTGGCGCGGCGGGCGGCCGATACCCTGAGTGGCGTGCCGAACCGAACTCGCCAATCCTGCGCGAGGCTCGGCGCACTGGTTTCGGTGCCGGCGTTGCTGCTCGGCGGCTGCACGGTGAGCCCGCCGCCCGCGCCGCAGAGCACCGAGACCACCGAGTCCGTGACACCGCCGCCGCCCAAGGCGACGCAGATCATCATGGCCATCGACTCGATCGGCCCGGGATTCAACCCACACCTGCTGTCCGACCAGTCCCCGGTCAACGCGGCGATCGCCGCGCTCGTCCTGCCGAGCTCGTTCCGGCCCGTGCCGGACCCGGCGTCACCAACCGGTTCGCGATGGGAACTCGACACCGCCCTGCTCGAGTCGGCCGAGGTGACCAACCGGAATCCGTTCACCGTCACCTACACGATCAAGCCCGAGGCGCAGTGGACCGACAACGCGCCGGTGGCGGCCGACGACTACTGGTACCTGTGGCAGCAGATGGTCAGCCAGCCAGGTGTCGTGGACCCGGCCGGTTATGACCTGATCACCGGAGTCCAATCGGTCGAGGGCGGCAAACAGGCCGTCGTCACGTTCTCTCAGCCCTACCCGGCGTGGCGGGAACTGTTCAACAACATCCTCCCGGCGCACATCGTCAAGGACGTGCCGGGCGGGTTCGGCGCCGGGCTGGCGCGGGCCATGCCCGTCACGGCGGGCAAGTTCCGGGTCGACGACATCGACCCGCAGCGTGACGAGATCCTGCTCGCCCGCAACGACAGGTTCTGGAGCGGCCCGGCCAAGCCCGACCAGGTGCTGTTCCGCCGCGGCGGGACGCCGGCCGCGCTCGCCGACTCGATCCGCAACGGTGACACGCAGGTCGCCCAGATCCACGGCGGTGCAGCGACGTTCGCGCAACTCAGCGCGATACCCGACGTCAGGACCGCACGGATCGTGACCCCCCGGGTGATGCAGGTGACGCTGCGCGCGGGCCAACCGAAGCTGGCCGAAGCGCAGGTGCGCAAGGCCATCCTGGGTCTGTTCGACGTCGATCTGCTGGCCTCGGTCGGCGCCGGTGACGACAACACCGTGACGCTCGCACAGGCTCAGGTCCGGTCGCCGTCGGACCCGGGATACGTGCCGACCGCGCCACCCGCACTGGGTACCGAGGCTGCACTCGGTCTCCTCGCCGACGCGGGCTACGAGGTGGCGCCGGTGGACAACCCCCAGCCCCCGACGCCCGGAACGCCTGCGCCCGACACTGATCGCGGCCGGATCACCAAGGACGGCGTGCCGCTGACCCTGGTTCTGGGAGTGGCGGCGAACGATCCGACGTCCGTGGCGGTGGCCAACACGGCCGCCGACCAGTTGCGCAATGTCGGCATCGAGGCCTCCGTGCTGGCGCTCGACCCGGTCACGCTCTACGGGGAGGCGCTGGCCAACAACAGGGTGGACGCGGTGGTCGGATGGCATGCAGCCGGGGGAGACCTCGCGACATCACTGGCCTCGCGCTACGGCTGCCGGGCGCTCGAGGCCACACCGGTTCCGACCGCCTCGCCCGCGGGAACGCAGCCGCCCCGAACCGATGACCCGCCCCCGCCGCCCCCGCCGAGCGCCACCGGGACGCCGTCGGCGCCCCCGCCCGATCCCGAGTCGGGCGAACTCGTGCAGGCGCCGAGCAACATCACCGGCATCTGTGACCGCAGCCTGCAACCGAAGATCGATGCGGCGCTCGACGGCACCGAGCCGATCGCCGAGGTGATCGACGCCGTCGAACCACGACTGTGGAACATGTCGACGGTGCTGCCCATCCTGCAGGACACCACGATCGTGGCCGCCGGCCCGAGTGTGGAGAACGTCAGCCTGAGCGGTGCGGTGCCGGTGGGAATCGTCGGCGATGCGGGGGCGTGGACGAAGACCCCGTAGTCCGCGTCCGTTCGGTCAGGACGCGCAGCCCGTGTGCGGCGAGCGCGGCCACCAGGAAGACGACGAGCAGCCACCACGGCGGCCTGGCCAGTTCCCAGACGAACAGCGCCGCCCACATCGGAGCCCGCTGCGTGATCGCCAGAACGCCTGCGGCGCAGGCGAGTGACACGGCCGGCACGCTGAGAGCGAAGTCCGTCCATGCCGAAACAGCAAGCGCGACAACGGAGCCCATGGCCGCACCGGTGGCAAGCGCCGGTGTGAGCAGGCCGCCGACCGCCCCTGCGCGCAGGTATGAGGCGGTCAGCAGCGGCTTGAGGAACAGGATCGCCGCGGCGGCGCCCAGCGTCGTGCCGCTGTCGAGGCTGACGGTCAGGATGCTCTTGCCGTTGCCCGGCAGCTCGGGCCACCACAGCGAGCAGATCCCGACGAGCAGGCCCACCGCCGCGATCGCGGGCACCAGGAGCCAGGACGTCACCGCTGCCGCGGGCCGTGCCGCGCTCATCAGCCGGTTGAACAGCAGGCCGATGCCGAGCGCGAGTGGCGCGATGACCAGCGCGACGGCGATGAGCAGATAGGACAGTGAGGGGTCCGGCCAGTCCAGCGGTGGCGATTCGTGCGTGACCGGTGAGGCCACCGCGACGGCCAGGCTCGACGTGATGAGCGCGGTGCCGAGTGCGCGCGGATGCCAGGTCCGCATCAAGATCTGGGTGGCGAACAACGCCCCGCCGAGGGGAACGCTGTAGACCGCGGCCAGTCCCGCCCCCGCGGCACAGAACAGCAGGATCTCCCGGTCGTGCGGCGTGAGCGCCCAGCGCGAGGTGCCCGCGTCGCCCAGTGCGGCCGCGAACTGGCGGGGCGCCCCCTCGCGGCCGAGCGACGCGCCCGACCCCACGACCAGAACCTGCAGTGCGGCATCGATCGACATCGAGACGCGGGGGATGGGCCGGTGCTCGGAGATGGTGCCCGCCAGGCTGGGCACCTCGGTGCGCCTGCGCAGCAGACACCAGCCGAATCCGGCGAGCGCGCCACCGACCATCGGGCCGAGCGCCCGGCGCACCGGGCTGCTGCTGTCCACGCCTTCGAGCAGTGTTCCGAACGAGTAGTGGTAGGTGAGGTGCTCGACGGCGTGCAGCAGCAGCGTGGTCGCCATCCCCGCGACGCCGGCGAGGAGGCCGACGAGTATTACTGCGCAACCGAACTCGAGGCTCCGCCGACTCACCTGGTGAACCTACGTCACCGCCCGGCCGAAAGACGTCGAAGCGGCCGGTTGCCGCCTCGGGTGGACCGGCCGGCGACTAGGGTCACCGACGATGCCTGAGACGCCGCGACTGCTGTTCGTACACGCCCACCCCGACGACGAGACGATCACCACCGGCGGGACGATCGCCCACTACGTCGCCCGCGGCGCGCAGGTGCACGTCGTCACCTGCACCCTCGGCGAAGAGGGCGAGGTCATCGGCGAGCAATACAGCCAGCTGGCCGTGGACCGGGCCGACCAACTCGGCGGCTACCGGATCGCCGAACTGACCGCCGCGCTGCGCGCGCTCGGCCTGGATTCACCGCACTACCTGGGCGGGCCCGGACACTGGCGGGACTCGGGCATGGCAGGCACCCCGCCGCGGCGCCACCAACGCTTCGTCGACGCCGATCCGGCGGAGGCCGTCGGCGCACTCGCCGCGATCATCGACGACCTTCGCCCACACGTCGTCGTCACCTACGACCCCGACGGCGGCTACGGCCACCCCGACCACGTCCAGACACACCGCATCACGACCGCCGCGATCGAGGCGGCGGCCTGGCGGGTGCCCAAGTTCTACTGGACGGTCATCGCCACCAGCGCCGCCGAGCAGGGTCTCGCATCGATGAGCGACGTCCCTGCCGATTGGACCCGCATCGACCAGGTGCCGTTCGGCTATCCGGACGACAGGATCGACGCCGCGGTCGACGCCACCGACGTCCTCCCGGCGAAGATCGCGGCCCTTCGCGCGCACGCCACCCAGGTCACCGTCGCACCGAACGGACAGTCCTTCGCGCTGTCCAACACACTCGCCATGCCGGTCCTGGCGCAGGAGCACTACATACTCGTCTCGGGCGAACCCGGCGACCGCGACGCCCGCGGTTGGGAAACCGACCTACTCGCCGGCCTCGCCCTGGCTCAGCCGAACTCCGACGGAGTAAGCTCCACGTCAACCAGCGACAGCCGAAGGGACAGCCATGGATCCCGACCTTGACCCGAACCTGCAGCACTGGCAGGACCGCCTGGACAACTTCCAGTGGGTGGTCGGTTCGCTGGCCGGATTGCTCGACAGCATCCCGACCTGACCGCTCAACAGACCCGCGCGCTTCCTGCCGCGGACAGCACCTTGACGGACCCCGTGGTGCGGGCGTTGGTGCTGGCAGTCCTCGCAGTGGACGGCGTCGTCTGCGCCGCGCTCGGCGCGCTGTTCCTACCCCTGCGCTTCGGCGCGGTGCCGTTCCCGATCAGCGCGATCGCGGCGGGCGCCGTCAACGCGGGGTTGGTGTGGGCAGCCACCTATTGGACCGAATCGACACGGATGGCGGCGACGCCGCTGTGGACGTGGCTGCTGACCGTTGCCGCGCTGACCCTCGGAGGACCAGGCGGCGACATCGTGTTCGGCGGTCCCGGCGTGATGGCCTACGCCGTTCTGCTGTACCTCGCCGTCGGCACCGCCGCGCCGGTGTGGGTGCTCTGGCGCCACAACCAGCGCTCCTGAGCCGCGCTATCCGACGTCGCCGCTGTCACTGTTGCCGGGATCGGCGCTGTCGGACCGCTCGCTCGTCGTCTCGGAGGTCCGCCGCTTCGGTGTGAGTGAGCTGCGGATGCGGTCGGCGGCCTTCGTCGCCTCACGCACGGCTCCCCGCACCCCGGTGCGGACGTCGTCGGCGGCCTTGCGCAGGCGCTCGTTCACCCGCTTGGTCGTACGCGGCGGCTCGGCGCCCGCAGTTTCCTCGGTGTCCTCGACGATCTCCGGCGTGCTCGCGGGGTCGACGGGTTCGTCCTCCACGGGAACGACGAGTTCCGGCGCGGGCTCGACCACGAGCCCTGCTTCCGGCAGCACGCCGGCGTCGCCGGTCACGGGCTGTGGTTCGACCTCGACCTGCAGCGGCTTCTCGTCGAGCGGCGGGGCCTCGTCCACGACGGCTCCGGTCGGCTGGTCGACGACCGGCGGCAGGGCTTCCGTCGTGACCTCCGCCAGGCCGTCCTCCAGCGCGACTGTCCTGAGCAGACCCTCTTCCGCGGTGAACGGCCCGATCGGCGGCACCGGCGGGATGGCCCAGCCGAAGAAGTAATTGAATTCCTGGATGCCGAAGTTGATCGCATCGATGACGCTGTCGCCGATGGCGTTCGCGGCGCCGTCGACCCACACACCGAGGTTGAGCGGATCGTTGAGCACCGGAGCCAGGAAGTCGTAGACGACGTTGTCGGCGATGGGTCTGATCAGCTCGTAGTAGAACAGGTTGATCTGGGCGCCGGCCAGCGGAACGAACGGGACCCACCCGAAGAACTGGGTCGCGTAGATGGCGACGTCGACGCCCCAGTCGATCCACTCCTGGATGAATTGGTAGGACGAGATCAGCAGATCACTGGCCGCGTTGAGCGGGGCGGGGCCGGCACCCGGCAATGCCGGTGGCGCGGGCGGCGGGGGAACCGCGCTCAGCGCGCCGGGAATGACCACACCGTCGGGCCGCAACGCGGGCATACCCGATCGCCGCGGCTCCGGGAGGAACGGCTCCATCTGCCGCTGCGCCGACTCCAGCAGTTCGGTCAGCGCCGTCGGGGCCTGGGGAGCGTGGGTGGAGTCGACGGCGATGTCGGGGGGCGCCACGTGCAGGGACGGGATCGCAATCGTCACAGCGCCGACAGCTGCCACGCCCGCCATGAGATATGAGCGGACGGAGACGGACATGGCTGCTCCTCGCGGTCGAAGCTCTTAAAATACGCGACTGCCGGGCCAGGTGCGGCACTTTGCTCCGGCGGGCCGTCACATCGCAGGTCGCTCGGACTACTGTGGCCGGTATGCCAGGAGCAGTGGTTTCACGATGTGAGACGGGCGGATGATTTCCGACACCGGCGGGGTTACACCGGAGTGGCTCTGAACCCCCAGCGTGGCGCCGATCTGCCCAGCCCGGTAGTTCCCCCTACGGCCGCAGCGCCCACTCCCGCAGCATTGAAACGCGTGCTGAGGCGCGCCCGCGACGGCGTCGCCCTCAACGTCGACGAAGCCGCGATCGCGATGACGGCCCGTGGCGAGGACCTCGACGATCTGTGTGCCAGCGCGGCACGTGTCCGCGACGCCGGCCTGGAGGCCGCCGGACGGCACGGTTCACACGGCCGGCTGCCCGTCACGTACTCACGCAAGGTGTTCATCCCGGTCACCCACCTGTGCCGGGACACCTGCCACTACTGCACCTTCGTCACCGTGCCCGGCAAGCTGCGCCAAGAGGGCCACGGCATGTACATGGAGCCCGACGAGATCCTCGAGGTGGCCCGTCGTGGCGCCGAACTCGGTTGCAAGGAAGCGCTTTTCACTCTCGGCGATCGGCCGGAGGCGCGATGGGACGAGGCCCGGCAGTGGCTCGACGAGCGTGGCTACGACTCGACCCTGGACTACGTGCGCGCGATGGCGATCCGGGTCCTCGAGGAGACCGGCCTGCTCCCACACCTCAATCCCGGTGTGATGAGCTGGTCGGAACTGTCGCGGCTCAAGCCCGTCGCGCCGTCGATGGGCATGATGCTCGAGACCACGTCGCGTCGGCTCTTCGAGACCAAGGGCCTCGCTCACTACGGCAGCCCGGACAAGGACCCCACCGTCCGGCTGCGCACCCTGGACGACGCGGGCCGGTTGTCCATCCCGTTCACCACCGGACTGCTGGTCGGCATCGGCGAGACGCTGACCGAACGCGCCGAGACGATGCACGCGATCCGCCGTTCGCACAAGGAGTTCGGGCACGTCCAGGAAGTGATCGTGCAGAACTTCCGGGCCAAGGACCACACCGCGATGGCCGCGACGCCCGACGCCGGGATCGACGACTTCCTCGCGACGATCGCGGTCACGCGACTGGTCCTCGGCCCCAAGATGCGCATTCAGGCGCCGCCGAATCTGGTGTCGCGTGAGGAATGCCTCGCGCTCATCGGCGCCGGCGTCGACGACTGGGGCGGCGTGTCACCGCTGACACCCGACCACGTCAACCCGGAGCGGCCGTGGCCGGCGCTGGACGACCTCGCCGAGGTCACCGCCGAGGCCGGTTACGACCTGACGCAGCGCCTGACCGCGCAACCGCAGTACGTGCAGGGCGGCGCCGCATGGATCGACCCGCGGGTCCGCGGACACGTCGACGCACTCGCCGACCCCGACACCGGTCTCGCGCTCGACGTCAATCCGGTCGGACGGCCGTGGCAGGAACCCGACGAAGCGCTGCAGTCCCTCGGCCGGATCGACCTGAACGAGACGATCGACAGCGAGGGCCGCCGCACCGAGACGCGCAGCGACCTCGGCAGCGCCTTCGGCGACTGGGAGTCGATCCGCGAGAAGGTGCAGGATTTGGCGGCGCGAGCACCCGAGCGCATCGACACCGACGTGCTGGTGGCCCTGCGCGCCGCCGAGCGCGACCCGGGCGGCCTGTCCGACGACGCCTATCTGGCGCTGGCGACGGCCGACGGACCGGCATTGGACGCCGTTGCTGCGCTTGCGGATTCGTTGCGCCGCGACGTGGTGGGCGACGACGTCACCTTCGTCGTCAACCGCAACATCAATTTCACCAACATCTGCTACACCGGCTGCCGGTTCTGCGCGTTCGCCCAGCGCAAGGGTGACGCCGACGCGTTCTCGCTGTCCACCGACGAGGTCGCCGACCGGGCATGGGAAGCCCATGTCGCCGGCGCCACCGAGGTGTGCATGCAGGGTGGCATCGACCCCGAACTTCCGGTGACGGGCTACGCCGACCTGGTTCGCGCGGTCAAGGCGCGGGTGCCGTCGATGCACGTGCACGCGTTCAGCCCCATGGAGATCGCGAACGGCGTCACCAAGAGCGGGCTGTCCATCCGCGAGTGGCTGATCGCCCTGCGCGAAGCGGGTCTCGGATCGATCCCCGGCACCGCCGCGGAGATCCTCGACGACGAGGTGCGCTGGATCCTCACCAAGGGCAAGCTGCCGACGTCGATGTGGGTCGAGGTCGTCTCCACCGCCCACGAGGTGGGCCTGCAGTCGAGCTCGACGATGATGTACGGCCACGTCGACCAGCCGCGGCACTGGGTGGGGCATCTGCGGGTGCTGCGCGAGATCCAGGACCGCACCGGTGGTTTCACCGAGTTCGTGCCGCTGCCGTTCGTCCACCAGAGTTCGCCGCTGTATCTGGCCGGCGGGTCCCGGCCCGGGCCGACGCACCGCGACAACCGCGCCGTCCATGCGCTGGCGCGGATCATGCTGCACGGGCGGATCTCTCACATCCAGACCAGCTGGGTGAAGCTGGGGGTCGAGCGCACCCAGGTGATGCTGCAGGGCGGCGCCAACGACCTGGGCGGGACGCTGATGGAGGAGACCATCTCGCGGATGGCCGGGTCGGAGAACGGGTCGGCGAAGTCGGTCGAGGAACTCGTCGCGATCGCCGAGGGCATCGGCCGACCGGCCCGTCAGCGCACCACCACCTACACCCCGCTGGCCGCCTGAGCGCGCTCCGCAGCGGTAGCTCCGGGCGGTAGCTCCGCGAGCGTGCGGGTTTGTACGTCGACGCGCCGCGTCGGGCGTACAAACGCGCACGCTCGTGTCGATGTGAACGGCGGCGGCGCCGCTCGGGGAATTAATCGGACCGCAGTCCGCTTGATACGGGAGAAGACGTCGGAAGTACCGGCGCTCGGATCAGGAGACTGACATGACCACCGCAACCACTGCACTCGCCACCGGCACCTGGGCCATCGACCCGGTGCACTCGACCATCGCTTTCTCGGTACGCCACCTCATGGTCAGCAAGGTGCGCGGCACGTTCGACACATTCAGCGGCGCGATCACCGTGGCCGAGGACGGCACCCCGTCGGTCACCGCCGAGATCGCCGTCGACTCGATCAACACCCGCAACGAGCAGCGCGACGCACACCTGAAGTCGGCCGATTACTTCGACGCCGCCACTTATCCGACCGCGACCTTCACCTCGACCGGTGTGCGCGCCGACGGCGACCGCTACGTCCTCGACGGCGACTTCACGCTCAAGGGCGTCACCAAGCCGGTGAGCCTCGACCTGGAGTTCAACGGCGTCAGCCCGGGCATGGGCCACGGCGAGGTCGCCGGCTTCGAGGCGTCGGTGGTGTTGAACCGCAAGGACTTCGGCATCGACCTCGACATGCCGCTCGAGACCGGCGGCGCCGTCGTCGGCGACAAGATCACCATCACCCTGGAGATCGAGGCCCTCAAGCAGGCCTAGGCCCCTCCGTCCTTCTCCGCGAGCGTGCGTGTCTGCTGTTCGACACGCCGGTGACGTGCCGCAGTCTGCGCACGCTCGCGGCGGAGTGACGGCGCGCTTTCGCCGCTACGGCAGCTGACCCACCGTCGTCAGGCAGTTGACGTCTTGGCCGTCGGCGGCGACGCCGCTGTCGAGCAGGCGGTCATCGAGGATCTCGCACGAAAGCGTCTGTGCCCCGCCGATCGCGGGATCGGCGCCGATGGCGGCGGTCGGGTCGCCCTCGGGCTGCGAGAAGTCGGCGTGACCGCCGCAGCGGTTGACGGTCTGCGTCGAGGCGCCGTCCGGCGTCGGGATGGTGATGTCGATGCAGTCGGTGCCCGTCCAGTCGACGACGACATTCGCGCCGAGGGCAGCGGGCGCAGCCGAAGGCGGGGCATCGGGCGTCGGCGACGGCGCAACCGGTGCGAACGGCGCCGGCGCGTAGACCGGTGCGCCACCGCCGCCGCCCGACTCGCACGCCACCCCGTCGCCATCTCGATCGAGTTTGCGGCTGTAGCCGGGCTGGCCCGCTAACAGCGGCGCGGCGCCGGCCGCCCTGGCTTCCGCGCAGCTGCCATATGCCCCCGCCGACGGCGCGGTGACCAGCGCGAAGGCCGGAACCGCCAGCGCCGCGCAGCCCATACCGATTGCAATCTTCAACATTCTTCCCCCAGGAATCGAGCAGGCGGCTCGTTGCCGCCGAGGGGATCATCGGCGTGCCCGTCATGATCGTTACCCGCCACTCGTCGTCCGCGAGCGTGCGCAGAATGCTGCCGATCCGCGGCGTGTCGAGGGGCAGACACGCACGCTCGCGGGTGGGTGGTGCCTCCGGCTCGGAGGGGCCCCGCGAATCAAAACTAAATAAACTGCTTGATTTAAGTCGGGTGACGTAGTTCACTCGGAATCGTGACCGCCGCGCGAGTGCTCAGCAGCGATCGTTCGTCGGGCACCCGCCAGCTGATCCTCACCGCCGCCGAGCGCCTGTTCGCCGAGCGCGGGATGCACGCCGTGTCCAACCGGCAGATCAGTGAGGCCGCAGGCCAGGGCAACAACGCCGCGGTCTGCTACCACTTCGGCACCCGCACCGACCTGTTGCGCGCCATCGAGGCCAAACACCGCGGCCCGATCGAGTCGCTGCGCGCCCGCAGGCTCGCCGAGATCGCCGGATCCGCCGAACTCAGCGACTGGGTCAGCGCCCTGGTCACACCGCTGACCGACCACCTCGACACGCTCGGCAGCCCCAGTTGGTACGCCCGCTTCGCCGCCCAGGCGATGGCCGACCCGCAGTGCCGCCAACTGGTCACGAGGGATGCGCTCGGCTCGCCGCTTTTGGTGCAGGCGATCGACGGCATCACCCGCTGCCTGCCGGACCTGCCCCGAAGGGTCCGCTTCGAACGCATCGTCATGGCCCGCAACCTGTTGATGCACACCTGCGCCGAACACGAGAGTGCGCTGGCCGATTACGGTTCCCGGGCGCGATCGCCGTGGCCGGTCGCGGCGGAGGGCCTCGTCGACGCCATCGCCGGGCTGTGGCAGGCGCCCGTCCGAACCGTCCGATCAAAGGAGCGCCCATGACCGACGTGCTGCACGACGCCGACACCGTCCCCGACTTCCCGATGACCCGCGCGCCGGGCTGTCCGTTCGCGCCGCCGCCGGAAGCGCTGCAGGCCAACGCCGTCCGTCAGCTCAGCCGCGTCCGCATCTGGGACGGCAGCACCCCGTGGCTGATCACCGGCTACGAGGCGATCCGCTCGCTGTTCGCCGACGCGCGCGCCAGTGTCGACGACCGCAAACCCGGCTACCCGCACTGGAACGAGGGCATGCTGGCCACGGTCGACCGCCGGCCCCGCTCGGTGTTCACCTCCGATGCCGAGGAGCACACCCGGTATCGCCGGATGCTGTCGCGGCCGTTCACCTTCAAGCGCGTCGAGGCGCTGCGGCCCGCGGTGCAGAAGATCACCGACGACCACATCGACGCGATCCTGGCCGGCCCGCAACCGGCCGACCTCGTCGACAAGCTGACGCTGCCGATCCCGTCATTGGTGATCAGCGAGATGCTCGGCGTGCCGTACGAGGACGCCGAATTCTTCCAGGAGCAGGCCAACCGGGGCATGAGCCGCTACGCGAGCGCCGAGGACTCCGCGAAAGGCGCAGGCGCGCTGTTCAAGTACCTGATGAACCTCATCACCACGAAGATGACCGATCCCGCCGAGGACCTGGTGTCCGACCTCGCCGAGCGGGTCAAGGCCGAGGAGATCAGCGTCAAGGAGGCGGCGCAACTCGCCACCGGCGTGCTCATCGCCGGCCACGAGACCACCGCCGGTCAACTCAGCGTCAGCGTCGTCGCGCTCCTCGAGCATCCCGAACAGCAGGCGCTGTTGCGCGACACCGACGACCCGAAGGTGATCGCCGCCGCCGTCGAGGAACTCATGCGGTACTGCAGCATCATCCAGACCGGCCAGCGCCGCATCGCGGTCGAGGACATCGAGGTGGACGGCGAAACCATCCGGGCCGGCGAGGGCATCATCCTCGACGTCGCCCCGGCCAATTGGGACCCCCGCCAGTTCCCTGACCCGGACCGGTTGGACCTGTTGCGCCAGAACGGTCCTCACGTCGGTTTCGGGTACGGCCGCCACCAGTGTGTCGGTCAGCAGCTGGCCCGCATGGAACTGCAGATCGTGTTGCCGTCGCTGCTGCGCCGCATCCCCACGATTCGGCTCGCCGTGCCGCTCGACGAACTGCCGTTCAAACACGACGCCCTCGCCTACGGCCTCTACGAGCTGCCGGTCACCTGGTGAAGGACGGCCTGACCCTCCACGTTCCCGAGCTCACCGGCAGACTCGCCGTCGTCACCGGCGCCAACAGTGGGCTTGGCCTCGGGCTGGCGAGAGCGCTGGCAGCGGCCGGCGCCGACGTGGTGCTCGCCGTCCGCAACCGCGCCAAAGGCGAGGCGGCCGCCGCCGACATCCGTGCCGCCATGCCCGCCGCGAAATTGTCCATCGCGCCGCTTGACCTCGCCTCTCTGGAAAGCGTTGCTGCGCTGGGGGAGTCCCTCGGATCCGAGGGCCGGCCGATCGACATACTGATCAACAACGCCGGGGTGATGACGCCACCGCACCGCCAGCAGACCGGCGACGGATTCGAGCTGCAGTTCGGCGCGAACCACCTCGGGCACTTCGCCCTGACCGGTCATCTGCTGCCGCTGCTGCGGGCGGCGCCGTCCGCGCGGGTGGTCACCGTCAGCAGCATCGCCGCCACCCAGCGCCACCTCGACTTCACCGACCCGAACGCCGAGCGCGGTTACAAATCGATGCAGAGCTACGGCATCGCCAAGCTGGCGCAGTTGATGTTCGCGATGGAACTCGACCGGCGCAGCCGCCGCAACGGCTGGACCGTCAGCTCCAACGCCGCGCACCCGGGCCTGGCCAAGACCAACCTGCTCAGCGGCGCCTCCTACGGTCGCGACGCCCCTACGCTGCAGGCCCGGCTCACCCAGCTGACGTGGCGGCTGCTGCCGTTCATGTGGCTCGAGGTCGACGAGGCGATCAAACCGACGCTGTACGCCGCGGTGTCACCGGCCGCCGACGGCGCCGCCTACTACGGGCCGCGCGGATTCTACGAGACTGCCGGCGGCGGAGTCACATTCGCCAAGGTGCCGCGACAGGCCCACAGCGAGAACGACTGCCGCGAACTGTGGGCCCTCTCCGAGCGGCTCACCGGGGTCAGCTATGGCGGGTGACGAGATGTTCCACCCGCCGGGTGACGACCCGGACTGGAACGAGAGCGGCTGGTTCGGCTTCGCCGTGCCCGAGCGTGACATCAACGGGTTCGTCTACTACTTCCATGACGCACGCACCGGGATCTCCGGCGGAGGACCGGCACTGTGGGACCCGACGGGTGAGGAGGTCTACGACTGCCTGTTCTACGACTGGCGGTGGCAGCAACCACCGACCGGCGCCCTGGACTTCGGCGACTTCACCCTGCCGAACTCCCTGCGCCACCGGGTCGTCGAACCCACGCACCGCTACCGGTTGTCGTACGACGCGCTCGGACTCGAACTCGACCTGGAATGGTCGTCGCTGATGGCGCCGCACACGCTGGGCGACGGCACCGGCGGTGCGCCGCACCACTTCGACCAGCCGGGCCGGATGACGGGATCGCTCGTGCTCGACGGCGAGCGAACCGAGGTGGACTGCTACTCGATGCGCGACCGCACGTGGGGTCCGCACCACCCCGGCGCCAGGAGGCCGGGTGACTACCTGTGGGCCATCGCCTCACCCGAAGCGCACTGGCACACCATCACGATCGCCGGCCGTGAACCGGGCCGCGACGTCGTCATCGGTGGCTACCTGATGCGCGACGGTGAACTCGGTGAGCTGGTCAAGGGCTCCCGTCGCGTGCTGAGCCGACGTGCCGGTGCGCCCGCGCAGGTGGTCCTCGACGCCGAGGACCACCTGGGCCGCAGCCTGCACGCCGAGGGCGAGGTCCGCACCGCGCTGCGCTGGCTCGGCTGGCCGGGCCGCATGACGTTCTGGACGTTGACCGACTGGCGGTGGGACGGGATGCAGGGCTGGGGCGAGGACCAGGAGTTCTTCGCCCGCGAGCAGGTCCGGTCGCTCATCCGCTCGTCGGACCCGGAGGTCTCGTCGCGCTGACCGCTACCCCTTCGCCGCTCGACTCAGTTCGGCGGTCGCCTGGTCGGCGGTCATCGGCTTGCCGAGGAGGAAGCCCTGAGCGAGGTCACATCCGCACGCCCGCAGGATCTCCAGTTGCTGCACCGTTTCGACGCCTTCGCCGACGACGGTGAGATCGAAAGCGCGAGCGAGCATCACCACCGCGGCGACGATTGCACTCGGGCGAGCGGCGGGAAGGTCCTGGATGTACGACTTGTCGATCTTGAAGCATTCGAACACGGGGTAGCGAGTCAGGTAGGCGATGGAGCTGTACCCGCTGCCGAGGTCGTCGAGCGAGATCCCGATGCCCATGTCGTGCAACGCCGTCAGCGTGCCCGCTACCCGCGCGGTGTCCGAAACCCACACCGTCTCGGTGATCTCGAGCCCCAGAGCGGCGGGATCGAGTCCGGTGGACACCAAGACGGCGACCACCTTGTTCACGAATGCGGCGTCGCGCAGCTGCAGAGCGCTCACGTTGACGCGGACACCGACATCACAGAACGTGCGCCACGAGGTCGCCTGCGCACAAGCCGTGTAGAGCGCCCATTCGCCGAGATCGCCGACCACGCCGGTGCGCTCGGCAACCGCGACGAATTCGGTCGGGTCGATCACGCCGAGGTCCGGGTGCGACCATCGAGCCAGAGCTTCCATGGCCACGAGCTCGCCGGTGGCGATGGAGAAGATCGGTTGATAGAACAGATTCAGCTCGCCATCACCGAGCGCGGTGCGCAGGTCGACCGAGAGGCGTCGCGTCCGTTCGGCGTCGTAGAGGTCGCCGTGGTCGAAGACGGCGCTGCCACCGTTTCCGGAATCTTTGGCCCGATACATCGCCAGATCGGCGTGGTGAATCAGCTGCTGCCGCGTGGAGTCGGCTTCCGAGACCGCGATGCCGATGCTGACGCTGAGCGGTGTCGGGTCGACGCCCGTCGGTGGTGGACTGTTGACCGCGGTCGTCAGCGCGCTTGCCAACTCGCATGCCTGGTCGATTCCCCGGATGTCCTCGGCGATGACGAGGAATTCGTCGCCGCCGACGCGGGCCACCGTGTCCTCCGGCCGGACGGCCGTGGCGAGACGGCCGGCGAGACGGACGAGTGCGCGATCGCCGGCTTCGTGCCCGAGGCTGTCGTTGATGATCTTGAAGTCGTCGATGTCGAGCACGAGCACCGCCATCGTCGTCCCGTCCTGTTGGGCGCGGGCAAGCGTGTGTTCGATGCGTTCGTAGGCCAGTGTCCGATTGGGCAGTCCGGTCAGCGAATCATGCATACTGCGCTCGCGCAGTTGCCGATCGAGTTCGACACGCCGGATCGCTGCCGAGAGCACATCCGCCACGGTCTGCAGGAAGGCCAGGTCGCGTTCGCTGTACACGCGATTGTCGTTGCTGTGCACCGACAGCGCTCCCCACGGGCCGTCGGTTCCGGGTATGGGTACGCAGGCGCCGCTGCGAAAGCCGTAACTTGCCATTCCTTCTGTGGAGAATCGTGATTCCTGGTCGCGGTCTTCGCACACCACCACGTCGTTGACGGCCAGTGTGTATCCCATCAGCGACCGGTGTCCTGCGGGCAGGAGCAGCGGTCTCGGCGGTTGACCGGAGAACCCCACCACGGCAATCGATTCGTCGTCGCCCTCGACCGGGCAGGTGACCATGGATCGATTGACGCCCATGAGCGTCGAGGCCGCGGTGGTGGCCGAGTCGAGCAGCTGGTCGAGGTCGCCGTCGAGGGCCAGCCTGCTCAATTTCGCGACCGCCCTCTGCTCAGCGGCAAGGTAGGTCGATTCCCGGGCGGCAGCATGCCATTTGTCGTGACTCTGGGCGCTTCTGCGATCGCGGATGACGGACACGACGACATCGCCCCGGTCACGGGATCGGTCGACGACGAAAGTCGTGATCTCGACCGGTATGGGCCCGTCGCTGGCGAAGGAGAAGTTCTTCAGTTCCGAGAATCCGTGCCCCTCCCTCGAGAAGTCGAAGGGCATCACCGTCTCGGCCGTGGTTCCGGATCGAACGAAGAATTCGTCCATTGTCAGCGGCCGGACCGGTGACAAAGCCGTCATTCCCACCATGGCCAGGCCGGACGAGTTGATGTAGAGGACGTGTCCGGAAGCTTCCGAGATGGTGACCATGTCCGGTGAACTGTCGAGAACCGCCTGGAGAACATCGACATCGTTCAGCGCATCGCGCACGATGCTCTCGATGTCTGACGAGCGTGGAGTCGGCGGTCCGCGAAGCTGCCTGCGACGGTCGCGCCCGCCGGCACGCCGAGGGTCCGCGACCTCCGGCGCACTCTCATTTCCAGCGGACAAGATTTGCTCCATACCCTTCCCGACCGCGTCAGTTGTCACAGAACGACTGGACGATGACACCGTGTGTTTGCTAGGCACCGATCGTGACGATAGCAAAGCGGGCTGAGGACGTCACTCCTGAGCGCGCTACCCGAGATCGGTCAGGGCCGCGGCCAGGTCCCGGGTACGCCAGAGGTTGAGGACGTTGCTCAACATCTGCAGCGGTGCCCGCACGCTCTCGTCGTCACGGATGCGCGGGTCGAAGCGGGTGGTGTCGGGGCCGGCGTCGGGCACCCGGGCCGCCACCAGCGCGGGCACACCGAGCAGCCAGGTGATGCCCATCAGTGCGGTGTAGCGCAGCACGTGCCGGCGCAGCTCCGCCGGATCGAGGGCTGGGCCGCCGGAGGCGACCACCTCGGCGCAGAACACCTGGGTCAGCTCGTCGAAACTCTCGTCCCACAGCGCGGTTTCGGCGCCGCTGAGTGATCCCCAGATCGCCATCGCGACGTTCATCCGGCTCACACAGCCCCAGTCCAGCAGTCCGCAGTGCATGGTGCCGTCGGCGTCGCGCCAGAACCAGGCGTTGTCGACGTTGGCGTTCCAGTGGCACAGCGCGAGGTGATCCGATGCGTCGGCCAGGCTGCGCCAGATGTCCGGTTCGCGGCGCATCACCTCGTGAGCCTGTTCGCCGAGCCGGTCGAGGAAGCCCGGCGCACCGGTACCGGCGGGCAGCAGCGCGGGGTGGGCGCGCGCGAACTCGCCGAGCCTGGCCAGCCGGCGGTCGAGGCCGTCGGCGGTCAACGGCGCGGGCTCGCCGACGGCGGCGGCCTGCAGGTCGACGGGAAAGGACCCGGTGAGGTGGGCGGGCAGCGCCCCGGACCTGTGCGCCCCCACCAGCCGGGCCAGGGCGGTGAGCAGCGCCCGGTAGTGCTCCTCGGGCGACGCCATCTCGTCGTCGCGGCACTTCTGATGCTGCGGCTCGATGCCGTTGCGGCCGAACGGTATCCGCTCGGTGATCAGCACCCCGGTGCCGCTTTCGCCGTGGTAGTCGGCGAACATGGTGCGCGGCACCGCGATCGGGAATCCGGGCGCCTGGGCGAGCATCGCGAACGTGACCTCGGCTGCCATCTGCGTCCTGCCGTGGTCGCGCACCGGATCGTCGAAGTCGCGGGAGAACTTCACGAACAGCGCCGTGGGTGGGTCTGCGCGCTGATACTCCACGTCCAGCGACGCCTTGCGCCCCGTGCTGCCGCCGGGCACCTCGTCGCAGCCGACGACCCGCACGATCCGGTTGTCGGCGTCCAGCGCCCCTGCCGCCCGGAACGCCTCGGTGAGGAACGCGGCGCCGCCGTCGCGCAGGGCGGCGATGTGTGCGGGGAATGCGATCCCGAGGTGGTCGCCGGTGGGCCAGGCGCCGGTCACCACGTCTGCTCGGCGGCACGCACCAGCATGTGGTTGACGGCCACCCGCCGATCCCGGGTGATCATGTAGGTCACCGCGTCGGCGACGTCCTCCGACCGCAGTTTCACCATCCCGGCGGTGCGCTGTTCGATCGCCGCGCGGGAGTCGGGGGGCAGGTGGTCGTTGATCTCCGTGTCGACCGTGCCGGGGCCGACGACGCCGACGCGGACCCGGCTGCCGACGAGTTCCTGCCGCAGTCCCTCGCTGAACGCGTTGACGCCGAACTTCGTCAGCGAGTACACCGCGGTGCCGGGCCGGGCCACCCAGCCCGCGGTGGAGCTCACGGTGACCACGTCGGCGACACCGCGCGGCGAGTCGGCGGCCGCGTCGACCAGATGCGGCAGTGCGGCGCGCGTCGCGTACAACACTCCCTGCACATTGACGGTGACCAGGTCGTCCCAGTCGTCGAGGGAGGCGCCGACCGCCTCGCCCGTGCGGATCAGCCCGGCGTTGTTCACCAGGATGTCCAGCCTGCCCCACCGGGACACCGCGGCGGCGACGGCTGCGGTGACCTGCTCCCTGTCGCTGACATCGGCGGGCACGGCCAGCGCGGCGCCGCCGTCGGCCTCGATGGCCGCGGCCACCTCGGCGAGGCGGTCGGCGCGGCGGGCAAGCAGGGCCACGTTCGCTCCCTGTGCCGCAAGCATCCGCGCCGTCGCCGCGCCGATGCCGCTGCTCGCGCCGGTCACCAGGGCCACGGTGCCGGTCAGTGCTGCTGTCATCGCATCTCCTGCGCGCCGAGGGTGTCACCGAACACGTAGTCATTGTGCTCGCCGAGGTCGGGTGCCCCGCGTTCGATGCGGGCAGGGTTGCGTGCCATCCGCCACGACGGTCCCAGCACCGGCCGTACCCCTTCCCGGTGGTCGGACACGAATCGGTACAGGCCGCGCTCCCACAGGAGTTCGTCGCCGATCACGTCGAGCGCCGTGGCGCTCTTGGCGGCCGCAACCCCGGCGTCCTGCAGGCGGATCGCCAGCGGCCCGGCGTCCAGGCCGGCGGTGAGACCGGCCAGGGCGGCGTCCAGCGCGGCGGCATGGCGCAGCCGGTCCGGCTTGGTCCGGTACCGCTCGTCGCCGCTGAGGTCGTCGGCGCCGAGCGCGGCGCACAGTGCGGACCACTCGGCGTCACCGTCGACGGCGATGCTGATCCAGTCCCCGCCCGTGCACGGGTAGCAGCCGTGCGGCGCCATGTCGGGGTGCCGGTTCCCGGCGGGTAAGGGAACGCGTCCGGTCAGGTCGTGGGCGAGCAGGCTGTCGCCGATCATCGACGACAGCACCTCGACCGCGGACACGTCGACGAATTGTCCTTCGCCGGTGCGTTCCCGGTGCAGCAGTGCCGCAACGGCGGCGAAGGCGGCGGCGGCGCCGACCGTGGAATCGCCGTAGCGCATGCTGGCGCCGAGCGGTGGGCCACCCTCGTAACCGACCAGCGAGGCGAGGCCGGCCAGTGCGGCGAAGCACGGCGCGTAACCGGTCTGGTAGCCCAGCGGTCCGTCGTTGCCCCACATCTTGATCGACACCGAGATGAGGTCCGGTCTGATGGCCGTGAGGTCCGCGTAGCCGAGGCCCTGACGTTCCATCGCGCCGGGCCGCAGGTTGTTGAGGACGATGTCGCTGCGGGCGATCAGCTCGCGCAGCCGGTTCATCCCGTCGGAGGTCTTGATGTCGAGGTCGACGCTGAGGATCTCGGGGTTGATGCTGAGGAAGTAGGGGGCGTGGTTGACGTCGGTGCCGCCGTAGGCCCGCATCTCCTCCGGCCGCGCGTCGTTCTCGACCTTGATCACCTCGGCGCCGAGGAAAGCCAGCAGCTTGCCGGCATACGGCCCGGCCCACACCTTCGTCAGTTCGACGACGCGCACTCCTGCCAGCGGTCCGCCGCGCTGCGTCGTCGCCGGCGGCTGCGTAGGGCCGGGCCGGTCGGGTCGCGGGAGCCACGGTGTGTCGGCACTGTGGCGGCCGAGAGCCGGTGCGGCGCAGTGGACCTGTGCCGGTGACGCGCTCATCACGTAGGGGACGGTGGGGTAGTGGCCGATGCCGAGGGTCGGATGAACGACGTCGCGGAAGAAACCGCGGTGGCGGTACTGCGGCGAGCGGTGCAGGTCCTCGGCGTCGTTGACGGGCACCAGCGGCACGCCGGCGCGCTGAGCCTGCTCGGCGACGGTCTCCCGGCGGCGGTCCCGGATCCAGCGGGCGAAGCCGCGGTGGAAGGTGGCGACCTTCTCGGGAGTGACGGAGAACTCCAGCCAGTCGTCCTCGAAGGCGTCCAGCCACGCCGGGTGGCCCATCAGCACTTTGAGGTTCGCCCAGTGGGTGCCGCTGGTCATGTACAGGTAGACGTGGCCGTCGGCGCAGGTGAAGAACGACGCCGGGCCTTGCTGGTCGAAATCGTCGCGGGTGTTCTCCGGTGCGATCTCACCGGCGACGAACCTGCCGAGGATGCAGTCGGCGCGCGAGACCAGCACGGCCTGCTGCGAGATGTCGACGAACTCGCCTGCCCCGCAAAGTGATCGGGAGTACAGGCATGCGGCGACGCACATCGCCGCGTCCAGCCCGGCCTCGTAGTCGGTGAGCAGCCGGCCCGGCGCCTGAAGCGGTGGCATGGTCGGATCGGCGTGGCTGGGTGTGTGGTAGCCCCAGCCGCTGCTGTGGAACACGTTGATGCCGCGCGCGTTCTGCCGGGCGGGTGGCGCGCCGCGGCCGTGGGCCGTCACCGAGCAGAACACCACGGCCGGATGGCGCCGGTGCGCCTCGGCGGCCCACTCGGGATCCTGGTCGTCGATCACGGCGTCGGCCGAGGCGACGAGGGCGTCCACGGCGTCGGCGTCGTCGACGCGATCGAGTGCGACGGATCGCTTGTTGGTGTTCAGATAGGCGAACACCACACTCTCACCGTCGATCACGGGTGCCGTGGCCCGGGTGGGACTGCCCCACCCGGGCCGTTCGACCTTCACCACGTCGGCGCCGAAGTCGGCGAGCAGCTTGCCGCAGTACTCGCCGGCCACCGACTCGGTGAGCTCGACGATCCGCATGCCCGTCAGTGCCGACATGGCAGATCAGGGCTTGGCGCGGCCCGAGCGGCTCAGCCGCCACTCCGGCGGGAAGTTCATGTCGTTGTCCTTGACGACGTTGTTGAGCCCCTTCTCGAACGTGCCCGCCGTCAGGTCGACGTCGTTCTGCTGGTCGTTCTGGATCAGCGGCAGCATGCCCTCGACCATGCCGGTCAGCAGGCTGCCGAAGTACTCGCCCTTGTGCTGCTTGTACAGCTCGAGGAACGTCTTCTGCACGGCCACGGTGTCGGTGGGGCGCGACCGCGAGCACGCCATCGCGTACTTGAGGGTCTCCGCCTCGAGATCCTCGCGCGGCACCACGCTGTTGACGAAACCGCAGTCGTACATCTCCTTGGCGCTGAACGGTCTTCCGGTGAACAGCATCTCGGAGAACTTGCGCAGGCCCATGGTCTCGGCCCACCACCACAGCCGCGGACCCCAGCCGACGTAGCGGAACGCCGGGTGGCCGAACAGCGCGTCGTCGGAGGAGATCACCAGGTCGGCGTCACCGGCCTGGTAGAAGTGCCAGCCGTAGCAGTACCCCTTCGCCTCGATGATGCTGACCTTGCGCAGCTCCTGCAGCGGGCGGTTGCCTGCGGGCGCTTTGGCGTAGAAGTCGGTGACCGTCGAGAGATACCGGTAGGACCCGCCGGGCGGGTACTTGACGCTGTCGTCGTTGATGGCCAGCTCGTGCAGCAGCGGCATCCCCGGGTTCTCCAGCATGCCGCGCTGCTCGGGCAGGTCGCCGCCGCTGCCGAAATCCTCGCCCTCGCCGCGGATCACGACGACCTTGACGTCGTCGTCGACGTTGCACTTGTGGATCAGGTCGGCATAGTTCTGCCGCATCCCCAGCGTCGTCGAGTTCTGCGCATCGGGGCGGTCGAAGGTGATGTAGGCGATGCGGTTCTTGGTGTCCTTCTCGAACTTGATGTACTGCTCGGCTTCCTTCTTCATCTCTTCGTAATCGTGCTCGGGCATGGGTGTCTCCGCTCTTTTCGGTTCAATCGGTTACTTGAGTAAGCAGCCCGCATCGACGGGCAGCTGAACGCCTGTGACGTATCGGGATTCGTCGGAAGCGAGGAACAACACGGCGTTGCTGACGTCCTCGGGTTCCACCCACGGGATCGGCAGCGTGTGCATCATCTGGGAGATCGGCGCGAAGTCCTCCGGCCCCGGGTGCTCCTTGTGCGGTGCGAACAGCCGGAAGGTGGCGTCGTTGATCGCCATCGGCGTGTTGACCTGTGTCGGGTGTATCGAGTTGACACGGATCGACTGCGGGCCGAGCTCGACGGCGAAGGTCCGCATCAGGCCGACGACGCCGTGTTTGGCGGCGATGTAGTGGCCGGTGTGCGGGTGGGCCTTCATGCCGCCCACGGAGCTGGTCAGGATGATCGATCCGCCCCTGGCGCCGGAGAGCAGATGCGGCACTGCGGCTTTGACGGTGTGCCAGACGCCGGTGAGGTTGATGTCGATCATGTCCTGCCAGACGTGCTCCCGCAGCTTGTGCAGTTTGTTGCCCGCATTGCCGATGCCCGCGTTGGCCACGACGATGTCGAGGCGGCCGAGCTCGTCGACACCGGCGGCGAGCGCCGCCTGCAGCGCGTCGTAATCGCGGACGTCGACCTGCGCGGCGACGATGCGCCGGTTCTGGGCCTCGACCAGGGCCACGGTCTCGGCGAGGTCGGCGGGCGTGGACGCGGGATAGACGACGTCGTCGATGGCCCTGCAGATGTCGATCGCGATGATGTCGGCGCCCTCCTGCGCCAGCCGCACGGCGTGGCTGCGGCCCTGCCCGCGCGCCGCGCCGGTGATGAACGCGACTCTGCCCTCGACGCGTCCCGTCATGGCAGCAGCGCCGGCATCGATTCCCACCCGCGCACCGTCGACGTCGGGCTGAGTTCGGCGTCGGCGAGGTCGACCTCCCATTCCGGGAAGCGGTCGAGGATCTCGTCGAGCGCGATCCGCCCCTCGAGCCGGGCCAGCGCGTTGCCGAGGCAGAAGTGCGTGCCGACGCCGAACCCGACGTGCTGGTGCGGCGCGCGGTGGATGTTGAACGATTCGCTGTCGGGCCCGAACCGGCGTGGGTCGCGGTTGGCGGCGCCGAGCAGCATCATCATCGCGCTGCCTGCCGGAACGGTGTGCCCGTGGTACTCGACGTCACGGGTGACATAGCGGCTGATGTGCGGGGCGGGCGGTTCGAAGCGCACCAGCTCCTCGACGGCGGCGGGCAGCAGTGTCCGGTTGGCGACCAGGGTGCGGCGCTGGTCGGGATGTTCGGCGAGCACCTTGCCGGCCCAGCCGAGCAACCGGGTGGTGGTCTCGGCACCCGCGGTGGCGATCACCTGGAGGTAGAGCAGGAGTTCGTCGCGCCGGAGCCTCCGGGTGGCACCGGTCTCGTCGGCGAACTCGGCGGTGAGCAGTTCGGTCATGATGTCGTCGGACGGGTGCTCGGCGCGCCAGTCGATGAAGGAGGCGAACACCTCGCCGGTGGCGATGGCGCCGTCCGGGTTCTCGGTCATCTTGCCGCCGCGTTCGGTCCGCAGCGTGGAGTCGCCGTGGTCGACGACGTGCTGCTGGTCGGCCTCCGGGATGCCCAGCAGCATGCCGATCACCCGCATCGGCATCTGCGCGCCGAGGTCCTTGACGAAGTCGAAGCGGCCCGTGCCGACCAGCGGGTCGAGGCAGCCTGCGGTGAACTCACGGATCTTCGGCTCCAGCGCGCTGACCTTGCGGGGGGTGAAGATCCGCGACAGCAGCTTGCGGTGGACGTTGTGGATCGGCGGGTCCTCGAAGATCAGGGTGCCGGGCGGGATCTCCATCCCGGACTGGATGATCTCGAGCACCGCGCCGCGGGCCGAGCTGAAGGTGTCGTGATCGATCAGTGCGGCGTCGACGTCGTCGAAGCGGCTGAGCGCGTAGAAGTCGTGCCGGTCGTTGCGGTAGAGCGGCATCTCCTCGCGGATCCGGGCGAACATCGGGTACGGATCGAGGTTGAGCGCCACATCGTACGGGTCGTAGTGGATGTCCGACGGGGCCCCGTCCCGGACGCCGTCCTCGGTGCTGACTGACACGAGATCCCGCCTTTCCCTGCGGGTTCCACACGCCGACCAGCGGTGCCGAAGTGGAACCCCCGCCAGTTTGGCAGGCGGGCCGCGGCATTCGGGCGATTTACACTTTTCGCTTAAGTTGTCCGCTCGTCGGCTAGAGGCGGGCGGCCAGTTCGGTGCCCTGACGGATCGCCCGCTTGGCGTCCAGTTCTGCGGCGAGTGCGGCGCCACCGATCACGTGTGGTTCGACGCCGCGGCCGCGCAGGCCGTCCTCGAGATCGCGCACCGACTCCTGACCCGCGCAGATCACCACGGTCTCGACGGCGAGCAGCCGGGCGTCGAGTCGCTTGGGTCCGAAGGTGATGTGCAGCCCCTCGTCGTCGATCCGCTCGTAGTTGACTCCCGACAACTGCTGCACCCCTTTGGCTTTCAGCGATGCGCGATGCACCCAGCCGCTGGTCTTGCCGAGCCGGCGGCCCTGGGCGCCCGCGGTGCGTTGCAGTAGGTACACCTCGCGCACCGCGGGTGCGGGGATCGGTGTCACCAGCGCACCGCGGGCCTCTTGCGGGTCGGCCGCGCCCCACTCGGCCTTCCATTCCTTGAGGTTGAGCGTGGCCGACTCGTCGGTCACCAGGAACTCGCTCACGTCGAACCCGATGCCGCCTGCGCCGATCACCGCGACCGACCTGCCGATCGGCCGGGCGCCGGTGATCGCCTCGACGTAGGACAGCACCTTCGGGTGGTCGATGCCCGGGATCGCGGGAATGCGCGGCGTCACGCCGGTGGCCAGCACGACGTCGTCGAACGACGCGAGATCGTCGACGCCTGCCCGGGTGCGCAGCCGCACGTCGACGCCGTGCTTGGCGAGCATCGTGGCGTAGTAGCGCAGCGTCTCGGTGAACTCCTCCTTGCCCGGGATCCGCCGGGCCAGGTCGAACTGGCCGCCGACTGCGTCGCCCGCCTCCAACAGCGTGACCCGGTGGCCGCGTTGGGCGGCCGCCACGGCGGTGGCCATGCCCGCCGGTCCGGCGCCGACCACGGCCACCCGCCTTGCGCGCCGCGTCGGGCTCAGCACCAGTTCGGTCTCTCGGCCGGCCACGGGGTTGAGCAGGCAGGACACCTTCTTGTGCACGAACGCGTGGTCCAGGCACGCCTGGTTGCAGGCGATGCAGGTGTTGATCTCGGCGGCGGCGTCCCCGGCGGCCTTGTTCACCCAGTCGGGGTCCGACAGCAGCGGGCGCGCCATGGACACCAACTGGACGTGGGTGTCGGCGAGAATCTGCTCGGCGGCCTGCGGCATGTTGATCCGGTTCGACGCGACGACCGGGATGCGCACGTGGTCGGCCAGTGCGCTGCTGATGTCGACGAAGGCACCGCTGGGCACCGAGGTGACGATGGTGGGCACCCGCGCCTCGTGCCAGCCGAATCCAGAGTTGATGATGGTGGCGCCCGCGGTCTGCACCTCGGTGGCGAGCGCGACGATCTCGTCCCAGCTCTGACCGTTCTCGACGTAGTCGGCCATCGACATCCGATAACAGATGATGAAGTCGTCGCCGACCGCGCGCCGGGTGCGCCGGACGATCTCCACCGGGAATCGGCGACGCTTCTCCGGGCTGCCGCCCCAGGCGTCGGAGCGCCTGTTGGTGCGAGGCGCCAGGAACTGGTTGAGCAGGTATCCCTCGCTGCCCATGATCTCGACACCGTCGTAGCCGGCTTCCCTTGCGCGCAGCGCACAGCGGACGAAGTCGTCGATCGTGCCGTCCACGTCGCGCAGCGCCCGCGGGCGGAACGGATTGATCGGCGCCTTGACGGCCGATGCGCTCACCGAGAACGGGTGATACGCATAGCGTCCCGCGTGCAGGATCTGCAGCAGTATCTTGCCGCCGTGATCGTGCACCGCCCCGGTGACGGTGCGGTGCCTGCGTGCCTCGGACGAGGAGGTCAGCTGCGACGCGAACGGCAGTAGCCACCCGGTGCGGTTGGGCGCGTATCCGCCGGTGATGATCAGGCCGACGCCGCCGCGGGCACGTTCGGCGAAGTAGCCGGCGAGTCTGTCGGTGTCGCGGGCCCGGTCCTCGAGGCCGGTGTGCATCGACCCCATCACCACGCGGTTGCGCAATGTGGTGAAGCCGAGGTCCAGCGGCGACAACAGTGTCGGATACGGGTTCATCGCGTCTCCTCGGTTCCGCGCGCCAGGGCTGCGCCCACCTCGTCGAGCCAGTCGACGGCGCTCTCCTCGGCGCGGATGCCGCCGCGCAGCACGAGGTACTGGTGCAGTGCACTGCCGGTGAGTCGGGTGGGGTCGGGGAACTGCCGCTTCTCGAAGACGCGGAAGGTGTCCAGCAGTGCCGCGCGTTCAGTGCGCAGCGCGGCGACCTGGGCCCGCAGCGCCGCCACGTCGCCGTAGGTCGCTGCGCGAACTTTCACGGCGAGGTCGCGGGTGCGGTTGTCGGCGACCGAGCCGCCGCGCCCGGTCAGCGGCGCGGCGATCCAGCGGGCGAGTTCGGCGCGGCCCTCCGCGGACACGGTGTAGACCTTCTTGTCCGGCCTGCCCTGCTGCACGACGGGGGTGACCTGTACCCAGCCGTTGTCCTCGAGGGTGTGCAGTGTGCGGTAGATCTGCTGGTGGGTCGCGGACCAGAAGTAGCCGATGGAGCGGTCGAAGCGGCGGGCCAGCTCGTAGCCGGAACCGCTCTGCTCGCACAGCGACACCAGGATCGCGTGGGGAAGTGCCACGTGCGCACGGTAGAACGCCCGACGGCCATATGCAACTGAGTGCACAGCAACCATGTGCATATCGTGCCGAATCAGCGTTCACATCGTGGCAACTACGACGAGTTTGCTGACTTCGCCAGATCTGCATTCCTGTGTGCAGTAGGTCACACGGCTACGCCACTCAACAGCCTGTATAGGTAGGCATTGGCAGATGGTTCGTACTCCTTTACGCTTTGCCAATGCCGACGACCTCCACGCAAAGCGCGCCAAAAGGGCCTTTGGTCCGAGATATCGTGACGTCGCTCTACGAGCGATCCGACGGTGGCACCGAAGCGCCGGTCAGCGTCTTCGGGCTGGGGTACGTCGGCTGGGTGAGCGCCGTCTGCCTCGCCAGTCGTGGCCACCGGGTGGTCGGCGTGGACGTCGACGCGGCCAAGGTGGCGACCCTCGCCAGCGGTGCGGCGGCCGTCGGCGAGCAACTGCTCCCTGAGATGGCGGCCAGCGTGGTCGACAGCGGCAGGCTCACCGCCACCACGGACGCCCGATCGGCCGTCGCTGCCACGGACATCTCGCTGATCTGTGTGGGGACGCGGTCGGGCACCGACGGCGAACCGTCGACCGCGAACCTGGAGACCGTCACCGACGAGGTGGGCTCCGCGCTGGCCGCCAAGGACGGTTGGCACGTCGTCGTGTACCGCAGCACGATGGTGCCCGGCACCTGCGAGAAGCACCTCGTGCCACGGCTGGAGGCGGCGTCGGGCAAGCGCGCAGGCATCGATTTCGGTGTCTGCGTCAACCCGGACTTCCTCCGCGACGGGACCGGGGTGCGCGATTTCATGGCCCCTCCGAAGACCGTCGTCGGGTCGAGCGACACCCGCAGTGGCGACATGATCATGGAGCTCTACCGCGGCCTGCCGGGGCCCCGCCTGCGGGTGCCCGTAGCGGTCGCCGAGATGGCCAAGTGCGTCGACAACTCTTTCCACGCGCTCAAGGTGGGATTCGCGAACGAGATCGGGGCGATCTGTGCCGCCGTGGACCTCGACTCGCATGCGGTGATGGACGTGTTCCTCGCCGACACCACGCTCAACGTGAGCGCCGCGTATCTGCGACCCGGCTTCGCCTTCGGCGGGTCATGCCTGCCGAAGGACGTCCGCGCGCTCACCCACACCGCCCGCCGCAACGACGTCGACACCCCCCTGTTGGCGAACCTGCTGGCATCGAACGAGACGCACCTGCGCCGCGCCGTCGACATGGTGATCGCGCGCGGGCGGCGCAACATCGGCGTCTTCGGACTCTTCGCGAAGCCGGGCGCGGGCGACCTGTGTGACAACCCCATGGTCGAACTGGCTGACCGTCTCATCGGTAAGGGCTTCGACGTGAAGATCTACGAGCCGAGCGCCAGGCTGTCCCGGCCGCTCGACGCCGACATGGCCTACCTGAAAAGAAGAATGCCGCACATCGCGGAGCTGCTCACCGACGACGTCGACGCCGTGCTCGCACACGGCGAAGTCCTCATCGCGGGCTCGAGATCCGGCGAGGTGGTCAAGGCCGTCGACCGGGCCAAGCCCGATCAGGTGATCATCGACCTCGTCCGCCTGCCCGACGCCGACCGGCGCCGCGGCACCGCCGGCTATGCCGGTATCGGTTGGTGACGACGCCCGATCCGTAGGCGGCTGCCTGAGCACCGGCCGACATGTCGTGCGGCATGCGCGCATGGCGTTGCTGAGCGATCGTCCAGCAGTCGGGCATCGAGGTGGTGTGGCGACTAGGCACTTGTATGTGCGACGTCTAGTATCAGTAACCACGCGCCACCCGTAAGGGCGGCGCGTGAAGTTAGGGCACACTGAGACGAACGTCCAGGTATCGCTCCTTCATACTTGCGGCGAACTCTCAGGGCCCGCCACATACCGCAGCCCAACTGGACATTCAGACAGGAAGACTGAGGAGAACCCCGGTGACGTACACGATTGCCGAACCCTGCGTCGACATCAAAGACAAGGCGTGCATCGAGGAATGCCCTGTCGACTGCATCTACGAGGGCGCACGCATGCTGTACATCCACCCGGACGAGTGCGTCGACTGCGGCGCCTGCGAGCCGGTCTGCCCCGTGGAGGCCATCTACTACGAGGACGACGTCCCCGACCAGTGGAGCCAGTACACCCAGATCAACTCCGACTTCTTCACCGAGCTCGGCTCTCCGGGCGGCGCCTCGAAGGTCGGCCAGACCGACAACGACCCGGCGGCGGTCAAGGAGATGCCGCCGCAGGGTGAGGGCTGATCACGTCGCCTGACCCGGCCCGCGAACGGGCCCGGCATCGGGTGTCGGAGAAGCTGCCGACCTTCCCGTGGGACACCCTTTCGGCGGCGACCGCCCAGGCGCGCTCGCACGCCGGGGGCCTGGTCGACCTCTCGGTCGGCACACCCGTCGACCCGGTGGCGCCCGTCATCCGTGACGCGCTGGTCGCAGGCAGTGCCGCGCCCGGATATCCGACCACCGCCGGCACTCCGGAACTGCGCGCCGCCGCCGAGCACGCACTGCGTCGCCGTTACGGCGTCACCGGCCTGACGCCCGACGCCGTGCTGCCGACGATCGGCACGAAGGAATTGATCGCGTGGCTGCCGACGCTGCTCGGCATCGGCGCGGACGACGTGGTGGTGGTACCGGAGCTGGCGTACCCGACCTACGACGTCGGTGCGCGACTGGCAGGCGCCCAGGTGGTCCGCGCAGACTCCCTGACTCAGCTCGGCCCGCAGACGCCCGCGCTGATCTACCTCAACTCGCCCAGCAATCCGACCGGCAAGGTGCTCGGGGTGGACCACCTGCGCAAGGTGGTCGGCTGGGCACGCGAGCGCGGCGTACTCGTCGCCTCCGACGAGTGCTACCTCGGCCTCGGCTGGGACCAGCGACCGGTCTCTGTGCTGCACCCGACCGTCTGCGACGGCGACCACAGCGGACTGCTCGCCATCCACTCGCTGTCGAAGACGTCGTCGCTGGCGGGATACCGCGCCGGTTTCGTCGCGGGTGATCCGGCGGTGGTCGCCGAGCTGCTGGCGGTCCGCAAGCACGCGGGCATGATGGTGCCGACGCCGGTGCAGGTCGCGATGGTCACCGCGCTCGACGACGACGAGCACGAACGCCTGCAGCGGGAGCGCTACGCCCGCCGGCGGGACGCCCTGCTGCCCGCGGTCCGCGCGGCCGGCCTGCGCGTCGACGACTCCGAAGCCGGGCTCTACATCTGGGCCACGCGCGGCGAGCCGTGTCGCGACACCGTCACCTGGTTCGCCCGGCTCGGGATCCTGGTCGCGCCCGGGGAGTTCTACGGGCCGCGCGGCGGCGAGCACGTCCGCATCGCGCTGACCGCCACCGACGACGCCATCGCGGCGGCGGTCGACCGGCTGAGCTGACCGGGCGTCAGCCCATCGCCGCAAGCCGCTGGAACACCGGGGCGGCCTTGATCAGCAGGTCGGCCTCCTCGTCGGTCATCTCCGCCAGCTGATCCCGCACGGCGTCCGACCAGACCGCGTCGATCATCTTCTTGTGTCCGGCGGCCTTCGAAGTCAGCCGGAGCCGGATCGACCGACGGTCGTTGGCGTCGACTGCACGCTCGACCAGTCCGCGGTCGACCAGCCGGCGGACTGTGGTGCTGACGTTGCTCGGCTGGACGGCCACCATGCGCGCCACGTCGGACACGCTGATGTCCGGGTGGTCGGAGACGGTGCGCAACACCTCGAACTCGGAGTGCGGCAGCGGTTCCAGCCCGGCCTGGCGCTCGCCGAACCGGCGCAGCGACCACACCACGGTCCGCACGGCCACGGCGATGTCGCGAACATCACGCGCACTGACGTCTTCTCGGACGGGAGCCATGCCGCTATATTAGCTCTAGAAATAGCTATAAATCTATACATAGTGAATCGAGTGTGATGAGTTCCCAGACCGCCGTCGGCGTCGACGCTCCCGCGACGCACGCCGCTACCCGCCCGCTGCCCCTGGACTGGCTCGGCGTGCTCGCGCTGCTGACCGCCGTCGCTCCGCTGGCCACCGACATGTACCTGCCGGCCTTCCCGGCGATGGCCGAGGAGTTCGGCACCACGGCGTCGGCGATCCAGCTGACGCTGACCACCTTCATGATCGGGCTCGCCCTCGGTCAGCTCGTCATCGGCCCGCTCTCCGACCGGTTCGGCCGGCGCCCGTTGATGCTGGCGGGAACGCTGGTGTGCGTGCTGGCCGGCGCGGCATGCGCGCTGGCGCCCACGATCGAACTGCTCACGGCCTTCCGCTTCCTGCAGGGTTTCAGCGGGGCGGCCGGCGTGGTGCTCAGCCGCGCCGTGGTGTCCGACCGGGCGCACGGCGCCGCTGCGGCCCGGGTGTTCAGCCTGATGATGATCATCAACGGCGTCGCCCCAGTGGTGGCGCCGTTGCTCGGCGGATCGCTGATGAGTCACATCGGGTGGCGCGGCGTCTTCTGGATCAATCACCGGGCTGGCGGCGGCGATGTTCGTCGGCGTCGTCGCGGTGCTCGGCGAGACCCATCCCAGGGAACGCCGGATGACCGGCGGGGTGACGGCCATGCTGCGCGACGCCCGGTCGGTGCTGTCCAACCGGCACTACATCGGATACACCGCCGCCTTCGCGTTCAGCTTCGCGGTGATGTTCGCCTACATCGCGGCCTCGCCGTTCGTGTTGCAGAACGTCCTCGGGCTCTCCGAGATCACCTATGCGATCGCGTTCGCCGCCAACGCCGTCGGCCTGGTACTGATGAACGCGCTCAATGCCAGGATCGTCGGCCGCTTCGGTCAGCGCCGGCTGCTCGCGCTGGGCACCTCGCTGCTGGTCGTGTTCGCCGCGCTGCTGCTCGTCGACGCCGTGCTCGGCCCCGTGCTGTGGGCGACGCTCGTGCTGCTGTGGGGCACGGTCACCTCGCTGGGCCTGGTGATGGCCAACGCGACGTCGCTCGCCCTCGACGAGGTGCGCGCCACGGCGGGCACCGGATCGGCGGTGCTCGGCGCGCTGCAGTTCGGTCTCGCCGCGGTGGTCTCACCGCTGGTCGGGATCGGCGGCGACCACACGGCGGTGCCGATGGCGGTCGCGATGACGGGCAGCGCCGTGATCGGGGCGGGCGCCCTGGTGCTCACCCGGCGATCGGCCTGACCTGCCGCGGTGGAGGCCCGCGCCGTAATACGGTCGTCGCATGCGCGACTACGACGTCGAGGCCGTCGACCGGCTTCCGTTCAGCACCGACGAGAAGGCCGACCGGTATCGCACCGAGGACTTCGGCGGCGCCGTCGGGCTGAACTGGTACGCATGCGATCCCACGCTGCAGGCCACCATGGCCTACTACCTGCAGCCCGACGAACTCTCGTTCGCCGAACCGCACCTCACCCGGATGGGCGAGCTGATGGGCGGCCCGGTGGCGCGCTGGGCCGAGGAGACCGACCGGAACCCGCCGCGGCTCGAACGCTACGACCGCTGGGGACACGACGTCGGCCGGGTCGTCATGCCGGCATCGTTCACCGCGGCCAAGCGTGCGGTGCTCGACGCCCAGCAGTCGCTACGCGCCGATGCGCGTGCGGCCGGGCACAGTTCGGGTCTGATGCTGTTCGCGTCGAACTATCTCCTCGACCAGGCGGACATCGGGATGGGATGCGCGCTGGGCACCGGCGGCGGCATGGTGCAGTCGCTCGTCGCGGCGTACGCGCCCGCCGACGTGCGGGAGCACGTGCTGGCCAAGTTCGGCTCCGGTGAGTGGGCCGGCGAGACGGCCCAACTGCTCACCGAGCGCACGGGCGGGTCCGATCTGGGCGCCCTGGAGACCACGGCCACCCGCCGCGGCGACGCCTGGCTGCTCAACGGCTTCAAGTGGTTCGCCTCCAACTGCAACGGCGAGGCGTTCGTCGTGCTCGCCAAACCCGAAGGGGCGCCGGACTCCTCGCGCGGCGTGGCCACCTTCCTTGTGCTGCGCACCCGCCGCGACGGTGCCCGCAACGGCGTGCGGATCCGTCGGCTGAAGGACAAACTCGGCACGAAGTCGGTGGCCTCGGGCGAGATCGAGTTCGTCGACGCGGAAGCCTTTCTGCTCTCCGGTGAGCCCAGCGACGATGCGGGCCCGTCCGACGGCAAGGGCCTGGGCCGGATGATGGAGCTGACCAACTCCGCACGGCTGGGCATCGCGCTGTTCGCGCTCGGCAACGCGCGCCGGGGTCTGGTCGAGTCGCTGTGCTACGCCCGGCGCAGGCAGGCGTTCGGCGGCGCGCTGATCGACAAGCCGCTGATGCGGCGCAAACTCGCCGAGATGATCGTCGACGTCGAGGCTGCCCAGGCCATGGTGTTCGACGGCACCGGCGCGGCCAACCACCGTCAGCCCCGCCGGATCCGGCAGCGCATCGCGGTGCCCGTCACCAAGCTCAAGGTGTGCCGGCTCGGCATCACCATCGCCTCGGACGCGATCGAGATCCACGGCGGCAACGGCTACATCGAGAGCTGGCCGGTGGCTCGGCTGCTGCGCGACGCCCAGGTGAACACGATCTGGGAGGGACCGGACAACATCCTGTGCCTCGACGTGCGCCGCGGCATCGAACGCGCGCAGGCCCACGAACCGCTGCTGTCCCGCATGCACGACGCGGTCTCGGTGTCCGACGGCGACGATGTGACGGGGCTCGTGGCGCAGCGCATCGGCGACCTCGAGGCCGCCATCACCGCGTGGACCAAGCTCGACGGCGCGGTCGCCGAGGCGCGGTTGTTCCCGTTGACCCAATTCATGGGCGACGTCTATGGCGGCGCCCTGTTGACCGAACAGGCGGCCTGGGAGCGGGCCGAGGGTCGCGGCGAACGGAAAGCGTTGGTGGCGCGGCTGTATGCGCAGCGACACCTCGCCGACCACGGCCCGCTGCGGGGGATCGACGCCGACGGCGACGAGGCGATCGAACGGTTCGACGAGCTGGCCGCCGGCGCGCTGCGCGTCTAGTTCTCTCGCGCTAGGTGGGGTCGGTCGCACGCAGGCCGAGCGCCAGCACCAGCCGGTCGTCGGGGTCGGCGAGCGACGTCGCCAGCAGTGTCTCGATGCGCCGGACGCGGTAGCGCACGGTGTTGGGGTGCACGTGCAGCCACTGCGCCACCGCGGCGATGTCACCGAACCCGTCGAGATACGCACGCAGTGTCTGGGCCAGCATCGGGTCCTTCTCGCGCAGCGCCCGCACGCGCGGATCCACCAGCCGGGGCTGGGCGGCGACCTGGGACACGATCTCGTCGAGCAACACGGTGGTGCGGGCCTCGTCGACCGTGGTGACCTCGGCGATGGCGCCGGGATGGCGTGCGGCGCTGTCCAGCACCCGATCCACCTCGGCGCGCGCGGCGGCGATCCCGGCCAGCCCCTCCGGTGAGTGGGCGACCACCGCGCGCACGCTCAGACCGAGTTCGCGGCGCAGCGCGGCCACCACGCCGCGGGCCCACGAACCGATGGTCGACGCGGCGCCTGCCCGCGGGATCAGCACGTACACCCGGTCGCCCGACGAGGCCACCTGCGCGTCGCCGCGAAATGCGCCCGCGCTCAACGCGATGACCTCCGGCGGCACAGCTGCCCCGATGCCGTGGAAACCGATCAGCGCGGCACGGCCGGCGGCGTCGATGCCGAGTTCGCGCGCGGTCGTCAGCACGTCCCCGGGATCGTCGCCTGCGAGGCCGAGCAACTGCTGCACCAGGCGGCTGTGCGACGACGGCGCGGTGGCCAGCCGCGACAGCACCCGTGCGGCGAGCACCGCCCCACCGCGCAGCACGTCCTCGGCGTCGTCGGCCAGCGGCCCGGCGCCCTGCTGCAGCCAGATCGTGCCTGCGAACCCCGGCGGGCGACGATCACCGGCCGACGGCAGGTGGACGCCGACGGCGAGCCGGGGCCGCAGGCCCAGTTCCGGGCGCTCGGCGACACGCACCACGTCGCCGCCGGCCCGCAGGGAGTCGAAGATGCCCCACTGGCCGATCCACTCGAGGTGCTCGGGCGGCCCGGCGCGACCGAGGATCGACAGCCGCCGCAACTCGTCGGCTTCGGCGTTGGACGAGGAGTACGCCAGCACGTGAGAGCTCGCGTCCTCGATGCTGACCAGGCCTCGGGTGCGGTCGGCGATCGACTGGGCCAGCGCGAAAAGATCGGTGCCGCCGGGCAATTGCGTGTCCGCGAGGTCGTTGCGGTGGTCGAAGATGTGGTTCACCAGCCGGTAGAGCCGCTCCCACCTGGCCTGCGGGTCCACCGCCACCACGGCCACACCCGCCGCGCCGGCGTGCTCGACGAGTCGCGGCGCCGGCGCCTTGACGAAGATCGCGACCGGTGGCCGGGACTGGCCGGCCAGCCAGCGTGCCGCCGCGTCGTCGGGCACACCGAGCAGGAAGAACAGATCGGCACTGCCCGCGCCCAGCGCCAGCCCCAGCCGGACGTCGTCGGCATCGACCAGCGCCACCGAACCGACCGGGACGTCGAGGCCGCGCGGGGCGTGCTCGAGGCCGACCATGGTGCGGTCCAGGGCCAACAGCAGCTCACCGAGCGGTACGCGAGCCGACGCCATACTGTCCGATTCTATAGCCGACGCCACTATCTCTTGGCCGATCGGCCAGTCTGCTGGAGGCCCGGTTCGGGGATCCTCATTCCATGGACGCCATCACCGATGTGCCGTTGCCGGCGAATGAACCGGTGCACGACTACGCCCCCGGCTCGGGTGAACGCACCCGCCTCACCGACGCGCTCGCGGCGCTGGCCGCCGACCCCCTCGACCTTCCGCACGTCATCGGCGGTGAACACCGGATGGGTGGCGGGACGCGCATCGACGTGGTGCAGCCGCACCGCCACGGCGCGCGGCTCGGCACGCTGACCAACGCCGAACACGCCGACGCCACCGCCGCCATCGACGCGGCCCTCGCCGCCAAGGCCGGCTGGGAGGACACCCCGTTCGACGAACGCGCCGCGGCGTTCCTGCGTGCCGCCGACCTGCTGGCCGGGCCGTGGCGGGAGAAACTCTGTGCGGCAACGATGCTCGGGCAGTCGAAGTCCGCCTACCAGGCCGAGATCGACGCGGCGTGCGAGCTGATCGACTTCTGGCGGTTCAACGTGGCGTTCGCCCGGCAGATCCTCGAACAGCAGCCGCTGAGCACCCGCGGCGTGTGGAACCGCACCGACTACCGACCGCTCGAGGGGTTCGTCTACGCGATCACCCCGTTCAACTTCACCGCGATCGCGGGCAACCTTCCGACCGCCCCGGCCCTGCTCGGCAACACCGTGGTGTGGAAGCCGTCACCGACCCAGACGTTCGCCGCCTACCTGACCATGCAGCTGCTCGAGGCCGCGGGCCTGCCGCCGGGGGTGATCAACCTGCTCGCCGGCGACGGTCAGGCCGTCTCCGAGGTGGCACTGTCCGATCCGCGGCTGGCGGGCATCCACTTCACCGGCTCGACGGCGACGTTCCAGCATCTGTGGCGCGAGGTCGGCGGAAACATCGACCGCTACCGCACCTATCCGCGGCTGGTGGGGGAGACCGGTGGCAAGGACTTCGTGCTCGCGCACGCCAGCGCCGACCCCGACGCACTGCGGACCGCGCTCATCCGTGGCGCGTTCGACTACCAGGGACAGAAGTGTTCGGCGGCCTCGCGGGCATTCGTGCCGCGGTCGGTGTGGCAGCGGATGGGTGACGACTTCCTCGGCGCCACCGAGACCCTGCGCTACGGCGACGTCGCCGACCTGGAGAACTTCGGCGGCGCGCTGATCGACGACCGCGCATTCGCCAAGAACGTCGCCGCGATCGAGCGGGCCAAGAGCGCGCCGAACGTGACGATCGCCGTCGGCGGTGAATACGACGACACTGAGGGCTATTTCGTGCGGCCGACCGTGCTGCTGTCCGACGATCCCGGCGACGAGTCCTTCCGCACCGAGTACTTCGGTCCGATCCTGAGCGTGCACGTCTACCCCGACGGCGATTACGAGCAGATCCTCGAGACCATCGACACCGGCGCCGCCTACGCGCTCACCGGCGCGGTGATCGCCACCGACCGCACGGCGGTGCTGGCCGCCCAGCGCCGATTGCGCCACGCGGCAGGCAACTTCTACGTCAACGACAAGCCGACCGGGGCCGTCGTCGGCCAGCAGCCGTTCGGCGGTTCCCGCGGGTCGGGCACCAACGACAAGGCCGGGTCGATGCAGAACCTGCTGCGCTGGACGTCGGCCCGGTCGATCAAGGAGACGTTCGTCCCGGCCACCGATCACCGCTACCCCCACATGGGCGCCTGACATGGGCGCCTTCCAGCGGGTGGCCCGGCCGGCGATCCTCGCGGCAGGCCGGTCGAAGCGGTTGCGACGCACCGCCGAGCGAATCCCGTTGACCCGCAGCGTGGTGCACCGGTTCGTCCCGGGGGAGACGGTCGACGATGCGCTCACCTCCGTTGCGGCGCTGCGCGACTCGGGCCGGATGGTCAGCATCGACCACCTCGGCGAGGACGTCGCCGACGCCGAGGCCGCCACCGCCAACGTCGACGCCTACCTCGGTCTGCTGGACGCGCTGGGCCGGCGCGGTGACACCGGTACGGCGGTGCGGCCACTGGAGGTGTCGCTGAAGCTGTCGGCGCTGGGGCAGGCGCTGCCGCGCGACGGCGAGAAGATCGCACTGGAGAACGCGCACACGATCTGCGGGCGGGCCCAGCAGCTCGGGGCGTGGGTGACAGTCGACGCCGAGGACCACACCACCACCGACTCGACACTGTCGATCGTGCGGGAACTGCGCGCCGACTTCGACTGGCTGGGCACGGTGCTGCAGGCCTATCTGCGCCGGACGCACGGCGACTGTCAGGACTTCGCGGCGGCCGGCGCACGGATCCGGTTGTGCAAGGGCGCCTACGACGAACCGGCGACGGTGGCCTACCGCGACGCCGACGACGTCACCGCCTCGTACCTGCGCTGTCTGCGGGTGCTGATGAACGGATCGGGCTACCCGATGGTGGCGTCCCACGATCCAGCGATCATCGACGCGGTGCCCGCCCTGGTGCGCGAATCCGGCCGCGGCGCCGACGAATTCGAATACCAGATGCTCTACGGCGTCCGGGACCCCGAGCAGATCCGGCTGGCCGAACGCGGTGACCCGGTGCGGGTGTACGTGCCGTTCGGCACCCAGTGGTACGGCTACTTCGTGCGCCGGCTGGCCGAGCGCCCCGCCAACCTGACGTTCTTCCTGCGCGCACTCGCCGAACGCCGCTAGATACGAGCCAGTATCTCGGCCTTCTTGGCCATGAACTCGTCGGCCGTGACAATTCCCGCATCGCGCAGCTCCGCCAGGGTCTGCAATTGCCTCAAGAGATCCGCTGACGATGATGACGTTCTCGCGTCCAAAGCCTGGGGCTTCGACGCACTCTGTGCTGCACTGCGTTCCGCACGTTTGAGCTTCCAAGCAACGAACCCCGCATGACGGTATCTACCGACGAGGACTCCAACGAAGGTCGACCCGAGCAGGAACCCGAGGTGGGGAAGCATGAAATGGACCAGACCGTCGATATCTGGCGGGACCAGTAATGTTGCAACGAAAGGACTTACGGTGATGCAGCACGCCAGCGCAGTCCATCGGTACGGATGCTGACCCAGGTAATGAGATGCGTACCAGGCAATCGGCATTGCCAAGAGCGAACTTTCCGCCCCACTCAGGATGACGATGCTCCGCAGGCCCCTAAGGGCGGGTATGGGGAGGAAGAGCATCACCGCGGCATAAGAAAGCAACAGCGCCGCGCTGAGCATGATGGTCACCAGCCAAACCGGTCGGCGGAGTTCTCCGCGCTTAAGCCGCGCAATGTCTTCGGCAGTGTTGCGCCGCCTGCTTCTCAGGCTGTATTCGATCGCCGCGGGAAGCCCACCAGCTCCTGCAACCAGTGTTGCCGTGATGTCGGCGGGTATCTGCGCGCGTGCGCAGAGGACGCCGGCGGCGACGGCCGCCGCGATGGAAGTGCCGGCTCCGATCGCTGTGCGCTGGTCTAGTTGCGCTCGGCTCCCATCGGTCATGAAAGTCCTTCGCGGCATCGGCGGGGCAGGTGACTCCGTGATGGTCGCGTGAACCAACACAACAGCGCACGCGTAGTCCGCTACCTGAACCAGATTCAGCAGCGAAAATGCCTGGAGGCAGAGCCTCGTGGTCGTCGAAACTGCGGACAGATCGCGGCACAGCCCGGAAACTCGATCTGTCCGCAGTCTCGACGCAAATCGGTCGTCAGAAGACGGGGGAGGCGTCGACGGCCATCTCGACCGAGCCGTTGCACGGCCCGCCCTGGATGTCGGTGCGCCAATTGCCCCGCAGGACGCCGTCGGCGCTCGGCGCGTACCACGCCACCGATCGGGCCGGCGCCCACACCTTCTGCACGCCCGGGCCCTGATAGCAGTCCCACTGCCAGTCGTAGACGTGCACCCACTTCTCGCCATCCCAGGTGTAGCGGGGCGGCTGGGGCAGGGTCGGGTTCTGCGGCTTGGGTCCGCCGATCACCGTGGCGATGCACCGTCCCGTCGAGCAGTCGGTGCTGAAGAGGTACACGTCGCTGAAGGTGGGCTCCCACTGCTGGGCGGCCAGACTCGTCCCGGTCTTCTCGGCGGCGTAGCGCACCAGCGAGTACCGGCCGGACCACACCTGTCCCGCCGCCTGGGCGGTCGAGGGGATCACGAACGCGGCCACGGACACGGCGGCCAGCAGGACCGTGCCGAGGCGGCGAATGTGCATTGACCCACCGTATGACGGTGAACGCCGAGCAGCCGGTTACGCCACGCCCTACTCGCGGCTGCGCCGGGAGAACCGGCCGTCGGTGACCTCGTCCCACTTCTGGCACACCGCCTCGACCCGGGGGTCGCCCTGCTGCCTGATCCATTCGCAGGTCGCGACGTCGGTGGACGGGTTCGTGACGATGATGGTGTGCAGTTCGGGCCGTTCCTTGGCGAGCTCGCGCAACTGCTGCGGCGAGGTCGACGGGTCGGCCGCACGCAGCGCGTCGAGCGGATCCGGCAGCGCGCCGCGCGGCGCGTCGTAAGCCGCCGGGCTGTCGTCCTCGTCCGGGGCGGCCCGGTGGCGGTTGAGCAGCAGGTTGAGCGCGATCGCCGTCACGGCCCCCGCCGAGATGCCGGAGTGGAAGATGGTCTGGAACCAGTCCGGGAACTGGTGGTAGAGGTCGAGTGAGACGTTGACCGGACTGTCCGCAAGGGCGCGGTCGGTGTAGTACAACTTGGCCTCGGTGAGCATCGCGACACCCACCGAGATGGCCACCACCAGCACGTTGGTGTTGTCGAACCGCACCTTCGCCAGGGTGCGCACCCCGCTCGCGGCGACCATCCCGAACAGCGCCAACCCGGCGCCGCCGAGCACCGGCAGCGGAATACCCTCCACCACGGCGGCCATCTTCGGCAACAGGCCCAGCAGCACCAGGATCACCCCCGCTGCCGTCGCGACATGGCGGCTGCGCACGCCGGTGATCGCGACCAGGCCGACGTTCTGCGCGAACGCCGTGTACGGGAACGTGTTGAAGACCCCGCCGAGCACCGTGCCGAGCCCGTCGGCACGCAACCCGTCGGCCAGCCGCCGGGGCGTGATCTTCTCGTCGACGATCTCACCCACCGCCACGATGTCGCCGGTGGTCTCGGTCATGATCACGATCGCCACGATGAGCAGCGCGATGATCGAGCTGATCTCGAAGGTCGGCAGCCCGAACTGGAACGGTGTCACCACGCCCACCCAGCCGTACTCGCCCATGTGGCTCCAGTCGGTCATCCCGAGCGGAATCGCCACCAAAGTGCCGACGACCAGGCCGAGCAGGATCGACACCCGCCGCACGCTCTCGGGGGCGAAGCGTTCGAGGGCGATGATGACGGCGAGGGTGAAGAAACCCATGCCGACGGCCTTCGGGTCACCGAAGTCGGGGCCCGTTCCGCCGCCGAACCAGCCGGCGGCCACCCGCATCAGCGACACCCCGATGATGAGGATGATCGTGCCCGTCACCAGCGGCGGGAAGAACCGGATCAGCTTCCCGAACACCGGCGCGAGCACCATCATGAACAGCCCGCACGCGATGACGGACCCGTAGATCGTCGTGATGCCGTGGTTCGTGCCGATGGTGATCATCGGCCCGACGGCGGCGAAGGTGACGCCCTGCATCAGCGGCAGCCGGACACCGAACCGCCAGAAGCCGACCGCCTGCACGATCGTCGCGATGCCTGCCACCAACAGGTCGGCCATGATCAGGTGCACGATGTCGGACTGCTCGAGCCGGCCGGCCGCGACCATTGCCCCACCGACGATCAGGGGCACCGCGACAGCGCCGGCATACATCGCGAGCACGTGTTGCAACGCCAACGGGACGAGCCGGCGCAGCGGCGGGATCTCGTCGACCGGGCGGCCGTTCGCCGTGCCGTCGATGAGCGTTCTGGTCAACGTGGCCATGGTGCACCCATCTTGAGGTGGCGGTGTTTCGCGGCTTTTCCGCGCCGATGACCGTTGTATTACTCCGCTCAGTCGAGCATCGGGAAGGAATGGTGCTCGTGGGTCACCCGCCAGCGGCCGTCGACCCTGCGCAGGCCGATCGTGATCCGCAGGCGATTGTCGGGGTTCGTCTCGAACTCCGCAGGCTTCCCGCACCGCAGCAGGCCCCACGCGAAGGCGACATCATCGCCTGCGGTGACGTCGAGCTCCTCGATCTCGAATTGCGCTCCCTGGCGGATGTATTCGAAGAACGGCGGCCACGACGCCCGGTACTCGTCGATGCCGCGCACGCCGCGGAACGGCGGTGGGACGTCGAACATGACGATGTCGCGGTCGTGGTCGACCAGCACCCCGTCCTGGTCGCAGTCGCGGATGGCGGCGGCCCATCGGGTGATGACGTCGCGGATCTCGGTGTCGTCGGTACTCATGGATTTCCTTTCGTCCTGAGTGCTGACCTCACCCGGCCGCCCGAGTCATCGGCCGTCAGGCGTGCTCGCTGAGCGACAGCAGGGTCCACGCGGCCATGGACTGGGCATCGGTGATGTCGCCGTCGCGCATCATCGTCTCGACCTCGGCGCGGGAGAACCAGGCGCTGCGCATGTCCTGCTCCTCGTGCTCGCGGTCGTGGTCGCCCTGCGTGACGCCGGTGGCCAGGAACACCCAACCGCGCTGGCTGCTCATCCCGGGCGCGACGTCGAGCCGGCCCAGCAGTGTCAGCGTCGCCGCGCGCAGCCCGGTCTCCTCGCGCAGTTCGCGGGCGGCCAGCGGCTCGGCGTCCATCGCCGCCATCCCGGGCGCGGTGCCCTGCGGGAACTCCCACCGCCGCAGGCCGAGCGGATACCGGTACTGCTCCACGAGGGTGAACCGGTCGCCGTCGCGCGGGATCACCAGCGCGTAGGTGGGCTTGTCGATCACCGCGTAGGTGCCGGGGCTGCCGTCGGGGCGGCGGATGTCGTCCTCACGCAGCGTCAACCACGGATTGCGGTACACCTCTCGCGACCCGACGCGCTCGATGGAACTCACCGGCACAGTATCGCCGAGCCGCGGCGAGTAGCCTCGCTGGCGTGTTGCTGGCCTCGCTGAATCCCGCCGCGGTCGCCGGGGGAGCCGACATCGCCGACGCGGTCCGCATCGACGGCGCAGTGCTCAGCCGCAGCGATCTCGTCGGCGCCGCGACCTCGGTGGCCGAACGTGTCGGCGGCGCGCAACGGGTCGCGGTGCTGGCCACGCCGACCGCGACGACGGTGCTGGCCATCACCGGCTGCCTGATCGCCGGTGTCCCCGTCGTGCCGGTGCCCGCGGACGTCGGCGCCGCCGAACGCCGCCACATCCTCACCGACTCGGGCGCGCAGGCGTGGCTCGGCACACCGCCCGCCGACGACGGCGGGCTGCCGGTGGTGCCCGTGCGGATGCACGCGCGGTCGTGGCACCGCTACGCCGAACCGCCGCCCGAGGCGCCGGCGCTGATCATGTACACCTCCGGCACCACCGGCCCACCCAAGGGCGTGATCCTGAGCCGGCGGGCGGTCGCCGCCGACGTCGACGCGCTGGCCTCGGCGTGGCAGTGGACCGCCGGCGACACCCTGGTGCACGGCCTCCCGCTGTTCCACGTGCACGGCCTGGTGCTGGGCCTGCTCGGGTCGCTGCGCATCGGGAACCGCTTCGTGCACACCGGGCGGCCCAGCCCGGCCGGCTACGCCGAGGCGCGCGGATCGCTGTACTTCGGTGTGCCGACGGTGTGGTCGCGCATCGCCGCCGACGCCGACGCCGCACGCGCACTGTCGTCGGCGCGCCTGCTGGTCTCGGGCAGCGCGGCGCTGCCGGTACCGGTGTTCGAGCGGCTCACCGAGCTCACCGGCCGGGCGCCGGTGGAGCGGTACGGCAGCACCGAGACCCTGATCACCGTGAGCACCACGGTCGACGGCGAGCGCCGGGCCGGCTGGGTCGGGCTCCCGGTGTCCGGTGTCCGGACGCGGCTGGTCGACGAGGCCGGGGCCGAGATCGCGCACGACGGCGAGACCATCGGCCGGCTGCTGGTGTCGAGCCCCACGATGTTCGACGGCTATCTGAACCTGCCCGACGCGACGGCCGCGGCGTTCGACGGCGACGGCTGGTTCCGCACCGGCGACGTCGCGGTGGTGGACGGGGACGGCATGCACCGCATCGTCGGCCGGGAGTCGGTGGACCTGATCAAGTCGGGCGGCTACCGGGTGGGGGCCGGCGAGGTGGAGGCCGCACTGCTCGGACATCCCGGCGTCGCGGAGGCCGCGGTCGTCGGCGTGCCCGACACCGACCTCGGGCAGCGGATTGTCGCCTACGTCGTCGGCACGGCGGATCCCGACACGCTGATCGCCTATGTCGCCGACCAGTTGTCGGTGCACAAGCGGCCGCGGGAGGTCCGGGTGGTCGCCGAGCTTCCCCGCAACGCGATGGGCAAGGTGCTCAAGAAGGAACTCACACAATGGGATTGAGGTTCACCGAGGTGTGCGTCGACGCGGCCGACCCCCGCGCTCTCGGCGCCTGGTGGGCCCGGGTGCTCGGCTGGCCGCACGAGGTGGACGACGACGGCGACGTACTGCTGCGCGCCCCCGACGGTGCGGGCCCGGACTGGCTGTTCCTGGCGGTCCCCGACGACAAGATCGTCAAGAACCGGATCCACTTCGACTTCACCCCAGCCGACCAGCAGGCCGAGGTCGACCGGCTGATCGGCCTCGGGGCGCGCCACGTCGACATCGGGCAGGGCGACCGGAGCTGGGTGGTGCTGGCCGATCCCGAGGGCAACGAGTTCTGCATCCTCGCCGCCTCCTAGACCGGCCCGTCGATCAGTTGGCGTGCAGCGCCTCGTTGAGCGTGATGCCGGTGCCGTCGCGCTTGACCACCTCGACCGCCCCGGACAGCGAATTGCGGCGGAACAGCAGGTTGTTCGAGCCGGACAGGTCGCGCGCCTTGACCGTCTGCCCGTCGGCGGTCTGCACCTTGGTGCCCGCGGTGACGTACAGGCCCGCCTCCACCACACAGTCGTCGCCCAGCGAGATGCCCAGCCCGGCGTTGGCGCCCAGCAGGCAGCGTTTCCCGACCGAGATCACGTTCTTGCCGCCACCGGACAGGGTGCCCATGATCGACGCGCCGCCGCCGACATCCGATCCGTCGTCGACGACGACACCCGCCGAGATCCGGCCCTCGACCATCGAATTGCCCAGCGTCCCGGCGTTGAAGTTGACGAAGCCCTCGTGCATCACCGTGGTGCCCGTCGCGAGGTGGGCGCCCAACCGCACGCGGTCGGCATCGGCGATCCGCACGCCCGTCGGGACGACATAGTCGACCATCCGCGGGAACTTGTCGATGCCGTAGACCGTCACCGGCCCGCGTCGGCGCAACCGGGCCCGCACGGTCTCGAAGCCGGGGACCGCGCACGGGCCGAAGTTCGTCCACACCACGTTGGCCAGCACGCCGAACAGACCGTCCATGTTCGCCTCGTGCGGCTTGATCAACCGGTGGGACAGCAGATGCAGGCGCAGGTAGGCGTCGTAGCCGTCGACCGGCTTGTCGCCCAGCGAACCGATCACCGTGCGCACCGCGATGGTCTCGACGTCGCGCTCCTCATCACGCCCGGCCAGCACCGCCAGTTCCTCGGGCACCTCGGCCACCGAGAGCCGCACCGTGCCCGGATCGCCGTCGATGTCCAGTTCGGGGGCCGGGAACCAGGTGTCGAGCACCGTCCCGTCGGCCGCCAGCGTCGCCAGGCCGATTCCTACAGCAGAAGTCACGGTGCCCCAGGCTACTGGAATAGGGTCTAGTGCTGTGGCCCTGGACCTGCATGCCGACCCGGTCGCGCTGACCGCCGCGCTGGTCGACATCCCGAGCGAATCGCGGCACGAGCAGCGCATCGCCGACGAGATCGAGGCCGCGCTGCGGGCACAGACCCGGGGCTTCGAGATCGTCCGCAACGGTGACGCGGTGCTGGCGCGCACCAACCTCGGCCTGCCGTCGCGGGTGCTGCTGGCCGGGCACATCGACACCGTGCCCGCCGTCGACAACGTGCCGAGCCGGATGGACGGTGACGAACTGCACGGCTGCGGCACATCGGACATGAAGTCCGGCGATGCGGTCTTCCTCCACCTGGCCGCCACCATCGCCGAGCCCAGCCACGACCTCACCCTCGTGATGTACGACTGCGAGGAGATCGAGGCCAGGGCCAACGGCCTCGGCCGCATCGAGCGGGAGCTGCCGGACTGGCTGCAGGCCGACGTCGCGATTCTCGGGGAGCCGTCCGGGGGCTACATCGAGGCGGGCTGCCAGGGCACGCTGCGGGTGGTGGTCAGCGCGACGGGCACCAGGGCGCATTCCGCGCGATCATGGCTGGGCGACAATGCGATTCACAAGCTCGGTGCGGTCCTCGACCGGCTGTCGGGATACGAGGCGCGCAGTGTCGACATCGACGGCTGCGTCTACCGCGAGGGGCTGTCCGCGGTGCGGATCGACGGCGGGGTGGCAGGCAACGTCATCCCGGACGCCGCGTCGGTGACGGTGAACTTCCGCTTCGCGCCGGATCGCAGCGTCGAACAGGCCCTCACCCACGTGCACGGGGTCCTCGACGGCCTCGACGTCCGGATCGACCAGACCGACGCCGCGCCGGGTGCGTTGCCCGGGCTCACCCAACCGGCGGCGGCGAAGCTGGTCGAGGCCGCAGGCGGGCAGGTGCGGGCCAAGTACGGGTGGACCGACGTGGCACGGTTCGCGGCGCTGGGCATCCCGGCGGTGAACTACGGGCCCGGCGACCCCAACCTCGCCCATCGCGCCGACGAACGCGTGCAGATCGGCCGCATCACCGACACGACGGACATTCTGCGGGCGTACCTGACGGCCTGACGACTCCCGAAATCAGCGTCACGCCCACCCCGGTACCGCGATTAGCCTCGAGGCAGGAGACGGGGGTGTGGGCCGATGCGGAGCGTGAACTGGCGTCAGGCGTTGTACTCCGGCGCCGCGGGGGGCGGAGTGCTGTGGGGTGTGCTCACCACGCTGTTCGTCGGGTTCGGTGCCGACAGCCCCGGCAGACACCGCGAATTCGGCGGCGGGTGGTGGTTCGCGGCGGCCATCGCGACGGTGCTGGCGCTGACGGTGGCCGCGACGCTGGTGCTGCGCGGGGATTCGATCGGTCGACGCAGCGCGGGAGTCGGTGTCGCGGTGGCCGTGCTCAGCGGTTGGCTGGTGATCGGCTGGGCTGCCGTACAAGTCAGTGGGATCTGAGCGCGGTGTCCTACGAATCGGAGGCGGCGAAGCGTCCTTCGCTCGACCGGTCACCGGGGTCGCCACTGATGCTCGTCGGGTTCGGGCTCGGAGTCCTGGCGGCGTCCAGCAACATCTTCCTGTACTTCTGGCTGTACGCCTGGCTGGCGCCGCTGATGCTGGCCGGACTGTGCAGCCTGCTGTCCCTCCTGCCCCGGTGTCGCCGACTGCTCGAGGTGGCCGAAGGGGCCTTCGCCGCGGTCGTGTTCGCCGCGGTCGCGGTGTGCGTCAGTTTCGTCGGGCTGGCCGCCTCGCTGGGCTGACGGCCCGGATATCCGCTTGACGGCACTCCTACAGTGGGACGCGGACGAATGTTCCCGATCGAGGTGGGCTGAAGACATGTGGGGAGACGACGACATCTCCGGATGATCCGGAGAGATCGCAGTCGTCCATCGTCCTTGTCGCGGCACGGGTCTGTCCGCGACCCCACGAAAGCCTCCTCATGTCTTCGATCATCGCTACGAATCTGTCCTTCGCGTGGCCCGACGGCTCGCTCCAGTTCGCCGACCTGTCCTTCGCGCTCGGTGCCGGGCGCACCGGCCTGGTCGCGCCCAACGGTGCAGGCAAGACCACTCTGCTCAGACTGATCGCCGGCGAACACGAGCCGACCTCCGGCGCGGTCACCGTCGACGGGGTATTGGGCTACCTGCCGCAGGCGCTGCCCTTCACCGCCGAGCGCGGCGTCGCCGATGTGCTCGGAATCACCGGTGCGCTCGACGCTTTGGCCGCCCTCGCTGCCGGCGACGCACGCGAGGAGGTCTTCACCGCAATCGGTGACGACTGGGATGTCGAGGAGCGCACCCGCGCGCAACTCGACCGCCTCGGACTCGGGCACGTCGCGCTGGGCCGCACCCTGGGCACGCTGTCCGGTGGTGAGGTGGTCACCCTGGGTCTGGCCGCGCAACTGCTCGAGCGGCCCGACGTGTTGCTGCTCGACGAGCCGACGAACAATCTGGACGCCGACGCCCGGCACGCGCTGTACGCCGCTCTGGACGACTTCGCGGGGTGTCTGGTGGTGGTGAGTCACGACCGGGTGCTGCTCGACCGGATGGACCAGATCGCCGAGCTCTACCGCGGCGAGATGCGCTTCTACGGCGGGGGATTCACCGCCTACCAGGAGACCGTCGCGGCGGACCAGGAACTCGCCGAGAGCAACCTGCGAAACGCCGGGCAGCAGCTCAAACGGGAGAAGCGGCAGATGCAGCAGGCTCGCGAACGTGCGGCCCGCCGCTCGGGCACCGCCGCGCGCAACGTCAAGGACGCCGGCCTGCCGAAGATCATCGCCGGAGCGATGAAACGCAGGGCGCAGGAGTCGGCGGGCCGGGCCGACGACGTGCACGAAAAGCGCGTCGACGACGCACGCTCACGACTCGACGATGCCGAGCGGGCGCTGCGCGACGACGACGCCATCGTGCTCGACCTGCCCGCCACCGCCGTGCCCGCCGGACGCACCGTACTGGCGGCCGAGGGGCTGCAGGTCACTCGTGGTGACCGGAATTTGTTCGCGGACAACGGTGTCGGGCTGAGCGTCCAGGGTCCGGAACGCATCGCGCTGACCGGTCCGAACGGGGCGGGGAAGTCGACTCTGCTACGCCTGATCTCCGGTGATCTGCCGCCCGACGCGGGCAGCGTGAAACGGGCCGAGGGCAGGGTCGCGTACCTGTCGCAGCGACTGGACCTGCTCGACACGCAGCGCTCGGTCGCCGAGAACCTGGCGGCGTTCGCACCGAGCCTGTCGCACACCCGCCGGATGCACCTGCTGGCGCAGTTCCTCTTCCGCGGTGACCGCATCCACCTGCCGGTCGGGGCGCTGTCCGGCGGCGAGCGACTGCGCGCCACCCTGGCGTGCGTGCTGTTCGCCGAGCCGGCGCCGCAGCTGCTTCTGCTCGACGAGCCGACCAACAACCTCGACCTGGTGAGCATCGGGCAGCTGGAGGCGGCGCTGAACGCCTACCAGGGCGCGTTCGTGGTGGTGAGTCACGACGACCGCTTCCTGGACGAGATCGCGGTGCAGCGCCGACTGCATCTCGCCGACGGGGTGCTGGTGGCTAGGTGAGTGTCGCGCCGGCAACCGGGGGACGTGTCGGCGCGGGCGCAGGCCGCTCGTCCTCGGGCTTCTTCTCCGGCGCGGGTTCCTGCTCGCCGCGCTGCCGGTCGTCCGCGTCGGCCTTCTCGTCGGCCTTCTCGTCGCCGGGCTGCCGGTCGTCCGCACCGGCCGGGCCACCGCCGGCCGGATCGGCGGGCGCCGCCGGGGTGTCGCCGCCGGCCGGGCCGGTGGCCGCCGCGGCGGTGTCCGCGCCTGCGCCCGTGGCGGCCTCGACGATGCCCTGCACGCCCTGCAGCACCTGCGCCGGAATCTGGCCGATGCCGGCGACGGCCTGACCGGCCGTCTGCGCGAGCTGACCGACCTGCTGGCCGGCCTGCTGTCCGAGTTGACTCAGCATCTGGCCCGCCCCCGACGAGGCGCTGTTCGCGGTCGACGGCGATCCCGTGGAACCGGTCGATGCGGCGTTGATCGCCTCGGCGCCCTGCTGGTCGCTCTGCTCGTACAGGCCCGCCGAATTCATCAGACCATCCGCCAGCTGCCGGGCCGTGGACGCCGTCGAGGTCAGTGCGCCGCCCCGGGCACCGAGCAGATCGCCCAGTGCCGTGGAGACACCCGAGGCGATGTTCCCGTAGGTCGTGGAGACCGCGGAGACGTCGGGTGTGTTGGCAGAGACCTGCGTGACGGCACTGGCGACGTCCCCATGCTGCTGGGAGTACGTCCGCAGGCTCCCGGGTTGGACGGACAGCGACCCTGACATGTGCCACTCTTTCGGTTCGACGGCGACGTGCAGCAATCTTAAAGCCGCGCGGCCGCTGCTCCTCGCACCGATGTGACGTCAGGTGGGGCGACCACCCGGGATCGGCAGGGGAGCGGGCGCGTCGGCCGGGGGTGTGGTGGTGATGTCGGGGAACGGGAAGTCCATGCCGCCACCCCAGGCGCCTTCGATGCGCTGCGCCCCGTGGTCGTCCACGCCGGCGTATTGGCGCGCCGCCGTCTGAAGCATCTCGGCGATGCCGTCGCCGCTGCCCGCCGTCGTCTGCAGGCTTCCCAGACGCGCTCCGAGCAGTTCCTTCAGCGCGGCCTGCATGCCGAACCCGATGGTGCCGTGCGTCGACGCGACCTCGGCCCCGTCGGGGGCGCGCCGGGCCAGTTGTGTGATGTCGGACGCGACGTCGGCGTGCGTACGCGAAAACGCGCGCAGGACGCCGGTTTCCACGGACAACGGCTCACTGAACACGACACACCTCCCGGATCGGCTGGTGTATCGAGCTTAAGCGGGCGCTGTGTGCGCCCTGTGCACCAAATTCCGACGGCGGCCGGGACTAGGCCGGGCGGGAATCAGCCGCCTGCCGTCGGGCATCGCGCGCGGCGCCGCGCATCCCGACCGCATCGAAACGCTCGGCGACGGCGTTCAGCGCCGAATGGTCCCCTGCATTCAGAGCTTTCGCGTACTCGAGGGTGAGCCCGCCGAACACACATCCCACGTCGAGCCGGGCGAGCGTGTCGGCCGCCCGTACGTCGCCCAACCGCACCGCGTCCAGCAGTGCCCGCAGCGCCAGCGCCGTCTGCCCGCCCCGCTCGGCCGTCTTGGCGGCATCTCTCGCGGCCGCCACCGCGGCGTGCACGTCCCGGCGCGCGTGATGCGTCCACGCCCTGGCCAGGCCAAGCTCCGGAGCGAACAGCATCGACTTGAGGCCGTGCCGGGACTCCGCGCGCGCCAACGCCTTTCCCGCCTCCACCGTGGCGCCCTGCTGACCGAGCGCCTGCGTCAACAACATCCACGCCAGCGACGCCCAGGAGTAGCCGGTCGGCGTCAACTCCGCCGTCGCCCGGCGTAGCAGTTCGGTGGCAGCCGCCAGTTCACCCCGGGCGATCAGCACGTCGGCGACCACCACCTCGCCGATCGCCTGGCCCGGCTGCTGCAGCTGCGTGACGTCGGCCAGTTGCCGGGCCAGCTCCAACGCCCGCTGCAGCTCACCGGCCATCAGCAGCGCGGTGGTCTGGCCGAAGCCACTGGTGAATCGCAGCAACCCCGGGTGGTCAGCGGCCTGCGCCCGCTCGGCCAACGCGTTCACCTCGTCGAACCGGCCGAGCCGGGCACAGCTGAGTGCGGCGGCCGAGGCGGCCCAGCCCACCGCCGTACCGTCGGCCTCGGGAGTGGCCAGCACCTCGGTGGCGATCTCGACCGCCCGTGCCGGCGTCCCGGCGTTCATCGCGAACGTCGCCGACAGCGCGTCGACCGTCGCGCGGGCGCCCGGTGCGGACACCCGGGCCCGCACCGTCCGCAGGAATGCCGTCGCGCGCTCCGGCTCCGACAACATCCAGAACTGGTTCGCCGCCCGCGGCAGCGCCCACTCCATCAGGTCGTCCTCGCTGAGATCGGTGGGGTCGACCGCGGCGAGCACGGCGTCGGCGTCGCGGCCGCGCCCCTGCCACGCCAGCGCGTAGGCCAGCGGGAGCCGGGTGGCCAATCCACTCGCCGGGGTGACGGCCGCACGGCCCAACTGCTCGCTGAGGTGCAGGTCGCCCAGCCGCAGTGCCTCGGCGGCCGCATCGGCCATCACATCCGCCGGGAGTGCGTAATCGCTCTCGGCGGCGATGACGGCCAGCCACAACCGGTCGACCACCCCACCCGGCCCCGCCGCGGCCAGCTTCTCCACGAGCTCGGTGCGCATCCGGCGCAGGTCGGGTCCGCCGAGTTCGTCACGGGCCGCGTCGACGAAGAGCGGGTGTCCGGCTCGCACCAGTTCGTCGTCGACGGCGATCAGGCCGTGGCGCTGCGCGTCGGCGACCGCGTCGTCGCCGACGAGCGCCCGCAGAACCGGCAGCGGCACCGGGTCGGTGACCACCAGGTAGTGCACCGCCCTGCGGGTGGCGGCAGGCAGGTCGGCGAGGAACTCGGCCACCTGGGTCTCCAGCCGGGCGTCGTCGTGAGCCGCGGGATCGACGTCCACCCGGGCCAGCAGGTCGTCTTTCCACAGCGCGGACACCTCGTCGGGCGCCGGGCCGCCGACGGTGACGACCAGCCGGGTCGTCCCACGCAGGGCGAGCCGGTACAGCAGCGTCGCCGACAGCCGGTCGAGCAGATGCGCGTCGTCGACCACGATCAGCCGCCCGGCGAGCGCCGCCTCGGCGGCCCGCAACACCGCCGCCGTCTTGCCGTGCGCCGGGATGTCGACGACGTCGCGGAACGCCCCGAACGGCACCGCCCTCGCCGGCGCCGTCGCGATCACCCAGTCGGCGGGCCCGAGGTGCTCGACGGTCTGCCGCGCCAGCGTGGTCTTGCCGACCCCGGCCGGACCGACCAGCACCGCCCCGCCGCGGTCTCGCACCCCCGCCTCGAGTGCTCGCAGCGCCGGTTCGTGGTCAGCGGTAACCCAGTCGACAGGCACCGCCGGATCCTATGGCCAGCAGCTCAACAGCGACCGCGGATTCCCGATGCCGGCCGTGCGTCCGGGTCGGTGCGGCTCGTCTAGGTTGGCGGAATGTCCTCCCCAGCCGATCCCGTCGCCGACCGCCAACGGGCGGTGTGCGTCTACTGCGCGTCGGGTCCGACGCACCCCGAACTGTTGGATCTCGCCACCCGGGTGGGGGCGGCGATCGCTGACCGCGGCTGGACGCTGGTGTCCGGCGGCGGCAACGTCTCGGCGATGGGAGCGGTCGCCGACGGCGCGCGCTCACGCGGCGGCCGGACCATCGGCGTCATCCCCAAGGCGCTGGTGCACCGCGAGCTGGCCGACGTCGAGGCCGACGAACTCGTCGTCACCGACACCATGCGGGAGCGCAAGCAGGTCATGGAGGACCGCGCCGACGCCTTCATCGCGCTGCCCGGCGGGATCGGGACGCTCGAGGAATTCTTCGAAGCCTGGACCGCCGGTTATTTGGGTATGCATAGCAAACCCCTGGTCATGCTCGACCCGTTCGGGCACTACGCCGGCCTGATGGTGTGGTTGCACGGCCTGGTCGACAGCGGCTATGTCTCTCCCGGGGCGCTCGACCGGCTGGTTGTCGTCGACGACGTCGACGCCGCCATGGCGGTATGCGCACCGGTCGGGTGATGGCGGTCACACGCGGGGATAGGGTGTTGCGCACATACGACCATCGGAGGGGACGCACCGCATGACCGACGAGAAATCCGGCACCCGCAGCAGCGTGGGGCTGCTCGACATCGCCAGCCGCGTGCCGGGCCTGATCATGGACGTGCCGACCATCGTGCGAGGCGTGGTTACCGGATTCGGTGCCCGCCCGTCGGCCAAGACGTCGATCGGAAAGGTCTTCCAGGACCGGGCGGCCCGCTACGGCGACAACGTGTTCCTGAAGTTCGAGGATCAGGAGCTGACCTACCGCGAGGCGAACGAGACCGTCAACCGGTACGCGGCGGTGCTCGCGGCCCGTGGCGTCGGCCACGGCGACGTCGTCGGCATCATGCTGAAGAACTCGCCGGAACCGGTGCTCATCATGCTGGCCGCGGTCAAGTGCGGCGCCATCTCGGGAATGCTGAACTACAACCAGCGCGGCGACGTGCTCGAGCACAGCCTGGGCCTGCTCTCGGCGACCGTCGTCGTCGCCGACCCGGACTTCGTCGACCCGATCAAGGAGAGCGGCGCGGACACCGACGCGCTGCTCACGCTCGACGAGCTCAAGCGTCTCGCCGAGGAGGCGCCGACGGAGAATCCCGCGACCGCCTCCGCGGTGCTGGCCAAGGACAAGGCGTTCTACATCTTCACCTCCGGCACCACCGGGATGCCCAAGGCGAGCGTGATGACCCACTACCGCTGGCTGCGCGCGCTGGCCGGGTTCGGCGGCCTCGGCATGCGGCTCAACAGCGACGACATCCTGTACTGCTGCCTGCCGCTCTACCACAACAACGCGCTGACGGTGGCGCTGTCGTCGGTGCTGAACTCCGGCGCGACCCTGGCGCTCGGCAAGTCGTTCTCCGCGTCGAAGTTCTGGGACGACGTCATCCGGTACGACGCGACCGCGTTCGTCTACATCGGCGAGATCTGCACCTACCTGCTCAACCAGCCCGAGAAGGACACCGACCGGAAGCACCGGGTGCGGGTGATCGGCGGCAACGGGTTGCGGCCGGCCATCTGGGACGACTTCACCGAGCGCTTCGGTATCGACCGGGTGTGTGAGTTCTACGCGGCCAGCGAGGGCAACACCGCCTTCGTCAACTTCTTCAACGTCGACAAGACCACCGGCATCTGCCCGACGCCGGTGGCGTTCGTCGAGTACGACGAGGAATCCGGCGACCCGGTGCGCGACGACAAGGGCCGGGTGAAGAAGGTCAAGAACGGCGAGCCCGGCCTGCTGCTGTCCAAGGTGAGCAACTTCCAGCCGTTCGACGGCTACACCGACGAGAAAGAGTCGGAGAAGAAGCTCGTCCGCGACGCGTTCAAGAAGGGCGACGTGTGGTTCAACACCGGCGACCTGATGCGCTCGCAGGGCTTCGGGCACGCCGCGTTCACCGACCGCCTCGGCGACACGTTCCGCTGGAAGGGCGAGAACGTCGCCACCACCGAGGTCGAGGCCGCGGTCTCCAGCGACCCCCAGGTCGAGGAGTGCACGGTGTTCGGCGTCGAGGTGCCCGACACCGGCGGCAAGGCGGGCATGGTCGCCATCCAGCTCAAGGACGGCAAGGAGTTCGACGGGAAGGCGCTGGCGAAGGCGGCCTTCGACAAGCTGCCGATCTACGCGGTGCCGCTGTTCGTCCGGGTGGTCGAGGAACTCGCGCACACGTCGACCTTCAAGAGTCAGAAGGTCGACCTGCGCAAGGAGGGCTACGGCGGCAACTCCGGCGAAGGCGACGAAGAGGCGAACGACATCGAGGACCCGATCTACGTGCTGTCCGGCAAGGACGAGGGATACGTCGAGTACTACGACGAGTACCTCGGTGAGGTGAAGGACGGCAAGAAGCCGAAGTAACCGGGGGTGATTTGGGCGCGGTTTCGTTCGCTGAGCGAACGTAACCGCGCCGACATCGCCGGCGTCGATAGCCTGGACGGGTGGCGGCGACATTCCTCGGCCGCCCGGTCACCGGTGACCGGGCGCTGATCATGGCGATCGTGAACCGCACGCCGGACTCGTTCTACGACCGCGGCGCCACGTTCAGCGACGACGCCGCCAAGGCAGCCGCGCACCGCGTGGTCGCCGACGGCGCCGACGTGGTGGACATCGGCGGGGTCAAGGCAGGGCCGGGAACGGTGGTCGACGCGGCCGAGGAGATCGCCCGCGTCGTCCCGTTCATCGAGTGGCTGCGGGGCACGTACCCCGACGTGGTGATCAGTGTCGACACCTGGCGCGCCGAGGTGGCCAAGGCGGCGTGCGCGGCGGGCGCCGACCTGATCAACGACACCTGGGGCGGCCACGACCGGGATCTGCCCGAGGTGGCCGCCGAGTTCGGCGCGGGGCTGGTGTGCTCGCACACCGGCGGCGCCGTCCCGCGGACCCGGCCGTTCCGGGTGCGCTACGGCATCTCCGAGCGCGGCGTGGTCGACGACGTCATCGCCGAGGTGACGCAGTCCGCCGAGCGGGCCGTCGCCGCCGGAGTGCCGAAAGACCGCGTCCTGATCGACCCGACGCACGATTTCGGCAAGAACACTTACCACGGTCTTACTTTGTTGCGTCACGTGGAAGACCTTGTAAAAACTGGATGGCCGGTCCTGATGGCCCTGAGCAACAAGGACTTCGTCGGGGAGACTCTCGGTGTGGGTCTGACCGAACGCCTGGAGGGCACGCTCGCCGCCACCGCACTCGCGGCGGCGGCAGGAGCGGCGATGTTCCGAGTGCACGAGGTCGGACCCACTCGACGTGTACTGGAGATGGTCGCGTCGATACAGGGCGTGCGTCCACCGACGCGCACGGTGAGGGGACTGGCATGACTGCGATATCCGATCTGACAGCCGCCGAGGCGATCGCACGACACCGGTGGCTCGCCGACCACAGCTGGAACCGACCGTCGTGGACCGTCGCCGAACTCGAGGCCGCCAAGGCCGGCCGCACCGTCTCGGTGGTGCTGCCGGCACTGAACGAAGAGGCCACCGTGGCGAGCGTGGTGGAGACCATCACGCCACTGCTCGGCGGGCTGGTCGACGAACTGATCGTGCTGGACTCGGGATCCACCGACGACACCGCCATCCGCGCGATGGCCGCAGGCGCCCGGGTGATCAGCCGCGAGGCGGCGCTGCCCGAGGTGGCGCCGCAACCGGGCAAGGGCGAGGTGCTGTGGCGGTCCCTGGCGGCCACCACCGGTGACGTGATCGCCTTCGTCGACTCCGACCTGATCGACCCCGATCCGATGTTCGTGCCGAAGCTGCTCGGGCCGCTGCTGACCTGCGACGGCGTGCACCTGGTCAAGGGCTTCTACCGGCGTCCGCTGAAGGTCAGCGGCAGCGAGGACGCCAACGGCGGCGGCCGGGTCACCGAATTGGTGGCGCGTCCCCTTCTGGCCGCGCTGCGCCCCGAACTGACCTGTGTGCTGCAGCCACTGGGCGGCGAGTACGCGGGCACCCGCGAACTCCTCACCGCGGTGCCGTTCGCCCCGGGCTACGGGGTGGAGATCGGCCTGCTGGTCGACGCCTACGACCGGCTCGGCCTCGACGCGCTGGCCCAGGTGAACCTCGGCGTTCGGGTGCACCGGAACCGCCCGCTCACCGAACTGGCGTCGATGAGCCGTCAGGTGATCGCCACCCTGCTGACCCGGTGCGGCATCACCGACTCCGGGGTCGGGCTCACCCAGTTCTTCGCCGACGGCGACGGTTACACCCCGCGCTCGTCCGGCGTGTCGCTGGAGGACCGGCCACCGATGGTGACACTGCGCCCCCGCTGACCCTCCTGCGGGCTGTCACACCGGTCAGGCAGTATCGAGGACGTGACCCTGATCCTGCTGTACCTGGTGGTGCTGGTACTGGTGGCCATCGTGCTGTTCGCCGTGGGCAGCGCGCTGTTCGGCCGCGGGGAGTCGCTGCCACCCCTGCCCCGCGACACCACGGCCACGGTGCTGCCGGCCTCAGGCGTCACCGGCGCCGACGTCGACGCGCTCAAGTTCACCCAGACCCTGCGTGGTTACAAGGCCGGCGAGGTCGACTGGGTGCTCGACCGGCTCGGCCAGGAACTCGACCAGCTTCGCGGTGAACTCGCCGCGGTCCGCGGTGCGCACGGCCTCGACGCGGTCACCGGCGCCCGACGGGATCCCGCCGAGGCCGGCGCGCACGCCGCACCTTCGGGCGAGCCGGAACAGCCGTGACCGTCCCCACCGCGGTCGACGGCCGGACGCGGTGCGGCTGGATCGACCAGGGCCGGCTGGCGCCGCCGGATTTCGTGCTCTACCGCGACTATCACGACACCGAGTGGGGCAGGCCGCTGCACGATGCCGGCGCACTATTCGAGCGCATCAGCCTCGAGGCGTTCCAGAGCGGGCTGTCCTGGCTGATCATCCTGCGCAAGCGGGACAACTTCCGGCGCGCCTTCGCCGGGTTCGACGCCGAGAAGGTCGCCCGCTTCACCGACCGCGACGTCGGACGCCTGCTTGCCGACACCGGCATCGTGCGCAACCGCGCGAAGATCGACGCCACCATCGCCAACGCCCGCGCGGTCGCCGACCTCACCGACGCGGGAGTGGACCTCGGCGAACTGTTGTGGTCGTTCGCGCCCGCGGCCCGGCCGCGCCCCGCCGACCTTTCGCAGGTGCCTGCCGTCACGCCCGAGTCCACCGCGATGGCCAAGGACCTCAAGCGGCGCGGGTTCCGGTTCGTCGGTCCCACAACGGCGTATGCGTTGATGCAGGCCACCGGGATGGTCGACGACCACGTCGCGGACTGCTGGGTTCCGGTCGCCGCCGGGCGTCGCGCGGGCGCCGCGTCGGACTGATCTTGGCGGCGTCCCGGGCGCGTCATCGACGGGTCTTGCACATCCACCCCGGTGGATAGGGAACAATAGAGGTCGTAGCAGTTCAGCTCCGGGTGCTGCCGACGAGTGGGCAGCCCGGCCGACCAGGTGTGGCGCAGCCGCACCCGGCGGGATGGTTCATGGTGGAGGGAGCACTCGATGGCGGCGATGAAGCCCCGGACCGGCGACGGTCCTCTGGAAGCAACCAAGGAGGGGCGCGGCATCGTGATGCGGGTACCACTTGAAGGCGGTGGTCGACTCGTCGTCGAACTCACACCCGATGAGGCGGCCGCCTTGGGCGACGAACTCAAGGGCGTCACCAGCTAGTCGGTCAGCGACTTCGGCCGCTACGGGCAGACGTCGCGGTAGATCTGCAGGGTCTGCTCGGCGATGTGTGCCCACGAGAACTCCTCGATGCAGCGCTGCCTGCCGGCCTGACCGTATTCGCGGGCCTTGGCCGGCTCGGCGACCAGGGAGTTGACCGCGTCGGCCAGCCTGGTCTCGAAGAACGCCGTGTCGGTGGGGTCGTAGTGCACCAGTAGCCCGGTCTGGTGGTCGGCCACCACCTCGGGGATGCCTCCGACGTCGGAGGCCACCACCGGCGTCGAGCACGCCATCGCCTCGAGGTTGACGATGCCGAGCGGTTCGTACACCGAGGGACACACGAAAACCGTCGCGGCAGAGAGAATCTCGCGGATCTTGCCGATCGGCAGCATCTCGCGCACCCAGAACACGCCCGTGCGCGCCCGCGCCAGCTCCTGCACGGCGGCGGTCACCTCGGCGGCGATCTCCGGTGTGTCCGGGGCGCCTGCGCACAGCACCAGCTGGACCTCGGGGGCGAACCCGTGGGCGGCGGCGACCAGATGGGCCACGCCCTTCTGGCGGGTGATCCGACCGACGAACGCCACGATCGGCCGGCTCGGGTCGACGCCCAGTTCGGCCAGCACCGATTCACCGCGCTGCGGCTCGGCGGGGTACCACACCTCGGTGTCGATCCCGTTGCGCACGACGTGCACCCGAGCGGGACTCAACGCCGGGTAGGTGCGCAGCACATCGGCGCGCATCCCGGCGCTGACCGCGATCACGGCGTCGGCGGCCTCGACCGCGGTGCGCTCCACCCAGGACGAGACCCGGTAGCCGCCGCCGAGCTGCTCGGCCTTCCAGGGCCGCATCGGCTCCAGCGAGTGCGCCGTCAGCACGTGCGGAACGCCGTAGAGCAGCGCCGCGAGGTGACCGGCCAGCCCGGCGTACCAGGTGTGTGAATGCACCACGTCGGCCTGGCCGGCGCCGTTGACCATGTTGAGATCGGCCGACAGGGTGGACAACGCGGGATTGGCGCCCTTGAGCGCGGGATCGGGCTGCGCGACGAACGCGCCTGGGCGATCGGCGCCCATGCAGTGCACGTCGACGTCGCACAGCTTGCGTAGCTGCGCGACGAGTTCGGTCACGTGCACGCCGGCCCCGCCGTACACCTCGGGTGGGTACTCCCGCGTCATCATCGCCACCCGCATGCCTACGACGGTAGTTGTCGCGACGCGCCGCCGCAGGCTTGTTTTGAAGCTGCCGTGGGCCGGGTACGCATATGGCGTTGCGGTGCCAAACGCCTTGACAGACCGGCCTTCAAAACGGTCAATGGCTGGCCCTGGTGGGTACCGGCGGATAGGTTTGGATCATGAGGGAATTGCCACATGTGCTGGGCATCGTCCTGGCCGGCGGGGAAGGCAAGCGGCTCTACCCGCTGACGGCCGACCGGGCGAAGCCCGCGGTTCCCTTCGGCGGCGCCTACCGGCTCATCGACTTCGTGCTGTCGAACCTGGTCAACGCCCGGTATCTGCGGATCTGCGTTCTCACGCAATACAAGTCGCATTCACTGGACCGGCACATCTCGCAAAACTGGCGGCTGAGCGGCCTGGCCGGCGAGTACATCACCCCGGTGCCCGCCCAGCAGCGGCTCGGGCCGCGCTGGTACACCGGGTCGGCCGACGCGATCTACCAGTCGATGAACCTGATCTACGACGAGGATCCCGACTACATCGTCGTGTTCGGCGCCGACCACGTGTACCGGATGGACCCCGAGCAGATGGTCCAGTTCCACATCGAGAGCGGTGCCGGGGCGACCGTGGCCGGTATCCGGGTGCCCCGTGCCGAAGCGAGTGCGTTCGGGGTCATCGACGCCGACGAGTCCGGACGGATCCGCAGCTTCATCGAGAAGCCCGCCGATCCGCCGGGTACGCCGGACAATCCCGACGAGGCGTTCGTCTCGATGGGCAACTACATCTTCACCACCAAGGTGCTCATCGACGCCATCCGCGCCGATGCCGACGAAGACCATTCCGACCACGACATGGGCGGCGACATCATCCCGCGGCTGGTGTCCGACGGCATGGCCGCCGTCTACGACTTCTCCAACAACGAGGTGCCCGGCGCCACCGAACGCGACCACGGGTACTGGCGCGACGTGGGAACCCTCGACGCGTTCTACGACGCACACATGGACCTGGTGTCGGTGCACCCGGTGTTCAACCTCTACAACAAGCGCTGGCCGATCCGCGGGGAGTCCGGGAACCTGGCGCCTGCGAAGTTCGTCAACGGCGGTTCCGCGCAGGAGTCGGTGGTCGGCGCCGGAAGCATCATCTCCGCTGCGTCGGTGCGCAACTCGGTGCTGTCCAGCAACGTCGTCATCGACGACGGCGCGATCGTCGAGGGCAGCGTCATCATGCCGGGCGCCCGCGTCGGCCGCGGAGCGGTGGTGCGCCACGCGATCCTGGACAAGAACGTCGTCGTCGGGCCGGGGGAGATGGTCGGCGTCGACCTGGAGAAGGACCGCGAACGCTTCGCGATCAGCGCCGGCGGAGTGGTCGCCGTCGGTAAGGGCGTCTGGATCTAGCTCGTCACCCGCCGCGGAACGGCGTTCCCGGCGCTCAGGTGGGCGGCTCGAGCGCCGTGCCTGCCGTCTCGGTTCTGCGGCGCCGTCGCCGGCGACGCAGCAGCGCGACCGCGATCCACGCCAGCAGCACCAGTGCGACCAGCACCAGCACGGGCAGCAACACCGCCACGAACACCAGGCCGATGCTGGTGACGTCCTCGAGTGTGGAGAGCACCGGCGCGGCGACACCGGCGGTGGCGACGTTGGCCGCCGGCCGCACAGCCGACTTGGTCAGCGACACGGCGAGCGCGGTGACGACGCCGATCGCGACCGGCACCCACTGACCGGACTCGGCGAATGCGCCGGGGTCGGTGACCGCACCGGTCTGCGCCGCGGTGCCGGAGCCGAAGACGATGCCGCCTGCGGTGGGCCGCACGAACGTCTGGATCATGTCGTTGACGGTGTCGAGCGCCGGGATCTTGTCCGCCACCACCTCGACGGCGAGCAGCACCGCGACGATCGCCATCACCCAGCCGTTCTCCAGCCAGGACCAGGTGTGTGGCAGCGACACCAGGTCGGTGAACCGGGCCAGCAGCCCGAGAGCGAGCAGCGGGATGTAGGCGTTCAGTCCCGCGGCGGTCGCCAGGCCGAGGCCGGTCAGCAGCTCCACTGAGCCATTATGAGCGCGTCACCACACGAAGGGCAGCAACCTGAAGCGCACCTGGCCGGTGTATTCGCGGTACCCGGCGAGTTGTTCGACCAGCAGCTTCTCCTCGTCGATGATCCGCAGGGCGAGAAGCGCCAGTCCCGGCACGATCGCGACGAGACCCCAGTAGGAGTCCAGGGCCGGCGGGGTGCCGAGGAGCATGACGACCGCGCCGGTGTACATCGGGTGCCGCACGATGCCGTACAGGCCGGTGGACGCCAGCGGCTGGTCCGCCTCGACGGTCACCGTCGCTGCGGCGTAGCGGTTCTGAATCACCACCAGCTGGGCGACCAACAGGCCCACCGCGACCAGCACGTAGCCGATGACGACGACGGGCCCCGGCACCGAAGACCAGCCGAACCGGTGATCGAGGGCGCTGACCACGAGCATCGCGACGACCAGCAGCACGACGCCGGCGACGACGAATCGCTGCACCGGACGCGCTTCGGCGGTCGGGCCTGCGTTCATCCGGCGCTGCATGGCGGCGGGATCGCGGATCGCCAGGTACAGACTCGGCCCGATCGTCGACACCACGAACACGGCGATGAACACCCACGCCTGCCAGTAGTCAACGGTTCCGGCGGGCACGAACAGTGCCAGCCCGAAGAAGACGAAGGAGAACAGTGCCGATCCGAAAGTCTGCAGTGCGATCTTCACGGTGCTCCTCAGCGCACGTCGCGGCGGCGGAAGGCGAGGACGCCCGCAGCGATCAATGCGGCGTCGATCGTCAGCAACCACAGTAGCGGCGTCGCGGTGAACCCACCGGTGCCGACATGCGGGATGTGCACGAACGGTTCGAGATCGATCAGCCACTGCGGTGAATTGCCCAGCGATCCCAGCAGGAACACCGCGATGAAGACGACCAGGACACCCCACGCGACCGGCGTGAACCGCGGCGCGATCCCGAAGATCGCCATGGTCACCGCCGCCAGCAGCCACACGGCGGGCAGCTGCACCGCGGCGGTGCCCAGCACCGTGGGCAGCGTGCCGGAGACGTCTCCCGCACTCGCGCCGTAGGCCAGGCCGGTGACCGCGCCCGACAGCAGCAGTGCGACTGCCGATCCCACGATGGGGAACACGAGATGACTTGCCAGCCAACGGGTTCGGGCAACGGCGCCGGCGAGCATAGTCTCCGCCCGCGCGCTGCTCTCCTCCTGGTGCAGCCGCAGGGTCAGCGAGATCGCGAACGCCGCGGTCACCATGCCGAGCATGTTGAATGCCACCGCGATGAACGCCTGTTCCATGACGTCGCTGCCGCCGAGACGGCTCACGATGTCACGGGAGATCTCGCTGTTGCCGATCTCCTCGCCGATGCCGTTGACGATGCTGCCGATCAGCAGTCCGTACAGACAGAGGCCGACCGTCCAGACCAGCATCGACCCGCGGTTGAGGCGCCATGCCAGCGACGTCGCGCCGCGCAGGCCGCCACCCGCGCGAGGTGCGCCGGGCCGCTCGGCGATCAGTCCGGCGCCGACGTCGCGACCGGACAGCAGCCGGTAGGCGACGACCGCCAGGATCGCGGTGAGCAGCACGTGCAGCGCCAGCACCGCGAACCGGTCGCCTGCGAACGGGCGCACCTGCAGCGACCAGCCCAGCGGAGACAGCCACGTGAGGAATTCCGCGCGAGGTCCGGCGTCGCCGACGGCGCGCAGGGTGAACGCCGCACCCAGCACACCGAATGCGGCGCCACGGGCGAAGCGGGCGCTCGGCGAGAGCTGGGCCGCCACGGCCGCGACGGCGGTGAAGACCAGGCCCGAACACGCCAGCGCCAGTGCGAAGGCGAGTGAGCCGGTGACGGGGATGTCGAGGGTGGCCAGGCCCGCGAAGCCGATGACCCCGGTGAGCACCGACGCACCGGCCGACAGCAGCAGCGCCGCGGTGAGGCTCGCGTACCGTCCGACAGCGGTCGAGTCGAGGAGTTCGGTGCGGCCGGTCTCCTCGTCGGCGCGGGTGTGCCGGATGACGGTCAGGATCACCGCCACGGCGATGAGCACGTGGAACATGCCGGCCTTCCAGATGCCGACGGCACCGAGGCTGTCGTTGTAGACCTGGCCGTAGAGCGCCCGTTGGGCCGGGCTGGCCATGATGGTCGCGGCCAGCGACGCGCGGTCGGCCTGCGTCGGGTAGACGGCCTCGGTGCTGCCGACGTACACGGTGGCCAGCGGGACCGACAGCAGCAGCACCCACAGCGGCACCACGATGCGGTCGCGACGGAGGTAGAGACGAAGCAGCCCAGCGGTTCCCGAGAAATGGGAGCCCCGTGGCGGGGCCTGATGGGCGGGCTGGTGGTGCGGGCGGTCCAGGGTGGTGCTCACGCCGTCACCTTCTCGGGCTCGTCGTCGGAGGTGTCGCTGGTGTCGTAGTGCCGCAGGAACAGGTCCTCCAGCGTCGGCGGCTGGCTGACCAGGCTGCGCACCCCTGCGTCGCCGATCGCCTTGATCACCTCACCGAGCCGTTCGGCGTCGACCTGCGCGCGCAGCGTGTGCCCGTCGACCGAGACGTCGGCCACGCCGTCCATGCCCAGGAGGCGCTCGAGCTGACCTGCGTCGCCGACCATCTCGGCCTTGATCGACGTCCTGGAGAGGTGCCGCATCGACTCCAGCGTGCCGGATTCGACAGTGCGGCCCGCGCGGATGATGGTCACCCGCTCACAGAGCGCCTCGGTCTCGGCGAGGATGTGGCTCGACAGCAGCACTGTGGCGCCACGGTCGCGCGCCTCGGCGACGCACTGCTGGAAGACGTTCTCCATCAACGGATCGAGTCCTGTGCTCGGCTCGTCGAGGAGCAGCAGGCGGGCGCGTGAGGAGAACGCGGAGATGAGCGAGACCTTCTGCCGGTTGCCCTTCGAGTACGTTCTGGCCTTTTTCGACGGGTCGAGGTCGAACCGCTCGACGAGCTCCCGGCGGCGCGTCTCGTCGAGACCGCCGCGCATCCGGGCCAGCAGGTCGATGGTCTCGCCGCCCGTCAGCGACGGCCACAGCGTCACGTCGCCGGGCACGTAGGCGATCTGCCGGTGCAGGTCGACCGCGTGGGTCCACGGGTCGCCACCGAGCAGTCGCACGGTGCCGCCGTCGGCGCGCACCAGGCCGAGCAGGATGCGGATGGTCGTCGACTTGCCCGCGCCGTTGGGGCCGAGGAAGCCGTGCACCTCGCCTTCGGCGACGGACAACTCGAGTCCGTCGAGCGCGTGCGCTGCGCCGAATCTCTTGACCAGGCCGTGGATCTCGATGGGTTGGGTGCCGGGTGTCGTGGCCATCACTTCTCCTTCGACGTGGGGATGGGCTCACCCGTCGCCTGTTGGGCGACGAAAGCGTCGTACATCGTCGAGTCGGCCATCAGGCCGTGGGAGTACACCTCGAGCGCGGGGATGACCATGTCCTGGGCGTAATCGCGCAGCACGGCGCGCAGATCGGTCGGGTCGGAGTGCATCTGCAGGTACAGCAGGAAGCTGCCGCCGTTGGTCATCGCAAGATATTTGGCCCGCGCCTTGGGATCCCGGCTGGGCTTGATCGTGCCGGCGCGCACACCTTCCTCCATGTACTGCTCGACATTGTCGATCATGTTGTGCCAGAACGCTTTCGCCAGCTCACCGCCGGACTGCATGCTGCGCACCAGGTAGGCCATCATCGGCGCGTAGGACTCGATCTCGGCCATCTGGGCGAACCACGTCGAGGGGTCGTTGCTCTGGATCGATGCGGACTTGGTGCTGCGGATCTGTTCGGCGATGTACTCGTCGCAGACTTTGCGCAACCCGTCCTTGGAGCCGAAGTGGTGGATCACCAGCGCGGCGCTCACCCCCGCGGCGTCGGCGATCGCGCGCAGTCCCACCGTGAAGCCGTTCTGGCCGAACTGGTCGATCGCCGCGTCGCGGATGCGCGCGATGGCCGTCCTGTCCTCCGGTGCTGAACGCATGTTCAGTAGACTAAACGCGCGTTCAGCCCGCGGTCAAGAGCTGACTGCTCGCAGAGATCAGGGGTGTGCGGAGGTGTCAGTCGCGGGCGGCGGCCAACAGGCCGTCACCCAGCGGCACCAGAACGGGGGTGAACCGTTCGTCCTCGGCGATCAGCCGGGCCGCCTCACGCACTGCGCTGACCTCGGCGTCGTGCGCCGACGCATCGCCGGCACGGCCGCCGAGTGCGGCCCGGTGCACCACGATCGCGCCGCCGGAGCGCAGCAGCCGGACGCCTTCGACGACGAACTGCGGCTGGTCGATCGGGTCGGCGTCGATGAACACCAGGTCGTAGGACTCGTCGGCGAGGCGGGTCAGCACATCCTGGGCGCGGCCGCTGATCAGCCGGCTGCGGCCCGGCCCGATTCCGGCTTCGCCGAATGCCTGCTTGGCGATCCGCTGGTGCTCGGGCTCGACGTCGATGGTGGTGAGCACGCCGTCCTCGCGCATGCCCGACAGCAGCCACAGGCCGCTCACCCCGGCGCCGGTGCCGACCTCGACGACCGCTCGCGCGCCCGTCAGGCGGGCGAGCACGCTGAGCAGCGCGCCCACCGCAGGCGTGACCGCGCCGGCGCCGATGTCGACCGCGCGCTCACGGGCGGCAGCGACGATGGAGTCCTCCGAGATGGACTGCTCGGCATGGTTGACGATCGCCGCGGCCCGGCTGGACGGCTGCGCGGTCGGGTCGTCGGTGCTGGCCATGCCCGCAGCGTAGATCGCGCGTCCCGCGGCGAAAGCGTCGACACGCCCGCGCGGCAACGTGTGATTTGCGTCGTAAATGCCGGGTTTTCCCTGGTTGGACTAGGGGTAGACACGTTTCTCAGGGAAACTTCAGTGTGCTCATACGCGCTGCACACTGCGATGAGGAACGGTATCGGCATGGAGAACGGCGGACGCTGGCGCTTCGGGAATAACGACCTGGACGGTCGCGTTGCCGCGAACATCGAGCAGTCGTCGTCTGACGACGGCCCTGACCTGGAGGATCTGACGACCACCACCGCTGCACAACCGGCTCCCGTCACGATGGCGCACCTCGAGCAGTACGCCGACTCGGACTGGGTGGAGACGACCGACGAGCTGACCGGCACCGCGGTCTTCGACGCCACCGGCGACAAGTCGTCGATGCCGTCCTGGGACGAGCTCGTCCGTCAGCATGCAGATCGGGTGTATCGGTTGGCCTACCGCCTGTCGGGCAACCAGCACGACGCAGAGGACCTCACGCAGGAGACGTTCATCCGCGTGTTCCGGTCGGTGCAGAACTACCAGCCCGGCACCTTCGAGGGCTGGCTGCACCGCATCACCACCAACCTGTTCCTGGACATGGTCCGGCGGCGCGGCCGCATCCGCATGGAGGCGCTGCCCGAGGACTATGACCGCGTCCCGGCCGACGACCCCAACCCAGAGCAGATCTACCACGACTCGCGTCTCGGCCCCGACCTGCAGGCCGCCCTCGACTCGCTGCCGCCGGAGTTCCGCGCCGCGGTCGTGCTGTGTGACATCGAGGGTCTGTCGTACGAGGAGATCGGCGCCACGCTCGGAGTGAAGCTGGGCACCGTGCGCAGCCGCATCCACCGCGGCAGGCAGGCGCTGCGTGACCACTTGGCCCGCCACTCGTCGGAAACGGCCAGATCCGCCTGACCGTCACAGGTGTCCGGCGGGACGTCTCGCGCTACATTCGAAGTGAGCACCGCGCGCCGAATGAGTGGAGAGGAGCTGGGTGATGGTCGACCCGGGACATGTGTTCCGTCGCGCTTTCTCCTGGTTACCCACCCCCTTCGCGTCGCAGAACGACGCGCCGGTCGGAGCGCCGCGGCAGTTCGGCTCCACCGAGCACCTCTCGATCGAGGCGGTGGCGGCGTTCGTCGACGGCGAACTCGGCATGAACGCCCACCTGCGCGCCGCGTCGCATCTCTCGCTGTGCGCACAGTGCGCGGCCGAGGTGGAGGCGCAGGGCCAGGCCCGCTCGGCGTTGCGGGATTCGCGTCCGATCGCCGTGCCGACCTCACTGCTCGGGATGTTGTCGCAGATCCCGCACTGCACCCCGCCTCAGCCGGCCGAAGAGCCGGCACAGCCGCAGTTTGCTGATGACCCGACCCGGGCCCGTCGCAAGCGCCGGTAGGCTAGATGCGAGTCAGCTCGACCTGCGCCGGCGACGGCGGGCGCTCCCAGCAGAAGGTGAATGACGCGTGAGCAATCAGGACCCGTCCGGCGACAGCCAGCGTCTGGACCCGCGCCCTGTCGACCGCCCCGCAGTCGACCCCGCCGCCCAGCGCGCGTTCGGCCGCCCCGACGGGTTCCGCGGCTCCTTCGTCGCCGAGGCCGAATTCCGCGACCGCGGCGAGTACACGCCGAGGGACAAGGCCGCCGACCCCGTGCTGGCCGAGGCGTTCGGGCGGCCGCGGGCAGGCGGCGATTCCCTGCAGCGCCACCCTGCGGATGCCGGCGCACTGGATGCCGAACGCGACGCCGGACTCGCCGACGAGACCGACGACCCCTGGCGCAATCCCGCATCCGCTGCGTCGTTGGGCACTCCCGCCATGCCGCAGTCCACGGCGACGCACGCTGCCGCCCCTGTCGGCCGGCTCGGCGTCCGCGACGTGGTCTTCGGTCGGCGGGTGTCGTTCGTGGCACTCGCGATCGTGGGCGTGATCGCCCTCGTCGTCGGCGTGCTCGGCGGTTGGATCGGCTACCTGACGGCCGATCCGGTGTCGGCATTCACCACCTCCGAGGCGACGCTCGACACCGCCGACGCCGACGACCCGCCCGAGGGCCGGTTCATGAAGGTGGCCGCCGAGGTCGCCGACGCGGTGGTCACCATCGAGGCGACCGTCGGCAAGGAGGGCTCCCAGGGTTCCGGGGTGGTGGTCGACCCCCGCGGCTACGTCGTGACCAACAATCACGTCATCTCCGAGGCGGCCACCAAACCGGCCGATTCGAAGATCAAGGTCGTGTTCAACGACGGCAAGGAGGTTCCGGCCAACCTGGTGGGCCGCGACCCCAAGACCGACCTCGCCGTGCTGAAGGTCGACAACGTCGACGACCTGAGCGTCGCGAAGCTCGGGGACTCCGACAAGCTGCGGGTGGGCGAAGAGGTGATCGCCGCGGGCGCGCCACTCGGCCTGCGTAGCACGGTCACCCAGGGCATCATCAGCGCGCTGCACCGGCCGGTGCCGCTGTCGGGTGACGGCTCAGACACCGACACCGTGATCGACGGTGTCCAGACCGACGCGTCGATCAACCACGGCAACTCCGGCGGACCGCTGATCGACATGAACGCCAACGTCATCGGCATCAACACCGCGGGCAAGTCACTCTCCGACAGCGCCAGCGGCCTCGGCTTCGCGATCCCGGTCAACGAGGTCAAGATGGTGATGGACGCGTTGATCAAGGACGGCCGGATCTCCCATCCGACACTCGGCCTCACCGCGCGGTCGGTCAGCAACGACGTCGCGTCCGGCGCCCAGGTCGCCAACGTGAAGGCCGGCAGTGCCGCGGAGCAGGCCGGCATCCTGGAGAACGACGTCGTCGTCAAGGTCGGGTCGCGGGAAGTGGCCGACGCCGACGAGTTCGTCGTCGCGGTGCGGCAGCTCAAGATCGGCGAGCCCGCGCCGATCGAGGTGATGCGCGAAGGCCGTCCGGTGACGCTGACGGTGACCCCGACGCCCGACAACACCGTCTGACCATGTTCGCCAACATCGGCTGGGGCGAGATGCTGCTCCTGGTGATCGCGGGTCTGGTGATCCTCGGCCCGGAGCGGCTGCCCGGCGCCATCCGGTGGACGTCGGGGGCACTGCGCCAGGCCCGCGACTACGTCAGCGGCGCCACCACCCAGTTGCGCCAGGATCTCGGACCGGAGTTCGACGACCTGCGCGAGCCGCTCAGCGAGCTGCAGAAGCTGCGCGGGATGACGCCGCGGGCCGCGCTGACCAAACACCTGCTCGACGGCGACGACTCGATCTTCACCGCGTTCGACAAGCCGACCGAGAAACCGGTGAGCGCACCGACTCCGCCGGTCCCGCCGCAGGCCGCGGCCGAGCCGCCGAGCCCGAGTACGCCGGCGACAACGCGGTTCGACACCGACGCCACCTGATCAGCGCCCGTCGATCCGGGCCGGCACAGCCGCGGCATCAGACGAAGTACTTCTCGTCCCCGCTCGGGTAGCCGCCGCCGTTGGTGGCGATGTGGACGTGGTCGAAGTGGTTGAGCGTCTCGTTGCCGTAGTCCGCGGTCCAGCTGGGGGCACCGACGCCCGGATAGAAGCCCTGCCGCCAGATGACGTGGATGACGCCCCAGCGCTTGGCGTTCGCGAGGGCATAGCCGGCGATCTGGTTGCCGAGCGCGATGCCTTCCTCGCTGCCGTGGTTCGGGATCATCACGTCGATCGCCAGACCGTTGGGGTGCCATTTCAGCGCGTCCTGCCGGTATCCGCCGATGGTCTTGATCTCCGGGAACAGCGCACTGATGGCACGCGCGGCGCGGATGGTGTTCACCTGCAGACCGGATTCCGGGGCGATGCCGCGCGGCAGCTCGAACAAGGTGGGGGTGGTGGCGACCGGCGCCTGTGCCGCCAGCAACTCGGCGACCGGCGCGGGATTGCCGGCAGGCGGCGGCCCGGGGGGCACGATGGCCTGCTGGTTGGCCGTCTCTGGGGGTGACTCGGCGGTCGGCGGCTTGGCGGCCTGCACGTAGAGCAGCGCTGCCGAGATGACAACGGAACCCACCAGCGCCAGCAACCGGCCGCGGCCGTTGGCGGAAGGTGCGCTAGTCACGAGTCAGCACTCTAGTGTCGCGGGTCGCGTGGTGTGGGGCTGTTGGTGTTGATGGTAAGAAAATCGACCCTCAGCGGCCGGCGGGATCGAGGCCGAGCGACATGCCTGCCAGCCCGCGCTTGCGTGCCGACAGAGCGTCGGCGACGCCGCGAAGCTCCTTGCCCGCCGGCGAATCCGGGGCGCTGAGCACCAGCGGAACGCCCGAGTCGCCCGCGTCGACGAGCGCCTTGTCGATCGGCACCTGACCGAGCAGCGGCACGTCGGCGCCCACGGAACGGGACAGACTCTCGGCCACCTGGCGGCCACCGCCCTCGCCGAACAGCTGCAGGGTCGACCCGTCGGGCAGCAGCAGTCCCGACATGTTCTCCACCACGCCGACGATTCGCTGACGGGTCTGCAGGGCGATCGCGCCGGCCCGCTCGGCTACCTCGGCGGCGGCCGCCTGCGGCGTCGTCACCACCAGGATCTCCGCGCCCGGGATCAGCTGTGCCACCGAGATCGCGATGTCGCCGGTGCCGGGCGGCAGGTCGAGCAGCAGCACGTCGAGATCGCCCCAGTACACGTCGGCGAGGAACTGCTGCAACGCGCGGTGCAGCATCGGCCCGCGCCACACGACCGGGGTGTTGCCCTGGGTGAACATCGAGATCGAGATGACCTTCACCTCGTGGGCGATCGGCGGCAGGATCATCGAGTCGACCTGGGTGGGCCGGTCGGTCGTGCCCATCATCCTGGGCACCGAATGGCCGTAGATGTCGGCATCGAGCACGCCGACGGCGAGTCCGCGCGCGGCCATAGCGGCGGCCAGGTTCACCGTGACGCTGGACTTACCGACTCCGCCTTTGCCGGAGGCCACCGCGTACACGCGGGTCAGCGAATTGGGTTGGGCGAACGGGATCACCGGTTCGCGGGAGTCGCCGCGCAGCAGTACGCGCAGTTCGGCCCGCTGCTCGTCGTTCATCACGTCGAGGCTGACCTTGACGGCGCCGGTGCCGGGCACGTCGGCGACCGCCTGCTGCACGCGTTCGGAGATCTCGGTCTTCTTCGGACACGCGGAGGTGGTCAGGTAGATCTCGACGTGGACGCTCGAGTCGGCCTCGATCGTCACGTTCTTGACCATGCCGACCTCGGTGATCGGCCGCCGCAACTCGGGGTCGACGACCTTGGTCAGCGCGGCGCGCACCGCACTCTCGAGCTCAGAGGAAGAAGAAGACATCACCCGCGAGTGTAGGCCGCTGCTGCGGTCCGTCGTGACCGCGGCCGGTCAGGCGGGAGGGCCGGGCGCCGGACCCGGTGCCGGGCCGGGCGCCGGCGGAGCTGCCGCGCCGGCCGCCGGTCCGGGGGCCGCAACCGGGGGAGCGACGGGGCCGGGCGCGGGAGCCGATGCCGGAACACCGGGGCCGGGCGCCGGACCCGATGCCGGGGCGCCGGGACCGGGAGCGGGAGCCGATGCGGGAGTGGCGTTCCCGTCGAGGCAGAACACCACGCAACGCGGTGCCGGCGGTGGCTGCATCCACGGCGGTGTCCACGGCGGCGGAACCGGCGCAGGGGGTGCGGAAGCGACGGGTGCCGGTGCCGGTCCGGGCAGCGGGCCGAGTGACTGGCCGGGCGCGAAGCCGGGGACGTCTCCGGGAGGGGCGCCGGCGCGGCCCATGAGCGGCATCAGAGCGAGCGGGTCGTCGGCGGGCAGGCCTGACGCGTCGCGCGGCATCCCCGGGCCCAGCCCCTGGTAGGCGGCGAGGTGACCGGCATCCAGCGGGCCGAGTACCGGCGCGCTCCCGGTGATCGGCGGCAGGTTCACCGGCATGACGCCGGTCGCGTACCCGGCGGCCCAGCTCAGTACGTTGCGGGCATAGGCGACGGAGTTGTTGTAGCGCAGGATCGCCGTCATCACCTGGGACTGGTCGCGCAGGTTGAGCCCGCCGCTGCAGAGGTAGCGTGCGGCGCCCAGCGTCGCGTCGAACAGGTTCTGCACCTCGGCCTTGCCGTCGCCGTCGCCGTCGGACTTGTAGCGGGCCCACGTGCCGGGCAGGAACTGCATCGGACCCTGCGCCCTGGCGTACGTCACCCGGTCGGCCGTGCGGCTCTGGACGATGACCTCGTTGCCCGCAAGGGTGCCGTCCAGTGCCGGACCCAGGATCGGCTGCCGTGCGGTGCCGCGGGCGTCGGTGGCGCCGCCGTTGGCGTGCATGGACTCGATGCGTCCGATTCCCGCCAGCAGGTTCCAACTCACACCGCACCCGGGGTACGACTTCGCCATCATCCGTTCGGCATTGCGGTACGCGCTCAGGGCCATGGCCGGGATGCCGAGGCTGCCCGGCGCGTTGACGACCGCGGCCGGCGGCGGGGCGGACGCCGACGAGGCGGCGATCCGGTAATCCCTCGGCGCCATCTTGACCGCGATCACGTTGGGGCCCAACCGGTCCCGGGGAGAAGGCTCGACGGCGGCCAGCGGAGTCACCGCCGAGTCCCGCGTGGTGATGCTCGCATCGGGTGCGGAGGCGCCGACGGCGCCGACGAGAATGACGGGTATCAGCACGGCGATACCGAACGCGGGCGAGCCCAAGGCCCGCCCTGCGTGACGTCGTGCGGCCGCGACGGCCGCCCCTCCCCCTATGCGCACTCAACCGTCCTCGGTCCGCGGTGACGTGTGAACCAAGTCACCATACCCATCTCTTGTTACGCGTGTTATCGCATTGGTCCACTGATGCGTTAACTGGACCGCTTGCCCCGCCGTTCGCTCCCGTCGGGCCTCGCGTCCCTTGTCGCTGCATCCCCGGCCGGTTCGAGCGCGGCGATCATTTCGCGGATCTCCTCGAGCTCGCGCCTCATGTAGTCGCGGGTGACCACTTCGCCGACGGCCAGTCGCAACGCCGCCAGCTCACGGGCCAGGTACTCGGTGTCCGCCTTGGTCTGGGTGGCGCGGCGCCGGTCCTCTTCGAGCGACACCCGGTCGCGGTTCTCCTGCCGGTTCTGGGCCAGCAGGATCAGCGGCGCGGCGTAGGCCGCCTGGGTGGAGAACGCCAGGTTCAGCAGGATGAACGGGTAGGGGTCCCACCGCAGGCCGACCGCGAACAGGTTCAGCGCGATCCAGACGATCACGATCATCGTCTGCACCGCCAGGTATCGGCCGGTGCCGAGGAAGCGCGCGAGCTTCTCGCCGTACTGCCCGACGACCTCGCGGTCGAAGTTGACGGAGAAGCGCCGCCGCGACGACCGCGGGGTGTCGAGCCGGCTGCGCGCCGACGAGTCGCTCATGCCGATCCCTCGGTGCCGGAGAGCTCCGGTTCGTCGGCACGCTCGCGCCAGTCGTCGGGCAGCAGGTGGTCGAGCACGTCGTCGACCGACACCGCGCCGACCAGATGGTTCTCCTCGTCGACCACCGGACCGCAGACCAGGTTGTAGGCGGCGAAGTAGCGGGTGACGGCGGCCAGGGAGTCCTCGGGCGCCAGGCTCGGCAGGTCGGAGTCGAGGATGCCGCTGACGAGCGCGGCCGGCGGCTCCCGCAGCAGCCGCTGCAGGTGCACGCAGCCGAGGTACTGGCCGGTCGGGGTGGCGGTGGGTGGCCGGGCGACGAACGCCAGCGACGCCACCGCCGGCGTCAGGTCGGGGTCGCGCACCCGCGCGAGTGCCTCGGCGACGGTGTTGTCGGGGGCCAGCACCACCGGTTCGGAGGTCATCAGACCGCCCGCCGTGTCGGGTGAATGGCTGAGCAGGCGTCGGACGTCCTCCGAATCCTCGGGATCCATCCGCCGCAGCAGCGCCTCGGCGTCGGCCGGCGTCATGGTGCCCAGCAGGTCGGCGGCGTCGTCGGGGTCCATCGCCTCGAGCACGTCGGCGGCGCGGTCGGTCTTCAGATGATTCAGCACGTCGGCCTGGTCGTCCTCGGGCAACTCCTGCAACACGTCGGCGAGGCGTTCGTCGTCGAGGGCGGCGACGAGTTCGTAGCGCCGCTTGGCGGGCAGCTCGCGGATCGCATCGGCAACCTCGATGGGCCGCTGGCCCTCGAACTGCTCGAGCAGCGAGGCCACTCCCTGGTCGGGCATGGCCAATCCGGACGGCGTCAAGCCGTGCACGTTCTGCCAGTCGACGATGTGGATATTGCTGCGCCTGCCGAGTCTTCGCTGCGGGCGCACCGCGACGCGGGTGACCTTCCAGTCCCTCGTCCTGGTCTGCTCGATGCCGAGATCGACCACCACGACGTCGATTCCGGCGAGCTGCGGCAGATCGGGATCGTCGACTCTGACCCGGGTCTCGAGCACCTGCCCGAGCACCAGCACCTCACCGGGCCGCTGCGAGAACTTGCGCAGCGACACGTTCGCGGTGTTGAGCGTCGCCGCGCTCGGCTCGATCGCCGTCACCCGCAGGATCGGCACGAAAATCCTTCTGCGGGTGAGCAGTTCGACCACGAAACCCAGAACGCGAGGCTGATGCCTGACGATGCTGATGCTGATCACGACGTCGCGCACCCGGCCGATCGATTCGCCGTCGGGACCGAGCACGGCCATGCCCGCCAGCCGTGCCGCATAGACCCTGTTCACCGACGCCATGCCTCAAAGGGTAAAGAGTGGACCCGTGCACAACGCATATCGACCCCGCCGAACCTGCCTGTCCGTTCCCGGTAGCAGCGCCAAGATGATCGAGAAAGCCAAGGGCCTGCCCGCCGACGAGGTGTTCCTCGACCTCGAGGACGCGGTGGCCGCCGACGCCAAGGCCGACGCCCGGCGGCAGGTGGCGGCCGCCCTGGCCGGCCCGGAGTGGTCGGGTCAGCTGCGCGGTGTCCGGGTCAACGACTGGACCACGCCGTGGACCCACGCCGACGTGATCGAGGTGGTCACCTCCGTCGCCGAAGCCGGCGGGACGCTGGATCTCATCGTGCTGCCCAAGGTCACCGACGTGTCGCACGTTCAGGCGCTCGATCTGCTGCTGACGCAGCTGGAGACGATGCACGGCCTCGAGATCGGCGGAATCGGCATCGAGCCGCAGATCGAGAATGCCCAGGGACTGACCAACATCGACGCGATCGCCGCCGGCCCGCGGGTGCAGGCGCTGGTACTCGGCCCGGCCGACATGATGGCCAGTCTCAACATGCGCACGCTGGTGGTCGGTGAACAGCCCGAGGGTTACGACGTGGGCGACGCGTATCACCATGTGCTGATGCGCATCCTGATCGCCGCGCGCACACACGGGGTGGCGGCGATCGACGGACCGTTCCTCAAGGTGCGCGACGTCGACGCGTTCCGCCGGGTCGCCGGCCGGTCGGCAGCGCTGGGCTACGACGGCAAGTGGGTGCTGCACCCCGAGCAGATCGCGGCGGGCAACGAGATCTTCAGCCCGCGGCAGGACGACTACGACCACGCCGAGCTGATCCTCGAGGCCTACGAGTGGCACACGTCGCGCGCGGGCGGTGCGCGCGGCGCGGTGATGCTCGGCGAGGAGATGCTCGACGAGGCGAGCCGGAAGATGGCGCTGGTGATCGCCGCCAAGGGCCGTGCCGCCGGGATGAGCCGCACCGGCGAGCGGTTCGAGCCGCCCGCTCAGGCAGGAAGCGCTACGGCGCCCACTGCGGGCTCATGAACACCAGGCCCGCGATGACGATCAGGTAGATCGCGTAGAACGCCAGCACCACGGCGCCGAGGATCACCGCCGTCAGTGCCAGCCCGTGACCCTCCTGGCCGGTGCGGCGGGTGTCGCGCATCGCGATGACGCCGAGGACCACCCCGACGATCGCCGGTGCGCCGCACAGCACGAGGCCCACCGCCGAGGCGACCAGCGCGATGATCGCATTGGTGTTGGTGCCCGGCGGACGGCCGTACCCACCGGGCGGCGGCGCATACCCGGCATGACCGGGGTAGCCCGACAGATGATTCGGAGTCGCGGCCCACTGGCCGGGCCATGGCGCTTCGGGTGGACGCGGCGAGTTCTCCAGCGACGGGTACTCGACGCCGCGCGAGTGCGGTTCCGGGTCGCCGGTCACGCCGAACTCATCATCGCGCCCCAGACGATCAGACTCAGGAACAGCGTGACTCCGCCGACCGCGATGCCCGCGATGGCGAGGCCCTTACCGCCCTCCTGGTTCTGCTTGATCTGGTTCAGCGCGACGATGCCGAGCACGATGCCGATGATCGAACCGATGAAGCACAGCAACCCGACGGCCGATGCCACCAGTGAGCCGATCGCCAGACCGTTCGTCTTGCCCGGCGTGCCATAGGCGCCGTAGTAGTCGGGCGGGGGGTAGCCGGCGGGCGAGCCGAAGCCGGCCGGTGGCGGATATCCGGGCTGCGCCGGGTAGCCCTGCTGCGACGGGTACCCCGAGGGCGGCGGGTAGCCGGCGGGCGGCGGATAGCCCGCAGGCGGCGGATAGTTGCCCGGGGTGCCGTAGCCGCCACCGGGCGCGGTGTAGCCGCCGGCGCCGTACTGCGGGGGCGGGTAGCCGCCGCCCTGACCCTGGTACGACGGATCCGGGTAGGACGGCGGCGGGTAGGAAGAACCCGGGTAGGCCGGCGGCGGCGAGTAGTCCGGCGGCGAGAAGCCCGGCGGCGGATAGCTCGGGGGAGCGGCGTACGCGGGCGGCAGATCGGTGGGCCCGGCCGACGAGGGAGCCACGTCGGCCTGGGCGGACTGCTCGATCGGCGGCGCCTCGTACCCGCTGGTCCCGGGCGCCTCGTAGCCGCCCGAGGCCGGCTCGGCGGACCCGGAGGAGGACTCGGATGATGACGTCTCGCCTGCGTTCCCGTCCGGATTGGTCATGGGTTTCAACCTAGCGCAACACGCCCATCGCCCGTGATCATGTGCGCGGCGGGCACCAAGTCGGCCGCAGGGGCGTTGAACAGGTGTGAGAAGGCTGCGACGGAGGCCTTCATAGAGGAGAATGACCACCGATGACGAGCCCCTTTTCCGCCGGCCAGACGCCCGGCGCGACGCCCGCCAACCCATCGCCGGTGCGCGGCGGGCCGGCCGCGCTGCCCACCCCGCCGAAGGGGTGGCCGATCGGCTCGTACCCCACCTACGCCGAGGCGCAGCGCGCCGTGGACTACCTGTCCGACCAGGAGTTCCCGGTGCAGCAGGTGACCATCGTCGGGGTCGACCTGATGCAGGTGGAGCGGGTCACCGGCCGACTCAGCTGGCCCAAGGTGCTCGGCGGCGGGGTGCTCTCCGGTGCCTGGCTCGGCCTGTTCATCGGTCTGATCCTGGGCTTCTTCAGCCCCAGCCCCTGGGGAGCGCTGCTGACCGGCCTGATCGCCGGCGTGTTCTTCGGGCTGATCACCTCGGCCATTCCCTACGCGATGGCGCGCGGCACAAGAGATTTCAGCTCGACCATGCAGCTCGTCGCCGGACGCTACGACGTGCTGTGCGATCCGCAGGGCGCCGAGCGGGGCCGGGATTTGTTGGCCCGCTTGACCATCTGACGTCCCCGGGGGACCCGTGGCCCGCCCCCGGGGGACCCGTGGCCCGCCCCCGGGGGACCCGTGGGCCCGCCCAGGAAACGGCCGGGCGCGGAGGCGTCCGCAGGTCACGATTGCCCGTCGATATCCCGGCACGCGCCGAAAGTGTTGCACATCACGCGCGAATCGCTCTACGGTTTGCGCGCGGGAGGTTCCCGCAGCGGAGCCGCCTCGGCGGTGACATCGGATGTGGACGGGAGACCGGTGGTGCGCGCTCGGCGGCTATGTGCTGCAGCAGTCGCCGTGTTGTCGACGGCGTCGGTGGTGTCGGCGTGCGGATCGGATGGCGGCGGCAACGTCATCAATCTGTACACCTCGGCTAACGAACTCGCGACGTTCTCCGCGCTGGCCAAGCGGTGCGAGGAGCAGCTGGACAACGGCTTCTCCATCCGGCAGATCAGTTTGCCCAAGAGCGCCGACGAGCAGCGGTTGCAACTCGCCCGCCGATTGACCGGTAACGACAAGACGCTCGACATGATGGCGATGGACGTGGTGTGGACTCCCGAGTTCGCCGAAGCCGGCTGGATCGTCCCACTCTCCGATGACCCCGCCGGGCTGGCGAAAACCGATGCCACCACCGACACGCTGCCCGGGCCCCTGGAGACGGCGACGTGGGACGACGAGCTGTACGCGGCGCCGGTCACCACGAACACCCAGGTGCTCTGGTATCGCGCCGATCTCATGCCCGAGCCACCCCCGACGTGGGACGCGATGGTCGCGGAGGCGGGCCGGCTGAAGGCGGCCGGTCAGCCGAGCTGGATTGCCGTGCAGGGCAAGCAGTACGAAGGTCTGGTCGTGTGGTTCAACACGCTCCTGGAAAGCGCGGGCGGACAGGTGCTTTCCGACGACGGCAAGACGGTCACGCTCACCGACACGCCGGAGCACAGGGCTGCGACCGTCAAGGCGTTGCAGACCATCAAGTCGGTTGCCACCGCACCGGGTGCCGATCCGTCGATCACCCAGACCGACGAGAGCACCGCCCGCCTGGCGCTCGAGCAAGGCAAAGCCGCACTGGAGGTGAACTGGCCCTTCGTGCTGCCGTCGATGCTGGAGAACGCGGTCAAGGGCGGCGTTGGTTTCCTCCCGCTGGACAAGCGACCGGACCTGACGGGCGCCATCAACGAGGAGGGAACCTTCTCGCCCAGCGACGATCAGTTCCGCACCGCCTATGACGCCAGCCGCGAGGTGTTCGGGTTCGCGCCCTTCCCGAGAGTCGACCCGAGCCGACCCGCGAAGGTCACCCTCGGTGGGCTCAACCTCGCCGTTGCCAAGACCAGCCGGCACAAGGCGGAGGCGTTCGAGGTGGTCCGCTGCCTACGCAGCCCGGAGAACCAGCGGTACACGTCGGTCGAGGGCGGCCTGCCCGCGGTCCGGGCCTCGCTCTACGACGACCCGGCCTTCCAGGCCCGCTACCCGCAGTACGAGATCATTCGTCAACAACTCACCGACGCCGCGGTCCGACCAGCCAGCCCGCAGTATCAAGCGGTGTCCACCCGGATCTCGGTCACCCTCGCGCCGATCACCGCGATCGATCCTGAACGCACCGCCGACGAACTCGCCGAACAGGTTCAGAAGGCGATCGACGGGAAGGGACTCATCCCGTGACGGCCGGAGTGGACTCCGTGGCGACAGCCGGTACCGACGACACCAGATCGGAGCGTCGGCTCGCGTTCCTGCTGATCGCCCCGGCCGTGCTCCTGATGCTCGCCGTCACCGCCTACCCGATCGGGTACGCGGTGTGGCTGAGCCTGCAGCGCTACAACCTCGCCACCCCCGACGACACCGAGTTCGTCGGATTGTCGAACTACGTCACGGTCCTCACCGACGGCTACTGGTGGACGGCACTGCTGGTGACCCTGGCGATCACCGTGGTGTCGGTCGCGATCGAGTTCGCGCTCGGCATGGCGCTCGCCCTGGTCATGCATCGCACCATCTTCGGCAAGGGCGTGGTGCGCACCGCTGTCCTCGTCCCGTACGGCATCGTCACCGTCGCGGCGTCCTACAGCTGGTACTACGCGTGGACGCCGGGCACCGGCTATCTGGCGAACCTGTTGCCCGAGGGCAGCGCACCGCTGACCGAACAACTGCCGTCGCTGGCGATCGTCGTGCTGGCCGAGGTGTGGAAGACCACCCCGTTCATGGCGCTGCTGCTGCTCGCCGGGCTCGCGCTGGTGCCCCAGGATCTGCTCAGCGCCGCGCAGATGGACGGAGCGGGCGCCTGGAAGCGGTTGATCAAAGTCATTCTGCCGCTGATCAAACCGGCGATCCTGGTGGCCCTGCTGTTCCGCACGCTCGACGCGTTCCGGATCTTCGACAACATCTACGTACTGACCCAGGGCGCCAACAACACCGGTTCGGTGTCGATTCTCGGCTACGACAACCTGTTCAAGGCCTTCAACATCGGGCTCGGTTCGGCGATCAGTGTGCTGATCTTCCTGTGCGTGGCGCTGATCGCGTTCATCTACATCAAGCTCTTCGGGGCGTCCGCGCCCGGATCCGACGAGGAGAGGCGCTGACGTGGCCGAGCGGATTGGTCCCGGACGCGGCGCCGGGTGGGCCGTCGCGAACGTCCTCGTGGTGATCTACGCCCTGGTGCCGGTGTTGTGGATCTTGAGCCTGTCCCTGAAGCCGACGTCAACGGTCAAGGACGGCAAGCTGATTCCGTCCGAGATCACCTTCGAGAACTACAAGGGCATCTTCTCCGGCGACGCCTTCTCCTCGGCCCTGATCAACTCGATCGGCATCGGCCTGATCACCACGGCGATCGCCGTGCTCGTCGGCGGCATGGCGGCCTACGCGGTTGCGCGGCTGGTGTTCCCGGGCAAGAAGTTGCTCGTCGGCGTCGCGCTGCTGATCGCGATGTTCCCGCAGATCTCGCTGGTGACCCCGCTGTTCAACATCGAGCGCCGCATCGGCTTGTTCGACACCTGGCCCGGCCTGATCATCCCCTACATCACCTTCGCGCTGCCGCTGGCGATCTACACGCTGTCGGCGTTCTTCCGGGAGATCCCCTGGGACCTGGAGAAGGCGGCGAAGATGGACGGCGCCACACCTGCCCAGGCGTTCCGCAAGGTGATCGCGCCGCTGGCGGCGCCGGGCATCGTCACCGCCGCGATCCTGGTGTTCATCTTCGCCTGGAACGACCTGCTGCTCGCGTTGTCGCTGACCGCCACTCAGCGGGCCATCACCGCGCCCGTGGCGATCGCGAACTTCACCGGCAGCTCGCAGTTCGAGGAGCCCACCGGGTCGATCGCGGCGGGGGCGATGGTGATCACCATCCCGATCATTATCTTTGTTCTCATCTTCCAGCGACGGATCGTCGCTGGCCTGACGTCCGGTGCGGTGAAGGGGTAGTCGATGGCCGAAATAGTGTTGGACGGGGTGACGAAGAGTTACCCGAACGGCGCGACGGCGGTCAAGGACCTGTCGATCTCCATCGCCGACGGCGAGTTCATCATCCTGGTCGGCCCGTCCGGGTGCGGAAAGTCCACCACGCTCAACATGATCGCCGGGCTGGAGGAGATCTCGTCGGGTGAACTCCGCATCGGCGGCGAGCGCGTCAACGAGAAGGCACCCAAGGACCGCGACATCGCGATGGTGTTCCAGTCCTATGCGCTGTACCCGCACATGACGGTGCGGCAGAACATCGCCTTCCCGCTGAGCCTGGCGAAGGTCAAGAAGGACGAGATCGCCTCGAAGGTGGCCGAGACCGCCAAGATCCTCGACCTCACCGAACTCCTCGACCGCAAGCCGGGTCAGCTGTCGGGCGGGCAGCGGCAGCGGGTCGCGATGGGACGCGCGATCGTGCGCGACCCCAAGGCCTTCCTGATGGACGAGCCGCTGAGCAACCTCGACGCCAAGCTGCGGGTCCAGATGCGTTCGGAGATCTCGCGTCTGCAGAGCCGGTTGGGCACCACCACGGTCTACGTCACGCACGACCAGACCGAGGCGATGACCCTGGGTGACCGGGTGGTGGTGATGCTCGCGGGTGTGGCCCAGCAGATCGGCACTCCCGAGGAGCTCTACAACCGGCCGGCCAACCTGTTCGTCGCGGGCTTCATCGGCTCCCCGGCGATGAACTTCTTCCCGGCGACGATGACCGACGTCGGGGTGCGGTTGCCGTTCGGCGACATCACCCTCACCCAGCACGTGCACGACATGCTCGCCCGCCACCCCAGGCCGGCCAACATCATCGTCGGGATCCGTCCCGAACACCTCGAGGACGCGGCCCTGCTCGACGGCTACGCCCGCATCCGCGCGTTGACCTTCGACGTCGAGGTCGACATCGTGGAGTCGCTTGGCGCCGACAAGTACGTGCACTTCAGGTCCGAAGGAGCGGGCGCGCAGTCCGCTCAGCTGGCCGAGCTCGCGGCCGAGTCTGGAGCCGGTGAGAACGAGTTCGTGGCAAGGGTTTCCACGGAGTCCAAGGTCGCACCGGGCCAGAAGCTGCAGCTGGCCTTCGACACGTCGAAGCTGGTGATCTTCGACGCGGACACCGGTGCGAACCTGTCCATCCCGCCTGCGGGGGAGCGCACGGAACCCGCGGCCGCCGCCGAGAAGCCCGCTGCGGAGGTCTCGACCGCCGAGAAGCCCGCTGCCGAGAAGCCCGCCGAAGCGCCCGCCGAGACATCCGCCGAAAGGGCGCACGACAAGCACGACAAGGCGCCTGCCGACGCTGCCGAGGAGCGCGACGCCGACCAGCCGACCAAACCACCTGCCGAGTGACCGACGTCCTGGCCGTGGTCCGCGCCCGGCTGGGCGAGCACTTCGCTCGGGCCGGGATCGTCGCGGACCCCGCCGCGGCCAGCATCACGTTCCTGGGCACCGAGCGCATCGACGTGCTGCGCTTCGGGCCGGACGGACGGCCGGGCATGGAGGACGTCAATCACTTCGTCTCCCTTGGCTGTTCGCGACACCCGATGTTCGATCCGACCGAACTCGTGACCGACGCCATCCACGGCCCCCGCGCCGAGGTGACCGTCGCCCTGCGCGGCGCCACCCCGAAGGGCCTCGCCCGTTCGGTGGCGGTACTGGCCGCCGCACCCGCCGTCGAAGGGCTGGTGCTCGAACCCGGCGCACTCGTCGACCTCGGCGAGCCGCTGTTCGACCGGGCGCCGTTCACCGCATTCCTGCTGAGCGACAGCGAGATCGGCGAGATCGCGCTGCCCGGGCCGATCGCCCCGGTGGCCGTGCTGACGGCGACACCCATCACTCCCACCGAGGCGGCGTGGGTGCGACTCAAGGGCGCCGACGCGATGCGGGACGCCTGGACCGCCGACGGGGTCGACATCCTGGACCCGGACAGGCCTGCGGCGCGCCCCGTTTAGAGCCAGTGGTTGCGGCGGAACGTGCGGTACAGCAGGAAGCACACCGTCACCATCACCACCAGCACCGCCGGGTAGCCGTACGTCCAGTGCAGTTCGGGCATGTTGTCGAAGTTCATCCCGTAGATGCCCGCCATCGCGGTCGGCACCGCCGCGATCGCCACGTACGCCGAGATCTTGCGCATGTCGGTGTTCTGCTGCATCGACACCTTGCCCACCGCCGCCTGCACCAGTGAGCTGAGCACCTCGTCGTAGCTGGCGATCCGGTCGGCGGCCTGGGTGTTGTGGTCGAGCACGTCGCGCATGTAGCGCCGGACCTCCTTGGAGATGAGGTCGTTGTGGTCGGTGCCGATCCGCTGCAACGCCAGCGTCAGCGGGGTGACCGCGCGGCGCATCTCCACCACTTCACGCTTGAGGAGGTAGATGTGTTCGATGTCGGTGGTGCTGGCGGGGGAGAAGATGTTCTCCTCCATCGCGTCGATGTCGGTCTCGACGAGGTCGGTGACGTCGAGGTAGCCGTCCACGACGTGGTCGGCGATCGCGTGCATCACCGCGTACGGACCCAACGCGCAGTTGGTGGGGTTGGCGTCCATCCGCTTTCGCACCCCGGCCAGCCCGCTGAAGTCGCCGTGGCGGACCGTCACCACGAAGTCCGCGCCGACGAACACCATGATCTCGCCGGTCTCGACGATCTCCCGCGCGTTGTCGATCGACGAGTGCTCGACGTAGTTGATGGTCTTGAGCACCAGGAACAGGGTGTCGTCGTAACGCTCCAGCTTCGGTCGCTGGTGGGCGTGCACCGCGTCCTCGACGGCCAGTTCGTGCAGACCGAAAACCTCTGCGACAGCCTGCATCTGGTGCTCGTCCGGCTCGTGCAGCCCGATCCACACGAACGCGGGGCGGCCGTCGGCCTCCAGTTCGCGCACCCGGGCGAGCGCCGCGGCGTGGGTGAACTTGCCCGGCAGCCGCCTGCCCTCGCAGTACACCCCGCAGTCCACCATCGCCCGCGCGACGGGGACGTGGATGGTCGACGCGTCGGGATGCATGGACCTGTTGCGGGTGGAGGTTCGCACCATCGACGGCGGCAGGGCGCGGAACGACGGCATGGGCCCACCTCCTGCGACACGGTCGAAACCCCTGTTCGGGCCGTACAGATGCTACGCGCCGAAGCTGGGGCCCACCTGCGCGCCGCGGTACTCACGCGGGGGGAATGGGGCACTGTGAGATTTCGCGGTCCGATACCCTTGCGCAGTGTCGGAAAGCATCGTCGCCTCCTCGCCTGACCGTGAGTCGCAGGCGCGCACCCCACAGGTCGTCATCGACGACGCCGAGATCTTCGCGGCGCACGAGGGCGGAAAACTCTCGGTCGGCATGAATTCGCCGCTCGACACCCAGCGCGCGCTGTCGATCGCCTACACGCCGGGGGTGGCTCAGGTCAGCCGCGCGATCGCCGCCGACCACACCCTCGCCGCGAAGTACACGTGGGCCAGCAGGCTGGTCGCCGTCGTCAGCGACGGCAGCGCGGTGCTCGGCCTCGGCGACATCGGCCCCGCCGCGTCGCTGCCGGTGATGGAAGGCAAGAGCGCACTGTTCAAGACGTTCGGCGGGCTCGACTCGATCCCGATCGTGCTGGCCACCAAGGATCCCGACGAGATCGTCGAGACCCTGATCCGGCTGCGCCCGACATTCGGCGCGGTCAACCTCGAGGACATCTCCGCCCCGCGCTGCTTCGAGATCGAGCGCCGGGTGATCGAGGCGCTGGACTGCCCGGTCATGCACGACGACCAGCACGGCACCGCCATCGTGGTGCTGGGCGCGCTCTTCGGCGCGGTCCAGGTGCTCGGCCGCGACATGCACGCCCTCAAGGTGGTCATCTCCGGAGCCGGCGCCGCGGGGGTGGCCTGCGCGAACATCCTGATCGCCGCGGGCATCCGCGACATCGTCGTGCTGGACTCCAAGGGCATCGTGCACAGTGGGCGCGACGACCTCAACACCTTCAAGGCCGAACTCGCCGCGAGCACCAACCCGCGGAATCTGACCGGCGGCATCGCCGAGGCCGTCAACGGGGCCGACATGTTCCTCGGCCTGTCGGCCGGGGTGGTGCCCGAGGAGATCATCGCCACGATGGCGCCCAAGGGCATCGTGTTCGCCCTGTCGAACCCGGATCCGGAGATCCACCCCGACGCCGCCCGCAGGCACGCCGCGGTGGTGGCGACGGGGCGCAGCGACTTCCCGAACCAGATCAACAACGTGCTGGCGTTCCCCGGTGTGTTCCGCGGTGCGCTCGACGCCGGCGCCCGCCGCATCACCGAGAAGATGAAGGTCGCCGCGGCCGAGGCCATCTTCTCCGTGGTGGGCGACGACCTGGCCGTCGACCACATCGTCCCGAGCGCGCTCGACCCGCGGGTCGGGCCCGCGGTGGCCGAAGCGGTGGCCGCGGCGTCGCAGGCCTGAGCCGACGATGCGCCGGCTGGCGTTGGCGCTCGTCGCACTCGTGCTCAGCGGCTGCGGCGGTCCGCCCGCGCCGCCCCTGATCACGATCGGCTCCTACCCCGACACCGAGTCGGTGGTGATCGCGCACCTCTACGCGGCGGCGCTGCGCAACTACGGCACGGCCACCGTGGTGCTGCCGTCGGACGATCCGCTGACCGCGCTGGACGCCGGTGAGGTCAAGGTGGTACCCGGGCTGACCGGCCGGCTGCTGCAGCGCTTCGAACCCGGCGCCACCGCCCGCGCGGGCGAGCAGGTGTACCGGCAGCTGCTGGGGGCGCTGCCCGAGGGGGTGGCCGCAGGCGACTACGCGATGTCGGCGCAGGACCGGCCCGCGCTCGCGGTCACCGAGGCGACCGCCGAGGCGCAGGGGGAGCGGCTGTCCGCGCTCACCGGCCGCTGCGCCGAGGTCCGCCCGGGGAAGGTGGCCGGGGTGCAGACACCGTCGGTGGTGGGCACCTGCCGGCTGCCTGCGCCGCGCCAGTTCCCCGACGAGGCCGCGCTGTGGACGGCGCTGCGGGGTGGCCGGGTGAACGCCGCGTGGACCACCACCGCCGCAGCCGCGATCCCGGACGACATCGTGGTGCTGGCCGACCGCTCCGCGCTGATCCGGGCCGAGAACGTGGTGCCGCTGTACCGGCGCAACGAACTCGACGAGTCGCAGGTGCTCGGGCTCAACGAGGTCGCCGGGGTGCTCGACACCGCGGCGCTGGCGGAGATGCAGCAGGCGGTGGACGACGGGGCCGACCCGGGGCGGGTGGCCGACGACTGGCTGTCCGCCCACCCGCTGCGCGACTGACGTCCGCGCGCCCGTGCCTGCCGGGCGTGCGACTACTTCGGCGGTGGCATCATCCGCGACGTGAAGGACGCGAACAGCCGCTGGTAATGCGGCCCGGTGATGCGGACGATCGCGTCGAGCACCTTGGCGTCGTTGCCGATCAGGACGCGGGCCTTGTTCTTGCGCACGCCGTCGAGGATGACCACGGCAGCACGGCGCGGCGACATCGACGCCAGCTTCTTGTCGAACACGTTCGCCAACTGCTCGGCGTCGAGTCCTTCGGCCGCGGTGGCATTGCGCGCGATCGCGGTCTTGATGCCGCCGGGATGCACGGTCGTCACCTTGACCGGATGCTGGGCCAGGATCATCTCCTGCCGCAGCGCCTCGGTGAACCCGCGCACCGCGAACTTGGCGGCGTTGTAAGCGGCCTGGCCGGGCACCGAGAACAGCCCGAACACGCTCGAGACGTTCACCACGTGGCCGTCACCGGATTCGATGAGATGCGGCAGGAACGCCTTGGTGCCGTTCACGACGCCCCAGAAATCGACGTCCATCACCCGCTCGATGTCCTTGTACTGGCTGACCAAGACGTCGCCGGTGAAGGCGATCCCGGCGTTGTTGTAGATCTGGTTGACCTTGCCGAAGTGGTTCTTGACCTCGTCGGCGTAGAGGTGGAACGCCTCGCGCTCGGTGACGTTGAGGCGGTCGGCCTTCACCGGTGCCCCGATGGCCTTCAGCCGCTCCTCGGTGGCGGCCAGCCCCTCGGTGTCGACGTCGCTGATCGCCAGCTTGGCTCCCGAGCGGGCCAGTTCGATGGCCAACGCCTGGCCGATGCCCGATCCAGCTCCGGTCACCACGGCGACCTTTCCGGCGAAGCCGTCCATGTGTGCACTCCTCTTGTCGTTGCCTCGGGACGAGGTTAGTCGGTACCCGCGGTACCACTCCCGCGGGGGCGAGGCGTAACGGCGCCGCCGCCGGCCGCGATGCCAAGTCATGCAGCGAAACAAGCGCAACCACCGCGTGGCAGCCGCCGCGCTCGCCGTGACGGCAGGCGTCTTCGGCGCCGCCCTGTCGGTCGGGGCGGCTCCCGCCCAGGCCGATCCCGCCACCGATGTGTTCCTCGACAGCCTCGGCGGTCCGGGGCTCTCGGGGATCGACCCGGCGACCGCGACTCAGGTAGGCCAGCAGATCTGCCCGATGCTCGTCGAGCCCGGCCAGAATGCGGCCAACGTCGCCGGCGAGGTGTCCGACGCGCTCGGCCGCCCGCTCGGCCCTGCCACGATGTTCACCGGCCTGGCGATCTCGGCGTTCTGCCCGGGCGCGATGGCGTCGCTGGCCAACGGCCAGACGCCGTTCCCGCTGCCGATGATGGGCTTCTGAAGTCTCGAAAGCGAAGTCAGGGTCGTGATCCGCTACGGATCACGACCCTGACTGCTGTCTGGTGGACGGACGGCTACGGGGCGAAGGCCTCGTCGAGGATCTCCTGCTGCTCGACCGCGTGCACCTTCGACGACCCGGACGACGGCGCCGACATGGCCCGCCGTGACACCCGCTTGATGCCGGTGAAGTGGTCCGGCAGCAACTCGGGCAGGATCAGCCCGAACGACGGCCACGCGCCCTGGTTGGCCGGCTCCTCCTGCACCCAGAACTTCTCCTCGACGTTCGGGTACATGTCGAGCGTCTCGGCGAGTCGCCGCCGCGGCAGCGGCGCCAACTGCTCGACGCGCACGATCGCGACGTCGTCGCGGTTCTCCTTGGCCTTGCGGGCCGCCAGCTCGTAGTAGATCTTGCCGCTGGTCAGCAGCACCCGCTTGACCTTCGACCGGTCGCCGTCACCGTCGGTGTAGGTCGGCTCCTCCAACACCGAGCGGAACTTGCCCTCGGTGAACTCGCGCAGATCGCTGACCGCGGCCTTGTTGCGCAGCATCGACTTCGGCGTGAAGACGATCAGCGGCCGCTGGATGCCGTCCATGCCGTGCCTGCGCAGCAGGTGGAAGTAGCTCGCCGGGGTCGACGGCACGGCGATGGTCATCGAGCCCTCCGCCCACAGCTGCAGGAACCGCTCGATGCGGCCCGACGTGTGGTCGGGACCCTGCCCCTCGTGGCCGTGCGGCAGCAGCAGCACCACATCGGAGAGCTGGCCCCACTTGGCCTCACCGGAGCTGATGAACTCGTCGATGATCGACTGCGCGCCGTTGACGAAGTCGCCGAACTGCGCCTCCCACAGCACCATCGCGTCGGGGTTGCCGACCGAGTAGCCGTACTCGAAGCCGACCGCCGCGAACTCCGACAGCGCCGAGTCGTACACCAGGAACTTGCCGCCGGTGGGCGTGCCGTCCGGGTTGGTCGCCAGCATCTGCAGCGGCGTGTACTCCTGCCCGGTCTTGCGGTCGATGATCACCGAGTGGCGCTGGGTGAACGTGCCCCGCCGGGTGTCCTGACCGGACAGCCGCACCAGCTTGCCCTCGGCGATCATCGAGCCGAGCGCGAGCAGTTCGGCGAAGGCCCAGTCGACCTTGCCCTCGTAGGCCATCTCGCGGCGCTTCTCCAGCACCGGCTTGACCCGTGGGTGCACGGTGAAGCCGTCGGGGACGTTGAGGAACGCGTCGCCGATGCGGGCCAGCTCCGCCTTGTCGACCGCGGTCGCCAGCTTCGCGGGCAGCACCTGGTCGGCCTCGACGGACTCACTGGGCGCGATGTCGTGCTTCTCGAGTTCGCGGACCTCGTTGAACACCCGCTCGAGCTGGCCCTGGTAATCGCGCAGGGCGTCCTCGGCTTCCTTCATCGAGATGTCGCCGCGGCCGATCAGCGCCTCGGTGTAGGTCTTGCGGACCCCGCGCTTGGTGTCGATCACGTCGTACATGCCGGGCTGCGTCATCGATGGGTCGTCGCCCTCGTTGTGCCCGCGGCGGCGGTAGCACAGCATGTCGATCACGACGTCCTTCTTGAACTTCTGCCGGAAGTCGACGGCGAGCTTGGCCACCCACGCGGCGGCCTCGGGATCGTCGCCGTTGACGTGGAAGATGGGCGCGCCGATCATCTTCGCCACGTCGGTGCAGTACTCCGACGACTTCGAGTCGTGCGGTGAGGTGGTGAACCCGATCTGGTTGTTGACGATGATGTGGATCGTGCCGCCGGTGCGGTAGCCGCGCAGCAGCGCCAGGTTCAGCGTCTCCGCGACCACACCCTGGCCGGCGAATGCCGCGTCGCCGTGCAGCATCATCGGCACGACGGTGAACGCGTCGTCGCCGTCACCCTTGTCGAGCAGGTCCTGCTTGGCGCGCACCAGGCCCTCGAGCACCGGGTCGACGGCCTCCAGGTGTGACGGGTTCGCCGTCAGCGACACCGCGATGTCGTTGTCGCCGAACATCTGCAGGTAGATCCCGGTCGAGCCGAGGTGGTACTTGACGTCGCCGGAGCCGTGCGCCTGTGACGGGTTCAGGTTGCCCTCGAACTCGCTGAAGATCTGCGAGTAGGGCTTGCCGACGATGTTGGCCAGCACGTTGAGCCTGCCGCGGTGCGGCATGCCGATGACGACCTCGTCGAGGCCGTGCTCGGCGCACTGGTCGATGGCGGCGTCCATCATCGGGATGACGGTCTCGGCGCCCTCCAGTGAGAACCGCTTCTGCCCGACGTACTTGGTCTGCAGGAAGGTCTCGAAGGCCTCGGCCGCGTTGAGCTTGCTCAGGATGTACTTCTGCTCGGCGACGGTCGGCTTCTCGTGCTTGACCTCGACGCGCTCCTGGATCCACGTCTGCTGCTCGGGCTCGAGGATGTGGGTGTACTCGACGCCGACGTGGCGGCAGTAGGAGTCCCGCAGCAGGCCGAGCACGTCGCGCAGCTTCTTGCGCTCGGCGCCGGCGAAGCCGCCGACCTTGAACTCGCGGTCGAGGTCCCACAGCGTCAGGCCGTGGCTGTTGACGTCGAGGTCCGGATGGCTGCGGAACCGGTTCTTGTCCAGCCGCAGCGGGTCGATGTCGGCCATCAGGTGACCGCGGTTGCGGTACGCCGCGATCAGCTCGATGACCCTGGCGTTCTTGTCCTCGATCGGGTCGGGGTTGTCGATGCGCCAGCGCACCGGCTCGTACGGGATGCCGAGCTCGCGGAAGATCTCGTCGAAGAACTCGTCGGACAGCAGCAGCTGGTGCACCGTACGCAGGAAGTCGCCGGACTCCGCGCCCTGGATGATGCGGTGGTCGTAGGTGGACGTCAGCGTGATGAGCTTGCCGACGCCCATGTCGTTGATGCGTTCCTCGCTGGCGCCCTGGAACTCGGCGGGGTACTCCATCGCGCCGACGCCGATGATGGCGCCCTGGTTGCGCATCAGCCGCGGCACCGAGTGCACGGTGCCGATGGTGCCCGGATTGGTCAGCGAGATCGTGACGCCGGAGAAGTCCTCGGCGGTCAGCTTGCCGTCGCGGGCGCGCCGCACGATGTCCTCGTAGGCGGCGATGAACTGGCCGAACGCCAGCGACTCGGCCTTCTTGATCGCCGCGACCACGAGCTGACGGTTGCCGTCCTTGCCGGGCAGGTCGATCGCCAGACCGAGGTTGGTGTGGGCGGGCGTGACCGCGTTGGGCTTGCCGTCGACCTCGGCGAAGTGCCGGTTCATGCTCGGGAACTTGTTGACGGCCTGCACGATCGCGTACCCGATCAGGTGGGTGAACGAGATCTTGCCGCCGCGGGTGCGCTTGAGGTGGTTGTTGATGACGACGCGGTTGTCGATCATCAGCTTCGCGGGGATGGCGCGCACGCTGGTGGCGGTCGGCACCTCCAGCGAGGCGGACATGTTCTTGGCGACGGCCGCGGCGGCGCCGCGCAGCACCTGGTTCTCGTCGGAGTCGGCGTCACCCGAGGCGGCCTTCGGCTTGGCGGCCGGCGCCTTGTCGTTCTTGTCGTCGTTCTTGTCGCTCTTCTCGGCGGGCTTGTCGTTCTTGGCGGCAGGCTTCTGGGAGGACTTCTCGGCAGGCTTCTCGGAGGACTTGTCCGCAGGCTTCTCCGAGGACTTCTCGGCGGGCTTGGCCGGTGCCGGCTTGTCATCCTTGGCGGGTGCCGATCCCGATTTCGCCGTGCCGTTGGCGGCGGCCTTGTCAGCTGATGTGTCAGCCGACTTCGCCTGCGGCGGCGGCGCGGGGGCGGGTTCCGGTGGCGACTTCGGCGCACCGCTGCGGGCCGGTTGGCCGTTACCGGCCCTGGCCGTCGACGAGTCCCCGGTCGGCTCGGGGTTGTAGTCGACCAGGAATTCGTGCCAGCTGGGGTCGACCGACGAGGGATCCTCGCGGAACTTGCGGTACATCTCCTCGACCAACCACTCGTTCTGTCCGAATGGTGAAGGTGAACTGCTCACGGCAGCTACTCGCCTCGATTCCGTCGCCTCGGGCAAGCATTGGCAAGGTGCTCGCCGCTTTCGTGTCCTGGTTTAGCGTCCTCGTGTTCGCGGCCTACGTTGCGGTTACCCGCTCGTCCGCCGCCTAAAGGCTAGCGCTCCGGCATCGGCCGGACCACGTCGATGCACTTATGGTCTTAGTGGTCTCGCGGGGCGCATCGATCAGCGCCGATTCAGGGCTGCGCGGACGGCAGTACGTGCAGCGTCGACGGCCACCGCGGCGGCGGCGCACCGAACGCCTTGCGGGCGTTGTCGATGATCTTGCGGCCCATCATGCGGTTGCCCACACCACCGACGACCGCGCCGATGCCGACCGGCAAAATCTTGCCGAACGCGAGCGCACCGCGCTTGAGGGTGTAGCGCTTGACGAAGTACTTGAGCAGCCGCGAGTTGAGTTGTGTCACGGCGGGCAGCGGGAGCGTCGCCGCGCCGTCGCTGATCCATCCGCCGCTGGTGCGGCCGGGTCCGATCAGGTCGGCGAGGGCGTGCTTGCTGTCCTCGCCGACGAGGACCGAGAGCACCAGCGCGCGGCGGCGCTCGCGGTGCTCGGCGGGGATGCCGTGCACCTCGGCCACCGCGAGCACGAACACCGACGTCGCCTCGAGGAACAGCACGGTCTCGCCTGCCACCGCCGACATCGCGGTGAGCGTGCCGATGCCGGGGAACGCCGCGGCGGATCCGACGGCTGCGCCGCTGGCCATCACCGCGCCCACGTAGTGCTTCTCCAGCGAGGTGATGATCTCGGCCGGTCCGGCGTCCGGACGGGCCTTGCGCAACCGGTCGACGTAGGCGCGCACCGCAGGCGCCTGCACCCGCGTACTGCCCTCGATGATCTGCGACAGCACCCGCGCGGCGGTGCCGGGACTCTCGGCCGAGCCGTCCGTGGTCGCAGGCAGCTTGGTCTTGCGGGACCGAGCGCTCATTCCGGGCCTCCCCGTGTGCGAACAGTGCGTGAGCCGTAATCGTTCAGGCTATCGGGTCGACAACGAGCGGCGACCGGCGCGGGTGCCCGGCGGTGATCGCGGTCACGGCCGGGAAGAAAATATTGATATGCGGTGCTAACCAATTGCATGGCATCATCCCCACGCGTGAGCCCGCCTGTGCCAGCAACCCGCGCCTCGCGGCGTGACGCCCCTTCGCCGCGGCGGGTGAAGATGATCCTCGTGCTCGGCGCGCTGGTCGCGCTCGGTCCGCTCACCATCGACATGTACCTGCCCGCCCTGCCCAGCATCGGCGACGAGCTCGGGGTGTCGTCGTCGGTCGCCCAGCTGACCCTGACCGGCACGCTCGCCGGCCTGGCGCTGGGCCAGCTCATCGTCGGCCCGCTGTCGGACTCGCTGGGCCGCCGCCGACCGCTGATGGTCGGCATCGTGCTGCACATGCTGGCGTCGGTGCTGTGCGTGCTGGCGCCGAACATCGCCGTCCTCGGGGTGGCCCGCGGCCTGCAGGGGATGGGCGCCGCGGCCGCCGCGGTGGTGGCGATCGCCGTCGTGGGTGACCTGTTCTCCGGTTCGGCAGCCGCCACCGTGATGTCGCGGCTGATGCTCGTGCTCGGCGTGGCGCCGGTGCTGGCGCCCTCATTGGGCGCCGCCGTGCTGCTGCACGCCTCCTGGCACTGGGTGTTCCTTGCGCTGGTCCTGCTGGCCGGTCTGCTGCTGCTTCTCGCCGCGCTGGCGCTGCCCGAGACGCTGCCGGTCGCACACCGGCGGCCGCTGCGGGTGCGCGGCATCGCCGCCACCTACGCGGGCCTGCTGCGGGACGCCCGGTTCGTGATCCTGGTGCTCGTCGCCGCGCTCGGGATGTCGGGGCTGTTCGCCTACATCGCCGCCGCTCCGTTCGTGCTGCAGGGCCGCTACGGCGTGGACCAGCAGGACTTCGCGCTGCTGTTCGCCGCGGGCGCGGTCGCGCTGATCGGGGCGACACAGTTCAACGTCGTGCTGCTGCGCCGGTTCACGCCGCAGACCATCGTCGTGTGGGCGCTGTCCGCGGCGTCCCTGGCCGGAGCGGTGTTCGTCGGTATCACCGTCGCCCAGGTCGGCGGACTGTTCGGCTTCCTGGTGCCGGTGTGGGCGATCCTCGCCGCCATGGGACTGGTGATCCCGAACGCGCCCGCCGTGGCGCTGTCGCGGCACTCCGAGGCCGCGGGCACCGCCGCCGCGTTGCTGGGCGCCGCCCAGTTCGGGCTCGGCGCCGCCGTCGCACCGCTGGTCGGTGTGCTCGGCAACGGCGAGTTCGCGCTGGCCGTGGTGATGACGGCGGGCATGGTGATCGCCCTGTTCGCCCTGCTCGCAGTGGGCGCACCGGCTTCCGACGACGAGGCCGACGCCGAGCGTGAGGCGGTCGCCGAAGCCGTGTGACCGGCGGCGCGGCGCCGACCCCGACTTGTCGTGCCTGCAGCGGGTACGTAGCGTCGGTGGATCGTTGGTTAGCGAGTCGACGCCATATGTTCTCTTCACCTGCTGCCCGGAGGCCGGGACGTGACGGTGCGGCCAAGCCGCGACCGGGCGATGCCGTGACCCCGGACGAGCCGGCGGCCAACCCGTGGCATGCCCTGTGGGCGATGATGATCGGCTTCTTCATGATCCTCGTCGACGCCACCATCGTGGCCGTCGCCAATCCGTCGATCATGCAGAGCCTGCGCACCGACTACGACGCGGTGATCTGGGTGACCAGTGCCTACCTGCTGGCCTACGCCGTGCCCCTGCTGCTCGCGGGCCGGCTGGGCGACCGGTTCGGTCCGCGAAACATCTACCTGGCCGGATTGGCGGTGTTCACCGTCGCCTCGTTGGGGTGCGGCCTGGCGGGCAACATCGAGATGCTGATCGCCGCACGGGTGGTCCAGGGTGTCGGCGCGGCGCTGCTGACCCCGCAGACCCTCTCGACGATCACCCGCATCTTTCCGCCCGAGCGGCGCGGTGTGGCGATGAGCGTGTGGGGAGCCACCGCCGGCGTCGCGACGCTGGTGGGTCCGCTGGCAGGCGGCGTGCTGGTGGACACCCTCGGCTGGCAGTGGATCTTCATCGTCAACGTGCCCGTCGGCGTGGCCGGCCTGCTGCTGGCCGCCCGGTTCGTGCCTGCGCTGCCCACCCGAAAGAACGGCTTCGACATCCCCGGTGTGCTGCTCTCCGGGCTGGGCATGTTCCTCATCGTCTTCGCCCTGCAGGAGGGCCAGTCGCACAGCTGGGCGGCGTGGATCTGGGGTTGCGTCGCGCTCGGAATCGGCGCGATGGCCGGGTTCGTCTACTGGCAGTCGGTGACCCCGCACGAGCCGCTGATCCCGCTGCAAATCTTCCGGGACCGCGACTTCAGCCTGTCCAACCTCGGCATCGCCACGATCGGCTTCGTCGTCACCGGGATGATCCTGCCGCTGATGTTCTACGCGCAGGCCGTCTGCGGGCTGTCACCCACCCGGGCGGCACTGCTCACCGCCCCGATGGCGATCGCGACCGGGGTGCTGGCGCCGATCGTCGGGCGCATCGTGGACCGTTCGCACCCCCGGCCAGTGGTCGGGTTCGGGTTCTCCGCCCTGGCCATTGCGCTGACCTGGCTGTCGATCGACATGACGCCGTCGACGCCGATCTGGCGGCTGGTTCTGCCGATCATGCTGATGGGCATCGGCATGGCCTTCATCTGGTCACCGCTGGCCGCCACCGCCACCCGCAACCTGCCGCCGACGCTCGCCGGTGCGGGGTCGGGGGTCTACAACGCCACCCGCCAGGTCGGCTCGGTGCTGGGCAGCGCGGGGATGGCGGCGTTCATGACGTCGCGGATCGGCGCGGAGATGCCGGGAGGCGGGTCGGCGCCGGTCGGGGAGGGGGCCGTCACGGCGCTGCCGGCGTTCCTGCACGAGCCGTTCGCCGCGGCGATGTCCCAGTCGATCCTGCTGCCCGCGTTCGTGGCGCTCTTCGGGGTGGTGGCCGCGCTGTTCCTGCTGGGCTTCGGCGAGCGGTCGGGGCGGACGTCCGGCGCGGCAGGCGAGGTGGATCCCGAGGCGCGCACCGACGTGATGCACGCGGCCGCGCACGCCGACGACATGTACGACGCCTACGACTTCGACGACGACGATTACCTCGAGTACACCGTCGAGTGGGACGACCCGCCGCCCGCGCCCGCGCGGCCCGCACCCGTCGCGGACGCCGACGATGCGGTGACCGAGCCGCTGGCGTCGCGCGTCGAGCATCCGCTGCCCGCCCCCGCCGAGGTGTGGCACAGCGATCCGGTCGAGTCGTGGCACAGCCTGCTCGCCGCCGACGAACCGGCCGACGAACCGGCCGACGCGCCCGCCGACACGGATCCCGTTCCGGAGCCCGCTTCCATCCCGATGCGAGCCGAATCAGAGCCCGACCCCTGGCGCAACATCCTGGAGGCGTTGATGGCCGACGCTCCGTCGAAGCCGTCGGGCGAGGCCAACGGGCGCGCGCACAACGGATTCCATGTCGACGAGGAGCAGCGGCTGCAACTGCTGCCGCAGGTCGAGCCGCCGCCCGTCGAGCCGCCTGCGCCGCCGCGCGACCCGTTCCAGACCAACGGTCACCCTCGCGACCGACACGTCGAGGCGCCGCGATCGAACGGGTCCGCCGGCAACGGGCGGCACTACCGCGCCGAGCACGACGACCACGACGCGGCCCCACGCGGCCGTCACTCCCGGCCGTGATGCGGCACCGGGCGCCTCAGCGGAACAGCACCGCCGCGTTCAGGTAGCCGGTCGGATCGAGCGCCGTCTTCAGCGCCCGCATCGTGGAGACGTCGTCCTCGGTGCGCGACATCGTCAGGTAGTCGCGCTTGCGTGAGCCCACGCCGTGTTCGGAGCTGACGTTGCCGCCGTGGTCGGCGATCAGCGTCATCATCGCCGCGTACAGGTGCTGCTCGGCGGCGGTGTCCACCCGCAGCACATTGAGGTGCAGATTGCCCTCGCCGATGTGGCCGAACAACACCGGTATCGCGTCGGGAGCGTGCGTGCTCACCAGGTCGGCCGAGGCCGCGGCGAACCCGGCGACCGATTCGAGCGGCAGTGAGACGTCGAACTTCAGCGGCGGGCCGTACACGCCGAGTATCTCCAGCACTGCCTCGCGGACCCGCCAGAGCCGTTGCTGCGCAGCGACGTCCACACCGACGGCGGGTTCCCCGCTGACGTCGATGTCGTCGAACGCTGCGGCGAGCCGCTCGCCAGGATCGTCGGTGCCTGCGAGTTCGACCAGCAGCAGCCACGGCGCTTCCACCGGCGCGGCGACGCCCATCTGCTCGGCGGTCACCGCGCAGGCGCGCCCGTCGATCATCTCGAGCGCCGCGATCCCGTCGAGGTCGCGGAACAGGCGGCCTGCGGCGACGAGCGACGTCAAGTCGGCGAACCCGCAGACGGCGGTGATGCGTTGTGCTGGTGTCGGATACAGCCGCAGCTCCAGTTCGGTGAGCACACCCAGGGTGCCCTCCGCTCCGACGAAGAGCGACGCCAGGTCGTATCCGGTGTTGTCGCTGCGGACCCGGCTGAACCGGCGCAGCAGCGTGCCGTCGGGCAGCGCGACCTCCAGCCCGAGCACCTGCTCGCCCATGTTGCCGTAGCGCACCGTGCGCAGCCCGCCGGCGTTCGTCGAGGCCATCCCGCCGACGGTCGCCGAATCGCGGGCCGCCAGATCGACCCCGAACACCAGACCCGCGGACACGGCGGCCTGCTGCACGGCGCCCAGCGTCACGCCCGCACCCACCCGGAGCCGTCGGTCCGCGACATCGAGTTCGCTTGTCTGCGTGAGCCGTTCGGTGGACAGCAGCACGTCGTCGTGTTCGGGCACGGTGCCCGCGACCAGTGACGTCCGGCCGCCCTGCACGGTGACGTGGGCGCCGGCGTCGCGGCACTCCCGCAGCACCTGTGCCACCTGCGCCGCGTCGCCTGGGCGGACCAGCGCCGCCGCCCGGCCGCGGTATCTGCCCGTGTAGTCGACGCTGCGCCCGGCCAGCAGGTCGGCGTCGGTGCTGACGTACGCCGCGCCGACGACCCCGGACAGCGTGCGAGGCAGCGAGCCGGTCACTGCGATGCCACGGTGAGGAACGCGCCCAGCTCGACGAGCCGGTCGGGGGTGGCGGGCAGGTACTCGGTGAGGGTCTCCGCCCGCACGACGAACGCCGCGTACTTGGCCCGGCTGATCGCCACGTTGAGCCGGTTCCTGTTGAGCAGGAACGAGATCCCGCGCGGAACGTCGTCGATGGATGAGGCCACCATCGACACGAACACCACCGGCGCCTGCTGGCCCTGGAACTTGTCGACGGTGCCTGCCCGCACGCCGTCGAGGCCCGCGGCGTCGAGGTGCCTGCGCAGCAGCGTCACCTGCGCGTTGTAGGGCGTGACGATCAGCACGTCGTGCTGGTTCAGCGGGCGGGTGCCGTCCTCGTCGGACCACGCTGAGCCGATCAGTCGCCGGATCTCCGTGAGGATCGCCGCGGCTTCCTCCGGACTCTCGGTCGCGTTGCCGTCGTGGCGCACGGGCAGCACCCGCACGCCCGGTGCCAGGCCTTCGAGCCGACGGGCGGCGGTCACGGACTCGAACGAACGCAGCCGCCCGTCGTAGGAAAGCCGCGACACCGCCGTGCACACGTCGGGATGCATGCGGTACGACCGGTCGAGGAAGTAGCCGAGCTCGGCGGGCAGCGTGTGCGCGTCGGCGACCAGCCAGCCCAGGGCCGAGCAGTCGACGGGCTCGGGGTGGGTGCCGGCACTGACCTGCGGCAGCTGCTGCGGATCGCCCAGCAGCAGCAGATTCGCGGCGGCAGGCGCCACCGCGATGGTGTTGGCCAGGCAGAACTGGCCGGCCTCCTCGATCACCAGCAGGTCGAGGCAGCCGCGGGGAACCCGGGAGTCGTTGGCGAAATCCCACGCGGTGCCGCCGATCACGCAACCGGTGCGGGCGGCGGCGTGCTCGGCGAGGAATGCGGGGAACTTGGCTTCGTCGAGCACCGTCCAGCCGGGGTCGGCGCCGCCCTTCTTCTTGGCGACGTGGGCGGCATCCACACCCGCGGCCAGCACGTCGCGGAACAGGTTCTCCACCACGGCGTGCGACTGCGCCACCACACCGACGCGCCAGCGGTGGTCGTTGACCAGCCGCGAGACGATCGCGGCCGCGGTGAACGTCTTGCCGGTACCCGGCGGACCGTGCACGGCCAGATACGACGAGTCCAGGTCGAGCAGCGCGGCGGTGATCGCCTCGGCGGCGCCGGCGTCGGTGCCGGGCAGCGGATCTCCGGAGCGGGTGCGCGGCGGCCTGCGTAGCAGGATGTCGACGACGGCGTTGACCGGCAGCCGCGGCAGCCCGGCGGCCAGTGCCGTCGCCGTGGTCTCGATCGAATCCTGCAGCGCTGTCTTGCGGATGGGCGGGCCGGGGGTCAACGCGAAGGGCAGTGCGTCGAACGTGCCGCCGCCCTTGGGTTCCCGCTCGATGACCAGCACCTCGGTCGGCGCCTCGGGGTCGTCGCACGCCTCCACCCGCACCGGGGCGAACGCCCGCCGGTCGGGATCGTCGGACAGGCCGGCGGGCGCGGGCGGTTCGTAGAGGGCGTACATCTCGCGGCCGAGCCCGCCTGCGGCGACCGACCCGGTCAGCGTCACCCAGCGCTGCGGCTTTCGCGCCCGCGGCGGGGTGTGCCAGTCGGTGTGCACCTCGGCGTGCTCGGCGAGGAAGACGTCGGTGGTGTCGGCCCACTCGTCGACCGGGTTGTTGAGCCGGTCGAAATGCGCCCACCAGTACGGCTTGTCCTCCCGGCGGTGGTATCCGCGGGCGGCGGCGACCATCGCGACCGCGGACTGCTCGGGGGTGCGCAGAGCGGCGTCGTCGCCGACGAATCGGGCCAGTCGGCGGGCCAGGTGGTCATCGGGGTCCACCGTCGCGCCGTCGGTGACGGGCTGGGGCCCGCGCGGCGGTACCGCACAGTCGATGGCACGGCAGATCAGCCAGTCCCGCAGCTTGCGGGTGGACGTGCAGTCGTAGCGGTTGTATTCCTCGATCTCCTTGAGCACCACCGCGGCCTCGTCGTCGCGCCCTTCGGCGCCCAGCTCGCAGTAGCGGGCGTACTGCGTGATGGAGTCGGTCGCGGTGGTGACGTCACCGCTGCGCAGCTGGGCGCCCATGTACAGCGGCTCCAGCGACTTGAGGCTGTAGTTCTCGGTGCCCACCCGGATGCTCTTGCGCACCAATGGGTAGAGGTCGACGAGCACGCCGCTGCGCAACAGGTCGTCCACCTCGTCCTCGCCGACGCCGTAGCGGCCGGCCAGCCGCAGCAGCGCCGTCTTCTCGTAGGCGGCGTAGTGGTAGACGTGCATCCCGGGGTGGCGCTTGCGGCGCTTGCGCACCATCGCGAGGAAGTCCAGCAGCGCCCGGCGCTCCTGCCCGCGGTCGTGCGCCCACAGCGGGGTGAACGTGTCGGCGGTGTCGAGGACGCCGAAGAGGTACTCGATACCCCATTCGCGGCCGTCGGCCGTCCAGAGCGGATCGCCCTCGAAGTCGAAGAACAGGTCGCCGCGGTCGGGTTCGGGCAGCGCCATCAGCGGCTGCGGATCGGCGATCTCGTAGGGCGGCTTGCCGTCGATCCGGGCGGTGGTCTGCAACCGCGCCTGCGCACTCAGCGCGGTGACGGCGCGGGCCGGGAGCTCCGGCACCGGACCGTGATGGCCGGCCAGCTCGGCGACGGTGGTGATGCCTGCGTCGATCAGGCGGGCGCGCTGGCTGACCCGCATCCCGGCGACCAGCAGCAGGTCGTCGTGCGCCCGCACCTGGGCGGTGCACTCGGGGCAGCGGAAGCAGGCCCGCACCTCGGTGTCCTCCCACGACACGGCGGCGTCACCGGCGAGATGGCGGTCGAGCAGGCGCTGCAGCGCGGCGCGTCGCGGCCGGTACACCGGCAGCAGTTCGTCGACCGCGTACCGGGCCACGGCACCGTCGCCGAGCACCAGTTCGACCTCGGGCGCCACCTCGATGCCCGCGGCGGTGAGCGTCTCGGCGTAGGCGGCCAACTGCAGCAAGGCCTCGACCTTCACCGAGCGGGCCAGCTTCGTGTCCCGCAGCCGGTAGCGGCCGTCGTCGTCGAGGAGCAGGAAGTCGGCGAACCCCGCGAAGCGGCCGTCGAACATGGCGGCCTGGTAGATGACCGGCGCCCGCCGCTCGACCGCGCTGCGGGTGGCCTCGGCCGCGGCCGTCAGCCCGGCCAGGGTGTACCGCGGACGGCCGATGACGGTGACCGTCGCGTCGGCGGTCGCGCGGATGGCATCGAGGTGCCGCTGTTCGTGGTCGTCACCGAGTTGCGCTGTGCGCGCCAGCAATTCGTCTTCGGCGGCGACGGCGGGCCCGCGGCCCAACCGGGCGTCGAACGAGCGCAGCAGCGCGTACTCACAGCGGGCGGCCGCGGCGAGATCGGAGGCGCTGTAGACGACCAGGGGGTCGGACGTGTGGCCCGGGCCGTCGTCGATGACGAACACGAGGGCAATGCTAGGGGAGCGGGCCGACAGCCCACCTCACGCCGGGACTGCGGTGAGATCGCGTCACGCATCGGATCGGCGATCTCACCGCAGTGTCGCGGCCGGGGATATTCCGGGGTTACCTCTGCGGGCCGCGGCCGTAGCCCTGCTGCGGGTAGTCGCCGTAGCCCTGGGGCGGCGCCTGGTGCTGCGGCGGCGGGGGATAGGACGCGCCGCCCTGACCCTGCGGGTAGGACTGCTGCCCCGGGGCCGTCGGCGTGGGACCGGTGGGCGCCGGGCCCGAAGGCGCAGCGCTGTAGGCGGGCAGCTGCTGGGTCGGCTGCTGGACGCCTGCCGAACCGCCCGACGAGCGCCGGTCCAGGTGCTCGCGCATGTTGCGGCCCTCGCGCTCGGCCTTGTCGAGGTAGTCCTCCCAGCGCTGCTGCATGGGCTTGATCAGGCCACCTCCGACGCCGACCACCAGGATCCCGCCGATGGTGCCGAGGATCGCGACGAGCACGGGCAGCGTCACGGTGAGCGCGATGCCGACCTGGTTCAGCGCCGCGATGATCCCGAGCCCGAGGATGAAGACGCTGGCGATGTTGGCGAGCATCCGCCCGTAGGACAGGCCGCCGAGCGCGTTGGACACGATGTCGCGCACGGCCGCGGCGATCGCGGCGGCCACGACGACGATGATGAGCGCGACCAGCAGCTTCGGCAGGAAGGCGATGACGCCCGCCAGCAGGTCGCTGATCGGGTTGGAGCCGAACACGCCGAAGGCCAGCTGCAGGACGAACAGCAGCAGTGCGTAGTAGACGATCTTGCTGACGATGGTCGAGGCGTCGTAGTTGCTCTGCTGCAGCGCCTTCCTGATGCCGCCGCGCTCGACGGCCCGGTCGAATCCGACCCGCTCGAGCACTTTGTCGATGGCCTTGGCGATGAGCTTCGCCACCAGCCAGCCGACGATGAGGATGACGATGAACGCCAGCAGTTTGGGCGCGAATGTGGCCACCGACCGCCACATGTCTCGGAGTGCGTCCTCCATTGGACCTATCCCTTCACCGGAGTCCCCGAACTATTGACACCGGCGTCATACCCGAGCGGGTGTGATGTAAACCACACACGTGTTATGGCTGGTCAGCCGGTGTTGCCGATCAGCTCGACCCCGTTGCCGTTCCAGCGGAAGCGCACCACGCTGTCGAGGCCCTCGATGCCGCCGGAGTACCGCAGCGCGACGGTGTCCCCGGTCGACGCGGAGTCCTCGATCCCGTTGAACCCGTAGGTGTCGGGCACCCCGGTCGGGATGAACTTGCCCTGGTGGAACATCACCGCGCGGGTGTTCGGACCTTCGGCGTTGGTGTTGGCCCGCACGATCACCGCGGACAGCTGGGCGCACTCGTTGTAGTTCCCGGCCACCGGCTCCGGACTCCAGGCCTGATTGCTGCGCGGGTCGCGGGGCAGTTCGGACACCGCCTTGGCGATCTCGGGCGCTGCGAGGTTGACCGCGCACGGGTCGACGGGGCCCGCTGTGGCGGCGGTCGACGGGCCGACGGTGGGCCGGACGGCCGGCGGCGGTGCTGCACTCGGTGCCGCTGTTGCGGCCTCGGGTGTCTTGGACGCCGTCGAATCGCCCGATCCGCACCCGACGAGCATCACGAGAGCCAGGCAACCAGCCGAGGCGCCGGCGAACCGTTTCACGACCGCTTTCGCGTCCCCTTTCACAGGTCCGCACCGTACCGTCGTCGCGCGCGGGCATTGATCAGGCGCGCTGGGCGACCGGCGTGCTTCGGCGCACTAGACTTGCCTCGCTATGACGCCGCCTGAGCCGGAAGAATCCGGAGCCGAACCTTCCTTCGCTGACCTGCACATTCACCCTGAGGTGCTGCGGGCAGTCGCTGACGTCGGCTATGAGACGCCGTCGCCCATCCAAGCCGCCACGATCCCGGCCATGCTGGCGGGGTCCGACGTCGTCGGCCTGGCGCAGACGGGCACCGGCAAGACGGCGGCGTTCGCCATTCCGATCCTGTCGAAGATCGACACCTCGAGCCGGATCACGCAGGCGCTGGTGCTGGCGCCGACGCGAGAGCTCGCACTGCAGGTCGCCGAGGCGTTCAGCCGGTACGGCGCTCACCTGAAGGTCAACGTTCTGCCGATCTACGGCGGCTCGCCCTACGGTCCCCAGATGGCCGGGCTCAAACGCGGCGCCCAGGTCGTCGTCGGAACGCCGGGCCGGGTCATCGACCACCTCGAGAAGCGCAGTCTTGACCTCTCACACCTCGACTACCTGGTCCTCGACGAGGCCGACGAGATGCTGCAGATGGGCTTCGCCGAGGACGTCGAACGGATCCTCTCCGACACCCCGGAGTACAAGCAGGTGGCGCTGTTCTCGGCCACCATGCCGCCTGCCATCCGCAAGATCACCAACAAGTACCTGCACGACCCGGTTCAGGTGAAGGTCGAATCCAAGACCGCGACCGCCGACAACATCACCCAGCGCTACATCCAGGTCTCCGGACATCGCAAGATGGACGCGCTCACCCGGTTGCTCGAGGTCGAACCGTTCGAGGCGATGATCGTTTTCGTCCGGACCAAGCAGGCCACCGAGGAGGTCGCGGAGAAACTGCGCGCCCGCGGGTTCTCCGCGATGGCCATCAACGGCGACATCGCGCAGGCCCAGCGCGAGCGCACCATCGCCTCGCTCAAGGACGGCAAGCTCGACATCCTCATCGCCACCGACGTCGCCGCCCGCGGCCTCGACGTCGAACGCATCTCACATGTGTTGAACTACGACATCCCGCACGACCCCGAGTCCTATGTGCACCGCATCGGCCGCACCGGCCGGGCGGGCCGCTCGGGCACAGCGCTGTTGTTCGTCACCCCGCGCGAGCGCCACCTGCTCAGCTCGATCGAACGCGTCACGCGGCAGAAGCTCGTCGAGTCCCCGCTGCCGTCGGTCGACGACGTCAATGCCCAACGCGTGGAGAAGTTCCGGGACTCCATCAGCGAATCGCTCAATGCTCCCGAGCTCAGCCTGTTCCGCCGCCTCATCGAGGACTATGAGCGGGACAACAACGTCCCGCTGGCCGACATCGCGGCGGCGCTCGCGGTGCAGGCCCGCGACGGTGCGGAGTTCCTGATGGTCGAGCCGCCGCCGGAGAAGAAGCGGGACCGCGACGAGCGTCCCCGCAAGGAACGCGGTGAGGGCAGGCCGCGCGAACGGCGCAGCGATCTCGCGCTGTACCGCATCGCAGTGGGCAAGCGGCACAAGGTGATGCCCGGTGCGATCGTCGGCGCCATCGCCAACGAGGGTGGGCTGAACCGCAGCGACTTCGGCCACATCACCATCAAACCGGACCACTCGTTGGTCGAGCTGCCGGCGAACCTGTCGGCACAGACGTTGAAGGCCCTGGAGAAGACCCGCATTCAGGGTCAGCTCATCCACCTCGAACCCGACAGCGGGCCCAAGGCGCACCGCAAGGGCAAGTGACCGCACCGCGAGGCGTTCAGGACACCGGGCAGCAGAACGACGCCCAAGGCGGGCTCGAGTCCGTCAGCGCCGCCGAGCGGGTCGCCGCGCTGACCGGTGTGCGGGCCGTCGCCGCCGTGCTGGTCGTGCTCACCCATGCCGCCTACACCACCGGCAAGTACACCCACGGGTACGAGGGGCTCGTCTACGCCCGCATGGAGATCGGCGTCCCGGTCTTCTTCGTGCTGTCGGGGTTCTTGCTCTTCCGGCCGTGGGTGAAGGCGACGGCAACGGAGACGGATTGGCCGTCGGTGCGCCGGTACGCGTGGCACCGCGTCCGACGGATCATGCCGGCCTACGCGGTGACGGTGATCGCGGCGTACCTCCTCTACCACTGGCGCTCGGCCGGGCCGAATCCCGGGCACACCTGGGAGGGGCTCTTCCGCAACCTCACCCTGACGCAGATCTACACCGACCAGTACATGTATTCCTTTCTGCACCAAGGCCTCACCCAGATGTGGAGCCTGGCCGTGGAAGCCGCGTTCTACGTGGTGTTGCCGCTGCTGGCGTGGCTGTTGTTGGCGGTGCTGTGCCGCCGCCGGTGGCGGCCGTGGCTGCTCCTCGGCGGCCTGGTGCTGTTGGCCGCTGTGACGCCCGGATGGTTGATCTTCGTGCACACCGTCGACGGGTTGCCCGACGGGGCGCGTCTGTGGTTGCCGACCTATCTGGTCTGGTTCGTCGGTGGCATGCTGCTCGCGGTCCTCGCCGTGATGGGTGTCCGCTGCTACGCCTTCGCAGTGCTGCCCATCGCGGTGGTGAGTTACTTCATCGCCTCGACACCGCTTGCGGGAGAACCGACGACGTCGCCCTACGCCTTGGCGCCGGCGATGTGGAAGGCGGCCTTCTACGCCGCGATCGCGACGCTCATCGTGGCGCCGGTGGCACTCGGCGACCGCGGGCTGTACTCGCGATTCCTCGCCAGCAGACCGATGGTGTTCCTCGGCGAGATCTCCTATGAGATCTTCCTGATCCATCTCGTCACCATGGAATTGGTGATGGTCGAGATCTTGGGCTTCCCGATATACACCGGGTCGATGGCGGCGCTGTCCGTCGGCACGCTGGTGGTGACCATCCCACTGGCGTGGCTGCTGCACCGCTGCACCCGCGTGCGCCCCGCGCGCTGACGGACGAGCCAATCTCATGCCGAGTAAGGGTACCCTTACTTGTATGGGCGATCAGAAGGCGACGCGCGGCTGGCAGGGCACGGTGCTGAAGCTGTTCCGCGCGGGTGACTACGAGTTCACCGTGACCGGCAAGCGGCAGGTCGGCCCGCACTATCTGCGTGTCAGCTTCACCGCCGGCGGCATGCTGGCCGGGCGGCCGACACATCCGACGCAGTGGGTGCGGATGTGGTTCGCCGACGGCGACAAGCTGCATCAGCGCGGCTACACGCTTGTCGAACCCGACCCGGAAGCCGACACCGTCGACGTCGAATTCGCGTTGCACGAGGGCATCGCGTCGCAGTGGGCCGAAGACGCCGAGCCGGGCGACACCCTCGAGGTGACGGTGCTGGGCAGCAATTTCGCCCTGCCCGAACCACGACCCGCCGGCTACGTCATCGTCGGTGACACCGCGTCGCTGCCGGCGATCAACTCGCTGCTCGACGCCATCGGCGACGCGCCGGCGCGGGTGTTCCTCGAGGCCGGCCACGCCGACGACAAAGAACTGCCGGTGGCGCGCGACGTCGACATCACCTGGGTGGACCGGAAGAACGCCGGCGCCGGACTGGTCGATGCGGTGACCTCCTCGGCGTTCGACGCCACCGACCACTTCGGCTGGGTCGCCAGCGACAACCGGACCACCCGCGCGGTGGCCAAGGTGCTGCGCGAGGAGTACCGGATTCCGCGCAAGTCGATCAAGGCCCAGGCCTACTGGGTGGCCTGACGGCGAGCAGTTATCCGGTCGGGCCAAGACGGCGCGGTGGCATTCATCCGGACATAGGCTGGGTCACCTCGGGCTACAGCCACGTGGTCCGTGCCACCCCGCGGTGGTGCCTGCGTCGATCGGACACTCATGAACCCTGACCTTCGGCGCGACATCCTGCCGATCCCTGACGTCGCCCACGTCGGTCTCACCACCTACGACGCCAAGGACCCTGACACCAGCTACCCGCCGATCACCGATGTGCGGCCGCCCGAAGGTGCGCCCAACGTGCTGGTCATCCTGATCGATGACGTCGGCTTCGGCGCCAGCAGCGCGTTCGGCGGGCCCTGCCAAACACCGAATTTCGAGAAGCTCGCCTCGGCCGGTCTGCGATACAACAGGTTTCACACCACCGCACTGTGCTCGCCGACCCGCCAGGCGCTGCTGACCGGACGCAACCACCATTCGGTCGGCATGGGCAACATCACCGAGACGGCCACTGCCGCCCCGGGTTACACCTCGGTGCTGCCCAACACCAAGGCGCCGCTGCCGTTGACCCTCAAGCTCAATGGGTACTCGACCGCCCAGTTCGGCAAGTGTCACGAGGTTCCGGTCTGGCAGACCAGTCCCGCCGGTCCGTTCACCGCATGGCCGACGGGCGGTGGCGGATTCGAGTATTTCTACGGCTTCATCGGTGGCGAGAACAATCAGTGGGATCCCGCGCTGTACCAGGGCACCACGCCGATCGAGCCGCCGAAGACCGCGGCCGAGGGCTATCACCTCACCGAAGACCTGACCGACAAGGCCATCAACTGGGCGCGTCAGCAGAAGGCCCTGCTTCCGGACAAGCCGTTCTTCATGTACTTCGCACCGGGCGCCACCCATGCCCCACACCATGTGCCTGCCGAGTGGATAGAACGGTACCGGGGCAAGTTCGCCCACGGCTGGGATCGCCAGCGGGAGATCACCTTCGACCGGCAGAAGGAACTCGGGGTCATCCCGCCGGAAGCCGTGCTCACCCCACGCGATCCAGAGATCCCGGCATGGGACGAGATGGATCCGGCGCTCAAACCCGCTCTCGAGCGGGAGATGGAGGTGTACGCCGCCTTCCTGGAGCACACCGATCACCACGTCGGCCGGCTGCTCGACTCGCTGGGTCCAGTCCTCGAGGACACACTGGTCTACCTGATCATCGGCGACAACGGCGCGTCGGCCGAAGGCACGCTGCAGGGCTCGTTCAACGAGATGGCCAACTTCAACGGCATGGCGGCGATCGAGACCCCCGAGTTCCTGATGTCGAAGATCGACGAGTTCGGCGGCGAGGGCTCCTACGGGCATTACGCCGTCGGCTGGGCGTGGGCGATGGACACGCCGTATCAGTGGACCAAGCAGGTGGCGTCGCACTGGGGCGGCACCCGCAACGGCACCATCGTGCACTGGCCGAAGGGGATCGAGGACAAGGGTGGACACCGCAACCAGTTCAGCCACGTCATCGACTTCGCGCCCACAGTGCTCGAAGCGGCGGGGATCCCGGCGCCGACGATGGTCAACGGTGTCCTGCAGAGTCCGTACGAGGGCACCAGCATGGTGTACAGCTTCAACGAGGCCGATGCGCCCGAGCGACATCAGACGCAGTACTTCGAGATGTTCTGCAACCGCGGCATCTATCACAAGGGCTGGAGCGCGGTGACCAAACATCGCACGCCGTGGGCGATGGGCGGGGCCGTCATGCCCGCCTTCGATGACGACGTGTGGGAGCTCTACGACGGCAACGTCGACTGGACACAGGCAAACGACCTGTCGGAGCAGAACCCGGCGAAACTGCACGAGCTGCAACGTCTCTGGTTGATCGAGGCGGTCAAGTACAACGTGCTGCCGCTCGACGATCGCCAGATCGAACGCATCAACCCCACATCGGCCGGTAGACCCTCCCTGATCAAAGGCAACAGTCAGATGCTCTTTCCGGGCATGGGCCGGTTGTCGGAGAACAGTGTCGTCGACATCAAGAACAAGTCGTTCGCCGTCACCTCCGAAGTGGAGGTCCCCGACGGCGGCGCCAGTGGTGTGATCATCGCCCAGGGCGGACGATTCGGTGGCTGGAGCGTCTACGCCGTGGACGGCCGCGCCAAGTTCCATTACAACGTGCTCGGCATCAGATCATTCGACGTCGAAGCGTCCGAACCTGTTCCGTCCGGTACCACCCAGGTCCGGATGGAGTTCGCCTACGACGGTGGCGGGATGGGCAAGGGCGGCGACGTCACGCTCTACTACGACGGCAACGAGGTGGGCAGTGGACGCGTCGACCAGACGCAGGGCTTCATCTTCTCCGCCGACGAGACCACCGATGTCGGCTACGAGTCCGGCACCACGGTCAGCCCGGAGTACACCGCCCACACCAGCGCGTTCAGCGGCACGATCGGCTGGGTGCGCATCGATCTCGGGGATGACTCGAAGGACGCGGACCACTACATCGACCCGGAGGAGCGGTTCCGGGTGGCAATGGCACGGCAGTAGTCAGCGCGTCGCTTCGTTCACCGGCACCACCGTCGGGACCACGAACTGGGTCAGCATCGCCCGTTCGTCGGCTTCGTCGCGGCCGGGGAACATCAGCAGTGACGTCAGCACACGCACCAGCCAGCGTGCCCGCCGCTCGACGTCGTCATCGTCGTCGACGCCCAGCGCCCTGACGAACGACTCGACGAGTGCCTTGATCACGTCCGACTGCTCGGCCATCTGGCCGCCGATCGGCCGCTCCGTCGAGGCGAACCACGACGACATCGCCGGGCTGTCCCGGACGCTGGCGACCGCGGTCAGCACCCCTTCGACCAACCGCTCCGCCGGGTCGGTCAGTCCGGCCACCCGGCGCGCCAACTCCTGGTAGAGCCGCTGGGCCTCGCGGTGCACATAGGCGGCGTGCAGCGCGTCGCGGTTCTCGAAATACCGGTACAGCGTGGCCCTCGAACATCCCGCGGCTTTGGCGATGTCGTGCATGCCGACGGTGGCGGCGTCGCGTTCGATGAACAGCTGCTCCGCGGCGTCGAGGATGCGGTCGGCGGCGACCTCGGTGCGCCGGTCGGCCAGCCAGTCGCCCGGCATCAGGCGGTGACGGTGAACGGCACGGACAGCGGCCGCCGGACGTAGCTGCCGCCGGCCCACACGACGCCTGCCTCGTCCACCTCGAATTCGGGGGTGCGGGTGAGCAATTCCTCGAGTGTCACCCGCGACTGCATGCGGGCGGCCGCGGCGCCGAGGCAGTGATGTGCGCCGTGGCTGAAGGTCAGGATGTTGCGCGGCCGGCGCGTCACGTCCAGTTCGCCTGCGTCGTCGCCGTACTGGCGTTCGTCGCGGTTGCCGGACCCGTAGAGCAACATCGCCCGGCGGCCCTCGGGAATGGTGGTGTCACCGATCGTCACGTCGCGGGTCACAGTGCGGCCCAGCATCTGTACGGGTGAGGTGAGCCGCAGGAACTCGTCGACGGACTCCGGGATCAATTCGGGGTTCTCGGCGAGCAGCCTGCGCTGGTCGGGCCGCTGGTGCAGGAGTTGCACTGCGCCGCCGAGCATTCCGGTAGTGGTGTCGTTGCCGCCGGTGACCATCGTGAAGGTGAAGGCGAGGACGGACAGCACCCCGGCGATGTCACCGTCGGCGCCGACGCCAGCGGCGACGAGATGGGACACGGTGTCGTCCTCCGGCTCGACGCGCCTGCGTTCGATCAGCGCCGTGAAGTAGGCCATCATCGCGCCGAGGGAGTCGCCGAGGGTCTCCAGCGCGCCGCCGAGCCCGCCCTCGGCGGTGTTGGCGGCGACGATCGCGTCGGTCCATCCATCAAACTGGTGGCGGTCGGCGTCGGGCACCCCGAGGTAGTGCGCGACGACCATCGACGGCAACGGTTTGAAGAGTTCGGCGACGATGTCCCCGCCGCCGTTGGAGCGCAACCCCTCGATGCGCTCCACGACGAACTCGCGGACCTTCGGCTCGACGGCCTCGACCTGCCGCGGGGTGAAGCCACGTGACACCAGTCTGCGGAACTCGGTGTGCACGGGCGGGTCCTGCATGACCATCGGCGGATTGTCCTGCAGGCCGATCATTTCGAGCTCGCCGTAATTCACGGTCAGGCCCTGGGCGGACGAGAAGGTCTCGTGATCGCGGGCCGCGGTGAAGATGTCGGCATGCCGGGAGAGCACGTAATAGTCGTGGTCGGGCTGGCTGCGGGGGACCACGTGATGCACCGGGTCGTGGTCCCGCAGCGCGCGGTACATCGACCACGGGTCCGGCCAGGTCTCGGCATCGGCGAGCTGGAACTGCGCCGACGACTCATGAGACAAAGTCGCTGTCATGTCTCATGCCTACGACAGTTGAGCGGCGATGTCAAGGGTCGCGTCGCTGGATGTGCTCTGCCGCGATCCCTCAGCCGGGGAGCGATCGTGGCAGCCCGAACGATGGCAGCACGTCGTTGTCGAAGCGGGTCAACGCGCAGATCCGGTCGCCCGAGACAGTGAGGACGAGCAGGCCCGCCCCGTGGCGGATGCCGCCGACGGGGGTGCGGAGGTAGGCCCCGAATGCCAACTGGCCATTGGCCCGCGTCGGCATGAGGTCATATCTCGGCCCACGGCCGAAGATGCTGGCGTAGAAGCGTGCCACGACGTCGCGGCCGTGGTACTCGAGCGGAATCGGTGGCATGGACACGGAGACGTCGGCGGTGAGCATGGCGACCAGCTCATTGACGTCACCAGACTCGTACGCGCGCACGAACTTCGCCACCAGCTCCCGCTCGGCGGGGGAGTCGGGAGCGGGTGGCGGGGTGTCCTCGCCTCTCGGCGGTAGGCGCCGCTGCAGCGTGCTACGGGCTCGTTTGAGCGCGCTGTTGACCGAGTCGACGGTCGCGCCCAGCATGTCGGCTACCTCGTCGGCGTGGTATCCGAGCACCTCGCGCAGGACGAGCACCGCCCGCTGGCGGGCCGGCAGGACTTGCAGCGCGGTCACGTAGGCAAGAGAAATGGCTTCGGTCTGCTCGTAGCGAGCCTCCGGACCCGGCTGCGTGTCGGCCGCACCCTCGAGGAGAGCGTCGGGAAAGGGCTCCAGCCAGACGATTTCGCCGAGCCGACTCGGCTCTGGCAGTTGGATCTCGGAGATGTTCCACTCCTTTGCCGGCCGGCGTTTGGCCGAGCGAAGCGCGTCAAGACACCGGTTGGTGGCGATTCGGTAGAGCCAGGTGCGGATCGAGGCGCGTCCCTCGAACCGTTCGATTCCCTGCCAGGCGGACAGCAACGTGTCCTGCAGGGCATCCTCGGCGTCCTGGAAAGAACCGAGCATCCGGTAGCAGTGCACCAGCAACTCTCGGCGGTACGGCTCGGTCAGCGTCTGAAACGCATCGCCGTCTCCGGCCCGCGCCCTGGTGATCAGCTCGGTCGTCACCCCGCGTCACCACTTCGCCCTCGCGTCACGGCACTCCCTCTGATTGCACCTACACAAGCATCGACGCCGGCCTGGCCGCCAACTGGGCGCACAATCCGCGCCCAGTTTCTCAGTGTCGCTGCGCCTACATCTTCGACAGTTCGAAATCGCTCAGTAGGAGGACGCATGACCATCTCAGACAAGGCGGTTCTGGTGACCGGGGCCAATCGCGGAATCGGACGGGCACTCATCGAGGAAGCCCTGGCGAGAGACGTGAAACGGGTGTACGCCGCCGCGCGTGCGCCGATGACGCACCCTGATCGACGCGTCACACCCTGACCCTCGACGTGACCAACGCCGCGCAGATTCGGAGGGCTGTCGATGACGTCGAATCTCTCGACGTCCTCATCAACAACGCCGGCCTGGCGCTGTACGACGACCTGAGCGATCCCACCGCGCTCGAACAGCAACTCGCCGTCAATCTCTTCGGCACGTACGGCGTGACCCGGGCCTTTCTGCCGATGCTCACTCGTTCCCGCGGAGCGATCGTCAACGTGGGATCGGTGACGGCGCTGGCCGCGCTGCCGGTCATACCGGCCTACTCGATCTCCAAAGCAGCCGTCTTCAACCTGACGCAATCGCTGCGCGCTCTCTTGGCCGGACAGGGCGTGAGCGTCCACGCCGTTCTGGCCGGCCCGGTGGACACGGACATGTCCCGAGACCTCGACATACCGAAGGCTTCCCCGGAGTCCGTTGCACGCGCCATCTTGGATGGCCTGCATATCGGGGAGGAAGACATCTTCCCCGATCCGATGTCGCAGTCAATGGCCGAGAGCTGGCGCAGCAGCGCGGCCAAAGCGCTCGAGCGTCAATTCGCGGCACTCCACAACGCACAGCCAGTCACGTCGTGATCAGAGGCCAGACTGCGAAAGTCGGCCCTACCTCCAGCGCCCAGTTCTCGGCTCGGCCGCAGTCAATACAGATAGGCGAATTCATGAGACTCGAAAGGCAGAAAACGCAATGAACACACCACCGATCGTGTCGGCGCAGGAGTGGGAGGCTGCACACCAGCAGCTGCTCGTCAAGGAGAAGGAGATCCTGCGCGCCCGAGACGCGCTGGCCGCCTCGCGTCGACGGATGCCATGGCTGCCCGTGGACAAGCACTACGAATTCGACGGGCCCAACGGCCGGGCCACTCTGCACGACCTGTTCGACGGACGCCGTCAACTCATCGTCTACCGCGCCTTCTTCGAACCCGGCGTGCACGGATGGCCCGACCATGCCTGCCGCGGCTGCTCCATGGTCGCCGACAACATCGGTCACGTCGCCCACCTGAACGCCCGCAACACCACGCTCGTGCTGGTTTCACGCGCACCGCAGGCCGACATCGAGCGGGTGAAGGCGAGGATGGGCTGGCGGATGCCGTGGTACACGCTCACCGACGACTTCGACGTCGACTTCGGGGTGGACCAATGGCACGGAACCAACGCGTTCGTCCGCGATGGCGACACCGTGTTCCGCACCTACTTCGTCAACAACCGCGGCGACGAGTCCTTGGGCAGCACGTGGAGCTACCTCGACATCACCGCCCTCGGGCGCCAGGAGAATTGGGAAGACTCACCCGACGGCTACCCGCAGACCCCGCCCTATGAGTGGTGGAACTGGCACGACGAATACGGTGACCCCGCCTCGTCGTCCGAGGAATGGAAGCAACGGTCGGCTGCAGCACAGGCCATGCTGCGCACAGATCCGAAGGCCGTCGCCACGTGATCGACAGCGCCGCCGCCTTCGGGCGCAGAGCGTGTGCAGTACTGGCAGCGTGTTCGGCTGTACTGCACGGCGTTGCGCTCAGGCACGCGACGAGCGTCTCTGCGACCGCGCTGATCGTGGTGATGCTCGTTGCGTGCTTGCTCTGCGCGCGTGACCTGTGGACGCGCGGCACGCTGCGGGCCTGGGTCCTGGTTGCGCTGATGAACCTCGCCATGATCGCCGGCCACGCCCCTGTGTCAGCGACGCATCACCACGGGGGCGGTGTCAACGCGGTTGCTTCAGTGCACCATTCGACGGTCATGACCCTGGCTACCGCACTCGCGGCGGTCGAGGTCATCGCCGCCACCGCGGTGCTGTACTACCGTTCCCGCGCACTTCGGCCCGGCCGGTCAGCTACGGGCGAACACGGGCTGAGCTCGCACCGTGCTTCGGTACTGTCATCGAATGATCGTCACACGCGAAATCACCTATGAGGCCGACGGATTGACGATGATCGCGCACTTGGCGCAGCCGTCTGGCACGGGCCCCTCGCCGGCTGTGCTCATCGGACATGACGGGATCGGACTCGAGGACTATCAACGCAGCCGCGCCGACATTCTCGCCGAGCACGGTTTCATCGCCCTCGCGATGGACTACCACGCCGGCCAGACGTACTTCGGCGACCCGCAAGGGATGCTGGCTCGTGTCATGCCATTGCTGGCCGACCCGACCCGTATGCACGCGATCGGCCGTGCCGCGCTCGACGTCCTCCTCGATGTACCCGGCGTCGACCACGACCGGCTCGCCGCGCTCGGCTACGGCGCGGGCGGCTCCATCGTGCTGGAGCTCGCCAAGGCCGGGGTTTCTTTCAAGGCATTGGCCGCGATCCATCCAGGCTTGCCCGCTGCCCGTGCCGAGGTGTGGCCCGACGTGGGCGGCGCCTTCCTGCTCTGCACAGGTTCTGAAGACCCACTGTGCACGCCCGCTCAACTCATGGAGTTCGCGAGTGGACTTCAGAACGCCGGGGTTGACTGGCGCGTGAACATCTACGGCGGAGCCGAGCACGCTTTCTGGGCCGACCCCCACCAACTTGTCGACTCATCTGCTCCCACGGTGCCCGGCGTAGGACACCACGCTCCGTCGTCGAGGCGAGCGTGGCAGGCGGTACTGGACCTGCTCGATGAGGTATTCGCTGCGGAGAGTAGTCAGTAGTCATGACCGGCTCGCTGTGGTGGGACCTGGCGATCGGTCTCGCCGGGGCACTGGTGCTGGCGTGGCTCGCACTCGTCATCGCCCTGATGGTCGTGCGGCCCCGCGGCGGGCTGCTGCGCGAGGCGCTGCGCATACTGCCCGACGCGCTGCGGCTCATCCGCCGCCTCGCCGCAGACGAAACACTGCCTCGCGGCGTACGGGTGCGGCTGGCGCTGCTGCTGATCTACCTCGCGCTGCCGTTCGACCTGATCCCTGACTTCATCCCGGTACTCGGATATGCCGACGACGCGATCATCGTCGCCGCGGTGCTGCGCAGCGTCGTGCGCCGCGCCGGGATCGATGCCGTCCGGGCGCACTGGCCCGGCAGCGAGGACGGGTTCGCCGCGCTTGTCCGCCTCGCCGGACTGGGACGCGCCGACGCCTGACCCATTCTTGGCCACGACCGTCGCCGAAACGAGAGAGCTAGAAGGCTGCGCCGGGGTTGAGGATGTTGGCCGGATCGAGCGCCGCCTTGATGCGCTGATTGAGCGCCATCACGTCGGGCCCCACCTGACCCGCCAGCCACGGCCGCTTGAGCCTGCCGACGCCATGCTCGCCGGTGATCGTGCCGCCCAGGCTGATCGCCAGGTCCATGATCTCGCCGAAGGCGGTCTGGGCCCGCTGCGCCATGTCGGCGTCGGCGGGGTCGAACACGATCAGCGGGTGGGTGTTGCCGTCGCCGGCGTGCGCGATCACCGAGATCATCACGTCGTGCTGGGCGGCGAGCTTCTCGACTCCGGCGACCAGGTCGGCCAGCGCGGGCAGCGGCACCCCGACATCCTCCAGCAGCAGCGACCCCTTGGCCTCGACGGCCGGGATGGCGAAGCGCCGCGCCGCGACGAAGGCCTCACCCTCGTCCGGGTCGGCGGTCGAGAACACCTCCGTCGCACCGTGTTCGGTGAACACCCGGGCCATGTACTCGGCGTCCTCGGTGCCTGCCGCGCCGCGGTCGTCGGACGCCGCGACCATCATCGCCGCGGCGTTGCGGTCAAGGCCCATCTTGAGCTTGTCCTCGACGGCATTGACGGCGACGGCATCCATGAACTCGAGCATCGACGGTCGGATCTTCCCGGTGATCTCGACGACCGCGTCGGCAGCGGCCGCCACGGAGTTGAACGAGGCGACCACCGTGCTGGCCACCTTCTGAGGCGGCAGCAACTTCAGGGTGACCTCGGTGATCACGCCGAGCGTGCCCTCGCTGCCGACGAACAGCTTCGTCAGGCTGAGGCCGGCGACGTCCTTGAGCCGCGGACCGCCGAGCCGCACCGCGGTGCCGTCGGCCAGCACCACCTGCAGGCCGAGCACGTAGTCGGTGGTGACGCCGTACTTCACGCAGCACAGCCCGCCCGCGTTGGTCGCGATGTTCCCACCGATGCTGCAGATCTCGTAGGACGACGGGTCCGGCGGGTACCAGAGGTCGTACTCGGCCACCGTCTTCTTCACCTCGGCGTTGAGCAGGCCGGGTTGCACGACGGCGGTGCGGGTGACGGGGTCGACGGTGATGTCGCGCATCTTCTCGGTGGACAGCACGATGCCGCCGTCGAGCGCGGTCGCCCCGCCCGACAGTCCGGTGCCCATGCCGCGCGGCACCACCGGCACGCCGTGCGTGCTGGCCCACCGCAACACCGCCTGCACCTCCTCGGTGCGGCGCGGCCGGACCACCGCCAGCGCGGTGCCCGCTGCGGGGTCGGCGGCGCGGTCGTGACGGTAGGCGGCGACGACGTCGGGATCGGTGACGACGACGCCGTCGGGCAGTTCGTCGACCAGTTCGGCAACCCGCTGATCGGTCATGGGAGAGATGCTACGAGTCGTCATGAGGGCACCATCCAGGACAACACCGGCGAGGCCTGCAGCGCCGACAGCGCACACAGCAGCACCAGGAAGCCCAGGCTCCACAGGACGACCCGCCGGAAGATGTCGCCCTCCTTGCCGTCGAGGCCCACCGCCGCCGCGGCGATCGCCAGGTTCTGCGGGGAGATCATCTTGCCGAGCACGCCGCCGGAACTGTTCGATGCGGCCATCAGCACGTCGGACAAGCCGGCTTGGTTCGCGGCCGTCACCTGCAGCGCGCCGAACAGCGAGTTGGCCGAAGTGTCCGATCCGGTGACCGCGACACCGAGCCAGCCCAGGATCGGCGACAGCAGCGCGAACGCGCCACCCGTGCCGGCCAGCAAGGTGCCGAGGGTGATGGTCTGTCCGGACAGGTTCATCACGAACGCCAGGGCGAGCACCGTCATCACGGTGACGATGGCCCAGCGGAGTTGATGCAGCGTCACCCCGTAGGCCTTCAGCGCCCGTGCCGCCGAGAGCTTCAGCGCCACCATGGTGAGCACGCCCGCGATCAGCATCTGCGTGCCCGGGGTGGTGAGCAGGTTGAGGTTGAACTTCGTCAGGCTGGACGGGTCGCCGTCGGCGTCGACCACGTTGAGGCCGGGCCAGGTGAAGGCGAAGGTCGCCGAGTCGAGCAGGCTCTTCACCGCGGGGATCTGGCAGATCACGAAGACCCCGATGATGATCCCGTACGGCGCGTAGGCCTTGACGACGTCGGCGCGGGAGTCGTTCACGTCATGGTCGGCGTCATCGCCGATGCCCGCCGCGGGGGGCGGCTCACCGGGGCCGGTCGCGCCTGCGGTCACCGGAGTCTCCGCGGGCTCGGTGTAGGCGTGCCGCGGCCGCCACACCCGTACCAGCACGACCACCGCGGCCGCCGAGAGCAGCGCGGCCACGACGTCGGCCAGCGGCACCGAGACGAAGTTCGACGTCGCATACTGCGCGACGGCGAACACCAGGCCGCACACCACTGCGGCAGGCCATGTCTCGCGCATGCCGCGCCTGCCGTCCACGATTGCCACCAGGGCGAGCGGCACGAACAGCGCCAGGAGCGGCGTCTGTCTGCCGACCATCGCGCCGAGCGTGTCGACGTCCAGCTCGGTGACCTTGCCCAGTGTGATGATCGGCGTGGCCATGGCGCCGAATGCCACGGGCGCGGTGTTGGCGACCAGCGCCAGCACGGCCGCCTTCAGGGGCCGGAAGCCGAGCGCCATCAGCATCACCGACGTCACCGCGACCGGGGTGCCGAAGCCGGCGAGCGCCTCGATCAACGCGCCGAACGAGAACGCGATGATGATGGCCTGGATCCGCTGGTCGTCGCTGACCGAGCTGAACGACCGCCGCAGCACGTCGAAATGCCCTGTCTCGACCGTCATCTGATACACCCAGATCGCATTGATGACGATCCACAGGATGGGGAAGAAGCCGAATGCCGCGCCCTCGCTACCGGCGAGCAGGGTCTGGCCGACCGGCATGCCGTAGACGAAGACCGCGATCGCGATGCTGACCGCCAGCGAGATCAGCGACGCCTTCCACGCGGTCATCTTCAAGGCGCCGAGCAGGACGAACAACAGCAGCAGAGGTATCGCCGCCACGACGGCGCTCCACGCAAGGGAACCGGCGACTGGATCGAGAACCTGCTGATACACGGCTCACCTCGGGGTGTGGTGTGGGTCACAACCCCGGGTGGCTACCCGCTTCGGCGGTCACGGTAAACGCAATTCAGCCGGCCAGGGCCGCGGCGAACTGCACGCCGTCGACGAAGGTGTCCTTGCGGGCGACCCGCCAGTCGTCGGTGACGGTGACGAGGTCCATGCAGTCCCAGCGGGCCGGGCGGCCGTCAGGTCCCGTACACGTCAACGTCCAGTCCAGCATCCAATGCCGCGGGCCGAATTCGGTGCGGTGCACGACGAAGCCGAAGTCGGGCAGCGCGGCGAACATGTCCGCGAACGCGTCCCGCACCGCGGGGCGTCCGTCGACCGCGGGCCTGCCGTGGTGCAGCCAGAACCGGGTCTGCTCGGCGTGCAGCGCCACGATGGCGTCTGGGTCGCGGCCGGCCCATGCGGCGACGTACCGGTCGTACAGCTCGGCGAGTGACTGTGGCGCGCTCATCGGACCTCGAACACCCGGTAGTGCACCTCGCTGAGAGAGGCCTGGTTGATCGCGACCGTGTGGACGGCGTTGATCCACCGGTAGCGCTCGTCGTCGGTGTCGAACAGCGGGGTCGAGTGCGCCACCATCTCGTCGTGCCGGATCAGTTCGCCCGCGGCGAATCTCGTCGCGGCCTCGGGCGGCATCTGCACCCGTCCGGTGCAGGTGAGGTGGATGAGCGCACCGTCGTCGGTGCGCATGGTCGCGCGCACGTCGAGGCGGGCGACACGGTCGCTGCCGAAGAGGATCCAGTCGCCGCCACCGGGCAGGATGTCGCCGGCGATGCGTGGGCCTTCGCAGCGGCCGTGCCGGACCACGTAGGTGAAGCGGGTGCCGACCGGTGTGTCGAAGATCTGGACGGGATCGAATTCGATCCGGATGTCCAGCAGGTGTTCCAGCGTCGGGGCGATGCCGATGTCGGTGAGAGCGGTTGTCATGGCGGGCCTTTCGTCACAGGGGTCGGATGGCGGAGGGGAACAGCGGTGCCAGGTGGTGCGGGTCGAGGAAGTCGATGCGCGGATCGGTGATGTCGAGACGGCGCAGCATCAAGCGGGCGACGGCGTCGTCGGACCCGGCGATGCGGCACTCCCTTGCGGCGTCGGCCCCGCGGATCCAGCGGTCGCCGGTCCAGGTGACGGACAGCGTCGCCGACGGTGCGGCCAGCGTGAAGGCACACGCCGACGCCTCGAGCGGTTCCGCCTGTCGCAGCAGGTAGTGCTCGCCGAAGCCGAACAGCGCAGTGCGCGTGGCGTCGGAGAACGGCACGATGCCCCGCCCTGTCGCGACCTCGAGATCGTTGCGGTGCACCCCGAATTCGACGATCAGGCTCTTCAGCGCGGCGGTGACGGGATAGGGACCGAAGGGCAGCGGGATGGTCGGCCACGTCTGCGGGCCCCGGGTGATCGCGCCGACGAGGTGCTCGACGGCGGTGCGGACGACGCCGGCGCGATCGGTGCCGTCGAGGTCGACGTCGCCCGGCGGTGACGGGACGCCGAAGCGGGCCCGGTGGAACGCCTCGGCGTCACGAACGATACCGACCGCGACATGGGTGGCGAGGTCGTCGATCGTCCAGTCGGCGCACGGCGTGGGTGCGCCTCGTCCGTCGGGATGCACGGTGTCCAACCGGTCGGCGAAGGCGAGCGCCTCTGCGGTGACGGCGTCGGCGAGGGGGAGCAATGAGGGCATTTCTGCAACGTAACCACTTTGCTTGGAAATAACAAGTATGCGCTTGGACAAGTCAAGTTGCGGCTAGGATGGCCGGGTGCCCAATCGCTCCTACGGCCAGCACTGCGCCGTGGCAAAAAGCCTCGACGTCGTCGGCGACCGCTGGACGCTACTGATCGTGCGCGAACTCCTCGACCGCCCACAGCGTTACGGCGATCTGCTCAGCGGGCTGGCGCCGATCGCCACCGACATGCTGGCCGGGCGGCTGCGCGATCTCGAACGGCACGGGCTGGTGTTCAAGCGGGAACTGCCGAAGCCGGCGTCGGGCAGCGTGTACGAACTCACCGACCACGGGCGGGCACTCGAAGACGTGATCGACGCGCTGGCGCGGTGGGGCCGCCCGCTGCTCGCCACCCGCGAACCGAGAGCGGTGGTGCGCCCGCAGTGGCTGGCCCGCGCGCTGCGCGCCTACCTGCGGCCGGACCGCGGCGGCCCCGACCTCGTCGTGCGTCTCGCCACGCCCCAGGGCGGCACCACGATGCGCATCACCGCCGAGACGGTCGAGGAGGAACCCGACGACACCGTCGCCGACGTCATGCTGACCGGAGACATCGAGGTGCTGGGCGCCGCACTGGACCCAGACCAGGTGCCCGGGCTGATGTCGGCGGGCCGCCTGCACGTCGGCGGAGAGCCCGCCGCGGTCCGCCGGTTCGCCAAACTGCTGCTGCCGCAGCGGGTCTAGCCGCGTTCGGCAACCGGCGCCCGGTCCAGCTCGCGTAGTGCGGGCAGGAACACGGTCACGACGCCCAGCAGCAGCATCGGCACCGACAGCGCCAGGAACGTGACGTGCAGGCCCGCCGAGTCGGCGAGCGGTCCGGCCAGGATCAGTCCGAGCGGTCCTGCGGCATAGGCCAGCGAGCCCATCACGCCGACCACCCGGCCGCGCAGGTGCTGCGGCGCCTTGGTCTGCATGACGTAGTTGTAGATCGGGGCGATCGGCCCGTAGACGAAACCGACGATCGCCGACAGCACCAGGATGATCGGCAACGGCGGCAGGAAGGCGATCACCGTCATCGCCACGCCGAGCGTGAGCAGCGCGGTGAGCATCACCGCGCGCCGGGACATGTGCCGGGACAGCACCGCGTAGCCCAGCGCGCCGATCAGCCCGCCGATGCTCAACGCCATCAGCACCCAGCCCAGCTGGGCCGGCTCATCGCGATCGGTGAAGTACTTGGGGAACAGCACGCTCTCCATCGGCATGTACAGCCCGGTCGCGGCGAGGTCGACGAACGCCAGCGTGCGCAGCACCGGTGTGTGCCATACGAATCTGAGTCCCTCGACGATTCCCGCCCACACCCCCTCGGGCAGCTCTGCCCGGTCGGGCGTGCCCGCACCTTCGAGCCGCAACACCGTGATCGCGGCGATCGACAGCAGGAACGCCCCCGCCGTCACCCACATGGTGTTGACCCCGCCGAGTGTGGCGATCAACAGTCCGCCGATGCCCGGGCCGACGATGTAGGCAAGGTTGAACGCCGCTTCGTAGACACTGTTGGCGCGGTCCAGCGTCCAGCCCGCCCGGTGTGCGGCCTCGGGCAGCATCGTCTCGCGGGCGGTCATGCCTGCGGGGTCGAAGAACGCCCCGAGGGCGGCAAGGCCCGCCAGCACGCCGACGTTGATCACCTCGACGCCGAACGACAGGGCGAGTACCGGCACGGCGGCGACCGAGATCGCCGACAGCGCATCGGAGATCATCGACACCCTGCGCCGGCCGAGGTAGTCCACCGCGGCGCCCGCGAGCAGCGTGGCCACCAGCAACGGCAGCGTCCCCGCCATCGCGACGATCGAGGCGTCCACGGCAGAACCGTTGCGCTGCAACACCAGCCACGGGAAGGCGACCATCGAGATGCCGTTGCCCGCACCGGCGGTCAGCGCCGCGAACAGGATGAGGTGGAGCGGACCGCGCGAAGTGGTGATCATGGGGTATCGCGGCCGAATCTAGCAGCGCGGGCACCGCCGCGGCGACGGGTTTTCCGGCTCGGGCACAGTGGAGTCGTGCCACTGCCCCATCCACGTACCGGAGCGCTCTTCGACTCCCCGGTGCCACCCGGCTCGGGTTGGCCCGGTGACCCGGCGACCACGCACACCGCGGTGGCGTCGTCCCCGGCGCAGGTGGTGTCGATGGCCGCGGCGACCGGGACGCTCGACGAGCTCGACGCCGTCGTGTCGGTGTGCCGGGCCTGCCCGCGGCTCGTCGAATGGCGCGAGGAGGTGGCCGTCACCAAGCGCAAGTCGTTCGCCGGCGAGCCGTACTGGGGCAGGCCGATCACCGGCTGGGGTGCGGCGCGGCCTGCGATCATGGTCGTCGGCCTGGCCCCCGCCGCACAGGGCGGCAACCGCACCGGCCGGGTGTTCACCGGGGACCGGTCCGGTGACTTCCTGTTCGCCTCGCTGCACCGCACCGGCCTGGCCAACCAGGCGACGTCGGTGGACGCCGCCGACGGGCTGACGCTCCTGCACACCCGGATGGCGGCCGCGGTGCGCTGCGCCCCGCCCGGCAACGCGCCGACTCCCGCGGAACGGTCGGCGTGTGCGCCGTGGCTGGACGCCGAGTGGCGGCTGGTGAGCGCCGACGTCCGCGTCGTCGTCGCGCTCGGCGGGTTCGCGTGGCGGGCGGCGCTGCAGATGGTGCGCACCGGCGGCGGCACCGTCGCCACCCCCGCGCCGGTGTTCGGGCACGCCGTCACCGCCCGGCTGACTACCCCGCACGGCCCGCTCGCGCTCATCGGCTGCTATCACCCCAGCCAGCAAAATACGTTTACCGGCAGGCTCACTCCGGCCATGATGGACGACGTTTTCATTCTGGCGAAACGGGAGGCGGGACTGTAGATGGCGCACGTGCTGGTGTCCGGGGCGAGCGTGGCCGGCACCGCGGTCGCGTACTGGCTGCACCACAACGGCCATGCGGTCACCGTCGTCGAGCGGCACCCGGCGCTGCGACCTGGTGGGCAGGCGATCGACGTCCGCGGTCCCGCCCTCACGGTGCTCGACCGGATGGGCTTGCTGGCCGATGCACGGTCGCGCGCCACCGACTTCCGCGGCATGTCGGCCGTCGACGCCGCCGGAGCGGAGATCTCCCGGGACACCGAGAAGACGGCCACCGGCGGGGTGATCGGCAACGCCGACATCGAGATGCTGCGCGACGACCTGGTCGAGCTGATCCATGCCGCGACGCCGGACGTCGAGTACGTCTTCGGTGACAGCATCACCGCCGTCGACGACCACGGCGATGCGGTCGCCGTCGAGTTCGCCGACGGCCCACCACGCACGTTCGACCTCGTCGTCGGCGCCGACGGGCTGCACTCGGGTGTTCGCAGGCTCGTCTTCGGGCCGGAGGCGGGGTTCCTCAGGCGGATGGGGGCGTACCTCGCCATCTGCACCACCGGCAACTTCCTCGGACTGTCCCGCTGGCAGACCTGGTACTCGATGCGGGAACCGGTGCTGTTCTGCGGCCTCTACAGCGTGCGCGACGACACCGAGGCCCGGGTGATGTTCGGCTTCCTCGACCACGACCTCGAACTGGACTACCGCGACGCCGCCGCGCAGCGCGCCGAGATCGAACGGCGGTTCGCCGGCAGCGGCGCCTTCGCCGACCGCCTGCTCGACGAAACCCGCGGCGCCGCCGACTTCTATTGCGACGAGTCGGCGCAGATCGTCATGGACACCTGGTCGCGCGGGCGGGTCACGCTCGTCGGCGACGCCGCGCACTGCGCGTCGCCGCTGTCCGGCCAGGGCACCAGCCTGGCGCTGCTCGGGGCGTACGTGCTGGCCGGGGAACTGTCGGTGGCCGACGGCGATCACGAGCGCGCCTTCGCCGGCTACGAGTCGACGCTGCGCAGGCACGTGCTGGACACCCAGGCACTGGCGTTCGAGGACAGCAGCGACGACGCCACGTGGTGGGAGCGGTTCTATCCGGTCATCAATTCGTTCACACCGAAGGACTATCCCGGTGTCGCGGCGCGTTGAACTTCGTGTGCAGCTCTCCGTACTCGACCTCGTACCGGTGCGCACCGACCAGACCACGTCGGACGCGCTCGCGGCCACCACCCACCTCGCGCAGACCGCCGACCAGCTCGGATACACCCGCTACTGGATCGCCGAGCACCACAACATGCCCGCCGTCGCGGCCACCAGCCCGCCGGTGGTGATCGCGCACCTCGCCGCCCTGACCCAGCGGGTCCGGCTGGGCTCGGGCGGGGTGATGCTGCCCAACCATGCGCCACTGGCGGTGGCCGAGCAGTTCGCGCTCCTCGAAGCGGCCCACCCCGGCCGCATCGACCTGGGCATCGGGCGGGCGCCGGGATCCGATCCGGTGACGTCGATGGCGCTGCGCGGCGCCGCCGGGCGGGACGACCGCGACATCGAGGCGTTCCCGCAGTACCTCGACGACGTCGTCGCGCTGATGGGTGCGCGCGGCGTGCGGGTTCCGCTGCCGCGTGACCTGATGCGGGAGAACTACGTGCTCAAGGCGACGCCTGCAGCTGCCAGCGAGCCGCGGCTGTGGCTGCTCGGCTCGTCGATGTACTCGGCGCACCTGGCGGCGGCCAAGGGCCTGCCCTACGTGTTCGCCCACCATTTCTCCGGCCAGGGGACCAGGGAGGCGCTGGCCGCCTACCGTTCAGAGTTCCGGCCCAGCGAGCTGGCGGCCGAACCGGTGACGTTCCTGACCGTCAACGCCTCGGTCGCCGAGACCCGCGACGAGGCGATGGCGCTGCTGCTGCCGAACCTGCACATGATGGCGCGGCTGCGCACCGGGCAACCGCTGGGTCCGCTGGAACTGGTCGAGGACGCCGAGCAGATCCGGTTCGGCCCCCGCGAGCAGGCCGTGGTGGATCACGGACTGGCCCGCGCGGTGGTGGGGTCACCCACCGAAGCGGCCGATCAGGTCCGCGCGCTGGCCGAGGAGTTCGGCGTCGACGAGGTGATGGTCAACCCGGTGGCCTCGGCTCGTCGCGGCACCGACCCCGCGAGCGCGCCGGGCCGGGACACGACGCTCGAACTGCTCGCGAAGGAACTCTTCTAGCCGCGCGGCGTCAGCACGACCACCGGGATCGGCCGGGTGGTCCGCTTCTGGTAGCCGATGTAGCGGTCCTTGTTGCCCTTCATGTTGTTGACGATCGGCCACAGCCGGGTGAACTCGGGATCGTCGGGGAAGACGGCGCGGGCGGTCGCCGGAATTCGCTTGGGTCCGACGTTGATCTCGACGTCGGGGTTCGCCTTGAGGTTGTGGTACCAGCCCGGCGCCCGTGGTTCGCCACCCATCGACGCGACCACCAGGTAGTCGTCACCGTCGCGTGCGTAGCTCAGGGTGTTGGCCCGCTGCTGGCCGGTCTTCGCGCCGATGGTGTGCAACAGCAGGTTCGACGGGCCACCCGGGATGGTGTGCCCGACGCGGCCGTTGGTGGCCTTGTAGAGCTTGTCGTGCAGCAGCAGTAGGCGGTATCCGATGTTCTTTTCCCACCACGGCATGCCCATGGCTCAATCCTGCCCCGCCGAGTCGAGTTGTTCCAGCGCTTCGCGCAGAAGACGGCCGCTCTCTTCCCGGTCCGGGTCGCGGCGCAGCAGCATGCCCTTGGCGAACGACAGCTTGTCGCCGTCGCGGCGGGGCAGCACGTGCAGGTGGATGTGGAACACGCTCTGGAAGGCGGCCTTGCCGTCGTTGATGGCGATGTTGTTGCCGTCGGCGTGCAGTCCGGAGGCGCGCGCCGCCCTGGCGATGCGCTGACCGATGGTCGCCATGTCGGCGACGGTCTGCGGCGGCGTGTCGGTCAGGTCCACCAGGTGGCGCTTCGGAAACACCAGGGTGTGACCGCGGGTGAACGGGCGGATGTCGAGGATCGCCAGGTAGTCGTCGTCCTCGTAGATGCGGATGGCGGGGGCCTCGCCGGCCACGATGGCGCAGAACACACAGGACATCCCGCCACGCTAGCGGGGGACCGTCAGATGTTGCCCTTCGCCCACTCGGCCAGCCGCCGGTCGCGCTCTTCGGCCGAGACGTCCTCGACGCGGGTCATCACCGCCCACCGCTGACCGAACGGATCGAGGATGGACGCGAAGCGGTCCCCGGTCACGAAGGTCTGGATCGGTTCGCGGATCGTCGCGCCTGCGGCCTCGGCCCGCGCGACGACCGCGTCGGCGTCGGGGCAGTACAGCACCAGTGAATGGGTGACGGACTCCGAACGCGGCGGCGCCTGGAGCTGGTAATCGGTGTTCGGGTCGCCCAGCTGCAGCCGGCCGTTGCCGAAGTCCAGCTCGGCGTGCGGGACGGTGCCGTCGGGGCCGTCCATCTTCTCGACGATCGCGGCGCCGAACACCTCGACGTAGAAGTCGATCGCCTTCGCGGCGCCGTCGATCACCAGGAACGGGGTCAGGCTGGTGTAGCCCTCCGGAATGGGTTGGACGCTCATGGCTTCGAGTTTCGTAGGTTGGTGGGCATGGGCGCTTGGAAAAACACGCCAGCGACCCCGATCCGCGGGTTGGTCGGGCGGGCCGCGTCCGCGGCGGCGTTCGACCTGCACCGCTGGGCCCCGTCAGACGGCGCCGCCCGGTTCGTCGAGCACTTCTGGTCGGTCACCTGGGACCTGCGCGGTCGCCCGTCCTTCGACAGCACGGTGATCACCTTCCCGTCGATGCACCTCACCCGCGAGTGGGGCACCGACGGCGCCCGGCACGGGCACCCGCTGCCTGCCGTGCTTCTGCACGGCGTGGTGGACCGCGTGTTCCAGGTGACGATCGCCGAGTCGGGTGCGGTGGTGGGGGCGCGGTTCCGCCCGGGTGGCTTCGTCGCCCGGTTCGGCGGCGACGCCGCGGCACTCACCGGCCGCGTTCGGCCGGTGCGCGAGTTATCGGGTGCCGCACTCGATCTCGTGGACGACGTGGCGGAGTCGGGCCGGCTGCTCGACGAGGTGATCGCCGCCGATCCCGGCCCGGTGGATCCGACGTTCGTCGCGCTGTGCGACCTGGTGGACAGGATCCGTGACGACGCCGCGCTGCATCGCGTCGAGCAGGTGATGGCGGTGTCGCCGTGGAGCGCCAGGACCACGCAGCGGGTGTTCCGCCGTTACGTCGGGGTCCCGGTGAAGTGGGTGTTGTGCCGGTACCGGTTGCAGCAGGCGGCACTGGAGATCGAGACCCGGCGTGGCGTCGACTTCGCCGACCTCGCCGTCCGGCTCGGGTGGTACGACCAGGCACACTTCATCAACGACTTCCGCTCGATGCTCGGCTGCACCCCGGGCGAGTACGCGTCACGGCACGGCGGATGACCGCTCAGCCGACCGCCCGCCGCCACGCCGCCAGCTTGTCGGCGTAGCGCATCGTCTGCGCAGGACTGGTCGACGGTGCCCGCACGTAGGACAGGTCGGGCGGTGCCGACACCAGCCGCTGGAAGTTCTGTTCGGCCGCGGCGCCGTTGAACACCACCCGCGCGATCGACGGCTGCCCAGCGAAGAACGCCGGGAAGTCGTTGGCCACCATGCTCGTCCGTTCGACGGCGGAGTCCAGGCTGCCCGCCCGGCGGCAGGAGCGCAGCACGTCCCACACGGCGACGCCATGACCCAGCAGGGCGGCCACCCGATCGTGGTATCCGGCGTCGGCGTCGAATCCGAAGAGGTCCCCGGCGATGCGCCAGAAGGCGTTGCGCGGATTCGCGTAGTACTGCCGCGCGCCGAGCGACAGCACGCTCGGCATGTTGCCGAGCACCAGTAGCCGCGGGCGCGCTCCGACCAGCGGCGGGAAGCCGTGTGACACCGGTGTGGTCATGTGTGCTGTATAGCAACCAGGGCCGGCGGTATACCTTGGCCGGGTGACCGACGAGGTGGACATCGAAGCCTCGGGGCTGCTCGACGGCCTGGAGGGCAGGGCCCGGGCCGAACGCGCGGAACTGATCGAGTGGCTGCTCGAACGGGGCATCACGGTGGCCGAGATCGCCGACGCCTCCGCGCCGACGGTGCTGGCGTCCCGCCGGTTCATCGGCGACGACGGCACGTACGTCTCGGCGCGGGAGACCAGCGAGAAGTTCGGGATCGACCTCGAGCTGTTGCAGCAGGTGCAGCGCGCGATGAGTCTGCCGCGGGTCGACGATCCGGATGCCGCAGTGCACATGCGCGCCGACGCCGAGGCCGCCGCGCATGCCCAGCAGTTCATCGACCTCGGCCTCACGCCTGAGCAGATCGTCATCACCGTGCGCCAGCTGTCAGAGGGACTGTCGCGGGCCGCCGAGGTGATGCGGGCGGTCGCGCTGGCCGCGGTGCTCAAACCCGGTGCGACGGAACTGGACATCGCCAAGGGATCCGAGGCGCTCACCCGCGAGATGGCACCGCTGCTCGGGCCGATGATCCAGGACATGCTGATGCTGCAGCTGCGGCACACGATGGAGACCGAGGGTGTGAGCGCGAGCGAACGGGCCGAGGGGCGTCCGTTGCCCGGTGCCCGGGTGGTCACGATCGCGTTCGCCGACCTCGTCGGTTTCACCCGCCTCGGTGAGGCGGTGCCACCCGAGGACCTCGAGCGGCTGGCGAACCGGCTGGCCGACCTCGCCCGCGACGTCGCGGTGCCGCCGGTGCGGTTCATCAAGACGATCGGTGACGAGGTGATGCTGGTCAGCACGTCGGCGGCGGCGCTGCTGAATGCGGTGCTTGATCTGGTCGACGCCACCGAATCCGACGACGACCTGCCGTCCCTGCGGGTCGGTCTGGCGACCGGTCCGGCGGTCAGCCGTGCGGGGGACTGGTTCGGCAGTTCGGTGAACCTCGCGAGCCGGGTGACGAGCACCGCCCGCCCGGGCGCGGTGCTGGCCGCGGAGTCGACCCGCGATGCGATCGGCGACGACGGGCCGTTCGCCTGGTCTTTCGCCGGCGGCCGGCATCTCAAGGGCATCAAGGACGAGGTCAAGCTCTTCCGCGCCCGCCGCGCGGCGGGCGATGCCTCGTGACGGGGACTCACCGCAGCGGCGTGAAGCCCCGCAGTCGCAGGCTGTTGGTCACCACGAACACCGAGCTGAACGCCATCGCTGCGCCGGCGATCAGCGGGTTGAGCAGGCCGAGCGCGGCCAACGGCAACGCGGCCACGTTGTAGGCGAACGCCCAGAACAGGTTGCCCTTGATGGTGCGTAAGGTGCTGCGGGCCAACCGGATCGCATCGGCTGCGGCACGCAGGTCGCCGGTGACGAGGGTGAGGTCAGACGCCTCGATCGCGACGTCGGTGCCGGTGCCCATGGCCAGTCCGAGGTCGGCCTGAGCCAGGGCCGCGGCGTCGTTGACGCCGTCGCCCACCATGGCCACCGTTCTGTCCTCGGCCTGCAGGCGCTTGACGACGTCCACCTTGTCCGCGGGCAGCACGTCGGCGATCACCTCGTCGATGCCGACCTGAGCGGCCACCGCCTCGGCGGCGCGGCTGTTGTCACCGGTCAGCAGCACCGGCGTCAGACCCAGGTCTTTGAGTTGCGAGATCGCCTGCGCCGCTGAGTCCTTGACGCTGTCGGACACCACCACCACCCCGGCGACGCGGCCGTCGACCGTGGCCCACACCGGCGTGCGGCCCTCGGCCTCCGCTGCACCCGCGGCGTCGAGGAGTGCCGGCGGCGCGTCGGCGGCCAACCAGCCGAGCCGCCCGACGGCCACCGTCCGGCCTTCGACGACACCGGTGACACCGCTGCCGCCGTGGTTCGCGAACTCCGTCACCGCCGGGAGCGGGCCGGCCTCGGCGGCGGTCGCCGCCACCGCCCGGGCGATCGGATGCTCCGATGCGTCCTCCACCGCGCCGACGAGTCGCATCAGCTCGGACACTGTCGAACCGTCGGCGGGATGCACGGCGGCCACCGCCATCCGGCCGGTCGTCACGGTGCCGGTCTTGTCCAGCACCACCGTGTCGACCCGCCGCGTCGACTCGAGGATCTGCGGGCCCTTGATCAGGATGCCCAGCTGGGCGCCGCGGCCCGTTCCGACCAGCAGCGCGGTCGGTGTCGCCAGGCCGAGCGCGCACGGGCAGGCGATGATCAGCACCGCCACGGCGGCGGTGAACGCCGCTCCCGCGGCGGCGCCGGCGAGCAGCCAGCCGGCCAGCGTGAGCGCTGCGACGGCCAGGACCACCGGGACGAACACCGCCGACACCCGGTCGGCCAGCCGCTGTACGTCGGCCTTGCCGCCCTGCGCCTCGGCGACCAGCCGTGCCATCTGCGCCAGTTGGGTGTCCGCGCCGACCCGGGTGGCGCGCACCTGCAGGCGACCGCCCGCATTGACCGTCGCCCCGACCACCGCGTCACCGGGCGCCACCTCCACTGGCACCGGCTCTCCGGTCAGCATCGAGGCGTCGACGGCCGAGGAACCCGACACGACCACGCCGTCGGTGGCGATCTTCTCGCCGGGGCGCACCACGAACTCGTCGCCGACCGTCAGACGGTCGACCGGCAGCCGCACCTCCTGCCCGTCGCGCAGCACGGCGACGTCCTTGGCGCCCATGTCGAGCAGCGCCCGCAACGCCGCGCCGGACTGCTTCTTCGCGCGCGCCTCGACGTAGCGGCCTGCCAGGATGAACGTCGTCACCGCCGCCGCGACCTCGAGATAGAGGTGCGGTTCGAAGGCGCCCGACGGCAGTAGGTCGAACGACATCCGCATCCCCGGCGTGCCTGCGTGGGTGAATAGCAGCGCCCACACCGACCACCCGTAGGCCGCGGACACCCCGACCGAGATCAGGGTGTCCATGGTCGCCGCACGGTGCCGGAGATTCGCCAACGCCGCGCGGTGGAACGGCCACGCCCCCCATACCGCGACCGGGGTGGCGAGTCCCAGGGCCAGCCACTGCCAGTAGTCGAACTGCCACGCGGGCACCATCGACAGCAGCACCACCGGAACGGTCAGCACGGCGGACGCGACCAGGCGCCTGCGCCACCCGGTCGCCTCGTCGTCGCGCGCCGGGTCGTCGGTGGCGGTGTGGGGCAGGCTCGCCGTGTAGCCGGTGGCCTCGACGGCGGCGACGAGGTCGTCCGCGCTCACGGTGTCCGGATACTCGACGGTGGCCTGCTCGGTGGCGAAGTTCACGGTCGCGGACACACCGTCGATCCGGTTGAGCCGCTTCTCGACCCGCGCGGCGCACGACGCGCAGGTCATCCCGCCGACGGCGAGGGTGACAGCGGTCATGCCGCGCGGTCCACGTCGTAGCCGGTGTCCTCGATGGCGGCCACCACCGACGCCATGTCGGCAGTCCCGTCCACCGTGACCAGCCCGCGTTCGAGGTCGACCGCGACGTCGGTGACGCCCGGAAGCGACGACACCGCCGAGGTGATCGCCGCCACGCAGTGGCCACAGCTCATCCCGCGGACGTTCAGCGTCATACCCATGACCCGAGTATATACCCATGGGGGGTATGGGTAGCGGGCTACGTCCCTGCGAGGAACTCCTGCAGCAGCGTCTTCTTGTCGACCTTCTCGCCGGCGAGGGTCGGCAGCGGTTCGGTGCGGATGCGCCACCGCGTCGGGATCGCGAAGTAGGAGACCACCCCGTCGAGGTGGCGACGCATCTCCTCTTCGGTGGGCGGCGGCACCTCGGTCCGGCACACCACCACCGCGGCCAGCTCCTCGCCCAGTTCGTGGTGGGGCACTCCGAGCGCGGCGACCTCGATCACGTCGGGGTGCGTCGCCAGAGCCGCTTCGACGTGCGGGCACGCGATGTTCTCACCGCCGCGGATGACGACGTCCTTGCTGCGGCCGTCGATGAACAGATATCCGTCGGGGTTCAGGTGGCCGAGGTCGCCGGTGTGCAGCCAGCCGTCGGCGTCCACGTCGCCCCCCGCGTCGGCGGAGCCGCCGCGCAGGTATCCGCGCATCACGGTGGGAGAGCGGGTCAGCACTTCACCGGTGCCGTCGGGGTCCGGATCGGCGATCTTCAACTCGACCACCGGGTAGGGCCGCCCGACGGTGCCGGGATGGTCGAGCAGGTCGCGGCCATCGGCGACGGTGAGGAATCCGCCCGCCTCGGTCATGCCCCAGGTGTTGCTCAGCCCCCGCGACCGCAGATTCGGCAGCCTTTCCCTGATCCGGTCGAGGAGTTCGGTGGTGACCGGCGCGCCGCCGAGGGGCCATGACCGCAGGCTCGACAGGTCGTGACGGCCGAAGTCGGGATGCTCGAGCACCCTCACCGCCATGGTCGGCACCGCGCCCCAGATCTGCACACGCTCGCGCTCGATGAGCTCCATCACCTGTTTCGGGTCGAAGCGGCCCTCGGTGAGGATGATCCGGCCGCCGGTCAGGAAATGGGTGAGCAGGCTGGACATCCCGCCGATGTGGAACATCGGCGTGCACGCCAGGCTGACGGCCTGCGGTGAGTCGGCGTCGAGCAGGTGCGGGAAACGATTCGTGCGGCCCAGGATGTTGTGCTGGTTCACGATCACCGAACGGCGGGAGAGCTCAACGGCTTTCGGCAATCCTGAGCTTCCCGAGGTGAACAGCACCGCGGCGGGCTCGTCCTCGTCGGTTCCGGGGAGGGGCGCGGGTTCGGCGACCGGCGTGGCGTCGAACGCCGCACCGAGTTCCGCCAGGGCACTGCCGGGGACGTCGGTCGTCAGCGGCGTGTCCGAGAAGACGTGCCGCGGCCGGACCAGCCCGACGGCGTGGTCGATCTCGCCGTCGCTCCACCAGCGGTTGGCCAGCACCGGCACCGCACCCGCCAGCCACAGCGACCACAGCGCCAGCACCCATTCCGGACTGTTGTAACCGAAGACCATCACCCGGTCGCCGGGCTTGATCCCGCTGTCCCGCAGCGTCTCTCGGCATGCGGACACGGCGGCGCGGAATTGCTCGAAGGAGATCCGACGGTCACCCTGCACCAGGAAGGTGCGGTCGATCCAGCGCGTCGTCGCGTCGACGAGTTCGCCGAACGTCGACGGTGACCGGCGGTAGATCAATCCGTCATGGCCGCCGTAGCGGCCGGCCGCCACGTCGCTGTCCCACGGCACGGTCATGCCTGGGTCGGGATCTGGATTCCCTCCGACGGCTGGACGATCACGAAGCCTTGGCCGTAGAACGACACCTGCACCGCTTCGCCCGAGCCGCGGCCGATCAGCGCCGCCGCCTTGAAGCTGGTCTTCAACTGCGTCTGCAGATTGGCTGACCAAGCCACCACGGCGTTGGTGTCGGCGAAGGTCGGCGCCTCGGCGGCGTTGAGCACCACCGGGGGGCCGTCGGTGGTGAGCGCCACCCAGCCGGTGCCGCGCAGCGTGGTGTTGAACAGGCCTCCGGTGGCGATGCTGCCGCCGCGGACGCGCTCGATGTTCCAGTCCAGACTGGACGAGAAGGCCAGCACGTTCTTGCCGCTGATCGACAGCCCGGAGTTGTTCAGGTTCAACAGGTGTACGTCGTAGGCCCGTTCGGCGAGGAACACGTCGCCCTGGCCCTGGCAGCGCATCAACGGCAGGCCCTCACCGGTCAACGCCTTCTTGATGAACTTCGACGCGCCGCCGCCCTCAAACGCGAAGTCGACGTTGCCCTGATAGGCGACCATCGAGCCCTGCCTGGCCATGAACGGCTCGCCGAGGCGCACCCTCAGCAGCTTGGCGTTCTGGTTGCCGATCGGCTTGGCTTCCTTCTCGCTGAAGCGGCCGTCGACCAGATCGCCGGTGATACCCGCGAAGCCGTCACCGGCCTGCTGCGCAGCGCCGCCGTACTGCTGGCCGCCCTGGGTGGTGGCTTGGGGCTGCTGGCCTTGGTCGGGTGGCGCGCCGGAGCCGCCGCCGAGTGGCGCCCGGCCCACCTGGCCCTGGTGGGAGACCTGATCGGTCCAGTTCTGTCCGTCGAACCAGCGGTACTGGTAGCGGCCTTCGGGGTCCGGTAGCCATTGCGCAGTCACCGTGACGACATTAGGGCATCCTTGTGCCATGGCGGGCAAGGAAATAGACCGGGACCGGGCCAGGGGCGCGATGGCCGTTTTCAAGCAGCACCCGGGCATGGTGCTGTTCGTGGTGTCCCCGGCCGTCGTCGCACTGGGTCTGGTGTGGTGGCTGGCGGGCGCAGGCTGGGCCGCGCTGCTGCTGGTGGCGCTGGTGCTCGCGGGCGGCGCGGCGGTGTACTCGCTGGTGTCCAAGCGCAGGTAGAAGCAGGTTCGAACCGGGTGGTGTTCGCCCGCGGAGAAACGCGGCCGCAGGGCCGTTGTAACGGTGTAAGCATGTAATCATGCGACATCAACACACCCACGGCCGACGGGGACGATCCGGCGGCTGGCAGCAGTCACAACAACCCGATGCCGGCGACGCCTCCGACTGGTTCGCCGGGCGCATGCCGGAAGGCTGGTTCGCCGGCGAACCCACCGTGGTCGTCGACCGCGAGGAGATCACCGTCATCGGGCGGCTGCCCGAACCCGACGGCGGAGAGAGTGACGCCCACGCCTCGGGCCGGGCGGCACGGTTCCGTGAGGAGACCCGGCAGGACCGGATGCGGATCGCCGACGAGGCCGAGGCCCGGTACGGCCGCAAGGTGTCCTGGGGTGTCGAGGTGGGGGATCCGGCCGATCCCGAGCGGATCCTGTTCACCCACATCGCAGTTCCAGTGATGACCCGGCTGCGGCAGTCCGAACGCCAGGTGCTCGACACACTGGTCGACGCCGGCGTGGCGCGCTCGCGGTCCGACGCGCTTGCCTGGTCGGTGCGTCTGGTCGGCGAACACACCGACGAGTGGCTGGCCAAGTTGCGCGCGGCGATGACCGCCGTCGACGACGTGCGCGCCGAGGGCCCCGGGGTCTAGAGCCGCTCCACTCCGACGTAGCAGGAACTCAGCGTCGCGGTCTGCGACAGCGGGTCCACGGTCGAGCCGTCGACCAGCAGATTGCGGTTGACGCCGAACGAGTCCGGCGCTGCGCCGCCGCGCGGGTCGAAGATGCGCGAACCCCAGCCGTGATCGATGATCACCATCCCGCGCCGCGGCCGGTCCGACAGCGTCGCGGCCAGTTCCACGGCGCCGATCGGGGAGTACACCCGCACCCGGTCGCCTTCGCCGATGCCGAGCGTCGCGGCGTCCTTGGCGTTGATCATCACGTCGTTGCCCTTGCCGGAGCGGTGCAGTCCCGGCAACTCGTTGAGCCAGGAGTTCATCGAGTGCCGGTTGCGCCGGTTGCCCAGCTGGAAGGGAAACTCCTGCGGCGCGACGCGGATCGGCTCCGCCAGTAGTTCCCTGGCGCGGGCGGTGAACTGGGGCGGCGCCGCGTGCACCTTCTTGTCGTCGGTGCGCAGTGCGCTCCTGAAATGGCCGAACTCGCGCGGTCCCAACACCATCCCGTGCGGGTGGGCCATCAGGTCGCGCCAGGTCAGCCTGCGGCCGTTGAACTTTCGCGACATCCGGACGATGAGACGGTCGAGCCAGTGCGGGCCGAAGGCCACCGCGGGGCGACGGGTCAGCGCCGCCGCCCGGCGGGTCGCCTTGACGAACCCGTTGAGGCCCTTGGCGCCGAACAACGGCCGGTGCATCGCCAGAGCGAGGTCGACGAAGATCTCCCATTCCTGCCGGGTGTCCGGCGGCGGTTCGACGACCTTGCGGCCGTACTGGACGAACGGTTCGTCGTGCATGTTGCTGGTGAACGCCAGCAGGTCGTCGCGTTCGAGCCAGTGCACGGCCGGGAGCAGCCAGTGGGCGTGCCGGTGGCTTTCGCGTTGTACAAGGTCGATCACGACCAGCAGGTCGAGTTGTGCCAGCGCCTCGTCGAGCTTGCCCCCGTCGGGGCCCGACACCACCGGGTTGCCGCAGTTGATCAGCATCGCCTTGATCTGACCGGGGCCGGGGGTGGTGATCTCGTCAGGCAGTTCGGCGAGCCCGTGCGCACCCGCCACCATCTCCCGTCCCGCCACCCGACTCGTGTGGGGTTTCGTCTTGGCCAACTCGGCCAGTTTCAGCGCGTCGAAGTAGCCCGGCTCGAACCGCCGCCCGCCCGGTCGGTCCATCCGGCCGGTGATGACGTTGAGCACCTGACCCAGCCATTCGCCCACGGTGCCCGCAGCGTGCAGCGATATCCCGGTGCGGGTGACCACCATCGCGCCCCGGGCTGCGGCGAAGTCCCGTGCCGTGCCGACGATCCGGGACCGTTCGATGCCGCAGCGGATGGCGAGGTCATCGAGGTCGGCGTCGGCCACCAGGCGGCGCAGCTCGTCCACACCGGTGGCGAGATCGGCGCAGTCGCGACGGTGCTCGAGGCCCTCGTCGAGGATCACCTTGACCAGCGCGAGCAGCAGCGCCCAGTCCTGGCCGGGCTGCACGGCCAGGTGCACATCGGCCTTCTCCGCGGTCTCGGTACGCACCGGGTCGACCACGACGATGGTCGCGCCGCCCTGCTGGCGGGCCAGCGCCCGGCGCCAGCCGCCCGGCACCGTCTCGAGCCAATTCCAGGCGCTCACAGCGGGATTGGTCCCGATCAGCAGGAAGTAGTCGCAGTTGTCGACGTCGGACACGGGCACCATCAGCGACGATCCGTACATCGCTTCGGCGACCACGTGCAGGGCGTTCTGGTCGACCGAGCCGACGGCGTAGCGGCTGCGGGTGCCGACCGCGTCCATCCAGGCGTTCATGAACATCACGTTCGACGACGAATGTCCCGACGGGTTGCCGTAGTACGCGCCGATGGCGTCCGGGCCGTCCTGGTCGATCAGTGCGTTCATCCGCGCGGCGATGTCGCGGATCGCCACGTCCCAGCTCTCCTCGACGTAGGAGTCACCCACCCGGCGCATCGGCCGCAGGATGCGGCGAGGGTGCTCGACCAGTTGGTTGGCGGTGCGGCCCTTGGCGCAGAAGTCGTGCCAGCTGTGCGGGTTCTGCTTGTCGGCGGAGATCTTTTGGATGCGGTTGTCCTCGACCGTCACCTCCAACCCGCAGGACGCCATGCAGTACCTGCAGAAGGTGTGGACGGTGTTCGTGTTCATTACGACGAGCCTACGGTTTGTAACGCGGCTGGGGCACCGTTAAGCGGAACGCCTAGTCTCAGGCCCTGGTCATCGCCCAGTACTCGCCGTGGCGGGCGAGCAGTTCGGCGTGTGTGCCGCGTTCGACGATCCGGCCGGCCTCCATCACCAGGATCAGGTCGGCGTCGCGGATCGTCGACAGCCGGTGGGCGATGATGAAACTGGTTCGGTCGCGCCGGAGTTCGGCCATCGCGTGCTGGATCTGCTGCTCGGTACGGGTGTCCACCGCGCTGGTCGCCTCGTCCAGGATCAGCAACTGCGGGCGCGCCAGCACGGCCCGCGCAATGGTGATGAGCTGCTTCTCGCCCGCGCTGATCGAGCCGCCGTCGTCGCTGACCACGGTCTGGTACCCGTCGGGCAGGCTGTGCACGAACCGGTCGACGAACGCGGCCTTCGCCGCGGCGACCACCTCGTCCTCGCCGGCGCCCGGCCTGCCGTAGGCGATGTTGTCGTAGATGGTGCCGGCGAACAGCCAGGTGTCCTGCAGCACCATGCCGACCCGCGACCGCAGCGACTGCCTGCTGACGGTCGAGATGTCCACGCCGTCGACCAGGATGCGGCCGGAGTGCACCTCGTAGAACCGCATCAGCAGGTTGACCAGTGTGGTCTTGCCCGCGCCGGTGGGCCCGACGATGGCGACCGTGCTGCCCGGTTCGGCGACCAGCGACAGGTCCTCGATCACCGGGGTGTCGGGCCGGTAGCCGAAGGTGACGTGCTCGAACTCCACCCGGCCGGGCCGGTCGGCCGGGCCCGGCAGGCCGGCTGCGGCGTCGGGGGACTGCTCGTCGGCGTCGAGCAGTTCGAAGACCCGCTCCGCGCTGGCCACGCCGGACTGCAGCGTGTTGTACATGCCGGCGACCTGGGTCAGCGGCTGGTTGAACTGACGGACGTACTGGATGAACGCCTGGATGCTGCCGAGGGTGATCTGGCCGGTGGCGACCTGCAGGCCGCCGACCACCGCGACCGCGACATAGCTGATGTTGCCGATGAACACCGTCGCCGGTGACACCAGGCCGGAGAAGAACTGCGCGCCGAACCCGCTGTGGTACGCATCGGCGTTGAGCTCGTCGAACCGGTCCTGCGCGGCGGCGCGATGGCCGAAGGTCTTCACGACGGTGAAACCGCTGTAGGTCTCCTCGATGTGGGCGTTGAGCCGGCCGATGTTGCGCCACTGCGCGACGAACATCCGCTGCGAGCGACGGGTGATCCAGCGGATCGTCAGCAGCGACAGCGGCACCGTGACCACGGTGAGCAGGGTGAGCAGCGGCGAGATCGTCAGCATCATCACCAGCACCGCCACCACGGTCAGCACCGAGGTGAGCAGTTGGCTGATCGTCATCGACAGCGACGTGGAGATGTTGTCGATGTCGTTGGTGACCCGGCTGAGCACCTCGCCGCGCTGGCGGGCGTCGAAGTACGACAGCGGCAGCCGGTGCACCTTGTCCTCGACGTCGGAGCGCAGCGCCACCATGGTGCGCTGCACGGTGACGTTGAGCAGGCGGGCCTGCATCCAGACCATCAGCGCGGCAACGAGATACAGCCCGAGCGCGAGGAGCAGGGTGCGCGCCACCGCGTCGAAGTCGACACCGCGGCCGGGGATCACGTCCATCCCGGAGAGCAGGTCGGCGAACGTCGCGTCGCCGCGCGCTCTGGCCGCCGCGACGGCCTGCTCCTTGGTCAGCCCGGCCGGCAGCTGCCTGCCGATGACGCCGTTGAACAACAGGTCGGTGGCGTGGCCGAGGATGCGTGGGCCGATGACCCCGATGGCGATGCCGCCGACACCGAGGCCGATCACCAGCGCGGCCAGCCCGCGTTGCGGCGTCAGCCGTTTGACGAGTCGCACCGCCGAACCGCGGAAGTCGCGGGTGCGTTCGGCCGGCGCGGCCATGGCGCCGCGGAACGGGCGGCCGAGCGGGCCGGTCATGGCGTGCCCCCCACACCGATCGACTGGGAGTCGGCGAACTCCGCGTAGGTGGGGCAGTCCGCGAGCAGCGATTCATGGGTGCCGACGCCGATCACCCGGCCGTCCTCGACGACGATCACCTGGTCGGCCTCGGCGACCGTCGAGATGCGCTGCGACACGATCAGCACCGTCGCGCCCGCCGACACCTCGCGCAGGGCCGTCCGGACCCGGGCGTCGGTGTGCACGTCGAGCGCCGAGAACGCGTCGTCGAACAGGTACACCGCGGGCCGGCGGATGACGGCGCGGGCGATCGCCAGCCGTTGCCGCTGGCCGCCGGAGAAGTTGACACCCGCCTGGGCGACGCGCATCCCGAGCCCGTCGGGGTGGGCGCGGACGAAGTCGTCGGCGGCCGCCACCTCCAGCGCCGCCCACATCTCCGCGTCCGTGGCATCGGCCTTGCCGTAGCGCAGGTTGTCCGCGACGGTGCCCGAGAACAGGTATCCGCGCTGGGGCACCAGCCCGATCGCCGACCACAGCCGTTCGACATCCCAGTCGCGCACGTCGACGCCGTCGACGCTGACCGATCCGGCCGTGGCGTCGTAGAGCCGGCAGATCAGCGCGATCAGCGTGGTCTTGCCGGAGCCGGTGGAGCCGACGACGGCGGTGGTGCTGCCCGGCCGCACGGTCAGCGAGACGTCCTGGAGCACCGGGCGGTCGGCACCGGGGTAGGTGAATGTCGCGGCGTCGAAATGGATCTCGCCGGCGACGGTGTCGGGTCCGGCCGGATCGTCAGGGCTGGCGATGCCGGGCGTGGTGGACAGCACCTCGGTGATCCGCTCCGCGCAGGCCGACGCCCGGGGAAACATGATCAGCAGGAAGGTCGCCATCAGCACGGCCATCAGGATCTGCATGAAGTAGGACAGGAACGCGATCAGCGAGCCGACCTGCATCTGCCCGGCGTCGATGCGCAGTCCGCCGAACCAGATGAGCGCCACGCTGGAGATGTTGATGACCAGCGTGGTGACCGGCAGCATCAGCGCCTGCCAGCGGCCCGCCGCCAGCGCGGTGTCCGACAGCGCCGCGCTCGCCACGGCGAAGCGTTCGCGCTCGAACGGCTCGCTGGCGAAGGCGCGGATCACCCGGATGCCCGACAGCTGGTCCCGCATCACCCGGTTGATGTTGTCGATCAGCCGCTGCATGCTGCGGAAGATCGGCATCAGCCGCGTGACGATCCAGTAGTTCGCCGCGGCCAGCACCGGCACGCTGATCAGCAGCAGCCACGAGAGGCCGGCGTCCTGGTGCACGGCCATGAAGATGCCGCCGACCGACATGATCGGCGCGGTGATCAGCATCGTCGCCGTCACCTGGACCAGCACCTGGATCTGCTGGACGTCGTTGGTGGTCCGGGTGAGCAGCGACGGCGCGCCGAACCGGGCGGTCTCCTCGGCGGAGAACCCGATGACGTGGCGGAAGATCGCGCCGCGCAGGTCGTGGCCGAACCCCATCCCGGCCCTCGAACCGAAGTACACCGCTCCGACGGCGCACGCCACCTGCAGCGCGCAGACCGCCAGCATGATCATGCCGAGGTCGACGATGGTCGCGGTGTCGCCCTTCGCCACGCCGTCGTCGATGATCGCCGCGTTGATGGTGGGCAGGTAGAGCGAGGCCAGCGTGCTGACCACCTGCAGGGCCGCGACCACCCCGAGCAACCCCCGGTACGGCCGCACGAACCGTCGCAGCAGCGCCCAGAGCATTTCGATACTGTCGCACACGGTGTGATAGCTGCAGGTCAACCGGCATGTCGGTGGTTGTGGCGGAACGCTGCCGCTACAGTGCATGGCGTGACCCCCAGCACGAGCGCGACGGGACGCGCCCGCCCTGCCAGGGCGCTGGCCGCATTGGCCGCGGCGACGATTCCGCTGTTCGCGGCATGCAGCGACCCGGAGCCGTCCTCGCCCGAGCAGTCCGGGCCCACCCAGACGCAGGAGGACGTCTCGCACGGGCCGTTCTTCCCGGAGTGCGGCGGGATCAGCGATCAGGTGATGAACCAGCTGACCGAGCGGCCCACCCTGGTCAACACCGCCAAGACGTCGGTGGGGTGCCAGTGGCTGGCCGGCGGAAGCATCCTCGGCCCGCACTTCTCGTTCACCTGGTTCCGCGGCAGCCCGATCGGGCGCGAGCGCAAGACCGAGGAACTCTCGCGCGACACGGTCGAGGACGTCAACATCGAGGGCCACGACGGCTTCATCGCCAGCAGTCAGGACCTGATCGAGGGCGGGATCAATCTCTGCGAGATCGGCATCCAGTTCGACGACGACTTCATCGAGTGGTCGGTCAGCTACGACCAGAAGCCGTTCCCCGATCCGTGTCAGGTGGCCCGCGAGCTCACCCGTCAGTCGATTGTGAATTCCAAATGAGGCGCTTCCCCCACGGCAGGCGCGTGCTCGCCGGCACCGGCGCCGTGCTGGCCACGCTGACGATCCTGACCGGCTGCAGCCGCACCGTCGACGGCACCGCCGCCAAAGAGGGCACCGGCGGCGGGCCCAGCAACAACAACTCCGAACGGCAGTACCCCAACCTGCTCAAGGAGTGCGACGTGCTCACCGAGGACATCCTCGCCGAGACGGTGGGCGCCGACCCGCTGGACATCCAGAGCACCTTCGTCGGTGCGGTGTGCCGCTGGCAGGCCGCCAATCCCGCGGGCCTGGTCGACATCACCCGGTTCTGGTTCGAGCAGGGCAACCTCGACAACGAGCGGCGCACGGCACAGGAACTCCAGTACGGCATCGAGGAGCGCTCGGTGGCCGGGGTGCCGTCGATCGTGATGAAACCCAACGACCCGAACGGCGCGTGCGGCGTGGCCAGCGATGCCGGCGGTGCGGTGGGCTGGTGGGTCAACCCGCAGTCACCCGGTATCGACGCGTGCGGGATGGCGATCAAGCTGATGGAGCTGACACTGGCCACCAGCTCGTAGCCATCGCTACCGGGCTTTGTGGAAGGTGATCAGCGTGGCGCCCTGCAGCGCCAGTCGATCCCAGCTGTGCGCGGTGCGCAGGACGGCGATCGCCGAGGTCGGGAACTTCTCCGAGACATGCTGCGCGGCAACGCTGTTGCTGCCCTCGGTGCTGGACAGTCCGAGCGTCACCGCGGACATCGCGGGTTCGTGGCCGATCACCAGCAGGGTCTCGACGTCCACGTCGAAGTGTGACCCGACGCCGTTGATCTCGTCGATGACGGTGCCGGGTGTGGCGTCGTAGAGGCGGTCGGAGAACTGCACGGGTGCGGTGACGAGCGTGCGCCGCAACGTCTCGCGGGTGCGGGTGGCCGTCGAGCACAGCACCGCGTCGACGGCGGGCGCGTGTGCGCGCAGCCAGTCGCCGGCCAGCCCGGCCTCCCGCCGTCCCCGCGGCGCCAGCGGCCGGCCGTGGTCGGCCACGCCGGCCGGGTAGTCCGACTTGGCGTGCCGCAGCAGCAGCAGGGTGCGGTAGCGGGTGCTCACCCGCCCCACGGTAGGCCACCGGGCAACGTGCCGGTCGAGGTCCGCCGACTTGTCGGAGCGCGGTCATACACTCGCCATGCCTTCGAAAACGGGGACCCATCACGAGCCGGAAAGGACGGGCCGACATGCGATTCGTGCACAGCGCCGACTGGCAGCTCGGGATGACCCGGCACTTCCTCAACGGCGAGGCGCAGCCCCGGTATTCGGCCGCGCGCCGCGACGTGGTGGCCGCCATCGGCCCGCTCGCCGCCGATGCGGGCGCGGAGTTCGTGGTCGTCGCCGGTGACGTGTTCGAGGACAACCAGCTGGCCCCCCAGGTGGTGAGCCAGTCGCTGGAGGCGATGCGCGCCATCGGGATCCCGGTGTACCTGCTGCCGGGCAACCACGATCCTCTCGACGCGTCGTCGGTGTACACCAGCGCCCTGTTCCGCGCCGAATGCCCGGACAACGTCGTGGTTCTCGACCGGGCCGGGGTGCACCAGGTGCGGCAGGGGCTCGAGATCGTCGCCGCGCCGTGGCGGTCGAAGCGGCCCACCACCGACCTGATCGGCGACGTGCTCGACGGTCTGCCCGCCGACGGCGTCACCCGCATCGTGGTGGGCCACGGTGCGGTCGACATCCTCGACCCCGGGCACGACAAGCCGTCGCTGATCCGGCTCGCCGCCGTGGAGGCCGCCCTGGCCCGCGGCGCCGTCCACTATGTGGCGTTGGGCGACAAGCACTCCCGCACCGATGTCGGCGCCACCGGGCGGGTCTGGTACTCCGGCTCGCCGGAGGTCACCAACTACGACGACGTCGAACCCGATCCCGGCCACGTGCTCGTCGTCGAGGTCGACGAGGCGGATCCCGCACGGCCGGTGCGGATCGACGCCCGCCGGGTCGGCCGGTGGCGGTTCGTGTCGCTGAACCGGTCGGTCGACGACACCCGCGACATCGCCGACCTCGACATCAACCTCGACCTGTTGCCGGACAAGGAGCGCACCGTGGTGCGGCTGGGCGTCACCGGGTCGCTGACCGTCACCGACAAGGCCGCGCTCGACGCGTGCCTCGACCGGTACAGCCGGCGGTTCGCGGCGCTGACGGAGTGGGAACGCAACACCGACATCGCCGTGATGCCCGCCGACGGAGAGTTCGCCGACCTCGGCATCGGCGGATTCGCCGCCGCCGCCGTCGACGACCTGGTGGCCACGGCGCGCTCCGACGGCGAGGATGCCGAGGACGCCCGCGCCGCGCTGGCCCTGCTGTTGCGCCTGACCGACCGGGGAGTGGCGTGAAACTCCATCGGTTGGTGCTGACCAACTACCGCGGGATCGCCCATCGCGAGATCGACTTCCCCGACCACGGGGTGGTGGTGGTCAGCGGCGCGAACGAGGTCGGCAAGTCGTCGATGATCGAGGCGCTCGACCTGCTCTTGGAGGCCAAGGACCGGTCCGCCAAGAAAGAGGTCAAGCAGGTCAAGCCGACCCACGCCGACGTCGGTGCGGAGATCACCGCCGAGATCTCCGCCGGCGCTTACCGTTTCGTGTACCGCAAGCGCTTTCACAAGCGGGCCGAGACCCAGTTGACCGTTCTGGCGCCGCGCCGCGAGCAGCTCTCCGGCGACGAGGCGCACGACCGGGTCCGGTCGATGCTGGCCGAGACCGTCGACCTCGAGCTGTGGCAGGCGCAGCGGGTGCTGCAGTCGGCGTCCACGGCGGCGGTCGACCTGTCCGGCTCGGACGCGCTGGCCCGCGCGCTGGACGTCGCCGCTGGCGAGGCCGCCACGTTGTCGGGCGCCGAACCCCTGCTGGTCGACCGCATCGACGAGGAGTACGCCCGCTACTTCACCGCCACCGGACGGCCCACCGGGGAGTGGGCCACGGCCACCAAGCAGCTCAACGCGGCCGACGCCGAGGTGGCCCGTTGCGCGGCGCGGGTCGCCGAGGTCGACGACGCGGTCACCCGGCACAGCGCGCTCACCGCTGAACTCGGCGAGGTCGCCGCGCAGCGGGCGCAGGCACACGCGCGACTCACCGCGTCCCGCGCGGCGGCCGACGCGGTGGCGCTGCTGCGCAGGCAGCTCGCCGAGGCCGACGTCATCGCCGACGCCGCGAGCAAGACGCACGCGGCTTCCCTTGCGGCGCTGACGGAACGACGCCGACTGCGGGCCGACGTCGAGGAGCGCGGGACGGCGGTCACCGCGCTGCACGCTTCTGTCGTCGAGGCCGCCGAAGACGAGTCCACCGCCCGCGAGGTGCACGAAGCGGCCGAGGTCGCCGCCGAGAAAGCCCGGGGGGCGGTGACGGCCACTCAGGCACGCGTCGAGTCGGCCCGCGGGGTCGTCGACCGGCTGGCACAGCGCGACGAGGCCGACCGGCTGGCGGGCCGGGTGGCGAAGATCGACGCCGCACGACGCGAGCTCGACCGGACCGCTGCGGAACTGGCCGGCATCGCGGTCACCGATGCGACGATGCGGGTGGTCGAGCAGGCCGTGCTTGCCGTTGAACGGGCCGTCGGTCAGGCCGAGTTGGCTTCGGCCAGAATCGAACTCGCAGCACTGGGCGACGTGACAGTGTCCGTGGCGGGGGAGCCGGTGACGCTGGGGGCCGGCGAGACATGGGCGGTGAACACCACCGCCGACACCGCGGTCGAACTGCCGGGTGTGCTGACGCTGCGCGTGGTGCCCGGCACGCCGGCCGCGCAGACGCAGGCCACCCTCGGCGCGGCGCAGCGGGCGCTCGCCGAGGCGCTGTCGGCCGCAGGCGCCGAGGATGTGGACGCGGCGCGCGCCCTCGAACTGCGTCGCCGCGACCTGACGACGGCCCACGACCGGCTGACCGCAACGCTGGAGGCGGTGCTCGGTGACGACACCGTCGAGCACCTGCGGGCGCGGCTGACGGAACTGCTGGCGACGCAGCCGGCGGAGGACGGGCTGTTCGACGTCACCGGCGATAATGCCACCGACCCGGTGGCCGCCCGCGCCGAACTCGCCGCGGCGGCGGCCGCCCACCAGCAGGCCGTGGTGGACTGCGAGACGCACCGCAAGGTGGCGATCGTGGCGTCGAAGCGGCTGGGGGACAGGGCGACCCAGGCGTCCGTGCTGAAAGAGAAGCTGGCCGCCGCCCAGGCCGAACACGCGGCGGCGACCACGCGTCTGGAGGCGCAGCGGGCGCAGGCGGCCGACGACACCCTTGCCGTCGCGGCCGAGGCGGACGGTGACGCGGCCCGGGCCGCCGCCGCGCGCGCCGCCGACGTCCGAGCCGAACTGGAGCGCAGCGCGCCGGACGCCGTCGCGGCCGCGCTGGCAGACGCCACCCGCGGCGCCGAGGCGCTCGGCCGGCGGCACGACGAGCTGGCCGAGGAACTGCGTGAGGTGACCACGCAGCTGAAGGTGTACGGCACCGAGGGCCGCAGGGGCAGCCTGGACGCCGCGGAGGCCGAGCGCCAGCACGCCGAGGGGGAGTACCTGCGGGTGCACCGGCGGGCACGGGCGGCGCAACTCCTGAGGACGGTGATGGCGCGCCACCGCGACGCCACCCGGTCGCGCTACGTCGACCCGTTCCGCAATCAGGTGGAACGGCTGGGCCGCATCGTGTTCGGCGACACCTTCGAGGTCGAGGTGGACACCGACCTGCGCATCTGCAGTCGCACGCTCGCGGGCCGAACGGTGCCCTACGAGTCGCTGTCCGGCGGCGCCCGAGAACAGCTGGGCATCGTGGCGAGGCTGGCCGGTGCGGTGTTGGTCGCCAAGGAGGACGGCGTCCCGCTGCTCATCGACGATGCGCTGGGCTTCACCGACCGCGACCGGCTGGCCAAGATGGGGGCGGTGTTCGACGTGGTGGGCGGCGACGGTCAGGTCATCGTGCTGACCTGCGACCCGCAGCGGTACGCCGCCATCGGCGGTGCCCACCACATCGAGCTGGTCGGCTGAGTCTTTCCCGGCGTGTCGGGGCATTATGCGTCTGCTCGCGCAGGGGAAATCTAGACTTCGGCCGATGGAAGCCGACTATGTCGTCATCGGAACCGGCTCGGCCGGCGCCGTCGTGGCCAACCGCCTCAGCGCTGATCCCGGCGTCGAGGTGGTGGTACTCGAGGCCGGCCCGCCGGACAAGGACAAATTCGTCCACATCCCGGCGGCGTTCTCCAAGTTGTTCCGCAGCGAGATGGACTGGGACTACTCCACCGAGCCGCAACCCGAGCTGGGCGGCCGCCGCATCTACTGGCCGCGCGGCAAGGTGCTGGGCGGGTCGTCGTCGATGAACGCGATGATGTGGGTGCGCGGATTCGCCGCCGACTACGACGAGTGGGGCGAGCTCGCCGGCTCGCAGTGGGACTACGCGCACGTGGTCGAGTACTTCCGTCGCATCGAGAACACCAGCGACGCGGCGCAGGCGGTCGAGGGCGGTTGCAGCGGCGACGACGGGCCGCTGCATGTCTGCCGGCAGCGCAGCCCGCGCAGCTCCACCGCGGCCTACCTCACGGCCGTGCAGGAGTGCGGGCACAAGCTGGCGAAGCCCAACGCGCCACAGCCCGAGGGGTTCTGCGAAACGCTGGTCACCCAGCGCCGCGGCGCCCGGTGGAGCACGGCCGACGGATACCTGAAACCGGCGGCCCGCCGCAAGAACCTCACCGTGGTCACCGGTGCGCACGCCACGCGGGTGGTCGTGGACGGCGGCCGGGCCGTCGGCGTCGAGTACCAGTCGGGTTCCGGTCGCCAGGAGGTCCGTGCGCGGCGTGAGGTGGTGCTGTGCGCGGGCGCGGTCAACAGCCCGCAGCTGCTGATGCTGTCCGGCATCGGCGACCGCGACCAGTTGTCCGAGCACGGCATCGACGTCGTGGCGCATGCGCCCGAGGTGGGCCGCAATCTCTCCGACCACCTGTGCACGCCGATGGGCTTCGAGGTCCGCCATGACAGCCTCTTCACCGCTGAGAAGCCGCTGGAACTCGTCCGTTACCTGGTGCGCCGGCGCGGCATGCTGACGTCGAACGTCGGCGAGGCGTACGGCTTCGTGCGCAGCCGCCCCGACCTCGAACTGCCCGACCTCGAGCTGTTGTTCGCCCCGGCGCCGTTCTTCGACGAGGGCCTCGGCGACGCCTACGACGGGCACGCGATCGTGATGGGGCCGATCCTCGTGCGCCCGGAGAGCCGCGGCACCGTCACCCTCGCCTCGGCCGACCCGTTCGCCAAACCGGTCATCGACCCGCGATACCTGTCCGACCCGGCGGGCCGCGACCGCGCCGCGATGATGGCCGGCCTGCGGATGACCGCCGACATCGCCAAGGCGCCCGCGATGCGCGACGTGCTCGGCAGGGTCGCACGGCCGCTCCACGTCGAGGACACCCGCGAGGAGACGCTCGAGGAGGCGCTGCGCTTGACCTCCCAGACGCTGTACCACCCCGTCGGCACCTGCCGGATGGGTACCGACGAGGGCAGCGTCGTCGACCCGGACCTGCGGGTGCGTGGTGTCGAGGGACTACGGGTCGCCGACGCCTCGGTGATGCCCGCGATCATCCGCGGCCACACCCACGCGCCGTCGGTGGTGATCGGCGAGAAGGCCGCCGACCTGGTGCTGGCCGCGCACGCCTAGCCGCGCAAAGCTCAGCTGACCGACTTCAGCCGCTGCGCCGCGGTGAACGTCGCGGGATCGAGGCCCAGGTGGTCGCGCAGCGTGGTGCCCGTGTACTCGGTGCGGAACAGCCCGCGCCGCTGTAACTCCGGCACCACCGCGTCGACGAAGTCGTTGAACGTGCCCGGCGTCTGCGCCGCCGACACCATGAAGCCGTCGGCCTCACCGGCGTGGAACGACTCCTCGATCTGGTCGGCCACCTGCTCGGCGGTTCCCACGAACTGGGGCAGCAGCACACCCTGGGCGTACCACCTGCCGATGTCGCGCAGCGTGAGGTTGTCGCGGTCGGCCACCCGCCGGGCGGTGTCGAACAGTCCCTGCGTGCCGGACACCTGCACGTCCTCCACCGGCGCGTCGAGGTCGTACACCGAGAAGTCGTGGTCGGTGTGCACCGACAGCGTGATCAGGCCGGACACCGGGTCGGCCAGCTCGTTGTGGAACGCCTGCTTCTCGCGGGCGATCGACTCGGTCTCGCCGATGAAGGGGATGAAGGCCGGGAAGATGAGCACCTGATCCGGGTTCCGGCCGTAATTCGATGCCCGCGACTTGATGTCGTCGTAGTAGGCACGCCGGCCCTCAGGTGTCGGGTCGATTTCGAAGATCGCCTCGGCCCAGCGGGCGGCGAAGTCCCTGCCGGTGTTCGACGAGCCCGCCTGGATCAGCACCGGCCTGCCCTGCGGGGAGTGCGGCACGTTGAGCGGTCCGCGGGTGCGGAAGAACTCGCCGTCGTGGTCGACGTGCCGGATCCGCGACGGGTCGGCGAAGACACCGGTGGCCTTGTCGAGCACCAGCGCGTCGGGCTCCCAGCTCGCCCACAACTCCAGCGCCGTGCGGACGAACTCGTCGGCGCGCTCGTAGCGGAACTCGTGGCCGAGGTGCTCGTCGCGGCCGAAGTTCTGCGCCTCGCCCTGGGTGAGCGACGTGACGATGTTCCACGCCACCCGGCCGCCTGTGATGTGATCGAGGCTGGCGAAGATCCGGGCCAGCTCGTAGGGATGAAAGTACGTGGCCGACTTCGTGATCGCGACTCCGAGCTTCGTGGTGACCGCGGCGATACTGGCCGCCACGATCGACGGGTCGAGCGTCGCGGTGGCCTGCGTGCCGCGGCGTAACGGCTCGGCGATCCCGTCGCCGTACCGCACCGGCGCGGCCAGCAGGTCGGCGAAGAACACGAAGTCGAACTTGCCGCGCTCCAGGATCCGGCCGAGGCGGTGGTAGTACTCCGGCGTGGTGAACCGGGTGTCGCTGGCGGGATGTCGCCACGCGGCGTGCGAGTGGGTGACCTGCGACGCGATCTGGAAGCCGCCGAGGTGCAGTTGACGAGTCACGAGTGCTCCTTTCTCCAGTGATTTCGGCGCGCTCACGATCGCTCACCGAACGCGAGCGCGCCGAAATCACATCGGGGTGACGTGGTCAGAAGTAGGCGTTGGCCGGAATGGGCGTGCCGTGCAACAGGTTCTGGCCGATCACCCGGGCCTTGTACGCCACCGGGTTGTGCAGGGTGATGGTGCGGATGTTGCGCCAGTGCCGGTCCAGGTTGCGCTGCCGGCTCGCGGCGCTGGCCCCGCCGAGTTCGAGCAGCCGGGTCGCGGCCTCGGGCGCCACCTGATCCAGGTGCACCTTGACCTTGGCGGCTCGCAGCTGCGCCTCGGTCGCCAGCCGGGCGTCGGGCACGCCGTCGATCTCCGACGCGTCGGCCGCATCGATCGCCGCGGCGGCGTCGAGCACGGCGGCTCGCGCGACGGATGCCGTGCTGGCGAGTTCGCCGAGTTGACGCTGCAGCAGGGGATCGTCGGACGGCCGTTCGGCGAGCGCATGGTTGAAGTTGCGGTCCCGCGACTCGAGAAGCGCCACACCGTCGTCGACGACGTTGGCCAGCACGCCCGCGACGACCGCGTGGATGTAGAGCTGCAGCGCCGCGTACTGCACCGTCGGCGTCGGCTCTGCGTCATAGGGAGTGTCGCTGAGCACCTCGTCGGCGGACACCGCGACGGCTGTGAACGTCGTTGTCCCGGTGCCGGTGCGACGCTGGCCGAAGCCGTCCCAGTCGTCGACCAGCCCCACCCCGTCGCGGTCAGCGGGCACCACGACGGTGGCCACCGAGTCGTGGTCGGTGGTGGTCGCGACCGTGAGGTGATCGGAGAACAACGTGCCTGTGCTGTAGTACTTCTCGCCGTCGAGCCGGTACCCGTCGCCGTCGGGTGTCAGGCGTGTCTTGAACACCAGGCTGCCGACCGCGAGCGAGCCCTTCTCGCTGAACGCGTTGCCGAACACCTTGCCCGCGGCGACCTCGTCGAGCCACCGCCGCGACACCGTGTCGGCCGGGTCGGCGCGCAGCACGCGCAGCCGCTCCTCGACGAACCAGAAGTGAGTACGGAAGATGTGGGCGACGATCGGGTCGGCGCGCGCCAGGTCGATCACCGCCGAGAACAGTTGCGGCACCGTGAGTCCGGCGCCGCCGAGTTCGACAGGCAGGCGCAGCGCACCGAATCCGGCGCGTTTGAGCGCAGCGACCTGGTCGAAGGGATTCTGGTCCTCGAGGTCGCGGTCCTTCGCGCCCGCGGCGATCTGTGCCAGCAGGATCGCGAACTCCGGCGAGTCGGGCAGCAGCGGGTTGACGCGCTCAACTGTGGTCATGGCGTAGTTCTACCGACGGCGCCGGTCGGGGGCACTGCTTTGGATCAGTCGGAACCGAACGCGCTACTGCGTGAAGCCGATCGCGGTGTAGTTGAGGTCCCCGATGCCCGCCGGGCCGTAGTTGGCCAGGTTGCTGCGCACCGCGACGTTGCCCGCCGACTGGAACAGCGGCAGGCTGTGCACCGTCTCGAAGATCATCTTGTCGAGCTCGTTGGCGTTGTCTCGAGCCTTCGCGGGATCCAGCTCGGACAACGTCTTCTCGATCTGCGCATCGATCTGCGGGCTGCCGATCTTGCCGACGTTGCCCTCACCGGTGGACGCGTAGATCTGGGTCAGGCTCGACAGCGGGAAGGCGTCGCCGCCGTAGGCGAACTGGACGAGGTCGAAGTTGCCGGGCGTGACGAATTCGGTGAACAGCCGGCCGCCCGCGGCGGGCACCAGCTCCAGGTTGACGCCGATCTGCGCCAGGTTGTTCTGCGCCACCTGGGCGATCTGCCGGGTGCTCAACGCGTCGTAGAAGACGTCGCGGATGCGCAGTTGCCTGCCGTCCTTCTCCCGGAACGGGCCGCTCTGCCGCCAGCCCAGCGCGTCGAGTTCCTCCTTGGCCTTCTCCGGATCGAAGGCCACCACCCCGCTGTTGTCCTGATAGCCATCCTGGCCGGCGAGGTAGATGTGGTTGTTCAGCGGACGCGGCTCGTTCACCAGGCCGTTCTGCGACACCGTCGCGATGGCCTGCCGGTCGATGCCCTTGGCGACGGCGAGCCGCAGCTTCGGGTCGGACAGGATCGAGCCCGGTGCGCCGTTGACGGTGAAGTGGTACCAGCTCGCGGCGGGGGCGCGCCGGATCGAGATGCCCGCCGTGCCGCGGGCGATGTTCAGCTCGTCGCGGGTCGCCAGCCCCATCGCGTCGAGCGCGTTGTTCTGCAGGGCGGGAATCCGGGCGGCGTCGTCGAGCACCGTGAACGTGATCGAGTCCAGCCTGGGCTTGGCGCCCCACCAGTTCGGGTTGCGGGTCAGGATGATTCGCTGCGCGGCCTTGTCCACGGTGGAGACGATGAACGGGCCTGCCGACGGACCCGGACCGTTGAGCTGGCCGCGGTTGAACGCCTCCGGGTCGGCGGTCGTGCTCTTGGGGTAGAGCATCGTGTTGCCTGCGAAGAATCCCTTCCAGTCGGCGTAGTGCGCCTTGAAGGTGACGACGGCCTGCCGGTCGTCGACCCCCTTGGTCACCGACTCGACGCGCTCGGTGCCGTTCGGGGAGGCGATCAGGTAGCGCTTGTCCTTGCCGCTGGTCGCGTTGATCTGGGAGGCGATGTCCTCCCACGTGATCGGCGTGCCGTCGGACCAGGTCGCCTTGGGATTGATCGTGTAGGTGACCTGTTGCGGGTCGGTTTTCGTCAGTTCGACATTGGTGAAGTAGTCGGTGTTGACGGTGGTCTGCCCGTCGGGGGCGATGATGAACGACCGCGGCATGGTGGGCCGCAGCAACCCGCCGAGCTCGCCGAGGTTGCCGTCAATGTGCAGGGTGTTGAAGTTCGGCGGGAAACCGGTGAGCGCGAGACGGAGGTTGCCGCCGTCGCGCAGTGCCGCCGGGTCCTGGGCATTGATGTCGCTGGTGGTGCCGAGTTCGGCGTTGCCGCCGGGCGACGGCGCAGAATCGTCGCGGCTGGAACAACCGGCCAGGGTGAGGACCAGTACGGCCGCGGCGGCGATGGCTCGTCGGGCGCCGAACGTGTGCGTCATCGCACCGATGCTAGCGGCGCGCCGCACCGATCAGCGGTTGCCGTGCAGTTCGGCGGGCGGTCGGGGCACCGCCGCCAGCAACGCGCGGGTGTACTCGTGCTGCGGTTCGCCGAGCACCGCGTCCGCGTCGCCTTGCTCCACGATCGCGCCCCGGTGCATCACGGCCACCCGGTGGGCCAGGTGCTTCACCACCGACAGGTCGTGCGAGACGAAGAGGTAGGACAGCCCGAACCGGTCCTGCAGGTCGAGCAGCAGGTTGATGATGCCGGCCTGGATCGACACGTCGAGGGCCGACACCGGTTCGTCGAGCGCGAGGATCTTCGGCTGCAGTGCCAGCGCGCGGGCGATGCCGACGCGTTGCTTCTGGCCGCCGGAGAATTCCGCGGGGAAGCGGGCGGCATCCGAGCGGTGCATCCCGACGGTGGTCAGCAGGTCGGCGACCCGGTCCTCGATGTCAGCCTTGCCGAAACCGTTGGCCGACAACGGTTCGGCCAGCACCTCGTACACCGGCAGTCTCGGGTCGAGGGAGGCGACGGGATCCTGGAACACCACCTGCAGCTCACGCCGCAGCGAGCGCCGCGTCGCCTTGTCCGCCGCGGCCACGTCGTGACCCAGTACCTCGATCGATCCGCCTTGCGGCCCTGCGAGTTCGAGGATCTCGTGCAGCGTCGTGGACTTGCCGGAGCCGGACTCGCCGACGATGCCGAGGGTGCGCCCGGCGGGCAGGTCGAAGCTGATGCCGTCGACGGCGCGCACTTCGCCCACCTTGCGGCGAAGCACGACGCCCTTGGTGAGCGAGTAGGTGCGCGTCAGATCCCGGACACGCAGCGCCACAGCCTCTCCGGGTTCCGCATCGTCGACGCGGACGGGTTGGGTGCTCACCCCGTAGAGATCGGCGGCGCTACGTCCGGCGACGTCCTCGGTGCGAATGCAGGCCGCGGTGTGGCCCGGCGCGACGGGCAGCAGGTCGGGTTCGGCGGCGCTGCAGTCGTCGATGGCCAGCGGACAGCGTGGCGTGAACGGACAGCCCGGCGGCAGCGCGTCGAGTGCCGGCGGCGCACCCGGGATCGGCACCAGGCGGGTGCCCTGGCCGACATCGAGGCGCGGGACCGAGCCGAGCAGCCCTGCGGTGTAGGGCATCCGGCGGTCGGCGTACAGCGTCCCGACGTCGGCCACCTCGACGGCACGGCCGGCGTACATGACCAGCGCCCGGTTCGCGAACTCCGCGACCACCCCGAGGTCATGGGTGATGATGATGACGCCGGCGCCGGTGACGTCGCGGGCGGTGCGCAGCACGTCGAGGATCTGTGCCTGCACGGTCACGTCGAGCGCGGTGGTCGGCTCGTCACAGATCAGCAGGTCGGGATCGTTCGCGATTGCGATGGCGATGACGACCCGTTGCCGTTCACCGCCGGACAGCTCGTGCGGGAAGGACCGCGCCCGCCGATCCGGCTGGTGGATGCCGACCAGCTCGAGGAGCTCGACCGCCCGTCGCCGCGCCGCGGCCCGGCCGAGGTCGCGCTGATGGATCCGCAGCGCCTCGGCGATCTGGTCGCCGACGGTGTAGACCGGCGTCAGCGCCGACATCGGGTCCTGGAACACCGTGCCGATGCGGGCGCCCCGGACGGCCGACATGGCCCGGTCGTCGCGGTCGAGGAGTTCCTCGCCGTGCAGTCGCACCGACCCGGTGACCTCGGCATACTCGGGCAGCAGACCGACGACGGCCATCGCCGCGGCCGACTTGCCGGATCCGGACTCGCCGACGACCGCCAGCACCTCGCCGGGTTCGACGCGGTAGGTCAGCCCGCGCACGGCGTGCACCGACGCCTGCTCGGTGGGAAAGGACACGTGCAGGTCGGTGACCTCCAGCAGCGGGCTCACCGGGCACCGCCCCTGGTGCGCCGCGCACGTCGCAACGCACGGCTGCCGGGGTCCAGCGCGTCGCGCAGGCCGTCGCCGGTGGCATTGGCGCACAACACGATCAGCACCAGCACGGCGGCCGGGAACAGGAACACCCAGGGGAACGTGATCGCGGACTTCGTGCCGTCGGCGATCAGCGTGCCCAGCGACACGTCGGGCGGCTGCACGCCGAAGCCGAGGAAGCTCAGGCCGGTCTCGGCGAGGATCGCGACGCCGACGTTGAGTGCGGTGTCGATGATCAGGATGGAGGCCACGTTGGGCAGGACGTGGCGGACGATGATCCGTGGGGTCCGGACCCCCATGTAGCGGGCGGCGACGACGAATTCGCGCGTCCGCAGGCTCATCGTCAGGCTGCGCACGATGCGCGAGCTGATCATCCAGCTGAACACCGAGAACAGCACGATCAGCCAGAACACCCGGGCGTCGGGGTCGAGCCGCGGCGTGACGATCATGATGATGACGAAGCTGGGCACCACGAGCAGCAGGTCGACGATCCACATCAGCGCCGAGTCGCGGAACCCGCCGAAGTAGCCGGCGATGGAGCCGACCGTCGCGGCGATCAACGTGGAGATGAACGCCACGCACACCCCGATCAGCATCGACTTCTGCATGCCGCGCAGCGTGAGCGCCAGCAGGTCCTGGCCGAGCGCGTTGGTGCCGAACCAGTGCTCGGGACTGGGCGGTTGCTGCAGCGCGTAGTAGTCCAGTTCGGTGTAGTCATAGGGCAGCAGCGGTGGCAGCGCGTAGCAGGCGACGAACAGCGCGGCGAGCAGCACCAGCGAGAGGACCGCGAGCCGGTTGCGCAGGAACCGCCGGGTCACCAGGGTGCGGCGGGACGCGAACGAGGCGGCGTCGACGCCGGACTGGGTGGAGGAGAATCCTGGTTGCGTCATGTCACCCTCACCCTCGGATCGAGTGCGGCGTAGATGACGTCGGAGAGCAGTCCGGCCAGCAGCACCACCGCGCCGGTGAACACCGACACCGCGGCGATGATGTTGGTGTCCTGGGTGGCGATGCCCTGCACCGCCCATTCGCCCATGCCGTGCCAGCCGAAGATCTTCTCGATGAACACCGCGCCGGTGACGACGCCGCTCATCCCGTACGCGAAGAGCGTCGCCATCGGGATCAGCGCGGTGCGCAGGCCGTGCCGGAACAGCGCCTGCCTGCGGGTGAGGCCCTTGGCCCGTGCGGTGCGGATGAAGTCCTGGCCGAGCACGTCGAGCATGGCGTTGCGCTGATAGCGGCTGTAGCTGGCGGCGAATCCGAGCGCGAGGGTGAACGTCGGCAGCACCAGGTGCTGCACCCGGTCGACGAACTGGTTCCACGCCCCGCCGACCGCGTCGGCGGACGTCTCGCCGGTGTACTCGAACAGCTGCACGCCGAGTACCGAGTTGACCTGCAGCGCACCGAGGATCAGCACGTTGGCGACCACGAACGTCGGCGCGCTGAGCAGCAGCAGCGACGCCACGGTGATCACCCGGTCGGACAGCCGGTACTGGCGTACCGCGCTCCACGCGCCGAGCACCACCCCGATGAGCGCGCCGAGCACCGACCCGACGATCAGCAGCCGCAGACTCACCCCGACGCGGCGCCACAGTTCCTCGCCGACGGGCTGGCCGGTGACCGTGGTGCCGAAGTCGCCCGTCACCGCGCCGGTCACCCAGTCGGCGTAGCGGACCGGTATCGGCGCGTCGAGGTTCAGTTCGGCGGCCTTGGCGTCGATCGCGGACTGCGGCGGGCGCGGGCTGCGTTCCAGCAGGCTGTCCAGCGGCTGGAAGGTCAGCGAGGTCAGCGTGAACGTCAGGAACGACGCCAGGGCCAGCAGGATCAGGTAGTTGAGCAGCCGGCGCGCCAGGAAGCGCGTCATCGGCGCATGCCCTCCACGGCCTTCGGCTGCATGGGCACAGGGTAGAAGAGCCACGCCGGTGAGGTCGTCATGACCGTGCCCCCGGCGCGTCCACGCGCGGCGCCGAGCAGGCCGGATGGGGCGGCGTTTCGGCTCCGGCGCGATCGGTTACCCCCGCTGCCGGAGGGGTCATCGGACCTCCTGCGAACTGGCCGACAGACCGAACGGAGTAACCGAGCGATGCCGTCGAATCGAATCAGACTCGCGTCCGCTGCCGTGGGCACCAGTGCGCTGCTCGCCATGGGTGGTCTGACCGTCGCCTTCAGCACGACGAGTGCGGCTCAGCCCCCGGGGCCGGTGGACTCAGGGTCGACGACCACGACGCAGGCCAGCGAGGAGGCCCCCGCCGTGACGCCGAGCAGCGCGCCTCCCGCAGTGGGCAAGAACTAGCGCCCGGTTTCACAGCCCGCGCATAGAAAGCACACAGCCTTCGCCTACGGGGACCGTCGATACTGGTGTCCGTGGTGAACAAGAGCGACGCCGAGCGGGTCGTCATGCGCCGTGCCGACGGCGCACCGATCCGCGTGCTGGTCGTCGACGACGAACCGGTCCTCGCCGAGCTGGTGACGATGGCGCTGCGGTACGAGGGCTGGGACATCGCCACCGCCGGGGACGGCGCGACCGCGATCCGGCTGGCGCGCGAGAATCCGCCCGACGTGGTGGTGCTCGACGTGATGCTGCCCGACATGAGTGGGCTCGACGTGCTGCAACGTCTGCGCGAACAGATCCCCGGGCTGCCGCTGCTGCTGCTCACCGCCAAGGATTCCGTCGAGGACCGCATCGCCGGACTGACCGCCGGCGGCGACGACTACGTCACCAAACCGTTCAGCCTCGAGGAGGTGGTGCTGCGGCTGCGGGCGCTGCTGCGGCGCACCGGGGTGGCCAGCGAGTCGGGGGACGCGCAGATCGTCGTCGGCGACCTGGTGCTCGACGAGGACAGCCATGAGGTGACCCGCGGCGGCGACGTCATCTCACTCACCGCGACGGAGTTCGAGCTGCTGCGCTTCATGATGCGCAACGCCCGGCGGGTGCTGTCCAAGGCGCAGATCCTCGACCGCGTGTGGAGCTACGACTTCGGCGGCCGGTCCAACATCGTCGAGCTGTATGTGTCCTACCTGCGCAAGAAGATCGACAGCGGCCGGGAGCCGATGATCCACACGCTGCGCGGCGCAGGTTATGTCCTCAAGCCCGCTCGCTGACCCGGGCGTCGACGGCCGCACCCGCATCTGGTCTCCGCGCACCTGGTCGCTTCGCGTCCGGCTGCTGGTCACCCAGGTGGTGCTGCTGGCGCTCGTCTGCGCCGTTGTCGGCATCGGCACGGTCGTCGTGTTGCAGCGCTTCCTGTCCAATCAACTCGACGCGCAGGTGGTCGAGGCGGGCCGGCGGTCGGTCGGCCTGTTCGGTCCGCCGCCGCCGGGGTTCCCTCCGCCGGGCATGCGACCACCGCCGGGGTTCCCTCCACCTCCGCCGTTCCCGCGGCGCATCATGATCCGAGACGAAGCCGGCCCCGGCCCGGCCTTCCTGAACGCACCAGGGCAGGCCGCCGGGACGGTCGGCGCCGTGATCGGCCGCAACCGGCTCGACGCCGGGGTGATCACCGCCGACGGCACCCCGGCGCAGATCAGTCCCGCTGCGGCCGCCCAGCTCGCCGACGTGCCGGCGAATGAGACCCCGACCACCGTCGAGCTCGACGGGCTGGGCAGCTACCGCGTCATCGCCAGCCACGCCCACGGCCCGCGTGGGGTCATCGTCGCCGGGCTGCCGACATCGGCGGTCGACGACACCGTGCTGTCGGTGCTGCTGATCTTCGGCGTCGTCGGCGCGGTGGCGCTCGGCGCGGGCACCGTGGTGGGCATCGTCGTCATCCGCCGCCAGCTCGCCCCGCTGTCGCGGGTGTCGACGGCCGCCCGCGAGGTGGCCGATCTGGAACTCGACCGCGGCGAGGTGCGGCTGCCCACACCGATCGTCCAAGTCGACCCCGCGAGCGCGCACACCGAGGTGGGCCAGCTCGGCACCTCGCTGAACCGGATGCTCGATCGGATCTTCGATGCGCTGTCGGCGCGGCACGCCAGTGAGACCAGGGTGCGCCAGTTCGTCGCCGACGCCAGCCACGAGCTCCGTACCCCGCTGGCCGCCATCCGGGGTTACACCGAACTGGCGCAACGGAAGTCCGGCGAACTACCCGACGACGTCGCGCACGCGATGAACCGGGTCGAGTCCGAGACGCAGCGGATGACCCGCCTCGTCGAGGACATGCTGCTGCTGGCGCGCCTCGACGACGGCCGCCCGCTGGAGCGCGAGCCGGTGGACTTGTCGCGGCTGACCGTCGACGCGGTCAGCGACGCTCATGTCGCAGGCCCCGAGCACCGGTGGTCACTCGACCTGCCCGACGAGCCGGTGCTGGTCACCGGCGACGAGGCACGCCTGCAGCAGGTGCTGGCGAACCTGCTGGCGAATGCGCGCACCCACACACCCCCGGGTACGTCGGTGACCGCGTCGCTGGCCGTCGATGCGGGTGACGCGGTGCTCACCGTCCTCGACGACGGGCCCGGCATCCCGCAGTGGCTGCAGCCCGAGGTGTTCGAGCGGTTTGCGCGCGGCGATTCGTCCCGCTCGCGACGCGGCGGCAGCACCGGCCTGGGGCTGGCGATCGTGGCCGCCGTCGTCCGCGCGCACGGCGGCACCATTGCCATGGACAGCGAACCGGGCCGCACCAGCTTCGTCGTCCGGCTGCCCGGGTCCACACAGCCGACCCACAGCGCGGCCTCATCGCACACCTAGTCCGGGTCACCAGGATTGACGGGTGACCCTGGCACCTCCCCACGAGCAGACCCAGACAGCCATGCCGAGCCGGGATCCTCGGACGCCTCGGGCCGCAGCGCACCGGATCGCGCACGCGGTCCTGCTGCTCGGCACCGCCGCGCTCTACCTGTGGAACCTGTCCGCCAGCGGATGGGCCAACGCCTTCTACTCGGCCGCCGCACAGGCCGGCGGCTCCGACGCGACGGCGATGCTGTTCGGTTCGAGTGACGCCGCCAACGCCATCACCGTCGACAAGACACCGGCTGCCCTGTGGGTGATGGATCTGTCGGTGCGGCTGTTCGGGCTGCATCCGTGGAGCGTGCTGGCTCCGCAGGCGATCGAGGGGGTGGCCGCGGTGGCACTGCTGTACGCGGCGGTGCGGCGGGTGAGCGGGCCGGGCGCCGCCCTCATCGCCGGCACCGTGCTTGCGCTGACGCCGGTGGCGGCGCTGATCTTTCGCTTCAACAACCCCGACGCCCTGCTCGTCCTGCTGCTGGTCGCGGCGGCCTACTGCGTGCAGCGCGCGTGTGAGCCCGAGAGCAGCCGGTGGTGGCTGATCGCCGCGGGCGTCGCCGTCGGCTTCGGGTTCCTGGCCAAGATGCTGCAGGCGCTGCTGGTGCTGCCCGGTTTCGCCGCGGCCTACCTGTACACGCGTCACCGGTCGCTGGGCCGGCGGACGGCAGACCTGCTCGGCGCCGGAGTGGCGATGGTGATCGCCGCCGGCTGGTATCTGCTGCTGGTCGAGCTGTGGCCTGCGTCGGAGCGGCCTTACATCGGTGGCTCGCAGCACAACAGCATTGTCGAACTGGCACTGGGCTACAACGGTTTCGGCAGGCTCACCGGCGCCGAGACGGGCGGGCTGGGAAACCTGAACCACGACGTCGGCTGGGGGCGGCTGTTCGGTGCGGGCATGGGTGCCGACATCGCCTGGCTGCTGCCCGCCGCGATCGTCTGCCTGGTGGCGGCCGCTCTGCTCAGCCGTCGACGCGATGTGCGCGCCGCGCTGCTGCTCTGGGGCGGCTGGCTGGTGGTGACGGCGGTGGTGTTCAGCTTCATGCACGGCATCGTGCACTCCTACTACACCGTGGCGCTCGCACCGGCGATCGGCGCGGCGATCGGCATCGGCTCGATACTGTTGTGGCGCAATCGCTCCGATCCGCGAGTGGCGGCGGTGATGTCGGCGACGGTACTCGTCACGGCGGTGGTGGCGGCGGTGCTCCTCGGCCGCCAGGACACCTTCCTGCCGTGGCTGCGCACGGTGGTGATGGGCGCGGGAGTGGTGGCCGCGGTTTTGCTGCTGGTCAACCGGCGACTGCCGGAGCGGATCGCGCGGGCGGCGGCGGCCATCGCCGTGGCCGTCTGCCTGACCGCGCCCGCGGTGTGGTCGATCGCCACCGCCGCCACACCGCACCGCGGCGCGATACCGACCGTCGGCCCCGACCGCGGATTCGCCGGGCCCGGTGGCCGTGGGCACGGATTCGCCGGGCCGGTCGGCCCTGGCCACGGTTTCACCGGGCCGGTGGGTCTGCTGTCCGCCCCGACGCCGGGACCGGGGCTGACCGCCGCGCTTTCCGCCGATGCGCAGCACTACACCTGGGCCGCCGCGGTGGCCGGATCGAACAACGCCGCCGGGTACCAGTTGGCCACGGGCGCACCGGTGATGGCCGTCGGTGGGTTCAACGGCACGGACCCGGCGCCGACCGTGGCGGAATTTCAGCAGTTGGTGGCCGAACACCGGATCCACTACTTCGTGGAGGGCCGGCTGATGCCGGGCGCCAAGGCCGGAGGCGACGGCGGCAGCCGCGACGCGGCTCTGATCGCCGAGTGGGTCGCGGCGCATTTCCGCCCGACGGTCCTCGACGGTGTCGTGGTCTACGACCTCGACGCACCGGCCCCCGACTCATAGCCGCCGCACAGGTTGTGCCCACATCGAACACACCCCACGACCCGACGATGGAGCCATGACAGACACCGCCCTGGAACCCGGCGCCACCCGCGCCGCAACGCCCGCCGCGGAGCGCAGCACGCGCTTCGCCTGCAGGCCGAACGCCGCGCTGGCCGCCCGAGCCGCAGGCGTGCCGGTGCTCGACGTCGTCGTTCCGGTGTTCAATGAGCAAGCGGCACTGGCGGATTCGATCCGACGCCTGCACCGCCACCTGTCGGAGGACTTCCCGTTCCCTGCTCGCATCACGATCGCCGACAACGCGAGCACCGACGAAACGCCGCGTATCGCTGCAGAACTCGCCGCCGAACTCGGCGATGTCCGCGTCGTGCGCCTCGAGGAGAAGGGCCGCGGGCGGGCTCTGCACGCGGTGTGGTCGGCGTCGGATGCGCAGGTGCTGGCGTACATGGACGTTGACCTGTCCACCGATCTGGCGGCACTGGCTCCGCTGACGGCGTCGCTCATCTCCGGCCATTCCGATCTCGCGATCGGCACTCGGCTGAATCGCGGTGCCCGGGTGGTGCGCGGCGCCAAGCGCGAGATCATCTCGCGCTGCTACAACTTCCTGCTCAGGTCGACACTGTCGGCGCGATTCTCCGACGCGCAGTGCGGTTTCAAGGCGATCCGCGCCGACGTCGCGCACGAGCTGCTGCCCTACGTCACCGACACCGGCTGGTTCTTCGACACCGAACTGCTGGTGCTGGCCGAGCGCAGCGGTCTACGCATCCACGAGGTGCCGGTCGACTGGATCGACGACGAGGACAGCCGAGTGGACATCGTGGCGACCGCCGCGGCCGATCTCAGGGGGATCGGCCGGCTGTTGCGCGGCTTCGCCGACGGCTCGATCCCGGTACATCTACTCGCCGCGCAGCTGGGCTCGTCACGGATGTGCGCGCCGCGGACGTCGCTGCTGCGGCAGGTGGTCAGGTTCGGTGCGGTCGGCGTCGTCTCGACCGTCGCCTATCTAGCGCTGTTCATGCTGACCCGAGGGGTGTTCGGCGCGCAGGCGGCCAATCTGGTGGCGTTGCTGGTCACGGCGATCGGCAACACCGCGGCCAACCGGCGGTTCACCTTCGCGGTGGCCGGACGCGCCTCGATGGTCCGCCACCACGTCCAAGGCCTGCTCGTCTTCGCCGTCGCGTTGGGCGTGACGAGTGGATCGCTTGCCCTGCTACATGGGCTGATTCCGCAGCCGCATCGCGCTCTCGAACTCGCGGTGCTGGTCGCGGCCAACCTGGTCGCCACCGTCATGCGCTTCCTGCTGCTGCGCGGCTGGGTCTTCCATCCCCGCCGAACCCGCTGACTCCGAACACGATCGAGGACTTCCGATGACACTCACCGCACCCCAGCCGGTCACCGGCTCCATCACCGCCGCCGAGAAGCCGCGCTGGCAGCGGCCGGCCCTGCCGGTACTTCTGGTGGCCACGGCCGTGCTCTACCTGTGGGGCCTGGGCCGGTCCGGCTGGGCCAACCACTACTACGCGGCCGCCGCGCAGGCCGGCACCCAGAGTTGGACGGCCTGGCTGTTCGGCTCGCTGGACGCGGGCAACGCCATCACCGTCGACAAGCCGCCCGCCGCGCTGTGGGTGATGTCGCTGTTCGGTCGGCTCTTCGGGTTCAGCCCATTCACCATGCTGCTGCCCCAGGCGCTGATGGGCGTGGCGACCGTCGCGTTGCTCTACGCCGCCGTGAAGCGCACCAGCGGACCCGCCGCAGGCCTGATCACCGCAGCGGTGATGGCCGTGACACCCGTCGCCGCGCTGATGTTCCGCTTCAACAATCCCGACGCACTGCTGGTGCTGCTGCTCGTCGCGGCGGCCTATGCCATGGTGCGCGCGATCGAGACCGCTGGTACCCGCTGGCTGGTACTCGTCGGGTGCGCGCTGGGTTTCGCGTTTCTGACCAAGATGCTGCAGGCGTTCCTGGTCATCCCTGGCCTCGCGCTGGCCTTCCTGTTCGCCGCACCGGTGGGGTGGTGGCACCGCGTCCGCCTGCTGTGCGTCGGCGCCGTGTCGATGGTCGTGTCGGCAGGCTGGTACATCGCACTGGTCGAGTTGTGGCCGACGGGCTTGCGGCCCTACATCGGCGGCTCCACGGACAACAGCCTGCTGCAGTTGACATTGGGCTACAACGGGATCGAGCGCATCGCCGGCGGCGAGGGGCCGGGCGCCGGTGGACCCGGCGGCGGCGGCGGTCCGGGCGGTCCAGGCGGCAATCTGTTTTTCGGCGGCCAGGCGGGAATCGGCCGGTTGTTCGGCGCGTCCATGGGTGTCGAGGCGTCGTGGCTGCTGCCCGCCGCGTTGATCGGCCTGGCGGCGGGCATCTGGTTCACCCGCCGCGCAACGCGCACCGACGGAGTGCGCGCGGCGCTGCTGCTGTGGGGCGGCTGGCTGGTGGTGACGGGTGCGGTGTTCAGCTTCATGGACGGCACCATCCACCCCTATTACACGGTGGCGCTGGCGCCGGCCGTCGCCGCGCTGGTCGGCCACTCGGCCGCCGAACTGTGGCGGGACCGCGCGCACCTGCTGCCGCGGATCGTGCTGGCTGCGATGGTGGCTGTCACCGGGGTGTGGGCGTTCTTCCTGCTCGACCGCACACCGGACTTCGTGCCTGCGCTGCGCTGGGCTGTGCTCGCCGTCGCTGTCGCCGCGGCCGTGGTGCTCGCGCTGCGCGTGCACCGATTGCGGCGCGGCACCGCGGTGGTGGTGCTGGCGGCGGCGTTGTCGGCGCTCGCCGCACCGGCGGCGTTCGCGGTCTACAACGTCGCCCATCCGTCCAGCGGTCCGGGCACCATGTCCGGACCGGCGCGTGACGGCGGGTTCGGCGGTCCGGGCGGACGCGGTCCCGGCGGCGCACCGCCCGGTGCGGCGAGCGACAACGAAGCGCTCGAGTCGCTGCTGACGTCGGTCGACCGCCGTTGGGCCGCAGCGGGAATCGGGTCGATGAGCGTGAGCGGGCTGGAACTCGAAACGGGCACGTCGATCATGGCGATCGGCGGGTTCTCCGGATCCGACGACTCGCCGACGCTCACCCAGTTTCAGCAGTACGTCGCCGACGGTCAGGTGGGCTACTTCCTCGCGAGCGACGAGCACGGCGGACCGCCCCGGCACCGCGGTGGCAGCGCCGCCGAGATCACGGCGTGGGTCGAGCAGAACTTCCCGGCCGGCGACGTCGGCGGGACGACGGTCTACGACCTGCGCACCCGCTGACCGGCGGACCGCGGCGGCCGTCTCGCCTCCCCCGGGGCGGGGCGGCCGCCGCTTCTCCGCGAGACAGAATCGTGCTGATTCCCAATGCAGTCATGCGCATGGGTGTGTTGTTATCTTCTGGGCGTTTGGCTACCGCGACCGCAGGAGGACCCATGTCCGCGACCGACGAGTACCTGAAGAACAACGAGGACTACGCCAGGGACTTCAGCGGGCCGCTGCCACTGCCGCCGAGCCGGCATGTCGCCGTGGTGGCGTGCATGGACGCCAGGCTGGACGTGTACCGGATCCTCGGCCTGGCCGAGGGGGAGGCGCACGTCATCCGCAACGCCGGCGGTGTGGTCACCGACGACGAGATCCGCTCGTTGGCGATCAGCCAGCGCCTGCTCGGCACCACCGAGATCATCCTGATCCACCACACCGACTGCGGCATGCTGACGTTCACCGACGACGACTTCAAGCGGTCGATCCAGGAAGACACGGGCATCAAGCCGCAGTGGGCCGCCGAGGCCTTCCCGAATCTCGAGGAGGATGTGCGTCAGTCGATCCGCCGCATCGAGGCCAGCCCCTTCGTCACCAAGCACGAGTCGTTGCGCGGCTTCGTGTTCGACGTCGCCACCGGCAAGCTGAACGAGGTCACGGCCTAGCCTGCGTCAGCCCACCTTGTAGGTGGCGATCGCCTTGGCCACCGCGATGCCGTCGGGGGTGATCACGTCGACGTCGCAGTTGACGAGGGTTTTACCGCGCCGCAGCACCCGACCGACGCCGACCAGATCGGTGGCCCGCGCCGGCGCGAGATAGTGCACGGTCATCGACGTGGTCACCCCGCGCAGATCGTCGGGCACGTCGGCGCCCACCCACGCCGCGGCCATCACGGTGACGTCGGCCAGCGCCGCGATGGCCCCGCCGTGCACCATGTCGCCGATCGTGGTGTTGGCCGGGTCCCACGGCAGCAGTAGCCGCACCTCGTCAGGGTCCAGCCGCTCGGCGACGATGCCCAGCTTGACCGCGAACGGGGACTGCGGGATGAAGGCGGCCATCACCTCGGCGCCGGTGCGGGGCTCAATCGTGGTCATGTCTCCAGTATCGGAGGCCGGGCAATTACCTCCGGGGTAATCGTGCTGCGTCAGCGCTGCGATGTCTGACACCGAACCGCCAATCGCGTCAATATCCACTGGGTGGTCCGCCGGCAGTGCTTAGCTTCGAGTGTCGACAACCATCCGGTTGCGGTCCAGACCAGAGGAAAGGCGGTCACCCATGTTCCTGTCGGGCTCTTCCGCACGCCGTGCGATGACCGGATTGATCGGCAGCGGGGTGATGGCCGGTGCGTTGTTCGGCGGTGCCGCACTGGCGTCCGCGCAACCTCCGCCCCCTCCTCCGCCCGCGCCTCCTGGCTGTACAGCGGGGGACCTCGCCCAGGCCTCGGGCACAGTGGGAACCGCGATGGGTGTGTATCTGTTCAGCCACCCCGACGTCAACAACTTCTTCACCAGCCTGCGTGGGCTGCCGAACGAGGAAGTGCGCGGCAGGGTGCAGACCTACATGACTGCCAACCCCCAGGTGGAGGCCGAGATCAACGGGATCCGTCGGCCGGTCTCCGACCTGCGGGCACGCTGCGATGCACCAGCACCTGTAGGTGGCTGATGACTCATTCGACACGGACGTGGGCCGCTGCCTCGGCGTGCGTCTTCGCCCTTGCGACCATCCCCGGAGCGATCGTCACCGTCGCCGGTCCCGGGATCGCGAACGCCGACGTGTGCGTGAGCGCAGGCCGACGAGTATCGGTGAGCGGCTGTGCCAACGTCGCCGACGCGGTAGCGCCCTACGTTCCGCCGCCCGCCTATTACGCACCCATGCCGTACGACCCGCCGCCGCCTCCGAACGTCACCGGGTGCGTGAGCTACAACGGCCGCTGGGTCAACGCGGGCGGGTGCAACTGAGCCTCTCGGATAAAGCCGCCGCGCCCCTCGGTTGGGTCGCCGGATCCAGGGCTCACTCTGCCCGCGTTCACAGCACTCTGTGGCTCGTTCATTACCGCAGCAATCGCGGCGGATTTACCGTAGCGTCAGCACGATCGCTCCGTGCTCGGGAGCAGCGCTGACCAGCCCTCGGCGCCGGTTGAGAAGGAGCCGAGAAGCATGCGCATTGTCGTGGACTTGAACAGGTGCCTGGGATATGCGCAGTGTGTCCCGCTGGCGCCCGACGTGCTCCAGTTGCAGGGTGAGGAGGCGCTCGCCTATGACCCGAACCCCGACGATTCGCAACGCCAGCAGGTCGCGCGAGCGGTCGCGTCGTGCCCGGTGCAGGCGATCATCGCCGAGATGGATCCGCCGTCCGACAGGACGACGAAATGAGCACGCACGCACTGGTCGACGATCTCGTCCGGACATTCAAGGAGCAGGGGCGGATCGTCATCGTCGGGGCGTCGCTGACCGGCCTTCGCGCCGCTGAGGCGTTACGCGACGAGGGCTTCACCGGCTCGCTCACCATCATCGGTGACGAAGTGCACGAGCCGTACGATCGCCCGCCGCTGTCCAAACAGGTGCTCAAGGGATGGGTGCCGGCCGAGAACACCAAGCTGCCGCGCCTGCGCGAGGTCGATGCCGACTGGAGACTGGGGGTGGCGGCCACCGGTCTCGATCGCGACAACCGGGAAGTGCTTCTCGCCAACGGCGACAAGGTGCCCTATGACCGGTTGTTGATCGCCACCGGCGTCCGCTCCCGCGGGTGGTTCAACCCCGAAGAGGCGAAGCTCAAGGGCCTCTACACCCTGCGCACAAGCGACGACGCCGCGCGGATACAAGCGGCTTTCAAGGCTCGCCCGAAGCGGGTGCTCATCGTCGGTGCCGGGTTCATCGGGTCTGAGATGGCGTCGGTCTGCCGGGATCTCGGGCTCGACGTGACGGTCGCGGAGCGGTCCAGCGCACCGCTGGTCGGACCGCTGGGCGGGGTGATCGGCGACATCGCCGCCAAGATGCAGCGCGACGCCGGTGTCGATCTGCGCACCGGGGTGGCGGTGGAGGCCCTCAAGGGTGATGCCGACGGTCATGTCCGGCAGGCTCAGCTCTCGGACGGCACCCTGCTGGACGTCGACGTCGTGGTGGCGTCGCTGGGTTCCGTCCGCAACATCGAATGGCTCGAGGGCGCCGAACTCGCCAGCGGGTTCTGGGGTGTGGCGTGCGACGCCGGCTGCCGCGCCTTCGACATCAACGGCGTGGTGACCGACAACATCTTCGTCGCCGGTGACATCGCGCGGGCCCCGCACGTGCTCTACGAGTACCAGTTCATGGCGATCGAGCACGTCGACGCCGCCGTGCTGGGCGCCCGCACCGCGGCGCACAACATGGTCAACCTCGAGAAGGGGCGGCGTCCACACCTGCCGCTGCCGCAGTTCTGGTCCGGCCAGTTCGGCGTGAACATCAAAGGGGTCGGCGTGTGTTCCTTCGGCGACGAGATCGTGTTCACCCAAGGCTCGGTGGAGGATCTCCGCTTCGCCGCGGCTTTCGGCAAGAACGGCCGCATCGTCGGTGCCATCACTTTCAATCACGGTAAGTGGCTGGAGTACTACGCCCGGCTCATCGAGCAGTCTGCGCCGTTCCCGCCACCGCCACCGGGCTACGACGTGCCCACCGATGCCGAGCCGATGTCGGCGCGCTTCGGCGATCCGCGCGCACCGACCGGGATTCCCGATGTCGTTCTCACCGGCCATGATCCGACCTCACGGGGCGCCGAGTACCGCCCCAAAGCCCGCTAGGACTGGAGCCGCATGACCACCGCAGAGACCGCCTGGACCGAGGCGATGAGGTACGAGAACCGCCACGATCCCTACCGGTTCTTCGACGAGCTTCGAAAGACACCCGTGGTGCAGGTGGCCGACAAGGTCTATGTCGTCACCGGATACCGCGAGCTGCTGCAACTCGCGCACGACCCGCACGTCAGCTCGGACATCTCGAAGAGTCCGATCTCGGCCCAGCCGGCGGCCCATACGCAGGCCGACGTCGGCGCCGAGCACATGCAGGCATACGGCCGGGAGCCGAGCCTGATCGTGTCGGATCCAGCCAAACACGACAGGCAGCGCCGGCAGGTGATGCGGCACTTCGCGCCGCCGCACTCGCCGAATGTGATCCCCGCCATGGCCACTGACATCCAGGCGCTCTGCGACGACTCGCTGAACAAGACCAAGGCGAAGGGCGGCAACACCTTCGATGTCGTCGACGACTACGCCTACCCGGTTCCGGTAGCCGTCATCTGCCAGATCCTGGGCGTTCCGCTGAAGGACGAGCCCACGTTCCACGGCTGGATCTTCGATTTCATGGCGGGCGCCGACATGGGTCCGGACGCCGCCACCGAAGAGGGGCAGGCCCGCAAGCAGAAGGGCAAGGAGAGCACCGCGGCGCTCACCGCGTACATGGCCGACCTGATCCAGGGCTTCCTGACGAACCCGCAGGACAACGTGCTGTCGAAGATGGTGAACGACCACGACGGTCCCGACGGACCGATGACGCCCGAGGAGGCCGCGGCCAACGCGATGCTCCTGCTGATCGCCGGCCACGACTCGACGGTCAACACCATCGCCCACTGCGTGTTGCTCCTGCTGCGCAACCCCGAATCGCTCGACCTGCTTCGCGACAAGCCGGAACTGATTCCCAAGGCGATCGAAGAGGTGTTGCGGCTGCAGTCGGCGGTCCAATTCTTTCCCAGCCGCAGTGTCACCGCCGACGTGGAGGTCGGGGGCACGGTGATCCCGGCGGGATCAGCGGTCCATCTGCTCTACGGGGCCGCCAACCGCGACCCGAAGCGGTTCCCGGACCCCGAGAAGTTCGACATCCAGCGGCCCGACAACCAGCACGTGGGTTGGGGCCGGGGAGTGCACAGCTGCGTCGGTGGGCCACTGGCGCGACTCGAGGTCAACATCGCGGTCGAGACATTCCTGCGCCGGGTCGAGAACCCCCGACTGGTTGTCGATCCGCCGCCCTACCGCCAGAATCAGGTTTTCCGCGGACCGCTGCATCTCGAGGTCGAGTTCGACCGGATCGCGGACTAGCTCGCCGTGAAGGCCTTTCAGTTCGTCGAATGGCAGCAGCCCGGCCAACTCCGGGACGTGCCGGTCCCGGAACCCGGCCCGGGGGAGGTGCTGATCAAGGTCGGAGGCGCCGGCGCCTGCCACTCGGATCTGCACGTTCTGGAGTCGCCACCCGACACCACGGCCTTCACGCTCCCGTTCACGCTGGGACATGAGAACGCCGGCTGGGTCGAGAAGATGGGTTCGGGTACAACGGGTTTCGCACCGGGGGACCCCGTCATCGTCTACGGCCCGTGGGGGTGCGGTCTGTGCATGAACTGCCGCAAGGGGATGGAGAACTACTGCCAGACACCGGGCAAGCCCAGCCCCGGTGGCCTCGGCGGCACCGACGGCGGCATGGCCGAGTACCTGCTCGTGCCGTCAACGCGCTACCTGATTCCGTTGGGCGATCTCGACCCCCGGGACGCCGCGCCGCTCACCGACGCTGGGCTCACCAGCTATCACGCGGTGAAGCGCTCCGTGCACCTCCTCGGCCCGGGATCGACCGCGGTCGTCATCGGCGCCGGTGGACTGGGACAGATGGCCATTCAAGTGCTCAAGGCGCTGTGCTCGGCGACGACCGTTGTCGCCGTCGACACCTCGGACGACAAGCTGGAGATCGCGAAGACACTCGGCGCCGACGAAGCCCTCGTGTCCGGTGACGGTGCGGTCAAGCGAATCAAGGACATCACGAAGGGGCACGGCGCGGAGGTAGTCCTGGATTTCGTCGCCGTGAACCCGACGCTGACGATGGCGGCGCAGGTGGCGCGGGTGCTCGGCCACATCACGATCATCGGTGTGGGCGGCGCGGCGCTGCCGGTGAACTTCCACAGCCCGCCGAACGAATGCTCGGTTGCCGCACCGTTCTGGGGGTCCATTCCGGAATTGATCGAGGTGATCGACCTCGCGCAGTCCGGCAAGATCAAGATGCTCGTCGAGCACTTCCCTCTCCATGACGCGGCCCACGCCTATCACCTGCTCCACGAGGGCAAAATCAACGGCCGCGCCGTCATCACGCCGAACGACTGAAGCTCGTCGAGCGTGCGGCGTGCCGTCGTCGGGACGGCCGGTGCTCGGGTGTCGTCGGCGAATCGGCCGCACATCGACGACCCGCCGCACAATTAGGCCCGGCACCGGGCGTTGACACACGCGTCGTCGACTGGTTCCATACAGCCTATGCAGATTAACCCGGTCAGTTCTACCAACTTAATGGGGAAGTGATGACGGCGACGCAGGAAACCCTCGCCCAGACGGCCCGGTACGAGCTGAGCCATCTGCGCGTGCTGGAGGCCGAAGCGATCCACATCATCCGCGAGGTGGCCGCCGAGTTCGAGCGGCCGGTGCTGCTGTTCTCCGGCGGCAAGGACTCCATCGTGATGCTGCACCTGGCGCTGAAGGCGTTCCGGCCCGGCCGCCTGCCGTTCCCGGTGATGCACGTCGACACCGGCCACAACTTCGACGAGGTGCTGCAGGCCCGCGACGACCTGGTCGCCTCATCGGGTGTCCGGCTGGTGGTGGCCAAGGTGCAGGACGACATCGACGCAGGCCGCGTGGTCGAGACCATCCCGTCGCGCAATCCGATGCAGACGTTCACGCTGCTGCGCGCGATTCGGGAGAACAAGTTCGACGCCGCGTTCGGCGGTGCCCGCCGCGACGAGGAGAAGGCGCGCGCCAAGGAGCGGGTGTTCTCCTTCCGCGACGAGTTCGGTCAGTGGGACCCCAAGGCGCAGCGGCCCGAGCTGTGGAACCTCTACAACGGCCGCCACCACAAGGGCGAGCACATCCGCGCCTTCCCGCTGTCCAACTGGACCGAGTTCGACATCTGGTCCTACATCGGTGCGGAGAAGATCGCGCTGCCCTCGATCTACTACGCCCATCAGCGCAAGGTGTTCAAGCGCGACGGCATGTGGCTGGCCGTGCACCGGTACCTGCAGCCGCGCAAGGACGAGGACGTCGTGGAGAAGACCGTGCGGTTCCGCACCGTCGGTGACGTCACCTGCACCGGATGCGTCGAGTCGACCGCCGCCACCGTCAACGAAGTGATCGCCGAGACCGCGATCTCCCGGCTGACCGAGCGGGGCGCCACCCGCGCCGACGATCGGATCTCCGAGGCCGGCATGGAGGACCGCAAGCGAGAGGGCTACTTCTGATATGGCTACGCTTCTTCGGCTCGCGACCGCGGGCTCGGTGGACGACGGCAAGTCGACACTGATCGGCCGGCTGCTCTACGACTCCAAGGCCGTGATGGAGGACCAGCTCGCGGCCGTCGAGCGCACCTCCAAGGAGCGCGGTAACGACTACACCGACCTCGCACTGGTCACCGACGGCCTGCGCGCCGAGCGGGAACAGGGCATCACGATCGACGTCGCCTACCGCTACTTCGCCACGCCCAAGCGGAAATTCATCATCGCCGACACCCCTGGACACACGCAGTACACCCGCAACATGGTCACCGGCACCTCGACGGCGCAGCTGGCCATCGTCCTGGTCGACGCCCGGCACGGCCTGCTCGAGCAGTCGCGCAGGCATGCGTTCCTGGCGTCGCTGCTGGGCATCCAGCACATCGTGCTCGCGGTGAACAAGATGGACCTGATCGGCTGGGACAGAGAGCAGTTCGAGAAGATCCGGGACGACTTCCACGACTTCGCCGCACGCCTGGACATCCACGACGTCACGACGATCCCGCTCTCGGCCCTGCTCGGCGACAACGTCGTGACGAAGTCCGACGCGACGCCCTGGTACGACGGCCCTGCGCTGCTGTCGCATCTCGAAGAGGTCTACATCGCCGGTGATCGCAACCTCATCGACGTCCGCTTCCCGGTGCAGTACGTCATCCGGCCACAGACCCACGAGCACCAGGACCACCGCAGCTACGCGGGCACCGTGGCCAGTGGCGTGATGCGCACCGGCGATGACGTGGTGGTGCTGCCGTCGGGCAAGACGTCGCACATCACCGCGATCGAGGGACCCGGCGGCCCCGTCGACGAGGCGTTCCCGCCGATGGCGGTGTCGGTCAGCCTGGCCGACGAGATCGACATCTCGCGCGGCGACCTGATCGCCCGGCCGAACAATCAGCCGAGGGTGGCGCGCGATTTCGACGCCACGGTCTGCTGGATGGCCGACGAGGAGTCGCTGGAACCCGGCCGGGAGTACCTGATCAAGCAGACCACCCGCACGACGCGGGTGAAGGTGGCCGCGCTGGACTACCGGCTCGACGTGAACACTCTGCACCGCGACAAATCCGCAACGGCGCTGAAACTCAATGAGCTGGGCCGTATCTCGCTGCGCAGCCAGGTTCCGTTGCTGCTCGACGAGTACAGCCGCAACGCCGCCACCGGCTCGTTCATCCTGATCGACCCGAACACCAACGGCACCGTGGCGGCCGGGATGGTGCTGCGCGACAACCGCAACGACGTCGCCAGCCCCAACACCGTGCGGCACGAGTCGTTGGTGAGCACCCAGGACCGGCTCACCCGGGGCAGGACGGTGTGGTTCACCGGCCTGTCGGGAGCGGGCAAGTCGTCGGTGGCGATGCTGGTGGAGCAGAAGCTGCTGGAGAAGGGCGTGCCCGCCTACGTTCTCGACGGCGACAACCTGCGGCACGGGCTCAACGCGGACCTCGGGTTCTCGATGGCCGACCGCGCGGAGAACCTGCGCAGGCTGTCGCACGTCGCCACGCTGCTCGCCGACTCCGGGCAGATCGTGCTGGTGCCGGCGATCAGTCCGCTCGAAGAGCACCGGGAGCTCGCGCGCCGGGTGCACACCGAGGCCGGCACGGACTTCTTCGAGGTGTTCTGTGACACCCCGCTCGAGGATTGCGAGCGGCGTGATCCGAAGGGGCTGTACAAGAAGGCCCGCGCCGGGGAGATCACGCACTTCACCGGGATCGACAGCCCGTACCAGCGGCCGAAGAATCCCGACCTGCGGTTGACGTCCGACCACACGCCTGATGAACTCGCGGCCATGGTGATCGATCTGCTGGAGAGCCGCGAGTGAACGACCACGAGTTGGCCGCCCGGCTCGCGACCAGGGCAGGCGACCTCTTGCTCGACGTGCGGGCCGAGTTCGCCGACGCCGAGGTCGCCGAGCGGAAGGCCGCGGGGGACAAGCGGTCTCATGACTTCCTGATGACGGAGCTGGCGTCCGCGCGGCCCGCCGACGCGGTGCTCTCCGAGGAGGGCGCCGACGATCCGGTCCGGCTGCGGTCGCAACGGGTGTGGATCGTCGACCCGCTGGACGGCACCCGCGAATTCTCCGAACTCGGCCGCGACGACTGGGCGGTGCACGTGGCCCTCTGGCAGGACGGCGAACTGGTCGCGGGCGCCGTCGCCCTCCCTGCGCAGAACACCACGTTCGCCACACCCGAGGTGGCCCTGCCGGGCGCCGTCGACGGCCCGCCGCGCATCGTGGTGTCGCGCACCCGGCCGCCGGCGATCGCACTCGCGGTCCGCGACGCGCTCGGCGGCGAGCTCGTCGAAATGGGTTCGGCCGGTGCGAAGGTGGCGTCGGTGGTGCAGGGCCGCAGCGACGTGTACGTGCACGCGGGCGGTCAGTACGAGTGGGATTCGGCGGCCCCGGTGGCGGTCGCTCGTGCGGCCGGTCTGCACACGTCGCGCATCGACGGGTCGCCGCTGCGGTACAACGCGGCCGATCCGAAGCTGCCCGATCTGGTGGTGTGCCGCCCCGAACTCGCCGCGGCCGTGCTGGCCGTCACTACGCTCGGAGAATGACGCAGCCCTCGACGAAGGTCACCCGGCTCAACGGTAAACAGAACACGTCGCGGGCCGCTCTCGACGAACTGCTGGCCGCCACACCGCTTGCCACCGTGGCGCTGGTGCGCGACGGGCATCCGGTGATGTTCCCGACGGGGTTCGCGCGCGTCGGTGACCATCTCGTCATCCACGGGTCGACGGGCTCACCGTGGTTGCGCGCCCTGTCGGCCGGCGCCCCGGCGGCGGTCTCGGTGACCACGCTCGACGGGGTCGTGGTCGCCCGCAGCGCCTTCGAATCGTCCTTCCGGTACCGCAGCGCCGTCCTCTTCGGCGTGTTCGACCGCGTCCCCGACGACGAGAAGCCGGCCTGCCTGGAGACGTTGACCGACACGTTCGTCCCGGGCCGGGTCGCCGAGCTGCGGCCCAGCACGCGGAAGGAACTGGCCGCGACCGTGGCACTGCGGATGCCGATCGGCACCGACAACTGGTCGCTGAAGGTCAGCGCGGGCTGGCCCGAGGACCCCGAGGACGACATCGCCGCAGGCGGCTGGGCGGGGGTCGTGCCGATGTCGGTGAGCTATGGCGCCGCCCTGACCGCGCCGGACTGCGACCCCGCCACGCCGGTGCCGGAGTCGGTGCGCACGCTGTCCGGGCGAAACAGCCCCGCCGGCGGCTACTAACGTGTCGGGCATGCGGATGTCGGCCAAGGCGGAGTACGCCGTCCGGGCCATGGTGCAGTTGGCCACGACGGACGAGGGCGTCGTGGTCAAGACCGACGATCTCGCCAAGGCGCAGGGCATCCCTGCCCAATTCCTCGTCGACATCCTGTCCGACCTTCGCACCGACCGGTTGGTGCGCAGCTACCGCGGCCGTGAGGGTGGCTACGAACTCGCACGCCCGGCAGCGGAGATCAGCCTGGCCGACGTGCTGCGCTGCATCGACGGACCGCTGGCCAGCGTGCGCGACATCGGTCTCGGCGATCTGCCGTACTCGGGCCCCACGGCGGCGCTCACCGACGTGTGGCGCGCACTGCGGGCGAGCATGCGTTCGGTGCTCGAGCAGACGACGCTGGCCGACGTGGCCTCCGGGGCGCTACCCGGGCATGTGGCGGCGTTGGCCACCGACTACCTCGGCCAGGAACGGCAGCGGGGTCACCACCCGCCGGTCTAGTTCCCGAAGCCGCGGGCGCTGCGGATCAGCGGCAGCGTCGCGGTGGTCGCGAAGCCCGTCGGTGCCTCGCACACCGCGGGCACGGCGTTGAGGATCTGCATGCCGGTGGCGATGTTGGCGGCATTGACGTGCTCGGCCATGGTGGCCGTGCGGCTGAAGCTCGCGAGCGAGATGAAGTGGGTGCGCATGGACGGATCGCCCTCGATGGTCAGCGTCCACCCGTGCTGCGGCTTCGGCCAGTGCGCCGGGTACTCGTTGCCCACCGTCCACAGCGTCTCGATCTCGACGAGTGGCCGGCCGTCGCGGCGGCCGACCCAGTTCCAGCGTTGGCCCGCGGTGGTGCCGGCGCGCAGCAGGTGGTCGAAGATCTGATGGTCCTCGACGGCCGCGACGGCGTCGACCGAGGCCGTCACCTCGTCGATGCCCGCGTGTAGCGCGTCGGCCAGCAGCCACACCTGCTCGGTGAAGATCCCGCTGTTGAACGCGAGGAAATCGGTTGCGGTGGGGCTGATCTCGTCGACCGGGCGACCGAAGCACATGTTGTCGAACGTGATGGCGGTGCTGTCGTAGACCGACCAGTCGGCCCGCTCCTGCAGTGTGATCCGCTCGACGGTGCGACACATGCCCGACAGCGCGAGCGGCAGCGCACCCGACAGGTTGCCGGGATTCAGTCCGCTGCCGTGCACGGTGGTGCCACCCCGCCCGCACGCCGCGAGCAACCGATCGCGGTCGGCGGCGGGCATCCGGTCGGGGTGGAACAGGAAGGCGGTGGTGACCACGTTCTTGCCGCCGGCCAGAAGCGCGCACACGTCGTCGAGGTCGACGATGCGCGGTGTGTAGACCACGCAGTCGGCGTCGAGGGCCAGGATCGCCTCGACGTCGGTGGTGGCGGTGACGCCGACGGGTGTGCGACCGATGAGGGTGCCGGCGTCGACGCCGTCCTTGTCCGCGGAGTAGACCCGCACGCCGACCAGTTCGAGGTCTGACCGGTCCAGGACGGCGGCGAGGATCTCGTTGCCCACCGCCCCGGTGGCCCACTGGATCACCCGGTAGGGCGGTCGGGTGGTCAACTACCCGATCCGTATGCGCGGGTGATGATCTCGAGGTAGTGGCCGGACGGATCCTGGAAATAGACCCCGCGGCCGCCGTCGTGGTGGTTGATCTCACCGGGGTGCGATCCCCGCGGGTCGGCCCAGTGCGGCATGCCCCGCTGCCGGATCCGGCCGTAGATCGCGTCGAACTCGTCCTCGGACACCAGGAACGCGTAATGCTGAGGGTGGATGTCCTCGTCCGGTGCGGCCTGTGCGTAGTCGAGGCTGACGCCGTGGTTGAGCGTGACGGCGAGGAACGGTCCGAATTCCTGCGCGGCGGGAAGACCGAACAGTTCGGTGAAGAAGGTCGCCGACTCTTGGCGGTCCCGCGCGGCGACGATGGTGTGGTTGAACGTGATTGCCATGTCACATCAGTCAAGCAGTGCATCGCCGCGGGGGCAAGGATGCACGAACTCAGCGCCGACCGTTGGACATGCTGCTGCTCGGGATGGCGGTGCGCTGTCGGGCGTGCCTAGATGTGGCCCGGCCCGCCCATACCCATGCCCATCCCACCCGCGTGCATGCCGCCGCCGAAGCCGCCGGTGTGGATGCCGCCGCCCATGCCGATGTGGCCCAGGCCGCCCATCCCCATGCCGCCGCCCATGCCACCGGGCATGCCGATGTGGCCGATGCCGGTAGGTCCGCCCATGCCGCCGATGCCGGCAGGCCCGCCCATGCCGGGGATGCCCCCGGGTCCACCCATGCCGGGGATGCCTGCCGGTCCGCCCATCGGCGGTGGCGCGATCGGCGGCGGTGCCATCGGCGGAGGCGCGATGGGGGGCGGCGCGATGGGTGGCGGCGGGGGCGCGATGGGCGGCGGCGCGACGGGTGGCGGCGGTGGCGCGACCGGTGGCGGCGCGACGGCACCGCCCGGTGGTGGCGGCGGGGGAGGTGGTGGTGGCGGCGCACCGGGAGGTGGCGGCGGAGGTGGTGGTGTCGGGGGCGCGTACGGGCCGCCGGCACAGATCGGATTGGTGGGCTGGCTGATGCATGCGGTATCCGCAGGCCCAGTCGGGATGCCAGAACCGGGGGGAGGAGGCGGCGGCGCGGGGTCGTCGGGCCCCGGTGGGTTGTCCAGGCACTTGGCCAGCCACGGCTTCACCTGGCATTCGGGATCGTTCGGGTTCGGCTGTGCGTTCGCGGTGCCCATCGCGCTGGCGGCGGCGATGCCGATGCCTGCGACGACCACACTTGTTCTGGCCATCGCGCCGCGGAGTCCCGAAATCGTCGCCCAACCCATTCACTGCTCCTCACGTGCGGACCCAACGAGCCGTCCCGGCGTTTGCCGATGTCGACGTAATTCCGCTTATCGTGGCACGCCGGCTCGTTGTTTGTTCAGGAAACAACTCCAACTCGACGCTGGCGTGCGGAGGTCGATGCCGGACGTCAACGCCGACGGATATTGACGGCATGGTCGATATTTCGGCTGGTAGATGCCCGGAACCCCAACGGACCGCCGCTCAAAGTCACCCGCACCGGATGCGTGCGTGGCCGGTCCAACCGCCGTCGCCGAACGCCGTCAACGCGTGAACGTGCCGGGTGGCGCCGAGTCCCTTGCCCGAGGCCTGGGTTTGCGGGACGACGTCAGCGGCGGCGGAAGTGCACGCCCTCGATCACGACGTCACCGGTGTCGGAACGCGCGGTGATGTCGCCGACGGCGGCGGTTGGGTCGTCGGTCTCAGGCACCGAGACTGTCGCCGGCTCACCCGACTGTGCGCGCACCAGATAGGGGCCGCGTCCGGGCAGTCCGATCACCACGTCGCCGTTGCGGCTCACCGCGTCGACGATCCGCGGTGCGGTGTCTCGGAAGTCGACCGCGATGTCTCCGTCGGAGGTGACGGCGCTGAACTGCTCGCGCACCGAGATCGGGTCGTGCGCGGTCACCTCGCCGTCGACGGTGTGCACCTCGATCCTGCGCGCGGCACCGCTGAGGACGACCGCCCCGTCGTCGGTGCGTGCGATCAACTGGTCGACGTCGGCCTGCGCCAGCACCACGCCGGTCCTCTGCTGGGTCCGCACGGTGAGCCTGCGTGCCTGATCCGGCGGCAGGGTCACGGTGATCTCGCCGCCACGTGCCCACGGCAGCATTGGCGAGGGTGACCCATCGATCGTCACCCGCCGCTCGGCGCCGCTGCCGGTCACCGCGAGCCGGTGCTCGCCGCCGCCGTTGGCGTTGACCAGTCGCAGATCTACCCGCGGTTCGCGGGTCGCCCGATCCGCGGTGATGCGGATGGCGACCGGCACGTCGGCGGTGTCGATGACCAGCGAGCGCATCGCGGTCGGCAGGTTTTGGCTGTCGGCGACCACCCGGACCGTGCTGACGCCCCACGCGGTGATGCCGAACGCCACCACGCTGCCGATCACCAGCAGCGCGGCGACGGCGATCAGGGCTCCGCGCAGGGCGTTACGGCCGCCGGGCGTCATGGCCGGCGGCGGTCCGGCCGGTGCGGGCGTCGGGGGAGCGATGGTGGTCATGCGCAGGGTCCTTCCGGGTGGGTCATGACTCGAGGTAGCGCAGCACCGCCAGCACGCGGCGGTTCTCACCCTCGTCGGGCGTCAGGTTCAACTTGGTGAAGATCGACGCGATGTGCTTCTCGGCCGAGCCGACCGAGACGTGCAGCGCGGTGGCGATGGCGGAGTTGGTCCGACCCTCCGCCATCAGTTGCAGCACCTCGAGTTCGCGCGGTGTCAGCTGCTCGAGGACACTGCGTCGGTGCGAACGGACCAGGATCTGCGACACCACCTCGGGATCGAGCACGGTGCCTCCACCGCCCACCACGTCGACGGCGTCGAGGAACGCGGGCACATCGGCCACCCGGTCCTTAAGGAGGTAGCCGAATCCCCTTGTGTCCGAGGCGATCAACTCGGCGGCATACCGTTCCTCGACGTAGTGCGACAGCACCAGCACCGGCGACTCGGGGTTCTGGCTGCGCAGTAGCGCGGCCGCGCGGATGCCCTCGTCGGTGAAGGTCGGCGGCATCCGCACGTCGACGATGACGAGGTCGGGACGCTGCTCGTTGACCAGTCGCAGCAGGTTGGTGGCGTCGGGTACGCCGGCGACGACGTCGTGCCCGGAGTCGGTGAGGATGCGCTCGATGCCGGCCCGCAGCAGTGCGGAGTCCTCGGCGATCACGACGCGCATGGCAGCACCGCCGTGACGTTGGTGGGCCCGGTCGCCGGGCTGGAAACGGTGAAGGCGCCGCGGGCGGCCCGCACCCGCTCGTCGAGTCCGCGCAGGCCGGTGGCGTTGTCGTCCGCCGTGATGCCTGCGCCACCGTGGCCGTTGTCGAAGATGTTGACGTGCAACTGGTTCGACGCCTCGTCGAGCCGCACCGTGACGACCGCCTGGGTGGCCTGCGCGTGTTTGGCGACGTTGGTCAGTGCCTCGGCCACCACGAAGTAGGCGCACGCCTCCACCTCGTCGGGCAGCCGGCGGGGCAGTTGCAGGTCGAGCGTGGTCGGAACGGCGGATCGCTGCACCACCGACGACAGCGCCGCGTCGAGACCACGGTCGGACAGGATCGTGGGGGCGATGCCGCGCACCACGTTGCGCAGTTCGACGAGTGCGCTCTTGGCGTCGTCGTGGGCCTCGGCGATGAGCTGTCTGGCGGTGGGCGGATCGGTGTCGAGCTTGGTCTGCGCGAGGCCGATCGTCATCGCCAGGGCCACCAGGCGGGGTTGCACGCTGTCGTGCAGATCGCGCTCGATGCGGTGTCGCTCGGTCTGCGCTGAGGAGACCGCGCCCCAGCGGGCATCGGCCAGTGCGCTCACCTGGTGCTGCAGCGCGGCGGTCGGTGACGGCGACAGCAGCCAGCGGTCGATCCGGGCGTCGAGCCATGGCGCGAAGACCAGGATGGCGACGGCGGCGAGCACCGCGACGGCGGCGAGCAACCACGCCAGCACCGGAGGCAGGGAAGGCAGGCCGGCGTCGTCGCCGCTGGCGCTGACGGCCATCGCCGCCGGAGGTGCGAGGAAGGCGAAGGCGGTGAGCGCGAATGCGGCGCCGACAGCCGTCATGTCGTACGCCATCCGGAGGTAATGGTGTGCCACGCCCTTCCAGAACCGTGCGCTGCTGAAGTCGAGCCACTGCTGGTGCAGCCAGCGCTGGAATCCGCTGTATTGCGACACCTTGCGTGCCGGCACGCCGATGCCCATGCCGAACACCGCCTCACTGCGCAGCCGTTCGAGTCGTTCGACACCGCGCATCAGGTAGATGAAAACCACGGCCGCGAGCACGAACCCGACGCCCGAGGGGATCGACGAGACACCCAGGACCAGGATGGCGAGCGGAATCCAGAACCACACAAGGGCGATCGCGGCGCCGGTGATCATCGAGGCCGTCGGTGTCACACCCAGGTGGCGGACGGCCGGCGTGTTGTCGTCGGCGGTGGGCTCTGTGCTCTCGGCGGCGGCGTCGGGCACCGGGGAGGGGTTGGAGGTGACTGCGACCATGCCCACAAACCTATGGAGTCGCCGGGGCGCGCGACACAGTGTTTCCCCGTTGATCGGGTAGGGGAAACCCCCGCACCGATGAATTCCGCGGCGACGCCCGGTCTGCTCTGTGACACATCAGTCCGGACCCGAGGAGCACATCATGACCGTCACCGCATCATCACCGCACAGCAACACCGTCGACGCCGCGGGCAGCCGGGCCGGCCGACGCGCCGGCGTCGCGATCAGCGTCCTCGTCGGGGCGTTCCTGGTCTTCGACGCGCTGGGCAAGCTCGCTGGTGCGTCCCAGGTCGAAGAGGGCACCGCCACCCTCGGATTCCCGCAGGGGCAGGCGCTGGTCATGGGCATCGTGCTGACGATATGCGTTGCGGTCTGGGCGATTCCGCGGACCTCTGTGCTCGGGGCGCTCGGCATCACCGCCTACCTCGGTGGCGCGGTCACCGCCAACATGCGGGTCGAGGCGCCTCTGTTCTCCCACACGCTCTTCGCCGTGTACGTCGGTGTGCTGCTGTGGGTGGGACTGGTGCTGCGCCGGCCACACCTGCTCACCGTCGCGGGCCTGCGGCGCTGACCTACGCCTCGGCGATCAGCTCCAGCGCGATGTTGTCGGGGTCGCGGAACTCGAGAATCCAGCCGTGCCCGATGGCCTTGACCGGCTCGTGGGCGATGCCGAGGCCGTCCAGGTGACGCGCGGCCTGATCCAGCGCGTCGCGGCTGGACACCCGTAGCGCCAGGTGGTCCAGGCCCGTGCGGTCCTCGTCGAACCGGTCGGTGCCGACGGGCCGCAGGCCGATCAGCAGATCTCCGACGCGGTAGAGGACGCCGCCGAACAGGAAGTGCAGCCGTTCCCGGGTCGTCGCGTCGGCATCGGCGGGCACCTCGAGGGCCACCGGCCAGTCGAACACCTGCTCGTAGAACTGCCGCGAACGGTCGATGTCGGTGACAGTGAGCCGGATGTGCCCGATGGTCGATGCGTCGATTGCCATGCCCTGGATGCTGCCACCCGTGCCAGAATCGCCGCGTGCGGATTGGGATGACCATGCCGGTGATGGAGCCGAACCTCGATGCGGCTCTGCTGCGCGCCTGGGCCGAAGTGATCGACGGGGGGCCGTTCTCGTCGCTGTGCTGGGGCGAGCGCGTCGCATTCGACAATCCGGACAGCCTGACCCTGCTGGGCGCTCTGTCGGCCTGGACCGAACGGGTCCGGTTGGTGACCACCGTCGTGGTGCCTCAACTCCACGATCCGGTGATGCTTGCCAAGGGTCTGGCGACGGGAGACATGCTCAGCGGCGGTCGCCTGACGGTCGGCATCGGTGTGGGTGGCCGCCACGAGGACTACGTGGCCGCAGGCGCGGATCCCGCGACGCAGACGATGCGTGAGATGGCCCGGCGGGTGGCGGTGATGAAGCGGGTGTGGGCCGGGGAGAAGGTCACCGATTCCGTGCTGCCGGTGGGGCCGTCGCCGGTTCAGGCCGGTGGGCCCGAACTGCTCATCGGCAGCATCGGCCCGAAGACCGTGCGCAGCGCGGCCGCCTGGGCACGCGGACTCGCCGGCATCACGCTCGACATGGACCTCGGCAAGCAGCGCGAGCTGTTCGACGTCGCCCGCGATGCGTGGGCGCAGGCGGGCAAGCCGGCACCGCATCTGGGTACCTCGTTCTGGTTCGCCATCGGTGACGACGACGTCGCGCGCGGGCAGGTGCACCGGCATCTGCGGCGGTACATGAACTGGATTCCCGCCGAATACGTCGATGCGATGGCCCCGACCACCGGATTCGCCGGTACAGAGCGTCAACTCGTCGAGGTGCTCGGCAGATTCGCCGACATCGGCACCGACGAGGTGCACCTGATCCCGACGAGCAGCGACATCGACCAACTCCGCCGGGTGGCCGATGCGGTCGGGGTGTTCGCGTGACCGGGCCGTCGGCGTTGCCGCGTCAGCGGCGCGGGCGCGGCGGCCGCTCGGCCGCCGCGGTGAACTCCTGCTCCGGACGACCGGTGGTGCCGTACCTCAACCCGACGGTCACCTCGCCGGCACCGGTGAGCGTCGCCAGGTAGCGCTGAGCCGTCGCCCTCGACACCCCTGTCACATCGGCCACCTCGGCGGCGGACAAGGGGTGTTCGGCACCGTGCAACGCCTGCAGCACGAGCTTCCTGGTGGGGGACTGCGGCGCCGCGGACTGTGGTGCCGGCGCGATCTTCGGGCGCAGCGCGTCGATGGCCGCGTCGATGGCGGCGGGGCTCAGCGTCTGGGCCGAGAGGATCCGGCGATACCGCGCATAGCCGGCCAGCCGGGCGGCAAGCTCGGTGGGCGGGAAGGGCTTGACCAGAAAGCCGAGCGCGCCCGCGGCGATCGCGGCCCGCACGGTGCGCGACTCGGTGGCGGCGGTGAGCATCATCGCGTCACCGGCCAGCTCACGCACGAAGTCGACGCCCGACCCGTCGGGCAGGTACACGTCGACCAGGGCGAGGTCCACAGGACCGACCCGGCGCGCGGCAGCCAGCGTGGTCACGGTCTCGACGACGGTGAATCCCGGTAGCGCCTTGACGATCTCGGCGTGCATGTTGGCCACTCGAAAGTCGTCGTCGATCACGAGGACCGTCAATTCTGGGGCGTCCACTGTGCCTCCTCCTCAATCATGACTCCCGGCAGCCGGGCGATGAATTCTGCGCCGCACAGCCGGGCGTCGGGGTCACCGGCGCTCGACAGCCACAGCTCGCCACCGAGTGCCCGGCTGAGCTGGCGGGACAGGGCCAGCCCGATACCGCGTCCGCCGGGGATCCCGGAATCGGGTTTGGTGGTGGTGCCTTCGACGAAGAGCTGGTCGACGAATTCGGCCTTCACCCCGGAGCCGCTGTCCGCGACCGTGATGTGCAGCGTCGAATTCTCTTGCAGTAGTTCAATTTCAACCTCCTTGACCGCCCCTGCGGCGCTCCTCGTCGCGTCGATGGCGTTGTCGACCAGGTTGCCGAGCACCGTGGTGACGTCGACCGGCAGCGCCAACCGCCCGGCAACCCAGGTGTTCTCGCCGATCGTGAGTGTGACACCCGCTTCGCGTGCGGCAGCTGCCTTCGCGGCGAGAAAAGCCTGCAGGTACGGGTCGCGTACCGCGTCCATGCCCGGTACCGCCGAGCCCAGTGGTCCGGTGCCGAGCAGCTCCTCGACATAACTCGCCGCCTCGTCGGTGTGCCCGGCGTGCAGCAGGCCGTTGAGCAGGTGCAGCCTGTTCGCGAATTCGTGGCGCTGAGCGCGTAGCGCGCTGCTCATCAGCTGAACGGCGTCGAGTTGGCGCGTCAGCGATTCGACGTCGGTGCGGTCCCGCACCACCAGCACGGTGCCCAGGTTCCGCCCGTTGCGTTCGACGTGCCTGGCCGAGACCACGACGACGTGCTCCCCGACGGTGGCCAGCGTGGGCGTGGGGTCCGCGGCGCGGAACACCGCGAGCACCCGCGGGGTCAGTCCGATGTCGGACACGGGCCGGCCCCGTGCGTCGCCGATTCCCAGTAGTCGGCAGGCCTTGTCGTTGACGAATGCCGTCCGCCAGTCGGCATCCGCGGCGACGACGCCTTCGCCGATCCCGTGCAGCACCGCCGCCTGGACCCGGACCATCTCGGCCATCTCGGTGGGCCGCAGTCCCAGCGTCAGTGAACGCCAGCGGCGCGCCAAGAGCACGGATCCCACCGCTCCGAGCAGCAGGGCCACCCCACCCAGCAGCGCCGAGGCGCGGAGGTTGCTCCACAGCTGTTCATGCACGGCCCTGGTCGACACCCCGACGCTCACCTCGCCGACCACGCGCTGCGAATCCGGCGCGTAGACGGGAACTTTCGCTCGCACCGATGGACCGAGGGTGCCGGTCTCGTGTTCCACTTCCTCGCGCCCGGCCAGTGCCTGCGACGGGTCGCTGCTCGTCCGCTTTCCCAATTCGGCGACGTCCGGATGGGCCAGTCGCAGGCCCTCGTCGTTGGTGATGACGACGAAGAGCATGTCGGTGCGCTGCCGAACCTGGGTGGCGATGGTCTGCAGGGGGCCTTTGGCGAGTGCGGAGGGCACCAACGGCCCCGGCTGCCCGTCGAGCGCGGTGACGTCGGCGCGCACCGCGGGCGCTGCGGCGAGCACGCGGGCCATGTCGAGCGCGCGCAGACCGTACTCCTGGCGGAGTTCCTGGTGACCGAGTACCGCGAACATCACGAACGCGGCGACCAAGGTGATCGCCACCACCGCGAACTGCAGCACGAGCACCTGCGTCGCGAGCCGCGCATCGATCCGGCCCTTCCTGGCCATGGCCCGGAAGCCTACCTGCAGTTTTGGGCGCAACCCGGGAGAATCGGGGTGGCGGGCCGCCGCCGGCATCGACTTCCGGTGCGGGCGTGGTCAGGAGTCCTGTCCGCCGGATCGCCGGTCGTGGCCACGGAACGAGTCGTGGTCGTCGTGCCGGAAGTCCGAGCGGTCGCGCGAATGGTCGGAGTGTGACCGGAACGAACGCCAGTCCCAGTCGGGCCGCGAGGTGTCATGCCACGGCTGCCACTGGTATCCGTGCTGCTGGAACTGTGTCGAGGGATCGGGCGGGCTCGGCGGCGCAGGTGCGGGTTCATGGGACGACGTGTCCGCTTGCGCAGCCTGGCTGACCTGTCGGCGGGGCGGGGCCGACGACACCGACGCCGCCCGGATCGCGGGCGCGGCCGCGGGGGCCGGCGGGGGCGCCGGTGCCGGAGGCGGTGGGGGTGGCGCAGCGGGTTGGGCGGCCGCTGCCGGCGCTGGTGCTGCGGGGGCCGGGGCGGCGGTGGCGGTGTGGGGTGTGCCGAAGACGAGTGCCAGCGCGGCGGCGACCGCCGCGACCCCACCGGCACCGGCGATCAGGGCCGCCGGCCGAAGAGAACGCGGCGTCCGCGCGGGCGCCGGATACTCGGCGGCGACGGGCTCGGCAGACCACGCATAGGGCGGTGGTGCGGCGAGGGCCGGGGTCGGCTGCGCCGCGGTCGCGGCGGCCGGTTCGAAGCGGTACACCCCTGCGGGGCGGGTAGGCGGGTTCCACCAGCTCTCGGTGCGGGTGTTCGGGTCGTATGTCGACATGGGATGCTCCTCGATCGTCGGCCTCCAGGGGGATTCCTGACGGCGTCACATCCGAAGCTAGGGAGCGCGAATGGCGTTGGCGCGCTTGTGCTCACAACCCGCGCAGCGTGCGATAAGCCGGTTCTGCGCATTGTGCTCGTCGAGTGGTGCGAAGTGTCCCGCGGAATAGCCCACGGGGTGGCTGTGGTTGGGTGAACCGTGACCGATCAACCGGAACTGAGCCCCACCGACTGGGTACGCGAACAGACCGAGCGCATCTTGGCGCAGGGCAGCACGGACGGCGTCGAGGTCCTCGACCGCGCGATCGTCCTCTTCACGACGACCGGCGCGCAGTCCGGCAAGAAGCGCTACGTGCCGCTGATGCGCGTCGAGGAGAACGGCAAGTACGCCATGGTGGCGTCCAAGGGCGGCGACCCCAAGCACCCGAGCTGGTACTTCAACGTCAAGGCCAACCCCGCGGTGACCGTCCAGGACGGCGACAAGGTGTTCTCCGGCACCGCGCGCGAGATCGAGGGTGAAGAGCGCGAGCACTGGTGGAAGCTGGCCGTCGAGGCCTATCCGCCGTACGCGGAGTACCAGACCAAGACGACGCGGCAGATCCCGGTCTTCATCGTCGAGTAGTCACCCGAGGAATCCGCCTCGGCAAATTCTGGATCCGCCATCGTCGCGCCGCGGCGTGTGTGATCGTTGACACATGCGTAAAGCAATGCGGAGCGTCGTGTTGTTCCTGCTAGGGGTGCTGGGTGCCGTCTTCCTCGGCGCCGCGATGGCGGTCACCGCGGCGGTCAGCCTTGCTGCCACGGCCCTGATCGTGCCGGGCACCGGCACCCCGGTCGCCGACCTCCCGTACATGGAGAACGTGCGTGACTACTACCTGGGCGACACCGCGTGTCAGCCCGGCAGTTGCACGCTCGAGAGCATCGAGTACCCCGCGTCGTTCTGGCCGTTGCCGATCCCCGGCTGGTGCCGATCCGGAGCGAATGGCTGCGACACGTGGAACGTGTCCGTGGAGAAGGGCGTCGAGGATCTCGACGCGAAGGTCAATGAGTGGCTGGCCGACAACGCCGACAACGACGAGCAACTCGTGATCTTCGGCTACTCGCAGGGCGGCCAGGTCGTCTCCAACGAGATGCGCGCATTGGCCACGCGGCTGAACGCCCAGCAGAAGGGGCGTGTCGAGGTCGTCATGATCGGCAGCATCGCCAATCCCGACGGCGGGCTGTGGCCGCGGCTCAGCCCGTTCTCGTTGCTCACCCAGGCTCTGCTCGACGCGACGCTGGGTCCGCCGATGATCACGGACAGCGGGATCAAGACCACCGTCATCGGATTCGAGTACGACCCGGTGGTGTACTCCCCGAAGTACTGGGGCAACCCTCTCGCGGTGCTGAACGCGCTTGCTGCGTTCGACACCGTCCACGGTCAGTACCTGGCCGGTCCGAACCGCCCGGGCAGTGGATCACTGCCCTACGGGTACACGCAGGAGGAACTGGAGGCGGCGCTCGCCGATCCGGCCAACGTCCGCTACGGCGGCGGCGATCCCGTCAACGGCAACCGGTACATCATGATCCCGGCGAAGTCGCTGCCGCTCGCCGACCTGATCCTGAGTCTGGCCGACTCGGCAGGCATCAAGCCTTTCGTGAAACCGTTCGTCGACCTGCTGGCGCCGATGGCCAAGGTGATCATCGACCTCGGCTACGACTGGAGCGGCAACCCCGACACGCCACAGAGCCTGTCGATCCTGCCGTTCAACCCGAATCAGAACTGGCTCGAAGTCGGCGTGAAGCTGATCGCGGCAGCGATCCAGGGCATCGAGGCCTTCCTCGGCAACTTCGGTGTGGACGCCACGGCCGACCCGGCGACGACACAGGAGCCGCTGTCGACGCTCCGCATGGCACCGGCGCCGACCGACGTCGAGACGGTTCCCAGCGAGGAGACGCCGGTGCCGGAGGACGCGCTCGGGAAGCTCCGGTTGGTGCCTGATCTCGTCGAGGCACCGAGGGGCGCCCCGATTCCCGTGCCGCAGGTCGTCGACCAGGTGTCCGTCGTCTCGGACGTTGCGCAGGCCGAGATCGTGACCGAGAAGCCGGCGGTTCAGCTGGTACCCGAGGTGCCCCTTGTTCAGCCGGTCGCAGTGCCCGAGAAGACGATCACGCCCCAGGCGCCGTCGGGCGACCAGGTGGTCGGCAAGGGTGACGTCACGCCGGGCGACGGTGACAAGCAGGACGTCACGCCGGGCGACGGTGACAAGCAGGACGTCACGCCCGGCGACGAGGAGAACAAGGACGCGGAAACGGAGGACGGCGACAAGAAGGACGCAGAGGCCGGGGACGGCGACAAAAAGGACGCCGAGAAGAACGACGCCGAGAAGAACGACGCCGAGAAGAACGACACCGAAACCAACGACGACAAGGCAGCGGCTTGACCGCCCGCCTCGCCGGCGCCGAGTAGTCCGCCCATCAATCAAGGCCGGCGGTGACGAGCGCCGCCGCTACCCGGACGTGCTGCCCGACGTGTCGCCTGACGTGTTGCCTGATCCGCCGGTATCCGACGTGGAGCTGTCCGAGCCCGAACCGTCCTGCCTGGCGTCCGACGTCGAGTCGGTCGAAGAGTCCTCGGTGCCGGTCGGGGCCTCGGTGGCCGGTTCGGCAGTGGCCGAATCCTCCGGCGCCGCAGGGGCACTGGTGGCCGTCTCGTCCACGGCGGTTTCGGTGGGCGCGGTGGCGCCCGTCGTGGCCGTCGGTTCGGTCACTTCGGTCGACGGTGGCGGCGCTGACGTCGTGGCGGCGACCGTCGTACTCGGCGCCGTGGTCGTCGGCGGCGCGGTCGACGTCGGTGACGGGAAGGTTCCCGGCTGGTCCGCCTCGATGATCGCCTTGATCTCGTTGGTGAAGGCGTCGAGTTGAGGGGCGATGTCGTCCGGGTCCACCTTGCCCTTCTCGATCTGCGCTTCGTAGGCCTGGATTCGTTTCCAGACGGCGTCGATCTTCGCGGTGGCGTCCTCCGACAGCGGCTCGTCCAATGTGACGAACAGCTGCCGTGCGAGCGCATAGGTCAGGCAGTTGACGCATTCGTAGTTGAGCGCGCCGGCCAGATTCTGCGGCACCGCGACGTTGTCGTCCGTGGCGTCCTCGTCGATGACGATCACCACCTGGTAGGCGACGGCGACCGCGCCGCAGGAGTTGCACGAGGCGTAGGCGTGCGCCTCGTTGACGTTCATCGCCTCCGATCCTTCGACGTACACCATGGCGAACGCCGCCTCGTACTCCATCGTGCCGTCGGTGGTGTTCACGGCGAGGGCCTGGTTGTCACCCGGGTCCGGGGCCAGCGGCTTGTCGACCGGGAACACCCAGCCTTCGTCGGCAGCCTGCGCAGCAGCAGGTTTCGCGATGTATCCGCCGCCGCCATTGCTCTCCACCGCGGTCGGCGCCGCCTTGGGGACGAGGATGACCGCGAGTTGTGGCGAGCTCTGGGTCGGCGGCGGGGTGCTGGTGTCCCAGAGCGCCTGGATGACTCCCCGTCCCCCGGGGACGAGCCTGCTGCTCGCGACCGGCTGCGGCGCCTCGGTGACGGTTCGGGGTTCGCCCAGTCGATCGACGCCGAGCGCGAACGCGATGTCACCGATCGTCCCGCGCTCACTCGCCTGGATCGGCCGGTAGTTCTCCTGGTCGAGCCACGTGACGGCCACTCCGGCCGCCACGGCCGCGCCGCAGACGACCGCCAGTAGGCGCAGCGCGGGCTTCCCCTTCGTCGCGTGCCGGACGCCTTGGACCATCTGGCGGATGACCCGGATCAGCAGGTAGATGACTCCTGCCATCGGAATCGCTATCGCGACCATGGCGAGCACCCGGGCGGCGGCCTGGATGAAGTCGCCGTCGGTCCAGGCCGCGGCGAAGACGTCCTGCTGCTTGTTCAGGCTCGCCCAGGCGGTGCCGATCAGACGGGGCAGGGCGTAGACCGCCACGGCGAGGGAGGCGATCAGCATCGGGACGACGACCAGAACCCACACGGTCACCACGATTCGAGCCCACGGCTTCAGTGCCCGTGCCTGCGGATCACGCCACCGCCAAGGCAATACGCCGAGCAGTGTCGGCTTGATGCGGCCGTAGAGGTCCGGCACGCCTGTGAGGTCCGCCAGGACGTGGTAGCCGTCGAATCTCACCAGCGGTGCGAGCTGACGGAGCATCTGGATGATCTGGGTCGCGACGACGAGCAGCAGCGCGTCGTAGCGCAGTCCCAGCCACACACCGGTGATCGCCACCGCCACAATGGCGTTGAAGTACAACCCACCGAGATCGGTGCGCAGGCGTCCGGCGCGACCGAGGCGGTAGGAATCGGTGACATCGGTGTAGAACGCGGGCCACACCAGGTAGAGCCCGAATCCCATGACCCCGGGTGTGGCGCCGCCATATCTGGCGGCAGCCGCGTGCCCGAACTCGTGAAATCCCGCCGACAGCACAGTGACGACGAAGACCAGGATCAGCAGCCCCGGCCGCTCGAAGGCGTCATACGCGGCCGCGGCAAGTCCCTTGCGAAAGAACACCCACCAACAGACAACGGCGAAGGCCGCGAGCACCGGCAAGACCATCACCGGCCGGAACAGGAACCGGAACGGTTCGGTCAGCCGCCGGGTGCGGTCGGGGTCGGTGACCGCATAGCGAAACCGCAAGCCCAGGAGAGGGTTCCGCTTGGCGACGGTGGGCTCGGAGCCGTCCACGCCGACCAGCAGACCCAGCGGCCGCAGTTGCTGATCGCAGAAGTGCAGGACGTTGTCCTCGCTCACGGTCCGGCCCGTCGACGCGGATACCGCGGCGGCCACTTCCTCCGGAGGACGGTCACCGTCGATCTCCCGCAGCGTCGCGTACAGCAGTGGCGTGAGCTGAATGGTCTGCCCGTCGGCGCGGCGAACGAGGGACGGCGGGACCCGATATCCCGATCCCGCCATCTCCCCGATCAGCTCGACACCATCCGCGCGACGAAGGGCCGTCCGTGTCGGGCGTGCGCCGTCGGTGGTCGCGGTCACCTGGGTGCTCCTCGTGTCAGCGGGGCGGGACGTCAGCCGTTGGAGGTGGTGCTACCGCCGGAACTGTCCCCACCAGACGTCCCGCCGCCGTCGGTTCCACCACTCGAATCACCAGAAGTGCCAGCGCTTGTGGTGCTGTTCGAGTCTTCCGATGTGGAGTCGTCGGCCGTGGTGTCCGGCTGTGTGGTGCCCTGGTCGATGGTGGAGTCCTGAACGGCGTTCGCACTGGCGACACCCTCGAGGCGCTGGTTGATCACCGCATCCTGGTTGGAGAACGCGATGGCGTCCGAATTGGTTGAACCGACGTTCGCGGCGACGGCCGCATCGATCGGCGCGGCCACATTCGCGTTGGCGGCGACGGCGCCGGCGATCGGTGCCGCCAAGTCGGTGTCGAGGTCGACGTTGACATCGACGTTGAGCAGCGGGCCTTCGAGCGTGGCGAGGTCGCCGACCTCGACCGTGCCACCGTCGTCGGGCGGGGGCGGCGCGGGATCACCGTCGGCCTCATCCGCTTGGCCGATGTCACTGGACTGGTCGGCCTGCGCGTAGGCATCGGCCAGCAGCACCTGGTTGACCGATGCGGTCTGGATGGTCTCGGCCTGCGCGCCGGAGTCCTGCGACAACACGTTGGCCGCTGCGGAAGCTTCGAGCGGTGCTGCGACGTTGAGTTGTGCCGCCGCGGCCAGGTCGATCGGCGCGGCGGCGTCGATGAACACGTCCACGTCGACATTGAGGTCGAGGATCGTCACGACCTCTTTGTCCGGAAGCGCCGTGGCGACCTCCGCCTCGATTTCCTCCGGTGTCAGTCCCTGGCTACTCATCGCGGTCTCCCGTCGCCGTGTCCGACGTTGCTGACGCCGGATCTGCTGGTCATCAGAATGGTGCCGAGAGACGTACCCATTCGCGCTCAAGATCAATGAACAAATGGCCGGAAATTTCAACATCTTTCCGATAGAGCAGCTAGAAGCGATAATGAGCTAATTAACCCGGGTGGCGGATTGTGCGTTGTTCAGCGCATGTAGAAATGCGTTTCGGTGCGACGAGTGCGCTGTATCCAATTAGCTGAATCAAATCAGTCATGCGCCGTTGAGTCGGGAAAGAAGAAGCCCCAGCCTCGGAGTTGCGCGATGCGACGGAGCGTCGACTCGCCGAGAGTTTCGGAGCGACGCGAACGGAAAGCCGATGTGGACTGGGTGCCCCCGGCAGGATTCGAACCTGCGGCCTTCTGCTCCGGAGGCAGACGCTCTATCCCCTGAGCTACGGGGGCGCACGCGATGCGCCGTTGGGCCAAGACAGATTAGCGCATGGGAGTCGCCCACTCCCAACCGCTGTTCGGCGAGTACGCGCCGACGTATGCGATCGGCGGCGTGTCGCAGTCCATCCGCGCACACCCGCGGCGGGGAGTAATCGATTCGGGCGGTGACCACCCCAGACCATAGGATGGACCCCCGTGACACCCGCCGACCTCGCCGAGCTGCTCAAGTCCACCGCCGCCGCGGTGCTGGCCGAGCACGACCTGGACGCCTCCGCCCTGCCGGCCACGGTCACCGTCGAGCGCCCCCGCAATCCGGAGCACGGCGACTACGCCACCAACATCGCCCTCCAGCTGGGTAAGAAGGTCGGCGCCAACCCTCGCGAGCTGGCCGGCTGGCTGGCGACCGCACTGGCCGACCGGGACGGCATCGCCTCGGCGGACGTCGCGGGTCCGGGCTTCGTCAACCTGCGTATCGAGGCGTCCGCGCAGGGCGTCATCATCGCTAACGCGCTGCAGGGCGGTCAGGGCTACGGGCACTCCGCGGAGCTCGCGGGCCAGAACGTCAACCTCGAGTTCGTCTCGGCCAACCCCACCGGCCCGATCCACATCGGCGGAACCCGGTGGGCCGCCGTGGGCGACGCGCTGGGCCGGCTGCTGGCCACCCAGGGCGCCGAGGTGGTGCGCGAGTACTACTTCAACGACCACGGCGCGCAGATCGACCGGTTCGTCAACTCGCTGGTCGCCGCCGCCAAGGGCGAGCCGACACCGGAGGACGGCTACGCCGGCAGCTACATCTCAGACATCGCCGCCCAGATCCTGCAGAAGGATCCCGAGGTGCTGACGTACCCCGACGACCAGACGCGCGAGACGTTCCGGGCCATCGGTGTCGACCTGATGTTCACCCACATCAAGAAGTCGCTGCACGAGTTCGGCACGGACTTCGACGTGTTCACCCACGAAGACTCGATGCACACCAGCGGCCGCGTCGAGCAGGCGATCGCCAAGCTCCGCGACACCGGCAACATCTACGAGAAGGACGGCGCAACCTGGTTGCGCACCACCGAATTCGGCGACGACAAGGACCGCGTCGTCATCAAGAGCGACGGCAACGCCGCCTACATCGCCGGTGATCTCGCCTACTTCCTGGACAAGCGCCAGCGCGGCTTCGACCTGTGCATCTACATGCTCGGCGCAGACCACCACGGCTACATCGCCCGACTCAAGGCCGCCGCGGCGGCACTCGGCGACGATCCGGACACCGTCGAGGTGCTGATCGGCCAGATGGTCAACCTGGTGCGCGACGGCCAACCGGTCCGGATGAGCAAGCGGGCAGGCACCGTCATCACGCTCGACGACCTGGTCGAGGCGATCGGCGTCGACGCCGCCCGCTATGCGTTGATCCGGTCCTCGGTCGACACCCCGATCGACATCGACCTCGAACTGTGGTCGTCGGCGTCCAGCGAGAACCCGGTCTACTACGTGCAATACGCGCATGCCCGGCTCTCGGCACTGGCACGCAACGCGGCCGACCTCGGCCTCGTCGCGAGCACCGAGCACCTCGAACTGCTCGTGCACGATAAGGAAGGCACTCTGATCCGCAACCTCGGCGAGTTCCCGAGGGTGCTCAATGCCGCTGCGGCGCTGCGGGAACCGCACCGGGTGTGCCGCTACCTGGAAGACCTGGCGGGCGACTATCACCGGTTCTACGACTCGTGCCGGGTGCTGCCTCAGGGCGACGAGGCGCCGGGTGACCTGCATGCCGCGCGGCTCGCGCTGTGCGACGCGACGCGCCAGGTGGTGGCCAACGGTCTGGCCATCCTCGGCGTCTCGGCCCCGGAGCGGATGTGATGGCGCACCCCGCAGGCCCACGGCACGCCGAAGAGGTTCGCCACGGCGGGACGCCGCCGCCGCCGCTCGCGGCCGCCGATGTGCTCGAGTTGGCGCCGAACGTGTGGCCGCGCAACGCCGTCCGCGGTGCCGACGGGGTGGTGTCGATCGCGGGCGTACCCGTCACCGGCATCGCCGCAGAGTTCGGCACGCCGGTGTTCGTGATCGACGAGGACGACTTCCGCTCCCGCTGCCGCGACATCGCCACGGCGTTCGGCGGCGGCGACAACGTCCGCTACGCCGCCAAGGCGTTCCTGTGCGGCGAGATCGCCCGCTGGATCGACGAGGAGGGGCTCTCGCTGGACGTGTGCAGCGGCGGCGAACTCGCCGTCGCGCTGCGCGCCGGCTTCCCGCCGGAGCGAATCGCGTTGCACGGCAACAACAAGAGCGTCGACGAACTGACCGCTGCCGTTGCAGCCGGGGTGGGGCACGTCGTCGTCGACTCGATGATCGAGATCGAGCGCCTCGACGAGATCGCCGGGCGACACGGCGTCGTCCAGGATGTGCTCGTTCGGGTGACCGTTGGTGTGGAGGCCCACACCCACGAGTTCATCTCCACCGCACACGAGGATCAGAAGTTCGGGCTGTCGCTGGCCAGTGGAGCCGCCATGACCGGGGTGCGGCGGGTTTTCCAGGCCGGCAACCTGCGCCTGGTCGGCCTGCACAGCCACATCGGATCGCAGATCTTCGACGTCGCCGGATTCGAGATCGCCGCGCACCGGGTGATCGGCCTGCTGCGCGACGTCGTCGCCGAGTTCGGCGTCGACAAGACCGCGCAGATCGCCACCGTCGATCTCGGCGGCGGCCTCGGCATCTCCTATCTGCCGCAGGACGATCCGCCGCCGATGAAGGTGCTGGCCGACAGGCTGCTGGCCATCGTTGGTGAGGAATCGGCCGCCGTCGGACTGCCCGCGCCCCGTCTGGTGGTCGAGCCCGGCCGCGCGATCGCGGGTCCCGGCACCATCACCCTCTACCGGGTCGGAACCACCAAGGACGTCGCGGTCAGCGCGACCGCACACCGCCGTTACGTCAGCGTCGACGGCGGGATGAGCGACAACATCCGGACGTCGCTATACGGGGCCGAGTACGACGTGCGGCTGATCTCGCGCATCAGCGACGCTGCGCCGACACTCAGCCGGGTGGTCGGAAAGCACTGCGAGAGCGGCGACATCGTCGTGCGAGACGCCTGGATGTCCGACGACGTCGCCCCGGGCGACCTCGTCGGCGTGGCGGCGACCGGCGCGTACTGCTACTCGATGTCGAGCCGGTACAACATGCTGGCCCGGCCGGCCGTGGTGGCCGTCCGCGACGGTAGGGCGCGGCTCATCCTGCGCCGGGAGACGGTCGAAGATCTGTTGAGTCTGGAAGTGAGTTCATGAGTAGTGAGAAAGCCGTCGGCGTAGCCGTTCTGGGCCTGGGCAACGTCGGCAGCGAGGTCGTCCGCATCATCGAGCAGAGCGCCGCCGACCTGGCTGCCCGCGTCGGCGCCCCGCTGGTGCTGCGAGGAGTGGGCGTGCGCCGGGTCGCCGGAGATCGAGGCGTGCCGGTCGACCTGCTCACCGACGACGTCGAGGCACTCGTCTCGCGCGACGACGTCGACATCGTCGTGGAACTCATGGGTCCGGTCGAGCCGGCCCGCAAGGCGATCCTGGCCGCACTGGAACGAGGCAAGTCCGTGGTCACCGCCAACAAGGCGTTGATGGCGCAGTCCACCGGTGAGCTCGCGCAGGCGGCCGAATCCGCCCGCGTGGACCTCTACTTCGAGGCCGCGGTGGCCGGTGCGATACCGGTGATCCGTCCGCTCACGCAATCGCTGGCCGGCGACACCGTGCTGCGGGTGGCCGGCATCGTCAACGGCACCACCAACTACATCCTGTCCGCGATGGACGAGACGGGTGCGGACTACGACAGCGCACTGGCCGACGCGAGTGCGCTTGGCTACGCGGAGGCCGATCCCACCGCCGACGTCGAGGGCTACGACGCCGCGGCCAAGGCCGCCATCCTCGCCTCGATCGCCTTCCACACCAGGCTCACCGCCGACGACGTCTACCGCGAAGGGATCACCGCGGTCACCGCCGAGGACTTCGAATCCGCCAAGGAACTCGGCTGCACCATCAAGCTGCTGGCCATCTGTGAGCGACTCACCACAGATGAGGGGCAGCAACGTGTCTCGGCTCGCGTCTACCCGGCGCTCGTCCCGCTGAGTCATCCTCTGGCGACCGTGAACGGCGCCTTCAACGCCGTCGTGGTGGAAGCCGAGGCGGCCGGTCGGCTGATGTTCTACGGCCAGGGCGCCGGCGGCGCCCCGACGGCGTCGGCGGTGATGGGTGACCTGGTGATGGCCGCCCGCAACCGCGTGCAGGGCGGGCGCGGTCCGCGCGAGTCGAAGTACGCCGCACTGCCGGTGTCGCCGATCGGCTTCATCCCGACCCGCTACTACGTCAACATGAACGTCGCCGACCGCCCCGGGGTGTTGTCCGCGGTCGCAGCGGAATTCGGCAAGCGCGAGGTGAGCATCGCCTCGGTTCGCCAGGAGGGAATGGTCGACGAGGGTGGCAAGCCCTGCGGGGCGAGGATCGTGGTGGTCACCCACCGGGCCACCGACGCCGCATTGTCCGAGACCGTCGACGCGCTCGGCGATCTCGACGTGGTGCAGAGCATCAACAGTGTCCTGCGGATGGAAGGCTTCACCGAATGAGCGCACCTTCTCACGCGGTGCACACGCCGTGGCCGGGCCTGATCGCCGCCTACCGCGACCGCCTGCCCATCGGCGACGACTGGACGCCCGTCACATTGCTCGAGGGCGGCACACCGCTGATCCACGCCCGGCGGCTCAGCGAACAGACCGGGTGCACGGTGCATCTCAAGGTCGAAGGGCTCAACCCCACCGGCTCATTCAAGGACCGCGGCATGACCGTCGCCGTCACCGACTCGGTGGCCCGCGGCCAGCAGGCGGTGCTGTGCGCGTCGACCGGCAACACCTCGGCGTCCGCGGCCGCCTACGCCGCCCGCGCGGGCATCACCTGCGCGGTGCTGATTCCGCAGGGCAAGATCGCGATGGGCAAGCTCGCCCAGGCGGTCATGCACGGCGCCAAGATCATTCAGGTCGACGGCAACTTCGACGACTGCCTGGAACTGGCGCGCAAGCTGACCAGCGACTATCCCGCGATCGCGCTGGTCAACTCGGTGAACCCCTATCGCATCGAGGGTCAGAAGACCGCCGCATTCGAGATCGTGGACGCGCTGGGCCACGCGCCCGACGTGCACGCGCTGCCGGTGGGCAACGCCGGCAACATCACCGCGTACTGGAAGGGCTACAGCGAGTACCACCGTGACGGCCTGGCCGACCGGCTGCCCCGGATGCTGGGCACCCAGGCGGCCGGTGCCGCGCCACTGGTACACGGTCAGCCGGTGAAGAACCCCGAGACCATCGCCACCGCGATCCGCATCGGGGCGCCTGCCTCCTGGACGTCGGCCGTCGAGGCGGCACAGCAGTCCGAGGGCCGTTTCCTCGCCGCCACCGACGAGGAGATCCTGACGGCGTACCACTTGATCGCGCAGTCCGAAGGGGTGTTCGTGGAGCCCGCATCGGCGGCCAGCGTTGCGGGACTGCTGAAGTCGGTCGAGGACGGCTGGGTGCGTCGCGGATCCACCGTGGTGTGCACGGTCACCGGCAACGGCCTCAAGGATCCCGATACTGCGCTTCGCGGGATGCCGCCGGTCACCGCGATCGCGGTGGACCCGGCCGCGGTGGTCGCGGAACTGGAACTGGGCTGACGGGACGATCGCCGGTGACCGATACGCTGCCCGTCGGGCTGACCGCGACGTCGGTGGTTTCCGCGTCCAGCGCGAACCTCGGCCCCGGCTTCGACAGCCTGGGTCTGGCGCTCGATCTCTACGACGAAATCGTCTTGGAGACAACCGAGTCCGGTCTGACGGTCGAGGTGGAGGGGGAGGGCGCCGGCCAGGTGGCGCTGGACGAGACGCACCTGGTGGTGCGGGCCGTCGAGGCGGGCCTGCGTGCCACGGGATTTCGCGCGCCGGGTCTGATCGTGCGGTGCCGCAACGACATTCCGCATTCGCGCGGGCTGGGATCCTCGGCAGCGGCCGTGGTCGGCGGACTCGCGGCGGTCAACGGACTCATCGTGCAGGCCGGCGCGACGGCGATGACACAGGACCGGCTGATCCAGCTGTCGTCGGAGTTCGAGGGGCATCCGGACAACGCGGCGGCCGCCGTGCTGGGTGGCGCCGTGGTGTCGTGGACGGAGGTGGACCCCGGTTCGCGGCGCTACGCCGCGGCCTCGCTGCGCCTGCACCCCGGCATTCATTTGTTCCCCGCCATTCCCCAGCAGCGGTCGTCGACGGCGGAGACCCGCGTGCTGCTACCCGAGCAGGTCGATCACACCGACGCCCGGTTCAACGTGAGCCGTGCGGCGTTGTTGGTGGTCGCGCTCACCGACCGGCCCGACCTGCTGATGGCCGCGACAGAAGACGTCCTGCACCAGCCTCAGCGTGGCCCGGCCATGCCGGCCTCGGCGGAATATCTCCAGCTGTTGCGCCGTTGTGGTGTTCCAGCCGTGCTTTCCGGGGCGGGACCATCGGTTTTGGGCCTGAGCACCGAGTCTGTTCTTCCGGCGGCCGTCCACGAGTACGGCGCCGCACACGGGTTCACCGTCGAGAAGATGGCGGTCGGCCGTGGGGTGAGCTGGACGTCCGGCGTTCCTGTCAGGAGCTGACATGCCGGACCTTTCGAAAGGCCACGTTCTTGCTTCCGGCTGAGAAGGGGGCTATTCTCGCTCTCGTCCAGCAATCGCAGCGTCTCTGCCTGCGCCGACACTAGGACGACCACTCATTCTCTCGAAATTCCACTCGTGGATTGACGACTCGCAGTCGGGCGGCGAATTCCGGCGATCACCGTTGCACAGGCGGCGGTGGGACCTTCGCGTTCAGCGAATCCGCTGAATGCAGATGACCCCTTGCGAGATGCGATAGCGAGCGAGGGAAGAAAGGAAATCCGTGACTGATACGGACCTCTTCACAGCTGGCGGCGGCGCCGAGAACGGCGCACTGTCCGACACTGTGACCTCAGACAACACCCCCGCACCGGCTGCCGGCGCCCCCGCCGCCACGTCGGCGGCGGAGACGGCGCCCACAGCCGACGTGGCGTCGGGTGACCGGTCGGCGTCGCTGAGCACCATGGTGCTTCCCGAACTGCGGGCCCTGGCCAGGCAGATCGGCGTCGAAGGCGCCTCCGGCATGCGCAAGGGCGACCTCGTCGCCGCCATCCGCGCCCGTCGCGAGCAGCAGAACGGCGGCCAGCAGGCCGACACCGGGCAGGCCAACGGCCACAGCGCCGAGACGGCTCCGGCCGAGGGGGAAGCGCCTCAGCAGCAGCGGCCCCGCCGCGAACGGCGGGGTGCCTCCCGCCGCGCCGGTGCGCCCGTCGACGGCGAGCCGCAGCAGCCGGCCGCGGAGAGCGACGGCGACGTCAAGACCGAGGACAAGCCCGCGCAGGCGGAGTCCGCGGTGAAGAGCCAGGAAACCGAGACCGCCGACGGCGAGAAGGCGCGCGACAGGCGCGACGACCGCGACAAGGCGTCGGCCGACGCGACCCAGGAACGCAAGCGCGACAACAAGTCCGATGGCGACCAGGGTGACCAGAACCGTGGCGGCAACCGCAACGCGGAGAACCGTGGCGACGGCGGCAATCGTGGTGACGGCGGCAACCGCGGCGACGGCGGAAACCGTGGCGACGGCGGAAACCGTGGCGACGGCGGCAATCGTGGCGACGGCGGCGGTAATCGTGGTGACAACCGCAATGCGGACAACCGCGGCGGCAATCGGAATGCGGACAACCGCAACAACGACAACCGCAACGCCGACAACCGCAACGCCGACAACCGGAACAACGACAACCGCAACGACGACAACGACGACGACGAACGCGGTGGCAGGCGTGGCCGCCGGTTCCGCGATCGCCGGCGCCGTGGGGAACGAGGCGCCGAGGGCGCCGGCGGCGGTGGCGGTGACACCGAACTGCGTGACGACGACGTCGTGCAGCCCGTGGCGGGCATCCTCGACGTGCTCGACAACTACGCCTTCGTGCGGACCTCCGGCTACCTGGCCGGCCCCAACGACGTCTACGTGTCGATGAACATGGTGCGCAAGAACGGCCTGCGCCGCGGTGACGCGGTGACCGGTGCCGTGCGGGTGGCCAAAGAGGGTGGTGACGGCGGCAACCAGAATCAGCGGCAGAAGTTCAACCCGCTGGTGCGCCTGGACAGCGTCAACGGCGGCCCGGTCGAGGACGCCAGGAAGCGGCCCGACTTCAACAAGCTGACGCCGCTGTACCCGAATCAGCGGTTGCGTCTGGAGACCACCCCGGACCGGTTGACCACCCGCGTCATCGACCTGATCATGCCGATCGGCAAGGGCCAGCGCGCCCTGATCGTCTCGCCGCCCAAGGCCGGTAAGACCACGATCATGCAGGACATCGCCAACGCGATCACGGTCAACAACCCGGAATGCCACCTGATGGTGGTGCTCGTCGACGAACGGCCCGAAGAGGTCACCGACATGCAGCGTTCGGTGGTGGGCGAGGTGATCGCCTCGACCTTCGACCGGCCGCCGTCAGACCACACCCAGGCCGCCGAGCTGGCGATCGAGCGGGCCAAGCGGCTCGTGGAGCAGGGCAAGGACGTCGTCGTGCTGCTGGACTCGATCACCCGCCTGGGCCGCGCGTACAACAACGCGTCGCCGGCCTCGGGTCGCATCCTGTCCGGTGGTGTGGACTCCACGGCGCTGTACCCGCCGAAGCGCTTCCTCGGCGCCGCCCGCAACATCGAGTTCGGCGGCTCGCTGACGATCATCGCCACCGCGATGGTCGAGACCGGCTCCACCGGTGACACGGTGATCTTCGAGGAGTTCAAGGGCACCGGCAACGCGGAGCTCAAGCTCGACCGCAAGATCGCCGAGCGCCGGGTGTTCCCGGCGGTCGACGTGAACCCGTCGGGCACCCGCAAGGACGAGCTGCTGCTGTCGACCGACGAGTTCGGCGTCGTGCACAAGCTGCGCCGGGTGCTGTCCGGTTTGGACAGCCATCAGGCCATCGACCTGCTGATGAGCCAGCTGCGCAAGACGAAGAGCAACTACGAGTTCCTGGTGCAGGTCTCCAAGAACACGCCGGGATCGGTCGACAACGACTGACAATGGCTGAGCAGAAGAGCCCCCGCCCGAACGGCGGGGGCTTTTCTTCGCCCCTCGTCAGTACTCAGGGTTGAGTAGTCTGGCGGCATGGCCACCACAACGATCCCGATGCTGCCCTGCGTCGCGCCCGAGCAGACTGTCGAGTTCTTCACTGCGCTCGGCTTCGAGACGATCTACAGCCAGACCCGTCCGTACCTGTCGCTGTGGTTCCGTCGCGCCGAACTGGAGATCCAGTACGTGGGAGCGCCGAAGAACCTCGACCCCGCCGAGGAGAGCTCCGGTGGCTGCGTGGTGATGGTCGACGACCAGGACACCCTGGCCGGGCTGCACCGCGACTTCACCGTCGCGCTGCGCGGCCACTACGGGAAGGTGCCGGCAACGGGCAGACCGCGGATGACCTACTTCCGGCCGGGCCAGACCCGGTTCTCCGCGGTCGACCCGTCCGGCAACAGCCTGGTCTTCATCAGCCGCGACGAGCCCATCGAACTCGAGTACGGCGGCTCGGCGGCGCTGACCGGGCTGGCCAAGGTGATCGACAACGCGCGGATCTTCCGCGACTTCAAGACCGATCCCCGTGCGGCCGCCCGGGCGCTCGACTCCGGGCTGCGCCGTCACCGTGCCGACGCGCCGCTGCGTGACGTCGCCCGCGCGTTGGCCGCCCGCGCAGAAGTCGCTGTCGCACTCGGGGACCGGGCGCGCGCCGACGAGATCGACGCCGAACTGAATACCCTGCCACTGACCCAGGCCGACCGTGCCGCGCTCGCCGACGACCTGGCCGCGGCCGCCCGGCTCGAACGCTGGCTGTCGGACTGATGTCGACCGTCCGGCTCCTCGTACTGGGCGTCGTGAGGATGCGCGGCGCCGCACACGGCTATGCCGTGCACCGGGAACTGACGTCGTGGCGGGTGGACACCTGGACGAGCGTGAAGCCGCCGTCGATCTACCACGCGGTCAAACAACTGGCGCGCGAAGGACTGCTGGTGGACGCAGGCCGCACCGAGGCGTCACGCGGGCCGGCGCGCCTGGCGTACCGCGTCACGGCGGCCGGGGAGCAGGAGTTCTACCGGTTGCTCGAGGCGGCCCTGCTCAGTCCCGACATCGAGGAGTTCGGTGCGGGCATCGCCTTCATGCGTTTCCTGCCCAGGCGCCGGGTCGTCGAGTTGCTCGAGGCGCAACTGGGTGTCACGCGAACAATCGGCGATCAGTTGCAGGACATGAAGACGCAGTGGCCCGACGCGGACGAGCCGCCGCACGCCCAGCATCTGCTGGACCTGTGGCGCGGATCGTTCGCCGCCACCTCGGACTGGACGGCGCAGATGCTCGCCCGCATCGCCGGTGGTCAGTTCACCTTCGACGACGACGGGGACGGCGACGGCGAAGCTCGGCCGGATCAGGATCAGATCGCGGGATCGGACCGCAGGCCGGGCATCACATAGCGCCGGACGTGGCTGAGCATCGCTTCGGAATCGCCGGCGTCGAGCGTGTTCCCCGGGACGGTGGCCAACGAGAGAATCACTCGCGCAATCCATTCCGATGCCTCGGCAATGTCAGTCTCGGCGTGGATCTCGCCGGCGTCGCGGGCGGCGACGAGGTAGCGGGACCAGAAGTCGGCGAGGTCTGGAACGAGTCCCGCCACACCGGCGCCCGCGCACGCCGCGAACTCCTCGGGCTCGTCGATCCGCAGCTTCATCAGGAGCGCGCCGGGGTCGTCGTAGGCGGTGCGGCCGTGCCGGATGCCTGCCACGAGCTGGCGGTCGAGGCCGGTGACCGACTCCAGCATCGCGTGCGCCTGCGACCAGTAGGCGTCGTTGAGGCGAACGATCGCGGCCCCGAGCAGCGACACCTTGTCGGGGAAGTGCCGGTACAGCCAGCCGCGCGACACGCCGGCCTGTTCGGCGACCTGCGACACCGTCGTCGCGCGAATGCCGTTGGCGCGCAGACACTCCTCTGCGGCGTCGATCAACCGATCGCGCACCGTCGGGGTAGGAGTGCTCGCCGTCACCTGTGGTTCCCTTCCGCAATCTGCCGCGGAGCCGCCCGCGTCGGATGCATTCTGCCAAGTGACGTGCCGCGCACGGTCCGCGACACCGGAATGGTAGACAACCATGGTAGACACTTCTGCGAATCTGTTCACAACTCGACGAGGCGGCCGGGCATGACCGAAACCCTGCAGCAACTCCTGCGCGAACGTGCCGACCGCGACACGGTCGCGGTGCGCCACGGCGAGCGCAGCTGGACCTGGCGCGAGCACATCGCCGACGCGACCACCCAGGCGGCGGCACTGATCGCCGCAGCCGATCCGCAGCGGCCGCTGCACGTCGGCGTCCTGCTCGGCAACACCCCCGACATGCTGACCGCGCTGGCCGCCGCGGCGCTCGGCGGTTACGTCCTGTGCGGTGTGAACACCACGCGACGCGGCGACGCACTCGCCCGAGACGTCGCCCGGGTGGACTGCCAGATACTGCTCACCAACGCCGAACACCGCCCCCTACTGGACGGCCTCGAACTGCCCGGTGTCACGGTGTTCGACACGTCGAGCGCGGAGTGGGCGCAACGTCTTGTCGCAGCGCCCGCGCTGACGCCGCACCGCGAGGTCGCGCCGGACGACACCTTCATGATGATCTTCACCTCGGGGACCAGCGGCGAACCCAAGGCCGTCGAGGTGCCGCACTCGATGGTGCTGTTCGCCGGCAGCGCGCTGGTGCAACGCTACGAACTCGGTCCGGACGACGTCTGCTACCTCGCGATGCCGCTGTTCCACTCCAACGCCGTGTACGCCGGCTGGAGCGTCGCCGTCGGCGCAGGGGCGGCGATGGCGCCGGCGTCCTTCTCGGCGTCACGATTCCTCGCCGACATCCGCCGCTACGGCGTCACCTACATGAACTACGTCGGCAAGCCGCTGGCCTACATCCTGGCCACCACCGAGCAACCGGACGACCATGACAACCCGTTGCGTATCGCCTTCGGAAACGAGGCCGCCGATCGCGACATCGAAGCCTTCGGCCGGCGCTTCGGATGCACGGTCTGGGACGGGTTCGGCTCCACCGAGACCGCGGTGATCATCACCCGGCCCGACGACTGCCCATCGGGGTCCATCGGCCGCGGCTTCCCCGGCGTGGCGATCTACGACTCCGAGACCCTGCAGGAGTGCGCGGTGGCCGAGTTCGACGCCACCGGTGCGCTGGTCAACGCCGACGACGCGGTGGGGGAGCTGGTCAACACCGCGGGCAGCGGGCTGTTCCGCGGCTACTACAACGATCCTGACGCAACGGCGGACCGGATGCGCCACGGGATGTACTGGTCAGGGGACCTGGCCTACCGGGACGCCGACGGCTGGATCTACCTGGCGGGCCGCACGGCCGACTGGATGCGCGTCGACGGCGAGAACCTGACGTCGGCGCCGATCGAGCGGATCTTGTTGCGGCTGGAGGTGATCAACAGAGTCGCGGTGTATCCGGTGCCCGATGACCTCGTCGGCGACCAGGTGATGGCCGCGGTGGTGCTGCAGGACGGCGCGACGCTGACACCGGCGGAGTTCGAGACGTTCCTCGCCGCCCAGCTCGACCTGTCGCCGAAGGCGTGGCCCCGCTACCTGTGGATCGCCGACGACCTGCCCAGCACGGCCACCAACAAGATCCTCAAGCGCGAACTGGTGGCCCGTGGGACGGATCCGCGAGGCAGGGTGGTCTGGAAGCGATCCGGGACCGGATACGCGGCACACGGTCAGCCGGCGGTCAGCGGTACGGATCGGTGATCTCGCGCAGCGACATCAGCATCCCGCGCAACTGTTCGTAGGCTTCCGGGCCGACGTGGGTGCGCCATTCGGCCTCCACCTTGGCGACCTCGGCGGCTGCCGCCGCACACAGTGCTCCGCCTCTGGCGCTGAGCGTCACCAGGCGTGCCCTCGCATCGGCCGGATCGGGTCTGCGCACGACGTAACCGCTCCGCTCGAGTTCATCGATCAACGCTCCCGCGGTCTGCTTGGTCACCTGCGCCTGCTCGGCGAGTTCGGTGACACGGATGCCGTTCGAGCTCAACCTCTGCACGATTCGACATTGCGCCACCGTCAGGTCGTCGAAGCCCGCGGCCCGCAGCGCCTGGAAGATCTGCGTCTCGGCAGCGCGATGCGCGATGAAAAGCAGGGTCGCGGTATTGGGCGCTTCAGTCACCCCGTTGACTTTAGTACGGGTTCCTGACTACTTTAGTCAGGTAACCTGACTACAAGGGAGGCGCGTCGTGAACACCGACAAGATCTGGCATCACATCGACTCCGAGCGGTCCTCCCTGGCCGACCTCCTCGAGACGCTCGACGCCGACCGGTGGGCGACACCGTCACTGTGTGCGGGATGGACCGTCCGTGACGTCGCCGTGCACATCACCCAGTCCGGCGCGCCCTGGCACCGCCTGGTCCGCGAGGTGCTGCGCTCCGGCTTCCGCTTCAACGCGATGGTGCACCGTGTCGCGCGCGAGGATCCCAGCACGCCCGAGGAGATCGTCGCGACGCTGCGTGCCATGGCGGGCAGCCGGCGGCGGCCACCGGGCACCGCCGTGGCCGACCCGCTGATGGACGCGCTGGTGCATGGTCAGGACATCGCCGTACCGCTGGGCGTCGACCGCCCGATGCCGCCCGATGCCGCGGTCGTCGCGGCCCGGCGGGTGTGGGACATGGGCTTCCCGATGCACGCGCGGAAGCGATTCGCCGGGGTCGAGTTCACCGCCACCGACGCCGACTTCCAGGTGGGTGACGGCGCGCAGGTGCGGGGACCGATCCGCGACATCCTGCTGGTGCTCTCGGGCCGGCGCGCGGGCCTGCCCGGCCTGTCCGGCCAAGGAATAGCGGCAGCCTCCGCCGGTGTTTAGGAGGTTGGCGGCTGACCTGGCATAATCGACCGCTAGTCACCCTCGGTTCCGGTTCACGCCTGATCTACCAGGTCAATGGCAGGCGACCCGGCGGCCAACGAATGAAGAGGACACCAATGAAGACGGGAATTCACCCCGAATACGTCGAGACCACCGTCCAGTGCGGCTGTGGCAACTCGTTCCAGACTCGCAGCACCAAGGGCAGTGGCCAGATCGTGGTCGAGGTCTGCTCTCAGTGCCATCCCTTCTACACCGGCAAGCAGAAGATCCTCGACAGCGGTGGTCGTGTCGCCCGCTTCGAGAAGCGCTATGGCAAGCGCGCCGGTGCCGCGGAGAAGAAGGCCGCCGACAAGTAGCTGCCCTTCCGACGCCCGTTCTGTCGCTGTCAGCGCAGGCCGGGCGTCGGTTGCGTTACGGGGACGTGAGAGAGGAGATCGGCACACATGAGCGCACCCACCGCGGTCGACGCGCTGATCGCCGAACACGCAGACCTGGAGCGCCAGCTGTCCGATCCCGCGCTGCACGCCGACGCCGCGCGGGCCCGCAGGGCCGGCCGGCGCTTCGCGCAGCTCGCGCCCATCGTCGCCACGCACCGCAAACTGGAGGCCGCCCGGGGTGACCTGGAGGCCGCCCGCGAACTGGCCGCCGACGACGATTCGTTCGCTGCCGAGGTGCCCGAACTCGCCGCCAGCGTCGACGCGCTGGAGACCCAGCTGTCCGACCTGCTGGCCCCCCGCGATCCACACGATGCCGACGACATCGTCCTCGAGGTGAAATCGGGTGAGGGCGGCGAGGAGTCGGCCCTGTTCGCCGCGGACCTGGCCCGGATGTACATCCGCTACGCCGAACGGCACGGCTGGACCGTCACCCTGCTCGACGAGACCACCTCGGACCTCGGCGGCTATAAGGACGCCACCCTCTCGATCCGCAGCAAGGGCGATTCGGCCGACGGCGTCTGGTCGAGGCTCAAGTTCGAAGGCGGTGTGCACCGGGTGCAACGGGTGCCCGTCACCGAATCGCAGGGTCGGGTGCACACGTCGGCCGCGGGCATCCTGGTCTACCCCGAGCCCGAAGAGGTCGAACAGGTGCAGATCGACGAGTCCGATCTGCGCATCGACGTCTACCGCTCGTCCGGCAAGGGCGGTCAGGGCGTCAACACCACCGACTCGGCGGTGCGGATCACCCACCTGCCCACCGGCATCGTCGTCACCTGCCAGAACGAGCGGTCCCAGCTGCAGAACAAGGCGCGGGCCATGCAGGTGCTGGCCGCGCGCCTGCAGGCGGTCGCAGAGGAGCAGGCGTCGGCCGACGCGTCGGCCGACCGGGCCAGCCAGATCCGCACCGTCGACCGCAGCGAGCGCATCCGGACGTACAACTACCCCGAGAACCGCATCGCCGACCATCGGATCAACTTCAAGGCGCACAACCTCGACCAGGTGCTCGACGGCGACCTCGACGCGCTGTTCGACGCGCTCGCCGCCGCCGACAAGCAGGCCCGACTCAACAAGGCATGACGCGCATGCGTGAGGCGATCGACGAGGCCGCGGCGACGCTCGCTGCGGCCGGCATCGGTTCCCCGCGCGTCGATGCGATGGATCTCGCCGCCGAGGCCGCCGGAACCGACCGCGGCCGGCTGGCCCTGATCGACACCCCCGCCGACGGTGTCCTGCAGCGCTACCGCGAGCTGGTCGCCGCCCGCAGCCGGCGGATACCCCTGCAGCACCTGCTCGGCACGGCGGCGTTCGGGCCCGTGCAGGTTCGCGTCGGCCCCGGCGTGTTCATCCCGCGGCCCGAGACGGAGTCGCTGCTCGAATGGGCGCTGGCCCAGCCGCTCGGTGACCGCCCGGTGATCGTGGACCTGTGCACCGGATCCGGTGCCCTGGCACTCGCGCTCGCGCGGGTCCGGCCGGACGCCCGGGTGGTGGCCGTCGACGACAGCGAGGCGGCCCTCGGTTATGCCGCTCAGAACGTGGCAGGCACCGCCGTCGAGGTGGTGCGCGCCGACGTGACGGCCCCGGGCCTGCTGCCGGACCTCGACGGTCGCGTCGACCTTCTGGTCGCCAACCCGCCGTACATCCCCGACGGGGCGGTGCTCGAGCCCGAGGTCGCCGACCACGATCCCGCGCACGCGCTCTTCGGCGGATCCGACGGCATGGCGGTGATCCGGCCGATCGTCGGGGTGGCGGCGCGGCTGCTGCGGCCCGGCGGGCGGTGCGGCATCGAACACGACGACACCACCTCGGCGGAAACCGTCGCGGCGTTCACCGACCACGGCACTTTCACCGACGCGGCCGCGCACCGGGATCTCGCCGGGCGGCCGCGCTTCGTCACCGCGATCCGGAGGCCCACCACATGATCGAGTGCACGACATGACCGGATACTTCGACTGCACCGACCCCGACGAGCGAGACACCGGGATCGCCTCGGCGGTCAGCGCACTCAAGGGCGGCGCACTGGTGGTGCTGCCCACCGACACCGTCTACGGCATCGGCGCCAACGCCTTCGACAGCTCCGCGGTCGCCGCCCTGCTGGCCGCCAAGGGCCGCGGACGCGACATGCCGGTGCCGGTGCTCGTCGGCTCCTGGCACACCATCGACGGGTTGGTGTACACGGTGCCGCGCACGGCCCGCGAACTCATCCGGGCGTTCTGGCCGGGCGCGCTGAGCCTCGTCGTGCGGCAGGCACCGTCGCTGGCCTGGGACCTCGGCGACGCCGACGGCACCGTGATGCTGCGGATGCCGCTGCACCCGGTGGCCATCGAACTGCTGCGCGAGGTCGGCCCGATGGCCGTGTCGAGCGCCAACATCTCCGGCCGGCCCGCCGCGGTGACGGCCGCCGACGCGCGGGCCCAGCTCGGCGACCAGGTGGAGGTGTACCTCGACGCCGGCCCGTCGGCCCAGCAGTCGGCCTCCACCATCGTCGACCTCACCGGCGCCCACCCGCGCATCCTGCGCGTCGGGCCGGTCAGCGCGGAGTCGATCGCCGAGGTCCTCGGGGTGAACACCGAGAGCCTGCTCACCGAGTGAGCCCGCGCGGTTGCAGTACGGTGGCGCGGTAATGACAGCAGTGCTCGATCATGCGTCGCAGGAACTGCTGGCGCTGTCCGACCGCGGTGCGGGCGTGCCGCTGCGCGAGCTCGCGCTCGTCGGCCTGACCGCCGCCATCATCACTTACTTCGCCACCGGATGGGTGCGGGTGCTGGCCACCCGTCTCGGCGCGGTGGCCGTTCCCCGCCAGCGCGACGTGCACGTGCAGCCGACCCCCCGGATGGGCGGCCTGGCGATGTACGTCGGTGTCGCCGCAGCCGTCCTGCTCGCCTCTCAACTTCCCGCTCTGACCCGGGGGTTCGTCTACTCGACCGGCATGCCTGCGGTGGTGGTCGCCGGCGGGCTGATCATGGCGATCGGCCTGATCGACGACCGCTGGGGGCTGGACGCGCTGACCAAGTTCGCCGGCCAGATCACCGCCGCCAGCGTGCTCGTCACGATGGGGGTGGCGTGGAGCGTGCTCTACATCCCGATCGGCGGTGTCGGCACCATCGTGCTCGACCAGGTGTCGTCGATCCTGCTCACGCTCGCGCTGACCGTGGCGATCGTCAACGCGATGAACTTCGTCGACGGTCTGGACGGTCTGGCCGCCGGACTGGGCCTGATCACCGCGTCGGCGATCTGCATCTTCTCCGTCGGACTGCTCCGCGACCACGGCGGCGACGTGTTGTTCTACCCGCCGGCAGTCATCTCGGTGGTGCTCGCCGGTGCGTGTCTGGGGTTCCTTCCACACAACTTCCACCGCGCCAAGATCTTCATGGGCGACTCCGGGTCGATGCTGATCGGCCTGATGCTGGCCGCGGCGTCGACCACCGCGGCGGGCCCGATCTCGCAGACCGCCTACGGCGCGCGCGACGTGTTCGCCCTGCTGTCGCCGTTCCTGTTGGTGGTCGCGGTGATGCTGGTGCCCGCCCTCGACATGCTGCTGGCGATCATCCGTCGCACCCGGGCGGGGCTCAGCCCCTTCAGCCCCGACAAGATGCATCTGCACCACCGGTTGCTGGAGATCGGCCACTCGCACCGTCGGGTGGTGCTGCTGATCTACCTGTGGGTGGGCATCATCGCGCTGGGCGCCGCGAGCACCATCTTCTTCGATCCGCGATACACCGGCGGCGTGATGCTCGCCGCCATCGTGGTCGCGATCGTGGCCACCCTGATCCCGCTCCTGCGACGCGGGCAGGACCCCGTGGAAGCGGCCGATCCGGCCATGTACGACAAAAAGTAGTAGGTCCGGTTTAGGGCCGCCTACCATGTGGTACCTTTCCTCCAGAACCCGAAAGACCTCGCGGGTTGCCGGCCCCCGGGTCGTCGGTTTCACAGCCTGACGACGCGGAAGAACGACCGACAAAGGGAGCTGCCCCTTGGGTGATTCCAGCGAGCTTTTCGCCCTCCGATACGCTCGGCAGGCACGCACAGGAACATCGGGACAACTTCTCAGATTCGCGGGATTGAGGTGAAGTCGTGACGACGCCAGCGCAGGACGCGCCGTTGGTGTTGCCCGCAGTCGCTTTCCGGCCGGTGCGCCTGCTCATCATCTGCGTGGCGCTGGCCGCGCTCGCGACCGGGGCCGCTGCACTGCTCGATCACCCCATGGTGGGTGCCTTCTTCGCCATCGGCCTCGCGCTCGGTCTCATCAACGCGGTGCTGATCCAGCGGTCGGTGGAGTCCATCACCGCGAAGGACCACCCACTCAAGCGCAACATGGCGCTGAACTCGGCCACCCGCCTGCTGGTCATGACGGTGATCGGGCTGACCATCGCCTACATCTTCAAGCCACAGGGACTCGGAGTGGTGTTCGGCATGGCGCTGTTCCAGGTCATCCTGGTGGCCTCGACGGCACTGCCGGTCGTGAAAAAGCTCAAAGCCCAAGCCGCTGACGGACTCGAAGGAGAGACTCCACAGCAATGACGCAGACCATCCTGGCCGCGGAGAGCGGCATTCAGGTCGGCCACCACACCGAGGCCCACTGGTTCGGGCTGACCGTCAACACCGACACGATCCTCTCCACGGCGATCGCCGCAGCCATCGTGCTGGGGCTGGCCTTCTTCCTGCGGGCCAAGGTCACCTCGAGCGGCGTGCCCAACGGCGTACAGCTGTTCTGGGAGGCGCTGACCGTCCAGATGCGCAACCAGATCGAGGCCGCGATCGGAATGAAGATCGCACCGTTCGTGCTGCCGCTCGCCGTGACGCTGTTCGCCTTCATCCTGGTCGCCAACTGGTTGTCCGTCCTGCCGGTGCAGTACTCCGACGCGACCGGCGTCCACGAGTTGCTCAAACCGGCGGCGTCGGACATCAACTTCGTGCTGGCGCTGGCGCTTTTCGTCTTCATCGCCTACCACGCGGCCGGCTTCTGGCGCCGTGGCCCGCTCGGCCACCCGAAGAAACTGCTGAAGGGCCACGTCGCGATCCTGGCGCCGATCAACCTGGTCGAGGAGCTGGCCAAGCCGATCTCGCTGTCCCTGCGACTCTTCGGCAACATCTTCGCCGGCGGCATCCTGGTCGCCCTGATCGCACTGTTCCCGCCCTGGATCATGTGGGCGCCGAACGCGATCTGGAAGATGTTCGACCTGTTCGTCGGCGCGATCCAGGCCTTCATCTTCGCGCTGCTGACCATCCTGTACTTCAGTCAGTCCATGGAACTCGACGAGGACCATCACTGATCGTCTGATCGACCGCGCCACCGCTTTACCGCACGAGCACGAGCACGACCCACGTCCTGGTAGGCCACTACCAGTTATCAAGGAGGATAAGGAATGGATCCCACAATCGCTGCCGGCGCACTCATCGGCGGTGGACTGATCATGGCCGGCGGCGCCATCGGCGCGGGTATCGGTGACGGTATCGCCGGTAACGCGCTGATCGCCGGAATCGCCCGTCAGCCGGAGGCGCAGGGTCGACTCTTCACGCCGTTCTTCATCACGGTGGGTCTGGTCGAGGCCGCGTACTTCATCAACCTGGCGTTCATGGCCCTGTTCGTGTTCGCCACCCCGGTCAAGTAGCCATTCGCGGCATGGGCGACCTGAGCACCGCCATCCTCGCCGCCGAAGAAGGCGGCGGGGGCGGCGGCAACTTCCTCATCCCGAACGGCACGTTCTTCTTCGTGCTGCTCATCTTCCTGATCGTGCTGTTCGTCATCGCCAAGTTCGTGGTGCCGCCGATCAGCAAGGTGCTGAACGACCGCGAGGCGATGGTCGCCAAGACCAACGACGACAACAAGAAGTCGGCCGAACTCTTCGCGGCCGCGCAGGCCGATTCCCGCAGGGTGATGGGCAAGGGCCGGCGCGACGCCGCGGGGATCCGCGACGACGCCCGCGGCGAGGGCCGCAAGATCCTCGAGGACATGCGCGGCCGGGCGAGCGCCGAGACGGCGGAGACGCTTGCACGCGCGAACGACGAACTGTCCGAACAGGGTCGGCAGACCTCGGCCGAACTGCAGTCGTCGATCGAGACGCTGTCGGCGACCCTGGCGAGCCGCGTGCTCGGAGTCGATGTCACCAGCGGGTCCGCAGCGACCAGTCAGGGACGGTAACCACATGTCGACATTCATCGGTCAGCTCATCGGTTTCGTGGTCATCCTCTGGCTGCTGTGGCGTTACGTCGTTCCTCCGGTTCGCCGGATGATGACCACGCAGCAGGAGACGGTGCGCCGGCAGCTGGAGGAGAGCGCGACGGCCTCCAACAAGGTTGCTCAGGCCGACTCCCAGCACGCCAAGGCGGTCGAGGAGGCCAAGGCCGACGCGGCCAGGGTGGTCGAGGAGGCCCGCGCCGACGCCGAGAAGATCGCCGAGCAGATGCGGGCCCAGGCCGACAGCGAAGTCGAGCGGATCAAGGTGCAGGGCGCGCAGCAGGTCCAGCTCCTGCGCCAGCAGCTCATCCGCGAGCTGCGACAGCATCTGGGCACCGAATCAGTCGCGCGCGCAAGCGAAATCGTTCGCGAGCACGTGTCCGACGAGGGCCGTCAGTCGGCCACCGTCGACCGGTTCCTCGACGAACTCGACGCGATGGCTCCGTCGGAGGCTTCGGTCGACGAAGCCGTCGGCGCCCGGCTGCGGGCGACGAGCCGCGAAGCGCTCAACGCGGTGGTGGCCCGTCTCGAGGAACTGACCGACGGCGCCGACGCGGACGGACTCACCACGCTGGCCGACGATCTGGTCGCCGTGACGAAGCTGCTGCGCACCGAGACTGTGCTGGCCAAACACCTGGCGGAGTCGACGGACGATTCCGAGGGCAGGGCGAATCTGGCGGAGACACTGCTCTCGGGCAAGGTGTCCGACACCGCGCTCGAGGTCGTCAAGACGGCGGCGCTGCAGCGGTGGTCCGATTCCGACGATCTGGTCTTCGCGCTGCGGCATGCCGCCAGGGTCGCCCTGCTGGTGCGCGCCGAGCGCAACGACGAGACCGCAGAGGTCGAGGATCAGCTGTTCCGTTTCAGCCGGATCATCGACGAGGAGTACCAGCTCAGCGCACTGCTCAGCGACTACACCACTCCCGCAGAGGGCAGGATCGCACTGCTCGACTCGGTGCTCGGGAGTTCGGCCGGTGGAGCCAGCGACACCACGAAGGCACTGCTCGCCCAGGCCGTCGAACTGCTGACCGGTGAACGCGCCGACGAGGTCGTGCGTGAGCTGGCCGAGCTCGCCGTGGCCCGGCGGGGTGAGGTGGTGGCCCACGTGACCGCCGCCGCCGCGCTCAGCGACAACCAGCGCACCCGGCTCACCGAGGTGCTCAGCCGTATCTACGGTCACCCGGTGTCGATCCAGATGCAGATCGAGCCCGACATCCTGGGCGGACTGCGCATCGCAGTGAACGACGAGGTCATCGACGGCTCGCTGTCGTCGCGTCTCGCCGCGGCCGAGACCCGGTTACCGGGCTGACAACCACACCACAGACCACGAACACAAGAGGCAGGAAGACGAACGCATGGCAGAGTTGACCATCTCGGCTGCTGACATCCAGGGGGCGATCGAGGACTACGTCGCCAACTTCGCCACCGACACCGACCGCGAAGAGATCGGCACCGTGATCGACGCCGGTGACGGTATCGCGCACGTCGAGGGGCTGCCCTCGGTGATGACGCAGGAACTGCTCGAGTTCCCCGGCGGTGTCCTCGGCGTGGCACTCAACCTCGACGAGCACAGCATCGGCGCGGTGATCCTCGGCGACTTCGACAAGATCGAAGAGGGCCAGCAGGTCAAGCGGACCGGCGAGGTGCTGTCGGTACCCGTCGGTGACGGCTTCCTGGGCCGCGTCGTGAACCCGCTGGGCCAGCCGATCGACGGCCGCGGCGAGATCGAGACCACCGAGCGTCGCGCCCTCGAGCTGCAGGCCCCGTCGGTGGTGCAGCGCCAAGGCGTCGGCGAGCCGCTGCAGACCGGCATCAAGGCGATCGACTCGCAGACGCCGATCGGCCGTGGCCAGCGGCAGCTGATCATCGGTGACCGCAAGACCGGCAAGACCGCGGTCTGCGTCGACACCATCCTCAACCAGCGACAGAACTGGGAGACCGGCGATCCGGATCAGCAGGTGCGCTGCGTCTACGTCGCCGTCGGCCAGAAGGGCACCACGATCGCGAGCGTGCGGCAGACGCTCGAAGACGGCGGTGCGATGGAGTACACCACCATCGTCGCCGCGCCGGCCTCGGACTCGGCCGGCTTCAAGTGGCTCGCGCCGTATGCCGGTTCGGCCATCGCGCAGCACTGGATGTACGACGGCAAGCACGTGCTGATCGTGTTCGACGACCTGACCAAGCATGCCGAGGCCTACCGCGCCATCTCCCTGCTGCTGCGCCGTCCGCCGGGCCGCGAGGCGTTCCCCGGCGACGTGTTCTACCTGCACTCGCGGCTGCTGGAGCGTTGCGCGAAGCTTTCCGACGAGCTGGGGGGCGGCTCGATGACCGGGTTGCCGCTGATCGAGACCAAGGCCAACGACATCTCGGCCTACATCCCCACCAACGTCATCTCGATCACCGACGGCCAGTGCTTCCTGGAGACCGACCTGTTCAACCAGGGTGTGCGGCCGGCCATCAACGTCGGTGTCTCGGTGTCCCGCGTCGGTGGCGCCGCGCAGATCAAGGCGATGAAGGAGGTGGCAGGCTCGCTGCGCCTGGATCTGTCTCAGTACCGCGAGCTCGAGTCGTTCGCCGCCTTCGCCTCAGACCTGGACGCGACCTCCAAGGCGCAGCTGGACCGCGGCGCCCGGCTGGTGGAGCTGCTCAAGCAGCCGCAGAACAGCCCGATGCCGGTCGAGGAGCAGGTGGTGGCGATCTTCCTCGGCACCCGTGGACACCTCGACTCGGTGCCGATCGAGGACGTGATGCGTTTCGAGCAGGAGTTCCTCGAGCACGTGAAGTCCTCGAAGCAGGAGATCTTCGACGAGATCCGGGACAGCAAGAAGCTGTCCGATGAGCTCGAGAAGAAGCTCGTTGACGCCGTCAACGACTTCAAGAAGGGCTTCGAGAGCTCCACCGGCGAATCCGTCGTTGCCGACGAGAACGTCGACGCCATGTCCGACGAGGACCTCGAGAAGGAATCGGTCAAGGTCCGCAAGCCCGCTCCGAAGAAGAAGTAAGGCGTTCATAACCCATGGCTGCCACACTGCGCGAACTGCGCGGCCGCATCCGCTCCGCGGGCTCGATCAAGAAGATCACCAAGGCCCAGGAGCTGATCGCGACCTCGCGTATCGCCAAGGCGCAGGCCCGAGTCCAGGCGGCTCGGCCCTACGACCGCGAGATCACCAACATGCTCACCGAGCTCGCCAGCGCCAGTGCGCTGGACCATCCGTTGCTCGTCGCACGCGAGAATCCGCGGCGGGCCGGTGTGCTGGTGGTGTCCTCGGATCGAGGGCTGGCCGGGGCCTACAACGCCAACGTGTTCCGGCGTTCCGAGGAGCTGTTCTCGCTGCTGCGCGAGGAGGGCAAGGAGCCCGTCCTCTACACGGTCGGCCGTAAAGCCTTGGGTTACTACAGCTTCCGTAACTGGGACATCGCCGAGTCGTGGAACGGCTTCTCCGAGCGGCCCGACTACTCTCACGCGCAGGAGATCGGGTCGACCCTGGTCGACGCGTTCATGGCGGGTGAGGACGACGAAGGCGACGACGCGGGTGCGGACGGCGTCCTCGGTCTGGACGAACTGCACATCGTGTTCACCGAGTTCAAGTCGATGCTGTCGCAGTCGGCTATCGCCCGCCGGATCGCTCCGCTGGTGGTGGAGTACAGCGAGGAGGAGGACAACGAGCCGCACACGCTGTTCTCCTTCGAGCCCGACGCGGAGACGCTGTTCGACGCTCTGCTGCCGCGGTACGTGTCCACCCGGATCTTCGCCGCGCTGCTCGAGGCGGCGGCGTCGGAGTCGGCATCGCGCCGGCGTGCGATGAAGTCGGCGACGGACAACGCCGACGATCTGATCAAGGAACTGACGCTCATGGCCAACCGTGAACGGCAGTCCCAGATCACTCAGGAAATCAGCGAAATCGTCGGTGGCGCCAATGCGCTCGCGGACGCCGCCAAGAAGTAAACCAAGGCCCGGAAGCCCAGCGAAGAAGCTAGGAAGCGAAGAAGAGACATGACTGCTACTGCTGAAAAGAAGACCAGCACCGACACCGCCGGTCGCGTGGTACGCATCACCGGGCCCGTCGTCGACGTCGAGTTCCCGCGCGGATCGGTGCCCGAGCTGTTCAACGCGTTGCACGCCGAGATCACCTACGGCGACCTCGCCAAGACGCTGACCCTCGAGGTCGCTCAGCACCTCGGCGACAGCCTGGTGCGCACCATCTCGATGCAGCCCACGGACGGCCTGGTCCGCGGCGTGGAGGTGACCGACACCGGAAAGTCCATCTCCGTGCCGGTCGGTGACGGCGTGAAGGGCCACGTGTTCAACGCGCTCGGTGACTGCCTCGACGAGCCCGGCTACGGCGAGGACTTCGACCACTGGTCGATCCACCGCAAGCCGCCGCCGTTCGACGAGCTGGAACCCCGCACCGAGATGCTGGAGACCGGCCTCAAGGTCGTCGACCTGCTGACGCCGTACGTGCGTGGCGGCAAGATCGCCCTGTTCGGCGGTGCCGGCGTCGGCAAGACGGTGCTGATCCAGGAGATGATCAACCGCATCGCCCGCAACTTCGGCGGCACCTCGGTGTTCGCCGGCGTGGGTGAGCGCACCCGTGAGGGCAACGACCTCTGGGTCGAGCTCGCCGATGCCAACGTCCTCAAGGACACCGCGCTGGTGTTCGGTCAGATGGACGAGCCGCCCGGCACGCGTATGCGCGTCGCCCTGTCGGCGTTGACCATGGCCGAGTACTTCCGCGACGAGCAGCAGCAGGACGTGCTGCTCTTCATCGACAACATCTTCCGGTTCACCCAGGCCGGCTCCGAGGTGTCCACGCTGCTCGGCCGTATGCCGTCCGCGGTGGGCTACCAGCCGACCCTGGCCGACGAGATGGGTGAGCTCCAGGAGCGCATCACCTCGACGCGTGGCCGCTCCATCACCTCGATGCAGGCCGTGTACGTGCCCGCCGACGACTACACCGACCCCGCGCCGGCGACCACGTTCGCCCACCTCGACGCGACAACGGAGTTGAGCCGTTCGGTGTTCTCCAAGGGCATCTTCCCGGCGGTGGACCCGCTGGCCTCGAGCTCGACCATCCTCGACCCGTCGGTCGTCGGTGACGAGCATTACCGGGTTGCCCAGGAGGTCATCCGGATCCTGCAGCGCTACAAGGACCTCCAGGACATCATCGCCATCCTCGGCATCGACGAACTCGCCGAGGAGGACAAGCAGCTGGTGCAGCGCGCCCGTCGTATCGAGCGCTTCCTGAGCCAGAACATGATGGCTGCCGAGCAGTTCACCGGCCAGCCCGGTTCGACCGTCGAGCTCAAGGAGACCATCGAGGCGTTCGACAAGCTGTCCAAGGGCGACTTCGACCACCTGCCGGAGCAGGCGTTCTTCCTCATCGGCGGCCTCGAGGATCTGCAGAAGAAGGCGGAGAGCCTCGGCGCGAAGATGGACGACAACGCCAGCGACGGTGCGCCGGTCCAGAGCGACTCGGACGGCAGCGACTCGGAAGGCGACTCGGACGGCAGCGACTCCGACGGCGACTCGGACAGCGGCGATTCGAACGGCGAGAGCAAGAAGGACGACGCCAAGAAGGACGACGCCAAGAAGGGCGGCGACAGCAAGGGCGATGACGCTGACAAGGACGACTAGCGATGGCTGACTCCGAACTGGACGTTGACATCGTCGCCGTCGAGCGGGAGATCTGGTCGGGGAAGGCGACTTTCGTCTTCACCCGCACCACCTCCGGTGAGATCGGCATCCTGCCCCGGCACATCCCGCTGGTGGCGCAACTCGTCGACGACGCCATGGTGCGTGTCGAACGCGAGGGCGAAGAGGACCTGCGGGTCGCCGTCGACGGCGGCTTCATGTCGGTCACCGATGAAGGCGTGATCATCCTCGCGGAATCGGCTGAGTTGGAATCCGAGATCAACGCCGAGCAGGCGAAGACCGACGCGGACTCCGACGACGAGGCGACCGCGGCCAGAGGGCGCGCGAGGCTTCGCGCCTTGGGCCAGATCGACTAGATTCCGGCCATGAGCGCGTCCATGTGGATCATGGTTGCGCTCACCGGTGTGCTGGCGTCGGTCGTCGCCGTCCTGTGTTACCGGCTGTGGAAGCTGAGGCAGGTCGGCGGTACCGGCGCGATCCTGCGGGATGTCCCTGCGGTCGGCGGCCACGGCTGGCGGCACGGCGTGATGCGGTACCGCGGTGGGGAAGCCGAGTTCTACCGGCTGTCGAGCCTGCGATGGTGGCCGGATCGGCGGTTGAGCCGCCGTGGCGTGGAGATCGTGTCGCGGCGGGCCCCGCGCGGCGACGAATTCGACATCATGACCGACGAGATCGTGGTGCTCGAACTGCGGGACACCGGAGACGAACGGCAGGGCTACGAGGTGGCATTGGACCGCGGCGCGCTGACGGCGTTCCTGTCCTGGCTGGAGTCCCGGCCGTCCCCACGGGCCAGGCGCCGCAACTACTGACGCGCTAGGTCGCCTTGGTACCTGCCGGGCCGCCGGGCTGCCACAGTACGTCGCCGCCGGGGTTGGCCACCCGCGACAGGATGAACAGCAGGTCCGACAGCCGGTTGAGGTACTTGGCCGGCAGCACGTGGACCGAATCGCCGTGCACGTCGACTGCCGTCCACGCCGACCGTTCCGCGCGCCTGGCGACCGTGCGGGCAACGTGCAGCAGCGCCGAGAGGGGCGTACCACCGGGCAGGACAAAGGAATTCAACGCCGGAAGCGGCTCGTTGAACTCGTCGCACCACGTCTCGAGCCGATCGATGTAGGTCTGCGGGACGCGCAGCGGCGGGTGTTCCGGATTGTCGACGACGGGCGTGGAGAGGTCGGCGCCCGCATCGAACAGATCGTTCTGCACCTGCAGCAACACCTCCCGGATACGCGGATCCGGGTTGCCCAGGGCGATCGCCGTCCCGATCGCGGCGTTCGTCTCGTCGCAGTCGGCATACGCCACCAGCCGGGGGTCGTTCTTCGCGACCCGGCTGAAATCACTGAGACCGGTCGTTCCGTCGTCGCCGGTGCGGGTGTAGATGCGGGTCAGGTGCACGGCCATGGACAAACCGTACCGGCACGCGGCACCGGGGAGCTCGGCTCGCATTTCTGTATTAGCCCCGTGCGCTGTTTACACTGACCGGCGTGAGCGAGCGATTCGTGGTGACCGGCGGTAGCCGGTTATCGGGCGAAGTTGCCGTCGGGGGCGCCAAGAACAGTGTGCTCAAGCTGATGGCCGCGTCGCTGTTGGCCGAGGGTACGAGCACGATCACCAACTGCCCCGACATCCTCGACGTTCCGCTGATGGCGGAGGTCCTGCGCGGCCTGGGTGCCACGGTCGAACTGACCGGGGACACCGTGCGGATCACGTCGCCCGACGAATTGAAGTACGACGCCGACTTCGCCGCGGTGCGGCAGTTCCGGGCGTCGGTGTGCGTGCTCGGACCTCTGGTCGGCCGATGTAAGCGGGCGAAGGTCGCGTTGCCCGGCGGCGACGCGATCGGGTCGCGGCCGTTGGACATGCACCAGGCAGGGCTGCGACAGCTCGGGGCGCGGTGCAACATCGAACACGGCTGCGTCGTGGCCGAGGCCGATCATCTGCACGGGGCGGAGATCCAGCTCGAGTTCCCGTCGGTGGGCGCCACCGAGAACATCCTGATGGCCGCGGTGCTCGCCGAAGGCGTGACGACGATTCACAACGTGGCCCGCGAACCCGACGTCGTCGACCTCTGCACGATGCTCAACCAGATGGGCGCGCAGGTCTCCGGCGCCGGTTCCTCGACGCTGACGATCACCGGTGTCGACCGGCTCTATCCCACCGAGCACCGCGTGATCGGTGACCGCATCGTCGCCGCCACCTGGGGCATCGCTGCGGCGATGACACGCGGCGACATCTCGGTGACAGGGGTGGACCCGCAGCACCTGCAGTTGGTGCTGCACAAGCTGCACGACGCCGGTGCGACCGTGACGCAGCACGACAACGGCTTCCGGGTCGTTCAGTACGAGCGCCCCCGAGCGGTGAACGTCGCGACGCTGCCGTTCCCGGGCTTTCCCACCGACCTGCAACCGATGGCGATCGGGCTGGCGGCGATCGCCGACGGGACGTCGATGATCACGGAGAACGTGTTCGAGGCCCGGTTCCGGTTCGTCGAGGAGATGATCCGGCTCGGCGCCGATGCGCGCACGGACGGCCACCACGCGGTGGTGCGGGGGATACCGCAGCTCTCCAGCGCGCCGGTCTGGTCGTCCGACATCCGGGCCGGTGCCGGACTGGTGCTCGCCGGCCTGGTCGCCGACGGCGACACCGAGGTTCACGACGTGTTCCACATCGACCGCGGCTATCCGCTGTTCGTCGAGAACCTGGTGAGTCTCGGCGCGGAGATCGAACGGGTCTCCTAGCCGCTGTGGCGGTCGGCGCGCCGCCGATTTGCCTTGTGGCCAGCCGATTTTGAGCTCACGGCATCAGCGCGTATGCTAGTGAAACACCGACGGCCCCGGCCGAAAGGCCCGGCGGACGCGGTTTGACCTCTCTGTCCACATGCAGTACAGTGGCAGGGTTGCCCGCGGAGCGGGTGTGTTGTTTGAGAACTCAATAGTGTGTTTGGTGGTTTTTGTTTGTTGTTTTTTGGGGTTGTGTCCGCATTTTCCCGTTTGGGGGTGCAG